>NZ_CP107902.1:2892122-4139245 GCF_036013935.1 Streptomyces sp. NBC_00461
CCACGGCGGCCAGCACCTGCTCGCGACCGGCCTCCAACTCGGCGGCGACGGTCTCGGCGCGCTCGGGTTGCGTCCGACGCCAGAGCTGTGTGATCCCGTCACGCACACGGTGCCAGGCATCGGTCGCCATCAACGCGACCAAGGTGGTCCCCGCGCTCTGTGCGAGCAAGGTCACTTCTGGGTCCACAGCCGCCCCTCCGTTCACCTGATTATCCGACAGCACAGATGGGAAGTGTCACCTGTCAGGCGTTTGCGTGATTTTCTTTCCGATCATTATCATTCCAGCCCTGAGCGGCATGAGACAAGGAGGAATCAATCCTCGCCATTACCCCTTCGAGCTGGTTCTAACACATGATCAGGCGGGTAAGTTGCACGCTACAGTGAGACATCCCGATCGATCGAGGGGGCGACGGAAATGGCCAGGCCATGGGAAGCAGATCCGGACACAGGTTTCAAACAGCGCCTGGGAAAGACTCCCCAGGAGCTCGGTAACACAACCGGAACTCCTGACTGCCCTGACATCTGGGAACTCACGAACGGCGACATCGCTGTCATCGGCCGGGATCTGACGCAGTCACTCGGAAGGAACCTTCCCGACGGGGTCTCGATCGGGTCGGACGAACGCCTCGTAGTCATCCCCCGGAACATGCTCATCGCGGCGAAGCCGGACATCCCCAGTGTTTGATTCCTTCCCCGGCCGCGCCTCCGAACGCCTGGATCGCCCCACGTACCACGCGGACTTGGGCCGGGTCTACAGCAGTGGGATCGGCTTCCTCAACAAGCTTGAGCGCGGCCAGCACTTCAAGGAGCGCGGCTTCCCGAGCTGGGAGGCCTTCGCCGACGGCGACTGGGAGGGGGCGCTGTCCCTGGCCGAGGAGAGGCGCGAGGAGTACGCCGAGGAACTCCGCCAGGCGTCGCGACTGGGGGTCAGGCACCGCCGCCTTCGCGTCGTGGAATTCCCGGTCACGCCGTATGTGCAATGGGAGTTGTTCGTCCTGCGCGTACGCGTGGACGTGGGCGACGACATCAAGGTTCTCGACGCTCGCGATATTTCGCACATCGAGCGGACTCGCCCAGTTCCAGAGGTAGTGATTCTCGGCGATGTAGCCATGTATGAGGTCGTTTACGACGAGGACGGAAATGCGGCCGGAGCCAACCGTTACACCGACCACTCGCTGATCCGGGAAACGAACGCCGGATTCGATGCACTCTATGAGCGCGGTGAGGGATTCCACGATTTCTTCGACCGGGAGATCGTCACCCTGGCCCCGCCCCGGGTGTCCGGTGCTCCGACGGGTGTTCGCGGTTCGCGGTGATCAGCGGGGCGGGATGACGAGCGAGCCCTCATGCCAACAGATCACCCCGCCCGGCGATGAGGAGAACGCCCGTCGCATCGGCCACCCCGTCGGGGGTGAGGAGTGCGCTGGCGGTGTCAAGACTGGGGTTCCTCCAGCTTGATGGCAGGGGCGTCTGCGCCGTGCTGTTCGGCGTGTGGGGTGGCGAAAGACTCGTGGTCTTCCACGACTTCGCCGTCCACGACTTCCCCATCCATCACTCGGTGCGACGGGTCCGCCAGCGGCAGGCTGGAGAGGTGCTTCTTGAGCCTCTTGGCCATCGGAAGGTAGGTCGCAAGAGTGAGCCCGCCGGAGACAACGGCCCCAACGAGAGGGATGGCCTTCGAGACGCTCTTCGCGAAGGAATCCTTTGTCATCTTGACGCCGAGGTAGGCTGCGACTTTTTTGACGATGGGATAGATGAGGCCCTTGGTGAGTGCCTTCTGAGGCAGCTTCTTGACGGCCTGCTCCGACATCATCCCCGCGACCTTCCCCACAGCGGCGTTCGCCGACTGGGTGCCGAACATCACGCCGAAGAACAGCGTGAGCACCCCCATGGTCGCGTCGTCGACGTCATCGCCGTCGTCGGAGAACAGGTCGGGCCAGCTGTAGAGGTAGGCGAGTTTCTGCGCGATACGCACCATGTGGCCGAAGTACTGGGCCAGGTCGGCGGGCACAGTGGCGGGAAGGGCGAGGATGCCGGGGATCCCGGCAGCGGCGGAGAGAGCGCTGACCTTGCCGGTTTCGAAGCGGATGGAGTCATTGGCCACCTTGTCGAGAACCTCAACAGGGATGCCCGCAGCAGCAGGGGTCTCTTCTATCGCTCTCCGGATGTCGTCCTCGGAGCAGTGGCGAGCCAGCGCACTTCGGAGGTACGCCTCCCTGTTGATACGCACACCCGGAAGCTTTGCTGCCGCCAGCAGCACCGCGGAGAAGCGCGACTCGGGGTTCTCGATGCCTTTGCCCTGTTTCATAGCAGAAACTTACAGTAACTTTGCGCCCCAAGGGGCGGGCTTTGTATGCCCAGTTGGGGCCTCCTGATGTGGGTGTCGGTGGCGTGAGGGCTGGGTCCATCACGATGTAGATCGTCGCCCAGGAAGGCGACCGCCGTCGCGAACCGCGCGTCTCTGGGCGGACGTTGATCGCGGTGGCAGCCAGCGCCGGCGCGACACCCGGTGAGCGAGGCGCCAGGGCTGCTGAAGGTCCTGCGGAGGCGGACATGCGCAGGGCCCTCGGCACATGCCACAGCGTCCGGCATCCGAACGCGAGTTCACCATGCGCTTCACCTCAACTCCACGCGGGGCCCGCCTCGCCCGCCGACTCCTCGGACCAGCCGTCGCGGATCGAAGCACAAAGACACGCTCGACCGTGTCCGTCACGGAGCGACCGCGCGGACAAGGAGCGTCCCGATGTGCCCAGGCTGAGGCGCGTCGAGGACCCGCGCGTCGGCCGTGGCGAACCCGGCCCGCGTGAGCAGGCGCTCCCAGACGGCCGGGCGGTAGCTGTAGCGGTAGGTGAACATCGCCTTTCCGGCGAAACCTCCCTTGTACATGCCCTGCGGCCCGTACGCACCGGGGATGGCCGGCGGCTGCGAGAACACGAACACGCCACCGGGCCTGAGCCGTTGGCGGACAAGGGGGAAGAGACGGCCCGGGTCGGTGAACCATGCGGCACCGAAGATCGAGTAGACCGCGTCGTACACCTTCTCGTGCCCGCTCAGGTACTCCAGCACCTCGCAGCACACGAACTCCGCACCGGTACCGGCCCACTTCGTGGTGGTCTTCTCGACCATGACGGGAGACAGGTCGACACCCCGAGCGGCGATGCCGCGCTCAGCAAGGTGGGCGAGGGCGCGGCCGGTGCCGCAGCCGATCTCCAGCACGGAGCGCGAGTCGCCCAGCAGCTCCGGGCCGGGTCCGTGACCGGCGTACTGGGTCCAGCAGAACCCCGGCTCCGCGTCTTCCTTGAAAGCGGAAGCGGCGAAGGTGTCCCACAGCTCCGTCTCGGCAGCGATGTCGTGTTGTGCGGGCAAGTCGATTCCTCTTCGCAAAGGCTGGCCCCTGTCCTCCTGGGGACCGAGGACAGGGGCCAGCGTAGGACTGTTCAGTGGCTGTCAGGGACCTTGTTGTCGCACGGCGAGCAGTCCGTGCCGTCGATCGCCCACAGCTCCTTGTCGATGTCGAAGCCGATGGAGTTCAGGAAGCCCGCCGTACGCAGGCACAGACCGTCGCGACGGCGCTGGATGAACGGGGCGTGGTGCTTGTAGCGACCCTCGTTGTACGCGTCGCAGAGGGCCCACCACACGGGAGTGTCAAGGATGAGCTGGTGAACACCGATGTCGACGAGCTTGCCGACCCCGAGGTGGACCTCCGGGTGCTCCATGCAGCCGATGGTGTACATGACCGCGTTGCCGAGGATCCGCTCGGCCATGTCGCGGACCATCGTGTGGTCGCGCAGCAGCAGAGCCACCTCGCGGTCCCACAGGGTCATGTCGCCGTCCAGCACGTTGATCGTCAGGTGCTTGATGCGGGGCTGAACGGCGTTGAGGAGTTCCTTCGGGTCCCGTGTGCGGGTGCTCACGGGCCGGTCGAGTGTGGCGGTCATGGACTACTCCTTCGAAGACAGCTCGTGTCGTACCGGTTCGAGCCCGCCCCGCCTGTCAGCCTGTCCCGGCTGAAAGCGCGGCGCGGGCGCCTTTGAGGATCCCGTTCCAGCGAGGACTACTGGGTGACCTGGCTGGAGCGGGCGGCTGGGTGGAGCCCTGGCGGTTGCCCATTCAGCAGACATGGTCGAGGTGTCCGGAGTGGTCACGAGAAGACCCCGCCACTGCTTGCCGAGTTCAGAGCACGGGTTCGCTCCCGCATGGCCTGCTGCCGCTCCTCGTCCGTTGCACGGCGGACGCGAGCAGGGTCGACGCCCCACTCGCGTCCGCCCGTCACCGGCCGAAGCTGCACGACCCGTCCGAGGTGACCCATGACGTAGCCGAGCCTGTCGCGCTCGGTGTCGACGACCAGCGCGCCCTCCGGCTGCTGTTCCTCAGGCATCACGCGTCACCCCCGTCGGATCGCTTCGGCCAGGCGGGCGGCCACGTCGGAGCGCACCCGCCCCAGCTCAATGAGCCGCAGCGTGGGGGAGGCAGGGTCGACCCTCAGCGAGGGCAGGACGAGCCCGACATCGGACAGCGCCGCTCTCAACGTCTCCGCCGCCGCGTGCGGGTCGACGTTGTTCCGTTCTTTCGAGGCCATGAGCAGGACGCTAGAAGCGGGACGTTGACTGGCGGTATGCTGTTTTCTCGAATTTGCTCGCCTCGCGCCCAAGATTGCTGGTGTTTTCCCCTGAGCCCTGCCTGACCCCGTAGTGCCAGGCCCGGACCCCCGACCATGCTGATGGGATCAACACCCCGCGAAAGGGAGGAACGTCCATGGCGCGTCGGTTGCGCTTCACCGGCACGGACAGCAAGGTCGACGGTTGCCCCGCCCTGCACACGGACGAAGGCACCGGCGAGATCATCGTTCAGGGCACGCCCGTCACCGCCCCCGAAGACCTCGCACAGCTCCAGCACTTCGGAGTCAGCGAGGCAGCGGTGGCCGTGCCGCGCGAACTGCTCGTGAACTGGGGACCGAAGGAGATGGAGCGAGTGCCGGAACTCGTGGACCGGGCCACCTTCCGCCGCCTGTTCGAGACCTTCGAGCACACCGCCTGGCGGCTGGAGACGCGGCGCGGTTACGCGTCGGACCGACAGGACCCCGACTTTCAGGCGTTCCTGGCCACCGGCTCGTCACCCTGCGACCCCGACGAACCCTGGTTCGTCAACATCAAGGCCCAGACGGGCGCCGGTAAGACGGTCGGCCGTGTCCGCATCGCCGACAACCCGCCCACCACGGAACAGCTGTTCCTGCTCGACTACGCCCGGCACAACGCCACCTTCGGCGAAGACATCCGGTACCTGTGGCGCGAGGACGCCGCGCGGGCCGGCCTACCCGCCGAGGACTTCTGGATCTTCGATTCACGGCTGGTCGCCCTGCTGCACTTCGACGACGAGGACAACCTGCTCGACATCGAGCTGATCACCGAACCGGCTGAGGTCGTGCGGTACGCCATCGTGCGCGACGCAGCGACGCACCACGCAATCCCGCGCGACCAGTTCGCCACGCAGGTGGCCACGACCGAATAGCGCGTGACAGGTGAGCACTGACTACCAGCAGGCACGGGTGGCGTTGGGGGCGCGGCTGCGCGAGCTCCGTTTCCTGTGCCCTGGTGGTCGGCTCACCGGTCAGCAGCTCGCGCAGCGACTCGGCTGGCCGGGCTCCAAGGTCAGCAAGCTGGAGAACGGCAAGCAGACGGCCACCCCCGAGGATCTGAGGGCGTGGGCCGACGCGACCGGGCAGCCGGGGGTATACCCCGAACTCGCTGCCCGGCTGGCCGGGTTCGAGTCGCACATCAGGTCATGGCGTCGAGCGCTGGCGAACGGCTTCAAGCCCCTTCACGAGGGGCTGAGCGCCGAGATCGACCGCACCTCGGACATGTGGGTCTGGGAGGAGTCGGTGATCGCCGGACTGCTGCAGACCCCGGAGTACGCCCGGCACGTCATCCAGCGGTATGCGGAGCTGCTGGACGGACCCGGCGACATCGAGGCAGCCGTCCGCTCTCGGGTACAGCGCCAGGAATGGCTGTACCGGTCCGGCCGCAGGCTGCACGTGTTGATGTGGGAGGCCGCGTTGCGGTCGCTGATCTGCCCGCCCGCGGTGCTGGCGAGCCAACTCGACCGTCTCAGCGGCATGATCGGTATGGACACGGTCGAGCTGGGTGTCATCCCCTTCACGGCGTCCGTCAAGATCGTGCCTGCCAACGGCTTCTGGGTGCTCGATGACCGGCTGGTCGTCGCCGAGGACTGGCACGCCGAACTGTGGCTGGACGACGCCGACAACATCGCCTTGTACAAGAAGGTCTGGAAGACCCTCAGCGAGTCGGCGGTGCATGAGGCCGACGCCCACAACCTCATCAACTCGGCCCGCCGAGCCTTGAACTCGCGTTGAGGGGGCTCAAGCTCCCGTTGGGATGTGCGCAGGGCCCCTGGGTAAGCACACGCCTGCCCAGGGGCCCTGCCGCTGTCAGAGGGCCGCGAACTCGACGAACGCGGTCCACGCCGTGGGTTCTACGGCGAGTGCGGCGCGGGTTGTGTCCTTTGAGTCGCGGACGTGGACCCTGGCCGGGGCAGCGGCAACTTCGACGCACTGACCGCCCTCAGCGCCGCTGTAGCTGCTCTTGACCCAGACAAGCGCAGGCGTGGGACCGCGCTTTGCTTCAGCGTTCATCTCTCTCCCAACAGCTTCTCGATGAAGGCCAGGGACTCACTCGGAGTGAGAGCCTGCGCTCGGATAATCCCATAGCGCGCGGACAGCGCATGGACCGCATCTCGCTCGGTGACCAGCGTGCTCCGACCTTGAGCCTCCATGTAACCGACCTGTTGCCCCTGCCTCGGCATCAGCAAGGTGAACGCGCCATCCACACCAGCATTGTCCTCGCGGTCGAGCGGCATCACCTGAAGCTCGACGTTCCGCTTCTGGCCGAGCAAAAGCAGCTGCTCAAGCTGTCCGCGCCACACCTGCTCGCCGCCGAGCGGCCGCCCTACAACCGGCTCCTCCATGACGAAGCTCAGCAGCGGGGCAGGCCACCTGTCGAAGATCTCCTGTCGTGTGAGTCGCGCTGCAACGCGCTGCTCGATGGTCGCCTCGTCCAGCAGTGGACGCCGCATCCCCAGCAGAGCCCGCGTGTACTCCTCTGTCTGCAACAGGCCGTTGACCACGTGGGTGTCATACACGTAAAGCTCGACTGCCTCGGCCTCCAACTTGGCCGCATCCCGGAAGAACGCCGGATACTGAGCCCGAGCCACCTCCTCCTTGCTCGCGCTCAACACCCCACCCGCCCCCAGCACTTCATCCGCCTGGTCGATGAACTTCGGCGGCGGGATACGTCTCGCCTGCTCGAACGACGCGATCGTCGAGGCCGAGTACCCGGTCAGCGACCCGAGCTTCGCGCGGTCCATCCCCGCCCGCTCCCGGAACAGCTTCAACTGCCGCCCGAACACATAGAGAATGCCCGTCCCGACCTCGTACTCCGGCTGCTGAACCTCGACGTCCACTCCGCAGCTCCTCTCGTACAACCGCCCAGTCAGCGAACTCGGAGCCTGGGAACCGGTCACGCCCAACACCACGTACAAGCGCACGGCCCGCGTGTACAGCCCGTACCCGTCAGAGCATCGCTCCTGTTCAACGCTACGCAGTGTCCGCAACCGTTGACCTCATGAAGTCAGCAACTCCCCCGAACGGGCATATGCCACAACACCGCGCACCCGAACGCGAGTTCACCATGCGCTTCACCTCAACCCCACGCGGTGCCCGCCTCGCCCGCCGACTCGTCTCACACCGCCTGAACGACTGGGGCCACTCGTACGCGACCCCGATCAACGAGACGCTCACCCTCATCACGGCGGAACTCACCGCCAACGCCGTACGACACGGCCACGTCCCCGGCCGGGACTTCCACCTCCAACTCACCCTGGCCGAGGGCACCTTCCGCATCGAGGTGACCGACACCCGTGCCGAGAAACAGCCCCCGTCCACTCCCCCGAACCCCGACACCGCATCCGAGTCCGGCCGGGGCCTGCTCCTCGTCGCCGCCCTCGCGGACGACTGGGGCGTCACTCCTCGCCTGGCCGCCCCCGGCAAAACGGTATGGGCGCAGCTGCGCGTACCGACCGGAAGCCGCCCGCCCACTTACCAGGCGGCGGCCCCTTGTCCGACCGACTCGGTATCGGCGTACGAGCACAACACCGAGTCGTTTCCGGCTACTTCTTCACTGCCACGCGACGGCCTCGGGTTGCGGCCGGGGGCTGCCAGTTACGGAGATCGTCATCCGTGAGTCCGTGTTCGCCCTGCTTCTGCTGGCGGTAACCGGCGAAGAAGTCCGCCGGAGAGCCGCTGTAGAGCATGTCGAACTCGTTGTGCCACTGGGACAGCCACGGCTGGAGTTCCAGCAGGCCGGCGAGGAACGGCGTGATCTCCTCGGTGGACAGCGCGGTGTTGGTGAAGTACGTCGCGAGGGCCTGCGCCTGCTCCCGGTGGTCCCAGCCGGCCCACCCGTACAGCTCGGGGGTGGCGGCGTTGGTCTGCCCGTAGGAGATGAACCGCTCCTTCGGCACGTCGAGCTTGCCGCGCGCCTTCCAGTAGGAGACGCGCAGGAAGTCGGCCGAGGTGTACTTCGGTGGCACGGGGATGGAGTCCCGGATCTTCCGCTTGGCGGGCTCGTCGGGCGCGGCGTCCTCCTTGCGCTGGAGGTCCCACACCTCTTCCCAGTCGGCGCGCTTCTTCAGCCCGGAGGGCTTGTAGCGCAGGGCAGGGAGAAACGGCACGTGCTCGTCGGTGATCAGCTCGGCGACAACCTTCGCGAGTTCCTTGCGAGGCGCGTAGAGCTTAGCGACGGAGACGAAGTCCTCGTCGCGGGAGAGCGCTTCGGTAAGGCGGGCCAAGGTGAGGATGATGGACTGACCGTTCTCGTCGAACCAGAAGTTGCGGTTCTCCATACGGTCGAGCAGCCAGGAGCGGAGGGCCTTCTCCTGCATAGCATCCCAGCCTTCAGCGGCCCAACGGCGCTTGTACTCAGGGCGCTCGACCGCACTAATGGCACGAGACGATTCAATGGCGTTGATGCGCTTCTGAACGACCTCACGATACTCGGCGGGCCAGTGAGACGGAATCTCGGTAATCGGGGTGGACCCATGACGGGCAAACCATGCCGTCTCCTGTTCCCCCCGCCTGACTTGCCGCGCGAGTACAATTTCGAAGGAGCGTTCGCCTAGTGCGAGTTCCGGGATGTCAGGGTCATCGGAATTATCGGAGACGCGAAGATCCTCAGGATAAAGGTCATACAGGAAGTAGACTTGCCAGTCCAGCTCCTCTTGAAGGGCCAGCATCCGAGCGCGAGTGGATTCCCACTTAGCCCTAGCTTCGCGAAGGGCGCGTGCCGTAGGGGCGCCATCAGCGACCAAGGCAGCGGGGCTGTTGACCGCTAGATGCTGGGCGAGGTTGTCGAGGGCCGTGGCTAGAGCGGCAGGGCACTCGGCAGGAACAGGGAAACGCTCCAACTTAGTTCCCGTGAACTCATAGCGCTCTTCCCACGCCTCATCCTGCATGCCGCGCCCGTTGCCGCCTCCAGCCTTGGGTTGACTCACTTGCCTCAGCCAAAACCCAGCAGCCGAGCTGTTAAGTAGTCCCAACAACTGCAGGTACCCCTCCTCGCTCCCCCCCTTCGGCAACTTAATCACCGGAGACGACTGTTTGAACACCTTCCCACCCCGGTCCAAAACGAAGTGGTTATGCGTGGCAACAAATGCAAAATTGATCGTCCAATCATGGGCACCGGGACTTGGAGTGGTTTGGTGCCATTCATACCACCGTCGACCATCCGTAAAATACGTCCCCTTTGAGAAGGTGGCACGATTCCCCATCGTGGTTCGCGCCGGCCACAACCATTTGTACGCTTGGGAAGCATGAGGCAGCTCACGAAGCATCAGGTCCTCGGTGTACGGAAAGAAGCTATAAGTGTCACCATCTCGCACCCAGTCTCGCAATTCATCACCGAGCACCAGATCCTTACCGAAGGATTCCTCTGCCCCACGTCGCACCCAAGCTGCTCGAGTCGTCAACATGATGTCGTCAGCGTTTGTCATGCCAAAGACCCCGAGTCGACTGGTCAAGGAAGAAAGTTTGGTCGCGCAAGCTTCGTCGAGCCGCTCGACCATCTCAAGTCCACCATCGGCCAAAATCCACGGCTGACGCCCGAAGTACTTCCCTCGTGCAAGATCATCTACTGATACCCACTGGCTAACCGAACCAGGCATGTCGATTTGCGCCACAATCGCCTGCCAAACCAACCCGTCCTCGGCGTTGCCTGGCACAGACGGCTCGCCCTGGACACTACGAACCGTCCGGATGACGGGCGATCGCCCGTCTCCGCCTCGCTGCCTTCCCACGAGAATGACAGTCGGCGTGCCATGCCCTGGGATGTAGGCTCCCGAGGTGTCAATTACCTCAGTCAACTCCACTGCGTGACCGAAATATTGCTCGATAAGCTTGGTCCCAAACTCACGCTTCATAAAAGAGTTTGCGGTGATCTGGCCAACCATTCCATAGCCATGTCCCGTAGCGTCCCCGCGCTTAGCCAGCTCGAAGAAACGCTGAGCGAACGGAACCGACAAGGCATACTTGCCAGAACACGCCGGATACATCTCCCGATACAGCTCGTTAAGCGTCTTGTCCTTGACCGTGATGTACGGCGGGTTCCCCACCACCACGTGATACCGCCCCGGCCGCAGGATCTCCGGGTGCAGGTGCACATCCTCCGTGGCGTACTTGAACTCGGCCAGTTCGTCCGCGAGGTCCTCGTCCACCCCGCCGAACAGGTTGCCCTGCTGAGAGCGGCGGGCTTTGATCAGCGAGTCCCCCACCGCCAAATGAATCGGCCACTCGTACTTCGCCGCCTCCGCCAGCGTCCGCACCTCACCCGCCGCCATCGCCGCAACCAGCAACCGGAACCGAGCAACAGCCACCGCGAACGGATTGATGTCCACCCCGTGCACTGAGTCCAGCGCAGCCCGCACCCGCTCATGCGCATCTCGCCCCGGCTGCCCCTCCCCCCACAACCGCACCAACCGCCGAAACGCCCCCAGCACAAAGTGCCCCGACCCACAAGTAGGGTCGATCATCTTCAGTTCCTCGTATCCGAACTCCCGCACAGCCGGATTCATCGTCCTGTCGAGGATGAACTCCTCCACGAACTCCGGCGTCTGGAGCAGCGCGTACGTCTTCCGCGCAGCCTCACTCAGGTCCTGGTACAGATCCCCCAGGAACCGGGTGTCCCAGCCCTCCGTACCGTCCTCGTTCAGCGGGTCGGTGAAGTCATGGACAAGGAAACCCCCCTCATCCCTCCCCCGCCAGAACTCGACCAACTCCCGCGCACCGTCGTGCGACAGCGGAACCTGGTACAGCGGATTATGCCGCTCATCAAAAAGCAGCCGCCCCGCCTGCCCCTGCCCCAACTCCTCGAACGCCTTCTCCAGCCACCCCCGGTACGTCGGATCCTCGTCCGATTCCACATACGCGTCGTACCGAGACTCCGCCAACTCCCGCCGGTCGCCGTCCGGCCCCGTCAGGTACGGCTCCGGGATCAGGCGGTTGTCCTCGCAGAACCGTACGAACACAGTCCCCAGCACCCACGCCACCGCGACCTGTGTGACCCGCTCGTCCAGCCACGAGGTCCACGTCGCCGCCGTACGACCCAGCTTGCGTGCCTGGTCGTACTCGGACTTCAGACGCGCGCCGACATCGCCCAGCGCCTTCACCTGTCGCCCGAGGTCGGTCTCGACCGCCTTGACCTGCTGCTTCAGGTCGTTCAACAGAGCCTTGCGGTCGATCACTTGACGTCTCCCTCGACACCACTGGCACCAGCACTAGCCACAACCTCGCCGGACCCGCGATGGGCGTTGCCCACCCACGTGTCCGGAAGCTGAATCCACTCGCCCAGGCCGGCCTGGTACGGCACGGCCACCTGCCCGAGCCGGGGCTCGCGCGAGGGATCGCTCTGCGGGACCAGGAGCCACAGTCCCCGCCCGCCCCGCCGGGCCGCCGACGCCAGCCGGTCCAGGACGCCCATCGCGTCGTAGCGCGCGAACACCCCGGCCTCCGTCAGCAGCACAGGACCGGCGGGACCAACAGGGCCGGCCCCGCCCCCGCCCCCGTTGCCCAGCAGCTCCGTGATCCGGGGCTCCACCGCACCCCACGCCGTCCGCACGTACTCCGCGAACCGCACCGCACCCTTCGAACCCGGCTCGGCGGCGTCCGCCTTGAGCAGGGTCTCCCAGGTGGGCTTGGTGCCCGGCGTGACCTGCGCGTGCAGGGCCTCCAGGAACAGCTCGGTCACCGACACCGCATCCGTGCCCAGCCGCCCGGCACCCAATTCCCGCAGCGCGTCCCGCACCAGCTGCTGCCGTACGGTCAGCACCCGGTACCCGTCCCGGCGGGCCGACGCGAGCAGCCGTTCCTCCGCGCGTACCGCGCCCGCGAGCTGCGGGTCGTCGGCGTACCGGGTCACCGCACCCGTACGCGTCGACTGGCGCCACGCACCCGTCGTCAGATAGCTCGACGCGTCGTCCACCCGCGTCGGCAAGTAGCGCAGCACGCCCTCGCGTTCGTGCATGCTGAGCGACAGTTCGAAGCCGGCGTCGCGCAGCGCCTTGGTGAGCGGGCCGCCCGTCGGCAGTTCGTGGTGTGTGCCGCCACGCCCGTCGGGGACGACCATCTCCGGGAAGCGAGCACGGACCCGCTCGTGCACGGCCTCGCCGGTCAGCCCCGGCTGCTGTCCCTCCGGCATACCCGGGATCCAGCGGACGAGCCCCGCCTGTGTGAGGCGCAACGCCCTGACCAGCGACAGGTCCCGCGAGTAGATCTCCAGGCGCGGTGTGGCGGCGGCGTTCACGGATGCGGCAGCCGCCAGCTCCACCATGCGCCGCTCGTCCCAGTCCACCGCGCCCGGTGGCACCGTCAGCGCGCCCAGTTCGGCCAGGACGGTCGCCGCCGTCGGCAGGGTGTCCAGCTTGGCGAGGCGGTCGGCCGTCTTGCCGAGGCGGGTCGCGTACTCCAGCAGGCCGGGCGCGGTCGGGGTGTCCGGGCCGTCGTTCTCCCGTACATCGAGGGCGAGCAGGCCGGCGCCCAGGGACTCGTCCGTCGCCTTGCGGTTCGGCTGGTGCTGGAACTCGGCTTCCTGCGGCAGCAGTTGCTCGCCCTCGACCACGGCCCGTACGGCCGCCAGCGCCATCGCCCGCCGCTGCTCGCGCCCCGCGAGATGCGTGCCGCGCCGGACCGCCAAGGCATCCGCGATCTCCACCGCCGAAGCGACCCGTCCCATGCTCGCCAGGAGGTCGATGATCTCCTCGCGCAGTGCCTGGACGGCGGGCTCCGCCTTCCACCGCTTGCGCTCGTCCTTGAGCATCTGCGGGATACGGCCGTGGCTCAGGGCGAGCGCGTCCGCGACGTCCTTCTGCTTCGGCCAGACCCCGATGTCGGGCAGCACGCCGTGCTCGTCGGGCAGGCGCAGCAACAGCCGTACCATCTCCGCCTTGTTGCGGTTGGAGCCGTTGTTGTTGACGGCGGGCACGAAGACGGTGGCGAGGGTGTCGAGGCTGACGGAGCGGAGCGTGCGGGGGGACAGCGCGCCCGCCGAGGCGCCCGTGGCGAGTTCGCCGACGAGGGCCGACTCGGCGGCGGTGAGCTGCTCCAGCTCCTCCTTGGCCTCCGCGCGGCCCTTCGGCGTCAGCGGCGAGACGGGGATCTCGCGCAGCCGCTCGCCCCACTCGCGCTGACGCTGCTGGACTTCGTTGCGGGTCTTGGCGCCGAGGCCGGGGGCGTTGACGAGCTTGCGGCGGCTGTAGTCGAGCAGTTCGCCGACCGTGGTGATGCCGAGGCCGTAGAGGAAGGACTGGGCGGCGGGCGTGAGGCCGGAGACGGTCAGCGGGGTGTCGCGGGTGACCTCGGCGGCGAGGCGGTCGCGCTGCTGCTCGGCGGTCTCCGGCTCGGCGTCCGCGATCGCCACCGCGGCGGCGCCCTCGGCGGGTGTCCCCTCCCCTGCGGTCGCGGGGGCCGGGTGGCGTGAACGGTGGCTGGACGGGACGGTCTGGGAGGCGTCGAGGAAGACCTTCCGCCAGGCGTCCCGCATCGGCTTCAGCTCGGGGAACCGCTTGCCGGCGTCGCGGTGCAGGGCCTTCTGGAAGAAGGCGACGAGACCGTCCCGTACGGCCGGGTCGAAGGCCTCGGCCGCGATGGTCGGGTACGGCCACTCCTTCGCGTCGGTCATACGCGGCAGGACACTGCCGTCGCCCCACTTGGGCAGCTCGCCGGAGGCCATCTGGTGCAGGGTGACGGCGACGGCGTACCGCTCGGCGTGCGAGTCGTACGAGCCGCGGGTGATGACGTCGACGAAGGGGTCGAGGTAGCCGTCGGTGCCCGCGTTGGTGCTCTTCGCCGGGTAGCCGGCGAGGGAGAAGTCGATGAGGACGAGTTCGCGGGTGCGGTTGGGGCGGATGCGGATGGCGATGTTGTCGGGCTTGATGTCGCGGTGCCAGACGCCCTCGCCCTCCAGGAAGTCGACGGCTCCGAAGAGGTAGTCGCCGTACGCCTCCAACTGGTCCACCTGGAGGCGGCCGTTGTCGCGGAGCTGGCGGGCGACCGTCTCCTCACGGCGGCGCGGGCGGCCCCCGCCCTCGGTGCTCTGTCCGTTGTCGTCGCGCTCGTCGCCGACGTACTCCAGTGCCAGGACGGTACGGCCGCCGATGTGCAGCGGCTCGGGTTCGACGAGGCGGATGATGCCGGAGTGGGGGCGCAGGCGTCCCATGGCCTCGGCCTCGCGGGCGAGGATCTCGCTGCGGCTGTCGGAGAGGGCGACCTTCAGCACGGCCAGCGGGCGGGTCCTGCGGGCTTCGGCCTGCAGATCGCGGACAAGGAAAGCGCGGCTGGTGGAGCCCGTGCCGAGGCGGCGGCGGATCTCCCACCGGCCGGCGAACACGTCACCGGCGACGGCCTCCAGCGGGTCCTTGTCGGCGGTGGTCCCGTCGTCCTCGTCGGCCGGCCCCTCCGTAGCGATGGCCGCCTGGGCCGGGGCGGTGAGGGAGTCCTCGACGACCTCCAGCAGCTCCAGGAACTCGTCCACGCTGGACAGGCGCTGGCCCGGCCGGTAGGCGGTGGCGGCCTGGACCAGCTCGTCCACGTCCTCCGACAGGCCGTCCACCAGGGAGCTGGGGCGCAGGCCCTCCCCCGCCTCCAGTCGGGCCAGCAGCTCGGCCTGGCTGGCGGCCGGGGCCTTGCCGGTGACGAGGAGGTAGGTGAGGACGCCGAGCCCGTACACGTCGAGGTGGACCGGGTCGGGGTTGAGGGCGGTGAGTTCGGGGGCGAGGTAGGCGTCGGCGTCGTCGGCCAGGTGCATCGCGGACAGGGCGGTCGGCGCGAAGCGGGTCATGCCCTGGCCCTGGGAGGAGTCGCCGCTGCGCTGGGTGGCGATCTGCCAGTCGGAGATCTGGAGGTGCGGGGTGAGCCAGGCGGCCTCCTCCCCGACGGCCCGGCCCTTCCTGCCGCGCGGCCGGGGGACGACGAGCACGGAGCGGGCGGCGAGCGCCCGGTGGTGGATGCGGCTGGAGTGCGCGGAGCGCATGGTCTCGGCGAGCTGGCGGACGAGTGCCATCCGGCCGAGGATGTCCAGCTTCTCGCCGTACTGGACCAGGTACTCGTCCAGCTTCAGGGTGTCCGGGTGGTAGTCGAAGATGAGGGAGGGGCCGGCCGCGTGTCCGGAGGGGAAGTACTGCTTGAGTTCGACCACGCCCGGGTGCTTGAAACGGCCCAGCACCGCGGCTTCGCGCCGGGCGGCGTTCTCGACGGACTGGCGCAGGGAAGCGTCCGAGCCTCGCTCGCTGAGGTAGATGCGGACGCGGGCGGCCTCGGGGAGGTCGCTGTGGCGGGCGAGGTAGTCCGCCCAGGTGGGACCGGAGTCGAAGGACTTCCGCTCCAGGTCGTACGGGCCGACCTTGTACTGCGCGTCGCTCTTGCGGATGCCGATGTTCTTGAGGGCCGCCTCGATCTCGCGCGAGCCGATCGCGGTGATACGGCGCCGCTCGTCGCGCGGGGGCTGCCCCAGCATCTCGACGAGCTGGTGGACGGTGTAGACGCCGTTCTGGTCGTGGGCGGGCAGCCGTACGCGGAGGCTGTTGTCCGTGAAGCAGACGGCCTCTGCGACCCAGACCCGCTTGTTGCCGGGCAGCGCAAGCAGGCCGGCGAGTTCCTTGGCCTTGCGGTTGACCAGGTGCAGCGGGTTGCCGTGCGTACGGCGGCGGCCGCCGGGTGTGGTCTGCACCCAGGTGCCGTTCTCGGACGTGACCGAGCCGTGCCAGTCCTTCAGCTCGATCATGCAGACGCCGCCGGGAGTGACGACCAGGAGGTCGACTTCCCGGACGTGACCGGTGTTCGCGGTGAAGGTGAAGTTCGACCAGGCACGCCAGGGGTCGGAGTCCGGCAGCTGCTCCCGGATCGCCTCCAGGCCGCGGCGTTCGTGATCGAACTCGGACTCGGTGACCGTGACCCACCGGCCTTCCCGCATGCCTGTTCCCCGCTCCTCGTGCCTTCAGCGGCCGCCGTTCCCCATGGTCAGCCCCTCGATAATGATCCTAGTGGCCGCCTGTGGCTTGAGAAGGGGTGGTGAAGAAACGGGACCATGGGACATGCGGCCCGCAGGACCGGCCCGGTCCGCGTCGCGCAAAGGAGCGGCGAGAGGCCCCGTGAACGGGCCGTACCCGTACGCACCCGCAGCGCGAAGAAGAGACCGAAGGTGAACTCACACTCCCCGCCCGCCCCGCAGCAGCCGGGTTCCGACGCTCCGGGCTCCTGATCCGCGGCGAACAGATCGTCGCGGAGCTCGCCACCTACGCGGTGCTGCATGGGCCACGTCCCAGAACTCGACTTCCACCGGTGAGGAGGGTGTTCTCCCCGCCCGGCAGCGCTGACCGGAAACACGTTCGCCCCACCTCGGGGTACATAGGCTCGCTCTTCCGTGTGCCCTGGTCCGGCACACGTCATGACGATGAAGCCGATCACCTCGGGGGTGGAGATGGCACAGGAATCGATCCGTCCGTATCCGGTGGGTGAGCTGCTGGCAGCGGTCCGGCTGGAGGTCACCGCCGAGCTGCGCAGCGACGGCAAGGACGAGCAGAAGGTGGCCCTGTCGAAGGGCCGCCGTACCTCGCACTCCGAGGCGCGGCACGAGTACCTGTTCCAGTGCCGCAAGTGGCAGGACGGCCTCGACGGCAAGCCCGTGCTGGTCCGGCCATCCCGCTCCACCGGTGACTGGGCGCCGGCCGAGGCCAAGCGGCTTCCGGACGGCGGTGTGCGCCTGACCACCGCCGTGGACCTGGGCGACTCGCCCGCGAACGTGCAGATACGCGAGGACGACGCAGCCGGATGGCGCACGCTCGCCGAACGCCTGGAAGCAGTGGGACAGCCGGAACACCCTGTGCGTGTGGAGAGTGCCGGGTGGATGGTCGGCCGGGGCAGCCCGCGGCTCGGCAGCGACCGCTCGATGGCCCGGTGGGTGGCCGACTGGGCGTCCTTGCAGCTCAATTCCGGACAACGTCAGGCGGTCTCCCAGGCTCTCGCCAGCGAGGTCACCTTCCTGTGGGGGCCGCCCGGCACCGGCAAGACCGATGTCGTCGGACACATCATCGAGGGAAGTTACCGACAGGACCTCACGGTTCTCTTCCTGGCGCCCACCAAGGTCGCCGTCGACCAGGCCCTGGAACGCGTCTGCGACCTTCTCTCCGCGGAGACCGGCTTCCCCGACGGGCTCGTGCAGCGCGCCGGAGACATCACGGTCCCGTCGCTGCGGGACAGGTACGGCGAGCAGGTGGATCCCGACCGGATCGCCGCGCGGCTCTCCGCGACGCTGGACGCCGCACTCACCGAACGCGCCGCCGCCCTGCGCACCGCTCAGGCGGGCATCGCCGCGCACGACAAGGTGGGCGTCGTCCGTGCCGATCTCGCGACGGCCCAACAGCAGTACACGCAGTCCACGCAGAGCCGCGACGCGGCGAACTCAGCCCAGGCCTGCGCCCGCAGGGAGATCGCCGAGCAGACCGCCCTGATCGAGAAGGTCGGCGCTCCACGCGGCCTGTTCGCCGACCGGAAGCAGAAGCAGCTGGACGACGCACGAGTAGCCGTCACCGGAGCCCGTACCCGCCTGGAGTCGATCGCGTCGAACCTCGCCGCTGCCGAACGTGCCGGGCGGCATGCCATGGCGGAAGTGACCCGGCTGCGGTCCGTCCTGTCGGCCGAGGAGACAAGGGTGTCCGGCCTGCCGAGCCGGGCATCGCTGGTGTCGCAGGCCGACAGGCTGCAACAGGAGATCAACACGCTGGAAGAGCAGCGGCGGGCGATCAAGGACACGGTCCGTTCGAAGTGTCGGGTCCTCGGTGCGACCGTCGCCAAGGCCGTCCAGTCGCACAAGCTGCTCGACCGGGTCGACGTGGTCGTCATCGACGAGGCGGGGATGGTCGATCTTCCCTCCGCCTGGTACGCGGCAGGTCTCGCCGGGAAGCGGGTCGTCGTGGCGGGCGACTTCCGCCAGCTTCCGGCGGTGACCAAGGGCAGCGGCGACCGCAAGGCGACGCCGGAGGAACGCGACCACGCCCTGCAGTGGTGCGCGCGGGACGTCTTCCACGCGGCGGGCCTGGTCGGGGAGGCCGGATCCGTCCGGCCGGACAATCGGCTCGTGGCGCTGAACACCCAGTACCGGATGCGCGGTCCGATCTGCGATGTGGTCAACACCGTCGCCTATCCGGACGCGCCCTTGTCCACAGGACGGGCGGACGGCTCTCGCATTCCGTTCAACCCGCTGGTCGACGCGCCCGTGATCCTCATCGACACGTCGAAGCAGCGGATCGCCGGGCGCGACCACCTCACCAACACGGTGCACGAGGCGGCCGTCCACGAACTCGTGCGCGGTCTGCAGTACGAGGGCGTCCTGCCCGGCCGCAAGGCGGAGGACGTACCCGCGGGGGAGCAGGCCACGGACCGGCTGGCGGTGATCGCCCCGTACCGCGCGCAGGTGCAGGCCCTCAAGAACAGCCTGTCGTACCGTTTCGGGACGTCGTACGAAGGTCTCGTGGACACCGTCCACCGGTTCCAGGGGAGCCAGCGACCGATCGTCGTCCTCGACACCACGGCCGGATCCGGCAGGTCGCCCGGGTACTTCTTCAGCGGCAGCGGCCTGTCCTCGCACACCTGCCGGCTCCTCAACGTCGCACTGAGCCGGGCGCAGGACCACCTCGTCGTCCTTGCGGACGTCGAGCACCTGCGTGAGCACCTGCCCGTCGGCAGCGAGGCGCTGCGCATGCTCGATCACCTGGAGGCGAACGCGCAGTGCATGTCCGTGGACCAGCTCATCCCGGTCCGTGACGCGGCCCAGCTGTCGGCCCTGTCCGACGAGGAGCTGGCCCGGCCTGCGTTCTTCCCCGCGGACGAGGTGCCCGCGGCCGTTCAGTGGGACATCGCGAGGACCACTCGCACGATCGAGTTGTACTCACCCTTCCTCGATCGCCAGCCGGTCCGCACCTGGTCGGCCCATCTTGCGAAGCGGGTGGTGGACGGCGTTCAGGTGACGGTCAGGACCCGGGACCCGCAGGAGCAGACGACCGATACGGCGGCTGCACGTGTTCGGGAACTGGTCGACGAACTGCTTTCGGTGGGCTGCCGGGTCGAGTTCCGCGAGCGGATGCACGAGAAGGTGCTGATCCTTGACGGGAGTGTGCTGTGGCACGGCTCGCTCAATCTGCTGGCCAACAAGGGCCCCACCGACCTGATGATGCGGCTCACGGACCCGGTGGCGTGCGAGCGGGTGGGGCGGGTCATCGAGCGTGCCCGCAAGGAGAGGGCCGCGTGGAACCCGCGGACGACAGGCGCGGACAAGGCGGGCGGAGCGGGCCGTTCCGACGGAGAACGCCTCTATCTGGAGGTCCCCTACGCGGACAAGGACGAGGCGAAGAAGCGGCTCGGCGCGCGGTGGGATCCCGACCGCCGCAAGTGGTATGTGGACGCCGCCAAGGTGAGCCGGGAGCAGGCCGCGCGCTGGCTGCCGCCGTCATCATGACGTCCTCCCGGCGGTCGCAGGCGCCGCCCGGATCCACACACAGCCCTCACGGACGACGGAGAGCCGCCCGCCCCCGGCAGGCCCGGACAGGGCGCCTCACTCGCATGCCTGCACAACTCCAGTTGCAGTAGGGTTATTTGTGCTGCGCATCCTCCCGGAGGGGTACGAGCGCGGAGTTCATGTGCCGGTCGGCGGCATGTGAGCAGTGGTGGTGAATCGCCACGCGGACACGCGTGGTGTGTGAGCGGATGCCCGGTGGGCCGTCCCCCCACCATTCCTGCTCACGGCCAAGGAGTGGTCACCTGTGAACCCTGCCGAGTACAAGCCTGCGCGTTTCGCCTGGTTCCGTAAGGTCCTGGTGGACGTCGCCATCAGTGTCGTCGCCAACGTGTTGGTGGCGGCGATGATGTCGGCAGCGCACCTGCTTTTCTGAAGCAGGCGAGTGGCGGGCACCGGGAGCCCGCCGCTCCACCTTGAGCGCAGGGCTCAGAACAGCATCATGTCGTTCTTCCGCTTGGCCTTGCTCTGTGCCCGTCGGGCCCTGCGGCTCCGCGCGGCCCCGCTGTGCCGCGCGATCCTCAGCTCGGGAGGGATGGTCGACTGCGTCGGCCGGAGCCCCTGCACGTCGGTCTTCCCCACCAACTTCCTGAGGTGACGCCGGGTCTCCTCGTCCGTGGAGTAGAGGACGGTCGCCCGGCTCGCTCTGGTCAGCAGGACGTGGTAGGCGTGACGCACGCAGCGGGCGAATTCGTCGTCGTCGAGGGTGCTGGTTCGAACCTTCGGATCGAGCGAGCCCGGCTTCGCGACCCGCATGACACCAGCCGCCAGGCCCTTTCGCTGTTTTCCTCGCCGGAAGACCCAGCGGTCGGTACGCCAGACCATGTCATCGCCCATGATCACCCCACACCAGTCCCACTCAAGACCTTGCGCGGTGTAGACACAGCCGACCTGGCCGATTCCGGCGTCGTGTACCGGCCAGATCCTCGACGGTGGCTCGCCGTTGGCGCAGAAGGACTCACTGGACGCGTTCCATGGACGGTGCCAGCCACCTATGCGTACGTCCTTCTCGAGGTTCTTGTTCTCGTCCGGCTTGCTCCAGGGCCAGCAGTAGCCGGCCACCATCCGGGCGGTCGCTCCTGCCTCGAACTCGGTGCGGACGATGTGCTCCATCTCGTCGGGTGTGTCGACGACTTCGATGTGCATGAGTCCGTCCGGGACCCAATCGTGCGGCTCCTGCGTCGAAACGCCGAGCAATGCCCGAACCCAGCGGAGGTAGGCGTCACTGCCTCCACATCGGTACTGCTCCGTCAGATGGTAGCGACGGACAAGCGCATCGCGGCGTCGCGCGGCATCCTCGATATGTTCCACGGTGCCGACGTCGTGCGGGCGCACGGTCTGGCCTGCGTCGAGAAAGAAGACCGTCAGACGTGACGCATCGAGCAGTTCGTCCACCTGCGGCTTCGTGCCCTGCTTCTCCGCAGGGAGGCGGTAGTTGGTGGTCTTGTCCCTCAGCCGGTGCGCCTCGTCGCAGATCAACACGTCCAGCGGCGGACTCGGCGCATTCACGAAACTGCTGAAGTACGCGAAGCGCTCCCGGAACTCGGCCGCGGTGTATCCGACGTTCTCCTTGATCGCGGCGTTGAAGGCCCGCGAACCACTCGCGTACTTCACCGTACGACCTGCGGCTTCAAGATCGGCTCGCAGTTGCAACCCGACGGCGCTTTTCCCGGTGCCAGGCCCTCCGCTGATCAGGAAGACGGCATGCTGTGGACGGGGCACGATCGCCGCTCGGTCCGGGCTGTCCAGAATCAGCTCCGAAGCATCGAGTACGTCATCGGCGACTTCCCTCTGGCGCCCCCGCAAGGTGAAGACCGTGTCCTCCCCGCACGAGTTGACCATCGCTTCGAGCAACGGCGTGTTCCGGAGATTCATCCGGTGCAGTATGTACTCGGCCGAGGAGTAGTCGTCCTCGGCTGTGAAATGGCGCTGCAAGTCGCTGAGAAGCCTGGCCCGGGTATCACTCGTGTACGTGTGCGCGTAGGGGCCTGTAGGCGCGTCGACGCCGAGCAGTGGCCGGACGGATTCATTCGTGGCGTTGTGCAGATAGGCGAAACCACCGCACTCGAACTGCAGCCCGTTCAGCGGACCTGTGGGGCCGGTGAACAGCGCGTGGTATTCGCTGAGTTGGAGGGCAGGGTGTTTGACGGGGTCGTCGATCCCGTCGACGTACACGAGATCAGCTGTCGCAGCCTCCACCCTCGTCACCGCCGACCACTGTTTCAACTCGACGAGCTGGACGGAAAGGGTGCCTTCCGCGGGGTGCCTGCCCACGAGAACCACATCGATCTGCCCGTCCGTACCAGGGCCTTCGGATTCCTCCACGGTCGGCGAGCATTCGACGATCATCTCGACGTTGCCCCGCTCGGCGGCCACCAGGTCCTCAGCGAGAGAGACAAGGCTTCTGGCCCAGGCGGAGCGCTCGCCGTCAGAGGACTCACCTCGCCCGAAGTGCACCCAGCGGGCGGCCAGGTGCGGCACCAGGCGACGCCGTGCGTGCAGGGCCAGCAGGTCTCGCGCCGCCAACCGCAGCAGGAGCATGGACACGAGGAGGTTCCCCCAGGGCACGAGTGACTCGTGCGGGTGGGGGCGTGTCCACAGAGGAAGCCCGTCGGGCCGCGACCGGTTCGGTGATCTTAGGCAGAAAGCGGCTCACCCAGGGAACGGCGATCCTCTTTCGGCCTGTTCGACCGAGTGGCTTGGCCGATTCACGGCAATCTCGGTTGTCCGGCCGTGGGTACCGCGGTCACGTCGCGGCCAGATTCCGCGTCGGCTGTCCCCCGAGTTCCCGCAGCTTCTCCCGTGTCTCCGGGTCCGTCGAGTACACGATCGTTCCGACCATGCCGCGGGTCAGCAGGACCTTGTAGGTGTTGCGGATCAGGCGGTCCACGTCGGCGTCCGGGGTGGACTTCTTGAAGACCGGGTCCTTGGACGCCGTACGGTCCGTGACCCATCGGTCGCCGCGCCACACAAGATCCGGGCCGATGATCACGCCGGACCAGTCGTACTCGAAGCCCTGGGCGGTGTAGACACAGCCGATCTGTCCGAAACCTGCCGGGTCAGTGGCCCACAGAGCGGCCGGCGGCGCACCGGAGACGGAGCGATCACCACGCAGATTCCAGGGGCGGGCCCAGTCCCCGATGACGACGTCGGGCGGGAGCGGATCGCCTGGTTTGGGTTCCGGGGACCAGCGCCAGCAGTAACCCGCGGACATGCGGGCGCCGTAGCCGTGGGTCCGCCGGGCTTCGAGGAAGGCTTCCATCTCCTGCGGGCTGTCGGCGACCGACAACCGCATGCGGTCGTCGGGTTCCCACACCACCGGCCCGCCCGGCTCCAGGCCGAGGAGCCGGACCACCCAGCGCAGGTAGGCGTCACTGCCCCCGCAGCGGAACTGGCTGTCCAGCGGGATGACGTGGCACGGGATGTCCCGCTTCGCCGCTGCCGCCTTGATCTCGGCGACCGTCCCCATCTCGCCGGGACGGACGACCTGGTGCTCGTCGAGGAAGAAGACGGGCACGTAGGCGACGTCGATGAGTTCGTCGATCTGGGCCCTGCCGGTACGGTTCTCGGCGCGCGTGTAGCGGTTGGCCGAGGTCTCCCGAATGCGGTGCGCCTCGTCGCAGATCAGGGCACCCAGGCTGTTCTTCTCGGCCGTCATGAAGCTGTTGAAGTACTTGAACAGGTCCTGGACTTCTCGCCTGCGAGCTCCGGCGACCTTCCTCATCGTCTTCGTGAACGACTGCGAGCCGGTGGCGTGCAGTGCGGGAACACCGCGACGGTAGAGCTCGCCGAGCAGTTGGAGAGCGATCACGCTCTTGCCGGTGCCGGGGCCACCCGTGACGATGACGACTTCCTTGCGGTCGGAGTGCTTCGCCTTCTCCACCGCGTTGAGGACCATGCGATACGCGACCTGCTGCTCGTCGAGAAGGACGAACTGTGTGCGTTCGCGCACCTCCTCGGCGGCCACGGACATCAGCTGCTTCGACGGCACCGTCGCGCCTGCGTGGAGTTCGTCCGCTGCCCTGGCCCCTGGGTGCTTGTCGCTCAGCCTCGAACGAAGGTGGTCGAGGAAGGCGCCGCGGCGTTCCGCGGTGAAGAGCAGTCCATGGCCGTCGTACTCGATCTCCCGCAGCCCGGTCACGCCGAACTCGGTGGCGTTGTGCAGAAATGCCACTCCGGCCACCCGGTGCCCGTGTTCGGATACCGCCCCGTTGAAATTGACGAGGTACTCGCAGTAGCGGCGCACCTGCTCGATGGGGTTGAGGACCGGCTGGGCGTATGCGTCGACATGGCACAGGGTGAGGTCGTCCTCGTGGGGCAAAGCCTGGCTCCACTGTTTCAGCTCCACCACGACGTACGACGGGTCTCCCGTGACCGGGTGCACACCGGCGAGTACGACGTCGGCCCGCTTGCTGTTCAGCGGGAGCGCGTACTCCAGCATGACCTCCACGTCTCCCAGGCCGGCGTCGTTGAGTGCGGCTGCCAGGACGGGGATGCTGCGTTCCCAGGAACGCACCTCCGAGGCACCGGGCCGATAGCCGTGCATGTGGACGAAGTTGTCGGTGAGGTGCAGGAACAGCGAACCGTCGAGTGCCATGACGGCGACCGTTTTCGCGGACGCGCGGAACAGCAAGGACTTCCCCCAGGCAGCACGAAAGGACTCGTGCGGGTGGGGGCATGTCCTTCGAGACTCCACCGGGGTGGAGCGGAAGCCCGTCGGGCCGCGTTGACGATGTGTTTGAGGGTACCTGGCGGTCTTGAGGCTCGCCGAGTCGTTCTTCGCCACCATCAAACGGGAGTTGCTCGGCACGAGCTCCTGACCCAGCCGGGCCGCCGCCCGCACCGCGATCTTCGACTTCCTACGTGGCCACACGGTCCGCTTTACACCGGTGCGGAACAGGGTCTGGCCAAGTCCCTGATTTCGCCAAAAGGGCCGATGACCAGCGCTTTCACTGGTCATTGGCCCTTGAGGGCAGACGAGTCGGGCTGTACGCCAGTACAGCCCGATCAAGCCGACAGCGAAGCGTGCCGGTCATCTGGAGGCCGTTGTCATGTCTGGGTTGCCGTAGTAGGCGTCGGTGCCGTGCTTGCGGGTGTAGTGGCGGTCGAGCAGGTGGCTGAGCGGTGGGGCGGTCGGGGCGAGGCTGAGGGTCTGGAGCGCGATATCGGCGACGGCCTCGTAGATGATCGCGTCGGTCCACCGGGACGGACCCGGCCAGCGTGCCCATCAGCGTGGACTTCCCGGCGCCGTTCTCATTGACGAGTGCCATCGTCTTGTCCTTGCCCAGCGCCTTCTCCGCGGCCAGGGTGTACGCCCCGGTGTCGCCCTGCTGGTACGGCACTGCACCACAGTGCCGAAAATGACGCCGGACTTGATGAACTTCAGCGTCTGGGCGTCGGAGTCGTCCGACACGATGTGCACGGAGCCGGACTTGCCCGCCGAGGTCACCGCCTGCGCCAGCGCGGGGCCGTCGTAGGAGTGGACCCCGTACAGGCCGTTGACGTCGGGGTTGTTGGCCAGGATGGTCTCCGCGTCGGAGGCCACGGTCCCGCCGACGGTCTCCGGCCGTTGGCATGGCGGTGCCTGGGAGGCGGGCGGGGATGGTCGGTGGTGGTGCAGTCAGCAAGCACAGGCGGGCGAGTGGCCTGCTGTGGCCGTGCGAAAACGCCGACCGTGGTGAACGGCCGCGGTGAGGGCGGCACGGTGACGATATGTGAGTGCCTGACGGTGGGTCAGGTCGTGGGGGCCATCGGACCGGAAGACGGCTCGCCTCGCCGGGATCGCGACCCAAGTGGCTTGGCAGCAACGGTCGTTCGGCATATGGCACTCGCCGTGACGACCCCTGGTGATCGGGGTGGTCCCCCAGCCGAATGGCCGGCGCTCACGCTGACGGGAAGCGGTCCATGGCGGACTTCCCTTTCTCAGTGCAGGCCGGTGGTGCGACCGGGGCGACGCCGGTCAGCGCCGGGGGCGGGTGGCCGAGGTTCGCACCACAAGAGTGGGCGGGATGACGATGTGGGGTGTCTCGCCGGACGCCGGGATCCCGGCGTCGGGATCGCCGACGATCTCGATCAGCGCCCGCAGGGCACGTCGGCCGAGTTCGTCGAAGTCCTGACGGACGCTGGTCAGCGACGGGCCGAAGTACTCGGTCTCCGGCATGTCGTCGAAACCGACGACGCTGATGTCCTCGGGCACCCGGTGCCCGGCCTGTTGCAGGGCTCGCAGCAGGCCGAGGGCCATGTGGTCGTTGGCGCAGAACACCGCGGTGACATCGGGGTCGGCGGCGATCCGCTGACCGAGCTCGTACCCGGTGCCGGCCGTCCAGTCGACGCCGCCCAGCGGTTCGACCACCGGAGCGCCACGCTTCCCCAGCATGTTGCGCCAACCGGCCTCGCGCTCCTGCGCGTCGAGCCAGGAGCGCGGCCCGATCAGATGGTGCACCGTGCGATGACCGAGGTCGAGCAGGTAGGAGGTGGCGAGTTCGGCACCCGCCTCGTTGTCCACGGCGACCGAGGCCAGCGAGGTGTGGGTGCCGCAGCCGACCGCGACCAGGGGCACGTCCGACGGCACGTTCGCCAGTGCGGCGACCGCGGTGCTCTGCGGCGCGATGACGATGATCCCCTCCACGCCCTGGTCCCGAAGCCGGTCGACGGCATCCAGTACCGAGCGCCGGTCGAGCGTGCCGATCGCGGCCACGGTGACGAAGTACTCGTGCTGTCTGGCCGCCTGCTCGATGCCGTAGAGCATGCAAGCCGGGCCGTACAGCGTGGTGTTGAAGCTGATCACACCCAGGGTGCGGGTGCGGCGGGTGGCCAGGGTGCGGGCGGCGGCGTTGGGGCGGTAGCCGAGTTCACGGACGGCGGCGAGCACACGGTCCCGGGTGGCCGGCCGCACGTTCGGGTGGTCGTTGAGGACCCGTGAGACGGTCTGGTGCGAGACGCCCGCGACCTGGGCCACGTCCGCCATCACCGGTGCACGATCCGCGTCCATGCTCCACCTTCTCACGCACCATCATGTATCCGATCCGGCGCCTTCTCCGATGGGGGGCAGCGCGTCGTGGGCGAATTGTTAGCGCACACATCCTGAGGGTCAAGGCGCTCCAACCGCTCTCTTTCGGAATTCTCAACCGGATCGTCAGGCCCTAGAACCGCTCTGACCTGCCCATTTGTCGCCGCCAGCGTCGCCTACGCAATGCCGACCGGGCGCCGGAGCTATGGGAGTGCATGACCTTTGTTTCCACACTCTTGACTGTTCAGCAGTGTTGACCGGATGTTCATCCCGGCGTAAAAAGACGGAGTCGCGAGACCGGTCGATCATCATCGACCTCGCGAGAACAGTGCAGGCACAGCATCCCGGTCCAGCTCCAACAGGGCGTCCGACAGGCCGACCGTACCCCCGTCCCCATACAGCTCGGATGAGTGGCGGCATCCGAGAGCCCCCCTTGTTAGCGCTCACAATTCCCCTGCCGAGCGGGTCGAACCCAAGACGGAAGAGGTCCACAGTGATAGCCACACATCTGAGAGGGCTCCGGCTGAGGGTGGTGGGCGCGGTCCTGGCACTGCTCGCCGGCATCCTGGCCGCCACCATCAGCACCGCGGGCACGGCCCAGGCCGCCTCGTCGCTGCCCTGCGACATCTACGCTTCCGCCGGGACGCCCTGCGCCGCGGCGCACAGCACCACGCGGGCGCTCTACGCCTCTTACAACGGCTCTCTCTACCAGGTCAAGCGCGCCTCGGACTCCGCCACCACGAACATCGGCGTACTCAGCGCCGGCGGCTACGCCAACGCCGCGGCGCAGGACTCCTTCTGCTCCGGCACGACCTGCGTCATCACCAAGATCTACGACCAGAGCTCGAACCACAACGACCTGACCATCGAGGGGCCGGGTGGCAACGGCGGACAGGACGTCGGCGCGATCGCGAACGCTCTGCCGGTCACGGTCGGCGGCCACAAGGCGTACGGCATCTTCGTGAACGCCGGCGTCGGCTACCGCGACAACAGCACCACGGGCATCGCCACCGGCAGCTCCCCCGAGGGCGCCTACATGGTGACCAGCGGCCACCACGTGAACAACCGCTGCTGCTTCGACTACGGCAACGCCGAGACGTCCGGCAACGACACCGGCAACGGCCACATGGACGCGATCAACTTCGGCACGGAGTGCTGGTTCTCGTGTTCCGGCGCCGGATCGGGCCCCTGGGTCGAGGCGGACCTGGAGAACGGGCTCTTCTTCGGAGGGAACGGAGCCAACTCGAACAACAAGGGCAACTCCAGCGAGTTCGTCACCGCCCTGGAGAAGAACAACGGCAAGACCACCTACGCCATCAAGGGCGGCAACGCCCAGTCGGGCAGCCTGACCACCTGGTACAACGGGGCCCTGCCCAACCTCGGCGGATACACCCCGATGCACCTGGAAGGCGCAATCGTCCTGGGCACCGGCGGTGACAACAGCAACGGTTCGGCCGGATCCTTCTTCGAAGGCGTCATGACCTCCGGATATCCGACGGACGCCGCCGACAACGCCGTACAGGCCAACGTCACCTCGGTCGGCTACACCACCCCGACCGCGACCTTCCCGGTCGCCGGCACCGCCTACCGCCTGACCAACGTGAACAGCTCCAAGGTCCTCGACGCCGTCAACTGCGGGACAGCCAACGGAACCGCGATCGACCAGTGGGCCTCGCTCGGCAACTCCTGCCAGCAGTGGAAGTTCGCCGGCGCGGGCAACGGCCACTACACGATCACCAACGTCAACAGCGGCACGGTCCTGGACGACGAGAACTGCGGTCAGTCCAACGGCACGGCCGTCCAGCTGTGGGCCTCGCTCGGCAACACCTGCCAGCAGTGGGACGTCACCGCCGTCGGCAGTCACTACACCATCAGCAACGTCAACACCGGCACGGTGCTCGACGTGACGAACTGCGGAACGGCCAACGGGACCGCGGTCCGTCAGTGGCAGCAGCTCGACAACACCTGCCAGCAGTGGAACATCGCCCCCTGACCGAACGACCGACTCGCCGATGGCCCGCCAACCTCCCCAACGGCGGACCAACGGCCTGTCTTGGAACGCGATCGGTGGACGGGCCGCCAAGCTGCCCGGACCTCACCCTCCACAGCCGGCCCGGAGCGCACTGATCCGCGCCTGGGCTCCACGCACATCCAGCCGCCGCCGGCAGAAAGGCACTTACCTCTCTCCCCCGGGTCAGCCTCGTTCCCCCGCCGCGCCCCACACGCAGTGTCCGATCGATCCGTCTCGCAAAGGAATTCCCGCATGCCTTCAGAAGCCGGACTGCCCCGCAGAACCGTCCTGACAGCCCTCGGTGCCGCATCCCTGGCCGGGACCTTCGCTGCTTCCGCTCCCGCCCGGGCCGCCGAGCGCTCGGGCACGGCCGCGGACGCCACCGCCTCGGACCTGCCCGCCGCAACCGCACACTGGACCTTCGACGAGGGCTCCGGTACCTCCGCCGCCGACTCGTCCGGCAACGCTCACCCCGCCACGCTCCAGGGTGCGGCCGCCTGGGACACCGGCAAGGTCGGCGCCCACAGCCTGAGCCTCACGGCAGGCGGCAACGCCACCGCGTCCGGGCCCGTCCTCGACACCTCCAAGGCGTTCTCGGTGGCCGCCTGGGTCAACCTCACTCAGCTGGGCGGCTACCAGACCGCCGTCAGCATCGACGGCAAGGTGGTCAGCTCCTTCTACCTGGGGCTGCGCGACGACGTCGGCACCTTCGCCTTCGCCCGACTCGACTCGGACGCCGCCCAGAACGCCGCCGTGGCGGCCGCCGCCTCGGCCCCCACCACCGGCACCTGGACCCATCTGGTCGGCGTCAGCGACCCCTCGGCCGGTGTCACCCGCCTCTACGTCGACGGCGTGCTGGAAGGCGAAACCGCCTACACCGCGGGCTGGACCGGCACCGGCGACACGGCGATCGGCCGGGCGCTCTACGGCGGCGGGCAAGTCGACCAGTGGCAGGGCCTGATCGACGACGTGTGGATGTTCCCGGCCGCCCTCACCTCCGACCAGGTCGCGACGCTGGCCGGGGTGCCGGTGGAGACCACGACACCGCTGCTGAGCGTGGACGTCGCCAATCCCGCACACGCCGTGTCCCCGATCCTCCCCGGCCTGATGTTCGAGGACATCAACCACTCCGGCGAGGGCGGCATCTACGCCGAACTGGTGCAGAACCGCTCGATGATGGCCAGCGACACCACGCCCGTGCACTGGTCCGCCGTCGGCGGCACGACCCTGGCGCTCGACACCGCCACCCCCCTCAACGACGTCCTCAAGCGTTCCCTCAAGGTCGTACTGCCGAGCGGTACCGGGACCGGGAACCGGGCCGGGGTGGCCAACGACGGTTTCTGGGGCATACCCGTGCGCCCCCGAACCACCTACACCGCACGCTTCTTCGCCAAGGCATCGCGCCGCATCGGTCCCCTCACGGTGGCCATCGAGTCGGCGGACGGCACGACGGTGTACGCCTCCGCACGAGTGCCGCACATCGGCACCGCCTTCCCCGACCGCCCCTTCGAGCTGACCCTGCGCACCGGTTCAGGCGCCCCCGTGACCGGCGACGCGAGGCTGACCGTCACCACCGCCGACCCCGCCGCCGCGGGCGGGACCCTGTGGCTCCAGCACGTCTCGCTCTTCCCGCCCACCCACAACAACCGCCCCAACGGCCTGCGCACCGACCTGATGGACAAACTCATCGCCCTCAAGCCGAAGTTCCTGCGCTTCCCCGGCGGAAACTTCCTCGAGGGCAACACCATCGCGACGCGGTTCAACTGGAAGAACACCATCGGTCCGGTCTGGGAGCGCCCCGGCCACATGGACGACGCCTGGGGCTACTGGTCCACGGACGGGCTCGGACTCCTCGAATACCTGGAATGGGTCGAGGACATGCACGCCCAGCCGGTCCTCGCCGTCTTCGCCGGCTACACGCTGAAGGGTGAACACGTCACCGGCGACGCGCTCAAGCCGTACGTCCAGGACGCCCTCGACGAGATCGAATACGTCACCGGCCCCGTCACCAGCACCTGGGGCGCGAAACGGGCCGCCGACGGACACCCGAAGCCGTTCCCGCTGGAGTTCGTGGAGATCGGCAACGAGGACTGGTTCGATTCCTCGGGCTCCTACGACGCCCGATTCACGGCCTTCTACGACGCGATCAAGGCGAAGTACCCGCACCTGAAGCTGATCGCCACGACGACGGTGACGAGCCGCACGCCGGACCTGATCGACGAGCACTACTATCTCGCGCCGTCCGCCGCCCAGGCCTCCACCCACAAGTACGACAACCGGGACCGCAATTCGACGAAGGTCTTCGTCGGTGAGTGGGCCGCGCAGGAGGGCCGCCCCACCCCCGACCTCAACGCCGCGCTGGGCGACGCCGCTTGGCTGGCCGGACTGATCCGCAACTCGGACCAGGTCCTGATGGAGTGCTACGCGCCGCTGTTCTCCCACGTCAAGAACAACGTGTGGGCCACCAACCTCATCGCCTACGACAACCTCACCAGCTACGTGTCGCCCAGCTACTGGGCGCAGCAAATGCTGACAAGCCAACTGGGCAAAACGGTGCTGCCGGCCACCGCACGCGCGCTGCCCGGCCTCGCCACCGTGGCCACCCGCTCCGGCAACCGTCTCTACGTCGCGATCGTCAACTCCGGGACGGAGAAGGCGACCGTGCCGGTCGAACTGAAGGGCTTGGCGAAGGGTGTCAAGAAGAACGCCACCGCCACCGTCCTGACGGGCCCTTCACGCACGACCACCAACACCCTGGCCGACCCCAACACCCTCGTACCCAGCACCAGCACGGTCAAGGGCGCCGCGGCAACATTCACCAGCACCGTGCCGGCACTTTCCGTCACGGTCCTGGAACTCACCCTGACCTGACGCCTGCCGAATGCCACAACACACCCTGCTTGCCTGCTCGTTGCGGGCGGGCAGGGTGCAATCTCGCGTGCGGGAACGCGGCCCGCAGTCCTGGCGCACAGCAGGCCGAACAGCGCCCCGTGGTGCTCGGCGGCGGCCGGTCGGAATCCGCCGGCGGGGCCTCGATCGGCCCGGCCTGGGGGTCGGCATCCACGTCGCCCCCGGGCCAAGCCGGGGCGCATCCGCCCGGGGGGCAAATGTCAAGCATGCAGCTTGCCCACGAAGCCGGATTGTCGAAGAGGTACAAGCTCACGAAGCTTCGCGCCTTGCCAGGCTTCGCAGCCGGACCATCCGGATCACGCAGGGCAGAGGCCTCTTGCCGCAGGCCAGAACCCGTCGCCGCCAATCTCCACCCTCGGAGCCCATCGCTGCTTTCATGGCTACGCACGTAGCCGTGCGACCCCGTTTGAACCGGTGCGGTACGGGTTCTGACTAGGCCTCAGATTCCACAAAAGGAGCCCCTGACCGGCACTTTCACTGGCCAGGGGCTCTTGGCGACAGACGAGTCGGGCTGTACGCCGGGTTCTGTCGCCCGGTCGCCTCGCGGCGGCCGGGGAGACGGCCATCCATCTAGGACCGGCGTTGCCGCCGGCCTCGTGCGGTCTACCCGCGGACTCGGGCGGGCAGCCCTCGAACGTCCGCGCAGAAACACCGGGGTGTTTCCTTTTGACCTTGCTCCGGGTGGGGTTTACCTAGCTGCCCAGGTCGCCCTGGGCACTGGTGGTCTCTTACACCACCGTTTCACCCTTACCGGAGGCCGAAGCCTCCGGCGGTCTGTTTTCTGTGGCACTGTCCCGCGAGTCACCTCGGGTGGCCGTTAGCCACCACCCTGCCCTGTGGAGCCCGGACGTTCCTCGGGAAGCCTCCGTCAAGAGGACTCCACGCGGCCGTCCGCCCGGCTCGTCTGCCGTGTCGACCATGCTACCCGGCGTGTGCGTTCGACCGGACCGGAGCCGGAACCGGGTCCCGCCGTCGCCAGGACCGAGCCTGCCAGGATCAGGGTGAAGGCCGCCGCGATGCCCGCCGTCAGCTCCTCGCCCAGGAACAGGGCTCCCGCCGCCACCGCCACGGCCGGGTTGACGTAGGTGAAGACCGTCGCCCGGGTGGGTCCGACCTCCTTGATCAGTTCGAGGAACGCCACGAAGGCGAGCGCCGTGCAGATCGCGCCCAGGCCGATCAACGCCACCAGCACCGAGGTCGACGGCATCTCGGACGGCCAGGTCGCCGCGGACGCCGGCGCGTAGACCAGCGCCGCCAGTGCCAGGCAGGGCGCGGTGAGCTGGAGGGTCGGGACGTCCTTCAGCCAGCGGGCCGCGATCAGCGGTGCCGTCGCGTAGCCCAGGACCGTGAGCATGACCTCGCCCAGGGAGCGGGCGTCTCCGCCCGTCAGGTGCGGGACCGTCAGCACGCCCACCCCCACCAGGCCAAGGGCCAGCCCCGCCATGCGCCGTACGCCCAACTGCTCCGTGTCGCCGAAGAAGCGGGCCAGGACCACGCCCACGATCGGGACGCCCGCGATCAGCAGGCCGGCCGTGGAGCTGGACAGGTGCCGTTCGGCATCGGTGAGGGTGAACCAGGGGCCGATGATCTCTATGCACGCGAAGGCCAGCATCGGCAGCCAGTGGGTACGGATCGTGCGGAGCAGGCCGCCCTGCCGTATCGCGAAGGGAAGCAGCAGGACCGCGCCCAGGGCGCAGCGCGTGAACACCACCATGGACGGGGAGAGCGGGGCGTCCACCGCCACCTTGATCATCAGGTAGGGGATGCCCCAGACGACTCCCATCAGGGAGAACAGGAACCAGCCGCGTGCAGTCATGCAGAGACCATGCGCCCGCTCAGCGCCTGCCGTCTTGAACGCTGTTGCGGTACGCCGCAGGCGTCACCCCCAGTACCCGCCGGAACCAGCGGGTCAGATGCGCCTGGTCCGCGAAGCCGACGAGGGAGGCCACCTCCGCGGGGCGCAGGCCGGTGTCGAGGAGGCGGCGGGCCCTGGTCACGCGGTACTGGGCCAGCCAGGCGTACGGCGGCAGACCCATCGTCGTACGGAAGGCGCGGAGGAGTTGGTAGCGGGAGAGGCCCAGGTCGGCGGCGAGGGCTGCCAGGGAGGGGGGTTCCAGCAGTTCGTCGGCCAGGCGGTCTCGTACGACCGTGGCGATGCGGTCGGCTCCGGGGATCGCGTCCGTCGTCGGGCGGGCCGTGGAGTGGCGGCGGGCCAGGGCCGTGAGCAGCCAGGGGAGGCGGGACTCGGCCTCCAGGGGGTCGGGGCAGGTGTTGAGGTCGGTGTGGGTGCGCAGGATGGCGGCGGCCAGCTCCGGGTCGTCTATCAGCGGCTCGCGGAAGTGCGGGACGCCGTCGGAGAACGTGCCGTCCGTGAGGAGGGCGGGGGCGGCGTACAGGGCGCGGTAGGCGTAGCCGTCCGTCGCGTTGCCGGGGCCGCCCGTGTGTACCTCGCCGGGGGCCAGGACGACGATGGAGCCGGGGCCCGTGCGGATGTGGCCGCCGCGGTAGTCGATGACCTCGGAGCCGCCCACGCAGACGCCGACGGTGAACTCGTCGTGGGCGTGCGGGGCGTAGACGTGCTTGTCGAAGCGGGCGGTCAGCAGGTCGAGCGGGGGTCCGCAACGGCCCAGCCTCGCCCTTGTCCACAGTGCCTGCTCGGCCATGCGCCCATACCCCCTCGACCTCCTTGTGCCCTACGGGGAGTGGAACGCCTTCAGGCCTCTTTTCCATGCCGCGGCGAGGTCGGCGTCGTCCGGAAACCGTCCGTGGATCTCCAGGATCACCATGCCGTGCGCGAACGCCCACAGGGATCGGGCCGCGTCCACATCCCAGTCGCACGCCCGCATCAGCGGCATCGCGGCCCGGTCCTCCAGGCCGGGCGGGAGAGCGGCGCGCGGGAGGGGGCGCTCGGTGGCCAGGCAGTAGAGGTGGGGGTGGGCGAGGGCGTAGGTGCGGTACGCCTCCGCGAGGGCCGGGAGCGAAGCGGGCTCGCGTTCCTCCACCGCCTCCAGGGCCGCCGCCGATTCCTCCAGCATCTGCGCGATCAGCTCCACCTCGACGGCGTGCTTGTCGGGGAAGTGCTTGTAGAGGGAGGGCGCCTTGATGCCGAGGCGGTCGGCGAGCGCGCGCAGGGTGAGCGCGGCCGGCCCGGACTCCTCCAGGAGCGTCCGGGCGGCGGTCGCGATCTCGCGGGCGCGGGGGGTCAGGCGGTCGGTGGCGGGTCGGTCAGCCACGCTGGAAGCCCTCCTTCGTGCGCAGTCCGTAGCCGAAGGCGCGATCGTACGAGATGTGGGCGAGCCAGCCGCACAGGGCCGCGAAGGCGGGGGCCCAGGCGAAGACGGGCTGGACCGAGTACGCGACCGCCAGGGCCAGGGGGACGAGGGCCCGGTGCATCGCGTTGTAGTACGGCACCGCGCGCGGAGCCAGCTGTCCCTTCGCCATACGGGGCGCCTCGTCCAGGGCGACCAGGAAGGTCAGGTCCGGCAGGACGAAGAAGACGAGGGCGAGGCCACCGGCGAGCCACCCGTGGTTGACGGCTTCCAGGATCGCGAAGGCGGACCAGAACAGGGCGTTCGCGAGCCAGGCCGTGCGGCGGAGGAGGGATCGGGCGGAGCGGTGGGCGGTGGTGGTGGTCGTGACCGTACTCATGGCTGCCTCCTGTTGCGGAAGAGAGTGACCGACGGAGTGGCTAACACCGTTAGCCCCCTCTGGACATGACCGTACGGCTAACAGTGTTAGCCGTCAAGGGGTGCCGAGCGCTCCCGCACGCGATCGCGGCGACGATCACGCAGGCGATTACGCAGGCGTGAAGCGTACGGTCGCCGTTCCCGGGTCGGCCTGCGTGAGCCGGACCCGCAGGCGTTCGCCCAGGGGCAGGTGGTCACCCTCGATCCGGCCGATGATCGCCGGAGACTCCAACTGGACCTTCCCGACCGCGAGTTGACGGTCCGCGGGTCGACGGTCCGCGGGTTGACGGCCCGTGGGTTGGTGCTCCCCGACCTCCACCACGTATCCGTCGAAGACCTCGCCCACCCGGTCCTTGAGCAGCGCCGCCTCCACGATGTCCACGCACGCGCGTTCCACCGTGCCCGCGAGCCGGCTGCCGTCGGCCATCTCCTTCGGCAACACGTCCAGCGCGGCGAGCACCCAGTCCGGCGGGGGCTCTCCGGCCACGGCCGCGAGGCAGATCTCGGACGCGTACCGGTCGGCGAGCCGCCTCAACGGCGCCGTGCAGTGGGCGTAGGGGGCGGCGACCGCGGCGTGCGTGGTGATCGGCGGAAGGGCCCCGTCCCGGAAGACGGTGTAGCCCGCCCCGCGCAGCAGAGTCGTGCACTCCTGGAGGAAGGCCGCGTGGTGCGGTCGGTGCGGGTCGAGGGAACGGATCAACTGGGCGTACGAGACATGGTGCGGCCACTCGATGTGCAGCGCGTGCGCGGTACGACGCAGGCGGCCGACGGCGCCGTCCGGGGCGGCCGGGAGGGTGCGCAGCACGCCCGTGCCGCCCGCCAGCATCAGATCCGCGGCCGCCATCCCGGTCAGCAGGGAGATCTGCGCGTTCCAGCCCTCGGCGGGCAGCGGTGCCCGGTAGCCGAGCTGGTACGCGTGGTCGCGCTCGACGATCGCCTGCTCGGGCACGTTCAGTGAGATCCCGCCCCGCTCCACCTCCAGCCGCTGCCGCGCCTGCCCGATCTCGGCCAGCAGGGCGAGCGGCTCCTCGGCCGTCTTCTGGTCGATCTGCCGCTGTACGCCGGTGTAGTCGAGCTTGGCCCGGCTGCGGACGAGGGCGCGGCGGACGTCGACGGCGCCGGTGCGGCCTTCCGCGTCGAGGTCGATCGTCCAGAGCACGGCCGGGCGGACCTGGTCCGGGAGGAGGCTGGCGGCGCCCTCACTCAGCGGCGCGGGATGCAGCGGGATCTTCTCGTCCGGGAAGTACAGCGTGGCCACCCGCCGGTGGGCCTCCGCGTCCAGCGCCGCTCCCGGCGCGACGAAGGCGGCGACGTCCGCGATGGCGTAACGGACGCGGTAGCCGGTGCTGCCCCGCCGGGACAGGTGCATCGCCTGGTCGAGGTCGGTCGACGTCGGCGGGTCGATGGTGAAGAGGGGGATGTCCGTGGCGTCGTACGACGGAAGGGCGGGGGCCTTCGCGGCCCGTTCGGCCTCGGCGAGCACCTCGGGCGGAAAGCTCTCCGGGACGCCGAGTTCGGTACGCAGTGCGATGAGGGCGGCCCGGAGGGGGGCTTCGGGGGCGCCGGTCACGCGGATGTGGCGGCGGGGCATGTAGCGAGCGTAGGGCCGTGGCCGCCTCGGGGCACGCCGTACGCTGTCGCAGAGCTCAAACAGAAGGAGATCTTCCGTGCTGGTCCTGCTGCCTCCCTCCGAAGGCAAGGCAACCTCCGGCCGTGGTGCCCCGCTGAAGCTGGAGTCGCTGTCCCTGCCCGGACTGACCCCCGCCCGTGAGGCCGTGCTCGGCGAGCTGGTCGACCTGTGTGCCGGGGACGAGGAGAAGGCGCGGGAGGTGCTCGGGCTGAGCGAGGGGCTGCGGGGCGAGGTGGCGAAGAACGCCGGGCTGCCGACGGCCGGGGCCCGGCCCGCGGGGGAGATCTACACGGGTGTGCTGTACGACAACCTCGACCTGGCTTCCCTGGACGCTGCCGCGAAGAGGCGTGCCGCCCGGTCCTTGCTCGTCTTCTCCGGGCTGTGGGGCGCGGTCCGGGTGACCGACAGGATCCCCTCGTATCGCTGCTCGATGGGTGTGAGGCTGCCCGGACTCGGGGCGCTGGGCTCCCATTGGCGGACGGCGATGTCGGACACGCTGCCCGAGGCCGCCGGGGACGGGCTGGTACTGGATCTGCGCTCCTCCGCGTATACGGCCGCGTGGAAGCCGAAGGGCGAGGTCGCCGGGCGGACCGCGAGCGTACGGGTGCTGCACGCGCCGACCCGCAAGGTCGTCAGCCACTTCAACAAGGCGACCAAGGGGCGGATCGTACGGAGTCTGCTGACGGCGGGCGCGGCGCCCAAGGGGCCGGGCGCGTTGGTGGAGGTGCTGCGGGACCTCGGGTACGTGGTGGAGGTGGAGCCACCGAAGGGCGCGGGCAAGGCGTGGACGCTGGATGTGCTGGTGGACGAGGTCCACTGAGACCTGCCTCTGCTGAGGCGTCCACTACTGAGGCGTCCGCTGGCGCCCATGCCCAGGCGCCCTGCCATTGCAGCGTGCGCAACGAGCTTTGCGCATGCTGCGACGCCTCGGCAGTATGGCGCCATGCCCACCTCGCTGCTGGATCTCGCCCCCGTCGTGCCCGTCGTCGTCCTCGATGACGCCGCCGACGCCGTACCGCTCGCGCGGGCGCTGGTCGCCGGTGGGCTGCCGGCCATCGAGGTGACGTTGCGGACGCCGGTCGCGCTGGAGGCGATCCGCGCGATCGCCGGTGCGGTGCCGGACGCGGTGGTCGGGGCGGGCACCGTGATCACACCGGAGCAGGTGAAGGAGTCGGTGGCCGCCGGGGCGCGCTTCCTGGTCAGCCCGGGCTGGACGGACGTGCTCGTGGAAGCGATGCGGGCGTCCGGGGTGCCGTTCCTGCCGGGGGTGTCGACCACCTCGGAAGTGGTGGCTCTGCTGGAGCGCGGGGTGCGGGAGATGAAGTTCTTCCCGGCGCAGGCGGCGGGCGGGACGGCGTATCTGAAGTCCCTCGCGGGGCCCCTGCCGCAGGCGCGGTTCTGTCCGACGGGCGGCATCGGTGCCGCGAACGCGCCCGAGTACCTCAGGCTGCCCAACGTCGGCTGTGTGGGCGGAACCTGGATGATTCCCGCGGACGCCGTCGCCGCCAAGGACTGGGGGCGGGTCGAGATGCTGGCGCGAGAGGCGGCTCAGCTCGGGCCGGGCGGCTGACCTGCTCCGCGCCCCGGCACGGTCAGCGCAGGTGAGAGGTGTCGTTGAAGAGTCGTACGCTCGCGTTGCCGTCCGTGTAGTAGGCCACCGCCGAGAGGGAGGCGGCCGAGAGTTCCATGCGGAACAGGGACTCGGGCGGGGCGCCCAGGGCGAGGCGTACGAACGTCTTGATCGGGGTGACGTGGGTGACGAGGAGAACCGTGCGGCCCTTGTACGCCGCCACCAGCTTGTCCCGCGCCACCGCGATCCGGGTCGCGGTCGCCGCGAAGCTCTCGCCCCCGCCGGTCGGCCGGGCCTCCGGGTCGGCCAGCCAGGCGTTCATGTCGTCGGGGTAGCGCTCGCGGACCTCGCCGAACGTGAGCCCCTCCCAGGCGCCGAAGTCCGTCTCGCGCAGCCCGTCGTCGACGCTCACCTCCAGGCCGAGACGTGCGGCGACGATGCCCGCGGTCTCGCGGGTACGGGCGAGGGGCGACGCGACGATCGCCTCGATCGTGCCGCGCCGGGCCAGCGCGGCCCCGACCCGCTCGGCCTGCTCCCGGCCGACGTCCGACAGGGACGGATCGGTACCGCCACTCCCCGAGAACCGCTTCTGCGGAGTCAGCGGGGTCTCACCGTGCCGCAGGAGGACGAAGGTCGCGGGCGCCCCCATGTCGGCGGGAGCCCAGCCGGGACTGGCAACGGTGCGCGCGGCCCGGACGTCGGCGTCAGCCTTCGCCCCGGCACTGCCTGCCTCCCCCCTGTCCTCCACCGCACCGCTGCGGTCGGAGGGGACGGCGGAGACGTCAGCGGCAGGGCGTGCCTCTGCCAGCGCCGCGCGTGCTCTCGCCGCGCCCGCCGCCGCGTCGCCCGGCGGGCCGGACGGCTCCGGGGCCGCGAGCCGCGCGGCGCGTGCGTCCAGCTCTGCCGTGGACACCGACGGCGACCACTGCTCGCCGCGCTTGCCCGCGTCCATCGCCTCGTTCGCGAGCCGGTCCGCGTGCTTGTTCCGCTCGCGCGGGATCCACTCGTACGTCACCTGCTCCGGCGGGAAGACGCGGGCCGCCTCCGTCGCCAGCGGCTTCATGTCGGGGTGCTTGATCTTCCAGCGGCCCGACATCTGCTCGACGACCAGCTTGGAGTCCATGCGGACGTGCACCTTGGCCGACGGGTCCAGGTCACGGGCGGCCCGCAGGCCCGCCAGCAGCCCCCGGTACTCGGCGACGTTGTTCGTGGCGACGCCGATGTACTCGGCCGCCTCCACCAGCGTCTCCCCCGTCGCCGCGTCGATCACGACGGATCCGTAGCCCGCGGGCCCCGGATTTCCCCGTGAACCGCCGTCCGCCTCGACGATGAACTCCCGCACGGCACAAGCCCCTTACAGTCGCCCTGGCGATCGCCCAGGCCGTCGCCCGGGCCATCGCCCTTGCCGTCGCTCCTACAGACCGGACTCGGCCGTACGCACCAGGATGCGACGGCAGTTCTCGCAGCGCACCACGGTGTCGGGGGCGGCCGAGCGGATCTCGTTGATGTCGGTGATCGCCAGCTCCTGACGGCAGCCCTGGCAGGTGCGCTGGTACAGCTTGGCCGCGCCGATGCCGCCCTGCTGCTCGCGCAGCTTGTCGTAGAGCTTGAGCAGGTCCGCGGGGATGGTGCCCGCGATGACCTCGCGCTCCTTCGTCACCGTGGCCACCTCGCCGTCGATCTCCTCGAACGCGGCGTCGCGGCGCGCACTCGCGTCGTCGATCTTCGACTGGACGGAGGAGACCCGCTCGGTGAGTTCGGTGACCCGCTCCTGCACGGACTCGATGCGCTCCATGACCTCCAGGACGACGTCCTCGAGGTCGCCCTGCCGCTTGGCGAGGGAGGTGATCTCGCGCTGGAGGTTCTCCAGGTCCTTCGGGGAGGTCGCGGCACCGGAGTCCAGGCGCTGCTGGTCGCGGGCGGCGCGCTGGCGCACCTGGTCCACGTCCTGCTCGGCCTTGGTCTGCTCGCGGGCGGTGTCGCTCGCCTCGGTCTGTGCGGCCACCAGCAGGTCGCGCAGCTGGTTGTGGTCCTTGGTCAGCGACTCGATCTCGGCGTGCTCGGGCAGCGACTTCCGCCGGTGGGCGAGCTGCTGCAGCCGGACGTCGAGTGCCTGGACGTCGAGGAGTCGGATCTGGTCGGCGGGCGCGGCGTTCAGTTGGGGGCTCCTGCGGTTGCGTCAGAGGAGGCCGCATGGGCCGTCCAGGGGTCGGTGACCGTCTTGGACACATGGACCCTGAGGTCCCATCCGTGCCGGTCGGAGATCTCGTCGAGCTGGGTTGCGGCCAGCTCGCACCAGGGCCACTCGGTGGCCCAGTGCGCCGCGTCGAGCAGCGCGAGGGGGCTTTGGGCGGTGGCCTCGGAGGCCGGGTGGTGGCGCAGGTCCGCGGTGAGGAAGGCGTCCACCCCGGCCGCGCGGACCTGGTCGAAGAGGCTGTCGCCGGAGCCGCCGCTGACGGCGACCGTACGGACCGTCGCCTCCGGGTCGCCGGCGACGCGGATGCCCTGCGCGGTGGCGGGCAGCCGCTCGGCGGCACGGGCCGCGAACTCCTTCAGGGACAGCGGGTGGTCCAGTTCGCAGACGCGGCCGAGGCCCCGGCGGCCGGACGGATCGGTGGCGTCCGGCACCAGGGGCCCGACGATGCGCAGGTCCAGCGCGCCGGCCAGCGCGTCGCTGACGCCCGGGTCGGCCGTGTCCGCGTTCGTGTGGGCGACGTGCAGCGCGATGTCGTTCTTGATCAGGGTGTGCACGACGCGGCCCTTGAAGTGGCCGGCCGCGACCGTCGTCGTACCGCGAAGGTAGAGCGGGTGGTGGGTGACGAGCAGGTCGGCGCCCAGCTTCACCGACTCGTCGACGATCTCCTGGACCGGGTCGACGGCGAACAGGACCCGGGTGACCTCCTGGGCGGGGTCGCCCACGACGGTGCCGACCGCGTCCCAGGACTCGGCCCGCTCGGCGGGCCACAGGTTCTCCAGCGCGGCGATGACTTCAGACAGACGGGGCACGGTCAAAAGGCTACCTGGCTGATCTGTGCCGCTGAACCGATGTCCCGGTCCCGGCACCACGATCCCGGTCGCAACGAACGGAACGGTGCCGGAACCCGGCCGCACCCCCGGCCCCCGTCAGCACACCGGCCCCCGTTTCCTCAGGCGAATCGTTCCTTGGCCACCCTTATGTGTGAAGCAGGAGCCTCGTGGTCCCACGTGTGTGCGTGCGAAAACTAGCTTCGTCGCCGGAGGTGACCAGACCATGACGGCGTGTGCGATCGAGCCCGAGGCTGCCCCCGAGGACGGCGCCCCGCAATCGGGCTGCACCATCACCGCGGACGGCGCCTACGCCGCCCGGCTCGCCCTGGACGGCGACTCCTGGTTCCCGGAGCGCTGGACACTGGACGGCCCCGAGCCGTACGCCGTGTCGCTGCCCGGCAACCAACCCGAGGAGCCCGGCACCGAGGTGCAGCCGATGGGCGACGGGCGGGTGCTCATCCGCCGGCCGATGGACGGGCGGCATGTCTTCTCGCTGCTCTACCCGACGGGGCCCGGCACCGGCGAGGTGCTGATCGGCGCGGTCGAGTGCCCGGACGAGGACACCCGGCTGCGGCTGCTGCCTCCCGCGCCGGGCGGCGAGCAGGCGTACGCCCTGGCCGTGGGCCGGCACACCAGCACGGTGTGGCTGGTGGCGGGCGGCGCCTTCGGGCCCGAGCACGTGGCGGAGGTCCCGGGGCGCTGCTCGGGCGGGGTGTGGCTGGATCATGCGGGGCGGATGCTGGCGCTGGACCGTGAGATCGGCGGCCGGACCAAGGCGGTCGTGGTCGACCTGGAGCGGGCCGGCGAGGTCTCGCCCCTTCTGCAGATCGCCGAGGCCAGCGACGACCGGCTGCTGCTCGCCGACCCGGACAGCGGCCTGCTGCTGATCCGCTCGGACGCGCCGTCGCCGGGCGAGGACCGGCTGGGCTGGGGGGTGCTGGGCAGCACGCTGCCGGTGCGTTTCCCGGAGTGCCTGCGCCTGCCCGACTGTGCCGTCACGCCCTTCGCCATCCAGCCGGGGCAGGTGCTGATGCCGGAGAGCTGCGGGGTGGCGCTTCGGGTCGACGGGCCCGTCGGCAGCTGGGTGGGGCTGTGGCGACCGGACCGGCGGCGGCTGCACCATCTCCCGGCGCCTGAGGGGTGGTTGGCGGGCGCCGGGCTGTGGACCAGGGACGGGGTGCTCCAACTGCCGTACGCCACGGTCGAGATGCCGTGCGGCGTGGCACGGATGATGGCGCCCCCGGGGGAGACGGGGGAATCGGGGGAGATGGGGGAATCGGGGGATGCAGGGGGATCAGGGGGCGCGGGGGGATCAGGGGGCGCAGGGCCGGAGGATCCGGTCCGGGATGGTGCGACCGCCCCGGCGGCGGACGGGAGTTCGTCCCCGTCGCCGGGCACGCGGTCCCCGTCCGTATCGGATCCTCCGGAGCCTGTCGCGCCGCGTCCCGTGCCGTTGCAGCAGGCGCCCTTGGGACGTCTTGTAACGAAATAGTGCCGATGGGCGTGGCCGTCTGGATTCGAACAGAGGGCAGCCGGTTAAACTCGCCCGGCTGTTAGAAAGATCATGTTAACGGGGTGAATCCTTCCGATGAGCGACGCACGCACCATGCAGCTGTCCGCCGAGACCCGGGAAGACGCAGGCCACGGCCGGCACCGGGGTCCGGTTTCGGTCCAAGACGGTGACTCGGCCCCTCGCGGCCGCCACCGCAGGCCGGACGAGGACGCCGAGGCGGCTGCCTGACGGTTACACGGTTACGCACGGAAGGGCCTCGCACGTCGACCGACGTGCGAGGCCCTTCCGTCTCTCTACCCGCGCCGGAGCCCCAGCACCTCCGCCGCCGCGAACGTCTCCCCCGCCGGCCGCTCCGCGTAGTGCGGGGTGAGCAGGGCGTCGAGTTCGTCGTAGGTGAAGGTGTCCTGCTTGCTGTCGAACTTGGCCTGCACACTGGGCCGTTCGATGATCGCCACCATGCCGCCGTGTACGACGAGCAACTGCCCGTTGACGCGAGCGGCGGCGGGTGAGGCCAGATAGCCCACGAGCGGGGCGACGTGTTCGGGGGCGAGCGGGTCGAGCCCCTCCGTGGGCTGCTCGAAGCCGGCGAAGACGTCCTCGGTCATCCGGGTGCGGGCGCGCGGGCAGATGGCGTTGGCCGTGACGCCGTACTTGCCCAGGGCGAGGGCGGAGGAGGTGGTCAGGCCGACGATTCCGCCTTTCGCCGCCGCGTAGTTGGGCTGCCCGGCGGAGCCCGCCAGGAACGCCTCCGACGACGTGTTCACGATCCGCCCGAACACCGGCCCGCCCACCGCCTTGGACCGCTCGCGCCAGTGCGCGGCCGCGAAGTGGGTCGTGTTGAAGTGGCCCTTGAGGTGGACGCGGATCACCGAGTCCCACTCGCCCTCGGTCATGGAGAAGACCATGCGGTCGCGCAGGATGCCCGCGTTGTTGACCAGGATGTCCAGTTTGCCGAACTCGCTGATCGCCGACTCGACCAGTTCGCGGGCCTGTTGGAAGTCGGCCACGTCCCCGGTGTGGGCGAGCGCCCTGCCGCCCGCCGCGCGTATCTCGGCGGCGACCTGCCCGGCGGGGCCGCCGGAGGCCTCCCCCGAGCCGTCCCGGCCCGGCTGCCCGAAGTCGTTGACGACGACGGCGGCGCCGAGCCGGGCGAGTTCCAGCGCCTCGGCACGGCCCAGGCCCCGGCCCGCGCCGGTGACGATGGCCGACAGTCCCTCAAGTGGCAGTGACATGCGTATCCTTGGAGTCGTCAGATCTCGATGCACGTACGAAGCGCCGTGCCCGTCCGCATCTGGTCCAGTGCCTCGTTGATCTCGCTCAGCGGCACCCGGTGGGTGATCAGGCCCTCCAGGTCGATGCGGCCCGCCCGCCACAGGGCGATGGTGCGCTCGTAGGAGCGCAGGACGTCGCCGCCGCCGTACATCGAGGGCAGGATCCGCTTCTCGTCGAAGAACAGCTCGAACATGTTGAGCTGCAGGAAGTCGTCCATGGCGCCCGCGCCGACGACGACGAGCGTGCCGCCGCGCCGGGTGTTCTCGTACGCCGTCCGGGCCGTGGCCGACCTGCCGACGACCTCGAAGACGTAGTCGAAGCCCTCGCCGCCGGTGACCTGTTGCCTGGCGTCGGCCAGCTCGTCCGGCGAGACCGCCTTCGTGGCACCGAACCTGAGGGCGGACTCGCGGCGCGAGGCGACCGGGTCGACGGCGACGATCTCGGCGGCGCCCTTGAGCCGCGCGCCCTGGATCGCGGAGATGCCGACGCCGCCGCAGCCGATGACGGCGACCGACGAACCGGCCTCCACGTCGGCGGTGTTGAGGGCGGCACCCAGGCCCGTGGTCACCCCGCAGCCGATCAGCGCGGCGATGTCGAAGGGCACGTCGTCCGGTATCGGCACGGCGCAGCCCGCGTCGACGACGACCTCCTCGGCGAAGGTGCCGGTGCCCGCGAAGCCGAACACGTCGGCAGGGGTGCCGCCGGGGCGCCTGAAGTTGGGGGTGCCCGCGTTCATGAACCCGGCCAGACACAGCTCCGTCTGCCCGCGCCGGCAGGCCGGACAGGCACCGCAGGCCGGCAGCCAGCACACGACCACCCGGTCGCCTGGCTTCACACCCCGTACGCCGTCCCCGACTTCGACGATCTCGCCCGCGCCCTCGTGTCCGGGCACGAACGGCGCCGGCTGCGGCAGCACCCCGCTCATCGCCGACAGGTCCGAGTGGCACAGCCCGGTGGCCCGCACCCGGATCCTCACCTTGCCGGGCCCGAAGCCTGTCGCCTCGACGTCGTCGAAGACCTCCAGCTTGTCCTGGCCGATCTCGTGCAGTACGGCTGCGCGCATGGTGCGGCTCCCCTCAACTGCCTGCTTCAGCTACTTGTTTCGGCTACCTGCTTCAGCTGCCCGTTTCAACTGCCTGCTTCGACTGCGTGCTTCGGCTGCATGCTTCAACTGCCCGTCGGATCACGAGTGTTCGACGATGGTGTCGGCGAGGACGGGCGCGTCGTCCCGCTCCGCCGCGCTCACGGCGACCCTGGTGGACTCCGGTGTGTGCCACATGCGGATGCGCAGGGTCTCCCCCGGATACACGACGCCCGCGAACCGGGTGGTGTACGAGCGCACCCGGGTCACGTCGCCGCCGAGCAGCGTGTCGACGACCGCCTTGAGCGTCATGCCGTAGGTGCACAGTCCGTGCAGGATGGGCCGTTCGAACCCGGCGACCTTGGCGAAGTCGGGGTCGGCGTGCAGCGGGTTCCAGTCGCCGGAGAGGCGGTAGAGCAGGGCCTGGTCCTCGCGGATCGGGCGCTCGACGGTGCGGTCGGGGGCGCCGGTGGGCGGGTCGAGGCGAGCGGACGGGCCGCGGTCGCCACCCCAGCCGCCCTCTCCGCGGACGAAGATCTGCGCGTCGCTGGTCCACAGCGGGCCGTCGGCGTCGGCGGCCTCGGTGCGCATGACCAGGACGGCCGCCTTGCCCTTGTCGTACACGGCGGCGATGCGGCCGGTGGCGGTGGCCGTACCCGCGACGGGGATCGGGCGGTGCAGGGTCAGCGACTGGCCGCCGTGCAGGACGCGGGCCAGGTCGACGTCGATACCGGGCATGGACAGGCTGCTGATCACGCCGGGTGAGCCGGAGCCCGCGACGGTGGCGAAGCTCGGCAGCACGTGCAGCCGGGACTCCAGGGTGTAGCGCAGCTCGTCGGGGTCTGTGGCGGGGCTGCGTTTGTCGGGATTCGCGGCCGCCCCGACGCCGAGGTGGTAGAGCAGGACGTCCTTGCGGTCCCAGGTGATCTCGCCGGAACGTGGCTCGGCGGCGACGGCCTGCGCTGCGTCGATGGGCATACGGCTCCTGTACATGGGCGGCATGAAGACCCCGGTGCGGCCGTCCGCACCGTCGGCCGCACCGAGGTCGCTACGGGGCCGACCTAGAACGCGTTCCAGTCCGGCGACCTCTGTATAGCCCAGCGCCCGTCACTTGTGAAGGCTCCTGACGGAGTGTCAGCTCGCTGTGCCGTAGCGGTCGCCCCGTGACATTTGTCCTGCCGGAGTCCGTACAGGCGGATCTGCCGGACGGCCGCCCCCTCTCCGTAGCGTCGCCGTCATGACGAACACGACTGGAACGGGAGCCGGGGCGGAGCCCGCGGTGTCCTTCACGGGGGCGGTCAAGAACTTCGGCTCCGTACGCGCCGTCGACGGCGTCGACCTGGCCATCGCGCCCGGCGAGACCGTCGCCCTGCTGGGCCGCAACGGAGCCGGCAAGTCGACGACGATCTCGCTGCTGCTCGGCCTGAACGAACCCGACGAGGGCACGGTCCGCCTCTTCGGCGCTCCCCCGGAGCGGTCGGTGCGCGCCGGGCGGGTCGGCGCGATGCTGCAGGAGGGACGGGCGGTGCCCAGGGTGACCGTGCAGGAGCTGGTCTCCTTCGTGGCCCGCCGCTACCCGGCCCCGATGCCCGTCGCGCGGGCGCTGCGACTGGCCGGGATCTCCGAGCTGGCGGGGCGGCGCGTGGACCGGCTGTCCGGCGGTCAGACGCAGCGTGTGCGGTTCGCCGTCGCGCTCGCCGGGAACCCCTCGGTGATCGTCCTGGACGAGCCCACCGCGGCCCTGGACGTGGAGGCGCGGCAGGCCTTCTGGACCTCGATGCGGTCCTACGCCCGTCTCGGCCACACCGTTCTGTTCTCCACGCACCACCTGGAGGAGGCGGACGCGCACGCCGACCGGATCCTCGTCATCGACGGGGGCCGGATCGTCGCGGACGGCACCGGTGAGCAGCTCAAGCGGTCGGTGGGCGGCAGCCTGGTCGCCTTCGACCTCGCGGGACGCTCCACCGAGGGCCTGGAGCTGCTGCCCGGCGTACGGTCGGTGGAGGTGCGCGGGGACCGGGCCCGACTGCGCAGCGACGACCCGGACGCGACGGTGGTCGCGCTGGCGGAGCTGCACGCGATACGCGGCCTGGAGGTCGTCCCGGCGTCGCTCGACGACGCGTTCCTGGCCCTCACCGCACGTGTCGAGGAGGCGGCGTGATGCTGGACTATCTGCGGCTCGAAGTGCGCCGGACCCTGCGCGACGCCGGTTTCGTCGTCGGCGGGATCGCGATGCCGGTGCTGATGTATCTGCTGTTCACCAACCTCGGCGCGGACGACGGCAGTTGGAAGACCGGCGCGATGGTCGGCATGGCCGGTTACGGCGCCGTCGGCTCCGCCCTGAACACCGGCGGCGGGGTCGCCGAGGACCGGGCGATCGGCTGGCTGCGGCAGCTGCGGGTGACGCCGATGACCCCGCGCCAGGTCGTCGTCGGCCGGGCCCTGACCGGCTCGGTGACGGTGCTGCCGGCCATCCTCGCCGTCCTCGCGGCGGGCGGCCTGGTCAACGGCGTACGCCTGGACGTCTGGCAGTGGGCGGCGATCGCCGTGCTGCTGTGGCTGGGCTCGGTACCCTTCACCCTGCTGGGCCTGGGCAACGGCTACCGGCTGACCGGGCAGACCACGGGCGTGGCGAACATGGCGTGCAACCTGGGTCTGGCGGTGCTGGGCGGCCTGTGGTTCCCGGTCACCCTCTTCCCGGGCTGGCTGAGCACCCTGTCCGCGTACACCCCGACGTACCGGTTCGCCCAGCTCGGCACCTCGGTCGCCGACGGGCACGCCCCGGCGCTCGGCGCGGTCACGGTCCTCACCCTCTGGCTGCTGGCCTTCGGTTCGTACGCTGTGCTGTCGTACCGACGGTCCGGCCGGACCGTCTGAACGGGGAGCGAGATCATGTCCTGGATGCGAGGAGTCACCTGTCAGGTGGGCCGGTGGCGGGCGGCCCGGGCGCAGTGGCGCGCGGAGATGGAGCGGTTCAAGGCCGCTCAGAAGGAGGCGCGCAGGACGGGCGGGAAGATGCCGGAGAACCCTGGTCCTCCGCCGACGGGCTTCGCGCTGCTGCCGTGGCTGCTGATGGGGATGGGTGCCTTCTCCAACCTCTTCCAGGGCAAGACGCCCAATCCCTGGATCGGTGGCGTGGGTCTGTTCGCCTTCAACTCCCTCTACATCTATGTGACGTTCCGCTCCTTCGTGAAGGAGAAGCGCGAGGCGGACGCGACCCGGGTGGCGCTCGCCGCGATGGCCGTGATCACCTGCGGACTGGCCATCGGGTACGGCGGCAGCTGGCTGTACTTCTTCCCGCTGCTGGGCCTGGCCACCGGTGCGGTCGTGCGAGGCCCGTGGCTGGGCAAGGTCGGCCTCGGGCTGACGGCGCTCGCGGCGGCGGTCTCCGTGTTCCGGGCGGGCTGGGACGCGGTGAACGTCGCGTACGGCACGTTCCTTTCGACGATGGTGACCGCGGCGATCCTGTCCCTCTCCGAGGCCGTACGGGAGCTGCGCGCGGCCCGGGAGGAACTGGCCCGGCGGGCGGTCGAGGAGGAGCGGCTGCGCTTCTCCCGCGATCTGCACGACCTGCTCGGGCACACCCTGTCGGTGATCGTGGTGAAGTCGGAGGCGGCCCGGCGGCTGGCCTCGCGGAACCTGGACGCCGCGCTCACCCAGATCACCGACATCGAGTCGGTCGGCCGCCAGGCGCTCACGGAGATCCGCGAGGCCGTGACCGGCTACCGCGAGGGCAGCCTCGCCACCGAACTGGACCGGGCCCGCTCGGCGCTGTCCGCGGCGGCCGTCGAACCGGTGGTGGTCCGCTCGGGCACACCGCTGGCGCCGCAGACCGAGGCGCTGCTGGGCTGGGTGGTGCGGGAGGCGGTCACCAACGTCGTGCGGCACGCCTGCGCCACACGCTGCGAGATCACCGTGGACAGCACACCCGAGCACGTCCGCCTCACGATCGCCGACAACGGGTCCGGCGAGCCGGTCCCCTCGTCGACGCCGCCCTTGCCGGGCATCGGCGGCACCGGCCTGAAGGGGCTGACCGAACGCCTCGCGGCGGCCGGCGGCTCCCTGCGGGCCGGCCCGTCGCCGCGAGGCGGTTTCACGGTGACCGCCGAACTACCGGTGGAGCCCAGCGGCCTGGCGGACGCCGCTCTGCTTACGGTGCCCAGGGCTGGCTGACCACCCAGCTCACGTCGTCCGCCCAGGACGTGGCGCTGTCCCAGGTGTTGGAGCCGCCGTTGCTCGCCACGTAGACGTTGAGGTTGTAGTGGCGGATGAACTTGGCCGGGTAGTTGTACGACGCGAACGAGGTGCCCGTGCCGCTCTTGCCGGTCGTCGGGCAGAAGGTCGCGTCGGATCTGAACTGCGCGGTGCCGTCCATGGGTTGCCGCTGGAGTCGGTAGTTGTAGTGCCGCAGGAAGTCACCGGGGTAGTTGCGTGACTCGAAGGAGACGCAGGAGCTGCCGGCCAGGCCCCGGCGGACGATCCAGGTGGCGTCGCTCTTGTCGAGCGCCGAACTGCTCGACGTGATCGGCGAGACGACCCCCGCGTCGTTCTGGTGGCGTATGTAGTCGGTGGTGCAGCACGAGGTCGTCGCGCGCAGCGAGATCTCCGAACCGGGGTTCAGCGAACCGGTGGAGCCGGTCGAGCCGCCGTATCCGACGGAGACGATGTTGGCCTGCACCGAGTTGTCGGCGGCGTCCGTCGGGATGCCCGAGGTCATGACGCCCTCGAAGAAGGACCCGATGGAGCCGTTGCTGTTGTCGCCGCCCGTGCCGAGGACGATCGCGCCCTCCTGATGCATCGGCGAGTAGCCGCTCGTGGTGGGCTCACCGCCGGAATAGGTGGTGGTGAGGCTGCCCGACTGGGAATTTCCGTATTTCAGCGCGAAATGGTCCTGACCGTTGTTTTTCAGCAAAGCGGTCACGAACGGCATCGCCCCGGTGCCGGTGTTCGACGTGTTCTTGCTGTAGCCGGCGTCCGACTGGAACAGGCCGTTCTCCAGGTCTGCCTGCACCCATGGGCCGCCGCCGTAGCAGGGCGAGAACCAGCACTCGGTGCCGAAGTTGATCGCGTCCATGTGGCCGTTGCCGGTGTCCTTGTTGTTCGTCTCGGCGTTGCCGTAGTCGAAGCAGCACCTGCCGTTGACATGGGTACCGGAGGTGACCATGTACATCCCCTCCGCCTGCCCGTTCACGGCGACACCGGAGGTGGAGTTGTCCCGGTAGCCCATGCCTGCCGAGATCTCCAGGCCGTAGACCTGGTGGCCGCCGACGGTCACCGGCAGGGCGTCGGCGGGTGCGCCGACATCGGCCGCACCTGCCCCGCCGGCCCCTTCGACGGTCAGGTCGTTGTGGCGCGAGGACTGGTCGTAGATCTTGGTGATGATGCAGGTGGTGCCGGAGCAGAAGGAGTCCTGGGCCGCCGCGTTGGCGTACCCGCCGGCGGCCAGCAGCCCGATGTTCGCCGTGGCGCTGTCGGAGGCTCGCTGCACCTGGTACAGCGAGCCGCTGTACGAGGAGTAGAGCGCCCTGACGAGGCTGTGCGCGGCGACGCAGGGGGTGCCCGCGGCGGCGTAGATGTCGCAGGGCAGCGAACTCGCGGCGGCGGCCTGCGGGACACCGACGGCGAGCGCGAGGACGGTGACGAGCGCCGAGAGCGCGGCCAGGGTCGCGGTTCTGAGTCTTGAGAACAAGGCTGACCTCTTTCACTGTCCGATATCCCGAACGTCGTTCGACCAAAATGCCGAACGTATTTCACCGATCGAAATACCGAACAATTGCGGGCGGAAGAACAGGCACAGCAATTGCAAAGGTGAACTCCCAATGCAGAGGCGATTGTTGGCCCGGACCCGGAGGCCGTCAAGACTCGCGGAACGGAACAATGACAAGTCTTTAGACGGGTTTCTCGTCGAGCCCCGGGCGCGCCCCGCGCCCTACCCTTGAGCCGTGAACGAGATGCCCCGGGACCACCGGCCGACGAAGTGTGTGAGGGTCCTGCTCGCCGAGGACCAGGGAATGATGCGGGGCGCGCTCGCCCTGCTGCTCGGCCTGGAGGAGGACCTGGAGGTCGTCGCCCAGGTCGGGACGGGCGACGCGATCGTGGACGCCGCGCTGACCCACCGGCCGGACGTGGCCCTGCTGGACATCGAACTGCCGAACATGAGCGGCCTGGACGCGGCGGCCGAGCTGCGCGAACAGGCTCCGGACTGCCGGGTGTTGATCCTCACCACCTTCGGGCGGCCCGGCTATCTGCGCCGCGCCATGGAGGCGGGCGCGGCGGGCTTCCTGGTGAAGGACGGTCCGGTGGAGGAACTGGCCGCCGCGATCCGCCGGGTGCTGACCGGCGAGACCGTGATCGACCCGGCGCTCGCCGCCGCCGCACTCAGCGCCGGGCCGAGCCCGCTCACCGCCCGCGAGTGCGACGTCCTCAAGGCGTCCGTGGACGGCGCGACGGTCGCCGACATCGCCGCCAAGCTGCATCTGTCCGAGTCGACGGTCCGCAACTACCTCTCGTCCGCGATCGGCAAGACGGGCACCCGCAACCGCATGGAGGCGATGCGGGAGGCCCGGCAGCAGGGGTGGCTGTGACCGTCACCCCAACTTCGTCACGAACACCGACTTGGAGCCCGTGCCCTTCGGCGCCAGGCACACGAACCAGTTGTCCGGGGACCCCTCGGCCGGGCGGATGCCCTGCTCCTGAAGCGCGGCCGCGGCTTCCCCCGAAAGCCTGCGGAGCTTGGTACGAGTGCCGTCCTGCCAGGTGCAGGTGACCTCCTGAGCGGACTTGGCAACCCGGCCGATCACCAGGCGCACGGGTCCCCCGGAGGCGGGCTGCAACCGGGTCGAGCCGGATTCCAGGTCCGTGTCCGCCTCCCTGCTCCCCTTGGGGAGCGTGCTGTAAATCACCAGCGACCGCTGGTCCCCGTAGCTCCTGTGCACGAAGTAGGCGCTCTTGCCGATCAGGTCGGAGGCCTTGCGGATGTCCCCGGGGAATTCCCCGTACTCGGTCATGGCCGCCAACTGGGTCTGCGCCTCCGCCGCATTGCGCGGTGCGCCCCACACGTTGATCCAGACGTCCCAGTCCTTGCCGTCCTCGGTACCCCTCGCCAGCGTCGTCGACTGCGGCTCGCCGAGCCTCGGCGCCGCGGTCGTCGGCGGGTGGGTGGCCACCTGCGCTCCGCGATGCCCGTCCCCGTCACCCGGCAGCCCCGCAAGCGCCAGCGTCCCCGTCGTCCCGACGATCGCCAGCGCCGCCGCCGTCGCCACCGCCCAGCGACGGGCCCTGCGACGCCGGCCACCGCGGATCACCGCCTGGGTGGGGGCTATACCGATCTCGACCCCGTCCGCGGCTTCGGCGAGCAGGAGGGCGATGTCGGTGTTCGTCATGTCGTGGTTCGTCTCCCGGTCCGCGCTCATCACTTACGCCCTCCCCCGCTCGTCACCATGTCCGCCAGTCCCGGTATGGCGCGGAGTTTCGCGATCCCCTTGGCCGCGTTGCTCTTCACCGCGCCGACGGAGCAGCCCATCGCCTCCGCCGTCTGTGTCTCCGTGAGGTCCTCCCAGTACCGCAGGACCACCGCCTCCCGCTGCCGCACGGGCAGTTGGGCGAGCGCCGTCAGCAGAACGCCCCGGTCGTCGGCCTGGGCGATGCGGTCACCGGAGTCGGCGATCTCGCGCGCCAGGCCCGAGTCGTCCTTCGGCGCCAGGAACTCCCGTAGTTTTCTGCGGTGCTTGCGCGCATGCGCGTTGATCATCACGCGCCGTACATACGCCTCCGGGTCGTCCGCCGAGCCGACCCGGCGCCAGGCCACGTAGACCTGTTCGAGCGTCGACTGGACGAGGTCCTCCGCGGCGTGCTGCTCCCCCGTGAGGAGAAATGCCGTGCGCATCAGCCGAGGCCAGCGGCCGATGACAAAGCTCTGGAACTCCGTGTCCCGAGCCTCCTTGCGTTCCCCCATGGGCACCTCCTAGATGTCTTAAGGAGTCCATGGGCAGCCCGGACCGTTGCCTCACCCCGCCGAGATCTTCGGCGACCTCACTCCGCCGAGATTTTCCGCGGCCTCACTTCGCGGAGGTTCTGCGGGGCAGCCACACCAGCATCAGCACCGCCCCCGCGAGCAGCACCCCGGTGCCCGTCCGGAAGACCAGCGCGTACCCCTCCGTGAGCGCCCCCGGAGCATCGCTCCCGGCCGACCGCGTCGCCGCGATGGTCGACATCACCGCGAGCCCCAGTGAACCGCCCATCGTGCGCGAGGTGTTGACCAGCCCCGAGACCAGTCCGGCCTCTCCGGGAGCCGCCCCCGCCGTGGCGAGCGCGGCGAGCGGGGTCGCCGTCAGGCCGGCCCCCAGCATCATCAGGATCCCCGGGATCATGATCTCCGTCGGGTAGGCGCCCTCCGGCGTCATCATCGACTGCCAGCCGAAGCCGGCCGCCGCCACGACCGTCCCGAGCACGGCCACCTTGCGCGCGCCGAACACCGGCATGAACCGGGGCGCCGCCTTCGAACCGACGAGCACCGCCAGCGAGCTCGGCACCAGCGCCAGCCCGGCCTCCAGCGGCGTGTAGCCGAGTACGTTCTGCGCGTACAGCGTCATGAAGAACCACATGCAGAACATCGCGGAGCCGCACAGGAACATCGCCGCGTTCGCCGACGACACGGCCCGTACCCGGAACAGCCCGAGCGGCATGAGCGGGACCGCCGTACGCGACTCGACGAGCAGGAAGAGCGCGATCAGCGCGAGCCCCGCGGCCAGCGGCACGAGCGTGGCCGCCGCCGTCCACCCCTCCGCCTCCGTCTGCGAGATCCCGTACGCGAGGGTCGCGAGCCCTGCCGTCACCAGTACCGCGCCCGGCAGATCGAGCCTGCGCCCGTTCCCGTTCCGGCTCTCCGCCAGCCATCGCGTCGCGCCGGCCAGCACGACCGCCCCGATCGGCACGTTGATCAGCAGTACCCACCGCCAGGACAGGCCGTCCACCAGCGCCCCGCCGACCAGCCCGCCCGCCGCTCCGCCACCGGCACCCACCGCGGTCCAGGTCGCTATGGCCCGCGCCCGCGCGGCCCCCTCCGGGACCGCCGAGGTGAGGATCGTCAGCGTCGACGGCGCGAGCACGGCCGCCCCCAGCCCCTGCACGGCCCGCGCCACCAGCAGCTGACCGCCCTCCTGTGCCAGGCCGCCGCCGAACGAGGCCAGCGTGAACAGGGCGAGCCCCACCAGGAACATCCGCTTGCGCCCGTACAGGTCCCCGGCCCGCCCACCGAGCAGCATGAAACCGGCGAAGGCGATCGCGTACGCGTTCACCACCCACTGCAGTCCCTGCGGGCTCAGCCCCAGGTCGGCCCGCATCGACGGCAACGCCACATTGACGACCGACACATCGAGCACGACCAGGAACTGTCCGGCGCAGGCGAGCGCCACGACCAGCCACGTGGGCGGCGCGGTACGGCGGGACGAGGTCCGGGTGACGTCAGCGGCTTCCAGCATGCCTGTCATGCTCTCAACCCGCTTACGCCCCTTGCATCGGGATTTCGCCCGACCCGGTCCTCGGTCTCACGACCAGCACCGCCCGCCAGTCAGCCAGCCAGGCAGCCAGGCAGCCACCTGACGGTTGATCAGATACCCATGGCTCGGTCAAGAATTCATTAGAGACCCGAAGCAACGGAATAGTTGCCTGCGCATACGAGGTTTACCCAGCACTTATCTCACGGGAGGCCTCACTCAATGACGCACACGACGACCGACCAGCCCGCGCGGAAAGCGAGCGGAGCCCTGGTTCCGGTGCTCGCCTTCGCGGGGATCGTTGTCGCGGTGATGCAGACCCTGCTCGTCCCGGTCATCAAGGACCTGCCGCAGCTGCTGGGCACCGCGCCCAGCAACGCCACCTGGGTCCTGACCTCGACGCTGCTCTCGGGAGCCGTAGCCACGCCGATCATGGGCCGCCTCGGCGACCTCTACGGAAAGCGGCGCATGCTGATCCTCAGCCTCGCCGTCATGGTGGTCGGTGCCCTGGTCAGCGCCCTCACCAGCGAACTGCTCACGATGATCGCCGGCCGTGCGCTGCAGGGCTTCGCGATGGGCGCGATCCCGCTCGGCATCGGCCTGATGCGCGACATGCTGCCGCGCGAGAAGCTCGGCTCGGCCATGGCCCTGATGAGCTCCTCGATCGGCGTCGGCGGCGGACTCGCGCTGCCGCTCGCGGCCCTGATCGCCCAGCACGCCGACTGGCACGCTCTCTTCTACGTCGCCGCCGGCCTCGGCGCGCTCGCCATCCTCCTCACCCTCCTCGTCGTACCGGAGTCCCCGATGCGCGCCGAGGGCTCCTTCGACGTCCTGGGTGCGATAGGCCTCTCCACCGGACTCGTCCTCTTCCTCCTGCCGATCACCAAGGGCAGCGACTGGGGCTGGACGTCCGGCACCACGCTCGGCCTGTTCGCCGCGTCCGCCGTCGTCCTCGTCCTGTGGGGCGTGATGGAGCTGCGCGTGAAGGCCCCGCTGGTGGACCTGCGCACCACGGCCCGCCCGGCCGTCCTGTTCACCAACCTCGCCTCGATCATGGTCGGTGTCTCCTTCTACGTCGTCTCCCTCGTCCTTCCCCAGCTGCTCCAGCTCCCGAAGGCCACCGGCTACGGTCTCGGCCAGTCGATGGTCACCGCGGGCCTGCTGGTCGCGCCGCTGGGCCTGACGATGATGCTCACGGCGCCGGTCTACGCCCGCCTGTCGGCGAAGTACGGCCCCAAGGTCACCCTGATCCTCGGCATGCTGATCATCGCGATCGGTTACGGCGCCGGCCTCGGCCTGATGAGCGCCGCCTGGCAGAGCCTCGTCATCGCGGTGCTCCTCGGCGCCGGCATCGGCCTCGCCTACTCCTCCCTCCCCGCGCTGATCGTCGGCGCGGTCCCGGCCTCGGAGACGGGCGCGGCCAACGGCCTGAACACGCTGATGCGTTCCATCGGTACGTCGGTGTCGAGCGCCGTCATCGGCATGGTGCTGGCCAACACCGCGAACAACGTCGGCGGTGTGGAGATCCCGACCATGCACGGCTTCCGGGTCTCCTTCCTGATCGCGACCGCCGCGGTCGCCGTCGGCCTGCTGATGGCGCTGTTCCTGCCGAAGGCGAACCGTGCGCCGCAGCTGCGCGCGAGCAGCGAGGAGGACGACGCCGTCGTGGAGCGCGCCGAGGAGGTCCTGCGGGGCTTTCGCGGCCGCGTCCTGGATGCCACCGGCTCCCCGGTCGCCCGTGCCAAGGTCACGCTGATCGACCGGCGGGGCCGGCAGGCGGGGGCGACGCTCTCGGAGGAGGACGGCAGCTATGCGCTCGCCGTGCCGGCCGAGGGAGCGTACGTCCTGGCCGCGCGGGCGTCGGGGCACGGTCCGCTTGCCTCCTCGGCTACGCACGGGGGCGAGGAGCGGGCGGTGGACCTGGATCTGTCGCTGCCCGGTGAGGCCGTGACCGCTTAGCGCCCAGCAGGGTGCGGCGCTCCGGCAGCCGGCGGCCGCGGGTTCGTTGCGCTGGTCGCGGAGTTCCCCTCGCCCCTGAGAGCAAGATTGCCGCACCCCCTTCACAAGCACGCTTGCCGCACCCCCTGTCCCATGGCCGGCGGGGGGTGCGGCAGCATGTGTGCCGAGACGCGCGTACGACCGAAAGGAACCCCATGGCCGCGGCACCCAAGCCGGAGATCCTGGCCGCCTTCGAGGCCGCGAAGGGGTTCATGCCCGTGGACGAGGGCCTCGCCCTGTACGAGGCGGCGATCGAGGCCGGGCGCCTCGGCCTTCCGCTCCTCGAAGTCGGCACGTACTGCGGGCGCTCCGCGATCCTGCTCGCCGACGCGGCCCGCGAGACCGGCGTCACCGCGCTGACCGTCGACCACCACCGCGGCAGCGAGGAGCAGCAGCCGGGCTGGGACTACCACGACCCGGAGACGGTCGACCCCGAACTCGGCCTGATGGACACACTGCCCACCTTCCGGCGCACGCTGCACCGCGCCGGGCTGGAGGAGCACGTGGTGGCGCTGGTGGGCCGTTCGCCGCAGATCGCGTCGATCTGGAACGCCCCGCTGGGCCTGGTCTTCATCGACGGCGGCCACACCGACGAACACGCGAGCGCCGACTACGAGGGCTGGGCCCCGCACGTGGCTCAGGGCGGACTGCTCCTCATCCACGACGTCTTCCCCGACCCCGAGGACGAGTTCACCGGCCAGGCCCCGTACCGCGTCTACCTCCGGGCCCTCGACTCCGGCGCCTTCACGGAGATCTCGGCGACCGACTCACTGCGCGTCCTGCGGCGAACGGGCGCAGGGATCTGAGGGCCCGGTTAGAGTCGCTGACGTGTCGTACGTAGGCCCGGACTTCGATCCTCCCCAGCCCCGCCGCTCCCGCCGCCGCCCCCTGACCGTCGCCGTCGCCGCGCTCGTGCCGGGCGCCCTGCTCGGGTGGCTCGTGTACGAGGCGGTGGGCGGGACGGGGAACGACGGCGGTGGGGCGGGCGCCGCGACCGTGCGGACGTCCGCGACGGCGACGTCCGCCGCTCCGGCCTCCTCCCCCGCCACCGACGACGGCAAGAACCCGAGCGCGACGCCCACCCTCGCCTCGCCCACCTCGTCGGCCCCCGTCGCCTCCGGCTCCCTCAGGGGCAAGGTCGTCGTCATCGACCCCGGTCACAACTCGGGCAACTTCCAGCACACGTCCGCGATCAACCGCAAGGTGAACATCGGGACGAACTGGAAGGAGTGCGACACCACGGGCACGTCCACCAACGCGGGTTACACGGAAGCCCAGTTCACGCTGGACGTGTCCCACCGACTGAAGGCGCTCCTCGAAAAGCAGGGCGCCACGGTGAAGTTGACCCACGACACCGGCTCCCCGGCCTGGGGCCCCTGCGTGGACGAGCGGGCGGCGATCGGCAACAAGGCCCACGCCGACGCCGCGATCTCCATCCACGCCGACGGCTCCGCGGCCGGCAACCGCGGCTTCCACGTCATCCTCCCGGGCAGCGTCCACGCCGGCACCGCGGACACCCGCTCCATCGTCGCCCCCTCCGCCGAACTCGGCGAACGCATCGCGGGCAACTTCGTCCGCGCCACGGGTTCGGCCCCGTCCAACTACATCGGCGACGGCACCGGCCTCGTCACGCGTAAGGACCTGGGCGGTCTCAATCTGTCAACGGTTCCCAAGGTGTTCATCGAGTGCGGCAACATGCGCGATATCAAGGACGCAGCACTGCTCACGAGCGGTGCATGGCGACAGCGGGCCGCGCAAGGAATTTCTGAGGGAATAGTGAGTTTCCTGCACGGTTCGTGATCAGCGGGCTGCTCCCGGCGGACACCGTGGTCGGACGGGCGATAGGGTTCACCGACGACGAGACGACCTACGAAGGACCTTTGAAGTGAATATCCGCTCCCTCACTCGAGGCGACGGCGTGGTGATCGGAGCAGCGGTGTTGCTGTTCATCGCGTCGTTTCTCGACACGTATGGCGGCGACAGCAGCAACATCCCCAACGCCTGGGACAACCTCGGACTGCTGATGAGCGTGTACATCGGCGGCATCGCAGGCGCGGTCCTGGTCGTCGTCGCACGCGCGCTGCCGCAACCCCGCAAGGTCGTTGGCCTCGACCTCGGCCAGTTCGGCGTGGCACTGACGGTCTTCGCCGCGTGGACCGCCCTCTGGACGATCTTCGACCCGGCAGGGTCGATCGACACGGGCGGGTTGAGTGTCGAAAGGGGCGCAGGCCTCATCCTCGGCCTGATCGCCGCCCTGCTCCTGGCCGGAGCCGCAGTCGCCTCTCCGCTGGCCCCGCCCCTCCAGGCCGCCCTCCTCCCCGCCCCCAAGCCCGTCGCCCCGCAGCCCTACGGCGGTCAGCCGCAGGGTGGTTACGGCTACCCCGGTGCCCAGCAGCCGCAGGCCGGGCAGCCCTACGGCGGTCAGCCGCAGCCCGGGCAGCCCTTCGGGGGGCAGCAGCCTCCGCAGCCCCAGCAGGCGCAGCAGCCGGCCGGGGACTTCTCGCCGTTCTGGTTCGCCGTTCCGGTGCCGCGGCCACTGTTCGCGGAGGACGGTTCGCCGACGCCGATCGCCGAACTCGCGCCGGGCACCTGGTACCTGGCCGTCGAGCAGCGCGGTCCGGGTCTGGTCGCCCAGACGCAGGACGGCCGTCGTGGCGTGCTGCAGGACACCTCCGGGATCCAGCGCGGCTGACGCCCCACAGACCGTACGACGGCCTCCCGCCCTTCCGGGCGGGGGGCCGTTGTCGTACAGTCGCGGCCCACAGGCCACTGACTGACTGAACGTCAGATAGCGTCGGATATCCCGTGGAGGCGTCATGCGGCTCGGTCTCGCCCTCGGCTACTGGGGCCGCGGCCCCTCCGCGGACCATGTGCCGCTCGCGCAGGAGGCCGAGCGGCTCGGGTACGACTCCGTGTGGACGGCCGAGTCGTGGGGGTCCGACGCCTTCACGCCGCTGACCTGGATCGCGGCGCAGACGTCAAGGATCAAGCTGGGGACGGCGGTTGCGCAGATGGCGGCCCGGTCTCCCACCACCACGGCCATGCACGCGCTCACTCTCGACCATCTCTCCGGCGGGCGCGTGATGCTCGGGCTCGGCCTTTCGGGTCCGCAGGTGGTGGAGGGCTGGTACGGGCGGCCGTTCCCGAAGTCACCGCTGACCGCGACACGGGAGTACGTGGACGTCGTACGGCAGGTGTTGCGGCGGGAGGCGCCCGTGGTGCTGGAGGGGCGGTTCCACTCCCACCCGTACACCGGCGCGGACGGCACGGGCCTCGGCAAGGCGCTCAAGTCCATCACCCACCCCCTGCGTCCCGGCCTTCCCGTCCTGCTCGGTGCGGAAGGGCCGAAGAACGTCGCGCAGACGACCCGGATCGCCGACGGCTGGCTGCCCCTGTACTGGTCGCCGTCCCGTCCCGACGTGTACGGACCGGCACTTGAGGAGCTCCCGGAGGGCTTCCTCGTCGCCCCCATGGCCCGCGTGCAGGTCTGCGGCGACGTGGCCGAGGGGCTGCTGCCCGTGAAGACCATGCTGGGCTTCTACATCGGCGGCATGGGACACGCGGCCCGTAACTTCCATGCCGATCTGATGGCGCGCATGGGGTACGAGGAGGAGGCGCGCCGGATTCAGCGGTTGTTCCTGGAGGGCCGTCGCGAGGAGGCCGTGCTCGCGGTGCCGGACGCCTTCGCCGACGAGATCTCGCTGGTCGGGCCGCGCGAACGGATCGCGGAGCGGCTGGAGTTGTGGCGGAAGGGGCCGGTGACGGATCTGCTGGCCCTCTCCCCGGACCGGGAATCGCTGAGGGTGCTGGCCGAGCTCAACTCCTGACTGAACCCGTACGGGTTTCATCCAGGATTCGGCGGCAATCCGGAAGGTATGTCTCGATACAGCAGCGGCAATCGGGCCGGGGCGGTCGTAGCGATCGTCGCCGACATCATGGCCCTCATCCTGGGCCTGTGGATCGTGATGTACCTCTTGGACGCCAACCGTGCCAACGACCTGGTGCAGTTCGTCCACAACGCGGCGAACTGGCTGGCCGGCTGGTCGCGTGACCTGTTCACCTTCGACAAGGCCTGGGCCCGCGTGATCGCAGGCTACGGTCTGGCCGCGGTGGTCTACCTGTTCATCGGCCACGCGGTGGCCGGACGGATCCAGCGGCACTGAGCGCTCCGCGCGGTGAGCCGGGACGCCCTGGAGCTGGGCGGGGGCTGCCGGTCGACGGGTGCGGGCGGTCGGTGGCTGGTCGCGCCCACGCGGCGGAGCCGCACGTCGGCACAGCCCCGCGCCCCTTTGGGGCGCGGGGCGGGGCGCGGTCAGGCGCAGCAGTCCGGGTCCAGTCCCCTCGGCAGGCTCTCGCCGCCGAACACCGTGCAGGTCGCCTCGTGGCCGCCGAGGGCGGCGACCGCGAGGAGGAGCGAGCCCGCGGTCCACGTGGTCAGTTCCTGCGGCCAGACGGCCTTGTCCTCGAAGACGTAGCCCGTCCAGTAGAGGCCGCTGTCGGCGTCGCGCAGGTGCTGGATGGACTGGAGGACCTCCAGGGCTCGGTCGGACTCGCCCATCGCCCACAGGGTGAGGGCGAGTTCGGCTGATTCCCCGCCCGTGACCCACGGGTTGGGGACGACGCAGCGCACGCCCAGGTCGGGCACGACGAAGCGCTCCCAGCCTTCCTCCACACGGGACTTGGCCTCCGCGCCGGTCAACGCGCCGCCCAGCACCGGGTAGTACCAGTCCATCGAGTAGCGGTCCTTGTCGAGGAACCGCTCCGGGTGCCGGCGGATCGCATGGCGCAGCGCGCCCACCGCCAACTCCCAGTCCGGCTGCGGCTCTTCGCGCTGCTCGGCGATGGCGAGCGCGCAGCTCAGCGCGTGGTGAATCGAGGAGGAACCGGTCAGGAGGGCATCGGTGGTGATGCTGCCGTCCTCCTCGCCCTTCCAGCCGATCTGCCCGCCGGGCTGCTGGAGCCCGAGGACGTACTCGATCGCGGCGTGGACGGCCGGCCACATGCGGTCCAGGAAGGTGTCGTCCCCGGTGGACAGGTAGTGGTGCCAGACGCCTACGGCTATGTACGCGACGAAGTTCGTCTCGCGCCCGCGGTCGGTGACGTCGTCGAAGTCGCCGTCGGCGTAGGCCGCGTACCAGGAACCGTCCTCGTTCTGGTGGCGTGCGAGCCAGTCGTACGCCCGCTCGGCGGCCTCGTGCTCGCCCGCCGCGTCCAGCGCCATCGCTGCCTCGGTGTGGTCCCAGGGGTCCAGGTGGTGCCCCCGGAACCACGGGATCGCCCCGTCCTCCCGCTGCACGGCGAGGATGCCGCGCACGGTCACGGCAGCCTGCTCGGCGGTGAGGACCCCGGGCAGGACGAGGTGTTCTGTCCGGGGAGTGGTCACCGGGCGTCCACCGACGGGAGGTGCGGCTTGGTCGCGTACGCCACGAAGCTCTTGCCGATCAGCGGGTTCAGGGCCTGCTCGGCGACCCGGGTGGCCAGGGGCTTCTTCATGATGTCCCAGACCAGCAGCTTGTGGTACGCCCGCACCGGCAGCGCCTTGTCGTTGTCGACGCCGAACGCGCACTTCAGCCACCAGTACGGCGAGTGCAGCGCGTGGGCGTGGTGCGTGCCGTACGGCTTCAGCCCGGCTTCCTTGATCTTGGCGATCAGCTCGTCCGCCTTGTAGATGCGGATGTGGCCGCCCTCGACCTCGTGGTAGGCGTCGGACAGCGTCCAGCAGACCTTCTCGGGGCCGTAGCGCGGGACGGTGATGGCGATGCGGCCGCCCGGCTTCAACACCCTGACCATCTCGGCGAGTACGCCCTTGTCGTCCGGGATGTGCTCCATCACCTCGGAGATGATCACGACGTCGAAGGACTCGTCGGGGAAGGGCAGCGCCAGGGCGTCGCCCTCCATCGCCGTGGCGGTCGCGCCCTCGGGAGCCTCGCCGGCCTCCTTCATCGCCGCGAACCACTTCGCGACCTCGCGGATCTCCTCGGCGTTCTGGTCGAGCGCCACGACCTGCGCGCCGCGCCGGTAGCACTCGAACGCGTGCCGGCCGGCCCCGCAGCCGAGGTCCAGGACGCGGTCGCCCGGCGCGAGCGGGAACCGGGAGAAGTCGACGGTCAGCAAGTGGCCCTGCTTTCGGGATTGGATGCGGCTAGTTCTTCGACGGCTGCGGGCTGCGGTTCCGCCATGGCTGCGTGGTGCGGCTCCGCCACGACTCCGGGCTGCCGCTCCGCCACGGCCGCGCGGTGCGGCTCCGCGGCGGCAGGTGCGGGCCGGCCGGTCGCGGTCGCTTCGGCGTGTGGGCCGGCGATGGCCTCGCGGTATCTGGCCACCGTTCCCTCGGCGGCCCGGGCCCAGGTGAAGTTCCGCAGCACCCGCTCACGGCCTGCGCGGCCGAGCCGCGCCCCCAGCTCCGGGTCGCCCAGCAGGCGGCTCAGTCCCGCGGCCAGCGCGCCCGGGTCACCCGGGGGCACCGCCAGGCATGTCTCGCCGTCGCGGCCCGCGACCTCCGGGATCGCGCCGCCGGTCGTGGCGACCAGGGGCGTACCCGTGGCCATCGCTTCGGCCGCCGGGAGGGAGAAGCCCTCGTACAGGGACGGGACGCACGCGACCTCGGCCGAGCGGACCAGGTCGACCAGCTCGGCGTCGGAGATGCCCTTCACGAAGTCGACGGCACCCTGGAGGCCGTACCGTCCGATCGCCTGGGCGACGGGCCCCTCCGCGGGCTGCTTGCCCACGACCACGAGGTGGGCGTCGGGGTGTTCGGTGCGAACCTTCGCCAGCGCCTCGACCAGGAACACCAGGCCCTTGAGCGGTACGTCCGCGCTGGACGTCGTCACGATCCGGCCCGGCACCACGGGCACGGACGGATCCGGCGAGAAGAGGTCCGTGTCGGCGCCGATGTGGACGACGTGGATCCGGTCGTCCCGTACGCCGAGGTGGTCGACGATCTCCTGGCGGGAGGTGCCGGAGACGGTGAGGACCGAGGGCAGGCGACGCGCGACGCGCTTCTGCATGCGGGTGAAGGCGTACCAGCGGCGCTTGGACAGCCGCTGCTGCCATCCCTGCGCCGCGTCCAGCTCCAACTGGCGGTCCACGGTGATGGGGTGGTGGATCGTGGTGAGGAGGGGCGCGCCGACGTCCCCCAAGAGGCCGTAGCCCAGCGTCTGGTTGTCGTGCACGACGTCGAACTCGCCGCGCCGGGCGCGGAGATGGCGGCGGGCGCGCAGCGAGAAGGTGAGGGGCTCGGGGAAGCCGCCGGTCCACATCGTCGCGACTTCCATCGCGTCGATCCAGTCGCGGTACTCGTCGCCCTTCGGGGTGCGGAAGGGGTCGGGCGAGCGGTAGAGGTCGAGGCTCGGCAGCTCGGTGAGGGTGAGACCCGGGTAGCCCTCGTCGAGGACGGGGTACGGCTGGGAGCCGATGACCTCGACGCGGTGGCCGAGGCGGGCCAGTTCGCGTGAGAGGTGCCGGACGTAGACGCCCTGGCCGCCGCAGAACGGGTTCCCTTTATAGGTGAGGAGTGCGATGTGGAGCGGTCGCTCGCCGTCGGCGGCGAGGTCCTCCTGGGGACCCGCCTGACTGGCCTCAGCGGTCACTCTGGGCCCCCTTCTGCGTGCACTGTCCCGCGAGATTACGCCGGGACGCTAATCTAGAACAAGTTTCAGACTTGATCGTCCAGGAGGCTCTGAATCTACCGGCAGGTAGGGGCACGGTGAGCAGTGGATCAGGTGATTCGCGCCACGGCGGACGCCCTGCCATGCTCGGTGCGATCACCAGGACCTGTCCGGCGGATCAGGTCGGCTGTGAGATGCGGTTCCTCCTGGCCGACCCGAGCGGGGTCCGGTGCGTGCAGCTGCGAGGCGGAGGAGGGAGTCGACGCGGAGCGTCGGCGACCGACGACAACGCCGCAGATGCGCGTGCCAGGGCCCGCGACGCCGAGCTGATCCGCCGGACAGGCCCTGACCCTCACCGACTGTCACGGAACGGGAACCATGCCAGCGCAAGCGAAGGTGGCCAAGGTGGAAGCACGTACCTCGCAGCCGGCCTCCCCGCCCCTCACGGAGCGGCAGGAGGCGCGTCGTCGGCGCATCCTGCACGCAAGCGCGCAGCTGGCCAGCCGGGGCGGTTTCGACGCCGTACAGATGCGTGAGGTCGCCGAGTCCTCGCAGGTGGCCCTGGGCACCCTCTACCGCTACTTCCCGTCCAAGATCCATCTGCTGGTCGCCACGATGCAGGACCAGTTGGAGCACATGCACGGGACGCTGCGGAAGAAGCCGCCGACGGGTGACACGGCGGCGCAGCGGGTCGCGGAGACCCTGATGCGGGCCTTCCGGGCGCTGCAGCGCGAGCCGCATCTGGCCGACGCGATGGTCCGCGCCCTCACCTTCGCCGACCGCAGCGTCTCGCCCGAGGTCGACCAGGTCTCCCGCCAGACCACGGTGATCATCCTGGACGCGATCGGACTGGAGAACCCCACCCCCGAGCAGCTCTCGGCGGTCCGCGTCATCGAGCACACCTGGCACTCGGCCCTGATCACCTGGCTCTCGGGCCGCGCCTCCATCGCCCAGGTCAAGATCGACATCGAGACGGTGTGCCGCCTGATCGACCTGACGGATCCGGCCGCGGGGAGTACGTCCCGCGACTGAGGCGCACGCACGGAACCTACGAGACGGGTTCCCTTCGCCGGCATTGTCCGGATCAGGTCCTGGGGGTCGCCTTCCGGCCCTACTGCTGCCTTCCGGCCTCTCAGCCCGACCGTCGACGTCGGCCCCGGCGGATGCGTCTGCATCTGCGTCTCGCCAAAGTCGGCTACTCCGGTGGAACTCCCTCACTCGCCTCGTAGGCCACTTCTAAGGATAGAACGCCTGTAAGCCAATGAAACCCCCTGAAGGCTGATTTTTTGGACACCACCTTCTCGTGTTCGGCCCTTACCCCTACTCCTCTTCGGCCCTTATTCCTCCGGCGGAAACACCGGCTCCCCGCTCCCCAGCAGAGTGATCACGATGGCCTCCACCGGGCAGTTCTCCGCCGCCTCCAGAATGCGTTCGTTGGCGTCGGTCTCCGGCTCGACCGGGTGGGACTGCATGGCGGAGTCGAGGCGGAAGGCGCCGGCGGCCCGGTGGACGCACTGGGCCGAGCCGATGCAGACGGAGCGGTCGACCTCGACGTGCCAGCGGTCACCCATGGCGGCTCAGCCCTCCCAGCCGGCCGGGAGATGGATCATCTTGTGTTCGAGGAACTCGCCGTAGCCCTCGGGGCCGAACTCCCGCCCCAGCCCGGAGTTCTTGTAACCGCCGAAGGGGCCGAGCATGTCGAGGCTGAAGGTGTTGACCGAATACGTGCCGGTACGGACCTGGCGGGCGACCTCGATGCCGTGCGCCACGTCCGACGTCCACACGCTGCCGCTCAGCCCGTAGTCCGAGTCGTTCGCGATCTTCAGGGCCTCGGACTCGTCGCCGTAGGGCAGCAGGCAGATCACCGGGCCGAAGATCTCCTCGCGGGCGATCCGCATCGAGTTGTCGACGTCGCCGAAGAGCGTCGGCTCGACGTACCAGCCGCGCTCCAGGCCCGGTGGGCGGCCGCCGCCGGTGAGGATCTTGGCGCCCTCCTCCTGGCCGATGCGGATGTAGTCGAGGTTGCGCTGCTGCTGGCGCCGAGCCACCAGGGGGCCGACCTGTGTCGCCGTGTCCAGCGGGTCGCCGACGACCAGCGCGCTCGCGGCCGTCGCGAAGGCGTCCGCGAACTCGTCGTAGCGGGAGCGCGGGAGCAGGATACGGGTCTGGGCCACGCAGGCCTGGCCGTTGTTCATCCAGGCCGCCGGGACGACGCCCGCGACGGTGGTGGCGAGGTCCGCGTCGGGGAGGACCACGGCCGCCGACTTGCCGCCCAGCTCCAGGGTCACGCGCGTGAGATTGCGCGACGCCACCTCCATCACACGCTTCCCGGCGGCCACCGAACCCGTGAAGGAGACCTTGTCGATCCCCGGGTGTCCGACCAGGTACTCGCTGACCTCGCGGTCGGCCGGGAGGATCGACAGGACGCCCTCCGGGAGCCCGGCCTCACGGGTGATATCGGCGAGGATGTACGCGTCCAGCGGCGACTCGGGCGACGGCTTGAGCACCACGGTGCAGCCGGTGAGCAGCGCGGGCGCGAGCTTGGCGGCGGCCACGAACTGCGGGACGTTCCAGGGCACCACGGCCGCCACGACGCCGACCGGTTCGCGGCGCACGAGGATCCTGCCGAGCACGCCGTCGCGGGTCTCCTCGTAGGTGAAGTTCCGCGCGACGGTGATCGCCGCGTCCCACACCATCATCGCGCCGAGTGCCTGCGCGAGGACGCTCCAGGAGTACGGCGACCCGTTCTCGGAGGAGATCACGCGGGCGATCTCCTCGTGCCGTACGGCGATCGCGTCCTTGATGCGGGTGACGACCTCGATCCGCTCGTCGAGCGACATCCGCGGCCAGGGTCCCTCGTCGAATGCCCTTCGCGCGGCCGCGACCGCCCGGTCCACATCCGCCGTTGAGGCGTGCGGCACGCGTCCGATGACCTCCTCCGTGTGCGGCGAGATCACCTCGATGACGTCCTTGCCGAGGGGGTCGGTCAACTCCCCGCCGATGAACAGCTGTCCGTGTTCCACGAGCTCGGTCATGGCCGACTGCCTTCCCGGGAGCTGACTCTGACGGTTCATCAGATACGGGAACTGATACCAGTTCCCCTCGGAGGAGTCCACAGGCCGCACACCGCCGTCACGGCACGTCCGCGACGGCGGCGTGGCGGTTCGGGCGTCCGATCGATGACTTGGGCTCCCATTGAAACTGGTTCTAGTTATAGTGACGGGAACGCGGCGACAGGGGAGCCCATGGCACAGGTCAGCGACCACGGCGGCGGTGTGCGGTCCGTCCAGGTCCCCATCCCGGACAATCCCCTGGGACACACGCTCGTGTACGTCGTCGACACCGATCGCGGGCCGGTGCTGGTCGACACGGGGTGGGACGACCCCGCGTCCTGGGACACCCTCGTCGAGGGGCTGGCAGCCGCCGGTACAGCGGTGAGCGAGGTGCACGGTGTCGTCATCACCCACCACCACCCCGACCACCACGGCCTGTCCGGCAAGGTGCGCGAGGCGTCCGGGGCCTGGATCGCGATGCATGCCGCGGACTCGGCGATCGTGCGGCGCACCCGGGAGACCCGGCCCGGGCGCTGGTTCTCGTACATGGCCGCCAAGCTCACCGCGGCCGGCGCCCCCGACGAGCACGTGGCGCCCCTGCGCGACGCGGCCCCCCGCACCACCCTGCCGGGCTTCTCCCCCGCCCTGCCCGACCGCGAGATCGTCCCCGGCGAGCTCCTCGACCTCCCGGGCCGCCGGCTGCGAGCCATCTGGACCCCGGGGCACACCCCCGGCCACGTCTGCCTGCACCTGGAGGAGGAGCACCCGGCCCGACTCCCGGGCAGCGGACGCCTGTTCTCCGGCGACCACCTCCTCCCCCGGATCACCCCCCACATCGGCCTCTACGAAGACCCCGACGACGCGACCGTCACCGATCCCCTCGGCGACTACCTCGACTCCCTGGAGCGGGTCGGGCGGCTGGCAGCCGCCGAGGTGCTGCCCGCTCATCAGCACACGTTCACCGACGCGGCGGCCCGGGTACGGGAGTTGCTCGCGCACCACGAGGAGCGGCTCACCGGGCTGCGCGCCCTCCTGGTCGAACCGCTCACCGCCTGGCAGGTCGCCGAGCGCATGGAGTGGAACCGGCCCTGGGCACAAATCCCCTACGGATCACGGAACATCGCGGTCTCGGAGGCCGAGGCGCATCTGCGGCGGCTGGTCAAGCTGGGGCGGGCGGAGGCGGTGACGGGGAGCGACCCGGTGACGTACGTGGCCGTGTAACTCGCTCGCACCTCGTGAGTGTCCCCTGGTACCAACGTCTCCATGGACCCCACGGAGCAACTCCTCGCCGAACGCGCCTGTGAACGTCTGATCCTCGACCTCGTCCACCGCCTCGACCTCGGTGAACCCGCCTCCGTGGCCGAGCTGTTCACCGAGGACGGCGTGTGGGAGTGGCCCCCTCCTGGGGACGGGCGGCGGTCCGAGGGACGGGAGGAGCTGCGGGCGTACTTCGGTTCCCGGCCGCCGGACAAGCTCTCCCGACGGGTCATGTCCAACATCCGGGTCACGGTGACGTCGGCGGACACGGCCGAGGCCACGTCGTACTTCACGACGTACCGCGTCGAAGGCTGGTCGGGCGGCATGGTGCCGACCGGGCCGCCGGTCCAGGTCGGCCACTACCAGGACACCTTCCGCCGCGTCGACGACCGGTGGCTGCTCGCCTCCCGGACGCTGCACCTCCCGTTCGGCGGCCCCACTCCCCGGCAGGGACGCGGCCCCCTCGAACCGGTCAGCACCGACCGTGCTCCCTTCGTCCCCTTCGCCGACGGCAGCCCGCCGCCGCTGTCCCAGGGCGTGCGCAGCGGTCCGTGGCTGTTCACCTCCGGGCAGGGGCCGCTGGATCCGGCGACCGGTGAGATGCCGGCGGACTTCGGGGCGCAGGCGCGGCAGGCGCTCACCAATGTCGAGGCGGTGGTCGCGGCGGCGGGCGGCGACCGGCGGTCCATCACGCGCTGCACCTGCTACCTGGCCGACCGGACCCACTTCGCCGAGTTCAACCGCGTCTACCGGGAGTTCTTCACCGACTGCAGTCCGCTGCCCGCGCGTACGACGGTGGTGGTGCGGCCGGTGCGGGAGGGGGTGCTGGTGGAGGTGGACGCGGTGGCCGCCCTGGGGTGAGCCGTCACACCAGGAGGGACCGGATCAACTCCTCGGCGTCGCGACCCGAGCCGAGCAGTCTCCCCGGCCTGTCCGTGCTCCCCGTGGGCCCGAACCTACCCCGCCCGCCCACCCCCGGCGTGCTCGTTACGGGCCGGTAGAGTGGCCGGGTCGTCATCACGCCGTACGGGGGGAAGCCGGTGCAATTCCGGCGCTGACCCTCCCCCAGTGCCTCAAGGGCCTGGGAGGTACCCCCATCGTGAACCGTCCATCGAAGGCGGTCAGCCGGACTGCCCCGCACGGTCGTGACCGGCTCGCGTGTGCCGGCAGCCTGCCGGTGCACGGCACCGTCGAGGCACACGGAGCCGAGCCGCCCGGGGTGTCCCGTGCTGCCCGCTCCCGCAGGGAGAGGCACCCGCCGATCATGAACGTCGTCCGCCGCAGCGCCGCGGTCCTGGCAGCCACCGCCGTGATCGGCGCGGCCACGCCCGCCGTGGCCGCATCCCCGTCCCCGTCCGTGGCGATACCCGACGGTCTGTACGGCACCGCCGACCCCAAGTACGACGGCGTCTGGCGGCAGTCGCTGGCGCTGCTCGCGCAGGACACCGTCGGCGTGAAGCCCGCCGCGAAGGCGGTGGACTGGCTGCTGGGCCAGCAGTGCGCGAACGGGGCCTACGCGGCGTTCCGCCCGGATGCGGCGAAGGCCTGCGACGCCAAGGTCATGGTCGACACGAACAGCACGGCCGCCGCCGTTCAGGCCCTCGTCGCGCTCGGCGGCCACGACACGGAGACCGGCAAGGCGGTCGGCTGGCTGAAGTCCGTGCAGAACGAGGACGGCGGCTGGGGCTACTCGCCGGGCGGAGCGAGCGACGCGAACTCGACGTCCGTCGTCATCGGCGCGCTGACCGCCGTCGGCGAGCAGCCCGCGCAGGTCGTCAAGGGCGGGAAGGGCGAGAAGGGCGGGAAGTCGCCCTATGACGCCCTGTTGACGTTCGCTCTCCCCTGCGACGGGGGCGGCGCGGGCGCCTTCGCCTTCCAGCCGGACAAGAAGGGGACGTTGGCCGCCAACGCGGACGCGACGGCGGCCGCCGTGGTGGGCGCGCTCGGCAAGGGGCTGGCCGGGGACGCCGTGAAGCCTGCCGGGACCGCCGTGACGTGCAAGGGAGCCGACGACCGCGAGCAGGCGGCGCGCAACGGCGCCGCGTACCTCGTCACCGCACTGGCCAAGGACAAGCACCTGACGTCGACACTCCCCGGCGCCAAGCCCCAGCCCGACTACGGCAACACGGCCGACGCGGTCCTCGCTCTCGCGACCGCCGGTCAGGGCGACAAGGCGGCCGACGCCATGCGCTGGCTGGAGGGCAACTCCCGGACGTGGGCGAAGCAGGGCGGACCGGCCGCATACGCGCAGCTGGTCCTCGCCGCGCACGCGGAGAGCGCCGACGTGCGCGACTTCGGCGGCCAGGATCTCGTGTCGCTCCTCAACGCGACCGGTCCGAAGCCCGCCTCCGTCCCGGCGTCCGCCCCCGCCCCCGCCGAGCACTCGGGCCAGGCAGACCACAAGGACGACTCCGACGACTCCAGCGACTCCGGTGTCAGCGTCTGGTGGATCGTCGGCGTGGGCCTCGTCGGCGGCATCGGCGTCGGATTCCTGCTCAGCGGCCGTAACAAGAGGCGACAGCCGTGATACGGCGCTGCGCGCTGCTCCTCGCCGCGCTGTTCCTGACCCTGGCCGGCAGCGGCCAGGCGCAGGCCGTCGGCTACCGCTACTGGTCGTTCTGGGACTACGACGGCGGTCACTGGACCTACGCCACCCAGGGCCCGGCCACCGCCCGCCCCGACGACGGCGCCGTCCAGGGCTTCCGCTTCTCGGTGAGTGAGGACTCCAGCGACTCGGCGAAGCCGCGCGCGACGGCGTCGTTCCCGGTGATCTGCGCGCGGACTCCGGCGCGGGACGGCAAGAAGCGCGTGGCTCTCGTCCTCGACTTCGGTACGGCGGCGGACGCCCCGTCCGGCGAGACACCGCCGGTGCGTCGTACGGCCTGCGCGCGGGTGTCGTCCGACGGGACCACGGCGGAGGCGCTGGCGTCGGTGGCGAAGCCGCTGCGGTACGACACCAACGCCCTGTTGTGCGCGATCGCGGGGTATCCCCACAAGGGGTGCGGGGAACAGGCCTCCGGCGGGAAGAAGCCGACGGCGGGCTCGACTTCGGCCAAGTCCGGGGAGACGGAGGGCGGGCCGGCCGTGGGGCTGTTCGTGGGGGCCGGGGCGGTCGCGCTGATCGGTGCGGCAGCGGTGTGGCAGGCACGGCGACGCAGGCATGGCTAGTCGTTCCGTGCTTCACCCCGGTGCCTGGTGGCTGTGGTCCCTGGGCCTGGGCACCGCGGCCACCCGCACCACCAACCCCCTCCTCCTGGCCCTGCTCATCGCGACGTCCGCCTACGTCGTCGCCACCTGCCGCACCCGGGCCCCCTGGTCCCGCTCCTACTCCGCCTTCCTCAAGCTCGCCCTCGCCGTCCTGGTCATCCGCCTCTTCTTCGCGGTGGCCCTCGGCTCCCCCATCCCCGGCACGCACGTGATCGTCACCCTCCCCGAACTCCCCCTCCCCCACTGGGCGCAGGGCATCCGGCTGGGCGGCAAGGTCACCGCCGAATCACTCACCTTCGCCTTCTACGACGGCCTGAAGCTGGCCACGCTGCTCATCTGCGTGGGTGCCGCGAACGCCCTCGCCAACCCGTCCCGCCTGCTCAAGTCCCTCCCGGGCGCGCTGTACGAGACCGGCGTCGCGGTGGTCGTCGCCCTCACCTTCGCGCCGCACCTCATCGCCGACGTCCAGCGTCTGCGCGCCGCCCGTCGCCTGCGCGGCCGCCCCGACAGCGGCCTGCGCGGTCTGCTGCAGGTCGGACTCCCGGTACTGGAGGGCGCGTTGGAGCGTTCCGTCGCCCTGGCCGCCGCGATGGACGCCCGCGGTTACGGCCGCAGCGCCGAGGTCGCGACCGGCGTACGCCGGACCACCGCGGCTCTCACCCTCGGCGGACTGCTCGGTGTCTGCGCGGGAACGTACGGGCTGCTGACCGCCGAAGGCGGCACCTACGGGCTGCCCCTGCTGCTCGCCGGGGTCGCCGCGGCGCTGGCGGGGCTGCGGCTGGGCGGCCGGCGCAGCCTGCGCACCCGGTACCGCCCGGACCGGTGGGACCTGCGCGCCTGGCTGGTCGCGGGGTCCGGTGCCGCGGTCGCCGCGCTGCTGACCCTCGCCGCCGCGGACGAGCCACAGGCCCTGCACCCCGGTGTAGTCCCGCTCGTCGCCCCCACCCTTCCGCTGTGGCCGGCGGCAGCCGTACTGCTCGGCCTGCTGCCGTCCTTCGTCGCCCCCAAGGAGCCGTCGTGATCCGCTTCGAGGATGTCTCCGTGACGTACGACGGGGCGGCCGAACCCACCGTGCGGGGCGTCGACTTCGAGGTGCCGGAGGGCGAACTCGTGTTGCTGGTCGGCCCGTCGGGGGCCGGCAAGTCGACCGTCCTGGGTACCGTCAGCGGGCTCGTCCCGCACTTCACGGGAGGCACGCTCAGGGGCCGCGTCACGGTGGCGGAGCGCGACACCCGTACCCACAAACCACGCGAACTCGCGGATGTCGTGGGCACGGTGGGGCAGGACCCGCTCTCCCATTTCGTGACGGACACCGTCGAGGACGAACTCGCTTACGGAATGGAGTCGTTGGGGCTGGCGCCGGATGTGATGCGGCGCCGTGTCGAGGAGACCCTCGACCTGCTCGGCCTGGCCGGTCTCCGCGACCGCCCCATCGCCACCCTGTCCGGCGGCCAGCAGCAGCGCGTCGCCATCGGCTCGGTCCTCACCCCGCATCCCAGGGTCCTGGTCCTCGACGAACCGACCTCCGCCCTCGACCCCGCGGCCGCCGAGGAGGTCCTCGCCGTCCTCCAACGTCTGGTCCACGACCTCGGCACGACCGTACTGCTGGCCGAACACCGCCTGGAACGCGTCATCCAGTACGCCGACCTGGTCGCCGTCCTGCCCGCCCCCGGGGTGGCACCCGTGCTCGGCACGCCGGCCGAGATGATGGCCGTGTCCCCGGTGTACCCCCCTGTGGTCGCCCTCGGCCGCCTGGCCGGTTGGACCCCGTTGCCGCTGACGGTGCGCGACGCACGGCGCCGGGCGGGGGGTCTTCGGGAACGGCTGGCCGAGCAGCGGAGGACACAGACCCCGACAGACGGCCCGACGCAGGGGGCGAGCCCGGCAGACGACAGCCCGAGGCAGGAGGTGCGCGCCGCAGACGACAGCCCGACGCAGGGGGCGAGCCCGGCAGACGACAGCCCGAGGCAGGAAGTGCGCGCCGCAGACGACAGCCCGACGCAGGGGGCGAGCCCGGCAGACGACAGCCTGAGGCAGGAAGTGCGCGCCGCAGACGACAGCCCGACGCAGGGGGCGAGCCCGGCAGACGACAGCCTGAGGCAGGAGGTGCGCACGGCAGACGGCCCGACGCAGGAGGTGACCACCGCCGCGGCGGAAAAGGACGCGGACCCGCCCTGGTGGTCCTGGCCCTTCCCCGCCCGCAGACGCACGAGTTCCCGTACGGCGGTCGCGTCCCCGACTCCCGCCCCCACCGCGGAAGTTCGCGCCCTGGCCGTCCGCCGCGACCGGGTCGAGGCCCTCCGGCACGTCGATCTCACTGTCACCCCCGGCGAGACGATCGCTCTCATGGGGCGCAACGGGGCCGGCAAGTCGACGCTGCTCAACACACTCGTCGGGCTGGTCGAACCGTCCGCCGGAACGGTCCGGGTCGGCGGCGCGGTCCCCCACCGCACCGCGCCCCCGGACCTCGTGCGCCGGGTGGGCCTCGTACCCCAGGAGCCCCGCGACCTCCTCTACGCCGACACGGTCGCCGGCGAGTGCGCGGCGGCCGACCGGGACGCCCGGGCTGAACCGGGTGCCTGCCGGTCACTGGTGTCGGAGCTGCTGCCCGGTATCACCGACGACGTCCATCCGCGCGACCTCTCCGAGGGACAGCGCCTCACGCTCGCGCTGGCCGTCGTGCTGACCGCGCGGCCACCGCTGCTGCTCCTCGACGAACCGACCCGCGGCCTGGACTACGCGGCGAAGGCCCGCCTGGTGACCGTGTTGCGCGCTCTGGCCGCCGAGGGGCACACGATCGTCCTGGCCACGCATGACGTCGAACTGGCCGCCGAACTCGCCCACCGGGTGGTGCTGCTGGCCGACGGCGAGGTGATCGCGGACGGCCCGACGGCCGACGTGGTCGTCTCGTCCCCGTCCTTCGCCCCGCAGATCACCAAGATTCTGGCCCCGCAGAAGTGGCTCACCGTCTCCCAGGTCCGGGAGGCGCTCGCGTGACCGGGACTCAAGGTCACCCAGGCACGGACGGCGCGAGGATGACCACGACTCCCCCCGCGAGGACCGTCCGCCCCACCCCCCGCACCAGGGCCGTCCACCTCGGCCCCCGCTCCATCACCGCCCTCGTCCTCGTCAGCGCCGTCGGTGTCGTCGGCTTCGGCTGGCCCTTCCTCGCCCCGCCGGCCTCGCAGCTGAGTGCGCATGCGCAGGACGCGCCCTGGCTGTTCGCGGGACTGCTGGTGCTGCTGGTCGCCGTGGTGGCGGCGACGATCTCCGAGTCGGGCCTCGGACCCAAGGCGGTCGCCATGCTGGGCGTGCTCGCGGCGACCGGGGCCGCCCTGCGCCCGCTCGGCGCCGGAACCGCGGGCATCGAGCCGATGTTCTTCCTGATGGTGCTGAGCGGGCGGGTACTGGGTCCCGGCTTCGGCTTCACCCTCGGCTCGCTCACCATGTTCGCGTCCGCGCTGCTCACGGGCGGGGTGGGCCCATGGATGCCGTTCCAGATGCTGGCGATGGGATGGTTCACGATGGGGGCCGGGCTGTTGCCGGGCCCGGACCGGCTCCGGGGACGCGGCGAACTCGCCCTCCTCGCCCTCTACGGTTTCCTCGCCGCCTTCGCCTACGGCACGCTCCTGAACCTGGCCGGCTGGCCCTTCATCGGCGCGCTCGCCTCCGGCATCGCCTTCGACCCGCATGCCGCCGTCCCCGCCAATCTGGCCCGTTTCCTCGCGTACTGCGCGGCCACTTCGCTGGGCTGGGACCTGGGCCGGGCCACGGTCACCGTGGTGCTGACGCTCAGCCTCGGCCCGGCCGTGCTCAGGGCGCTACGCAGAGCCACCCGACGGGCGGCGTTCGAGACCGCGGTCACATTCGAGTCCAGTTGACCGGTGAACCACCCCACATGACCCACATCACCCACTAATCACCCTAGTAGTACATATCGGACGCCATGTCCACGCCATAAGCGCCTCTGACCTGCACTTTGAGAGCCAGGTCACACCACCCCCACCTCCCCCACATACGACCACAACTAGCAAATAGGGTCATTGCGGACCCCCTCCGAGCCTGTTTCTCTGGATGACGTCGCACGGCGCCGACGAGCCCCAGGGCCTCGGCGCCGACGCATGCCCCCCGGGGCAGCACGCGACTCCCTGTCCCCGAAGAAAAGGTTCCTCGTGTCCGTCTCCCGCATCGCCCGCACCCTCTCGTCCCCGAAGAAGGCCCTCGCCTCCGCCGCCGTGGCCGCCGCCACCGCCGGCCTGGTGCTGACCGCGGCTCCCGCTCACGCCGCGACCGCCAACTCGGCCGCGGGTGCCCAGACGATCGCGCACAAGATGATCCCGAGCGCGGCCCAGTACAACGCCTTCAGCAAGATCGTGGAGCACGAGAGCGGCTGGAACGTCACCGCCACCAACTCGTCCTCCGGCGCCTACGGCCTGGTCCAGGCTCTGCCCGGCTCGAAGATGGCCTCCGCCGGCGCGGACTGGAAGACCAGTGCCAAGACCCAGATCAAGTGGGGTCTGGACTACATGAACTCCCGCTACGGCAGCCCGACCGGCGCCTGGGCCTTCTGGCAGGCCAACGGCTGGTACTGAGCCACGCCGAACCCGGACACGCTGAACCCAGACACGCCGAGCCGGGCCACACAGGCCTGACGACGCCCGCAAGACCGAAGGCGGCGGCCCCGATCCCCGGGCCGCCGCCTTCGCCACGCCCCGGGACCCGGGTTCCGGCCCCGGCCCCCACCCCTGCCCCTGCCCCTGCCCCCGGACGCGGCCTCCCCGCGCCCGGATCACGCCCGTACGCCGTCGAAGAACCGCACCACCTGCGGTGCCGACGTCGCGAACGCGCCGAAGTGGTCCACGGCCCCCTGGTCCACCACCCGCACCTTCGTCCCCTGACCGGCGAGAGCGCGGGCGCAGGTGCGGGTGTTGCCGATGGGGACGTCGGTGTCGTTGCCGGCCGTGTACAGCCGTACCGGCACGTCCGCCTTCCAGTCGCAGGTGTGGTCGGCCGAGCGCATCGCGGACAGCAGCGGGCCCGTCGGATGCCGCAGACGCTCGTAGAAGGCCGGCGTGAGCAGTCGCTTCACCGAGGGCGCGAGGCCCCTGACCACGTCCTCCTCCTCGTGACGCCCGTCGAAGAGACCCGCCACGCGGCTCGCGTACGGCGCGCGGAAGACCTCCGCCGGGTTCTTGTACAGGTGATGCAGCCTGTTCTGCGCGACCAGCCAGTACGAGATGTAGAGGACGCCGCTCGTGTCATTGACCCGCCCGTCGAACAGGGCAGGCACCTCCTGACCCTCCAGGTTGTACGGCCCGCTGATCGGGGCCAGCGCCTTCAGCCGGAAGTGCCGGTCCGCACCGGAGCGCAGCGCCTTGCCGAGCGCCATCGCGACCTGGCCACCCTGTGAGAAGCCGGTCGCGTACACGTCCCCGGTGAGCGGGCGGCCGAGCCGGTCCGCGGCCGTGCGGGCGGCGCGCAGCACGTCGACGGAGGCCGTCACGGACGAGGCGGTCTCCATGTAGGGGTGCAGCCCCGGGCCCCGGCCGAGGCCGAGATAGTCGGGGGCGGCCACCGCGCGGCCGGCGCTCGCGTTCAGATAGGACGGGATGCGGCCGAAGTCCTCGCCCACGGAGGGTGCGTAGTCCCGGTGGACCATCGTGCCGTGCGTGTCGGAGACGAGGTCGAGCCGGTGGGCTCCGCCCTTGGGGAGGGTGAGCAGGCCCGTCGCGGTGGTGGGGTTCCCGTGCGGGTCCACCGTCCGGTACGTCAGCCGGTACGCCCGTACTCCGTACCGCACGGGGTCGGCGGCGACGTCCCGCTTGGTCAGGAACGTCCTGACCTGCGTGGCGTCATGATCCGCGACCGGGGTGACGGAGACCAGCTCACCGCGTCGCGGCTGATGCGTCTGCCCGCCCGCGGCCGCGACCGGAGCGACGGCGAGCCCGGCGAGCAGCAGGGCCGCCGCTCCGGCGAGTCCCCGCCGACTCCGCCAACTGGTGCGTGTTTCCTGGGATTTGCGCGTCTCATCACTCATGTCCCCGACGCTACGGACGCGCACCGCACGCCGGCATCCGAGACTCCCCCGCGTCCATGGTGGACTTGAGTGCACCCAGCCCGTCCGGCCACCCGGAGACTCGATGAGCGAGCAGAGCAGCAGCACCACCGACACGCCGACGGACGACCCTCACGAGACACGCGGACTGCGATTGGTCGTCGTGCTGCTGGGGCTCACGGTGGTCAGCGGACTGATCGACGCCGTGAGCTATCTGGGACTCGGACACGTCTTCACCGCGAACATGACCGGCAACGTGGTGGTGCTGGGCTTCGCCGCCGCCGGCGCGCCGGGCTTCTCCGTGCCGCACACGGCGACCTCCCTGTTCTGCTTCCTGCTGGGCGCGGTGGCCGGAGGGCGGGTGGCGCGGTGGCGGGGCGAGGGGTCGCGCCGTACCTGGACCCGGCTCGTCCTGGCCGCCGAGGCGGCCCTGGTGGGCGCCTCCGCGGTGGCCGCCTTCGCCGCGCCGCACGCCACCGCCGGCGACTACGCCCTGATCGCCCTCACCGCCTTCGCGATGGGTCTGCGCAACGCCACGGTCCGCAAGCTCGGCGTCCCCGACCTCACCACGACCGTCCTCACGATGACCCTGACGGGGCTCGCCTCCGACTCCCGCGCGGGCGGCGGCTCGGGTCACCGCTCCCCGCGCCGCTCGGCCTCCGTCGTGGCGATGGCGGGCGGGGCCTGGCTCGGCGCATGGCTGGTGATCCACCACGGCCTGGGCCTTCCGCTGCTGGTCGCGGCGGTGGCGACGGGGCTGCTGGCGGTGCTGGCCTCGGGGCGGGAATAGGGCCGTACGTCAGCCGGGGTCGGCCGGGATGCGATGGTCCGGCCGGCCGTCCTTGGCGAGGATCGAGTGGTCGTCGGCGACCGCCCGGTACAGCCGCATACCGGAGTCGCCCTGTACGTCGTCGAGAGTCCAGGCCCTCCCGCCGTGCCGCAGGGACCGACGGGAGAACACTTCGATCGCACGCTCGGCGTCCGGGCCCACCACGGCCCCGGCGACCGCGGCCATGTACACGCCCTGGCCCGTCCCGATCGGCACCGACGAGTCGAAGACCGAGAGGCCCACCTCGGGTCGCACGGCGATGTTGTGGGAGTGCCGGGTCTGCGGCGACGACACCCAGAAGAACTCGCGGCACCCATCGTGGGCGAAGTAGACGGGCGAGCTCCACGGCCGCCCGTCCGCGTCGGCGGTGGCGAGCACCATGTACAGGTTCGCGTCGACGATGCCGCGCACGATGTCACCGGGGTGCCTGCCGGAACTCATCTCAGCGGCTCCGGCGGTACGAGAGGGCGAAGTCCCGCTCCCAGGCGGCCGACTCGCCACGAGCGATCTCCCAGGCGCCGCGGATGGTGTCGCCGTCCTCGCTCACGTACCCGACGTACCGCTGCCGGAAGCTCAGCGGCGTGAAGTCCGACCTCTCGCGCAGCAACTGCCACACCCCCTCGTCGAAGGTCATGGCGTACAGCCGTACGACGCCCCGCGAGTCGTAGTAGTGCTGCGTGTAGCCGCCCGTCTCCGGGTCGGCAGCGATGATCGCCATGCTCTCCGGTGCCGGGTTCGGCGCCTGCGTCCGCTGGACCAGGAACCGCCCGTCCAAGGTCCACTCGAACACACTGCGCCCGGGAGGCACCTCCATCCCCGGAAACTCGGCCTCCACCACCCACTCGCCGACCAGGACGTCCAGCCGTTTCAGGGATTCCTGCCGTGTCGCCGCGTCCACCGCACACACCTCCATGTCCTCCGGTTCACAGAGGGAGACGGCGATGGCGCGCGAAACTCATCGGTCCGCGAGCTGCAACCTCGCCGTGCACAGGCCGGTCTCCTCGGCCCGCCGCGTCCGATTGCCCATCGCCCCACCCGCGTGGGCCTTTGGCGCACCGACCTCGAACCCGAGGCTCCGCAGGAACCCCAGCCCCGGCTCCCACTCCCCCGGGCACGTGGCGGCCACCGTCCGCATCCCCCGCCCGGCCGCCTCCTCGATCAGGCGGCCCGCGACGCTCGCGCCCAAGCCCTCACGCCGGGCCTCGGGGGCGACGAGGAACATCCCCACCGAACAGCTCTCGACATCGGGATGCCGGTCCACGACATCGACCAGGCCGACGACCCTCTCGCCCCGGCACATCACCAGCACGCGCTTCTGGTCGAAGTCCGCGCCGTCGGGAAGCGCGTAGTACAGGCTCTGTACGTCCCCCGGGAGAGCCGGATTGCCGGTCGCGGCGACGAAGTAGTCCTCGCAGGACGCGAACAGAGCGGCCACGCCCGGCTCGTCCTCCGGCCGCATCTCACGCACCGTCACCTCGTCCACGGTCTCACCGCCTCATCTCAGGCACTCGAACCAGACGGTCCTACCACCCCCGACCGCCGGGCTCACACCTCATTTGTGGACCACCGCGTCGAGCGGCCCGAGCCCGCGACCACCCCCCGCGTCCAGCGACAACTCCGTCGAGACACGCGGAGGTTGGGGAAAGCCGTCCGCCACCCCCACCATCGCCGTCCGCGATTCAAAGACCCCCGCCGGGCCGGTGCTCTCGTTCCGGCCCGACGCGTTCCGTCAGTTCGTCGCTCGGGGCGCGTCTACAGCCGTTGGATGATGGTCCCGGTGGCCAGGCCGCCGCCCGCGCACATGGTGATGAGCGCGAACTCCTTGTCCGTGCGCTCCAGTTCATGAAGCGCCGTCGTGATGAGCCGCGCTCCCGTCGCCCCCACGGGATGCCCGAGTGCGATCGCGCCGCCGTTGACGTTGACCTTCTCCAGGTCCTGCTCGAAGACCTGCGCCCAGCTCAGCACCACTGACGCGAACGCCTCGTTGATCTCGACGACGTCGATGTCCTTCAGCGTCATCCCGGCCTTGCCCAGCACGGTGCGCGTCGCGTCGATCGGGCCGTCGAGGTGGAAGTGCGGGTCGGCACCGACCAGCGCCTGTGCCACGATCCGTGCGCGCGGCTTCAGCTTCAGGGCCCGCGCCATCCGTTTCGAGGCCCACATGATGGCGGCGGCGCCGTCGCTGATCTGCGACGAGTTGCCCGCCGTGTGGACGGCCGTCGGCATGACCGGCTTCAGGCCGGCCAGCGCCTCCATCGACGTGTCGCGCAGGCCCTCGTCCCGGTCGACGAGCCGCCACATGCCCTGCCCGGCACGCTGCTCGTCCTCGGTGGTGGGCACCTGCACGGCGAACGTCTCCTTCTTGAAGCGCTCCTCCGCCCAGGCCACGGCGGCCCGTTCCTGCGAGATGAGGCCGAGTGAGTCGACGTTCTCGCGCGTCAGCCCGCGATGACGGGCGATCCGCTCCGCCGCCTCGAACTGGTTCGGCAGGTCCACGTTCCACTCGTCGGGGAACGGCTTCCCGGGCCCGTGCTTCGATCCCGACCCCAGCGGCACCCGCGACATCGCCTCGACGCCGCACGAGATGCCGACGTCGATGACGCCGGCCGCGATCATGTTGGCGGTCATGTGCGACGCCTGCTGCGAGGACCCGCACTGGCAGTCGACCGTCGTCGCCGCCGTCTCGTAGGGCAGGCCCATGGTGAGCCAGGCCGTGCGCGCGGGGTTCATGGACTGTTCGCCGGCGTGCGTCACCGTGCCGCCGACGATCTGTTCGACCGCGTCGGCGGGGATGCCGGTGCGGCCGAGGAGTTCACGGTAGGTCTCGCCCAGGAGGTAGGCGGGATGCAGGTTGGCGAGCGCTCCGCCGCGCCTGCCGATGGGGGTGCGTACGGCCTCGACGATCACGGGTTCCGCGGCCATGGGGGGATCCTCTCCTCCGGTACCCGCGCGGCGCGGGGGCGTCCCGGCCGGCCCCGCCACGCTGAACTAGTACGTGTTCTAGTTCCCTGTGCAGTCTGCTGACAGCTCAACCACAACCGCAAGGGTCGTGCACGCAATTCGGCTTGCCATACCTATTGCCTCTTGTAGAACCCGTTACTACCTTCACGGCAAACCTGCAGAACTGATGGACCGTCAGAACTCAAGCCGGAGTCGCCCATGCCCTGTCCAGCTCTCCCCGACGGGTTCGACTTCACCGACCCCGACCTGCTGCACCACCGTGTGCCCCTGCCGGAGTTCGCCGAGCTGCGCCGGGCCGAACCGGTGCGCTGGATCCCGCAGTCGGCCAACCTCGCCGGCTTCCAGGACGAGGGGTACTGGGCCGTCACCCGGCACGCCGACGTCAAGTACGTCTCGACGCACCCGGAGCTGTACTCCTCGTACCTCAACACGGCGATCATCCGCTTCAACGAGCACATCGAGCGCGACGCCATCGACGCCCAGCGGCTGATCCTGCTCAACATGGACCCGCCGGAGCACACCCGGGTCCGCCAGATCGTGCAGCGCGTCTTCACTCCGCGCGCCATACGGGCGCTGGAGGAACGGCTGCGCGACCGCGCCCACGCCATCGCGCGGGAGGCCGGTGCGCGCCCCGGCCCCTTCGACTTCGTCACCGAGGTCGCCTGCGAACTGCCTTTGCAGGCCATCGCCGAGCTCATCGGCATCCCGCAGGACGACCGGGCCAAGATCTTCGACTGGTCCAACAAGATGATCTCGTACGACGACCCGGAGTACGCGATCACCGAGGAGGTCGGCGCCGAGTCGGCCACCGAACTCATCGCCTATGCCATGAACATGGCCGCGGACCGGAAGCAGTGCCCCGCGAAGGACATCGTCACCACGCTGGTGGCGGCCGAGGACGAAGGCAACCTCAACTCCGACGAGTTCGGGTTCTTCGTGCTGATGCTGGCCGTGGCGGGCAACGAGACCACCCGCAACGCCATCACCCACGGCATGCACGCCTTCCTCACCCACCCCGAGCAGTGGGAACTGTACAAGAGGGAGCGTCCGCAGACGGCGGCCGAGGAGATCGTGCGGTGGGCGACCCCGGTCAACTCCTTCCAGCGCACGGCCACTCAGGACACCGAACTGGGCGGGAAGCTGATCAGGAAGGGCGACCGGGTCGGCATCTTCTACGCCTCCGCCAACCACGACCCCGAGGTCTTCACCGACCCCGACACCTTCGACATCACCCGCGATCCCAACCCCCACCTCGGCTTCGGCGGCGGAGGCCCGCACTACTGCCTCGGCAAGTCCCTGGCCGTCCTGGAGATCGACCTCATCTTCAACGCGATCGCCGAGGCCCTGCCGAACCTCACCCTGACCGGCGACCCGAGCCGCCTGCGCTCCGCGTGGATCAACGGCGTGAAGCACCTCCAGGTCGAGGTGGCCTGACACGCTCGGGCCGGCGGCATCCCGGCGCCGCCGGCCCGTCCCACGAAACACGGAACGTCGGGGGAGGCAGGAACGTCCCCCTACGCGCCGTTCCTGCCTCCCCCGAGGGCCGCACTGCTCTGCCCGGCGGTGCCCTGCCCAGCCGTGCGCTGCTCGGCCCGCGCCGGAAGGGAGCGCGCGGCGAGGTGTCGTACGACGAACTCGGCGTCCCGGCCGACGCCCTGGATCATCGACGAGGCCATGGCGTACTGGAAGAGCCTGCCGACGAAGTACAGGCCGGGCTGTGTCTCGACGACTCCGCGGCGCTGGGCGGGTTCACCGTCCTCGTCGAACACGTTCGCCCCGGGCAGGTCGATCCAGGAGATGTCCGGCCTGAACCCCGTGCACCACACGACGTTGGCGACATCGGGGGCCGACCCGTCGGCGAGTACCGGCCTGCCCTCGCGCACCCCGCTCGTGCGTGCCACGCGCCGGACACCGGCCGCCTTGAGATCGGCGGGCTTGACGCGGATCAGTGGGGCGCTGTGGGCGAGCACCTTAGGGCGCAGCTTGCGGCCCATCGGGGTGCGTACGGTGATCAGGTGCCGGAAGGCGAAGAACAGGGCGGGTGTCAGGACCCTGGCCTTGCGGTGCTCGATCCGCCACGGGATCTGTCCCGGGTGCGGGCCGGACAGCAACACGCTGTGGGTGCGGGCGAGTTCGAGCGAGATGTCGGCGCCCGAGTTGCCGGCGCCGACGATCAGGACGGGGCCGTCGCACAGTTGGTCGGGATTGCGGTAGTCGACGGCGTGCAACTGCGTGATGTCGGGGGCCAGTTCGCCGGCGAAGGAAGGCGTCTTCGGCAGCCGGTCGTAGCCTGCGGCGACGACGACGTTGTCCGCCTCGTAGGTCCGAGCCCCCTGTGCCGTCTCCGTCTCGACGACGTAGCGGCCACCCTCGTACGACACCCGCCGCACCGAGACGCCGGTCCGCACCGGCAGTTCGGCCCAGGCGGCGTAGGCCTGGAGGTAGTCGGCGTACTCGTCGCGGGTGGGGAACGACCAGGCGGGGCCGGGGTACGGCAGCCCGGGCAGCCCGTCGAACTTGGCGGGGCTGAACAGCCGCAGTGAGTCCCAGCGCCCACGCCAGGCGTCACCGACGCGCTCGCCCGCGTCCAGGATCACGAAGGGACGGCCGGTACGGGCGAGGTGGTATCCGGTGGCGAGACCTGCCTGGCCTCCGCCGACGACGACGGTTTCGATGCGCTCGGTATGCATGACAGCTCCTCGCTGGTGACGGGCGTGCCGTTGCTGGTGGTGGCGGGATGTGTCCGGCGGTCGGCCTCGTAGATCTCCACGGCCCGGCGCAGCAGCCGCTCGGCCTCGGCGTGCTCGCCGAGCAGTCGCAGCAGGGTGCCGAGGTCGGCGGCGCAGTCGGCGAGCCGTAGCCGCGCGGCGCGGACCTGTTCGTGGAGACCGGCTGTACCGGTCGGGTCGTCGGACACGTTTCGATGCTCGCGCCGGTGCGGAGCCGGGCGCATCGAGAGGAATGCCCATTCGCCGGGCGGAGCGTATGGGTGGTTCTACGCAGGTGTGTCCCGCTGCACGAGTCCGTGCTCGAAGGCGTAGGCGGCCGCGGCGGTGCGGGAGGTGACGTCGAGCTTGCCGAAGATGTTGCTGACGTGCCGGGCGACGGTCTTCTCGCTGAGGACCAGCTCGGTGGCGATGGCGTGGTTGGTGTGGCCGCGGGCGATGAGCCGTACGACTTCGAGTTCGCGGGGTGAGAGCGTCGGGTGCCGGTACTCGGCGCCCACGGTCAGACGCTCGGTCCTTTCGATGTCCGGCACGGCGCCGAGCCGCTCGAAGACCTGGCGTGCCGCGTCCAGCTCCCAGCCCGCCGAGTCCTCGTCGCCGAGCGCCCGGCAGGCAAGGCCGATCGCCACCTCGACGCGCGCGGCCTCGTACGGCACGTCCAGCTCGCGCCAGATCCGCCCGGCCTCCCGGAGCGGGGGCAGGGCCTGGCCCGCCGCGCCCCCGGCCAGCCGCACCGCTCCCTGGGCCTGCCCGGCCATGGCCCGCAGGGCGGCGGCGCGGTGGAAGGCGGCGATGTCCTCCAGTTCATCGGCGGCCCGGGCCGCCTCCCGCGCGCCCGCCTCACCCTCCGCGAGCAGGATCTCCACCGCGGCGGGCAGCAGGCGTGCCCTGCGCAGCGGCTCGGCCGTCTCGGCCAGTGCCCGGCGGATCGCCGCCGTCGCCGCCTCGACGCGGCCTCGGGTCAGCCACAGGAGGGCGAGGCCGGGCTGGGCGTCCCAGCCGTGGTGGAGGGTGTCCCGGTAGGCCTGCTCGGCCTCGGTGAAGTCGCCGCGCAGGCGGTGCAGTTCGGCCAGCTGGTAGAAGGCACCGCCCGCGACCTGTCCGCCGTATCCCGCGGTGAGCTGGGTGCAGGCCAGGCGGGCCTCGCGGACGGCGTCCGGCCAGGCGCCGCCGAGCTGGAGCAGCGCGACGCGGTGCACGCGGCACAGGCCGCGGTAGGCGCCGGTGAAGTCGGGCTGGGCCGCGCACCACTCGGCCAGGGCTTCGCTCCACTCCTGGGCGCGGCGCAGTTCCTGGAGGTCCTGGCAGGTGCCGATGACGACGCAGTAGATCATTCCGGTGCAGCGGGCGGTGGGCCCGCCGTCGGCGACGGCGACCATCGCCTCGTCCAGCTCGGCGAGCCCGGCCGCGACCTGCCCGTTGCTGACCAGGGCGAGGCCCAGCGTCATCGCCGTACCGGCCGCGAGGTCGGCGTCCGCGCGGGACGCGACGGCCTCGCCCAGCCGGCGGGCGGTGTCGAGCATCTGCTCCGGCTCGCCCGCCCGGAAGTGCAGCTCGGCCTCCAGCATGAGCAGGTAGGCGCACTCCGGGCAGTCGGGTTCGGTGGCCGCCAGTCGTCGTGCGCGGGCCAGCCAGGCACCCGACTGCGCGAAGTCGCCGCCCCACGCCAACGCCTTGCACAGCCAGTACGCACACCGCAGCGCCGCCCCCACGGTTCCGGCCTCGGCATACGCGGTGTAGGCCCGCCGCAGCAGCCCCACGGCATCGTCACACCGCCCCAGCATGTCGGCGGCCTCGGCGAACAACTCGACATCGGGGGTGTCGAGGGGGCGCTGCACGTCGGCCCGCGCGAGTACGTCGTAGGCGTCGGTCCAGGCCTGGGCCCGTACGGCATCCCGCCCCCGCCAGACATCCTCGTCCCAGTCCATGGCGCCTCCGCACAACATTGCACCGCGAACGGGGCGGCGCTGTCACCCGCTGGGCAGGCACCTCGGGACGCGGACCCCTCAGCCCACCGCCCGTTCCCTCACGGCCACCGGTTCCTCGCTGGTCGCCGCCGCCGTGGCCGGTTTCGCCCGTGGGCCCTGAAGGAGGTACGTCAGTCCGAAGCCGGCGCCGACGACGAGCGCGCCGCCCGCCGCGTCCAGGACCCAGTGGTTGCCCGTCGCGACGATCGCCGAGACCGTCAGGAGCGGGTGGAGCAGTCCCAGGGCCTTCATCCACCACCTGGGGGCGAGCACGGCGATGACCACCCCGCACCACAGCGACCAGCCGAAGTGCAGCGAGGGCATCGCCGCGTACTGGTTGGTCAGCGCCGTCAAGGTGCCGTAGTCCGGCTTGGAGAAGTCCTGGACGCCGTGGACGGTGTCGATGACGCCGAGGCCGGGCAGGAGGCGCGGCGGCGCCAGAGGGTAGAGCCAGAAGCCGACCAGGGCGAGGAGCGTGGCGAAGCCCAGCGCGGCCCGGGCCCAGCGGTAGTCGGCCGGGCGGCGCCAGTAGAGGACGGCGAGGACCGTCAGCGGGACCACGAAATGGAACGACTCGTAGTAGAAGTCGAAGAAATGGCTCAGCCGGTCGACCTTGACGACCGTGTGGTTGACCCAGTGCTCGACGTCGATGTGCAGCCACCGCTCCAGATCCAGGATCTGGTGACCGTGGTCCTCGGCGGTCGCCCGGCCCTGCGAGTTGGTGCCGCCGGTCGCCGCGAGCCGCACCTTCTGGTAGGCGGCGTACGTGACGCGGATGAGAAGGAGTTCCAGGAGGAGGTTCGGGCGGGCCAGGACCCGGCGCAGCGCCGGCAGCAGGGGGACGTGCCTGAGGCGGGCCGGGACCGCGGGTGCGTACGGGGCCGGGACCGGCGCCCGGTAGTACGGCGACGTGCGGGACAGGAACGGGATCGCGGTCGCGGCGACGAGGGCCGCGAGGAGGACGACGTTGTCCCGCAGGACGTACATCTGCGACATGTTCGGCAGCATCATCCTGCCCGGCAGCGTCATCATCAGGACGACGGCGACCGGCCACACGTACCGGTCGGAGGCCCGCTTGCCGACCCTTCCGACGACCGCGAGCAGCACCCACAGCAGCTGGTGCTGCCAGGTCGTCGGGGACACCGCGATCGCCGCGCACCCCGTGATCGCCACCGCGAGCAGCAGCTGGCCGTCGCGCGCGTAACGCACCGCGCGCCGCACACCGAGCACCGCGACCGCCGTGCCCAGCGTGAAGAAGAGGGCGATCTCCAGCGGGCCCTCAAGGCCGAGCCGGAGCAGCGCGCCGTGCAGGGACTGGTTGGCGAGGTCGTCGGCCTTGCCGCCGAGACCGGTGCCCGCCATGTGGTGCACCCAGTAGATGTACGAGTCGTGCGGCATCGCCGCCCACGCGAGCGCGGTGCACGCGGCGAACGTGATCCCCGTGGTCAGGGCGGCCCGGCGGCGGCCCGTGAACCACAGCAGCGGTGCGAAGAGCAGCACGGTCGGCTGGAGCGCCGCGGCCAGACCGATCAGGACGCCGCCGGCCCGCTGCCCGCGCACGGCGAAGCAGCCGACCAGCACCAGCAGGACCGGCATGATGCTCGTCTGTCCGAGCCACAGGGCGTTGCGCACCGGCAGCGACAGCATCAGCAGGCTGACGGCGACCGGCGCGGCGAGCAGCGAGGTCCTTCTGCTCACCGGCTGCGGCAGCGCACGGGCCACGACCAGACCGAGCGCGACGACCAGCAGCAGCGTGCCGAAGGTCCAGCCCCAGCCGAGGGCCTGCTCGGCGGCCTTGGTGAGCGGCTTCAGGACGAGCCCGCCGAACGGCGTGCCGGTGAACTGCGTCGAGTCGTAGAGCGAACCGTTCACATGCAGGACGCCGTTCGGGCCGACCCAGGTCTCCAGATCGGTCAGCCGCTCGCCCCTCGGCGTGCTGAGGACGACGGCCACCTGTCGTACGGCGAGGATCGCCGCCACCAGCCACAGCCCCAGGCGCGCCACACGCAGGCGTCCCCCGGCCGCTTCGGCTGCCGTTGCCCGGAAGGCCTTCGTCGGTCGCCCGCTTTGCTCCACGTTCGCCACGCCTCGTCGGCCTCCGCTCCGTCGTCCGGATGCGCACCCTGGGGCTCGCAGGGCTCCCGGAGAGAGACGCCGTCCACCCCTGGTTCACGTCACGTCTTTTCCTCTTTTGTCCGAATGACGATAGTGCGTGGGAGGGCGGGTTGCCTCCGAGGGACGCGAGATGGATCACAACGAGCGACGGCGAGAAACGTGTTCGAGCGGGCATACGCACCTGCACACGTGGTGTTTACATGCACTGCGCAACGACCTGGGTGCGACCCGTGAGGACGGCTCGCGCCCTATGGTCGCTTTTCGGCCCACCGTCATCGCCGCCGCGGGCCGCGTCCCTGTCCCCGTCGAAAGGTAGGCGAGCGAAGTCTTGGCGTCCGCCACATTCACCGCTCCCCCCGTACGCGCCCGCACCTCCACCCCCGCCCGACCGGTCACCGCCACCGACCCCGCTCTCGTCCGCCGCGCCGTGAAGGCGGCCGCGCTGGGCAACGCGATGGAGTGGTTCGACTTCGGTGTCTACAGCTACATCGCGGTAACGCTGGGCAAGGTCTTCTTCCCGTCCGGCAACCCCACCGCCCAGCTCCTGTCCACGTTCGGCGCCTTCGCCGCGGCCTTCCTGGTCCGTCCCGTCGGCGGCATGTTCTTCGGCCCGCTCGGCGACCGGATCGGCCGCCAGAAGGTCCTCGCACTGACGATGATCATGATGGCGGCGGGCACCTTCGCGATCGGCCTGATCCCGTCGTACGCCACGATCGGCGTCGGCGCCCCGCTGCTGCTGCTCCTGGCCCGTCTCGTCCAGGGTTTCTCGACCGGCGGTGAGTACGCCGGCGCCTCGACCTTCATCGCCGAGTACGCGCCGGACAAGCGGCGCGGCTTCCTGGGCAGCTGGCTGGAGTTCGGCACGCTGGCCGGCTACATCGGCGGCGCGGGCCTGGTCACCCTGATGACCGCGCTGCTGTCCGCCGACGACCTGGTGTCCTGGGGCTGGCGCATCCCGTTCATGATCGCGGGTCCGATGGGCATCATCGGCCTGTATCTGCGGATGCGGCTGGAGGAGACCCCGGCCTTCGCGGCGGAGGTCGAGAAGGCGGAGGCGAGCCGCCCGAAGGTCCCGCTGCGCGAGATGATCACCGGCCAGTGGCGCGCCCTGCTGCTGTGCATGGGCCTGGTCCTGGTCTTCAACGTCACCGACTACATGCTGCTGTCGTACATGCCGAGCTATCTGACCAGTGAGCTCAAGTACGACGAGACGCACGGGCTGCTCGTGGTGCTCGGCGTGATGGTGCTGATGATGGTCGTCCAGCCCTTCGCGGGCGCCCTGACCGACCGGATCGGCCGCCGCCCGGTGATCGCGGCGGGCTGCGTGGGCTTCCTGTTCCTCTCCGTCCCGGCGATCCTGCTGATCCGCCAGGGCAGCCTGGCGGCGGTCGCGCTGGGCATGGGGGCGCTGGGTCTGCTCCTGGTCTGCTTCACGGCCGCGATGCCCTCGGCCCTCCCGGCCCTGTTCCCGACCCGGGTCCGCTACGGCTCCCTGTCGATCGGCTTCAACGTGTCGGTGTCCCTGTTCGGCGGCACGACCCCGCTGGTGGTCACGGCCCTGATCGGCGCGACCGGCAACATGATGATGCCCGCGTACTACATGATGGCGGCGGCGGTCGTCGGCGGTGTGGCGGTGTGGTTCATGGCCGAGTCGGCGGGGAAGCCCCTGCCGGGGTCGGCGCCCGCGGTGGAGGCTCCCGCGACGGTTGCTTCCGCGACGGTTGCTTCCGCGACGGAGAAGTAGGAGCGATCGAAGCCCGGCGGCCGGAACCGGCGCATACTCGAAATCGTTGACCCGACCGGCTGACGCGCTGTTGGCAGCGTTGACGAGCCCTATGAAAGGCGTAGGTGAATGAGCGAGTCGCAGCTCTGGGACGACGTGGACGACTACTTCGCCACCCAGCTCTCGCCGAACGACGAAGCACTGCAGGCGGCGTTGCGCGACAGCGAGGCGGCCGAGCTGCCGTCCATCGCCGTCAGCCCACCCCAGGGCAAGTTCCTGCAGCTCCTCGCCCAGATCCAGGACGCCCGCACCATCCTGGAGATCGGCACCCTCGGCGGCTACAGCACCATCTGGATGGCCCGCGCACTGCCCGAGGACGGCCGTCTGGTCTCGCTCGAATACAGCGCCAAGCACGCCGAGGTCGCCACCCGCAACATCGCGCGCGCGGGCCTGGACCGGATCGTCGAGGTGCGGGTGGGCCCCGCCCTGGAGTCGCTGCCCAAGCTGGCCGACGAGAACCCGGCGCCCTTCGACCTGGTCTTCATCGACGCCGACAAGGCCAACAACCCGCGCTACGTGGAGTGGGCGCTCAGGCTCACGCGCGCGGGCAGCCTGATCGTCGTGGACAACGTCGTACGGAGCGGCCGGGTCGCCGACGCGGACAGCACGTCACCCGACGTGCTGGGCACCCGCGCCGCCATCGAACTGATCGCCTCGCACCCGCGGTTGAGCGGCACGGCGATCCAGACGGTGGGCAGCAAGGGCCACGACGGCTTCGCACTCGCGCGCGTGCTGGCGTAGCCCCTGCCCACCGGGAACCCCGTGTCCTGCTCAGGACTCGGGTTCCGCTCAGAACTCGTGGTAGAAGCCGACGTTGACGCTGCGCGGGGCGGTGCGGTCCAGGACGACGATCTCGCCGTTGCCGCCCCTCGGCAGCGGCACGGTCCCGCCGTAGACGAGCGGCTGCGCGTACTCGCCGACGATCAGCCGGACCTCGGAGGACGGGTCGTCCTGCGAGCCGCGCAGCCAGGTCACCTGCCAGGTCCCCTCCGGGCCGCACAGGAACTCCAGGTGGACCCGTGAGATGAACAGCCAGTCGTCGGGCGTCACGAGACGGCACACGGATTTGTCACGCCCCACCCGCAGCACGGCGCCGGGCTCACTGGGTGCGTCGGCCATGAGCATGCCGGCCGTGGCCCCCTCTTCCGCCCCGGAGACGGTGGCCATGGTCAGTTCGAGCACGCGCTGCTCCTCTTGAAGTGTCCTTACACAGCGGCCGCATGATAAATCGCCCGGCGGTGCCGCGTCCGGCACAATGGACTCATGACCGAGCGAAAGCCACCGGGTGTCCCGTTCGAGTCCTGGGTCGACAAGCAGATCCGTGACGCCGAGCGGCGCGGAGAGTTCGCCCAACTGCCGGGCGCGGGCAAGCCGTTGCCGTCGGGTTCCGACACCTCGTACGACGAACTCTGGTGGATCAAGCAGAAGATGGCGCGCGAGGGCCTCTCCGTGCTGCCGCCGACGCTCGCCCTGCGCAAGGAGGCCGAGGACGCGCTCGCCGCGGCGTACGCGGCGCCCTCGGAGCGGATCGCGCGGAAGATCATCACCGAGATCAACGTCAAGATCCGCGACATGATGTTCAAGCCGCCGCCCGGCCCCCCGCTCGGTATGAAGCCGTACGACGTCGAGGAGGTCGTACGCGAGCGGCGGGGGCGCCGGACGGCGGCGGGCGAGTCGGAGTCGGCCCTGTAGGAGCCGGTCAGCGCTGCGGGAGTCAGCTTTGCAGGAGCCGTTCGGCCAGCTCGCGGTAGTCCCGCAGCGCCAGTCGGAGCTGCTCGGTGTCGGGGTGCGTGGCCGGGGACCCCGACTTCTCGCCCCGCTCGCCGTCCTGCCAGGACATGCGCAGGGTGCGACGGCGCCGGGTGAGTGCCTCCGTGAAGCGGCCTGCGATCTCCTCGACCACGTGGTCGGCCTCCTCGACGGCGTCCCGGGGCCCGTCGACGAACCCGGAGACGGCCTGCCGGAGCCGGAGCTCCAGCTTGTCGCACTCCTCGTGCGGGAGGAGCCGGGTGGTGGTCGCGGCGGGCGTGGTGGAGGTGGTGCCGGTGCGGTGGGCGGTGCCGGAGGTGCTGGGGCGGCCCTTGTCGGAGGTGCTGTGGAGGTCGGAGGCGACGCCCTCGCGATCCGTCTCCTGTCCCTTCTCCTGTCCCATCACCCGTCCTGTCGTACGGTCTTCGCGCAGTCCGGCCGCTCCGCCGCCCGCGAGGTCGCCGGCGCCCCGAACGGGCTCACGCTCGGCCGCCTCCGGCGTCTGGGTCGTCCCGGTCGTCTCCGGCGGGATCGGTGTGACCGAGCGCCGCTTCGTCCTGTCCTCGGCGCCGGCGCCGGTCGTCGCGTCCGTCATGTCGCTCAACTCCCCTTTGCGTGGTGCCGGTTGAAGGCCCACGGCAGATGGCTGCCGCTGCCGCTGGCGTCGTTGCGGGCGGTCTCCTTGCGCATGGCGGGCTTCGCGGAGTCCTCGCGGGTCGGCTTCATGAGGTCGTCGAAGAGGGCCCGGGCCTCGACCAGCGACTCGCGCATCTCCTCGGTGTCGGCGCGGTCGCCGTCCTGCCCGCCCGCACCCGCGCTGACGACGCGGTGGACGCGCCGGTAGCCGTGGACGTGGTGGGCGTGGTGGACGGAGAGCGCGGCGAGCTGTTCGTCGTAGCGGTCGCCTTCGGGGAAGCCCCGGACGGCGGCGAGTTCCGCGAGGAGCCGGTCCGCCTCGCCGACGGCTTCACGCGGCGCGTCCACGAAGCGCTCCTGTACGGCCGTCCAGCGAGCCTCGAACTGCTCGCGCCGGCCGGGCTCCAACGGCTGCTCGCGCAGCGACCCGTGCCGCTCCACGCGCTCCGTGAGCTCCCGCTCGGTGGCCTTCGCGTCCCCGTCGTGCCGGGCCAGGGTCCGGTCGTACTCGGGTCCGAAGCGCCGCTTCAGGTCCCGGCCGCCGCGCGGGCCCCGGGAACGCATGGTCAGGACGGCCGCGACAACGACCACGGCCGCCACGATCACGATCAGAGCAATGATCATGCCTGTGGACATGGGTGCCTTCCGTTGTGTCGGCCCCGTCGGGCCGGTTCCCCGGTCGGGTTGCCCGGAAGGCACCCCTCAAACGGCGTCGGCGCGGCGCTCAGGGCGCGATTCGTTCGGGTGGTGTGTCGATTCGGCGGCGGTCCGATCGACGTAGGGGTGAAGGCATCACGAACAGGCACCGCGCGGGTGCTACGGCTGAGGAGGTTGTCATGAGTGAGGTCATCGCACGGCTGGCCATGTCGCTCGACGGGTACATCGCGGGACCCGAGTCGGGGCGCGAGCATCCGCTCGGCATCGGCGGGGAGCGGCTGCACTCGTGGGTGTACGGGCTGCGGACGTTCCGCGAGATGCAGGGGATGAAGGGTGGGACGACGGGCCCGGACGACGACCTGATCGCCGAGCACATCGTGCGGCCCGGCGCGGTCGTGATGGGCCACGGCATGTTCGTCACCGGGGAGATCCCCTGGGGCGAAGAGCCGCCGTTCCACGCGCCGGTGTACGTCGTCACCCACCACGCCCGCGAGTCCGTCGTGAAGAAGGGCGGCACCACCTACCACTTCGTCACCGAGGGCCCGGAGCGCGCGCTGGAGCTGGCGCGGGAGGCGGCCGACGGGAAGGACGTGTCACTGGCGGGCGGGGCGGACCTCGTGCAGCAGTTCATCCGGAACGGCCGGCTGGACGAACTGCTGCTGCACGTGGTGCCGGTACTGGCGTGCGGCGGGCGACGGTTGTTCGACAACCTCGGCGACCAGCACATCGAGTGGGAGAAGACGCAGGTACTGGACTCCGCGGGGGTCACGCACATCCGGTTGCGCTCCCCGCACACCGTGTCCGCAGAGTGAGCGGATGACCTGGACGATCACCCCGGAGCCCTACAACCCCCCCGTCGCGGCCGCCCTCTGGCGGGGGTACTGCACCGGTCTCTCGACACCGGCTAAGGCGCCCCCGTAGGCGAACGGCCCAACGGAGGAGTCCCGTTGTGCGGCTGTTCCCGGTCCGAGCCGCACAGTTCGTCGTTGAGCCGGCCGACCAGCTGGGCGAGGTCCGTCGGCCGGTCGGGGCCCCACCAGTCGCCGAGCAGTTCCGCCAGGGACTGCTCGCGGGCCTGCGCGAGCCGTTCGGCGACCTCGCGGCCCTCGTCGGTGAGGACGAGGTCGAGTCCCTCACGGGTGGCCAGGCGCTGTTCCTCGATCTGGCGGCCCGCGGCGATGATGACCCGCAGCGGCACAGAACTGCGCTCGGCGAGCACGCCCGGCTCGGCCCAGCCGTACTTCTTGATCCGCAGCAGCAGCCAGCTCGACGCGGGCAACAGGTCGTAGCCCGCCCGTTCGGTGATCTCCCGGTAGATCTCGCGCCGGCCCTCGCGGGTGCCCAGCACGGACAGTGCGCGGCACACCTCGTCGTACGAGGACCGTTCGACCGGATTGCTGGCGAGCGTCTCGGTGACGTCGGGCGCGGTGACGGAGCCGCGCAGCTTGTCCTCCTTGAGGAACCAGGCAAGTACGAAGCCGACCAGGGCGACGGGGGCGGCGTACAGGAAGACATCGGTGATGGACGCCGCGTACGCGTGCAGGGCGGGCGGGCGCAGGTCGGGCGGCAGGGAGCCGATGCCGCGTGGGTCGGATTCGAGGGAGTTCGCCGAGACGCCGGCCGGGAGCCGGGTGCCCTGGAAGGCGTCGGTCAGCTTGTCGCCGAGGCGGCTCGCGAAGACCGTGCCGAAGATGGCGACGCCGAAGGAGGCGCCGATCGAGCGGAAGAAGGTCGCGCCGGAGGTGGCGACGCCGAGATCCTCGTACGAGACCGCGTTCTGCACGATGAGGACCAGCACCTGCATGACCAGGCCGAGGCCGAGGCCGAAGACGAAGAAGTCCACGCTCATCGCGGCCGTGGAACTGTTCTCGTCGAGCCGGTGCAGCAGGAGCAGGCCGAGGGCGGTGACTCCGGTGCCCGCGATCGGGAACACCTTCCAGCGGCCGGTACGGCTGACGATCTGCCCGGAGGTGGTGGACGAGAGCAGCATGCCGAAGACCATCGGCAGCATGTGCACCCCGGACATGGTGGGCGTCACGCCCTGCACGACCTGGAGGAACGTCGGCAGATAGGTCATCGCGCCGAACATGGCGAAGCCGACGATGAAGCTGATGATCGCGGACAGGGTGAAGGTGCGGATGCGGAACAGCTTGAGGGGGAGGACGGGTTCGGCCGCCCTCCGCTCCACGGCCACGAACGCCACGACCAGTACGACGCCCAGGACGATCAGCCCGACGATCTGCGCCGAACCCCAGCCCCAGGTGGTGCCGCCCAGGGAGGCGACCAGGATCAGGCAGGTGGCGACCGAGGCGATGAGGAACGTGCCGAGGTAGTCGATGACGTGCGGTGTGGCCTTGCGGGGGATGTGCAGGGCGCTCGCGATCACGGCGAGGGCGACGACGCCGACGGGCAGGTTGATGTAGAAGACCCAGCGCCAGCTGAGGTGCTGGGTGAACAGTCCGCCGAGCAGCGGGCCGAGGACGCTCGTCGCGCCGAAGACGGCTCCGAACAGCCCCTGGTACCGGCCGCGTTCACGGGGTGAGACGACGTCCCCGACGATCGCCATCGACAGCACGATCAACCCGCCGCCGCCCAGGCCCTGCACCGCCCGGAAGGCGATGAGCTGGGGCATGTTCTGCGCCATTCCGCAGAGCGCCGAGCCGATGAGGAAGATCACGATCGCGATCTGGAACAGTCGCTTCCGCCCGTACTGGTCGCCGAGCTTGCCCCACAGCGGGGTCGCCGCGGTCGAGGCCAGCAGATACGCGGTGACCACCCAGGACAGGTGCTCCAGGCCGCCCAGGTCGCTGACGATGGTGGGCAGCGCGGTCGACACGATGGTCTGGTCGAGGGCGGCGAGCAGCAGCCCGAGGAGCAGCGCGCCGATCGAGACGAGGACGTTACCGGACACGTGTTCCTGGGCGGCGCTGCCCCGCTTCGGGGGCTTCGCGGGTGGCTGTGCGTCTCGCACATTCCCCGTCATACCGTGCGCATCCCCGGCCATGAAGACCTCCCGAGGCTCTCGTTACAGGTCCATGGTGATCGCTGTGACCGGTTATGGCCTGTTGAGTCCTGTTGGAAGCCGATATTCCGGGGGCTGGGGCAACGGCCCGAAGATGATCTGGATAACCTCTGGAGTTCGCGAGGGGAGCGTGAAGGGAGGGACGAACGCGTGACAGACCCGAAAGGTCACCAGTGCCCGGAGTGCGGAGCGCCCAGAGGGGCGGACAACACCCCGTCCTGCGGCTGCACTCGACGGGCGTCCGACGACCTGCGCGATGCCCGTACGGCCGAACAGGCGGCGGCGGAGGACTTCGATCCGCTGCGCATTCGGCCGTATGTCGAACTGGAGGGCGATTACGGGGCGGCCGAGCACCCGGCGACTCCGCCCGCACCGACTCCGCCCGCCCCGGCTTCGGCGGCGGCGGCCGAGGCCGAGGCGACGATGCCGTTGCGCGCCGTGAGCCCCGAGGCGCCTAGCGCCGCCGATCTGCGCCTGTTCGAGCAGACGCCCGCGGAGGGCGGCCGGTACGACGAGGCGGTGAAGCCGCGGGGCAGACGCCGTACGGTGCTACTCGGCGTGGGCGGGGCCGTGGTCGCCGTCGTGGCGGCGGCGGGGCTGGCGAGCGGGATGTTCTCGTACGAGAAGCCGTCGCGGGAAAGCGCACTGCCCGACGACGTACGCGCGAGCGTGCCGGAGGGGTCGACGGGCCCCGCGTCCGCGGCCGCGTCCCGGACCGGGGCCGCTCCTTCGCTACGGCCGTCCGCGCCGCCGGTACCGCCCGTCAGCGCGAGCCCGTCACCCTCGGCGTCCCCATCGGCGACGAGCGCCTCACCGAGCCCGTCCCGGTCGGCCGAGCCGACCCAGAGCGCGCCGACGGCCGGCGCGACCGCCACCGCCACGATCGGGGCGTCCGACAGACGCCAGCCCTCCGCCCCCCGTCCTGCGCCTCGGCTCCCAGGGCTCCGAGGTCGTCGAACTCGAACGACGGCTGACCCAGCTCGGCCTCTACACGGGCAAGGCGAGCGGCCGCTACGACGAGGGCGTCGAGGACGCGGTCAAGCGGTACCAGTGGGCGCGCGGGATCCAGGAGGACGAGCTGGGGGTGTACGGGGCGGCGACGCGGGCGCGGCTGGAGTCGGAGACATCAGAACCGTGACGCTGCGCTTGCCTGGCCGGGGGTGGGTTGTGGGGCCGCGGCTTGCCGGGCTCCACCCGGCGTGGGTGCGGGCCTTCCTGGGGGCTGCCGCCCCCGGACCCCCGCGTCGGCCCTGAACGGGCCTCGTCCTCAAACGCCGGACGGGCCGAGATGCACCGACCGGCGCCTTGGAACCGCAGCTCGCCGGGCACCACCGGACGGGCTGAAGTGCACCGGTCCCCGGGGCTCCGTCAGCGCACGTACAGCCGAAGAGTGCCGTCCGCCGTGGCCTCCACCCGGACGCGTGTCAGGTCCGGCACCACCACGTCCGGCTCATGGAAGTCGGCCCGTGCGCCGACGCCGACGACGCGCATCCCTGCCGCGCGTCCGGCCTGGATTCCGGCCGCGGAATCCTCGAAGACGATGCAGTCGGCGGGGTCGATGCCCAGTTCGGCGGCGCCCTTGAGGAATCCCTCGGGGTCCGGCTTGCTGGCACCGACCGACTCGGCGGTCACGCGCACGGCGGGAAGGTCCAGGCCGGCGGCGGCCATACGGGCCGTGGAGAGCGCCACGTCGGCCGAGGTCACCAGGGCGTGCGGGACGCCGCGCAGGGAGGCGAGGAACTCGGGCGCGCCGGGGATCGCGACGACGCCGTCCATGTCGGCGGTCTCCTCGGCGAGCATGCGCGCGTTGTCGGCGTGGTTGTGCTCCATGGGGCGGTCAGGCAGCAGCAGCGCCATGGAGGCGTAGCCCTGGCGCCCGTGCACCACCTTCATGACCTCGGCCGCGTCCAGCCCGTGCCGCTCGGACCAGCGCCGCCAGCAGCGCTCGACGACGGCGTCGGAGTTCACGAGGGTGCCGTCCATGTCCAGCAGGAGGGCGCGGGCGGTGAGGACGGTGGGCACGGTGGTGACCGTCATCGGCAGCTCCAAGGCGCGGAGGAAGGAGCGGGGCGCAGGGTAGGGCCCCACAGGAACAAGGCGGCCCCGCCCGCCGGTCAGGGGAAACGGGCGGGAGCCACTTTGTTTCTCCACGGTACAAAATAGCCGGGGCATCCGCCACCGCTTTCGGCAACAGTTCACCGGACGTTCAGCACGAGCGGGCTCAGCCGGCCACCGCCTCCCAGAGGCTCCACACGCCGAGCGCCACCATCAGGAGGGCCGCGATCTTGGTGATGAGGGACAACGGGACGCGCTTCATCAGGGCTTTTCCGCCGACGATGCCGAGTCCGGCCACCGCCCACAGCGCCAGCACCGCGCCGAGGCCGACGGAGAGCGGGTCGTCATAGCGGGCCGCGAGGTTGGCCGTCATGATCTGCGTCAGGTCTCCGAACTCGGCGACCAGGATGAGCGTGAACCCGGCACCGGCGACCTTCCAGAAGGACTGGTTCTCCGGCTTGCGGATCTCCTCGTCGCCCTCGTCCTTCTTCATCAGCAGCACCGCGGCACCGCCCAGGAAGAGGACTCCCGTCACCGCGTGCACGATCCGCTGCGGCAGCAGGGTCAGCACGCTGCCCGCCGCGACGGCCAGCGCGACATGGAGGGCGAAGGCCGCGGCGACGCCCGCGAAGACGTACGAGGCGCGGTAGCGGGTGCCGAGGACGAGCCCGGCGAGCGCGGTCTTGTCCGGCAGTTCGGCCAGGAAGACGACGCCGAAGACAAGCGCCGTGACGGTGATGCTGATCAAGGTTCCTCAATCGGTCGGGACTGCCCCACCGAGAGTGCTGTGACTGCGATACGAGACACCTCGGTACGGCAGCACACACATGTGCACTGCTTACCGAAGGTCTCGCTGGCCGACCTCGTGACCGAGGTCTGCCTCCGGGCGCCGGCTCAGACGAGCTGAGCAGTATGTCGACGGTCCGGCGAAGAGCTACTCCCCTTCTGCGCCGTCCATGGTACGCGACCGGCCCACGACCGAAAGTCCGGCCATAAACCTTGTTGTGTCATGCGCACGTCACTAGCTTCTAACCGTACGCACACCCTCCCGCAACACGGCGCCGCGAGCATTCCCTCGCTCGCTCCAACGCCCCCACACCCCAAGGGAGTTCGCATGCCGAAGTTCTACGCGCGTCGACAGCTGAGCATACTCGCGGCCCTCACCGGACTCATAGCCTCGGTCGGGCTCTTCAACGGTCCGACCGCCTCCGCCGCCCTCCCCACCCCGGTCAGCGCGGCCACCGCCCGCACCTACCTCGCCTCCCTCACCGTGGCGACCGAGGACCGCACCGGCTACCAGCGCTCCCTGTTCCCCACCTGGATCACCATCAGCGGCACCTGCAACACCCGCGAGTACGTCCTCAAGCGCGACGGCTCCAACGTCGTGACCAACTCCGCCTGCACCGCCACCAGCGGCAGCTGGTACTCGGTCTACGACGGCGCCACCTGGACCGCCGCCTCCGACCTCGACATCGACCACCTCGTCCCGCTCGCCGAGGCCTGGGACTCCGGGGCCAGCAAGTGGACCACCGCCCAGCGCCAGGCCTTCGCCAACGACGTGACCCGTCCGCAGCTCATCGCCGTCACGGACAACGTGAACCAGCAGAAGAGCGACCAGGACCCCGCCGAGTGGATGCCCCCGCTCAGCTCGTACGCCTGCACCTACGTCCGCGCCTGGGTTCAGGTGAAGTACTACTACGACCTCTCCGTCGACTCGGCGGAGAAGAGCAAGCTCAGCTCGGTCCTCAGCGGTTGCTGATCCGGCTGCTGATCCGGCGGATTCCGTGAAGGAACCTCCCCGCCGACCTCCGTCGTTCCGTACCGTACGGGGCGACGGAGGAGGGCGATCAGGTGTCCGGACTGCGGCTGGGACCATTGCTGAGGTTTGCCGACGGGGAGTCCGCGACCGTCTGGGTCGAGACGAGCCGCCCGTGCACCGCCGAGGTGCGCTGTGCGGACGGCGCCCGTGGTGAGTCCCGCACGTTCCAGGTGGCGGGCCACCACTATGCGCTGGTGCCGGTCACCGGGCTGACGCCGGGCACGACGACGCCGTACGAGGTGTTCCTGGACGGCGCACGGGTGTGGCCGCTACCGGACGCGCCCTTCTCGTCGTTTCCGCCCTCCGTCATCCGGACCTCACTGGGGGGCGACGAGCTGCACGTCTCGTTCGGCTCCTGCCGCTGGGCCACCCCGGCCGCGGACGAGCGGGACCCGGTCGGCCCCGACGCCCTGGACACCCTCGCCGCACGCATGGCGGCCGACCCGGACGGCGAACGGCCGGACGTGCTGCTGCTGTTGGGCGACCAGGTGTACGCCGACGAGACCTCCGAGGCGACCCGCCGCTGGCTGTCCGCCCGACGCGACCTGAGCGACCCGCCGGGCAACGAGGTCGCGGACTACGAGGAGTACACGCGCCTGTATTACGAGTCGTGGCTCGACCCGGAGGTGCGCTGGCTGCTGTCCACCGTGCCGAGCTGCATGATCTTCGACGATCACGACGTCATCGACGACTGGAACACCTCCGCCGCCTGGCTGGAGGACATGCGGGCCACCCCCTGGTGGCGCGAACGGCTGCTCAGCGGCCTGATGTCGTACTGGGTGCACCAGCACCTGGGCAACCTGTCGCCCGCGGAACTCGCCGTCGACCCGCTGTACGCGGCCGTGCGCGAGGCCCCCGACGGCACCGACGACCTGCGCGCCTTCGCCGCCAAGGCCGACGTCGACCCGGCCGCCGTGCGCTGGAGCTACCGGCGCGACTTCGGCCGCGTACGCCTGCTGATGGTGGACTCGCGCGCGGCCCGTGTTCTCGAAGAGGACAAGCGCTCGATGCTCGACCCCGGTGAGGCCGAGTGGCTGCGCGAACAGGCCCTCCAGGAACGGGACTCGTACGACCACCTCCTCATCGGCACCTCCCTGCCCTGGCTGCTGCCGCACCTGGTGCACGACGCCGAGGCGTGGAACGCGGCCCTGTGCCGGGGAGAGCGCGGGGCGCGCTGGGCGCGGTTCGGGGAGGACCTGCGGCGCAAGGCCGACCTGGAGCACTGGGCCGCCTTCCCGACGTCCTTCGCCGCGCTGGCCGATCTGATCGCCGAGGTCGGTTCGGGGCCGGAGGCACCCGCAACGATCCTGGTCCTGTCGGGAGACGTGCATCACGCGTACGTGGCCGAGCCGACATGGGTCTCGGGCGTCGCGCCGGACGCCCGCGTCCTGCAGCTGACCTGCTCGCCCGTCCACAACTCCGTGCCCCTGTACATACGCCTCGGCTTCCGGTTCGGCTGGAGCGCGACGGCTCGGGCGCTGGGCCGCCGCTTCCTGCGCCACGGCCGCTGCTCCCGGCCTCCGGTCGACTGGCGCAAAAAGGGCGGCCCCTGGTTCGGCAACCAGCTCATGACGCTGACGGTGCGGGGCCGTTGGGCGCGGCTGCGGCTGGAGCAGGCCCGGCCGAACGAGGTGCTGAAGACCGTGGAGGAGTCCGTCCTCACCCCGCATGAGTGACGGAGCGGCACAGGAATGCAGACGCCGTAATCCCTGAAATCTCGTCAAATCCAGGCGTATTCAAGGCAGTTCGTGTTCGGTGTGCCCCTTGGGGGGCGCACCCCGGCTGACGGCGGCGCGCACCCGACCAGGAGTGAATTCGGACACACTTTCGGTCGCGGAAGTGGTGGCGAGAGCTCTCCTACGTGCGGCTGCGGGCGAAACGTAGCCGAAAGCGGAACCCGACCGGTGGCCGAATGTTGAACTTGCAAGCATCAATAACGTGAACCTAACGTGAAGTATCCGCTCGGCCCGTCCCCCAGGCCGGTCTTCCCCGGACCGGCCTGGCCGGTCTTCCCCGGACCGGCCCGACCGAAGGAGATACCCCCCATGTCCGCTCGCCTCAACAACGCCCAGCCGTATGCCCTGGGCCTGTTCCGCATCGTCGTCGGCCTGCTCTTCGCCTGCCACGGCGCCGCCTCCCTCTTCGGCGTCCTCGGCGGCGCGGTCGGCACGAACGGCGGCACCGTCGAGAGCGGTGTCTGGCCGTTCTGGTACGCGGCCGTCATCCAGCTGGTCGGCGGCGTCTTCGTCCTGCTCGGCCTGGGCACGCGTGCCGCCGCGTTCATAGCCTCCGGCTCGATGGCGTACGCCTACTTCAAGATGCACCAGCCGAACGCCCTGTGGCCGATGCAGAACGGCGGAGAGGCCTCCGCGATGTTCTGCTGGGCGATGCTGCTGCTCGTCTTCACCGGCTCGGGCGCCTTCGGCCTGGACCGGCTGTTCGCGAAGCGCTCGACGAGCCAGAGAAGGCCGGCCGCGGACCAGACGCCGGTCGCTGCCTGATCCACTGATCCGATGCGCGAAGGGCCTTCCCCCGCCGGCGGGGGAAGGCCCTTCGCGTTTCGTACGCGGCCGGTGGCCAAATCCGTTGCCGGGCAGGTGAACGTCCTGTGCCGGTCGCACGCGCCCCCCGTGAACCTCCTGTCACACCCCGGGCGTACGCTGTAAGGCTGTTAAGGCCGCTCTTGCCGCTCCCTCGCGACGTCGCGGCGCGCGGTCTGGCCACGGGGGAGTCACGGGGAGTTCGCGGTGCTGGAGAGTGTGGGGTCGCTGACCGGCAGCCCTTGGATCTACGCCATGGTGGCGCTGTCGGTCCTGCTTGACGTGTTCGTGCCGGTTCTGCCGAGCGGGGTACTGGTGATCACCGCCGCCACGGCGGCGGCCGCGGGCTCGGCGACCGGCCACGTGCCGCACGCGGTCCCCGACATCCTGTCCCTGACGCTCTGCGCGGCCACCGCCTCCGTCCTCGGCGACCTCGTGGCGTACCGCCTGGCCTGGCGCGGCGGTGAACGTCTGGACCGCGCCATCGCCCGCTCGCGCCGGCTGACCACCGCGCAGGAACGTCTCGGCGCGGCGCTGGCCCGCGGCGGCGGGGCCCTGGTGATCCTCGCAAGGTTCGCCCCGGCCGGCCGCTCGGTGGTCTCCCTCGGCGCGGGCGCCGCCCACCGCCGCGCCCGCGACTTCCTCCCCTGGTCCGCCCTGGCGGGGCTGGCCTGGGCGACGTACAGCGTGGCGCTGGGGTACTACGGCGGGCAGTGGCTGGGTACGACGTGGCTGGCCACGGCGGTGTCGGTGCTGGCGCTGTTCGGGGCGGGAGCCGGGGCGGCGTACGTGATGCGACGACCGGCCAAGGCGTCCTAGGTGTATTGACCCGCAGGGTTGTTGACGCGGCTGATGGGTTGCTGGCCCAGAGGGGGTGCGCCGCACGACGCCCGGCACGCTCCCCCACTGCCTTAAGGGCGTGGGAGGTGCCCCCACTCGCCGCACCGCCGAAAGCCCGAGTACGCCCGGTACGAGGGTTCCGGGCTGCACGCGTCCTGGGCGGACGCGTCCCGCGGACTGCTAGGCGGCGGGCGCCTTCTGGCCCCGTACCTCAAGGCCGGCCAGCAGCTCGGCCGTGGCCTCGGTGACGGCGTCGACGGCCTGGTCGAAGACCTCCTGGTTGTGTGCGGCGGGCGCCCGGAAGCCGGACACCTTCCGTACGAACTGCAGGGCCGCGGCCCTGATCTCTTCCTCCGTCGCCTCTTCGGGCAACGCGGGCGGGCGAAGTGTCTTGATGCTTCGGCACATGAGACCAGTCTCACCCATGTCTCACCCATGTCCGCGGCGCCTGACATGATCCGTTCCGAGGCGGCCACCGGTACGGGGCCGACCGACGAAGGGAACAACAGAATCATGGCGAACGAACTCACTGTCGCGGTCCTCGGCCCCGGCGGCACGGGCGGCCTGCTCGCGGGGCTGCTGTCCCGCGCCGGCCACCGCGTGATCTGCCTGTCCGGCGAGGAGACGGCCAAGACGCTGCGCGCGGACGGGATCCGTGTCCGCAGCGGCCTGTTCGGCGACTTCACGGCCCGCGTCGAGGCGGACACCGTGCTGCGCGAACCGGTCGGCGCGTGCCTGGTCGCGGTCAAGCACACCGCTCTGGACGCCGCCCTGGACCGCGTCCCGCCCACGGCCCTGGGCGACGGCCTCCTCGTACCGCTCCTGAACGGCGTCGAGCACCCGGCCGCCCTGCGCGCCCGCTACCGTCCCGGCCTGGTCGCCCCGGCGGTCATCCGCGTCGAGTCGACCCGGGTCGCGCCGGGCGTGATCGAACACGGCAGCCCGTTCGCCGAGATCGACCTGACCGGCGAAGAGGTGGACCGGGCACGGCTCGACGCGCTCGCGCGTGCCCTTTCCGCCGCCGGCCCGGCGACCCGCGTCCTCGACGACGAGACGGCCGCGCTGTGGGCGAAGATGTCGTTCCTGGCGCCGTTCGCCCTGCTCACCACCAGGTACGGGCTCCCGCTCGGCGAGATACGCACCCGGCACCGGGACGAACTGACGGCCCTGGTCGAGGAGACGGCCGCGGTCAGTCGCGCGAGCGGCGGCCCGTCGGACCCGGCCCAGGCACTGGCCCGCTACGACGCCTTCCCGCCCCCGACCAGGTCGTCGATGCAGCGCGACGCCGAGGCGGGCCGGCCCCTCGAACTGGACGCGATCGGCGGCGCGTTGCTGCGCGCGGCCGAGCGGCACGGGGTGAGTGCGCCGGTGGCGGCACGGCTGGTACGGGAGTTGAGGGACGCCGGGCACTGACTCCCGCGCGCCCCGCCCACTCGTTCGCATGAACCCCGGGAAGGAACTCGCATCCCAAATTCGAACAGGCGTAGCATTGTGCTGTGGCTACGACCTATGACTTTCCGAGTGACCTCCTCGCTGGTCAGGAGGAGCTGCATCAGGTCCGGGCCGAGCTGTCGGCCCTGTTCAGGCGGCTCCCCTGGTCCGTGGAGCCCGTGGACGGCTTCAGCGACGCGGGCGGCTGGCGCAAGGTGGAGCGCCCCGCCTCCCCCGGCTGGACGGCCGACGAGCAGGCCGAGGTCGAAAAGCTCCGACAGCGCGAGCACGAGCTCGCCGTCTTCGTCAGCACCCATCGCTTCTGGGCGGAGGTCACGGCCGGCGAGCGGGTGGAGGCGCGCACCAGGCTGAAGCACGCGCGCGAGGCGTGAGACGTGGGGAGTGAGGGATGCGGGAAGGCCCCGGCCATGAGTGGCCGGGGCCTTCCTGTCGGTGTGGGCGCGGACGGTTTCGAACCGCCGACATCCTGCTTGTAAGGCAGGCGCTCTACCCCTGAGCTACGCACCCGAGACGAGTCGACAGCCTACCTTGCCCGAGCCGGTGCCCCGCAAACCCGTATCGGGGGCGGGCCGGTGCGGGGGTTTTCCCCACCCCGCATCCGGGAGTGGCCCGGATCCCCCTGTGGCTTCCCGCTCCGTACCGTCGAAGAGCTTTCACCATCCGTCTCAGGGGGAGATCGTCATGGCCCGTTCCGTCACCGCCCGCGCAGCCCTCGCCGCCGGGGCCATCGTGGTTCTCGTCGGGGCCGCGACCGCCTGCGGCGCTTCAGCGGGGGACGACAAGGATCCCGATCACCGGTCGTTCGCGCTGAAGGGGCACACCCTCACGGTCGACTCCGACGACTCGGCGCTGGAGATCGTCGCCGCGGACCACAACCCGCAGGGGAAGGTCGAGGTCACGCGGTGGTTCCAGGGGAAGGTCGCCATCGGGAAGGACCCCAGGGTGAGCTGGTCGATGAAGGACGACCGGCTGACGCTGCGGATGAGGTGCTCCGGTGTCGTCGCCGACTGCTCGGCCAAGCACCGCATCGAGGTGCCGCGCGGGGTCACCGTGAAGGTCGAGGACGGGGACGGCAGCGTGCGGGCGCGCGGGTTCGAGGACCCCCTGAGCATTCGTACGGGCGACGGGTCCGTGCATGTCAGCGACACCACCGGCCCGCTGACGCTGCACACCGGCGACGGGTCCGTGCACGCCGACGTCTCCTCGCGACGGGTACGCACCGAGACCGGTGACGGCTCCGTGCACCTCGAACTCGGCGCCGTACCCGACCTGGTGGACTCCCGCAGCGGCGACGGCTCCGTGACCATCGCGCTGCCCAGGTCCACGTACCGGGTGACGACCACGTCGGACGACGGCTCGGTGCACGTGTCCGTGCCCCGTTCCGACTCCAGCTCGCACGTGGTGTCCGCGCGCACCGGTGACGGCAAAGTCACTCTCAAGACCGCGAACTAACCGGCCCGTGTGTTCGTCCTTAACCGGTGGGAGAATGAAACGAGGCACCGGCCAGGACGGATGACAGCACGGGAGAGGGATGTGACGGCGACACCTTCGAAGCCGTACTCGCCGTTGGTGCCGCGCGCACACCGTCAGGCGCTCAAGGACACCCTCACGCTGCTCGCCGTGCCGCTCGTCGTCGCGCTCGCGCTGCCCGCCGCGTTCGCCGGCGGCGGCACCCGGCGCTGGTTCGGCGGGCGGGCCGAGAGCCAGCGGGCCGAGGCGCAGGCCGCGAAGGACGCCGCGGCGGCCGCGTTCTACGAGCTGGACACCGCCCAGCGCGACCTGCGGATCTCGATCGAGACGATCACGGCCGTCGACGACTCCCCGGCCGCGCGGCGCGCGATCTCCGACTTCGACGCGCTGGGGCGGCGCATCGACGAGGCCAGCAGTCGCTACATCGAAGCGGTCGACGCGCACGACCTCGACCGTGACGACCTGGAGGCCTCGGTCGCGGCACACGCGCGCACCGAGCTCACCCGGGCCAAGGACGAGCTGGCCAACGTCAAGCGGGAGCTGGACCGTTTCTCGGACGGCCTCGGGCCGCTGCTCGGCAAGGCGGAGACGCAGCTGGCCCGCCTGGCGCCCGCGGTGGAGCGTGCCCGGCAGGGGCTGCTGGCCGCGTCGAACGCCCTCGACGCCGTACGGGGAACAGGGCTGAAGGCGGACGACCTCGCCGCGCGTCTCGCCCGCCTCGCCCCCGAGCTGACGAAGCTCAATCAGGGCGCCGGGCAGCACGGGGTGCCGGAGACGCTGGAGCGGGCCGAGCGCCTGGCGCGGGAGGCCGAGGCGGTCCGCGCGGAGGCCGAGCGGCTGCCGGAGAAGGCCGCCGAGATCGATCACCGGCTGGTCTCGCTGCGCACCCGCGCGCAGGCGCTCACCACGCGCGCCGGGCAGGTGGAACCGGTGCTGAGCGAGCTGCGACGGCGGTTCGTGGCGGCGTGCTGGCAGGACCTGCAGCACGTACCGGACCAGGCCGGGGAGAACGTCCGGCAGGCCGAGCTGAAGCTGAAGGAGGCGCAGGCGGCGCGGGACAACCAGCGCTGGCCGGACGCCACCTCGCTGCTGTCGACGGTACGGGCCCTGCTGAACACGACCGACGAGTCCGTGTCGGCCGCGCGGGACAGACTGCAGCGGCTCAACGCCGTACAGAAGGATCCGCAGCAGGAGATCGACCGCACGCGCTTCGCGATCCGGGATGCCCAGCGGCTGGCGATGACGGGCCGGGCCACGCCGGACCCGCGGCACGCCCGCCCGCTGGACGACTCGGTGGCCCGGCTGGACCGGGCGGTCGCCGCGCTGGAAGGCCGTCACCCCGACTACTGGCACTTCCTCACGGAGACCGAGGCGGTACGGCAGACGGTGGCGAGGGTCGTCGCGCAGATCCGGGAAGCGCGCGGTTCCGCGACGCACTGAAGGGGCGCGGAGCGGTAGCGATATCGATCTGCGGCTCCGCCACGCGGGCGCGACCGGCCCCGGTGGCGCCGCAGACGAAGGCGGCGCCACCGAGCGGAGTGCCTAGCTCCGGTAGGCGTAGTAGGCCGAGTTCGGATACGACGCGAGCAGGCTCGACAGCGACCGCCGGTAGGTGTCGGTGTCGTGGTACGTCAGGTACGGCACCCCGCTGGAACTCCGGTAGGTGGTCATCATCGAGTGGTCCTTCGACCCGTCCTTGTCGAAGTCCATCTGCAGCAGGTCACCGACGTCCATCTGATACGCGTTCGCCAGCGCGGTCGTCCGCTTCGCGGTCTGCGTGAACCACGACCACTCGTTGACGCCGATCCAGGTGTCCGACTCGCCCGACGTCTTCGAGTACCAGGTGCCGTAGTCCTCGCGGGAGCTGGTGGCCTGCTTCCAGCCGCCGGCGAACAGGGACTGGCTGACGAAGTTGGTGCAGTCCCCGCCGGCGCTGTTGTAGCGCCGGTAGGCGGTGTTGTAGTTCTTCCAGTACTTCTCGGCGTACGCCGCCATCGCCGCGTACTTGTACGTGGTTCCGGTGCCGAGGTTCTTGGGCTTCGCGGGGGCGGGGTAGGTGGTGGCCGCCCGGGGCGCGTCGATGACGGCGCCCGGGCGGACGGTGGGCGCGGCCGTCGCCGGGGCGGGTGCGTTGACCGGGCGGGGGCCCTTGTCGGTGAGCCGTTCGCGGGTGAGCTGCCAGGTGCCGTCCGGGCCCGCGGTGAAGGTGAGCCGGTGGTGGGCGGTGAAGCCCGTGGTGGCGGGTTCGTCGCCGCGCACCTTCGCGTACGTCAGTGTGGTGCTCTCGGTGACCTGGACCGTGGCCGTGCGGCCCCGCAGGCGGGTGCTGTCGACGGTGACCTTGGTGTCGGCGCCGGTGTAGGCCTCGCCGAGCGCGGCGAGCCGGGAGCGGGTGCCCCGCAGGGACGTCACTGCGCCGGCCTCGGCCCTGGCCGCCGTGGCCGCCAGCCGCACACCGCCGGTCGCCTTCAGCGCCGCAGCTGCCTTCGGGGCCCCTTCGAGAAGGGCGGCCGTACGGTCGGTGAGGACGGCGTCCGCGAGACGGCCGAAGGCGTCGGTCGTCGCCGCGGTCACGGGCGGCGCGGGTGTTCCCGCGGTGGGGGCGCCGCCGGCCGCGTGGGCGGCGGACAGGGGAAGCAGGGCCGCGGAGAGGGACATCGCGGCCACGATCGTGCAACGGCCGCTGTTCGTACGGGACTTGCTGGGTCTCACTGAGGTGTCTCCTTGTGGTGGGGGGTGGTTCAGTGCGCGATCGTCGACCAGTCGGGCGCCTGCGCGGGGTCCAGGCCCCGCAGGCGCGCCAGGGTCTCCGGCTGCTGCACGTCCAGCCAGTCGGCCAGCTCCTTGAAGGACACGCACTTGACGCCCTTCTTCGTGCAGACGTTCTTGACGACCTGGTCGACGGCCTTCATGTAGATGCCGCCGTTCCAGCCCTCGAAGTGATTGCCGATGAACAGCGGGGCACGGCTGCCGTAGTACACGCGGTCGAAGCCGGCCAGGTAGGAGTCGACGGTCTGCCGCTGCCACCGGGTGTAGTCGGCGGGGTTGCCGTCGATCTCGCCCTTGGACTGGTTGGCGAGGAAGTTGAAGTCCATCGACAGGCCCTGGTACTTGCCCTGCTCGTAGGGGAGCAGCTGCAGCGGGAAGTTCCAGACGCCGTTCTTCCGGGCGGGCCAGATCTGGAAGTCGCCCGTGGACGAGGCGTCGTAGCGCCAGCCGTAGCTCCTGACGGCCTTGAGCAGGTTCTTCTGGCCCTCCAGACAGGGGGCGCGGCCGCCGGTGACCTCTTTGCGGAAGTCGAAGGGCAGGGCGGGTACGTCGGTGTAGCCGGTGTTGGTCTTCCAGTTCTCCACGAACGCATAGAACTGGTCGATCTCGCTCTTCCACTCGGCGACGCTCCAGTCGCCGCCGCCCTTCTTTCCACAGAAGTGGCCGTTGAAGTGGGAGCCGATCTCGTTGCCGTCCTCGTACGCCAGGCGCAGCTGCTCCAGCGTGGTGCGGATGTGGTCGCCGGTGGCGTAGTCGATGGCGGCGGTGCCGACCGGGTGGCGGGGCGGGTGGTAGAGCTTCGCCCTGCTCTTGGGCAGGAGGTAGATGCCGGTGAGGAAGAACGTCATATGGGCGTCGTACTTCTTCGCCAACTCCCGGTAGTGGGAGAAGAGTTGGTCGCTGCCCTCCAGTGCGCCGTCCCAGGAGAAGACGACGAACTGGGGTGGCTTCTCACCGGGTTTGAGCGGCTTCGGCTTCAACTCGCCTTTCTTCGGGCCGGTGTAGGAGGTCGAGCCGTCGCCGAGGATCTCGGTCTTGCCGTTCCAGGCGGGTTCCGTGCTGGTCCTGGCGGTCGAGGTCCTGGGGGTCTTGTTCGCGGAGGCGGCGGGGGCGGTGTGGTCCGGGCGGGTCAGGACCAGGAATGCGGCGACCACCGAGGCCACCACGAGGAAGGCGGTCAGGGTGCGGACTTCCGGGCGGGCGGGGCGGCGGGCGGCGGCTCTGCGGCGCCGGCCGCTGGGCGGCTTCATATGAGGCATGCGGTGCTCACGAGGCATGCGGTGCTCATTCTGCGAGGGGGGTGGGGGGTGGTGCGGGTCTCGGGGGTCAGCCGAGGCCCATGGCGTCCGCCCAGACGTCGTAGGGGACGCCGTCGGCGGAGTCACCGGCCAGGCCCTGGAGCGGCAGTGGCTCCAGGGATGTGGCCAGGTCCATGCGGTAGACGACGACCGCGGTCGACACGGACACGGCGGTGCCCGCGTACCAGGCCGCGGTGTCGTCCTCGGTGGTGCCGGACTTCCCGGCCGCCTTCGGGGTGGAGACGGTGGGGTGGGCGGCGTTAAGGGAGTCCGTCAGTGCCTGGGAGACCTCTTCGGCGACCTGGGCGCCGATCGCCCGGTGCGCGGTGGGGGTGCGCAGCCGGACCGTCGCGCCGTTGCGGGTGATCCGGCGCACCGAGTACGGCTCGGTGTGCTTGCCGTCCGCGGCGAAGGTGGCATAGGCGCCGGCCATCCGGATCGCGCTGGGGGTGGAGTTGCCCAGGGACAGCGCGGGAACCTGCGGGCCGATGCTGGAGGCGAGCAGCCCGGCCGCCTCGGCGGTCTCACGCACCCTGTTCAGGCCGGTGTCCATGCCGAGTTGGATGAACGGCGTGTTCACGGACTGCGCGAGGGCCTTGCCGAGGGGGATGCGCCCGTAGGACTTCCGGCCGTGGTTGTGACCGACGACCTGCTTGCCGGCGCGGTCCCAGTACGGGCCTTCGGGGGTGGTGACGGTGACGCCGTCGTTGCCGTCGTAGAGCGTCTGCGGGGTGACCGGTGTCGCGGGCTCACCGCGTGTCCTGCGGACGCCGTGCTCCAGCCCGGCGGCGTAGACGAACGGCAGGAACGCCGAACCGGCCTGCACAGTGGTCGCGTTGGACTCGTTGTAGCCCTGCGTACGGTGGTCGGGTCCGCCGTACACGGCGAGGATCCGGCCGTCGGTGGCGACGGAGGCCGCGCCGTAGTGCGCGGTCAGCGCGGCCTCGGGCTCGTCCTCGCGCGCGCTTCGGCGGGCCCCTGCGACGGCGTCGGTGAGCGCGGCCTCCCGCCGGCGGTCGAAGGTCGTGTAGATCTGGTAGCCGCCGAGGTCGAACTGCTTGGCCGAGATGTGTGCGGCCTTCTTGGCGTACTGCTGCGCCAGCTCGACCAGGTAGTCGCTCTGCTTCCCGGTGTCGTGGTCGCGGGCGGACCCGAGCGGCTCGGGGAACGTCCTGTACGAGGACCGCTCGGCCGGCGACAGCCTGCCGATCTTGACCATCCGGTCGAGGATCCAGGACCAACGCTCCACGGCACGCCGGTGGTTGGCCTTGGAGAGCGTCGGGTCGTACAGCCCGGCCCCCTTCAACAGCGAGGCGAGGAAGGCCGCCTGACCGGCGTTCAGGTGAGTGACGTCCTTGCCGTAGTAGGCCTGGGCGGCGCGCTGGATGCCGTACGTGCCGCGACCGAACCAGCTGGTGTTGAGGTAGCCCTCCAGGATCTGGTCCTTGCTCATCCTGTTGTCGAGCTTGAGGGCGATCATCGCCTCGGTGAACTTGCGGCTGACCGTCTGATTCTGCGTCAGATACACGTTCTTGACGTACTGCTGGGTGATCGTCGAGCCGCCCTCGGTGTCCCCCTCGCCGACGGTGCGCCACAGCGCGCGGGTCAGGCCCCTGATGGAGATACCGGGGTCGGAGTAGAAGTTCTCGTTCTCCGCCGCGAGCACCGCCCAGCGGACGTCCTCGGGAATGTCCTTCAGCGGCATGGCCTGCCGCCGCACCCAGCCGGTGCGGGCGAGGGGGGTGCCGTCGGACCAGAAGTAGACGTTGTCCTGCTGGGTGGCGTAGCTGTTCAGGTTCGGTGGTATGTCGGTGACCGCGTAGGCGACGCCCAGGAACAGGCCGGACAGTCCGACGGAGGTCAGTGCGGCGCCGAACACCTGACGTAAGGAAGGGATCCAGCGGCGCGCGCCGGTACGGCAGGGGCGCGGGTAGGCAGGGCGGATGCGGCGTAACGCCACCCACAAGGACCGCTTCGGTACCGCCCGTCGGCGGCGCGGCCGGCGGTGGTCAGTCGCCCGGCCTCTTCGCTGCGCTGTCCCGGTCACGTGCGAAAACTACCAACGATCTTCGCATCTTCTACACACGCGAATCCAACAGGAACGATCACATACCGATCAGTAAGGAACATGGCGACCTTGAGAGATTGGTCACACTCGCGGCCGCGTGGTCCCGTTAACCTGGTCGCATGCCTCGCTACGAATTCCGCTGCCGGACCTGCGGCGACACGTTCGAACTGAGCCGGCCGATGGCTCAGTCCTCCGACCCCGCCGACTGCCCCGCCGGGCATGCGGACACCGTGAAGCTTCTGTCGACGGTGGCGGTGGGCGGGAAGACGTCCGCCCCCGCCGCGGCACCGGCGAGCAGTGGCGGCGGGGGCGGTTGCTGTGGTGGCGGCTGCTGCGGCTGACGGCTACTGAGCCGCCCCGGCCGCCTTCAGGAACTCCCGGAGGATGCGCTCCCCCGCCAGGATCCCCCGTTCCGGCAGCGCCACGATCTCCGGGGCCGTCCAGTCGGCGTCCGCCAGTTCGCCATGGCCCGGGCGCCAGCCCTTGTCCGCCGCCAGCAGCAGGTCGGCGTCCAGCAGGGAGTCGCCCGCGGCCAGCGTCAGGGTCGCGCCCGTGCGCCGGGCGACCTCGTGCATCGCCGCGCTCTTGGTGAGCGGCTTCGGGACGGCGTAGAGCTTGCGGCCCTGCAGCGACACGGTCCAGCCGCGGTTCTCCGCCCACACCGCGAGCTCCTTCACCCAGTCCTCGGGCAGCAGTTCGCGCTCGACGACGAGATAGGCGAAGAGGTCCTCGGCGACCCGGTGCTTGCGCACCCACGCCGGATCCGCCGTCTGCAGCAGGTGCTCCCGCACCTCGTCCAGCGGCGCGCACTGCTCGGCCAGCCGTCCCGTCACACGCGCGTGCCAGTCGAGGTCGGAGACACCGTCCACCATCAGATGGCCGCCGTTGGCGCAGATCGCGTACTTCGGCGGCGGGCCCGGCAGGTTGATGCGCTGGTACTGCTTGCGCGTGCGGGTCGTCGTCGGCACGAACACCGCCGCGTCACCGAGGTCGGTCAGCAGCCCGGCCGCCGTCTCCGTCATGAACGACAGCGGCCTGGCCTCGTGCACCTCGACGCAGAGCAGCCGGGGCGCCCGCGCGTCCGGCATGGTCAGCGCGAGGGCCGCGGCGGAGTAGATGAGCGTACGGTCGAGGTCGCTCGCCACCAGCACCGGCATCAGACCGACACCGCCCGGCCGTCGGCACCGGTCGCGCCCCGCGTGAACCTGGGATGGATCAACCCCACGCAGGTGTACGGCAGTTCGTCGACCTCTTCCACGGGTACGCCTCTCTGTCCGGCCAACAGCCTCACATGGTCCAGGTCGGCGCCCGCCCCGGCCCGCGCCAGGATCTTCCACGGCACCCGGCGCAGCAGCACGCGCGTGGTCTCCCCGACGCCCGGCTTGACGAGGTTCACGTCGTGGATGCCGTACTCCTCACTGATCCGCTCGACGGCCGCCCAGCCCTCCCAGGTCGGCTCGCGATCGCCGGCCAGCAGCTCCTTGGCCTGTGCGTCGGCGGCGTCCGCGACGTCCGGGAAGCGGGCGGCGACGGCGTCCAGGAAGGCCACCGAGACGTCGGCGCCGGCGAGTTCGCGATAGAACTTGGCGCCGTGGAACTCGTGCGAGCCGACGAGGTCCGCACGCAGGACCGTCCGCGAGATCAGGCCCGAGACGGTCGAGTTGAGGCAGGCCGAGGGGATGAGGAAGTCCTCCCGGGTGCCGTACGTCCGCACGCACGAGCCCGGGTCGGCCAGCACCGCGATCTCCGGGTCGAAGCCGGTGATCCCGTCGGACAGCTCGAACTCCCGTATCGCGTCGGCGAGTTCGCGGGTGATGGCGCCCTTGCCGGTCCAGCCGTCGACGAACACCACGTCGGACGGGTCGTGGTGGGCGGCCAGCCAGCGCAGCGCGTTGGCGTCGATGCCTCGGCCGCGGACGATGGAGACCGCGTAGTGGGGCAGTTCGAGCCCGTGCCGGAACTGGGCCCAGCGCCGCATCAGCACACCGATGGGCGTACCGGCACGGGCCAGCGAGACAAGCACCGGCCGCGGCGACCGCTCGGCGAGCACGATCTCCGTCACCGCGCCGACCGCCAGCGCGAGCCGCGCCGTGGACTCCCGCAGCGCCGCGTGGAACAGCTCCTGGTACTGCTCGCTCGGCTGGTACTCGACCGGCAGCGACTCGGCGTAGTGCGCGCCACCGCTCTGGATGGCCTCCTCGCGCTCCTCGGTCGGCGCCTCCAGCGTCACGTCCGAGAGGTCCTGGAGCAGCCAGCCGACCTCTTCCGGCGCGTACGAGGAGAAGGCGGGGCCGCGAAGGGGCTCGGGCAGCATGGCGGGCCTTTCGGGGACGTACGAGGGCACGACCGCGAGGGCGACGTGCGGGGTGTGCGCGGCCAACTGGGCCAACAGGCCGTCCGGCGCGTGCAGTTCGGGGGTGTCGGCGGCGGAGTCGACCACGGCGACCACGGCGTCGAAGCCCGCGCCGGCGACGTTGTAGGCGTACCGCGGGCCGGGGCCGTCGGCCGGGTCGTCGTGGGCGGGGAAGACGATACGGCTGCGTATCGCGTACCCGGGGTCGTCGACCGCGAGCACCGGCGAGCGGGTGGTCGTGGAGTACCGCACCTCGGCGCCGACGACCTGCTCCAGCTCACGGGCGAGCCTGAGCGGGGCGTACATCAGCTCCTCGAACCCGAGCACGAGGACGCTGCGCGCGGCGGGGGGCAGTGCTTCGGCGAGGCGGGCTGCCATGGCGGGGAGGGCGCCTTCGAGGCGGGTGCGGTGCTGCGGGGTGAAGCCGTGGCGACCGCCGTCGGGGAGGCCGCGGGGCCAGCGCAGCTGTATGCGGGTGGGTATGGGGTGGTTGCGGCTGTCTTCCGGGTGCGGGCCGGTGGGGGTTGATCGCGCAGTTCCCCGCGCCCCCAGGTGGGTGGACTCGCCGCCGGCTTCGACGTCAACGCCCTTGCCCTTCAGCGGCGCGGGCAACTGCCCGCCCGGCCACAACGGCACCACAGACGACACACCACCCGCCGCCGCACTCTCGGCCTCATCACCGGCCACATCATCAACACCCTTGCCCTTCAGGGGCGCGGGGAACTGCGCGACCGGCCACGACGGTGCCGCAGACGACACACCACCCGCCGCCGCACCCCCGGCCTCATCACCGGCCACATCATCAACACCCTTGCCCTTCAGGGGCGCGGGGAACTGCGCGACCGGCCACGACGGTGCCGCGGACGACGAACCACCACCCGCCGCACTCTCGGCCTCGTACCGAGCCACCAGTTCCTGCCCCTTCTCCAGCACCCCCTCGGGCAGCCGAACCGTCCCCGAAGCGGCCGTCACGAGATCCACCCGGGCCCCGATCTCGCGCGCGAACTCCTCCAGCCGCCCGGCGTCCGCGGAAGATCGCATGTCGACCAGCGCCACCACCACATACCGCCGCCGCGGATACCGCTCATGAAGATCGCGGACGGTGTTCAACACCGTGTTCCCCGTCGAGAACTCGTCGTCGACCAGGACCAACGGCCCGTCCCCGGCCAGCAGCGCCGGATCCTCCGGCAGCAGCAGATGGGACGTGGCGTGGGAGTGGGACTCCTCGAAACCGCCCGCCGCCGCGACGCCCGCGACCGGGCGGCGGGTCGAATGGATGTACGGGGCAAGGCCCACGCCGTCCGCGACCGAGTGGCCAAGACCCGTCGCCGTCTCCGCGTAACCGAGGACGACCGCGGCGCCCGCCTCCTCGGCACCCAGAAGATCCCGCACCCGGCGCCCGAGCGCGAACCCGTAGCCGTACACGACGGACGGCGACTGCGGTACGTGCTTGCCGAGCACGTTGGACACGAGCAGATGCGCCCGCTTGGGGTTGCGGCGCAGGGCCAGCCCCAGCAGGTCGGTCAGCTCGTCGTCGCCCGTGAGTTCGAGACCGAGCCGCTCGGCGACCCAGGTCCCGGACCAGACCGGGTTGTTCACTGCGTTGTTCATGCGTCCCTAGATGGTGAAGTGGGTTCAGCCGGGGATTCCGGCGGCGAGCAGGTCCACGAAGCTGACGTCCTCGCGTGCGACGCCGAACACCTCGGCCCGCAGCATGGTCCGCTCGGCCCACGCACGGTGCGGCTTCACCTCGTTCATCTTGTTGGTGTACGCCGACCTCAGCACACCCCCGCCGCCGCGCTCGGGCCGCAGGATGTCCGCGGCGTCACCGAACTCTTCGTGACTGACCACGGACAGCGCGTGCACGGGCAGTACGTGGGAGGGGTGGATACAGGTCTTGCCCAGCAGGCCGTTGGCCTGGTCCAGGGAGATCTCCCGCAGCAGCCCGTCCATCGCGTGCTCAATCAGTTTCTCGCGCAGCTCGACGGCCTGCCCCTCCAGGAAGGGGCTGGTGCGCAGCATCGGCTTGAACATGCGCTCCGGCACCCGGAAGTACTCCCACACGGGCCCGGTCACCGTGAATCCGGTGCCGTCGGCCCGCCCGAGCATGTTCACCACGTCGGAGATCACGGAGGCGACGACATGGACGTCGTACGCCGTCATGTCGGGGGCCCGGCGCAGCCCGTACGAGGAGCAGAAGTCGGTCACGCCCAGGCGCAGCGCGAGCACGCGGTCGCGGTACTTGTCGACGGCGCGGGCGATGCCCTCCAGGCTCTCCACCCGCGACTCGCGGTAGAGCAGCTCGGGCGACTCCAGCACCGGCATCGCGAACAGCCGCCGCCCGCTCGCGGCCTCGGCGCTCGAGAGGGCCTCCAGGAAGGGAATGCCGCGCTCCTCGGTGAACTTGGGAAGCACGAATCCGGACAGCAACCGGACCGTCACCCCGAGCCGCTCCACCAGGTCGGGAATCTGCTCGGGCGTACGGACCCGGATGAAGAGCAGCGGGAGGCCGGCTCCGGTCCGCGCGTCCAGGTCGGCGAACTGACGGACGAGGTTCTCCTCCCCCTCCGGCACGTCCGCGTCGTCGATCGAGTCCTCCAGGCACAGCACCATCGAGACAACGCCCAGCCCCGCCTGCTTGACGATGTCGTCGGCGAGCCGCGGCCGGGTGGCCGGGCTGTAGAGCGTGGCGCCCAGGGCCACGGAGAGCAGCCGGGCCGGAGAGTCCGTGGTGAACTCACACGGCTCCTGGTGGAAGAGGTGCTGCCGCACCTCCGGGGCGATGTGCCCGAAATGACGCATAGGACTCCCCCGTGGCGCAACGTCATGCTCTGGATTCGGTAATAGGTGGCCGGTAATAGTACGTAGAGATCCATGCCAAGGGTTCCCACTGGGCATGAATTTCTGGTAACTCGGCCATGTCGACGGCGATTCGACACGGCTGCGGGTCGTGTACCCCGCGTTGTCGTGATCAGAACCGAGAGGGCAGGATGACCGCATGACGCACGCGATGCTGAAGGGGTCGAACGTCCCGCTCGAGGCCGCCACGGTGCGCGCCGTGCTGCGCTGGACGCCCGGGCAGGGGGTCCCGGATGTCGACGTCTCGGCGCTGCTCCTCGGCCTCGACGGCCGGGTGCGCTCCGACGAGGACTTCGTCTTCTACAACCAGCCCCGGCACCCCTCCGGCAAGGCCAGGTGGCTCGGCAAGAAGCGCGTCGCCGACGGCCTCACCGACACGATCCAGACAGATCTGGCCGGAGTCGAGGCCGGCGTCAGCCGGATTCTCCTGGTCGCATCGGCGGAGGACGTCACCTTCGACCGCGTACAGGGCCTGCGCATCCTGCTGTACGACGCCGCCGTCACCGGCGGCGAGCCGCTGATCCACTTCGACATCAAGCCGCAGACGGGCCGGGAGACGGCCCTGATCTGCGGCGAGCTGTACCGCCGGGGCGAGGTCTGGAAGTTCCGCGCCCTGGGCGAGGGCTACTCGAACGGCCTGAAGGGCCTGGCCACGGAGTTCGGCATCTCGGTGGACGAATCGGAGGCCGCGGCCGAGCTCGGGCAGGCGCAGTCGGCCGCCACGGTCCTCGCACCCGAGGTCTCCCAGCCGCTCCCGCCCGAGCAGCCGACCGCGGTCCCCGTGCAGCCGGCGTACGGCTACCCCCAGCAACCTCCGGCCACGCAGCCCGCCTACGGCTACCCCCAGCCCGCCGCGGCGGCCGCCGCGGGCACCCAGTCCGGCTACGGCTACCCGCCCGCGGTGACGTCCGCCCCGGACCCGGACTTCCGGCTCCCGCCCCAGGGACCCCAGTTCATCCGGCCGTAGGGGCGGCCCTCAGCGCTCCACCTTGGACTTGTAGCCCCGACCCCACTGCAGGCCCCACCCGTACAACCGGTCCAGCTCTGCCTGGAACCCGTAGACGAACTTCACCTCGCGCCGTACGACCAGTTCGCCCTTGACGTTCTCGATCATCACGACCGCGCACGAGCGGGCCTGGGGATGGCGTTCGTCCAGATGTATCTCGATCCGCGGCCCGTTGCTCGGGTACAGCGTCACGATCGCGTGCGTGCGGTCGAAGGCCGGTGTCTGGTCGTAGATGTACACGAAGACCAGCAGTCGCTTGATCTCGTCCCGGTGGTCGAGGTTGACGTACATCGTCTCGCCGGACGCGGACCCGAACCGGTCGTCGCCGCTGAGCTTGACGTACGGCGGCGCGTTGACGTCCCCGAGGAGGTTGCCGAGCGGCTGGACGACGCCCTTGGTGCCGTCCTGGAGCTCGTACAGACACGCCAGGTCGAGGTCGACGTTGACCATGCTCTGGCTGTGCCCCATGACCTCGGGAGGCCTGAGCGCCTTGAAGGGGTGCCTCAGCAGGGACTCCCGCTGCGTTCCGCCGATGTCGGAGGTCCGCATCCGCCAGTGCAGGTTGACCCGGAGATGGCCCGTCGCCGCGCCCTGCTTGGTGAGGGAGACCTGGTGGTGCCGTTTGGTCAGCTCGATGGAGTTCGTGGCCGCGCTGCCCGAGTCGAAGTCGGCCTCGCGTCCGCGCCAGAGCCCGTCAAAGAAGCCCATTCCCGCCCCCAGATTCACCCGGGTCCCTCGGACCCGGCTGTACTTGAACAACCGGCGGGGCGGCCGGAGACCGGCCGCCCCGCACAGAGCGTTCCCTCACCCGCAGGTGCGTCACACCCCGGACGAGATCTCAGTCTTCTCGTCCGAGGCCGTCGCTTTTCCCTCGGCTTCCGCGAGGGCCTTGTTGCGGCGCACGGAGGACCAGAAGGACCAGCCGATCAGGACGACGCCGACGAGGCCGGTGATGACCTCGTTGATCTGGTACTGGATGGTGACCATGAGGATCACGGCCAGGGCACCGATCGCGTAGTGCGCGCCGTGCTCCAGGTAGACGTAGTCGTCGAGGGTGCCCTGGCGGACCAGGTAGACGGTGAGCGACCGGACGTACATCGCGCCGATACCGAGACCCAGCGCCATCAGCACGATGTCGTTGGTGATGGCGAACGCGCCGATCACGCCGTCGAAGGAGAAGGACGCGTCCAGGACCTCGAGGTAGAGGAACATGAAGAACGCGGCCTGGCCGGCCAGCACGACGGGCGGCTTCTTCTTGCCGGTCCGCTCGGCCTCTTCCTCCTCCTCGTGCTCCCGCTCCTCCTCTTCCTCGAGCTTGTCCTCGAAGTAGCCGGAGAGACCGCCGACGACCATGTACGTGATCAGACCCGCGATGCCGGAGATCAGCACCGTCTGCGCCTTGTCGACGTGCGCGCCGCCGTGCTGGTGGGCGTGGGTGGCGAAGGTGAACGAGGTGACCAGCAGGACGACCAGGGCGATGCAGACCGACAGCATGTCGACCTTGCCGAGCTTGGCCAGCGGCCGCTCGATCCAGCGCAGCCACTGGATGTCCCGGTCCTCGAAGATGAAGTCCAGGAAGATCATCAGCAGGAACATGCCCCCGAAGGCGGCGATTGCCGGATGGGCGTCCGTGACCAGTTCCTGGTAGTGGTCCTTGTTGTTGAGAGCGAGGTCGACCGCGTCTATCGGGCCGATCTTGGCGCTGATGGCGACGATGACGACGGGGAAGACCAGCCGCATGCCGAAGACGGCGATGAGCACACCGACCGTGAGGAAGATCTTCTGCCAGAAGGCATTCATCTTCTTCAGGATCCCGGCGTTGACCACCGCGTTGTCGAACGACAGCGAGATCTCGAGGACGGAGAGGATCGCCACGATGCCGAAGGCCTCCCACCCCCCGTAGAGGACCGCCGCAGCCAGGCCGATCGCGGTAATCGCGAACGACCAGCCGAAGGTTTTCAGAAGCACTGGCTACCCAATCCTGTGTTGGGGGTCCCCCCAGACGGAGTCTGGGGGAGGGTCTCCCCCGCGCCGTACTCGGCTTTACTCAATGTTGACGCTCGCCGCACAGTCTAGGGGGAGGACCCTCCGGCAGGGACATGCGGGCCCCGGCCGGCCGGAGAGCTGGGCTTTACGAAACATTGACCCCGAAGTCCAGGGCGATGCCGCGCAGGCCCGACGCATATCCCTGTCCCACGGCCCGGAACTTCCATTCGCCCTGGTAGCGGTAGAGCTCGCCGAAGATCATGGCGGTCTCGGTGGAGGCGTCCTCGGAGAGGTCGTAGCGGGCGAGCTCCTGGCCGTCGGCCTGGTTGACGACGCGGATGAAGGCGTTGCTCACCTGTCCGAAGGTCTGGCCGCGCTCGTCGGCCATGTGGATCGAGACCGGGAAGACGATCTTGTCGCACTGGGCGGGCACCTGGCCGAGCTCGACCAGGATCGACTCGTCGTCGCCCTCGCCCTCACCGGTGAGGTTGTCGCCCGTGTGCTCGACCGAGCCCTCCGGGCTCTTGAGCTGGTTGTAGAAGACGAAGTATTCGTCGCCCAGCACCCGCCCGCCGTTGCACAACAGGGCGCTGGCGTCGAGGTCGAACGGGGCTCCGGTGGTGGAGCGCGCGTCCCAGCCGAGCCCGATCAACACCTGAGTGAGGTTGGGTGCGGCCTTGGACAGGGAGACGTTGCCCCCCTTGGCGAGCGTGACGCCCATGATGCTGGTCCTCCCCGAGATGGTGCTTGTTTGGTTGTCCTGCGCGGCCGGCGCCGCACGTAAACGGTGCGGCGCCGGCCGATGAGGCCCTGACGTGTGCCCTGTGACGTGTCTCAGACGTTCACGCCGAAGTCCTGCGCGATGCCGCGCAGGCCCGAGGCGTAGCCCTGGCCGATGGCGCGGAACTTCCACTCCGCACCGTGCCGGTACAGCTCGCCGAAGACCATGGCGGTCTCCGTCGAGGCGTCCTCGGAGAGGTCGTAACGCGCGATCTCCGCCTCGCCCGCCTGGTTCACCACGCGGATGAACGCGTTGCGCACCTGGCCGAAGGACTGCTGGCGGTTCTCGGCGTCGTAGATCGAGACCGGGAAGACGATCTTGTCGACATCGGCCGGGACGCCGACGAGGTTGATCTTGATCTGCTCGTCGTCGCCCTCGCCCTCACCGGTGATGTTGTCACCGGTGTGCTCGACTGAGCCGTCCGGGCTCTTGAGGTTGTTGAAGAAGACGAAGTTCGCGTCGCTGGCGACCTTGCCGGACGAGTTCACCAGCAGCGCGCTGGCGTCCAGGTCGAAGTCGGTGCCGGTCGTGGTGCGGACGTCCCACCCCAGACCGACGATGACCGCGGTCAGGCCCGGGGCCTCCTTGGTCAGCGATACGTTGCCGCCCTTGCTGAGGCTGACTCCCACGAGTCCTCCATTGGGTTCCAGGGGCGGGGAGCCCCGCGTGCGTTCTGACATCGGATCAACGAGTCGATCCTAGTGACGGGTTCCCGCGGCACGCAGGCCTTGGGGGCCAACAATCACAGGGTGTCGAGTGCCTTCACGTACTCGTTCAGGTCGCGGGCGTCCGGGAGTGCGTTGACGACGGTCCAGCGCACCACGCCCTCCTTGTCGATGACGAAGGTGCCGCGCACCGCGCAGCCCTTGTCCTCGGCGAAGACGTCGTAGGCGCGGGAGACCTCGCCGTGCGGCCAGAAGTCGCTCAGCAGCGGGTACTCGAGGCCCTCCTGCTCGGCGAAGACGCGCAGGGTGTGGATGGAGTCGTTGGAGACGGCGAGCACCTGAGTGTCGCGGTCGGAGAACTGCGGCAGGCTGTCGCGCACCGCGCACAGCTCACCGGTGCACACGCCGGTGAAGGCGAAGGGGTAGAAGAGCAGGACCACGTTCTTCTCGCCACGGAAGTCGGAGAGCCGCACGGTGGCGCCGTGGTTGTCCTTGAGCTCGAAGTCGGGGGCCTTGTCGCCGACCTGGATCGCCATCGCAGTTTGTCCCTTTCGGTGAGGCTGTTCGGGTGGTGGAACCACCCTACGCAGCGATCACCGAAAGCCGACGGACGGGCCGAGCACGACGGCTCGGCCCGTCCGGCGATGTCACTTCTTGGACTTGGCCGCCTTCGGCGTCACGAGCCGGCTGCCGCTCCAGTCCTTGCCCACACTGACGCTCTTGGAGGCGGACAGCCCCGCGGTCGTCGAGGCTTCGGAGATGTCGCTCGGCTCCACGTAGCCGTCACGGCCGGTCTTCGGCGTCAGCAACAGGATCGACCCGCCCTCCTCGATGTACGTGGTGGCGTCCACCAGCACATCGGTCAGGTCGCCGTCGTCGTCGCGGAACCAGAGCACCACGGCATCGGCGACGTCGTCGTAATCCTCGTCCACAAGGTCACTGCCGATGACTTGCTCAATGGCCTCGCGGAGTTCCTGGTCTACGTCGTCGTCGTAGCCGATCTCCTGGACCACCTGCTCGGGCTGGAACCCCAGCCTGACGGCAGGGCTCGTCTCCGCGTGGTCCGCGGTCGCGCTCACGGGTTGCCTCCTGATCATGTCTTGGTGAATATCTCAGCCACGCGCGTGCGCGAAGCATTGGCCGTAGTCCACACGGGCGGGGCGGATCGCGCAAGTACCCGGCCGTTCAGACCGCCGAAACGGTGACGATCCTGGCCGTGTCACCCCAACTTCAGGCACCCGGTTGCCGCCAAAAGTGACCTACACCACACCCTTCTGCCCCCTTTGTGGCATTGGGAACCCGTGAAAGCTGCCGGAGGTCTCGGTTACCTCTCAGTAGAGATGACGTTTGCGTCGGCGAGGTACACGATGGGGAACGGTGCAGGCATACCGAAACGCAGCTCAAAACAGCCCTCTGACAGGTAAGGAACAGCGTGGCTTCCGGATCCGATCGCAACCCGATCATCATTGGCGGCCTTCCGAGTCAGGTTCCTGACTTCGACCCCGAGGAGACCCAGGAGTGGCTCGACTCGCTCGACGCCGCCGTCGACGAGCGAGGCCGTGAGCGGGCCCGCTACCTGATGCTGCGACTGATCGAGCGAGCCCGCGAGAAGCGCGTGGCCGTGCCCGAGATGCGCAGCACGGACTACGTCAACACCATCCCGACCAAGAGCGAGCCGTTCTTCCCCGGCAACGAGGAGATCGAGCGCAAGGTCCTGAACGCGACCCGCTGGAACGCCGCGGTGATGGTCTCGCGCGCCCAGCGCCCTGGCATCGGCGTCGGCGGCCACATCGCCACCTTCGCCTCCTCAGCGTCGCTGTACGACGTGGGCTTCAACCACTTCTTCCGCGGCAAGGACGAGGGCGACGGCGGTGACCAGGTCTTCTTCCAGGGCCACGCCTCTCCCGGCATCTACGCGCGCGCGTTCCTGCTCGACCGGCTGACCGAGGAGAACCTCGACGGGTTCCGGCAGGAGAAGTCGAAGGCTCCGCACGGTCTGTCCTCGTATCCGCACCCGCGCTCGATGCCGGACTTCTGGGAGTTCCCGACCGTGTCGATGGGCCTCGGCCCGATCGGTGCGATCTACCAGGCCCGGATGAACCGCTACATGCACGCGCGCGGCATCGCCGACACCTCGAAGTCGCAGGTGTGGGCGTTCCTCGGCGACGGCGAGATGGACGAGCCGGAGTCGCTCGGCCAGCTGACCATCGCCGCCCGTGAGGGCCTGGACAACCTGACCTTCGTCGTCAACTGCAACCTGCAGCGCCTGGACGGCCCGGTGCGCGGCAACGGCAAGGTCATCCAGGAGCTGGAGTCGGTCTTCCGGGGCGCCGGCTGGAACGTCATCAAGCTGATCTGGGACCGCTCCTGGGACCCGCTGCTGGCCCAGGACCGCGACGGCCTGCTGGTCAACAAGATGAACACGACGCCGGACGGCCAGTTCCAGACGTACGCGACCGAGTCCGGCGCGTACATCCGCGACCACTTCTTCGGCGACGACCAGCGGCTGCGCGCGATGGTCGAGGGCATGACCGACGACCAGATCCTGCACCTGGGGCGCGGCGGTCACGACCACAAGAAGATCTTCGCGGCCTTCTCGGCGGCCAAGGCGCACAAGGGCCAGCCGACGGTGATCCTCGCCAAGACGGTCAAGGGCTGGACGCTGGGCCCGAACTTCGAGGGCCGCAACGCCACGCACCAGATGAAGAAGCTGACGGTCGACGACCTCAAGCGCTTCCGCGACCGGCTGCACCTGCCGATCTCCGACAAGGAGCTGGAGAGCGGGGTTCCGCCGTACTACCACCCGGGGCGGAACTCCGAGGAGATCCAGTACATGCACGACCGCCGCAAGGGCTGCGGCGGCTACGTCCCCACCCGCGTCGTGCGCTCCAAGCCGCTGGCACTGCCCGACGACAAGACGTACGCGAGCGTGAAGAAGGGGTCCGGTCAGCAGTCGATCGCCACGACGATGGCATTCGTACGACTGCTCAAGGACCTCATGCGGGACAAGGAGCTGGGCAAGCGGTTCGTGCTGATCGCGCCGGACGAGTACCGCACGTTCGGCATGGACTCCTTCTTCCCGAGCGCGAAGATCTACAACCCGCTGGGCCAGCAGTACGAGTCGGTCGACCGTGAGCTGCTGCTCGCGTACAAGGAGTCGCCGACCGGGCAGATGCTGCACGACGGCATCTCCGAGGCGGGCTGCACGGCCTCGCTGATCGCGGCCGGCTCGGCCTACGCCACGCACGGCGAGCCGCTGATCCCGGTCTACGTCTTCTACTCGATGTTCGGTTTCCAGCGCACGGGCGACCAGTTCTGGCAGATGGCCGACCAGCTGGCGCGTGGCTTCGTGCTGGGTGCGACCGCGGGACGTACGACGCTGACCGGTGAGGGTCTGCAGCACGCGGACGGCCACTCGCAGCTGCTCGCCTCGACCAACCCGGGCTGTGTCGCCTACGACCCGGCGTACGCGTACGAGATCGCGCACATCGTGCAGGACGGTCTGCGCCGGATGTACGGCTCCTCGGCCGAGCACCCGCACGGCGAGGACGTGTTCTTCTACCTCACCGTCTACAACGAGCCCATCCAGCACCCGGCCGAGCCGGACAACGTGGACGTCGAGGGCATCGTCAAGGGCATCCACCGTCTGAGCGCGGGCACTTCGGGGTCGATTCCGGCGCAGGTCATGGCGTCGGGTGTGGCCGTGCCGTGGGCCATCGAGGCGCAGAAGATCCTCGCCGAGGAGTGGAACGTCAAGGCCGACGTCTGGTCGGCGACCTCCTGGAACGAGCTGCGGCGCGAGGCCGTGGACGTCGAGCGGCACAATCTGCTGCACCCGGAGGAGGAGCAGCGGGTGCCGTACGTGACGCGGAAGCTGAGCGGGGCCGAGGGCCCGTTCGTGGCCGTCTCCGACTGGATGCGGTCGGTTCCGGACCAGATCGCCCGGTGGGTGCCGGGGACGTACCAGTCGCTGGGCGCCGACGGGTTCGGCTTCGCGGACACGCGTGGTGCGGCGCGGCGCTTCTTCCACATCGACGCGCAGTCGATCGTGGTGGCGGTGCTGACCGAGCTGGCCAAGGAGGGCAAGGTCGACCGGTCGGTGCTGAAGCAGGCGATCGACCGGTACCAGCTCCTCGACGTGTCGGCGGCGCACCCGGGAGCGGCGGGCGGCGACGCATAACGCTCCGCGAGAGGTCCGTGTGACTCTGCGGGCCGGTGGCGGCTGATCGCGCAGTTCCCCGCGCCCCTTTCGGGGCGCCGGTGGTACCCGGATTCGACCGGTTGAAGGGGGCGGGGCCCGCAGGCCCCGCCCCCTTCACTGTTTCTTTACGATGCGTGTCATGCAGGAACAATCGGCGCAAGCACGTTGGGAACACCTCACCCAGCGGCCTCTGCTGGCGCTCGCCGTGGTGTTCGCCCTCGCGTACGCCGTGCCGATCGTGGACAGTTCGGCCGGCCATTCGCTGACCGCGGTGTGCACGGCGGTCGAGTGGGTCGTGTGGGGCGCGTTCGCCGCTGACTACGTGGCGCGGCTCGCGCTCTCCCGTCATCGCAGGGAGTTCGTGCGCGGGCACTGGCTTGACCTGTGCGCGGTGGTCCTGCCGATGCTTCAGCCGCTGCGGCTGCTGCGCATGGTCGCGACGTTGATGCTGGTGGGGCGGCGGGCCCGGATGGCCCACCAGATCAGGCTGACGACGTACGTCGCCGGCGCGGTCGTGGGGCTGCTGATGTTCGGCTCGCTGGCCGTGCTGTCGGTGGAGCGGGAGTCACCGGACGGGAACATCCGGACGCTGGGTGACGCCCTGTGGTGGTCGTTCACGACGATGACGACCGTGGGGTACGGGGATCACGCGCCGACCACCGGCCTGGGGCGCATGATCGCCGTCGGCCTGATGCTCGCCGGCATCGCCCTGCTGGGTGTGGTGACCGCGAACATCGCCGCGTGGTTCCTCGCCCGGTTCGAGAAGGACGACGTGGAGGAGCGGCGGCAGACGGAGGCGATCGAGGCGCTGACCGAGGAAGTGCGCGCGCTTCGGACCGAGGTCGCGGCGCTCAGGAAGACGTCCGTGGAGAGATGAGGCGGGCCCCCGGTCGTCCCACCGGGGGCCCTTCCCTCACGCACCCGGGTCAGAACAGTCCGCTGCCCGGGGTTGCCGCCCCTGCGAGCCAGATGATCGCGAGGAGCGTGTCGATGGCGCCCAGCACGAGGGCGACCAGAGCCGGTACGGGACCTGAGCGTGCCCATGTGCGGCCCATTGCGAGCCAGCCGCAGACGATCGCCACGGGGCCGAGGATGATCCCCAGCACGAAGAACCCTGCGACCGCGCAGATGACTCCGATGATTCCGAGCGTTGCGCGATCCGGCCCGGTCCGTGACCAGTTACGGCCACGTGAGCGGGGGTGCCTGCGCGTTCCCTGTCCGAAGCCCGCCATCATCAACTCCTTGGACCCCGGGGTCTGTTCGGGGTCCAAGGAGCGGGTACCCCCGGTGCGCTTCCTAATCCTCGGGCTGCCGGCGCGCTGCCCCCCTCCGGCAGCGCGCCGCAGCACCGGTCGCCCCCCAGCACCGTACGAACTTGCCCGAGGAACATGCCGTGCGGAGGGGCGTGACCACTGTGGCCTGTGGTGCGCACCGGGAGCGAGGAATCTTTAGCGTCTTCACTCTGATGAGCGAAGTCCGTTGAAAACCCGTCAGGTTGGCGCGTCAGATGTGAGCCGCGCCCGCACCCGCCTCCGCGTTCGCCCCGCGCTTGGTGAGCAGGGCGACGAAGACCGCCACCACCGCGACCGCGCAGGCGACCAGGGACGCCAGGCTCATGCCGGAGATGAACGTGTCGTGCGCGACGTCCGCGATCTTCGCGGCGATCGCTTCCGGAGTGCCCTTGGCGACCGGGGGCACGCCGACCTGGACGGCCTCGGAGGCCTGGTCCAGCTGGGCCGGGGTGAGCTTCGGCAGGCCGGCGTCCTTCCAGTTGCCGGCGAGGTCGCCGTCGACCTTGGACGCCATCACGGCGCCCAGCACCGCCGTACCGAGGCTGCCGCCGATCTGCATCGCGGCCTGCTGGAGTCCGCCGGCGACACCGGAGAGCTCCATGGGGGCGTTGCCGACGATGACCTCCGTGGCGCCGACCATGACGGGCGCGAGACCGAGGCCGAGCAGGGCGAACCAGAGGGACATCACGGCGCTGCCGGTGTCCGAGTCCAGCGTGGACATGCCGTACATGGCGATCGCGGTGGCCGCCATGCCTCCGGCCAGCGGGATGCGCGGGCCCAGCTTGGTGATCATCACGCCCGCGAGCGGGGAGCCGACGATCATCATGCCGGTGAGCGGAAGCAGGTGCAGACCGGCGTCGATCGGGCTCATCCCGTGCACGTTCTGCAGGTAGAACGTCACGAAGAACAGGCCGCCCATGAACGCGATGGCCATCAGGACCATCAGCACCACGCCCGCCGACAGCGGAACCGAGCGGAACAGGCCGAGCGGGATCAGCGGCTCCTTGACCTTCGTCTCCCAGAAGGAGAAGAGCACGAAGCCCACGGCCGAGGCGCCGATGAACGCCCACGTCCTGCCGTCGCCCCAGCCCCAGGCCGGAGCCTTGATCAGGGCCCAGACCAGGCAGAACATCGCGCCGGACAGCAGGGCGATGCCCGCGATGTCAAAGGAGCGCGGGGCGTTCTCGGCACGGTGGTCGAGCAGGATCAGCGAACCCAGGACGAGGGCGAGGACGCCCACCGGCACGTTGATGAAGAACACCGACTGCCAGTTGACGTGCTCGACCAGGACGCCGCCGAGGATCGGGCCGCCCGCGGTGGATGCGCCGATGACCATGCCCCAGATACCGATGGCCATGTTGAGCTTCTCGGCCGGGAAGGTCGCGCGCAGCAGGCCGAGCGCGGCCGGCATCAGCAGGGCGCCGAACAGGCCCTGGAGGACGCGGAAGGTGACGACCGCGGCGATGCTGCTGGACAGGCCGATGGCGCCGGAGGCGGCGGCGAAGCCGGTCACACCGACCAGGAAGGTCTGGCGGTGTCCGAAACGGTCGCCGAGCTTGCCCGCGGTGATCAGCGACACCGCGAGGGCGAGGAAGTACCCGTTGGTGATCCACTGGACGTCGGCGAAGCTCGCCTTCAGGTCCTTCTGGATCGCCGGGTTGGCGATGGCCACGATGGTGCCGTCGAGGGCCACCATCATGACCCCGACGGCGACGGTTATGAGGGTGAACCAGGGGTGGCCGCGCAGCCCGGGGGCCGGCGGCGCGTCCGACGGGGCTGCCGGCGCCTTGTCCCCCGACCCCGTCGTGTCGATGGTGGTCTGACTAGTCATGCGTTCGAGGCTAGTGACAGCCGCTGACAATTGACAAACCAAATCACAAGTCAGTTACTGACGCATATGGAAACACTCCGCGAACGCAAGAAGCAGCGCACCCGGGACGCGCTGCTGCGGGCCGCCGTCGAACTGTTCACCTCGCGCGGTTACGAGGGGACGACCGTCGACGACATCGCCGAGGCCGTCGACGTCTCGCAGCGCACCTTCTTCCGCTACTTCGCCGGCAAGGAGGAGGCCGCCCTCGCCCTGCAGGAACTGGTGGCGGCGCGGTTCGTCGAGGCCGTGCGCGCGCGGCCGGCCCACGAGGCGCCGATGGAGGCGCTGCGCCGGGCGGTCCTGGAGGGCTGGGACACGCTGAACGACGTCATCGAGGCCGTCGTACCGGTCGAGCTGTATCTGCGGATGCATCAGGTGATCGAGTCGACGCCGGTCCTGGTCGCCGCCCATCTGCGGCGCAACGAAGAGATCGAGGACGCACTCGCGCGGGTGCTCGCGGGGCGTGAGGGCGTCGACGTGGACGCCGACCCGCGGCCGCGGCTGACCGTGGCGGTGTTCGGCGGAGTGATGCGGGTGACGGAGCGGCGGTGGAGCACGGGCGAGGACTTCAGCATCGACGCCATGCGCGGGCTGACCATCTCGTACCTCGAACAGGTGGGGCCCGCACTCACGGAGAACTGGCGATCACGCTGAGACACGCCGGGAGACAGTGAGGTCATCGCCACGTTTACCGAAACGTGATCCCTGTCACTCGGCTCACGCGAGACCCTCTCGTTCTCCTAGTGTGTCCTCCCAGTGACTTCCTTCGACACCTCCCCGCAACTGAACGTCGGGCGGGCGCTGCTCGCCCTGGCCGTCGTCTTCGTCATGCTGGCGACCACCGGCTGGACGGCCCTGCACAGCCATCGGGCGGCGACTCCGCTGCAGGCTTCGCTCTCCTCCTGGGAGCACGGCCGCATCCACGGGCACCACCTCCCGGACCCCGACGCGGCCCCCGCTCGCCTCGCCCGCTTCTTCACCTCGCTCACCGCTCAGGAGCGCGCCCGCCTCGCCCACCGCTATCCCCTCGCGGTCGGCAACATGAACGGCGCCCCCATCGAGCTGCGCTACCAAGCCAACAACCTGGCGCTCGTCCAGCAGCGCAAGGTCGAGCGCAAGCGCATGCACGACCTCCGCCTTTCGGCCCTCGGGCAGCGGGAAGCGGGCCGCCGTATGCACCGCTACGAGTCGCTGACGCACAAGGGCCGGCACATCCTCGCCTTCGACCCGGACGGCTCGGGGCGGATCGCCGAGGTGATCGGGAACCTGCAGAAGGCCGAGCGCGTGTCGGTCGTCGTCCCCGGGGTCGACACCGACCTGCTCACCTTCCAGAAGACGAACCGCCGGTACACGGCACCGGTCGGCATGGCCAAGTCGCTGTACGCGGCCGAGCGGGCGGCGAGCCCGACGACGCCTACGGCCGTGATCGCCTGGGCCGACTACACGGCACCCGCCGGCCTTGGCATCGACTCGGCCACGGCGATGCGCGCGGAGGACGGCGCGGTGCGGCTGAACGCGATGCTGCGCGGGCTGCCCGGCGACGCGCCCGTGTCGCTGTTCTGCCACAGCTACGGCTCCGTGGTCTGCGGAGTGGCCGCGCACACGCTGCCGCGCCGGGTGACCGACATAGCGGTGGCCGCCAGCCCCGGTATGCGCGCGGGGAAGGCCTCCCACCTGCACACCTCCGCCCATGTGTGGGCGATGCGCAACGCCACGGACTGGATCCAGGACGTGCCGTACCTGGAGGTCGGCGGGCTGGGGCACGGGGCCGACCCGGTGTCGGCCGCGTTCGGGGCACGGGTGCTGTCGGCGCAGGGTGCGAAGGGGCATGCCGGTTATTTCGAGCCGGGCACGGAGAGCGTGCTGAACTTCGCGGAGATCGGTGTTGGCGCGTACCGGTCGGTGCAGTGTGCGAGTGATGGCGACGCGTGCCGGGCGGGTTTGTCCGGCGCGGCCGCGGCCGGACGCGCGTAGAGGCGGAGAAATTGCGGTCTGCGCAGGGTGGCGACGAAGGAGCGGGTCCCGAATACGATGAGCCGCATGGGTGACGTACTGGCCGGATTGCATGCCGCCTGGGAGTTCGAGTCCGACTCCGTGCTCATCCGTTACGAACGGGGCATACGAACACCCAAGCTCTTCCAGGCGCTCGGTGAGCGTCGTGTTCCGATCGAGGCGATCGCCGGGGTGACGCTGACCCCCGGCAGGCGCGGCACCGTCGTCCTGCGCATCGAGCCGCGCGCCGGCGCCGACCCGCTGATGGAGGCGGCCGCCGGGCAGCTGAAGGAAGGGTGCGACCCGTACCGGCTGGTGCTGCCCGCCGAGCGCGAGACGCTCGCCGAGTACTACGCCGACGAACTGCGGACGCAGCTGAAGGACGACGGCGAGGCGGCCGAGCGGTATCTGGTGAGCGCCCCCGAGGCGCCCCGGCAGTTCAAGGCGTACGACGCGAAGGCGTCCTTCGACGGGAAGACCGTGCACTTCCGGTGGTTCTGGACGGGGGCGTCGTCGGCGAAGTGGAAGGCCGGCGACCAGAGCTTTCCGGTCGGCGAGCTGAGCGGGGTGGAGTGGCGCTCCCCCGAGGTCTTCGAGGGCCACCTCCGGCTGACACTGCGGGACGGGGCGGCGTCGCCCGCGCAGCCGGACCAGGATCCGGCGGCCGTGGTGTTCGGGCTCGGGTACGGGCCGGTGCACGAGTCACTGCCGTTCGCGGCGGCCGTGCTGGCCGCTGTGCGGCACCGCGGGCCGGTGGCAGCGGTGCCGGCCGGCGCGCCGCGCCGCGACCCCGCCGACATCGCCGAGAGGATCCGCCACCTGGGGGAACTGCATCAGGCGGGCCTGGTGACGGATGAGGAGTTCTCGGTGAAGAAGGCGGAGCTGCTGGCGGAGCTTTAGCGTCTGCCCGGTTGCGGTTTCCTCTACTCGCGTCCGGCGGATGCGAAGCGCATGTCCGGGTAGCGCGTTCCTGCCACCTTGTCCGCGATCGGTTCCAGCAGGGCCAGTTCGTCGTCCGTCAGCACGATCTGTGTTGCCGCCGCGTTCTCCTCGATCCTCCTGCGCTTCGTCGTGCCCGGGATCTGGGCCACCGGGAGGCCGTGCACGGCCGCTCGCTGCTGGACCCAGGCCAGGGCGATCTGGGCGGGGGACACCTCGTGGGCTTCGGCCACCGCACGGATCGGTTCCAGCAGCGTCGCGTTGGCCGCGGCGTTCTCACCCTGGAAGCGGGGCATCGAGCGGCGGACGTCGCCGTCCGTCAGGTCCTTGTCCGCGTTGGCGAAGGAGCCCGCGAGGAAGCCGCGGCCCAGCGGGGAGTACGGGACGAGGGCCACGCCCAGTTCGCGGGCGGCCGGCACCACGTTGGCCTCGATGTCCCGGCTGAACAGGGACCACTCCGACTGGACGGCGGCGATCGGGTGCACGGCCTGCGCGGCGCGCAGTTCCTCGGCCGTGACCTCGCTGAGGCCGAGGTGCTTGACCTTGCCCTGGCGCACCAGCTCGGCCATGGCGCCGACGGTCTCCTCGATCGGCACGTTCACATCGCGGCGGTGCATGTAGTAGAGGTCGATGACGTCGATGTCGAGGCGGCGGAGGCTTCCCTCGACGGCCTGGCGGACGTACGCCTCGTCACCGCGGATGATCCGCTTCGTGCGGTCGCCGGCCGGGACGCGTACGCCGAACTTGGTCGCGATCACGACCTCGTCCCGGTGGGCGTTGACGAACGGGGAGAGGAAGCGTTCGTTGTCCCCGTCGCCGTACCCCTCCGCGGTGTCGTACAGCGTGACGCCGAGTTCCAGCGCCCGCTCCAGGGTGGCCCGCGACTCCTTCGCGTCGACGGGGCCGTAGGCGAAGCTCATGCCCATGCACCCGAGGCCCTGTACGCCGACCTCGGGGCCGGTGTCGCCGAGTCGTACGGCCGGGATCCTGCTGTCGGTCATCGCACCTTCTCCGCCTCGTGAATCCGGGCACGGCCCGCGTCCGCATAGAAACTGATCTTCCGGTCGAGCACCGCGAGGGTGTCCTGGAGTTCGGCGACCCGGGCCAGCACGTCGCGGCGGGTCGCCTCCAGCAGCTCGAAGCGCTGCCCGAACGTGTGGTCGCCCTCGCGCACCAGTTCCGCGTACCGCACCATGTCGGCGACCGGCATGCCGGTGAGCCGCAGCTTGCCGACGAGGTCGAGCCAGTCGAGGTCGCGGTTGCTGTAGCGGCGCTGACCTGTGTGCGAGCGGTCGACGTGCGGCATCAGGCCGATGCGCTCGTACCAGCGCAGGGTGTGCGCGGTCAGCCCGGTGAAGGCGACGACCTCGCTGATCGTGTAGCTGTCCTGCCCCTCGGGGCGCCGGTGGGGGTGGGGCGGGGCTCCGCAGGCGTCGGTCCGGGTGGGCGTGGTCTCCATCACCGTCATGCCCTCAACGCTATGGCCTTGGAGTGCACTCCAAGCAAGCGGAACCGGTAAGAAACAGGCCCGGGAGCCTGACCCCACGAGGAGTATGAACCCGTGGGCCGCTTAGGCTCGTCCCCATGTCCTTGCAGAGCCTTGCGTTGATCGAGAACTGGCCGGTTCCCACCGCCGCGGCGGGTGTCGTGCGGGGTGACGGGACGGTCCTCGGCACCCACGGCCCCGTCGACCGGCGCTTTCGGCTGGCCTCGGTCACCAAACCGCTCGCAGCGTACGCCGCGCTCGTCGCGTACGAGGAGGGGGCGATCGAGCTCGACGAGCCGGCCGGTCCGCCCGGGTCGACGGTCCGGCATCTGCTCGCCCACACCTCGGGGCTCGCCTTCGACGAGCACCGGGTGACCGCCCCGCCCGGGGAGCGGCGGCTGTACTCCAACGCCGGCTTCGAGCAGCTCGGCGACCACATCGCCAAGGCGACGGAGATCCCCTTCCCCGAGTATCTGCGCCAGGCGGTGCTGGAGCCGCTGGGGATGACGTCGACGTCGCTGGAGGGCTCGCCCGCGAAGGACGGCTTCTCGACCGTCGGCGACCTGCTGCGCTTCGCCGCCGAGCTCCAGGCTCCGCGTCTCCTCGACCCCCGCACGGTCGCCGAGGCGATGACGGTGCAGTACCCGGGCACCAAGGGCGTCCTGCCGGGCTATGGCCACCAGAACCCGAACGACTGGGGGCTCGGCTTCGAGATCCGCGACTCCAAGTCACCGCACTGGACGGGGAGTTCCTCCTCGCCGCGCACCTTCGGGCACTTCGGTCAGTCGGGTACGTTCCTGTGGATCGACCCCGCCGCGGGGGTCGCGTGCGCGGCTTTGACGGACCGGGCGTTCGGGGCGTGGGCGGTCGAGGTGTGGCCGGTGTTCACGGACGCGGTACTGGCAGAAGCGCGCTGAGCTTTCGGCGAGGTTCGCCACGACGGCCGTGATGCGCTGCGGCACCGTCGTGGCTGGTCACACCCCCGCGGCTGAGCCGCACACGGCACAGCCCCGCGCCCCTGAAGGGCGCTGACGAACTGCGGCTACCGCTGGTCCGTCGTCATCTCCCACATCAGCAGTTCGGCCCCGGTCGGCGTCTCCGCCTCCAGGTCCTTGGCGTCCGTGATGCGGGCCGCGTCGCCCGGTCCCAACTCCTCGCCGTCCAGGCGTACTTCACCCCGTACGACGTGGACGTAGATGAACGCCCCGTCCGGCACCGCCGTCCGCTCACCCGCCCGCAGCCGCCGCACGTGAAGCATCGCGCCCGCCTCGGGGACCGCGTACGGCGTCGAGTCCGCGATGCCGTGGACGATCTCGTATCCGGGGTCCCCGCCGGGCTCGCGGGGGGCCAGCCACATCTGGACGAAGGTCAGGGGCGACGAGCCGTCGTTGCGCTCGACGTGCCGTACGCCCGCCGCCGAACTCAGGCGCTGCACGTCGCCGGGGCGCACCCGTGTCTCGTGGCCGGTGGAGTCGCGGTGGGTGAGCTCGCCCTCGACCACCCACGTGACGATCTCCGTGTGGCTGTGCGGGTGTTCGCCGAAGCCGGCGCCGGGGGCGAGGCGCTCCTCGTTGCAGGCGATCACCGCGCCGAAGCGAAGGTTGTCTGGGTCGTAGTGCGGACCGAAGGAGAAGGCGTGCCGCGACTCGATGCCGGCTGCCGGGTCGCCCCCTGGATAGCGCTCCGCAGCGCGCCGTACGTCCATCACGGACACCACGGTAGACCTCGGCGACCACCCGGCGGCGCGCACTCCCGTCCGGATAAGGCAGTCTTGTCCCCGTGCCCGAACCCGAAACGAGCAAGCCCGAAGCCGTCGCGCGCTTCGTCCATGCGCACGCCGCGACCCTGAAGCGTCTGGAGAAGTCCTCCGGTTCTCTCGCCGCGCAGGCCATCGCCCGCATGGACGAGACGCTGTCGTGGTACCGGGCGATGCCACCGGAGAACCGTTCCTGGATCGGGCTGGTCGCACAGGCCGGTATCGCCGCCTTCACCGAGTGGTTCCGGCATCCGGACGCGCCCCAGGCCATCTCGACGGACGTGTTCGGCACCGCGCCGCGCGAGCTGACCCGGGCCATCACGCTGCGGCAGACCGTGGAGATGGTGCGCACCACCATCGAGGTCATGGAGAGCGCCATCGACGAGGTGGCCGCGCCCGGCGACGAGAGCGTGCTGCGCGAGGCGCTGCTCGTGTACGCCCGGGAGATCGCGTTCGCCACCGCCCAGGTGTACGCCCAGGCCGCCGAGGCACGCGGTGCCTGGGACGCGCGCCTGGAGTCCCTCGTCGTCAACGCCGTGCTGAGCGGGGAGGCCGACGAGGGCGCGGTCAGCAGGGCCGCGGCCCTCGGGTGGAACTCGCCCGAGCATGTGTGTGTCGTCCTCGGGACGGCTCCCGACGGCGACTCCGAGCTGACCGTCGAGGCGATCCGGCGGGCCGCCCGGCACGCCAAGCTGCAGGTGCTCACCGGGGTGCTCGGCGACCGGCTCGTCGTCATCGCCGGTGGCAGCGACAATCCGATCGCCGTGGCCAAGTCGCTGATCGGGCCGTACGCGGCCGGGCCGGTGGTGGCCGGGCCCGTGGTGGCCGATCTGCTCACCGCGACCCGGTCCGCGCAGGCCGCGGCCGCCGGGCTCAAGGCGTGTTTCGCCTGGCAGGACGCCCCACGGCCGGTACTCGCGGACGATCTGCTTCCGGAGCGCGCGATCGCGGGTGACCCGAACGCGCGCGAGCAGCTGGTGGAGGAGATCTACAGACCGCTGGAGGAGGCCGGGTCCGCTCTTCTGGAGACGCTCTCCGTCTATCTTGAGCAGGCGAGCAGTCTCGAAGGCGCCGCGCGGATGCTCTTCGTTCACCCCAACACCGTGCGCTACCGGCTCCGACGTGTGACTGACGTCACCGGCTGGTCACCTTCCGATGTACGCTCCGCCTTCACGTTGCGGATCGCCCTGATCCTGGGGCGTCTGGCCGAGGGAGATCTCCCGGCCTAGTCTTTTGTTGGGGGCCTACAAAACCCCCTCGTGTTCTTCGTCCCTGTCCTCACGGGCCGCGCAGGCCGTCCACAAGAGAGAGTGTGAGAGTGCTCGTACTCGTCGCTCCCGGCCAGGGTGCCCAGACGCCCGGCTTCCTGACTCCCTGGCTCGACCTCCCCGGTGCCGCCGACCGCGTCGCCGCCTGGTCGGACGCCATCGGACTGGACCTCGCCCACTACGGCACCCAGGCCGACGCCGACGCGATCCGTGACACGTCCGTCGCGCAGCCGCTGCTCGTCGCCGCCGGCATCCTGTCCGCCGCGGCACTGGGTGCCATCACGCCGGGCGCCGTCGCGGGCCACAGCGTCGGCGAGATCACCGCCGCCTCCTTCGCGGGCGTCCTCGACGACACCGCTGCGCTGACCCTCGTACGCAAGCGGGGTCTGGCCATGGCCGATGCCGCCGCGATCACCGGGACCGGCATGTCGGCGCTGCTCGGCGGCGACCCCGACGTGTCCGTCGCGCACCTGGAGAAGCTGGGCCTGACCCCGGCCAACGTGAACGGCGCGGGCCAGATCGTCGCCGCGGGCACGCTGGAGCAGCTCGCCGTACTGAACGAGGACAAGCCCGAGGGCGTGCGCAAGGTCGTCCCGCTCAAGGTCGCCGGCGCCTTCCACACGCACCACATGGCACCCGCGGTCGACGCGCTGGCCAAGGCCGCCGCCGATCTCACCCCCGCCGACCCGAAGTTCACGTACGTCTCGAACAAGGACGGGCAGACGGTCGCCACCGGCGCCGAGGTGCTGGAGCGGCTGGTCGGCCAGGTGGCCAACCCCGTCCGCTGGGACCGGTGCATGGAGACCTTCAAGGAGCTCGGCGCGACAGCGATCATCGAGGTGTGCCCGGGCGGCACACTGGTCGGCCTCGCCAAGCGCGCGCTGCCGGGTGTGAAGACCCTGGCGCTCAAGACCCCCGACGACCTCGACGCGGCCCGCGAGCTCATCGCAGAGCACGCCGAAGCCTGAGCCCAAAGGAGCCGTACGAAGATGTCGAAGATCAAGCCCAGCAAGGGCGCCCCGTACGCGCGCATCCTGGGCGTGGGCGGCTACCGCCCGACCCGGGTCGTGCCGAACGAGGTGATCCTCGAAACGATCGACTCGTCCGACGAGTGGATCCGTTCGCGCTCCGGCATCGAGACCCGGCACTGGGCCTCCGACGAGGAGACCGTCGCCGCGATGTCGATCGAGGCGTCCGGCAAGGCGATCGCCGACGCCGGGATCTCCGCCGAGCAGATCGGCGGCGTGATCGTCTCGACCGTCTCGCACTTCAAGCAGACCCCGGCCGTCGCCACCGAGATCGCCGACAAGCTCGGCACGGCCAAGGCCGCCGCGTTCGACATCTCGGCGGGCTGCGCCGGCTTCGGCTACGGCCTCACGCTCGCCAAGGGCATGATCGTCGAGGGCTCCGCGGAGTACGTCCTCGTCATCGGCGTCGAGCGGCTGTCCGACCTGACCGACCTGGAAGACCGGGCCACGGCCTTCCTGTTCGGCGACGGCGCGGGCGCGGTCGTGGTGGGCCCGTCCCAGGAGCCGCACATCGGCCCGACCGTGTGGGGCTCGGAGGGCGACAAGTCCGACACCATCAAGCAGACCGTGCCATGGACCGAGTACGACAGCACGGGCAAGTTCCCTGCGATCACGCAGGAGGGCCAGGCGGTGTTCCGCTGGGCCGTGTTCGAGATGGCGAAGGTCGCCCAGCAGGCGCTGGACGCGGCCGGGATCACCCCGGACGACCTGGATGTCTTCATTCCTCACCAGGCCAACGAGCGGATCATCGACTCGATGGTGAAGACGTTGAAACTGCCGGAGCACGTCACGGTCGCGCGTGATGTACGCACCACCGGCAACACCTCGGCCGCCTCGATTCCGCTCGCTATGGAGCGGCTTCTGGCGACCGGCGAGGCGAAGAGCGGCGACACCGCGCTCGTCATCGGATTCGGGGCGGGTCTCGTCTACGCCGCCACTGTCGTTACCCTCCCCTAGGCACTCCGTGCCGGATCGACCGGTCCGGCACGGGAAGCACTGCCAACCCTCTGGAAATAAACGAAGGAGCGCCAACATGGCCGCCACTCAGGAAGAGATCGTCGCCGGTCTCGCCGACATCGTGAACGAGATCGCCGGCATCCCGGTTGAGGACGTCCAGCTGGACAAGTCCTTCACCGACGACCTGGACGTCGACTCGCTGTCCATGGTCGAGGTCGTCGTCGCCGCTGAAGAGCGCTTCGACGTCAAGATCCCGGACGAGGACGTCAAGAACCTCAAGACGGTCGGCGACGCGACCAACTACATCCTCACGCACCAGGCCTGAGCCTTCCAGGCCCCGGCTGCATTGCCCCGCCACCCGGCGGTGGCGCCGCTGAATCCCGATCCGTTGGAGAAAGAATTCCCGTGAGCCCGACCAATCGCACCGTGGTCGTCACCGGTATCGGCGCAACCACACCGCTGGGTGGCGACGCAGCCTCTACCTGGGAGGGCCTGATCGCCGGCAAGTCCGGTGTGAAGCCCCTGGAGCAGGAGTGGGCCGCCGAGCAGGCGGTCCGTATTGCCGCGCCGGTCGCCGTGGAGCCCTCCGAGGTCATCCCGCGCCCGCAGGCCCGACGCCTGGACCGCTCGGCGCAGTTCGCGCTGATCGCGGCCAAGGAGGCCTGGGCCGACGCCGGTTTCACCGACAAGGCCGGCGAGGACGCGGCCATCGACCCGGACCGTCTCGGCGCCGTCATCGCCTCCGGCATCGGTGGCGTGACGACCCTGCTCGACCAGTACGACGTGCTCAAGGAGAAGGGCGTACGCCGCGTCTCCCCGCACACCGTTCCCATGCTGATGCCGAACAGCCCGTCCGCCAACGTGGGCCTGCTGGTGGGCGCCCGCGCGGGCGTGCACACCCCGGTCTCCGCCTGTGCGTCGGGCGCCGAGGCCATCGGCTACGCCATCGAGATGATCCGCACCGGCCGCGCCGACGTCGTCGTCGCGGGTGGCACGGAGGCGGCCATCCACCCCCTCCCCATCGCCGCGTTCGGCAACATGATGGCGATGTCCAAGAACAACGACGACCCCGAGGGCGCCTCGCGTCCCTACGACATCGCCCGTGACGGCTTCGTCCTCGGCGAGGGCGCGGGTGTCATCGTCCTGGAGTCCGCCGAGCACGCCGCGGAGCGTGGTGCGCGCGTGTACGCCGAGGCGGTCGGCCAGGGCATCTCCGCCGACGCGCACGACATCGTGCAGCCGGAGCCCGAGGGCCGTGGCATCTCCCGGGCCCTGCAGAACCTGTTGGACCGCACCGACCTGAACCCGGCCGAGATCGTGCACGTCAACGCGCACGCCACCTCGACGCCGGCCGGTGACGTGGCCGAGCTGAAGGCACTGCGCAAGGTGTTCGGCGACGACGCGGACCACATGGCGGTCTCCGCGACCAAGTCGATGACCGGTCACCTGCTGGGTGGCGCGGGCGGCGTCGAGTCCGTCGCGACGGTCCTCGCGCTGTACAACCGGATCGCTCCGCCGACCATCAACGTCGAGAACCTCGACCCCGAGGCCGAGGCGAACGCGGACATCGTGCGCGGCGAGGCCCGCAAGCTTCCCGTCGAGGGGCGGATTGCCGCGCTGAACGACTCGTTCGGGTTTGGTGGGCACAACGTGGTGTTGGCGTTCCGTACGGTCTGAATGGCGCCGTCGTTGCTGTCAACGGCGTGTGGCCCGCACCCCTGGCCGGGGGGCGGGCCACTCGCCGTTTTGGTGTCCGTTGTTTGCCGACTGCGAGCCGGTGGGGGCTGGTCGCGCCCACGCGGCGAAGCCGCATGTCGATACAGCCCCGCGCCCCTCAGGTGCGTTTCAGACGACCTGGTGGAGCCAGCGGACCGGGGCGCCTTCGCCCGCGTATCTGAAGGGCTCCAGTTCGTCGTCCCAGGGTTTGCCGAGGAGTTTGGCGATCTCGGCCTCCAGGTCCGTCTCGTCGCGCTGAGAGCGCGTCAGGGCGGCGCGCAGACGGTCCTCGGGGATGAGGATGTCGCCGTGGATGCCGGTGACGGCGTGGAAGATGCCGAGTTCGGGGGTGCAGCTGTAGCGCTCGCCCTCCGCGGTGGAGCAGGGCTCGGCGGTGACCTCGAAGCGCAGCAGGTGCCAGCCGCGCAGCGCGGAGGCCAGCTTGGAGGCCGTGCCCGCCTGGGCCTGCCAGGAGAACTCCGAGCGCCAGGTGCCGGGGGCGGCGGGTTGCCGAATCCAGTCGAGGTTGACGCGCGTGCCGAGCACCCCGGCGACGGCCCACTCGACGTGCGGGCACAGCGCGCGCGGCGCGGAGTGCACGTACAGAACCCCACGTGTCGTCACCGGGACCTCCGGGCAGAGCAGGACAATCTGGCGAACGGGCGGACGGCGGTGGCCGGGCAGCCACGTTGATGGCGAGGCTACCGTGCGGCGGCGCAAGGAGTGTGACGTACCGTCGGTCCCGATGCGCTGAAACGTCCGCCATTCACCCGGCAGGACGCTTGTACGGGTGTGAACCGTTGCATGGTGCGTTGATCGGGAACTCCCGCGCGTTGTTATGGGAGGACACATCTGTACGTAGACGGACTGGACCGAGGGGATCACCGGCGTATGCGGAAGCCAAGCCACCGCTCACGGACCGTTCTCGCCGCCGTGGCGGCGGCCGTCCTGGGCGTCGCCGGCTGTGACGCCGTCGGTGGCAACTCCGCCGGCCCCACGGGCGGCACGGCGCACAGCGCGAAGCCGACACCGGCGTGGGACGTGAGCCCCCGCTCGATCGCGGCCGTCGGTGACTCCATCACCCGCGGTTTCGACGCCTGTACGGTCCTGTCGGACTGCCCGGAGGTGTCCTGGGCGACCGGCGACAGCACCGAGGTCGACAGCCTCGCCGTCCGGCTGCTGGGCAAGGCGCGGGCGGCCGAGCGCAGCTGGAACTACGCGGTGACCGGGGCCCGGATGGCGGACCTGCCGGGTCAGATGGCGCAGGCAGCGACACGCAGGCCGCAGTTGGTGACGGTGATGGCGGGGGCCAACGACGCCTGCCGGGCCAGCACCTCCGCCATGACCTCGGTGGGCAGCTTCCGCGCGGACTTCGAGGACGCGCTGAGCACGCTGCGCGAGTCGCTGCCGAAGACGCAGGTGTACGTGGCGAGCGTGCCGAACCTGAAGCGGCTGTGGTCCGAGGGCCGCACCAGCCCGCTGGGCAAGCAGGTGTGGAAGCTCGGCATCTGCCCGTCGATGCTGGGCGACGCGGACGCGCTGGACTCGGCGGCGACGCTGCGCCGGGACACGGTGCAGAAGCGGGTGGAGGCGTACAACAAGGTGCTGCGGGAGGTCTGCGCGAAGGACCGCCGGTGCCGCTTCGACGACGGCGCGGTGTACGACTACCGCTTCGGTACGGGCCAGTTGAGCCAGTGGGACTGGTTCCATCCCAGTGTGAACGGGCAGGCGCGGCTGGCGGAGATCGCCTACCGGAAGATCACGGCCCGCACGGCGTGACTCAGGGGCTTGACCTAAAATTCCGCACATGAACGAACTCTTCGGCACACTTCCCGACGGCACCCCGGTCCACCGCTGGACCCTCCAGCGGGCGGGCGTACGGGTACGGATCCTGTCGTACGGCGGGATCGTGCAGTCGGTGGAGACTCCGGACCGGGACGGCCGGGCCGGGAACGTGGTGTTGGGGTTCGCGGATCTGGACGGCTACCTCAAGCACCCCGAGCCGTTTCTTGGCGCACTGATCGGGCGGTACGCCAACCGGATCGCGGGCGCCCGCTTCCCGCTCGACGGAGTGACGTACGCCCTGGAGCCGAACAACGCGCCGAGTTCCCTGCACGGCGGCGGGCAGGGCTTCGACAAGCGGGTGTGGGACGTCGCGCCGGTCGAGCACGGACTGCGTCTCAGCCGTGTCAGCCCGCACGGCGAGGAGGGCTTCCCGGGGCGGCTCGAGGTCACCGTGACGTACACGCTCGACGCCTCGGGCGCCCTGCGGATCGCCTACGAGGCGGTGACGGACGCACCGACCGTGGTGAACCTGACGAACCACAGCTACTTCCACCTGGGCGGCTCGGGCAATGCCGGCGGCCACGAACTGCGGATCGCGGCCTCCCGGTTCACCCCGGTCGACGACGACCTGATCCCGACCGGCGACCTGGAAGACGTGGCGGGCACGCGCTTCGACTTCCGTGAGGCGCGGAAGGTCGGTTCCGGGTACGACCACAACTTCGTGCTCGACGGCGGGGTGACCGAGGCCGCCCGGGAGGTCGCGGAGCTGTACGACCCCGCGTCCGGGCGGGTCCTGACCGTGGCGACCACGGAACCCGGCATCCAGCTCTACACCGCCGACCACCTGTCCGCCCCCTTCTCCCCCGGCGACGGCATCGCGCTGGAGACCCAGCACTTCCCCGACTCCCCGAACCGGCCGGAGTTCCCGGGCACGGTGCTGCGGCCGGGCGGGGTGTACCGGTCGGAGACGGCCTACGGGTTCGGCGCGCGTTAGCCACCGGTGAACGCGCGAGCCCCGGCCCAGGGGTCAGGTCCCGGGCCGGGGCTGTTCGTGGGGAGACTCGTCCCGGGTCAGACGTTAATCGTCGCGGTGAGGCGGCGGTCCGTGATCGAGCGGCTCACCTGGATCTCGTACGAACCCTTCACAAGCGACCACGAGTCGGTCGCCTCGTCCCACACCTCGAAGGCGCGGCGCGGGAGTTCGACGACCGCTTCGGCGCTCTCGCCCGGGCCCGCCTCGACGGCCGCGAAGCCCGCGAGCCAGCGCGCAGGGCGGTCGGGGCCGGCCTCGCTCCGGGCCAGATAGACCTGGACGACCTCGCGGCCCGCGCGTTGACCGGAGTTGCGGACGCGGACCTTGGCGGTGGTGCCGTCGATCTCGACGGACTCGTACGTCCAGTCGGTGTAGCCGAGGCCGTGGCCGAAGGGGTACGAGGGGGTCCGGCCCGCCTTCTCCCAGGCGCGGTATCCGATGAAGAGGTCCTCGGTGTAAGGGAGTTCGCCGTCCTCCGGCACCACCTGGGTGACCGGGGCGTCGGCCAGGGAGCCCCAGGTGGTGGGCAGTCGGCCGCCCGGTTCGTACGCGCCCGTGAGGACGTCCGCGAGGGCCGCGCCGCCTTCCTGGCCGGGGAACCAGCTGAGCAGGACGGCGGCGACCTCGTCCCGCCACGGAAGCTCGACCGGGGAGCCGGAGTTGACGACGACGACGGTGTTCGGGTTGGCGGCGGCGACCGCGCGGACCAGTTCGTCCTGGCGGCCGGGCAGGTCGAGGTTCTTGCGGTCGAAGCCCTCCGACTCCACGCGCTCGGTGGTGGCGACCACGACGACGGCCGTGTCGGCGCCGCGGGCGGCCTCGACGGCTTCGGCGATCAGCTCGTCGGCGTCGCGCTGCGGCTCCTGGTGGGCGAGGGCGAAGGTGACGACCTTGAAAGGGGCATCCTCGGGGAGGTCGACGACGTGGGTGAGGGACACCTCGACCGGTTCGCCCGCGGTCAGTTCGGGCTGGGCGTGGGGCGCCGGTCCGCCGAAGAACGCGTCGAAGGGGTCGTCGGCGGGGCGCTGGATGTCGTCGTAGTGCGTCGTGCCGTCGACGGTGAGGGTGAAGGAGCCGGTGCCCTTGATGCCGAAGGTGTGCGTGCCGGCGGCGCTGGGGGTGAAGGTGCCGGTCAGCTCGATGGTGTGGAGGTTGGTGTGCGTGACCCCGTCGGGGAAGTCCGAATCCGTCCACTGGATCTGGCCGCCCGAAGCGCCGCGGGTGCCGATGACGGTGCAGTCCGCGTCCCGGCACACCGCGCGCAGCTCGAACCCCTTGTCGGCGACGGCGAGTTCGGTGTCGGGGTCGGCGCCGACGGCGTAGCTGAGGCGGCCTTCGGGGAGGGCGGCGGTGAGGCCGTCGAGCGGGGAGACGATCCGGGACGGGAAGACGGTGGCCGATCCGCCGCCCAGGACACGGGCCTCGCGGGCGGCGGCGCCGATGAGGGCGACCGTGCCCGGCTTCAGGGGCAGGGCGTTGTTCTCGTTCCGCACGAGGACGAAGGCGCGGCGGGCGATCTCACGGGCCAGCGCCTCGCCGTCGACGGTCCGGGGCGGCTCGGTCACGGCGGGCTCGGCGCTCTCCAGGGCGCCGACGCGGGCGGCGAGCCGCAGCACGTTGCGTACGGCCGTGTCGACCGTCGTCTCCTCGACCCTGCCGTCCCGCACCGCCTGGGCGAGTGGTGCGCCGTATACGGTCTGCGGGCCGGGCATGGCCACGTCGAGGCCGCCCTCGATGTCCGCGACCGTCGAACGGGCGGCCGTCCAGTCGGAGACGTTGTAGCCGTCGAAGCCCCACTCGCCGCGCAGGACCTCGTTGACCAGGTGGTGGTGCTCGGTCATCGTCGTGCCGTTGACCGTGTTGTAGGCGGTCATGATGCCCCAGGGACGGGCGTTCTCGACGATCATCTCGAAGGGGGCCAGGTACAGCTCGCGCAGGGCGCGTTCGCCGACCAGGTTGTTGACGGTGAGGCGGTCGGTCTCGGCGTCGTTGGCGACGAAGTGCTTGACGGTGGTGCCGACGCCGCCGGACTGGACGCCGCTCACATAGCCGGCGCCGATCGCGCCGGTCAGGTACGGGTCCTCGCTGTAGGCCTCGAAGTGACGCCCGCCCAGCGGCGAGCGGTGGAGGTTGACGGTCGGGGCGAGCAGCACGTGCACGCCCTTGCGGCGGGCCTCCTGGGCGAGCAGGACACCCGCGCGGCGGGCCAGCTCCGGGTCCCAGGTGGCGGCCAGCGCGGTCGGGGAGGGCAGGGCGATGGAGGGATCGTCGGCGCCCCATCGGACACCCCGCACCCCGATGGGCCCGTCGGACATCACGAGGGACCTCAGGCCGATCTCCGGCAGGGCGGGCAGGGACCAGACGTCCTGCCCGGACAGCAGCCGGGCCTTGGCGTCCAGGTCCAGCTTGCCGAGCGCCGCCTCCACGGCGGCCTCGCGCGCCTGGTCGGCCGGAGAGGTTCCAGGGGTTCCCGCCATCGGGTGCCTCCTCATCGGGTCGTGCCGCCACGGCGTCCATGCCGTTCATGCCGTCCACGGCGTCCGGGAACCCATCGTGCACCTGCTACCTGTAACGCGGTAGGTTTCGTTATCGGGCCGTAACATAACGGGGAGGGGGATGCCGTACGGTGACGCCATGAACGGCAGGGTCAGGAGCGAGGAGCGGCGCGCGGAGATCGTGCGGGCGGCGCTCGAAGTGATCGCGGAGCGCGGGTACCGGGGTGCGAGCCTGGCCGCGGTGGCGGAGCGCGTCGGCCTCACCCAGCAGGGGCTGCTGCACCACTTCCCGACGAAGGACGCGCTGCTCGTCGCGGTACTGAAGGACCGGGACCAGTGGGACGCGATGCCGGCAACCCAGTCGCGGATGGACCTGCTGGCCTCGCTCGTCGAGTACAACGCGATGCGGCCCGGCATCATCCAGACCTTCTCGGCTCTGCTGGGCGAGAGCGTCACGGAGGGGCATCCGGCGCGGGCGTACTTCACCGACCGCTATCGGCAGGTGCGGGAGAGCATGGCGGCGGTCCTGCGCACCGAGTACGGCGACCGCCTGCCGAACGGCCTGACCCCCGAGCGGACGGCCCCGCTCCTCGTCGCCGTGATGGACGGCCTGCAGTACCAGTGGCTGCTGGACCCGGAGTCGGTGGACATGCCGGGCGCGTTCCGGGACTTCGTCGCACTGCTCGGCGAAGAGGCCTGAACTCCCGAACTCCCCTGCTACTGGCGCCAGATGACGGCCAGCGTCTTGCTCCCCGCGCACACGGCGGCGAAGGCGATGGCCCAGGCCACGGCTCCGGCGACGATCAGCGCGGCCACGCCGGCCCCGAACCAGAGCAGTTCGAAGCAGACGCGGACCGCGCCACGCGTCTTGTACGACGCCTTCTGCGAGCCGAACAGAGCCCACAGCGCGATCAGCACGGCCGGGGCTCCGAGGCCCAGCAGCCAGGCGAGCGGCGTCGACACGCCCCGGGTGAATCCCCAGTAGCCCACGGCCGCGAGCGCGCCGAGTTCGATGAGGAACAGAACGCCCAGGTTGACTGCCTTGACTGCCTTCATGGGCGGCAGTATCGCCCGGAAGGGATCACTCCGGCACGGGCACCGCGGCGACGATCTCTATCTCGATCCGCGCCTCGGGCCTGAAGAGCCGCGAGACCTCGAAGGTCATGCTCGTCGGCGGGGTCCCGGTGAGGAACTCCCGTCGTACGGCACCGTATTCCGGCAGCTCGTCGAGGTCGGTCAGATACGAGCGGACGTTGATGACGTCGGCCAGGGTCGCGCCGTGGGCCCGCAGCAGGGCGTCGAGTCCCTCGAAGATGCCGCGCGTCTGCTCGGCGAGGGTGTCGCCCTCGGCGATCTGGCCGGAGACGAACAACAGGGCGCTGCCGTCGGGGTGTTCGACGCGGGCGACCTGGGAGTAGTAGGGGCTGGCGGGCTGCGGGGCGTCGGCCGGGCTGTCCAGGGTGACCTTCATGAACTCGACGCTAGGCGCGCCTCCGTGATGCGACAAGCGAATGTCTAGCATGGCTGCCATGCCGAAACAGCATCCCGGGCAGGCCGGGGGTCCCTCGTCTCCCGCGGTGGACGTGCCCGACGTCTCCACCGTCTGGCTGCGTGCGTTCCTGGCGGTCGCGCGGCACGGTTCGTTCACCGTGGCCGCGCGGAGGCTCGGGTGGACGCAGTCGGCGGTGTCACGGCAGATCTCCTCCCTGGAGGCCGCGCTGGGCGGGGCCCCGCTCTTCGACCGGCTGCCGCGCGGTGTACGGCTCACGGAGGCCGGCCGGGTGCTCGTCCCGTACGCGGAGAGCGTCGCGGAGACGCTGCACGGCGCCGCGCGCGAACTGACGGCGCTGCACCAAGTGGCCGGCGGGCGGCTGCGCTTCGGGGCGTTCCCCACGGCCGATGCGGCGCTGGTGCCGCACGCCCTGGCCGCGTTCCGCACCCGCCACCCCGGCGTCCGGCTCTCCCGCGAGGAGGGTCTGACGCCCCGGCTCCTGGACCGGCTGTCCTCGGGCCATCTCGATCTGGCGGTCGTCTCGACGACCGCCGGCGCGCCCCTGGAGTCGTACGACCTCCACCACCTCCTCGACGAGTCGCTGTACGTCGCCGTCCCCGCCGACCATCCGCTGGCCGTCCCGCGCGGCCCGGTGCGACTCGGTCAACTCGCCGACGCCGACTGGATCTCCGGCAGCTCCCGCCCCGAGGGCACCCTTCTGGACGCGGCCCTGCGCCAGGGTTTCCGCCCGCGTGTGGCGCACGTCGTGGGCGAGTGGACCGCCAAACAGGGGTACGTCGCCGCAGGCCTCGGAGTCGCTCTGGTCCCGGCCCTGGCCGCCGAGTCCGTGCGACCCGACATCGCGCTGCTGCCGGTACTGGACGAGAGCGCTCCGGCGCGGGCGGTGTACGCGGCGACGGCACGGGGCCGGTCACCGGCACCAGCTGCGGGGGCGTTCGTCCTGGCGCTCCGGGAGGCGGTCGCCCGCATCCCCGGTTAGGTGCGCGTCCTCGCGCCGAGGATGCGGGGGATGCACACCTGTCACACCGGCACCATGGCGTGGACCACTTCCGTCACGCGATACTGCGGGCGTCCCGCAGCACGCTTCCCCACAGCGACGGAAGGACCTGAACTGCCGTGAATTCCCTGCCTGTTCGTGTTCGGATCGGTGTTCTCGGACTTGCTCTGGCGGCAGGGCTGACCGCCCCCGCCACGGCGACCGCGAGTGCAAGCGCGACTGCGGCTGCGGCTGCGACGGCCGATGCGACCGCCTCCCCCACGGTCGAGGAACAGCGGCTCGACAAGGCCGTGCCGCGGGAGATCCTGGAGCGGTCCGGGTTCGATGCGGTGGCGCCGCGGCTGGCCCGGCGGTTGGACAAGGCGCACTCGTACGCGGCGGCTCGGCGGGTCCTCGTGCACGAGGGGTCGGCGCTGTGGCGGCGGGCCGTGGACCGGGCGCAGGGGCGCGGCCCTGCGGGTGGGGATCTGGCCCGGGACGACGACCGGCCGCTGTACTGGGCCCGGCTCGCGATGACGCGGGAAGTGCGTACCTGGGAGCCGGGGTTCAAACTGGCTCCGAAGCAACGGGCCGCGCTCATCGATGCGTTGGAGCGCACCTCTCGTGGACAGACCGACGTCCGCCACCCGCACGGCAGGAAGACCGGGCGCGTTCTGGTCACCGGCTTCGATCCGTTCACACTGGACCGGGACATCCGGATCTCCAACCCCTCCGGGGCCACCGCGCTCGCCCTCGACGGCACGGTGATCGAGACGGCGGACGGGCCGGCGCGGGTCGAGACCGTGGTGTTCCCGGTGCGCTGGCGGGACTTCGCCGAGGGCACGGTGGAGCGCACGCTGCGGCCGTATATGAAGCAGGTGGATCTGTTCACCACCGTGAGCCAGGGGCGGGTCGGGCGGTTCGACGTGGAGCGGACCAACGGGGCCTGGCGCGGCGGCTTCCCGGACAACGACAACGTCAGCAGGACGGAGACCGTCCCGGTCACCGATCCCGCCTCGCAGCCGCAGTGGACGTCGACGACCCTGCCGTACAAGGAGATCGTGGCCGCGAGGACAGGCCGGTTCCCGGTGTACGACCACACGGAGGTGACCGAGATACCGGCGGGCGGCACCGATCCGGTCGTACGGCCGAACGGACCGACCCCCGGTTCGACCGCGCGGGCCGGAGGCGGCGGCGACTACCTCTCCAACGAGATCGCCTACCGGGCGACGCTGCTGCGGGACCGGCTCGGGCTGCACGACACCGTGCCGGGCGGCCATGTGCACACGCCGGTCCTGCAGTTCGGGACCGGCAACACCGATCCCTCGACCGGGACGGTCACGGACCCGGAGTTCCTTCAGAACCGGCGGGACATCATCGAGCAGATGCGGGCGATCCTGCGGACGGCGATCGAGGCGGCCGCACCGCTCAGGAGGTGACGTCCTCGTCCTCGGACTCCTCCGCCTCCCCGTCGGCACGGTCCTCGTCGGTCTCCTCGCCCAGCAGGTCCCGCGCCAGCAGCGTCGCGCCCGCGACCGCGCCCGGCATCAGGAAGACGGCGACGAACGGGACCAGGAAGGCCAGGCCCAGGGGCGTGCCGAAGCCCCAGACCAGGGTCTTGCGGGAGCGCAGGAGGGCGAGGCGGGCGGGCAGGTCGACGCCGCGGCGCTGGAGGGCGACCGCGGCGAGTTCCTCGGTGAGGAAGAAGCCGGTGACGAAGAAGCCGATCACCGGGACGGCGGTCTGTCCGACGAACGGGATGAAGCCGAGGGCGAAGAGCAGGACGCCCCAGAGCACGGCGCGCACGACGATCCGGAGGCTGTCCCTGGCCGAGATCCACAACTCGCGCCACAGCGGCAGGCCGGACTCCGGCGCGGTGCCGTCCGGGGAGACGTCACGGTCGACCTTCTCGGAGAGGTTCTCGTAGAAGGGCTGCCCTATGAGCAGCGTGACCGCGGTGAAGGTGAGGACGGCGAGGAGGAGGGCGAGGGCGACGAGCACGGCGGTGAGGAAGCCACGGAAGAGACCCTGCCAGGGGCTCGTCCAGTCATCGGCGAAGGGGGTCGACCAGGCGACGAAGCCCTCGCCCCACAGGGCCAGCGCGATGAGTGCCGCCAGGTAGAGAACGAGGGTTATCAGCCCTGGTAGCAGCCCGAAGCCGTATTGCCTGCGGTGCCGGGCCGCCCAGCGTTGGCCCTTGAGCAGATAGGTAAAGCCCACCCCAAGATCGCGCATGGGGGAACTTTATCGGGCAGGGGGTGGGGCGCCTGTCCGGGCTGCGGGCTCACGGGGTCGAGACGGCGACCACGACTCCCCGCTCCGCCGTCGGCGCGACCGCCGCGGTCACCCGTACCGCCGCTGCCCTTGCCACGCGCCCCGCCCGGGAGGCCGCCGCCAGCAACAGGGGCTGGAGTTGCTCCAGGCCGGACACCAGGAGTTCCTCCCCGGCGATCAGTACCGGCCGGGCCGCCTTCGTAGTCGCCGCCGCTGCCTCCGTGAGGTCGGCCAGGGGTGGCAACGTCGCCCGGACGACCCCGGCTCCGGCGGCCGCGGCGCGTTCGGCGAGGGCGACCTGGAGTGGCATCAGCGGGGCCAGGGCCGCGGTCAACGCGTCGGCGACGCGCCGGAGTTCAGGCGAGGACTCGCGCAGTACGTCGGCCGCGGCGCGCAGCACCGGGGTCACCGCGAGCAGCACCCCCGCGGCCATGCCCGCCACCGCGGGCAGCAGCGGGGACGTCGTCTCGACCAGGTCACCGAGGGCGTCAGCGAACTCCTCGACGGCCGGCTCGACCGCGTCCAGCACGGGCAGCAGGCTGTCACCGAGCGCCGTCAGCAGCGCCTGCGCCGGCTCGCTCACCGGGTGCACGGCAAGCGGCGCCCCGCTCGTCCCGAGGCGGGTCAGTGTGTCGACGATCCGGTAGAAGGCCTCCTGCGCCTGCGGCGACGCACTCGCCTCGGCCAGTTCCGCGGTGGTCTCGCGCAGCACGCGCAGCACCTCGGCACCCGAACCGTCCCGTGGGTCGAAGGTGTTGATCGCGATTCTGGTGATGTTCCCGGCCGTGTCCAGCAGCTGGCCGGTGATGTCGGTCGTGTTGCGGGCCATGCTCAGCATGTCGTCCCTGCTGGGGAGCGAGGGGATCGTAGCCATGGACTCTCCTCGGCCTGGGGCCCGGGTCGGGCGGTTCGGCTGCGGCGGTCGTCCTCAGCATGCCCCCATCCGGCGACGTGTGATGCGCCATCCGGGGTATCCGCGACGCGAACTCCCTCTTGTTGCTGTTGAGTCGAACAGGCACATCTCGCCGTACCGATCTCAGGAAGCTCCGGAGGGCCCGGACCACGCGAAGGGGGAATTCGCCCAGGTCGGGCGGGCGTTGATCACCATGGCACACGCGAGCAGAGGCTGAGACCGAGGAGACCGGATGACGCGAGAGATCCACGGCACCGTCGCGGACGGGTTCGAGGCGGTGCGTGAGGAGTTCGCCGCGTTGGTGGCGGGGGAACTGGCCGACTACGAGGGACAGTTGTGCGCGTACGTGCACGGCCGGAGGGTCGTCGACCTGTGGGCCGGTGACGGCAACGACGCCGAGTCGCTGTACGGGGTCTTCTCGTCGACCAAGGGCGCCGCGCACCTGGTCGTCGCGCTCCTCGTGCAGGACGGCACGCTCGAACTGGACCGCAAAGTGACCTACTACTGGCCGGAGTTCGGGGTCGAGGGCAAGGCGGCGCTGACGCTGCGGGACCTGCTCGCGCACCGCGCCGGGCTGGTCGGGCTCGACGCCGGGTTCACCAGGGGCGAGCTGGCCGACGACCGTGTGATCGCCGAACGGCTCGCCGACCAGCGGCCGTTCTGGCGTCCGGGCACGGCCTTCGGCTACCACGCGCTCGTCATCGGCGCGCTCACCGGTGAGGTGGTACGCCGGGCCACCGGCCACACCCTCCAGGAGGTGTACGAGGAGCGGGTACGGGTGCCGTACGGGCTGGACTTCTTCCTGGGGCTGCCCGAGGCGCTGGAGCCCCGCTTCCGGTCGGTGCAGCCGATGGCTCCGACGCCGAGGCAGCAGGCCGCGCTGGACGCGACGCCGAGGGGCCCGCACACGCTCGCCTCGATCGCGCTCAACACGCATGTGCCCGAGCCGGGGGACCTGATGGACTACGCCAACTCCCGCACCGTGCGCGCCAAGGGCCCGGCGTCGGCGGGCGGGGTGGCCGCCGCGCGCGGCCTGGCCGGGATGTACGCGGCGGCGATCAGCGAGGTGGCCGGGCGGCCGCCCCTGCTGAAGCCGGACACCGTCGCCGAGGTCGGCCAGGTCCACTCCGTCGGCTACGACCTGGTGGCCCGCATGCACAGTGCCTTCGGCCTCGGCTTCCAGGCGACGGCGGATGCCTGGCATCCGTTCCTGGGCGCGGGCGCGTTCGGTCACAGCGGTGCGGCCGGCTCACAGGCGTTCGCGGACCCTCGCAGTGGACTGGCCTACGGCTACACCCGCCGCCGTTGCGCCTTCCCGGGCGGCGCGGCCCCGGAGAACGCACGGCTGGTGAGGGCCGTGCACACGGCGGCGCTGGCCGTCTGAGCACCGGACCGGCCGACGTACCGCTCGAAGAACGACAAGAGGCCGCACCCCACGTCCAAGGGTGCGGCCTCTCGCGTACGCAACGAGCGCGTCAGACAAGCGTCACGGTGATGTTGCCGCGGGTCGCCTTCGAGTACGGGCAGACCTGGTGGGCCTTCTTCAGGAGGCCCTTCGCGGTCTCCGTGTCGACGTTCGGGATCTCGGCGGAGATTTCGACGATGATGCCGAAGCCGTCGTCGTTCTTGCCGAGGCCGACCTTCGCGGTGACCGTCGCACCGGTGATGTCGGCCTTCTCCTGGCGGGCGACGACGCCCAGCGCGCCCTGGAAGCAGGCGCTGTAACCGGCCGCGAACAGCTGCTCCGGGTTGGTGCCGGCGCCGTTGCCGCCCAATTCCTTGGGCGGGTTGACGACGACGTCGAGCTTGCCGTCGTCGGTGGCGACCCGGCCGTCGCGACCGTTGTGTGCGGTGGCGACGGCCGTGTACAGGACGTCGGTCTGCTGGATGCCGGTCTGCTGGATGGACATGCGGTTGTCTTCCTCCTCGGTCCGCCGCGACTCGCGCCCACGATCGACGGCGGTTTCGGAAAGAAGTTATCGCATACCGGAAAGCCGGCGACAGACCTGGAGTCGTCAGAGCTTGACGATCATCTTCCCGGTGTTGTCACCGCGCAGGACGCCGAGGAAGGCCTCCAGGTTGTTCTCGATGCCCTCGGCGACGGTCTCGCGGTACTTGAGCTGCCCCGAGGCGACCCAGGGGCCGACCTCCCGCACGAACTCGGGCTGCAGGTCGTAGTGGTCGCCGACGAGAACGCCCTCGACGCGGAGGCGGTTCTGCAGGATCTTGACCATGTTGCGCGGGCCGACGGCCGGCTCGGTCGAGTTGTACTGCGAGATCATGCCGCAGATCACGGCCCGCCCCTTGAGGTTGAGCGCGCCGATCGCGGCCTCCAGGTGCTCGCCGCCGACGTTGTCGAAGTAGACGTCGATGCCGTCGGGGGCGGCCTCCTTGAGCTGCTCCCAGACCGGGCCGTTCTTGTAGTTGAAGGCGGCGTCGAAGCCGTACTCCTCGATGAGGACCTTGACCTTCTCGTCGGAGCCGGCGGAGCCGATGACCCGCGAGGCACCCTTGAGCCTGGCGATCTGGCCGACCTGGCTGCCGACGGCACCCGCGGCGCCGGACACGAAGACGGCGTCGCCCTCCTTGAACGCGCCGACCCGCAGCAGACCCGCGTACGCCGTCAGGCCGGTCATGCCGAGGACGCCGAGGTACGTGCTCAGCGGCGCGGCCTCCGGGTCGACCTTGACGGCGGTTTTCGCGTCCACGACCGCGTACTCGCGCCAGCCGAGGAAGTGCAGGAGGTGGTCGCCGACGGCTACGCCCTCGGCGTTGGAGGCGATGACCTCGCCGACCGCGCCGCCCTGCATGACCTTGCCGAGCTCGAAGGGCGCGACGTACGACTTCGCGTCACTCATGCGGCCGCGCATGTACGGGTCGACGGAGAGGTACTGGTTGCGGACCAGCACCTGCCCCTCGCCCGGCGTCCCGACCTCGGTCTCGACCAGGGCGAAGTCCTCTGGCTTCGGCCAGCCGACGGGACGGCTGAGCAGGTGCCATTCGCGGTTGATCATGACGAGAGCCTTTCAGGCGTGTGTGGGCAATGCTTCAGATGCGAATACTTCAGCACCTGAAACAACCATGCTCCTGAATATTTCAGCTTGTCAAGTAACGGGGTACGCTGATCCCATGGCCACACCACCGAAGACCCCTCGTCCCGATGAACTGACCCTGGAGGTCGTCGAGCTCATCGGTGACATCGTGGCCCGCTATCACGAGGACTACGAGGACGCCGCGGCCGAGCACTCGCTGACCGGCGCCCAGGCCCGTCTGCTGAGTCTGCTCTCCCTGGAACCGCTGCCCATGCGCAAACTGGCCCAGAAACTCAGGTGCGAGCCGTCCAATGTGACCGGCATCGTCGACCGCCTGGAGTCCCGTGGCCTGGTGGAACGCCGCTCCGACCCGGCCGACCGGCGCGTGAAGCTGGCGGCGGCTACGCAGGAGGGCCGACGGGTGGCCAAGGACCTGCGCGAGTCCCTGCGCTTCGCGCGCGAACCGCTGGCGGGGCTCGGCAAGGAGGAACGGATGGCACTGAGGGGCTTGCTGCGGCGGATGCTGCAGCAGACCGAGGACTGAGGCCGACAGGATCCGGCATACGAGAGGTCCGGCGCACGGGACGTGTGCGCCGGACCTCTTCGAACAGGGAGCGTTCCGGGCGGCTCAGCTCCTCTTGCGGGTCGTCATGTCTTCTTGCGGCCCGTCATGACGCGCTGGACCAGGATGAACGCGCACAGCAGCACGCCGGTGGCGATCTTCGTCCACCAGGAGCTGAGCGTGCCCTCGAACTGGATGATGCTCTTGATCAGGCCCAGCACCAGCACTCCGAACAGGGTGCCCACCACATAGCCGGAACCGCCCGTCAGCAGCGTGCCGCCGATGACGACCGCGGCGATTGCGTCGAGTTCCATGCCGGTCGCGTGCAGCGGGTCACCGGACTGGATGTAGAGGGTGAACAGCAGACCGGCGAGCGCCGAGCAGAAGCCGCTCACCGTGTACACGGCGATCGTCGTGCCGCCCTGCGGGAGACCCATCAGCAGGGCCGACTGACCGTTGCCGCCGATGGCGTACACGCGCCGCCCGAAGCGGGTGTAGTGCAGGACGTAGAACGCCACGGCGAGGACGACCAGCGAGACGATCGCGCCGATCGACAGGAACCCCATCCCCAGCGACACCTGCGTCTGGGCCATGCTGCTGACCGCGGAGTCACTGATGGAGATCGACTCCTTGCTGATGACCAGGCACAGGCCGCGGAAGAGGAAGAGACCGGCGAGGGTCACGATGAAGGGCTGGATCTCGAAGTTGTGGATGACGTAGCCCATCAGGAAGCCACCGAACGCGCCCACGACCAGCGCCATGGGGATCACGAGCAGCAGCGGCACCCCCTGACGCTCCACCAGCCAGGCCGTGAACATGGTCGTGAAGCCGATCACCGAGCCGACGGACAGGTCGATGCCGCCGGACAGGATGACGAAGGTGACACCGACCGCGGCCACCAGCAGATAGCTGTTGTCGATGAACAGGTTCAGGAAGACCTGCGGTTCGGCGAACCCGTAGTACTGGTACCGGCCCAGGCCCACCCCGTACATCACGAGGAAGAGCAGGGCCGTCGCCGCGACGGGCAGACGCCGGTCGCCCAGCAGACGCTGGGCCTTGGACGGGGTACGGCTGTCCGCAGCCGTGGGGCTCTGGGTGGTCGCGCTCATCACGACACCTCCATCTTCGGAGCGGCGTCGGTCTCCGCGGCGGTGTCCGCCGAAGCCACGGCCGTCTTGGCGCCACTCTTCGCGCCGAACCGGGCGCCGAACTTGGCACCGAAGACCTTGGCGCGGAACTTCGGGGACTGGAGCAGGCAGACGACGATGACGACGGCGGCCTTGAAGACCAGGTTGGTCTGGGTCGGCACACCGATGGTGTAGATCGTGGTCGTCAGGGTCTGGATGACGAGGGCGCCGACCACCGTGCCGCCGATGGAGAACCGGCCGCCCAGCAGTGAGGTGCCGCCGATCACCACCGCGAGGATCGCGTCGAGTTCGATCCACAGACCGGCGTTGTTGCCGTCCGCGGCCGAGGTGTTGGAGCTGATCATCAGGCCCGCGATGGCGGCGCACAGCGCGCAGAACACGTACACCATGATCTTGATGCGCCGGGACCTGATCCCCACGAGGCGGCTGGCCTCGGCATTGCCGCCGACCGCCTCGATCAGCAGCCCGAGCGCCGTGCGGCGGGTCAGCGCCACGGTGACGGCCACGACCACGGCCACCACGAAGATGGAGAACGGCAGCGTCAGCCAGTAGCCGCCGCCGATCAGCTCGTACGGCTTGCTTTCGATGGTGATGATCTGGCCGTCGGTGATCAGCTGGGCGACACCGCGTCCGGCGACCATGATGATCAGCGTGGCGATGATCGGCTGGATGCCCATCCTGGCGACCAGGAAGCCGTTCCACAGGCCGCAGACGACCGCGGCCAGCAGGCCCAGGCCCATGGCGAGCAGCACCCCGGACAGGGCGCCCTGGTCGGCCTGGTGGCTGATGTAGGAGCAGGCGAGTGCCCCGGTGATGGCGACCACGGCACCGACGGAGAGGTCGATGCCGCCGGTGGCGATGACCACGGTCATGCCGACCGCCACCAGGATGAGGGGCGATCCGAACAGCACGATCGAGACGAGGCTGCCGTAGAGATGGCCGTCCGTCATCTTGACCGAGAAGAAGTCAGGGGTGAAGGGCACGTTGACGAGCAGCAGGAAGACAAGGACCGCGACCGGCCAGAACAGGTGGTGGTGTGTCAGTGCTCGCCATCGGGAAGTGGTGCTCACTGGTGTTCTCCGCTCGCGATGGTCTCCATGATCCGGCTGCTGGTGATCTCCGGGCCGTTGGCGAGCTGCGCCACCAGCCGGCGGTCGCGCAGCACTCCGATGGTGTGACTGAGCCGGAGTACCTCCTCCAGCTCGGCCGCGATGTACAGCACGGACATGCCGTCCTCGGAGAGGGAGACCACGAGTTTCTGGATCTCCGTCTTGGCACCGACGTCGATGCCGCGCGTCGGCTCGTCCAGGATCAGCAGCTTCGGCTGGGTGATCAGCCACCGGGCCAGCAGCACCTTCTGCTGGTTGCCGCCGCTGAGCTGGCCGGCCCTGGCCTCGGGGTTGGCGGGCCGGATGTCCAGCGCCTTGATGTACTTGGCGACGAGTTCGTCGCGCTGGGATACCGGGATGGGCCGCGTCCAGCCGCGTGAGGCCTGCAGGGCCAGGATGATGTTCTCCCGCACCGTCAGGTCGGGCACCAGGCCCTCGGTCTTGCGGTTCTCGGAGCAGAAGGCCACGCCGGCGTCGATCGCGGCGTTCGGGGCGCTCATCGAGACCTGCTTGCCACCGATGGACACCTTGCCGCTGTCCGGCTGGTCGGCGCCGAAGAGCAGCCGGGCGAGTTCGGTCCGGCCCGATCCCAGCAGGCCGGCGAGTCCGAGCACCTCGCCCTTCTTGATCTCCAGGTCGAAGGGGGCGATGCCGCCGCTCCTGCCGAGGCCGTCCGCCTTCAGCAGCGTCTCGCCGACGTCCGAGTGCAGCTGCTGGTCGTGCAGCTCCTCCAGCTGGTCCAGGGCCTTGCCGATCATCAGCTGGATCAGCCCGACCTGGTCGAGGTCGCTGACCATGTGCTCGCCGACGAGCGTGCCGTTGCGCAGGACGGTCATCCGGTCGCAGATCTCGTAGATCTGGTCGAGGAAGTGCGAGACGAACAGGATCGCCACGCCCTCGTCCTTGAGCCGCCGCATCAGGCGGAACAGCTCGTGGACCTCGTCACGGTCGAGGCTGGACGTCGGCTCGTCCAGGACCAGCACCTTGGTGCCCGATCCCTGGCCGTCGCTGTCGCCGGTGCCCACCGACCGCACGATCGCGACCAGTTGCTGCACGGCCAACGGGTACGAGGACAGGGGCGCGGTCACGTCGATGTCGAGGCCGAGCCGGTCCACCAGCTCCGCCGCCTCCTTGCGCATCCGCTTCCACTGGATACGGCCCATGCGGGTCGGCTCGCGTCCGATGAAGATGTTCTCCGCCACCGACAGGTTGGGGCAGAGGTTCACCTCCTGGTAGACGGTGCTGATGCCGGCCTGCTGCGCCTGCAGCGGGCTGCCGAACAGCACGGACTTGCCGTCCAGGGTGATCGTGCCGCCGTCCAGGGAGTACACCCCCGTCAGCACCTTGATGAGAGTGGACTTCCCGGCTCCGTTCTCGCCCATCAGGGCGTGGATCTCGCCGGGGAAGAGCCGGAAGTCGACGCCCGACAGAGCCCGTACCCCCGGAAACTCCTTCACTATGCCCGTCATCTCCAGGACGGGCCGCGGCTCTGCCATGGCAGTGCTCCTCGTGGGATTCGTTTCCCCCGCAGGGAGCCCCGGGACCGAGGGCTCGGTCGTCCGGAGGCTCCCTGGCGGTGGGTGTGGTCGGTCAGTACTTGCGGTTCGGGAGCTCGGCCTTCGCCTGGTCCTGCGTGAAGTCGCCCTCCTTGGTCTTGATCCAGCGCTCGACCTTCTGGCCGTCGTGGACCTTCTTCACGACCTCCATCAGCTGGGGGCCGAGCAGCGGGTTGCACTCGACGATGCCGTTGATCTTGCCCTGGGACATGGCGACGAAGCCGTCGTGGACGCCGTCGACCGAGACGATCAGGATGTCCTTGCCGGGCTTCTTGCCGGCTGCCTCGATCGACTGGATGGCGCCGATGGCCATGTCGTCGTTGTGCGCGAAGAGCACGTTGATGTCCTTGTGGGACTGCAGCAGGGCCGCCATGACCTGCTTGCCGCCGGCGCGGGTGAAGTCGCCGCTCTGGCTGGCGACGATCTTCCAGTCGTCCTTGTGCTCGGCCGCCATGACCTCCTTGAAGCCCTTGCCGCGCTCGATCGCGGGGGCGGCTCCGGTGGTGCCCTCCAGCTGGGCGATCTTCACCGGGCCCTTGAGGCCGGCCTTGGCTATGACCTTCTCCAGCATCCGGGCCGCGCGCCGGCCCTCGTCGGTGAAGTCGGAGCCGACGAGCGTGACGTACAGCGAGTCGTCGGAGGTCTCCACCGAGCGGTCGGTGAGGACCACCGGGATCTTCGCGGCCTTGGCCTCCTTGAGCACCGCGTCCCAGCCGGTGACGACCACCGGCGAGAAGGCGATGACGTCCACCTTCTGCGCGATGTAGTTGCGGATCGCGGAGATCTGGTTCTCCTGCTTCTGCTGGGCGTCGGAGAACTTGAGGGTGTAACCCGCCTCCTTGGCCGCGGACTTCACGGAGGTGGTGTTGGCGGCGCGCCAGCCGCTCTCCGCGCCGACCTGGGAGAAGCCGAGCGTGATCGCCTTGCTGCCGCCCCCGGAGCCGGAGGAGCCGCTGTCGTCCTTCTTGGCACAGGCGGCCAGTCCACCCGCGGCTGCCACGCCGACCGCCGCGGTGAGGAAGTTCCTTCTGTTGAGCATGTTCTTCTCCTTTGAAGAGCCGGCCCGGGGATGGACCGCTGGTACTTCTGGGACCGGCCGCACTACGTCCAGCCTGTCGATCATTGTTCGGTATTTCGGCCACACGGAACCACATGTGTGGCTGGTCGGTTCGTCAGAGAGGTACGCCCTCCGGTTGGACGGCGTACGGGAAAGTACTGGCTCGGACGACGAGTTGGGGTTCGATGGCGATCCTGCGCGCGGTGGCGTGCGGCCGGCCCTCGATCAGCTCCAGGAGCATCGCGATGCCGCGCCTTCCCACCGTCGAGAAGTCCTGCCGGACGGTGGTGAGGGGAGGAGCGAAGAACTCCGACTCCGGGATGTCGTCGAAGCCCACCACCGCCACGTCCTGGGGAGTGCGCACCCCGGCCTCCCGCAGCGCCCGCAACGCCCCCAGCGCCATCTGGTCGTTGGCGACGAAGACGGCGGTCAGCCCCCGGCCCACCCAGCCGGCCAGTTCCTGGCCGGCGCGGTAACCCGACAGCGGACTCCAGTCCCCGCGCAGCATCATGGGTGGCTCGACCCCCGCCGCTTCGAGGGTCGCCCGCCAGCCGGCCGCCCGGTCGGCCGCCTCCTGCCAGTCCTCGGGCCCGGCGAGGTGCCAGACGTTACGGTGACCCGCGGCAAGCAGGTGGCCGGTGGCCAGCCGGGCTCCGAGGTGCTGGTCCACGCTGACGCTGGGAATCTCCACGCCCGGCCCGCTGCCCACCACCACCACCGGGAAGGGGCAGCGCAGTTCGGTCAGCGCGCCCACCGCGGACCGCTGCGGGGCGATCGCGACCACTCCCTCCACCCCGCCCTCACTGAGGTGGTCCAGGGCCTCGGACAGCGTCTCCTTGGTCAGTTTGCGCAGAGTGACCGTCGAGACGAGATACCCCTCGGCCCGCGCCGCCTCCTCCAGCGCGAACAAGGTACTGGCCGGTCCGTAGAGGGTGGTGTCGGAGGCCACCACCCCCAATGTCCGGGTGCGCCGGGTCACCAGGGCCCGTGCGGAGGAGTTGCGGCGGTAGCCCGTCTCCTCGATCACACGCAGCACCCTGGCCCGTGTCTCGTCCCGCACATTGGGGTGGTCACCCAGCACGCGGGACACGGTCTGGTGGGACACGCCCGCCAGGCGTGCCACGTCGGCCATGGTGGGCGGCCGAAGCTGCTCGTGGGTCACGGCCGCACCTCCTTGGCGCTCGTCTGCCGGCAAGGCCTGCGTTGTGGGCGGAGGGCCCCGCCCCGGCGGCTTCGCACAGGTCTCCGGGAAGGCCCAACAGCACTGGCGGGAATGGGGAGTCGGGACACTGCGGGCACGACGCTCGTATCTCCCACGCTGACGCTGGACGCTGACCGGTGAATGCGAAGGTCATTGTGAGCGCTAACAAATCACGCCGGTCAAGAGGGCTGCAGGCGTAAGGCCGTCACGGTTGAATAACGCGGCCGGAAGGACTTGGCCGAGCGGTTCGCTCAGCAGTACCTCAACCACGGTCACACCAGCGGAAGTTGGCGTCCGGTCAGCGCTACGAGCACCACCACAGGAATCGCTTGCACGTTTCCGACGGCTGCGGGGACGGGTCGGAGGTCGTCGGGTCGGAGGTCGGGGTCGAGCCCGAGGCGGGCGGGGGCGTCGAGTCGGCGGAGCCGGGGGGAGCCGCTGATCGGGTTGCCTTGCCGGTCGGGGTCGCGTCGTCCTCGCCGTCGGCGGACTTGGACGCCGACGGCGAGGCGGAGGCGGGCGGGGACGTCGAGGACTTGCTGTCGGGGATCCCCGTCCCGTCGCCCAAGGGCCGTGCGGACTCGCTCGGCTCCGCCGTCGAGCGGTCGACCTCGGACTCGCCCCCGGCCGCGGACGGGTCGTGGGACGAGAACCCCGGCGCGTCCACACCGAGTTCGGCCAGGCTCAGACCACCCGCCGCCAGGACGAAACCCGCGGCGACGAGCAGCGTGCGCTTGCGGCGTCGGCGATGGAGCGCGGCCTTGCGGTCGCGACGGCTCGCATCCGTCGCGCCGCCCGCGGTGGCGGGACTCCGTCGACCGCCCCGGCCCTGCTCGCGACGGCGCGCGGCGCGACCGTGCGGCTCGTCGCCCTCGTCCTCACGACCGTCGCCGTCGTCGGCATGCCCATCGGGAGCCACGGGGACATCATGATCGGCGAGAGCAACGGTTTCGTCGTACGGCTCCGGCTCGTAGGCATCCCGGTACGCACGTAGCTGCTCGACGTGTGTCCCGCACCCCGGACAGGCGAGGGCGCCGTTGAGGTGCCGTTGGCACGGGTGGCAGTAGTCCATGACGCGGGAAGGTTAAGTTCCCTCACGGTCACGTTCCTAGCCACGGCCGTGAAGGTTGTGTGACGGACCGGCCATATCGGCACGACCGACGGAGTGAGATGGCACACATCACGGAGTGGCGACTTTCGCAAGAGGCGTGGAACCTGCCGAAACCGTTACCCGTTACACCCATTGACACCCCCCTCACGCGGTACTTACTGTCTGCCCAGCATTTCGAACGTGTGACGAAATCTCGAACAGCCGAAGGGTAACTTCCGTGCGCATCACCGGAATCAGCACGCATGTGGTCGGTACGCCGTGGCGCAACCTGACCTACGTCCTGGTGCACACCGACGAAGGCATCACGGGTGTCGGCGAGACCCGCATGCTGGGCCACACCGACGCGCTGGTCGGATACCTGAGGGAGGCCGAGCAGAACCACATTCTCGGGTCCGACCCGTTCGCCGTCGAGGACCTGACCCGCCGCATGAAGTACGGCGACTACGGCCGCGCCGGCGAGATCGTGATGTCCGGCATCGCCGTCGTGGAGATGGCCTGTTGGGACATCAAGGGTAAGGCCCTCGGTGTGCCCGTGTGGCAGCTGCTCGGCGGCAAGGTCACCGACAAGGTCAAGGCCTACGCCAACGGGTGGTACACGACCGAGCGGACGCCCGAGGCGTACCACAAGGCCGCTCAGGGCGTCATGGAACGCGGCTACAAGGCGCTGAAGATCGACCCCTTCGGCACGGGGCACTTCGAGCTCGACCATGAGCAGACCCTGTACGCGGTCTCCCTGATCGAGGCCGTCCGGGACGCCATCGGCCCCGACACCGAGCTGATGCTGGAGATGCACGGCCGCTTCTCCCCCGCCACCGCCGTCCGGCTGGCCAAGGAGCTCGCACCCTTCAAGCCCGCCTGGCTGGAGGAGCCGGTTCCGCCGGAGAACCTGAAGGCGCTGGAGAAGGTCGCCGCGAAGGTGGACATGCCGCTGGCCACGGGTGAGCGCATCCACGACCGGATCGAGTTCCGGGAGCTCTTCGAGAGCCAGGCCGTCGACATCATCCAGCCGGACGTCGGCCACATCGGCGGCATCTGGGAGACGCGCAAGCTCGCCGCGACCGCCGAGACCCACTACATGCTGGTCGCCCCGCACAACGTGGGTGGGCCCGTGCTCACTGCCGCCTCGCTCCAGGTCGGCTTCACCGCCCCGAACTTCAAGATCCTTGAGCACTTCAACGACTTCGCGGACGCCGAGATCAAGAAGGTGGTCAAGGGCGCGCCGCAGGTGAACCCGGAGGACGGCTGCTTCCACATCTCCGACGCGCCCGGCCTGGGCGTGGAGCTGGACGTGGACGCCGCTGCCGAGTTCCCCCAGCAGCGGGCGCACTTCGACCTGTGGGCCGAGGGCTGGGAGAAGCGGAACCCGAAGGACGCCCAGTGAGCTCCGCGGCCGTCGTCGTCGACGCCCCGGGCGCCTTCCACCTGGCCGAGCACACACCTCGGGACCCCGGTCCGGGCGAGGCTCTGGTGCGGGTGCACGCGAGCGGGATCTGCGGCAGCGACCGGGAGGTGTTCCAGGGCAACCGGCCCGAGGGATACGTGCGCTACCCGCTCACGCCCGGCCACGAGTGGTCCGGAACGGTGGAGCGGGTCGGCGCCGGGGTCACCGAGTCGCTGGTCGGCCGCAAGGTGGTCGGCGAAGGCTTCCGGAACTGCCAGGTGTGCGACCGCTGCCACGCGGGTGAGACCACACTGTGCAGCGCCGGGTACGAGGAGACCGGGTTCACCCAGCCGGGCGCGATGGCGCCCACGCTGACCCTCCCGGCGAGGTTGCTGCACGTGCTGTCCGACGACGCCGACCTGACGGCGGCGGCCCTGCTGGAGCCGGCCGCCTGCATCGCGGCCGCTGCTCTCAAGGCGAACGCGCAGCCGGGCGAGAAGGTCGCCGTGGTCGGCACCGGCACCCTCGGAATGTTCGCGGTGCAGTTCCTCAAGGCCGTCTCGCCGGTGGAGCTGCTGGTCGTCGGCACCCGCCGGGACCGCGAGGCGCTGTCGCGGCAGTACGGCGCGACCGACTTCCGTACGAAGGACGAGCCGCTCCCGGACGACTTCGACGTCGTCATCGAGACCGCCGGGTCCGCCGACGCCGCGCGGACCTCCGCCGCCCTGCTGCGGCGTGGCGGGCGCCTGGTCCTCACCGGGATCCCGGCGCCCGGCGCGAACGGGCTCGACCCCACGGATCTCGTCGTACGGCAGCTGGAGGTGCACTCGGTCTTCGGAGCGCCGCCGGACGCGTGGGCTCACACCGTGCGGGTGTTCGGGGCCGGGTTGCTCGACCCGCTGCCGCTGGTCACACACGAGCTGCCGCTCGCGGAGTTCCCGCAGGCCATCGAGCTCGTCGGCTCCGGCGATCCGAAGGTCGGCAAGGTCCTCCTTCGCCCCTAGCCGTACGCCGGTACGGGGACGACATGACGGCCTCCGTACCGGCGTACACCCAAGTCCCGCACGACTTGAGCCGCGAACTTCGTCCGAAATATCGAACACTAAGGACTCCTTGTGACCGACGCTTCCGCCCCGGCAGCCCGTCGACCCGGCGAACAGGCGCTCGCCGCCCTGGGTCTGGGCGCGCCCGACCTCTCCCCCGCCGACGCCTCACCCCACACCTTCCCGGGTGGCGGCCGCTGGCGCACCGAGATCCCCTCGTGCGAGGGCCCCGAAGCGCTGGCCGTCGTCCTGAAGGAGGCCTCGCGGCTCGATGTGCCGATCCACCGGATCAGCCAGGGCAGCGGCGTGTGGATGCTGACCGACGCCGAGATCACCGAGATGGTCGAGGCGACCGGCGAACGTGACATCGAACTCTGCCTGTTCACCGGCCCACGCGGCACCTGGGACATCGGCGCTTCCACGCGCACCGACTCACGGGGGGCCGGTCTGCGCGCCCGCGGGCACGACGCCGTCGCCGGGTGCGTCGAGGACGCCGTCCGCGCGACGGAGTTGGGCGTCCAGTGCCTCCTCGTCGCCGACGAGGGCGTGCTGTGGACGCTGCACCGCGCACGCGCCGCCGGGATCATCCCGGCCGACACCACCCTGAAGGTCTCGGCGCTGATCGGTCCGGTCAACCCGGCCGCGTACGCGGTGTACGAGCAGTTGGGCGGCGACTCCATCAACGTGCCCAGCGATCTGACGCTGGACCACCTCACCGAGATCCGCCGGGTCTCCGCCGCCCCCATGGACATGTACATCGAGGCCCCCGACGACCTGGGCGGATATGTCCGGATGTACGAGGTCGCCGAGCTGATCCGGCGCGGCGCACCGCTGTACCTGAAGTTCGGGCTCTCCAAGGCTCCCGGCATCTACCCCTACGGGCACCACATGCGGGACCTGACGCTGTCCACCGCCCGCGAGAGAGTGCGGCGCGGCCGGCTGGCCCTCGATCTGCTCGCGCGGCACGGAGCCGACGGCGACATGGCCCCCCTCGGTTCACGGCTGCCGGGGACTCTCAAGAGATTCAACAAGTCCGCATAACGTTCGAACAACGCCCCTTCACAAAAGAAGACGGGCGCAAACAGAATCCCTCACATCTCTCGGTCCCGTCCGCACCGCCCCAAAAGCGTCCTTGCACAGTCAGACCGAGCCTGCCCACACACATCAAGGATGATGATCATGCGCACTCGCAGAGCCGCACTCGCCTCCATCGCCGGAGCCGCCTGCCTCGCCCTCACCCTGTCCGCCTGCGGACAGAGCGGTGAAGGCGGCAGCAAGCAGGACAAGGGCAGCGCCAAGGGCGGCACCATCGGTATCGCGATGCCCACCAAGTCCTCCGAGCGCTGGATCGCCGACGGCAAGAACGTCGTCAAGGACCTGCAGGCCAAGGGCTACAAGACCAAGCTGGTCTACGGCGAGGACGACCCCGACCAGCAGGTCTCGCAGATCGAGAACCTGATCACGCAGGGCGTCAAGGGCCTGATCGTCGCGGCCATCGACAACAAGTCGCTGAACAACGTGCTGCAGCAGGCCGCGGACGCCAAGATCCCGGTGATCGCCTACGACCGTCTGATCCTCGGCACGAAGAACGTCGACTACTACGCGTCCTTCGACAACGAGAAGGTCGGTCAGCTGCAGGCCAACTACATCGTCCAGAAGCTGGGCCTGGACAAGGGCAAGGGCCCGTTCAACATCGAGCTGTTCGCCGGCTCCAACGACGACAACAACACCAAGTACTTCTTCAACGGCGCGATGAGCGTGCTGCAGCCGTACATCGACAAGAAGAAGCTCGTCGTCAAGTCCGGCCAGACCAAGCTCACCCAGGTCACCACCCTGCGCTGGGACGGCGCCACCGCGCAGAAGCGCATGGAGGACATCCTCACCTCCACGTACAGCAGCGCCAAGGTGGACGCGGTCCTGTCCCCCTACGACGGCATCTCCATCGGCATCCTCGCCGCCCTGAAGTCGGACGGTTACGGCTCCGGCAGCAAGGCCATCCCGGTCATCACCGGCCAGGACGCCGAGCTCGCCTCGGTGAAGTCGATCATCGCGGGCCAGCAGACGCAGACCGTCTACAAGGACACCCGCAAGCTCGCCGATGTCGCCGCGGGCATGGTCGACGACGTCCTCAAGGGCAAGAAGCCTCAGGTCAACGACACCAAGACATACGACAACGGCACCAAGGTCGTCCCCGCCTACCTGCTGCAGCCGGTGAGCGTCGACAAGACGAACTACACCAAGGAACTGGTCGACACGGGCTACTACACGGCCGGCGAGCTGAAGTAGTCCCTCAGCCGGTGAACACGGCGACCATTCCTACGGATTGAAAGGGCACACCATGGCGGGACCCGTCCTGGATATGCGCTCGATCGTCAAGACCTTTCCCGGGGTCAAAGCGCTGTCGGACGTCACGCTGACCGTCCGTCAGGGCGAGGTCCATGCCATCTGCGGTGAGAACGGCGCCGGGAAGTCCACCTTGATGAAGGTGCTCTCCGGCGTCCATCCGCACGGCACGTACGAGGGCGACATCCTCTTCGAGGGTGAGACCTGCGAGTTCAAGGACATCCGGGCGAGCGAGCAGCACGGCATCGTGATCATCCATCAGGAGCTGGCGCTGGTGCCGTTCCTGTCGATCGCGGAGAACATCTTCCTCGGCAACGAACACGCCTCGGGCGGGTTCATCAACTGGAACGAGACGCTGAAGCACGCCACCGAGCTGCTGCGCCGGGTCGGTCTGAGCGACCACCCGGAGACCCGGATCGCCGACATCGGCGTGGGCAAGCAGCAGCTGGTGGAGATCGCCAAGGCGCTGTCCAAGAAGGTGAAGCTGCTCATCCTCGACGAGCCGACGGCGGCTCTGAACGACGAGGACAGCGGCAAACTCCTGGATCTCATCCTGGAGTTGAAGAAGCAGGGCATCACCTCGATCATCATCTCCCACAAGCTGAACGAGATCCGGCGGGTCGCCGACTCGGTGACGATCATCCGCGACGGCAAGTCCATCGAGACCCTCGATGTGAAGTCGGCGGAGACCACCGAGGACCGGATCATCTCGGGCATGGTCGGCCGCGACCTCGACCACCGCTTCCCCGAACGCACGGCGTACGAGGGCGAGTCGGACGCGGCACCCGCGCTGGAGATCCGCAACTGGACGGTGCACCACCCGATCGACCAGCAGCGCAAGGTGGTCGACGACGTGTCGATCAACGTGCGGCGCGGGGAGATCGTCGGCATCGCGGGCCTGATGGGCGCGGGCCGCACGGAGTTGGCCATGAGCGTCTTCGGGCGCAGCTACGGTCGGCACGCGGGCGGCACGGTCCTCAAGGACGGCACGGAGATCCGTACGAAGACCGTCGCGGAGGCGGTCGAGCACGGCATCGCGTACGTCACCGAGGACCGCAAGCACTACGGCCTCAACCTCATCGACAACATCAACCGGAACATCTCGCTGACCGCGCTGAACAAGGTGGCCAAGCGCGGTGTGGTCGACGAGCACGAGGAGCGCAAGGTCTCGGAGCGCTTCCGCAAGTCCATGAACATCAAGGCGCCGACAGTCTTCGAGACGGTGGGCCGGCTGTCCGGCGGCAACCAGCAGAAGGTCGTCCTCAGCAAGTGGATCTTCGCGGGTCCCGAGGTGCTGATCCTGGACGAGCCGACGCGCGGTATCGACGTGGGCGCCAAGTACGAGATCTACACGGTCATCGACCAGCTGGCCGCCGAGGGCAAGGCGGTCGTCTTCATCTCCTCCGAGCTGCCGGAGCTGCTCGGTATGTGCGACCGCATCTACACCATGGCCGCCGGGCGGCTCACGGGTGAGGTCCCGAGGGCCGAGGCCACGCAGGAAGTGCTGATGCGCCAGATGACGAAGGACAAAGAGGTAACCCGATGAGCACGGATGTGACGGACAAGGTCCCGGCCTCGGCTCCGCCCGGCAAGAGCGGAGGCACGGCCGCCGACAGCAACCTGCTGCAGCTCATACTCGGCGGCCTGCGCCGCAACATGCGGCAGTACGGCATGCTGATCGCGCTCGGCCTGATCGTGGTCCTGTTCCAGGTGTGGACCGGCGGGGACCTGCTGCTGCCACGAAACGTCTCCAACCTGGTGCTGCAGAACAGCTACATCCTGATCCTCGCGATCGGCATGATGCTGGTGATCATCGCGGGTCACATCGACCTGTCGGTCGGATCGCTGACGGCGTTCGTGGGCGCGTTCGCGGCCGTGCTGACGGTGCAGCACGGTGTGGCGTGGCCGATCGCCCTCGTACTGTCCCTGCTGGTGGGCGCGGTCGCGGGCTCGGTGCAGGGCTTCCTGATCGCGTATCTCGGCATACCGTCCTTCATCGTGACTCTCGCGGGCATGCTGCTCTTCCGCGGTCTGACGGAGATCTTCCTGCAGGGCCAGACCCTCGGCCCGTTCCCGAACGGTTTGCAGAAGCTCGGCAACGGCTTCCTGCCCGAGGTCGGCCCGAACACCAACTACCACAACCTCACGCTGCTGCTGGGCTTCGTCCTGCTGGCCTTCGTGATCTACCAGGAGGTCCGCGACCGCAAGCGCGAGCAGGAGTTCTCGCTGGACGTGCTGCCGCGCAACGCCTTCCTGCTGAAGCTGGTCGCGATCGCCGCCGCGGTCCTCGCGGTCACGATGCTGCTCGCCAGCTATCAGGGCGCCCCGATCATCCTGATCGTCCTCGGTGTGCTGGTGGTCGGCTACGGCTACGTCATGCGCAACGCGGTCTTCGGCCGTCACATCTACGCGATCGGCGGCAACCTGCCGGCGGCGAAGCTGTCCGGCGTCAAGGACAAGAAGGTCACCTTCCTTGTCTTCCTGAACATGGGCGTGCTCGCGGCCCTGGCGGGTCTGGTGGTCGCCGCCCGTCTGAACGCGGCCTCTCCGAAGGCGGGCCTCAACTTCGAACTCGAGGCGATCGCCTCGTCGTTCATCGGTGGCGCGTCCATGAGCGGCGGTGTGGGTACCGTCCTCGGCGCGATCATCGGTGGTCTCGTGCTCGGCGTGCTGAACAACGGCATGAACCTCCTCAGCGTCGGCACGGACTGGCAGCAGGTCATCAAGGGCCTCGCCCTGCTGGCCGCCGTCGGCTTCGACGTCTGGAACAAGCGCAAGTCCGGTTCGTAGACCGGGAAAACAGGAGTGGGCCCCGCCGGAAGGCGGGGCCCTTCCCATGGGAGGGAGACGCAGGACCAGTGAAATCGCTCTTCGGCAAGCTCGCCGACGGCACGGAGATCCACAGCTGGGCGCTGGAGAACGGCGGGACCCGGCTGAAGGTCCTCTCCTACGGCGGGATCGTGAAGTCCCTGGAGATCCCGGACCGCCACGGCCGGTACGCGAACGTCTCCCTCGGTTTCAGCACCCTTGAGGAGTACGTGTCCCACTCCCCGTACTTCGGCGCGCTGATCGGCCGTTACGGCAACCGCATCGACGCGGGCCGGTTCACACTCGACGGCGAGCGGCACCAGACCGACGTCAACGACGGCGGGAACAGCCTGCACGGCGGCGCCCAGGGCTTCGACCGGCAGGTGTGGGACATCGAGCCGTTCACCAGGGACTCGGACATCGGCCTGCACCTGTACTACACGTCCGTCGACGGCGAGATGGGCCACCCGGGCACGCTGAAGGTGAAGGTGACGTACACCCTCACCGAGCACGGCGACTGGCGCATCGACTACGAGGCCACCACGGACAAGGCCACCGTCGTCAACCTCACCAGCCACGTCTACTGGAACCTCGCCGGCGAGGGCAGCGGCACCATCGAGAACCATGAGCTGTCCATCGGCGCCTCCCGCTACACGCCGACCGGTCCAGGGCTGATCCCCACGGGCGAGCTGGCCGAGGTCGCGGGCACTCCCTTCGACTTCCGCGAGGCCAAGCCGGTCGGCCGTGACCTGCGGGTCGCCGACCAGCAGGTGCTGTACGCCAAGGGCTTCGATCACAACTGGGTGCTCGACACGGGCGTCACGGCCGAGCCGGAACACGCCGCGGCGCTGCACGACCCGCGCTCCGGCCGCACCCTGAAGATCGCCACCGACCAGCCGGGGCTGCAGTTCTACTCCGGCAACTTCCTCGACGGCACCCTCGTCGGCACCTCCGGCCGCACCTACCGGCAGGGCGACGGCCTGTGCCTGGAGACGCAGCACTTCCCGGACTCGCCGAACGAGCCTTCGTGGCCGTCGACCGTGCTCCGACCTGGTCAGACGTACCGGACGACGACGATCCACTCGTTCTCGGCGTAGACGCTCCGCCGGGAGGCCGGTGGGGAGCTGCGGGTCGGCTGTGGCTGGTCGCGCAGTTCCCCGCGCCCCCTTTGGGGGCGCGACATCACACTCTCTTCACACGTTGAACGGCGTCACCTCAGCCTCCGTATGTATGGGTGGCCCGTGCTCCCCCGCACGGGCCACCCAAAGACGACGGGCCCGGTCGTCCCACCGGGCCCGCCCCATACGGAGGTTCCATGGCCGACAACGTCACCTCGCTGTTCCGCAGCAATGCGGCACACAGCCCGTCGATGGCGGCGTTGACACGTGATGGCGGCGACGGGACCGGCCCCGTGGACTTCTGTATTCCCTGCAACCCCTACTTCCCGACCCCGGCGATGTTCGACACCATGTCGGCCCGGCTTCGCGACATCGTCACGTACTACCCGAGCAGCGCCGACACGATCACGGCCGAGCTGTGCAGCCTGCTCCAGCTCCCGCCGCAGTGCGTGGCGATGGGCAACGGCTCGACCGAGCTGATCACCTGGATCGACCATCTGATGGTCCGTGAGTCCCTCGCCATCCCCGTCCCCACCTTCGGCCGCTGGACCGACCAGCCCATGGAGACCGGCAAGCGGGTCGACATGTTCCCGCTGCAGGAGTCCAACGGCTTCTCCCTGGACCTCGCCCAGTACGCCGAGTTCATCCGGGCCCGCGGCACCCGCGTCGCCGTCGTCTGCAACCCGAACAATCCCGACGGCGGCTATCTGCAGAAGCAGACGCTGGTGCAGTTCATGGACGCGATGGCCGACCTCGACCTGATCGTCGTCGACGAGTCCTTCCTGGAGTTCGCGGACGCCGAGGCCGAACCGTCCGTCGTGCAGGAGGCGATGATCCGCCCGAACGTGATCGTGCTGCGCAGCCTCGGCAAGAACTTCGGCCTGCACGGCATACGTTTCGGCTATCTGGTCGCCAACCCGGCGCTCGCGGGCCGGGTCCGCTCCATGCTCCCCAAGTGGAACCTCAACTCCTTCGCCGAGTACGTGGTGTTCATGCTCAAGGAGCACGGCGCCGAGTATGCGCAGAGCCTCCACCAGGTGCGCCGCGACCGCCTGGACATGGCCAGCCAGCTCTCCGCGCTGCCCGGTCTGACCGTCTATCCCTCCCAGGGCAACTTCCTCTTCGTGCGCCTCCCGGTGGGCGCCGAAGGCACCGTCGTCCGCGACCGGATGCTCACCGAGCACCGCATCCTGGTCCGCGAGTGCGGCAACAAGATCGGCTCGTCCAGCCGCTTCCTGAGGCTCGTGGTGCGCCCCCAGGTGGATGTGCGTCGCCTGGTGTCCGGCCTGGAACAGGTGCTCTACGGGACCAGGAGGGGAGCCGCCGTACCGGAGCTGAGCACAGGGACCAGCTACAGCTCGGGTACGGCGGCCGTGGACCGGCTGGTCGGCGCCACCAACGGGGCGGGCATGCCGCTCGCCGCGCAGGCGGGGCAGTTCATGGGCGCCGGGGTGCCGATGCCGGCTGTGGCGCAGGCGGCACCGCAGCCGGTCGCCGCACAGATGCCGATGTATGCGGCGATGCAGGCGGTACCCGAGCCCATGCAGAGGCAGATGCCTGCCGCGATGCAGGCCGTACCCGAGCCCATGCAAAGGCAGATGCCTGCCGCGATGCAGGCCGTACCCGAGCCCATGCAAAGGCAGATGCCTGCCGCGATGCAGGCCGTACCCGAGCCCATGCAAAGGCAGATGCCTGCCGCGATGCAGGCCGTACCCGAGCCCATGCAAAGGCAGATGCCTGCCGCGATGCAGGCCGTACCCGAGCCCATGCAAAGGCAGATGCCGGTCCAGCCGATGCAGCCGGTTCCGGAGCCGGTGCCCGCGCAGATGCAGCCGGTACCCCCACAGATGCAGCCGGCCGCCGCGCAGATGCCGACGCCGCCCGTGCCCGGGCCTACGCCGCCGGGCGTCCCGGCCCGCGGGGGCCTCACGGCCGCGCAGGTGCGGGGTATGACCGGCCCCGCGCAGGGACTTACTCCGGCGCCGGCCACCGGGTGGCCCAACGCCCAGAGCTGGCCCAGCGCGGCGGGAGCCTGAGGCCCCTCACCCTCGTCTGCGGCCGTCCAGGAGGGCCAGCCCCAGCGGCGTGACCGTGTGCAGCACAACGCGGCCCGCCCGGCACGTGCTGAGCAGGCCCGCCTTGCGCAGGATGCCGACGTGGTGGCTGGCGGTGGCCGGGGCCACGCCCGTGTCGTGGGCGAGTTCGGTCGTCGTCACGCCGCGGTCGGCGACCGATTCGAGGATCTCGGCGCGCGTGCGGCCGAGAAGGGCGTCCAGGGAGCGCGGGCCCGATGTCGTACTCAGCGCGTCCTCGTGCGGCATGGGGTAGACCACGACGCACGGCAGCGCGGGATCCTTGAGCAGCGTGGGCGTGCGCCGGCAGAAGTACGAGGGCAGCACGAGCAGGCCACGCCCGTCGAGGTGGACGTCACGCTCGACGCCCAGACCGGTGACCTCCAGGACCGGCCGGCGCCAGACGAGCCCGGGATGCAGCGTGTTGAGCAGTCCGCCGAGGTCGCCGTCAGCCAGGTAGCGGTCGTGGACGGCGCGTTCGGCGTCGAAGCGGCTGCGGACGCGGCCCCACCAGGGGGCCAGTGCGGTCGCGAAGTAGTGCCGGTACAGGCGTCCCAGATGCGTGAGCGCACCTCTGTCGCCGTCGGCGAGCCGGCGGGCCCAGGAGGGCAACCGGCGTCCGGTGCGCGCCAGTTCGGCCAGATCGTGTCCCAGCCGCTGTCGTGGAGTGGACAGCAGCGCACCGATTCCGGCATCCAGCCCGCCCGAACCGGCCGCCGGGGTCAGGAAGTCCGCCGAGTACCCGACGGGCGGCGCGAGCCGCAGCAACGCGCCCACGGGGGCGGCCAGCCGGCGCCGTACCGTGTGCCGCCAGGCGCCGAAGACGAGGGACGCGGTGTCGGTCTGCAGCAGGTGCATGCTGAGCAGCGCTTCCCACATGGGGTCGGGAGCCTGCGCCAGCCGGATCTGAGCCAGGTCGTCGTCGGTGAAGTGAATGCGTACGGCCATGGTCCCCATGCTGGGCCGTCCCGCGCCGCCTGCCATCCTCAGAAGTCATGGGGTGGCAGGCGGACGGGCGGACAGGCGGACAGGCGGACGCCCTACGGTCTCAGCACTCCTTGACGGAGCTGACCTGGTCGCGGACGGGCGAGGCCAGGTCGATGGCCTGACCGTCCAGGATCACCTGGATCTCGTTCTCGTAGTCGGCGTCCTTGTACAGGCACCAGCGGCTGCCGGAGATGTTCTTCACCGACCACACGTGGTCGTTGAGGCCGCCGGCCAGGACGCCCAGGTCGGAGGCGCCGTCCGCCAGCGAGTAGTGGGCACCGCCGCCCTGCCCGTCGTGGTAGATGCAGAACTCCGACGGGTCGCACGGCCAGGTGGCCGGGTCGCCCGGAGCCGGGGCCGCCTGCGCGGGTGCGGTGACGGCGAGCATGGCGGCACTGCCGGCGAGTGCGGCCAGTCCGAGGGCGAGGCGGTGCTTGCGAAGGGCCATGGTGTGGTTCCTTTCCCCGTTGCTTGCACGAACAGGAACCAGCCTGGTGCGGAGGCGTCCGCCGGCGCACGCGCCTTCGATCTGGGTCGAATCACGGCCAGGGGTGGCCCGTGGTGCGGGCCACCCCCGTCACGCGTGTCAGTGCTTCGGGCACTCCTGCCACGCCATGTGGTAGACGGTGCTGATGTCCCCGTCGGTCGAGTCCATCGTCATGAAGCTGACCTTGCCCGGGTTCGCGGTCCCCGCGTTCACTCTCAGCTCGGTGTTGATGTTGAAGTTGCGGAGAACTCCGCAGGGCGCCCAGACCAGTTGGGCCCAGTCGGTGCTGTCGGTGGCCTGCCAGTCGTCGTTGTACGAGCCACTGAAGGGATGGGTCTTGGGCACCGTGCTGGAGGAGCCCTGGAAGTAGTACGAGGCCTTCTGCGTGGCGGACGCTCCCGGCTGGAGCGAGAGGAAGCCCCGGTAGTCGGCGCTGGCGATGGCGTAGGTGAAGCCCTGCGGGACGTGCACGATCAGGTTGAGCTGGCAGTTCTTACGGAAGGCCGTGGGGTCGGAGCTGCCGCCGGCCTTCGCGAGATAGTCGCTGTACGTCACCGTGAAGGCCGTGTTGTCGGGGGAGACGGCGACGGCCGCGGTGCCCGCGGGGCAGCCCGAGCCGTTCACCGTCGCCACATCGATGACGATCTTGTCCGGGGGCGGGTTGTCGACGACGGGGGACGAGCTCTGGGCGGGTAGCGCGGTGGTGAGCAGAGCGGCTATGGCGCCGCTCATCAGGAGTCCGCCAGACATGGTCTCTCCGGTTCTGTGAGTGGGGGGTGGCTCGCCCCGGCGCTCAAGCAACCCTTTGGAGAAACCGTGGGGTTCCTGTGAAGACCGGAGGCGATCGCATCGTAGGGAGACGCACATACGGCGGCCAGGTCGAACTCAAGCCATTCACAGGTGTGGTTTTCACAGGGCGAACGCGCGCCCCGACTCTGTTCCTACGGGTTCTCCCAGGCCGCCGGCTCCGCCGCCAGCTGCCGCACAGGCTCCGGCAGGGCGTCCGCCGCGATGTCGGCGATGGTGACGCCTTCGAGGATCCTGCGCACGTTGGCCCGCAGGGCGATCCACAGGGGCAGCAGGGGCTGCGCGGATCCCGTGTACTCCAAGCCGGTGGGCCGCTCGCCGCGCACGGAGACGATCGGGCCGTCGACGGCACGGATCACGTCCGCGACGGTGATCTTCGCGGCCTCGCGCGCCAGCCGGTAGCCGCCGTTGCCCCCGCGCCGGCTGTCGACGACTCCACCGCGCCGCAGGTCACCGAGGATGCCTTCGAGGAACTTGTGCGGGATGTCCTGCGCGGCGGCGATGGCCTCGGCCTTCACCGGAGAGCCGTCGTGGCGCACAGCGAGCTCCAGAACCGCCCGTACCGCGTAATCCGCCCGTGCCGAGATCCTCATAGGACCATTGTGCTGGGTCCGGCCGTACACAATGACCTCGCGCGACGACCTCGCACGCGCCGCCGACGGCACCGGCACGACGGGAGGCTCCCTTGGAGCTCAGCAGACGTACCTTCAGCGCCCTCGCCGGCACCACCGCGCTCGGCCTGGCACTCGGCGGCAGCGGGGCCGCGACCTGCGCCTACGCCGCCCCGACCGCCCCTACGGGCCCGCCGCCCGGCCCGCCGGGAGCGGACGGGCGACGGCACACGGTCGGCTTCGACCGCCACTCGCTCCTGGTCGACGGCCGCCGGCTGGTCGTCTGGTCCGGCGAGATGCACCCCTTCCGGCTGCCGAGCCCGTCGCTGTGGCGCGACGTCCTGCAGAAAATGCACGCCCACGGCTACAACGCGGTCAGTATCTACGTGTCGTGGAACTACCACTCCCCCGCCCCGGGACAGTACGACTTCACCGGCATCCGCGACCTGGACCTGTTCCTGCGGACGGCGAGCGAGACCGGCCTGTACGTCATCCTGCGTCCCGGCCCCTACATCAACGCCGAGATCGACGGCGGCGGCTTCCCCGGCTGGCTGACCGCCACCGAGGGCACGGCGCGGACCGCCGACCCCACCTATCTGTCGTACGTCGACCAGTGGCTGACCCGGGTGAACGCCATCGCCGCCCGGCACCAGTACACCGACGGCAAGGGCACGATCCTGCTCTACCAGATCGAGAACGAGTACGACGCGCACGTCGGCGAACCGGCCGGCCGCGACTACATGGCCCACCTGTACAAGAAGGTGCGAGCCGACGGAATCGACGTCCCGCTGTTCCACAACGACAAGGGCCGGAACGGCTATTGGACCCCTGGTTCCTTCGACACCGGCGGGGAGCAGAGGCGTTGGCTGTACGGCTTCGACGGCTACCCCTCGCCCACACAACTGCCCCCTGACTGGGGCCACTTCGGGATCGGCGGAGTCAAGGGCGGAGCCACCGCCAGCCCTCGGACCCCCGGCTTCGTGCCCGAGTTCGGGGGCGGCTGGTTCGACCCGTGGGGCGGTGCCTGGTTCGACGGCAAGGGGTACGAGGAGTCGCGGCGCATCCGGGACGCGGCCTACGAGCGGCGCTTCTACCTCACCAACCTCGCCAACGGCATCACGCTGCACAGCGTCTACATGACCTTCGGCGGCACCTCGTGGGGCTGGCTGCCCGCGCCCGTCGTCTACACGTCGTACGACTACGGGGCGGCCATCGACGAGGGACGCCGGCCCACCACCAAGCTGATCCCCATGCACCAGCTCGGGCATCTGCTGCGCCACGTCCCCGACTTCGCCAAACTGGACCGGGCGGCGGACGTCACGGCGGACGGCCTGAAGGTGTACCACCTGACCAACCCCGACACCGGCACCCATGTGTACGTCCTGCGCAACGACGGCGCGGTGCCGGTCGACGCCACGCTGCCGGTCCCCGGCGCCGAACTTCCCGTCACCGTCCCGGCGCAGGACGCACGGCTGCTGGCCGCCGGGATCAGGCTGGGGCGGCGGACGGTGCGGTACTCCAACGCCCAGCCCATGCTGGCCCTCGGCGCCGGGCGCCAGGAGATCGCCGTGCTCACCGGGCGGGCGGGCGAGTCGACGGTGACCGCGCTGGTGTGCGCGAGCCGGCCGACGGTCACGGTGCTGGACGGGCGGGCCGAAGTGTCGTACGCGGCAGGGCTGTTGCGTATCGAGGCCCAACTCGACGGCCTGACGCGGCTGTTGGTCTCCGGCGGCGGCAGCGCCACACCCCTCCTGCTGCTCCTCGCCGACGACGAGACCTCCCTGCGGCTGTTCCCGCGCGACACCCCTGCCGGCCCGGTGCTGGTGTACGGGCCCGCCCTGTTGCGGACCGCGGCCGTCGACGGCGCGGCGGTCCGGCTGACCGGGGACACCGTCGGGGCCGCCGAGCTGGAGGTGTGGGGACCCCGCGGTATCCAGGAAGTCAGCTGGAACGGCGTGGAGTTGCAGACCCACCCCACCTCCTCCGGAAGTCTGCGCGGCACCCGCCCGCTCGCCGGTGTCGGGACGGTCGCGCTGCCCGCCCTGCGCACGGGCTGGCGCCGGAGGAACGAGAACCCGGAGTCGGCGCCCCACTTCGACGACTCCTCCTGGACACCGGCCGACAAGACCTCCTCGCACAGCACCACCCCGGTACCGGCCGGTCAGCCCGTCCTGTTCGCCGACGACTACGGCTTCCACTACGGCGACGTCTGGTACCGCGGGCACTTCGCCGACGCGAGCGGCGCCGAGTCCGTGTCGCTCGCCTGCAGCACGGGCACGCAGGGACTGCTGATGGCCTGGCTGGACGGGAAGCCACTGGGGACGCACCGGATGCCGGTGCCCGACAACAGCAGTGTGCGGCAGGGCAGTTGGGCGGCCACGGCGGTCTTCGCCGTCCCCGACGCCCTGCGGACGGCCGGCCCCCACGTCCTGTCCGTCCTCGTCCGCCGCATGCAGCACGACCAGGACGGCAAGGCGCGGGACACGCACAAGGTGGCGCGCGGGCTGACGGCGGTCACCTTCACGGGGGCCGGCCCGAAGGTGAGCTGGCGCCTGCAGGGAGAGGCGGCACCCGACCCCGTGCGCGGGCCGCAGAACAATGGCGGGCTGTACGGGGAGCGGCAGGGCTGGCATCTGCCGGGGCAGGGCGACGACGGCTGGGAGGCCGTGGAGTTGCCGCGCGCGGACCGACGGCAGGGAGTGACCTGGTATCGGACGACCTTCGGGCTCGCGGTCGAGGCCGGCACCGACGCCTCCATCGGCCTGGTCCTCGACGACGACCCGGACCGCGCCTACCGCGTCCAGATCTTCCTCAACGGCTGGAACATGGGCCAGTACATCAACGACGTAGGCCCGCAGCACACCTTCGCGCTCCCCAACGGGATCCTGCGCACACGTGGTTCCAACACACTCACCCTGGCCGTCCTGTCCGACGGGACCACACCGTCGGGTCCGTCGGACGTACGGCTGACGTTGCTCGGGGCGGCGGCGGGAGGGGTGCCGGTGACCCTGGTCTGACCCTCCTGCCTCCGCCCCGGCGCGGGCGGCTACCGGGCCAGTCGGATCACGTTCCAGGACAGCGGTTCGAGTACGGCGGTGAGGGTGCCGTCCGTCAGGGCGGTGCCCTCGACCGCGTGCGGGGCGACCCGCTCGGGCTCGTCGAGGGTGTTGCGGGCGTCCGGGTCGGCGTCCGCGAGGGCGCTGTGCTCGACGACGGACGTCAGGTCGAGGCCGTTCAGGGCGACCTCGACCGGAAGCGCCTCGGTGCGGCTGCGGTTGACGGCGAAGACGGTGACGGTACCGTCCTCCGCGCGCACGGCCGTGGCGTGCAGCAGGTCGGCCTCGCCGTACTTCTTCGTCTCGTACGTGGGTGAGTCGACCCGGACGTCGAGGACCTGGCCGCGGCCGTACTGCGAGGCCTGGGCGAAGGGGAAGAAGGTTGTCTGGCGCCAGGCCGGGCCGCCGGGCTCCGTCATGATCGGGGCGATGACGTTGACCAGCTGGGCGAGACAGGCGACGGTGACGCGGTCCGCGTGCCGCAGCAGGGCTATGAGGAGCGAGCCGAAGACGACGGCGTCGGTGACGCTGTAGTTGTCCTCCAGGAGGCGGGGGGCCTCCGCCCAGTCCCGCGCGCCGGAGTTCTCGATCGCGTGCCACTCCGAGATGTACCAGACGTTCCACTCGTCGAAGGAGAGGTTGATCTTCTTCTTGGACTTCAGCCTGGCGCCCACGTGATCACACGTGGCGACCACGTTCTCGATGAAGGACTCCATGTCGACGGCGGAGGCCAGGAAGGAATCGACGTCGCCGTCCTCGGGCTGGTAGTAGGCGTGCAGGGAGATGTAGTCGACGAGATCGTACGTCTCCTCCAGGACCGTCGCCTCCCACGCGGCGAAGGTCGGCATGGACTGGCTGGAGGAGCCACAGGCGACGAGTTCGACGCCCGGGTCGATCTGGCGCATCGCGCGGGCGGTCTCGGCGGCGATCCGGCCGTACTCCTGGGCGGTCTTGTGGCCGGTCTGCCAGGGGCCGTCCATCTCGTTGCCCAGGCACCAGAGGTTGATGCCGAAGGGGGCCTTGTCGCCGTGCGCGGCACGGAGGTCGGAGAGGGCCGTGCCGGCGGGGTGGTTGGCGTACTCCTGGAGTTCGAGGGCCTCGGCGACGCCCCGGGTGCCGAGGTTGAGGGCCATCATGGGCTCGGCCTGGGGGCCGACCTTCTTCAGGAAGGCGATGTACTCGGAGAGGCCGAAGCGGTTGGTCTCGGTGGAGCGCCAGGCGAGGTCGAGGCGGCGGGGGCGGTCCTCGACGGGGCCGACGGAGTCCTCCCACTTGTAGCCGGAGACGAAGTTGCCGCCGGGGTAGCGGATTGCCGTGACGCCGAGTTCACGGACGAGGTCCAGGACGTCCTGGCGCAGGCCCGCCTCGTCCGCGGTGGGGTGGCCCGGTTCGAAGATGCCGGTGTAGACGCAGCGGCCGAGGTGTTCCACGAAGGAGCCGAAGATCCGGGGATTGACCTCGCCGACGGTGAAGGCGGGGTCAAGGGTGAAGCGGGCGGTGCTCATGTGCGCCTTTCGGGGGTGGGCATCTCTGTTTCGCGGGCGGGTGCGGGTTGTTTCGAGGCTGGTCAGGTCAGGTTGGCTCAGGTCGTCCCGTCCCCGCCCCTTCTGATTGACTGCGCCCGATCGCTGCGTTCGGTATCTCGGCATCCGCTCGTAATCTCGAACCGGACCGTAAGAGGAAGCGCTTGCCAGTCAATGTTTAGCACGGGACTTTCCAGCCACGGAGGTCGTTCTCGGTTGAACGACGGCGTAGTCTCGGGCAGCCTGCTGTGCGGCGGCGAGAGCGGCAGGAGCCGCAAGAGGGGGAGCGATGGGTGTCGCGGGCGCGCGGAAGAAGGCGGCCCGGCTCGCCGCGGGGCTGCGGCGCTCGCGAAGGGCCTCCTCCGGGATGCGGAAGCTGACGAAAGGTCTCGGCGCGGCCGTGCGGGCCAGATCGCGCCCACCGGCCGACGCGCGCGAACTGTGCCGGGTGCTGTGCGAGGAGATGCGCGTCCGGCGTGGCGGGCGGCCCGTGGAGCTGCGGTTCGAGCGGTTCCCGGACGAGATCGAGGTCACCGGGCTGTGGGTGGAGTTCCAGGACTTCGACCTGGTGATCGTCGAGGAACGAGCCGAGGCGGTGCAGCAACTGGTCATCCTCGGCCATGAGTTGTGGCACCTGCACGCCGGGCACAGCCACCACCACGTGGCCGGGGCGGCGCTGGCCGACCGGCACGAGTGGAACGCCTTCGACGACGCCGCGCTGTCCGTGGCCGCGCGTGACGGCTCCCGCGTCGCCGACGAGGCGGAGGCCGACGACTTCGGGCACCGGCTCGCCGCCGCGTTCCGGCCCCTGCTGTCCGGCGGGTCGGGGCGGTCCGGACAGGACACAGTCGCCCCGCTCGACCCGTTGCGACGGTCCCTCGGCTACCGGGGGCGCGGGGGAACGGCGCGGTGACGACGGCCCTCGCCCGACTGGCGTGGTCCCCCGCGGGTTTCGTCAACGAGTTCTACCCGTCGTTCTGGTGGATCCCGGCCTGCGTCCTGACCGCCGCCCTGGCGATCAAGCTGCCCAGCATCGTGCGGCTGTGGAGCGACCCGCTGCTGCGGGCCGTCGGCGGCGTACTGCTCATCGCCTGCGCCGTGTTCGTGTTCGTGGCGCCGTCGACGATCGCCCGGGTCAACCGGATCACGGGCGTGCCGAACATCTCGGCACCCTGGGTGTACTCGCTGCTGACCGCGTTCTGCGGCTCCTGTCTGCTGCTGATCATCGCGTGGCGCAACGGGCTGTCCGACCGTTCGGCGGCGACGGTCCGCGCCGTGCGCTGGGTGATCGCGGGCACCTGCACGGTGATCGCCGCGCTGTGGGTGCTGTTCGCGCTGGCGGACGCGCCGGTGGAACGCCTGCGGGACCTCGACACGTACTACGCCGACACCCCGTACATGCGCGAGATGATCCTGCTCTATCTCCTCGCGCAGGCCGTGGCCACCGTGATCACCTCGGGCCTGATCTGGAACTGGGTCCGCACCGACGGACTCGACGCCTGGCTGCGCTGGGGCCTGAAGTTCCTGGGTGTCGGCTACGCGGCCCAACTCTCCTTCTACGCGGTCAAACTGCCCGCGGTGGTGGCCCGCTGGACCGGCCGCCACCTGGACTGGCTGAGCACGGCGGTGGCCCCGCCCCTCGCCTGTCTGTCGGCCATCCTGATAGCGATCGGCTTCATCCTGCCGCACGCCGGCCAGTACCTCCACGAACGCTGGCGGGTCCATGCCGCCCACCACCGCCTGCGCCCCCTGTACCTCCTCATGCGCACGGTGAACGGCAGCGGTGTGTCGTTCGTCCTTCACGCCACGCCGGAGCTACGGCTCATCCGCCGGGAGACGTTCATCCGCGACGTCCTGCTCCCCCTGGCCCGCCACATCGACGAGGACCGACGCCACCGGGCCTACGAGGCCGCCCTCGCCCTCGGCCACGCCCCGCCCCACGCCAGGGCCCTCGCCTCCGCGGTAGCCCTCCAGGACGCGGTCGAGGCCCGCCACCGGCCGACGGAGACCGACCCGGACCACGCCCCCGACACCACAGACCTGCTCCGCGAGATCACCACCGTGTCCCAAGCCCTACGCCACCCGGCCGACCTCCTGGCCGTACGCACCCACGCACCGGAACCGGGCGTGGCGGGGCGGGGCGCCGCTGGGGTTGATCGGCGGGGGGTTCGTGGCTGAGGCCGACGGGGGGGCGAGCCGGGGGGCCGAAGGCCCGAGGTCCAGGGGCCGGGCGGGAGCCTTATGAATGCTCCCGCCCGTGTCGCCGCCTCGACGACGCTCAGCCCGCGAACGCCGGCTGGGGCAAACCCTTTCCGGCACCGGGAACCACCAGCAGGGAGCCTGCCACCGGGTGGGGTGCGGTCAGGCCCACGCGGGCCGTCGTGACGTAGAGGTCGGTCAGGTCCGGGCCGCCGAAGGCGCAGGCGGTCACGAGGGGCGTGGGCAGCTCGATCACGCGGTCCAGTTCGCCGTCGGGCGTGTAGCGGCGTACCGCCGCGCCGCCCCACAGCGCCACCCACACGCAGCCGTCGGCGTCCACCGTCAGCCCGTCCGGGAAGCCGGCGTCCTCCTCGATCTGCGCGAACCGGCGCCGGTCCACCGCCCGGCCGCCTTCGTGGTGGAAGACGTCGACCTGTCGCGTCGGCGAGTCGATGTAGTACATCAGGCTGCCGTCGGGGCTCCAGCCGATGCCGTTGCTGACCGCGACGTCGTCGAGAACCGTCCGTACGTCCCCGTCCCCGGTGATCCGGGAGAGCGTGCCGCCGCCGGGGGCCTCGTCGTAGCGCATGGTGCCGGCCCAGAGGGAACCGTCGGGGGCGACGGCGGCATCGTTGGCGCGGCGGCCGGGGACGACCTCGTGGTGCAGCCAGCGGAAGGTGTCGTCCGGGTCGACGAGTCCGACCCCGTCCCGGAGGTTCAGGACGAGCCCACCGCCGGCCCTGGGCTTGGCCGCCCCCACGTGCTGGTCGGTCACCCGGATGCTGCGGCGACCCGACACGGGTTCGTACGTGTGGACACGGGCACCGAGGATGTCGATCCAGATCAGCCGGCCGGCGTCCGCGTCCCAGGTCGGGCCCTCCCCGAGGCTCGCCTCCACGCGCACCGCGACCTCGTACGCCGTCATGCGACGATCCTGTAGCCGAGGCGTTCCGAGAGTTCCACGGCGCCCTTGGCGGCGAGCTGCTCCAGCTCTTCGCGGCGCTCGTCGCTCCAGCGGATCATGGGGACGGAGATGGAGAGGGCGGCGACGACCTGCCCGGTACGGTCCCGCACCGGCGCGGCCACGCAGCTCACGTCCGGATTGGACTCGCGGCTCTCCACCGCGATGCCGCGCTGCCGGATCTGGGCCAGGGCCTCGCGCAGGGCGGACGGCTCGGTGATGCTGTTGGGGGTCATCCCGACGAGCTCGTCGTCCTCCGGGATGCGCGAGGTGAGTTCGTGATCCGGAAGGGAGGCCAGCAGCATCTTGCCGACGGACGTGCAGTGCGCGGGCAGCCGGCGCCCGGCGGCGGACACCATGCGCACGGCATGCGTGGAGTCGACCTTGGCGATGTAGATGACGTCGGTGCCCTCCAGGATCGCCACGTGCACGGTCTCGTCACAGGTCTCCGCGACGGACCGCGCCACCTGCTGCCCCTCGGCGGCGAGGTCCAGCTGCTCGGCGTACCGGCTGCCGAGCTGGTACGGCCGCACACCGAGCCGGTAGCGTCCCGGCTGCCCGGGCACCTGGACGATGTACGCCCGGGCGGCGAGCGTGGTGACCAGCTCGTGCACAGTGGTGCGCGGCAGCTGCAGCCTGCGCACGATGTCGGGGGCGGAGAGCGTCCCGTCCCCGTCGAGGAAGAGCTCAAGAATATCGAGAGCCCGGGTCACGGCAGGTACGAGGCGTCCCATAACCGGCCCCCTCCCTTGTTATCTGAGGCGTCTGTGTTCGAAATTTCAACAGACGATCGGCATGACGAACACAGGCTACGCAAGTGCGTTTGCCCGGGCAATGGTTCTGCGAGTTCCAAGTACGGGAAGGGCCCGCGGAACGGTGGCCGTGCGTCCGGTGCTCCCACCAGAATGCCTGACAGCAGGATTCCCTTGACCGGCCGGACATGATCGGAGCGCGGGTGGGCGACGTCGGTGAGGCTTCGGGGGAGCACCCCGTCCTGGTGACAGGCGGCAGTGGTTTCGTGGGCAGCCATCTCGTGCGGCGGCTGCTGGAGCGTGGGTATCGCGTCCGTGCCACCGTCCGCAGCACAGCGAGCGCCCCGAAGGTGGCGCCCCTTCGTGGCATGCAGGGCGACCATCCCGGGCGTCTGGAGCTGTTCGAGGCGGATCTTCTCGTGGACGGGTCCTTCGACGAGGCCATGGAGGGGTGCGGAGTCGTGTTTCATGTCGCCTCGCCGTTCTTCATGCCGGAGAAGATCAAGGACGGGCAGCGGGACATGGTCGAGCCCGCGCTCGTCGGGACGCGGAATGTCGTCGGGAGCGTGGAGCGGACGGCGACGGTGCGGAGGTTCGTCTTCACCTCCACCGTCGGCGCCGTGTTCGGTGACTACGCCGACGTGCTCGGCATGGAGGGGCAGGTGTTGAGCGAGACGTACTTCAACACCACCAGCACCGTGGAGAACAACCCGTACCACTACGCCAAGACCGTTGCGGAGCAGGCTGCTTGGGAGGCGGCGAAGGGGCAGGAGCGGTGGCGTATGGTCGCCGTCAACCCCGGGCTCGTGCTCGGGCCGTCACTCACTCCCGCCTCCGAGTCCGGGAGCCTGTTCCTGCTCGAGGAGCTCTTCAAGGGTTACTTCTTCTACGGCGCCCCCGACTTCAGCTTCACCACGGTCGACGTCAGGGATCTGGCCGACGCGCACATCGCGGCGGCGGAGAAGCCGCAGGCGCACGGGCGGTACATCCTCGCGGCCGAGCGGATGACGTCCTTCCACGAGATGGCCAGGATCATTCGGGGGCGGTATCCGAAGGATCTTCGGCTGCCCCGAACCCGCCTTCCGCACTGGCCTGTTCGCGTCCTCGGTCCCGCCTTCGGGCTCACCCAGGACTACACGCGCAAGCACCTCGGCATCAGGTTCGAGGTCGACAACAGCCGTAGCGTGCGGGAGCTCGGCATCGGCTACCGGCCCGTCGAGGAGACCCTGCTGGATCACTACGAGGCGTGGCGGGCGCAGCGGTCCCGCACCTGAGAGCCGCTACGGCCCGTGACCGCTCGTCTCCCCCAGCACCCCCCTCAACCTCTGCGCCCGCAGCACCAGTTCGAGTTCGAAGCGCCGGTCCGGGTCGTCGATCTCGTCGCCCCACAGCTCGCGGATCTGGCGCAGGCGGTAGCGGACCGTCTGGGGATGGACGCCGAGCCGGGCGGCCACCTCCGGCGCTCCGCCCCGCGTCTCCAGCCACGCCAGTAACGTTTCCGCAAGCCGGCGCCCGTGGGTCGGCCCGCAGTGGGCCAGGGGCGCCAGGCAGCGCAGGGCCAGGTCGTCGATCAGTTCCTCGGGCTGGAGGAGGACCAGGGCCTCGGTGTGTTCCGTGCAGTACAGGACGTCTCCGGTGGGCAGCAGCCGCCGTTCCATCAGGCGTACGGCCGCCTCGGCCCAGTGCAGCGACTTCGCCGCGTCGGCGAGCGGTACGGGCGGTCCGATCGCCCCGGACCAGCCGGTCAGCGCCCGGTGCAGTAACTCGGGGCGGCCGGCGGCGTCCGGCTCGGGGACGACCATGCGGGGCTGCTCGTACTCCATGTCGAGCAGCACGCCCTGTCCGACGGCGGGCGCGACCGCCTCCCGGGCCGGGCGGAGCAGGACGCCGACCGCCACCTTGCGCGGCAGCGGCCAGCCGACCCGGGCGGCCCGTTCGGTCAGGGCGTCGGCCGGGTCGCCCCGATGGTGTTCGGCGAGCAACAGTTCCACCAGGCGGCGCTGGAGGCGCAGCCGCTCGCCGGCCTGCCGGGCCGCCGCCTCGGCGTAGCCGCGCACCGACTGGTCGACCAGTCCGTCCAGATACTCGTAACCGGCGTCCACGAGCTCGTACATCGCGGGCGGCGGGATCTCCACCTGCTGGCCGATCTCGGCGAAACAGCGCCAGGCCAGGCGTACGCCCATGCGGTAGATGGCCTGGAGCGAGTCCAGGGAGCGGCCGTGCAGGCCCTCGCCTCGGCCGAACTCCTGGAAGACGCCCGGCGGGACCGTCGGCCGGCCCTCCGACTGTTCCAGGTGCTGGACGAAGACCTCGATGGCGCGGCGGATGCCGACCAGGGCCATGGGCTCGCCGGACTCGTCGAGGACGAGCGGCAGGTGCGGGTACTCGCGGCGGATCTCCCGCAGGATGTCCTCGGCGAGCGTCGGCGCCTCGGCCATCGCCAGGGCGGCGAACCGGCGGACCTGGAGGCGGGGGACGTCGTGCCAGGCCGAGCGGGTGGTGACGGCCGGCGAGTGGGCGGGCGTCACCGGTCAACTCCCCTGTCCGGCTTGCTCGTACGTGATCAGTGGTGTGTTCGGCTGGTCGGGGGTCGCGTCGAGCAGCGCGACGACGCCGAGGGCGGCGCCCACGGCGAGGGCCGCGGCGGCCACGACGGTGAGCGTGGCGGCGAGCAGTCTGGACATCGCAGGGTCAGCCTCTCTGTCCGGAGGTCGTCCCCACCCCGGTGTCCCCACCCCTGCCCGTCGGCCCAGTCTCGACAAGCATTGACACCCCGTCAAGAGGCGCCTACGGTTCCCGGCCCATAGGCCCTGCTCGGGTCGCCCAGGACGTGCCGATTCTCGCGGCCGGCCCGATCCGGAAGACCCGGAAGACCCGGAAGACAGGGACAGAGCGGCCCGAACTCCGTCATCCCACCCCCTGGAGTGCCCGGATGCGCCGTACAGCCTCACCTGTCTCCTTGATCCTGCTGGGATTCGGCACGTTTCTGCTGGTCCTGGCCCCGATGCTGGTCTGGTACGTCGAGCCGCGGGCCGCCGTGAACCCGATCGACATCGACACGACCGCCGTGTACTCCGGCACCGGCAGCTACTTCGACACCGACGAGATCGAGACCGTGCACGACAAGCGGATCACGGTCACCCAGCAGGTGCGCGGCAACGTCGCAGACAGCGAGAAGAGCGGGCGGGCGGTGTGGGACGTGACGACGACGGTCGACACGGACAAGTCGCTGCCGGCCGCCGATCCGCACGACGCGCTGGAGTTCTTCCTGAACCGGTGGGTGACCGACCGGCGCACCAACCAGCCGGTGCACTGCTGCAGGGAGAACCCGTACTTCGAGGGCGACGCGTATCTGAAGTTCCCCTTCGACGTGCACAAACGGTCGTACTCCTGGTGGGACAACTCGCTCGGCGACACGGTGGTGCTGCACTACGCGGGTACGAAGAAGGTCCAGGGGTACACGGGTTACCGGTTCACCGGCACCGTCGCGGCCACGAAGATCGGCACCCGGCTGGTACCCGGCACGATCGTCGGCCGGAAGAACGCACCGCAGGTCCTGGCCGAGGAGTGGTACTCCAACCACGGCATCGAGCTGGTCGCCGACCAGCGCACCGGCCGGGTCCTCTACGCCCAGGTCGGCCCGCGCCGCACCCTGCGCGCGCCCGGCACGAAGAAGGACGCGGTGGTGCTGCTCGACAGCCGGAAACTGGGGTTCACCACCGCGACGCAGCAGGCGCAGGTGAAACTGGCGAAGAAAGAGAGCGGCCAACTGCGCATGGTGGGACAGACGTTGCCGATCGGCGCCGCTGTGGCCGGATTCGTTCTGGCGGTGGTGGGTGGGGTTTTGGTGCTACGAGGACGGAAACGCCCCGAAACACCTGATACGGGTGGAACATCCCAGGCTCACCTCATGAAGTGACATGACGTCAGTTCTAATAAAGCCGGAAATTGTCATCCCGGTGAGTAGCCGTGGCGAACGGCTGGGCGAAAACTGTCCAACCCCACCCGAGCACAGCCCGTCCACACCCCCCGCCCACGAAGAGCTCAGTCCCCCCACAGCAAGTCCAGAAAGACACCACTGAGTTCCGCACCCTGAGACGAGTTGGAGCACCCATGCCCCAGCACGTGCCTTCCCAGCTGCGCGCCGCACACTCCTGGGCGCCGCAGCACCCTCCGGCGCTCCCCCCACAACCGCGCCGAATCGTTTTCCTCGCCCACCGGGATCTGGACAATCCGGCGGCCGGCGGCTCCGAGCTGCTGGTCGACCGGCTCGCCGAGGGGCTGACCGAACTCGGCCACCAGGTCACCCTGATCTGCGGCGGACCGGCGGCCTTCCGGGACTACCGGGTCGTGTCGGCCGGCGGTGAGTTCGGCCACTACCTGCGCGCCCGCTCCGCCTTCGCCCGGCAGGTCGGCGAGACCGATCTGCTGGTCGAGGTCTGCAACGGCATGCCCTACCTCGCGCCCCTCTGGCACCACGGCCCCACCCTGTGCCTGGTCAACCATGTCCACTCCGACCTGTGGAAGATGCGGTTCGGCGGGCCCCTCGCACCGGCCGCGCGCGTCGGCCGAAGACTCGAACAGTGGGCGCTGACCGGTGCCCAGCACCGGAGTCTGCTGGTCGCCGTCTCCCCCTCGACGGCGCACGCCCTGCACGCGATCGGTGTCGAACGTGACCGGATCCGCGTCGTGCACAACGGAGTGGAGGAGCCCGGGCCGCGCGCCGAGCGATCGGCCGATCCGCTGTTCGTGGCGGTGGGCCGGCTCGTCGAGTACAAGCGGATCGATCTGCTGCTGAGACTCTGGGAGCGGGTGCGGCCGGTCACCGGCGGCCGGCTGGTGATCGTCGGCGACGGACCCGAACGGGGTCGCCTGGAGCGGATCGCCGGCCCCGGCGTCGAGTTCGCGGGCCATGTCTCCGAGGCCGAGAAGCACCGGCTGCTGTGCGCGGCCTGGCTGCTGCTGCATCCGTCCGCCGTGGAGGGATGGGGGCTGGTCGTCACCGAGGCCGCCACCCGTGCGACGCCGACGGTTGCCTTTGATGTGCCGGGGCTGCGGGACTCCGTTGTCGACGGGGAGACGGGTGTGCTCGCGCGCGGGGAGTCCTCGTTCGCGGCGGCCTGGTGCGCCTTGGCCCTGTCCGGGCGGCGGCGGGAGGCGATGGGCAAGGCTGCTCGGGATCGGGCGGCTCGGTATCGGTGGCATCGGACGGTCAGACAGTTTCGGGCGGTTGCCGCGGAGGCGGTGAGGGGCTGGGGGACGTGACTCGGCTGTCGGTTCGTCGTGGCTGGTCGCGCTCACGCGGCGGCAGCCGCAAATTGAACACAGCCCCGCGCCCCTGGAGGGGCGCTCCAGCCCAGCGGAGTTTCAAGGATCCCTCCTTTCAGCGGTCCCTTGCCCTCTTCCGCGCCTTTCTGCATGAGCAGGATGATCCGGAGAGCTGCTACGAACTGCTCGCCCGTGATGCGGTCGACCAGGTCGAGCGCTACGACGGGCCCGTCGCCGGACGCACCGTCGTCGACGTCGGCGGAGGCAGCGGGTACTTCACCGAGGAGTTTCGGCGGCGGGGTGCGCTTGCCTATCTCTTCGAGCCGGACATACAGGAGTTGGGGGAGACGCCGCCCGAGTCGGCCGTGATCGCGGACGGGTATCTGCTGCCCCTGTCGGATGGGGTCGCGGATGTGACCTTCTCGTCCAACGTCCTTGAGCACGTGGCCGACCCGCAGACGTTTCTCAGTGAACTCGCCCGCGTCACCCGGCCCGGTGGGCTCATCTACGTCTCGTTCACCAACTGGCTGTCGCCCTGGGGCGGTCACGAGTGGGCGCCCTGGCACTACTTCGGCGCCGAGCGGGCCCGCGCCCGCTACCGGCGCCGTACCGGAAAGCCCGCCAAGCACACCCTCGGCGAGAACCTCTTCGCCGTGCACATCGGCACCACGCTGCGGCAGGTGCGCGCCCGCGACGACGTCTCGGTCGTCTCGGCGCGCTCCCGCTACTGGCCGTTCCTCGCCGAGGCCGTCGTGAAGGCCCCCGGCGTAAGGGAGTTGGCCACCTGGAACCTTCTCCTCATCCTCCGGCGGTGTCCCCCATGACGACCACGGTCCAGGCTCCTCCTCCGGCAGCCGTCCCCACCACCGCGGCCACCTCGGGTCCCCCGGAGGGCCCGCGGTCGCGGCGCTGGCTGGTGGGGTTCTGGGCCGTGGTGTTCGTGCTGTTCGTGGTGGTGCACCCGGGGCGGCAGACCTTCGACACCAAGCTGGGTGTGACGGTCGACCCTGGCTCGTTCTTCTCCGGTCTGGGGCAGCTGTGGCACGACCAGGGATCCTTCGGCGGGATCCAGGACCAGTACGCCGGCTACCTGTGGCCGATGCTGCCGTTCTACTGGCTGGCCCATGCCGTGCGGCTGCCCGTGTGGCTGGCGGAGCGGCTGTGGCTGTCGCTGATCGTGTCCGTCGCCTTCTGGGGTGCGCTGCGGCTGGCCGAGCGGCTGCGGGTGGGCAGCGGGGGTTCCCGGCTGCTCGCGGGCGTCGCGTACGCGCTGTGGCCGGTGTTCACGATCGTCGTCGGGTCGACCTCGGCCGCCGTGCTGCCCGGTGCCTTTCTGCCCTGGGTGCTGCTGCCGCTGACCAGTGAGCGCTACGGCGCGCGGGTGGCGGCTCTGCGCTCGGCGCTGCTCGTGCCGTTCATGGGAGGTGTGAACGGCGCCTCCACGCTGGCCTCGCTGCTGCCGGTCGGGCTGTACCTCCTGTCCCGGCCGCCCGGGCCACGTCAGCGCAAGCTGATCGCCTGGTGGGCACCGGGGGTCGTCGTGGCGACGGCCTGGTGGTGGATCCCGCTGCTGATGCTCGGCGTCTACGGCGAGAACTTCCTTCCGTACGTGGAGACTTCGCAGACCTCGACGGCCACCATGTCGGCGACGGAGGCGCTGCGCGGGGCCGGCAACTGGGTCGCCTATCTGCACTTCGGCCAGGCGTGGCTGCCGGCGGGCTGGACCGTCGCCGCTTCGGTGATCGCCATCGTCTGCTCGGCGCTCGCGGCCGGGCTGGGCCTCGCGGGGCTGGCGAGACGGGACATGCCGGAGCGGCGGTGGCTGGTGCTGACCGTGATCTGCACCGGCCTGGTGCTGCTCGCGGGATACGGCGGCGCGTTCGGCGCGCCCTTCCACGGGGTCGTGCAGGACTGGCTGAACGGCGCGCTGGTCCCCTTCCGCAACATCTACAAGTTCCAGACCGGACTGGCTCTGGCGCTGGTCCTCGGGCTCGCCCATGTGGTGGGCGTGGCGGCGCAGGGGCGCGGGGCCCGGCCGGTGCGCGGCCGCCGGTTCGCCCCCCTGGTCGCGGCGGCCCTGATCCTTCCGGGCCTCATGTGGCCGTACCTCAACGGCTCGATCCTCAACCCTGGTTCCTTCCAGGAACTGCCCACGTACTGGAGGACCACGGCGAGCTGGCTTGCGAAGTACTCCCCCGACTCCCGCGCCCTCGTCGCCCCGGCCACCTCGCACGGCCTCTACACCTGGGGCTCCCCCATCGACCAGCCCCTCGACGTCCTCGCCAGGTCCCGCTGGGCGCAACGGGATTACGTCCCCTTCGGCACCCCGGGCAACCGGCGCGCGATGGACGCGGTCGAGGACGCCCTGGCCTCCGGCAGTGACGTCCCGGGCCTCGCCGACTATCTGAGCCGGGCCGGCCTCTACTACGTCGTCGTACGCAATGACCTGGACCCCGACCAGATCGGCTCGGTGCCGACCACGACGGTGAAGCGGACCCTGGAACAGTCGGGGTATGTCCGGGTGACGGGCTTCGGGCCGGTCATGACCGGCGGCACGATCGCCCATGACGCGCCGCTCCAGGTGGAAGGGCTGTACCCGCGGCAGCGGGCGGTGGAGATCTACGAGCCCGCGGGCAAGGGCGTGCCGAGGCCGGGGCAGGCCCATCTGCTGCCGGTCGCCGACACCGCCGTGGTCTCCGGCGGCCCCGAGGCGCTGCTCCCGACGGCGTCCGAGCTGCGCGGCCGGGCGAGTGTGCTGACCGGTGACAACCACCCCGGGCTCGGCTCCCCGTCCCTCCAGGTGGTCGGCGACGGGCTGCGCCGCGCGGACACCCGGTTCGGCCTGGTCGACGCCAACACGTCGTACACATACACGAGTTCGGAGCGGAACTCGCCGGACGCCGTGCAGGACCCGGGCCGGAGGCCGCACCAGATCCTGCCCACCAAGGGCCTCGGCCACCAGACGGTGGCCCAGCTGCGCGGCGCCCGCTCGGTGACCGCCTCCTCCAGCGGCAACTGGCTCTTCCACCTCCCCCAGTACGACCCGGTGAACGCCTTCGACGGCAATCCGGAGACCGCCTGGACGGAGGGCGCGCCGGACTCGGCGGACGGGCAGTGGCTGCGGATCGGCTTCACGGACACCTACGACATGCCGTCGTCGTTCGAGGTGACGCCGCTGCCGCAGCAGAGCGTGCGGTCGGCGGCGACGAAGGTGCGGGTGGAGACCGAGAAAGGGTCGAGGACCAGTTTCCTGCGGCCGAACGGCCAGACGCAGAGCGTCAAGGCACCGGCGGGCTCGACGAGTTGGATGAAGCTGACCATCGTCGACTCGGTGTCCCGTCGCTCGGGCCTCACCGGCGCGGGCTTCTCCGAGGTCCGCCTGCCGCACGTCCAGGTGACCCGGCTCCTGCGGCTGCCGACCGACGCGGACGGCTCGGACGCCGCCGCCACGATGATCTCCCTGCACCGCACCCCCGACCCCACCGGCCTCTCCGCCACCGGCACCGAGGCGGGCCTGCACCGGCGCTTCTCCACGGCCGCGGCGGGGACGTACGAGGTGAAGGCGAGCGCGGTGCCGGTGGCCGGTGAGGCGCTCGACAGGCTGCTGTACGAGGTCGCGCCCGACCAGCGCAACCGCATCGTGGCGACCGCCGACTCGACGGCGCCCCTCGGTGCGGGACTGTCCGCGCGCAACCTCACCGACGGCGACCTGACGACGGCGTGGATCGCGGGCGACCGGCCGACGATCCATCTGCGCTGGAACGGCAAACTGCCGGTCGGGGAAGTGGTGTTGGCACCGGCCGGCGGCCTGTCGAGCCGTCCGGACCAGGTGGACATCAGCTCGCCGGACGGCTCGACGACCGCCGGCGTCGACGAGAACGGCGTGGTCCGCTTCGACCCGATCACCACGGACGGTCTGGACATCACGATCACGCGGACGGCGCCGCTGACCCTGCACAACCCGGTCGCCGACGAGGACCTGCAGCTGCCCGTGGGCCTGACCGAGGCGTACATCCCGGCACTGGACCAGTACCGCACGCCGCAGCCGAGGAGCTCCCGCACGTTCTCGCTGCCGTGCGGGCGGGGGCCGGACGTGGCCGTGGACGGCGAGCTGTACCGGACGAGCGTGCGGGGGACGGTACAGGACCTGCGGGAACGCCGGCCGGTCGCCGTCACGCTCTGCCAACGAGGGCGCGCCGACAACGCGTTGGAGCTGACGGCGGGCGCGCACCGGGTCGAGGCCGGGGACGCCGGGCCTCTCCCGCTGACGGACGTCACCCTCACCCACGGCACGGTCACCGAGCCCACGGCGGTGGAACGCCGGTTGACGATACGGGACTGGCTGGGCGACCGCCGGGAGGTGACCGTCGGCTCCGGGGCGGCCATGTACCTGACGACGTACGAGAACTACAACGACGGCTGGAAGGCCACCCTGGGCGGCAAGGAGCTGACGTCGGTCCGCCTCGACGGCTGGCAGCAGGGCTGGCGGATCCCGGCCGGGGTTGGCGGCACGGTCAAGCTGTCGTACGAGCCCGCGACGACCTACGAGGGCGGGCTGATCGGCTCGGCTGTGGGGCTCGCGGTCCTGGTGGGCCTGGTCGTGTGGCGGCGGCGCGCACCGAACCCCGACCCGCCGCAGCCGGCTGCGCCGCTGCCGGGGCTGTGGCTCGGCACGGTGGTGCTGACCGCGGTGGGCATCGCGATCGCCGGGTGGTTCGCCCTGCTGGTGCCCGCGCTGGCCCTGCTGGCGTACCGACGGCACGCACCGCTCGTACCGATCGCGTTCGTGGCCCTCGCGGGGGCCGGGATCGCGGCGGCGACGGGGGCCGGTGAGCCGGTGGGCGCGGGGCACGGCTCGTTCGGGCACGCGGCCCAACTGCTGGCGTTGATCGGGCTGTTCGCGGGTCTGGTGAGCGTGCGGGAGCCGGACGAGGGGCCGGGGGCCACGGCAGTGCTGCCTCCGGTGCCGGCCACCGGCGCACCGTCCGGCTCCGAGGCACCCACACGGTCGTTGCCGCGCCGGCTGCGCGGCGCGAGGGGGCCGCAGCCCCGGAGCGAAGAGGTTCACGGGGCCGAGAGCAAGCCCTCCACCCCGCGCCCCGACACCGGACCGACCCTCTCGGCCCGCGGCCCCGGTGGACCGGATCCCGACCCACCCACCACCCGCATCACCTCCCGCACACCGAAGCCCCCGCCCGCACCGCCCGAGCAGACACCGGCCGAGCAGACACCGGCTCCGAACACCGACAGCGGAAGGGGCGATTCCAAGTGACCGCACCGGACCACCGTGCACGCGCCGAAAGCCCCGCGCGCCCACCGGGCCACACCCCCTTCCACGCCGCCCCGACGCTCCGATCGGCACCGCTCCAGGACACACAGAGCCCGACCACCACCATGGGGAGGGGCGACCCCGAATGACCGCCATCGAACACCCGGCACGCGCCGGCGGCGGCCCGGCTCGTCTGCCGGTTCGTATTCCGTTTCCGGTCGTCGACGAGGTCGCCCGGCACTGTGTCCAGGAGGAGGAGCCGGAGACGGTTCACATCGAGGTCCATCTGCCGGGGCGGCTGGACCGGGACCGGCTTCGTGCCGCGTTCGTGGCGGCCCTGCGTCGCCATCCGCGCATCCTGATGCGCGAAGCCCCGGGGCACTGGTATCGGCGGCGCTACGAATGGGAGTTGACCGGCGGGCCGGACGCGGAGGTGGTGTCCTTCCCGCCGGGGGGCCGGTGCGCGTTGCGGGACGCGCGGACGCGGGCACTGACGAGCGCCCCGCCGCTGTCCCTTTCTCCGCCGATACGCCTGGAGGTGGTGGAGGGGGCGGGCCCGGCGGAGGGCAGTGAGGCGACGGACGCCGTCGGCGTGCCGCCCGGGCGGCACACAGCCCCGCAACCGGGCGATCCCCGGGGCACCGTCCTCTTCCTCACCATCAACCACACCGCCCTGGACGGCCCGGCCTGTCTGCGTGTCCTGGCCACCGCGGCCGAGCTCTACGGAGGAAGGGACAACTCCCCCGCGGCACCCCCCGTACGCACGGCCGACGCCCCCCAGGGCCCCGGCGACACCCCCTCCAACTGGTCCCCGCCCGCCCGCGTCGCCCCCGGCACCCCCGAGCCCTCTCCCGGCAACGGCATGCTCGTCACCGAACTCCCCCTCCCCCACCGCCCGAAGGGCGCCCCGTACACGGTGAACGACCAACTCATGGTCACCACCGCCCTCACCATCGCCCACTGGAACAGGGAACACGGCGCCCACCCTCGCCCCCTGCGCATCACCATGCCCGTGGACGACCGCCTCCGGGACGCCACCATGCCCATCGGCAACGGCACCCGTCTGGTCGAAGTGCCCTTCAGCGCTGAGGAGTTGGCCGCCCACACTCGCGCCGACATGCCCGCCCTCCTGCGCGGCACGGCCATCCGCACCCGTGCCCTGAAATCCCTCCCCCGCCCCCAACTCGGCCACGGCGCCGCGCTCCTCACCGCGCCCGTCACTCCCGTGGCCTGGCGCGCCGCGCTGACCCGGGGCCTGCGCAGGGCGGCCGCGCCCTGGACGTCGACGACCCTGCTCAGCAACATCGGGCGCATCCCGTACCCGCTGGACTTCGGCGAGGAGGCGGGCCGTGCGCACGCGGTCTGGTTCTCGGCCCCCGCCCGTATGCCCCGCGGTCTGACCGTCACGACCGCGTCCACCGCGGGCCGCCTCCACCTCGCCCTGCGCTGGTCCCGCGCCCTGCTCAGCCACGGCGACGGCGCCCACCTCCGGGACCTGTTCGAGCACTACCTGCACTCCACGGAGGTCACCCCATGACCACCACCTCCACGCTCCGCCCCGGCCTCCGCGACTTCTACGAGAACCCCGCCGTCCCCGTCGCCTCCGGCACCCCCCGCACCCTCCGCCAGGCCCGCATGCTGGCCACCGCCCTCGGCCCGGCCACGGGCACCCCGCGCACCGTCCTCGACCTCGGCTGCGGGGACGGCACCGCCGCCGCCACCGCGGCGCCCCTGCTGTCCGGCCATCGCATCGTCGGCGTCGACTGGTCCCAGGACGCCCTCACCCGCGCCCGCACGCACCTGTCGTACGCCGTTCGTGGTGAACTCGGCGGCGGTGGGCTGCCGTTCAGGACCGCCTGTGCCGACGCCGTGCTGTTCAGCGAGGTCATCGAGCACCTGGTCGACCCGGATGCGGCGCTCGACGAGATCCGGCGCGTCCTGCGCCCCGGAGGCCACCTCCTGCTCTCCACCCCGAACCTGGCCGCCTGGTACAACCGCGCCCTCCTGCTGGCCGGTGTGCAGCCCGTGTTCTCCGAGGTCAGCCTGCGCGCGATCCACGGCCGGCCGGGGCGGGAGGTGGTGGGGCATCTGCGGCTCTACACCGCCCGCGCGCTACGGGAGTTCGTCGCCGCGTCCGGTTTCGAGATCGTGGAGATGAAGGGCGCCCCCTTCCACGGCGTACCGCGCACGCTGCGCCCGCTCGACCGGCTGGCCTGCGCCAGACCGTCAGTCGCCTCCATCCTGCTTCTGCACGCGCGAAGGACCTAGGGGGCGTGGCCATGTGGTGGGGAGTGGCGGCAGCCCTCGTGGCGAACCTCCTCTACAGCACCGGATTCGTGCTGGAGAAGCGGGCGTTGGCCGCACTGCCGGAGGTGACGATCCGTCAACCCGCCCGACTGCTGCGGCTGGTGCTCGGCAGCCCCCTCTGGATCGGCGGCTCGCTCGCCCTGGCCGCCGGCTTCGGCGCGCAGCTCGCCGTCTACCGGACCCTGCCGATCGCCGCGGCCCAGGGCATCTTCGTCTCCGGCCTGGTCCTGCTCGTCCTGCTCTCGGCCCGACTGCTGGGCGAGGAGACCACGGGCCGCGAGCGGTACGCGCTCGGCGCGATCCTGGCCGCGCTGCTCATGGTCGTACTGTCGCTGAAGGAGGCCGGCCCGGGTGCCGACACGGTCAGCCGCAGCGCCCCGTATCCACTGATCCTGCTGGTCTGCGTGCCGTCGCTGGCGGGTGGCGTGTGGCTCTACGGTGCCGCCGAGCGCCGCGCCCGCCACCGGCACCGCGCGCCGACCACGGGCGTGGAGTACGGGGTGGCCGTGGGCCTGCTGTACGGGGTCAGCTCGCTCGCCATCAAGGGCGTGTCGAGTTACCTGACGACCAGTGGGCCGAGCCACGCGGTCGTCGGCCTGCTCGGCTCCCCGTACCCGTATCTGCTGCTGTTCACCGGCGCGTTCGGCCTGGTCATGTCGCAGGCCGCGCTGCAGCGCTGCCGGGCTTCGCTGATCGTGCCCGTGTGCACCACCGTGACCTGTCTGTTCACGGCCGTACTCGGCACGCTCTCGTTCGGCGAGGCCCTCCCGCACGACCCCCTGCGCCTGGCCCTGCGCCTGGCGGGCACCGCCCTCGCCGTCTCGGTACTCCTGGCCATGCCCCGGCACGATCCGCGGCCGGAACCACCGACTCCACCCCAACCCCCCATTGCCACCAAGGAGTTGACCCCTCCATGAAGCCCGACGACCCACTGCTGCGGATCCTGGCGTGCCCGCTCGACAAGGGCCCGCTGCACCTTCTCCTGCCGGACGGGCCGACGGCCGACGAGGCCCTCTACAACCCGCGTCTGCACCGGCGTTACCCGATCGTCGACGGCATTCCTCAGTTGCTGCCGTCCTCCGGGGAGCAGGTGTCGGACGACGAGCACGAGGCCCTCCTGGAGCGGATCTCGTCGTGACCGCACCCCGTACCCTGGCCGCCCGTCTGGCCCCGCACCTGCCCGTCCGCCTGGTGGCGGCCACCGCGCGGGCGGTCTACCCGCGCTTCGAACCCGAGCTGGCCCGGCTGTCCGACCTGTGCCCGGCCGGCTGCGGCACCGCTGTGGACGTCGGCGGCTGGTACGGCCCGTGGACCCGGCGTCTGGCGGGGCGGGCACGTCAGGTGGTGACCGTCGAACCGGTCCCCCACCTGGCCCGCCTCCTCACCTCCGCCGCCCCGGCGAACGTCCGTGTCGTCCAGGCCGCCGCCTCGGACCGCCCGGGCACCGCCCGGCTGTGGCTGCCCGCGGACGACGCCGGCGACCGGGGCGTGTCCTCCCTGGTCCGCCGTGACATCCACGCCCACGCCCTGCACGTCCCCTGCGTCACCCTCGACGAACTCGGCCTACGGGACGTCGACTTCATCAAGATCGACGTGGACGGCAGCGAACTGGCGGTGCTGCGCGGGGCGACGGGCCTGCTGGCCCGCGACCGCCCCGCCCTCTTCGTCGAGCTGGAGTCCCGCATCCAGCCGATCACCCCCGTCGTCACCTACCTCTCCCTGCTGCGCTACGACGGCTGGGTCCTGCCCGGCTCGACCTGGATGCCGCTCGCGCGGTTCCCCCTGGAAGCCCATCAGGCGGGCGCCTCGCACGTCGTCTCCCAGGGGCTGCTGGGCCGCGTCCTGCCGTTCCGCGCGCACCCCCGTTACGTCAACTCCGTCCTCTTCCTCCCGGACGGGCGCCGCCCGGGTGTCAGTGCCGTGGGCGACCATGGTTCCCATGCCGTCCGCCACGCACCCCGCTAGCCCCTTCACCCCCCGCGACTTCCAGCTGGTCCTGCTGCGCCGCATGGCCGACCACAATCCGGGCCTGGTGGAGGACGCCCGCCACGCACTGGGCGCCTCCATCGCCGACATGAGAGAGGCCAACAAGCGCTGGCAGGCGATGCTGCGCTCCCCCCGCTCCCGGGCCGCCGCCTCCCGATACCGCTCGATCCTCGGCGCCCCGGAGTCGACGCTCACCCGCAGGATCGGCGACATGGTCTGCGAGGCATGGCTCTTCCCCGTCCCCCTCTGGCCTGACCTGCGCTTCGAGGTGCTGCTCGGTCCGAACGGCGCGGTGTGGAACGAATGGCTGATCCGCGCCCCGGAAGCCGAGGGACCTGACCTGAAGACGCTCGCCGACCTCACCCCCTGGTCCTGCACGGTCGACGAGGCAGCCCGCGCCTTCGCCCCCGCCCGGCCGCTGGAGGGCACGGCCCCGACCCGATGGGGGCTGGCCTTCACGGCCCCGGACGGGGAGGGGGTGCGGCGGGAGGTGGCGGCCGAGTTCACGTGGGGGTTGCTGCAGCGGGTCGCGGTCGGCGAATGAGGCGGACTCCGGCCTTGCCGTCCTTGACAGCCACGACGTTCACCAGCCGACCGTGTCCAGCCATGTGCGGTACCGACTGCGGAAGGGCTCCGTGCCGTCCTGCAGAGCGCCTGTGAGCCACTCGGCTGCCGCAGTCGCCTGCGCGACCACCTCCGGCGGGTAGCCGTACCGGACCCGATGACGGGCGAACTCGTCCTCGTCATCGACGAAGACGGCACCCGTCGCTCGTGTCCGGCACACATCGAGATCCAGGTCGACCATGGTGACCTCTGCGGGGTTCGGCCACTCGGACGGCGTGGTGACATCGCAGTAGACATCCAGGCGAGCAGGGGCCGCCTGGAAGAGCGCGGTCCACCAGGCATCGCGGGGAAAGAGCATGACCCGCGGCTCCTCAGTCGTGTAGACCGGTCCCACTTCGCCTTTGCTGTAGACCGTGCCGACCTGCTCGCCCAGCCACACTCCGTGCTCGTCCTCACCGAGACGGACCATCGGATGGTGCCAGTGCCGGCGGCCGTGGAACTTGCGCACGGAGACGAGAACCTCGGCAACGGTCATGCTCAGGAGGCTACTTGGCAGTCCTCCCCGCTGAATCTCCCCGGTCGGAGCACTGGCGTCCGGCCTCCGTCAGGATCGCTGCCACCACGGCGGACACCGACCCGGGATGCAGACCGAGGAAGAGGTTCGGCTCGACCAGTTCCAGCTCCATCACCCGCGGCTGCCCGTCCGCCCCGTCGACGAGGTCGACGCGCGCGTACAGCAGCCCGGGTGCGTCCGGTACGGCGGCCAACGCGTGCTCGGCGACGGCGAGTTCCGCCTCCGTCGGGGTCCACGGCACCAGGTCCGGGTGGGCCACCTTGTCGGCGTCGTAGGCCGTTCCCGGCGCCAGCACGGCGCCCTTCCGGCTGGCGTGCAGGAACCGTCCGCCGAAGAACTGCAGCGCACGCTCACCACTGACGTCGATGCCGGACAGATACGGCTGCACCATCGCGGTCAGCCCTTCCTCGTGCATGCGCGCGAGGTGTCGTACGGCCCTGTCGTGGTCGTCCGGCGTGTAGCGGGCGGCGTACCGGGCTCCCGCGCCCGAGGTCGGCTTGACGACGTACTCGTGGTCGTCGGGAAGGCCGGGGGCGTCGCCGGGCGCGAGATACCGGGTGGGGACGACGGGCGCGTCGGCCGCCGCGAGATCCCCGAGGTACCGCTTGTCGGTGTTCCAGCGCACGATCTGGGCCGGATTGGCGAGCCGGGTGACAGCGGCGCACTTCTGCGCCCACGCCACGAACTCGCCCGCCCGCCAGCTGTAGTCCCAGGTCGAGCGGATGACGACGAGATCGAACCCGCTCCAGTCGGTGCCTGGGTCGTCCCAGGGCACGGCGACGGCCTCGGCCCCGGCCTCCCGCAGCGCACGCACCAGGACGGGAAGGTCGCCGTCCCTGCTGGGGTGCGGTCCGGGGTCGTAGGTGGCGAGGGCGACACGGGTCACGGCGGCCTCCGGTCTCGTGGGTGCGTGGGTGCGTGGGGCAGGGGATCACTCGGCAGGGTATGAGCAGGTTAACCGGGGCGTGAGGGGGGTCGCCGTGACGCCCCTGTGGCCGGCCCTGGGCATCGAGGCCCGATGATGGTCATGCCCGGCTTGGAGCAAGCAGTGATCGTCGACAGTCAGGAGTACGACGCGTGACCTCTCTCTTCCCGGCCCTGGAGAATCCGAACGCTCGCCTCGCCCTGCGGTTCGGGGACCGGTCCCTGACGTATGCCGAGCTGGCCGCGGCGACCGGCGCCCTGGCGGGCCGGATCCCGGCCGGCGGCCGGGTCGCCGTCTGGGCCACGCCCGGGCTGGAGACCGCGGTGGCCGTGGTGGCGGCGCTGCGGGTGGGGGTGGCCGCCGTGCCGCTCAATCCGAAGTCGGGCGGGAAGGAGCTCGGGCACATCCTGTCCGACAGCGCACCGTCGGCGGTGCTGGCGGCACCGGGGGACGAACTCCCCGCCGCCATGGGCGAGTTGGAGCGCATCGAGGTGGACGTCCACGGCACGGGAGGCATCGCCCCGGCCCCCGCCGTCACCGCCGAAGACCCCGCCCTGATCGTCTACACGTCCGGCACCACCGGCCCGCCCAAGGGTGCCGTCATCCCGCGCCGGGCGATCGCCACCACCCTGGACGCGCTCGCCGACGCCTGGCAGTGGACCGGCGACGACGTGCTCGTGCACGGGCTGCCGCTGTTCCATGTGCACGGTCTGGTGCTGGGCGTCCTGGGCCCGCTCCGGCGCGGCGGCTGTGTCCGGCACCTGGGCGGATTCAGTACGGAGGGTGTGGCACGCGAGCTCAACGACGGCGCGACCATGCTGTTCGGGGTGCCGACGATGTACCACCGGATCGCCCAGGCCCTCTCCACGGAACCGGAGTTGGTGAAGGCACTCGGATCGGCGCGGCTGCTCGTCTCCGGCTCCGCCGCGCTGCCCGTGCACGACCACGAGCGCATCGCCGCCGCGACCGGACGTCGGGTCGTCGAGCGCTACGGCATGACGGAGACGCTCATGAACACCAGTGTGCAGGCCGACGGCGAGCCGCGCGCGGGGACCGTCGGCCTGCCGCTGCCCGGCGTCGAGCTGCGGCTCGTCGAGGAGGACGGGTCGGCCATCACCTCGTACGACTCACAGACCGTGGGCGAGATCCAGGTCCGCGGGCCGAACCTCTTCACCGGATACCTGAACCGGCCCGACGCGACCGAGGCCGCTTTCACGGCCGACGGCTGGTTCCGCACCGGTGACATGGCGGTGTGCGATCCCGACGGGTACGTCCGCATCGTCGGCCGCAAGGCCACCGACCTGATCAAGAGCGGGGGTTACAAGATCGGGGCCGGTGAGATCGAGAACGCGCTGCTGGAGCATCCGGGGGTGCGGGAGGCCGCGGTCACCGGGGAGCCGGACGCGGACCTGGGCGAGCGGATCGTGGCATGGGTGGTGCCGGAGGATCCCCAATCGCCGCCCGGAGCACAGGAGTTGGCGGACCATGTGGCCGGCCGTCTCGCCCCGCACAAGCGGCCGCGCGTCGTGCACTACCTCGCCGCCCTCCCCCGCAACGACATGGGGAAGATCATGAAGCGGGCGCTGAACCGTGACTGAACGCCTCTCCGCACGCGCGTTCCTGGCCCTGGTCGCGGACGAGTCGACCTTCACCGAACTCCCGCACCCCACAAGGGACTCCGGGGCCAAGGAGGCCAAGCCCGACGGCCCCCTCGCCTGGCGCGGCTACGACGCCTCGCGCGCCCGTGCCGCCGAGCACACCGGCGAGCAGGAGTCCGTCGTGTGCGGCACCGCGACCGTCACGGGGACGCGGGCCGTGCTGCTCGCCTTCGAGTTCGGCTTCCTCGGCGGCTCGCTCGGCGAACGCACCGGCGACCGGCTGGAGTCGGCGTACGCCTACGCCCGCGCGCACCGTCTCCCCGTCGTCCCGCTGGTCGCCACCGGTGGCAGCCGTATGCAGGAGGGCATGCTCGCGCTGACCCAACTCCAGCGCGTGGCCCGTCAGTCGGCGCTGACCCGGGAGGCGGGCCTCCCGCAGATCGCCGTCCTGCGGGATCCCACGACAGGCGGCGGCTGGGCGACGCTGGGCGCGGGAGCCGACGTCGTCCTCGCCCTGCCGGGCGCGCAGGTCGGCTTCGCCGGCTCCCGGGTCCGCCCGCCGGACGCGGACCCGGCGGCGTACCGGGCGGAGGCGCAGGTGGCGGCGGGCGCGGCCGACGCGGTGGTACCTCTGGCGGACCTGCGGGTGGCGCTGGGCCGCTGGCTGCGGCTGCTGACGGGCGGGGCGGGATCCCTTCGGGCCCCCTCCGAGCCCGCGACCGCCCCCACCGCTCCCGGCCCCACCGCTCCCGTTGCGGCGGCTCCCGTTCCGGCCGCGCTCGGCGCCGGTGACCTCCCCGGCACCGGCTGGGCGGCGGTCCGGCGCGCCCGCTCGACCGAACGACCCCGCGCACAGGCCTACCTGGATGCCTACTTCACCCATCGTGTCCCCCTCAGCGGCGACCGCTGCGGCGGCACCGACCGCGGCATGCTCTGCGGTTTCGGCGAGCGGGACGGACGTACCGTCGCCTACGCCGCCCAGGCCGGGACCGCGACCCGCCCCGCGGGCTACCGCACCGCCGCCCGGCTGATCCGCCTCGCGGACCGGCTCCGCATCCCGGTGCTGACCCTGGTGGACACCCCGGGCGCGGCCAACGACGCGGAGGCGGAGCGGCAGGGCGCGGGCGCGGCGATCGCGGAGCTGTTCGGCGCGGTGGCGGCGGCCCGTACGCCGGTCACCACGCTCGTCATCGGCGAAGGCGGGTCCGGGGGTGCGCTGGCGCTGGCCGCGCCGGACAACACCTGGGCCACCCCGGACAGTTACTTCTCCGTCATCGCCCCGGAGCTCGCGGCCGCGATCCTCAAGCGGCCGGCCGACCAGGTGGAGGCGACGGCCGACCAACTCCGCATCCGGCCCCAGGACCTGGTGGAACTGGGGGTGATCCGCGGCGTTGTCGAACCCGCGGCCCGACCCCGGCCCTGACCTCGACCTTCCGTCAGTGGGGTCGCTCGCCCCCTTCTCCCCCAAGCCGCCCGATCCCTGCGAGCACCCTCGCACCTCGCCCCGGCCGCTCTTACCCGAGGCTTATATCATGACATAAGTCACAAAACCCCCATTCAGCCGCACCCCCACCCGGCCCCCCATAAAACGCGCTCCCCGCCCCACCTCCCGCACGATGCCTATAAGGCCCGCCACCCGGCGGCCACCACGGTCTGCGCTCTCGGGAGGACCCCCGCATGACTGCCAGTCTGGAGCAGTTGCGCCGCTGCCATTTCGCCGTCGATCTGGGGGCGGCCCGGACCCGCGTCTACGTCAAGGGCGCCGGCCTCGTCGTCGACCAGCCGTCCGCCGCCGCCGTGAACACCCAAACCGGCGCTCTCATCGCCGTGGGCGAGTTCGCCGAGAAGATGAAGGGCCGCACCCCGGACTACATCCGCGTCATCCGCCCGGTGTCCGGCGGCACCGTCGTCGACATCGAGATGGCGCAGCGCATGCTCCGGCAGCTGCTCGGCGACAAGATGCGCCGCGCCCTGCGCCGCAAGCCCTTCCTGCGCGCCGCGGCCTGCGTCCCGCACGACGCCGACCCGCTGGCCCGGCGCGCGGCCGTCGAGACGCTCGTCGGGCTCGGCGCACGGCGCGTGGAGCTCGTGGACACGCTCATCGCGGCCGCCGTGGGGTGCGGACTGCCCGTGGAACAGCCCGAGGCCACCATGATCATGGTCTGCGGGGCGGCCGCGACCCAGATCGCCGTGCTCTCCCTCGGATCCATCGTCACCGCCGAGCGCGTTCCCGTCGGCGGCGAGGCCGTGGACCACGCGATCGTCCAACACCTGCGCCACGAACACGAGTTGATGCTCCCCAGCCAGTCCGTACGACCCCTCCAGATCGCCCTGTCCGGCAACGGGATCACCTCCCAGGGCCCGGCGTCCACGGAGATCCACGGGCGGGACGTCGCCACCGGTCTCGCCCGCTGCGTGCGGGTCGACACCGCCGCGGTGCGCGACGCGATCGAGACGCCGCTGACCGCCGTGCTCGACGGCATCGGAAGGGTGCTGCGCGGCTGCCCGCCCGACCTGGTGGCCGACCTCGTCGACCGCGGGATCACGATGGTGGGCGGCAGCGCGCTGCTGCCGGGCCTCGACCAGATGCTGCGGCAGGCCACCAAGATGCCCGTGCACATCGCCGAACGGCCCGACGTGTGTGCCGTACAGGGCCTGGGCTACATGCTGGAGGGCAAGATCGAGCCACTGGTGCTCGACCCGATCTCCGGCTGAGCCCTCCCTGGCTCCCGGAGCACCGCGGGCACCCCGGGCAGGCCGGGCTCACGGACGGGACGCCGAGCGGGCCCAGCCGGGTCCGTCACGAGCGGTTCGGCAGCCTCCGCCTCCCCGTCCACGAGGACCGCGACGCGCTCGCCGTGGTCAATGGGCGAACCAGCAGCGGACGGTCGTGCCGCCGGGGCCCGTGTGCATCCGGACCAGGTCCGCGACCAGGTTGACCAGGAGGAGCCCGCGGCCACCGCGCTGTTCGCGGGCGGCGGGCCGGCGTCCGGCCAGCGGGTCGGCGAGGTGGCCCTTGTCCCGCACCTCGCACACCACGTACCCGTCCTCGGACCACACCCCGAGCGTGCCCGAACCGCCGCCGTGCAGCACGCTGTTGGTGGCCAGTTCGGCGACGCTCAGCGCCAGGTCCTCGACCCGGGCCGATGACAGGCCGAGCCGTACGGCCTCGTCGACCGCGAGGTGCCGGGCCTCGCTGAGGGAGTCCGCGTCGAAGCGGTGGGGCACCACGTCCGGTACGGGCGGCAGCGGCTGGTTGTAGCGGGCCATGACGTCCGCGGGCGCGTACGCCCGGCTGTCCTCCTCCCGCCCCGAGCCGCCCCGGACGAAGGTGGGGTGGGTGGCGTACGCGTCGGCGATGACCTGCGGGTCCAGGCGCCGGGTGTCGTACGGGCACAGGATGGTCGCCGTACGGCCCCGGAAGGCCGCGTTGATCAGCGCCTCGTGCTGGACGCAGGCCGGGTACTCGGTGGGCGAGCGGCCGGCCCAGATCGGTTCGCCGATGATGCTGACCCGGCTGCCGAGCGGCTGGGCGTCGGCGAAGGCTCGCAGCACTCCGGGGATGATCCGGCCGGGGTTGCGTCCGGCCTTCCGCATGTCCAGGAACCGAACGGCGTCGGCCGCGGCTCCCAGCTCGTCCCGGATCAGCCGGAGGTTCGCCGTCGGCACGGCCACGGCGACGGGTTCGCCGGCCACGAGCGCGTCCCGCACGAAGGGGACGGTGCCCGCCAGGTACTCGTGCTCGTCGCCGTAGAGGAGGGCGGGGTGGATGAAGGGGTCGAGGGTGGCGAAGAGATCGGTCGCGCTCATGACCACCACCGTCTCGCCTGTCCCACTCGGATTCCTCGACAGCAGACCGCGTACCCGCTTCGGGCGGCCGTCATTCGCCAGTCCGGTGCATTCCGGGGCACTCGGGGCAGGCGCAGGTCAGCGCCACCGGGGCCGTCGAGGCGCGGTCGTGATCACTGCGCCGCACACACCTCCCAAGGGGCTGAACACCCTGGTGATCGATGCCCGCGTGACGGCGGGCCGGGCCGTCCTCGCCCCGCGCGGCGAGTTCGTCCACGGGTCTGCGGATCTCCTGACCACCACGCCGGCGGACCCGCCGGGTGAGCGATGGCCTCACGGCCGGTCATCGACCAGGCGCGCGGCGTCCTGATGGCCACGCACGCCCGCACCTCGGACGAGGCGTGGACCATCCTGCGTCAGGCCTCGCAGCTCTCCGACACCGAGCTGCGCACGGTGGCCGCGGCGGTCACGGCGGGCGCGAAGATCGACGGCCCCGCCCCGCCGGAGGAGCTGCGCCGGGCCCTGCGTACGGCGATCACGCACTGCCTGCGCCGATCTCCGCATGCCATCAGTACGGCAGGATCCGGCCCGAGGGCGTCCTGCGGTCGATCGTGGTGTCGCGGGGCGTGGAGGGCCGGCGGTTGACGCGGACGCGGATCTGGCGGTTCATGACGCCCTCCTCGGGCCGGGGCCTACTGGTTGACCTCCCCCAGCCTGGTCCGCGCGCCGCCCCGGCACATCGTGCCCATGGATGCACCCGCGCTGCCTCCGCAGCAGGAGCGGACCCGGTCTGCGCTACTCCCGGGGGAGGAGGGCACCCCTAGGCCCCCGGCCCGTCGGCCCCCGATCCCTGGCCCCAGGCGGGCTTGAACCAGTCCGGGTCGGCCCAGCGTCCGCGAACGGCCAGGTCCGGGCGGTAGCCGGGGTTCCGTTCCCTGCGCAGCCGTACGCTCGCGTGGAGCACCGCCGACGGAGGTACCGGGCGCGAGCGCCGGCCCGCGAGGATCCACAGGGGGCCGTTGTGGTGGATGGTGGCGTCGGCGAAGGACTCGGAGACCGCGGTCTCCTCGGCGTAGGCGCCCGGGCGGAAGTCCAGGTCGTCGCGGACGCCGTCGGTGATCCACTTGAGGCTGATCGTGGAGAGCAGCGGCGCGCCCGGGACGTGGTCGAAGGTCCCGCCGACGTCGCAGTGCACACCGGCGAACCACACCTCCTCCGCGGTGCTCCGGTCCGTGTCGGGCTCGGGGGCGCGCGGCCTGACCAGGAACTCGCGGTACGGCCGCCGTTTCTCGTCGAGGGACACGGCGTGCCGGATGCGGGCGGCGTTGGGCAGCGAGTGGGTGTAGGGCCAGCGCAGGTCGCCCAGCCGGAGCAGGCCGGCCGCCTTCACGGTGTCCCAGACGCCCAGGTAGGCGACCGGGAGGGCGTGGTGCGAGACCTGCCGGGGGTCGTTGCGCTTCACCTGCGCCCACAGCGGCTCGTGCTCGGTGCGCCGGCAGAAGGCGTGCGAGAAGCGCGCGACCTCCTGCTCGCTCTCGTCGATGTCCTGGTTGAAGGCGTATTTGGCCACGGCGTACGGCACGAGGTTCTCCGCACCCAGGCGCATCAGCCCCGGCTTGTTGAGCATCCCGACCAGCGCGCGGGCCGTGTAGGCGCCGCGGCTGAACCCGAAGACGTACACCGCGTCCCCTGGCTGCCAGTGCTGCATGAGGAAGGTGTACGCCTCGGCGAGGTTGGCTTTGAGGCCCGTACCGAAGGCGAGGCCGCCCAGCCGGGAGAGCCGCCGCCCCAGGGGGCCGCGCGCGGTGGCCGCCGACATGGTGCCGACCCCGGGGTCGTAGTAGAGCAGCTGGCTCGACGGATCGTCCGGCTCCAGCATCTCGTACAGCCGGACCACGTTCGTCGGGTTGCGGGCGCCCACCTGGTTGCCGGTTCCGTCCAGGCAGACGACGATCCTGCGCGGCATGACCGCTGCCCGCCTAACCGGTCCGGCGGGTGGCGCCGTGCCCGCCGCGGGCCCGCGGCCGGCCGGACGCGGAGCGCGCCCCGGGCGCTATCTGCTGGTGGAACGCCTCCAGCGCCATGGGGCTGTCCGGCGGCAGTACGGCCATCTGACGGCGCCGTTGCGCCTTGGCCAGAGCGTCTCCCGCCGGTGTGCCGTGCCGGGCGTGGATGATGCGCAGATGTCCGTCGCCGGAACCGCGGGCGGCCACCGGCGCGACACCGGCGTGGGTGCCGTCGGGCAGGGTCACCCACAGGTTGAAGTCGTCGTACCGGATGTAGTCCGCGCCTTTGACGGGCCACGGGTAGTGGTGCTCGCCGGCGGCCTTGGGCAGGATCCCCTGGTGGTTGCCGGTGGTGAGCGGCACGCACGCGTTGAACAGCGAGTCGGTCCAGGCCGCGACGCCCTTGGCGTCGGTGATGGGGGTCTCCAGCAGCTTCCGGGCCCGCTTGTAGCCGAGGGCGTCCAGGGCGGGAAGGGTGTCCGGGAAGGCGGCGACGAGGTCGGCGGCCTCCTGCCGCAGCCGGTCGACCTTCGCGGGGTCGGCGCAGAACTGCATGCTCCACTCGATGCCCACCCGGGCCCGGTACATCCGCCAGCCACCGCTCGTCTTCACCCAGAGGCTGCCGCCGTGGTGCATCTCGTACGGACCCGGTCCGTACGGCAGCTCGGTCCTGCCCATCTCCCGGAGGATCTTGTGCGTGACGTCCTTCGCGGCGCGGAACTGCGCGGACTCGGCGCGGTCCGGATGCCTGACGAGCTGTATCTCCCAGGGGTGGTCCTCCCGTTCGGTCTTGCCGAAGGTGAGGGCCGGAGGTTTCGTCGCCGTAGCGGCTCGGTCGTTGGCCATGGCCGGCCTCCTCTGTCGACCGCGGCCCCGGACGCCCGGCGCGTCACGGGCCCCGCTGTTCTCATCGTCCTCCCACGGCCCGGTTCTCGCTCTGCGTAACACCTGCCCCTTTCAACGATCGTTCTTGGCCGATAAACGATCGTTGACAGGGGCGGGCGATGGGCGAGCGGCGGGAGTTCCCCTAGGCTGCGAGCCGCACCACGCCACAGCTGTCGACCACCCGCTCAGGGAGCACACGGTGGAGCCACCCACGCACCTCCCCGAGACTCTTCGGCGTCTCGACGTCCTCGCCGAACAGCAGGGCCTGACCCGGTCGGATCTGCTCGACCCACGGGAACTGGCGGCCGGTACGGCCCTGCCGGAGAGCACTGTGCGCACCCTGCTGAGGGGCGGCGCCGCCCCCGCCGACAAGGTCAACGACCGGGTCCGCGCCCGCCTGAAGACCCTCGCGGACGCCCATCTGGCGCGTACCGGCGGCCGTATGTCGGATCTGGCCGCCGATATCCGTGCCCGGCTGGGCGTCTCCGACTACTGGGCGCGCCAGGTGTGCGCCGGCCAGAAGGTGCCCAGCATCGAATTCCTGCACGGGCTGGTGGAGTTCTTCGGCGTCGAGGGAGGCGAGGCGTTCTTCACCGCACCGGCCGCCGACGCCCTCGACCGCGTACTGCGGCCCGTCGCAGGGAAGTTGGAGGGGCCGGCCGAACAGCCTGATCCCGTACGCGCTCTGATGGATCGTTACGGTGTGCGGGCCACGGACCTGCGGCGGCACGGCGCGATGACGCCGGAGCAGCTGGACCGGCTCCTGGAGGGTGTCATCAGGTCGGCGGTCCCCCAGGCGGCCGGGGAAGGGGACGGTCCGCGATGACCACCAAGGCGATGAAGTCGCTGCTCGCCGCCCTGGGCCGGGAGGCGTCGCGCTCGCTGCGGCGGCCGGCCGAACCCCGGGCCGTGATGGAGGAGTTCTGCCGGGCGATGAGCGTCCGCGTCGAGCGGCCGATCCAGTTGCTGTTCCGGGCGTTCCCGCCGGAGATCCCGGTGTCGGGCATGCGCCTGGACTGCGGCGACCGGTCCATCATCGTGGTGGAGGAGGGCACCGTCCCTGAGGCCCAACTGGTCATCCTGGGCCATGAGTTGTGGCACGAGGAGCAGGGCTCCTGCGGCCACCACGCGGTGGGCGCCACGGTGGCCCGTGCCCTCACGGGCGACCGGACGCCCGAGGCGCTGCTGCGGGCCGCGCGGCAGGTCCTCGCCTCCGAGGAGGTCCCCCGCGAGGTGTGCCACACGGTGGCGGCCCGGTCCGCCTGCGACGACGACCACGAGGTGGACGCGGAGACGTTCGGCCTGCTGTTCGCCCGCGAGGTGCGCACCTGGATGAAGGGCCGTTACGCCCGGGGTCCGGTCTCGCCGGCCACGGTCGAGGGCCGTATCAACCTGTCGCTCGGCAACCGCGGCGGACGCCTCCTGTGATGGACCCGCACTTCCACATCCCCTACGCGGTGCCCACCGCACTGCTGGCGGCGGCGCTCCTCGTCAAGCTGCCGACGTTCGTCCGTGCCTGGCGCGACCCCGACGTACGGGCCACCACGGTGCTGCTGACCTGCGCCACGGCCGTCCTCGTCGTCATCACACCCGTCAACATCGAGCGGCTCAACAAGCTGACGGGTGTGCCCAACATCGCCTCGCCCTGGGCCTATTCGTTCCTCACGGCGTTCTGCGCCACCGGCCTGACGATGATCATCCGCTGGCGTGAGGAGCCCTCCGAGCGCCGCCGCCGCAGGATGCGCCGTATCTACTGGATCTACGCCGGCGTGGTCGTCGCCCTCTGGGGGACGTTCCTGCTCGCGGACGCGCCCGAGCCGCGCATCTACGACCTGGACACCTACTACGCCGGCACCCCGTGGATGCGGGAGCACATCCTGCTCTACCTCACCGCGCACATGGTGTCGTCCCTGGTCGCCGCCTCCATGCTCTGGAAGTGGTTCCCTGAGGTCGAAGACCGCTGGCTGAAGTCGGGGGTCGTGCTGCTGCAGCTCGGCTTCGCGTCGGGCCTGCTCTTCGACGCGGCGAAGCTGACGGCGATCGGCGCCCGCTGGTCGGGCGCCGACTGGGACGCCCTCAGTACCCGCGCCGCCCCGCCGTTCGCGCTCATGGAGGCGGCCCTGGTGGCACTCGGGTTCCTGGTGCCGCAGGTGGGGCCGTTCCTGCAGAAGTGGGTCCGCGACCGGCGCGAGCACCGGCGGTTGCGGCCACTGTGGCGGGCGGTGCACGTCCTGGGGGCATCGGCCGCGCCGGCCCGCCTCGGCTTCTGGGCGCCGCTGGATCTGCGCCTGATGCAGCGCCGCCAGCGCATCCACGACGCCCTGCGCCTGCTCAACCCGCACTTCGACCACGGCCTCTACCAACAGGCCTACCAGGACGCGCTGTTCGCCCACGACGAGGAGCGGGCACGAGGGATGGCCGGCGCCGTCGCGGTCCTCGCCGCGCTCGACGCCCGGCAGGCGGGAGCCCCGCCCGCGGCGGGCGCCGGGTCCGGGCCCACCGGCGCCCATGTCACCGGTGACATCGAGTCCGTCTCACGGGCGCTGCGTCGCCCGCACCCCGTCGACGCCCTTCGCCGACGGCTGACCAGCACAGAAAGCACGATCACACATGCCTGAAAGACTCGCCTCCCGCCGGCCGCGTGCCGTCGTCGTCGGCGGCAGCGTCGCCGGCCTGTTCGCCGCGGCCGCGCTCGCCGAGTTCGCCGACGTCACGATCGTCGAGCGGGACACGCTCCCCGAGGGGCCCGAGCCGCGGCGCGGCGTTCCCCAGGCCCGGCACGCGCACCTCGTGTGGAGCGGCGGAGTCAAGGCGTTCGACGAGCTGCTGCCCGGCGTCGTCGAGGAGCTCGTCGAGAAGGGCGCCCGACTGGTCCACATCATGGGCGACATGGTCTCCCGGGCCCCCAACGAGATCTGGTTCCGCCGTTTCACGGCCACCCACCACCGCAACCTGGTGTGCTCGCGCGATCTGCTCGACGCGGTGATACGCGCCCGCGTCCTCGCCGACGACCGCGTGACGCTCCGTCAGAACACCACCGCGCTGGCCCTGGAGGGCGACGCCGCGCGCGTCACCGGTGTCCGGGTCCGCTCCGGCGACGGGGACCTCACCCTCTCCGCCGAGCTCGTCGTGGACGCCTCCGGCCGCGGCTCCCACGCCCCGGGCTGGCTCACGGACCTCGGCCTGCCGCAGGTCACCGAGCGCGAGGTGAACGCCGGCGTCGTCTACGCCACCCGCCTCTACCGCGCCCCGGGCAGCACCGCCGACGCCGCCTTCCCGATCGTCAACGTGCAGGCCAACCCGGCGAACGCGCCCGGCCGCGGCGGCATCATCCTCCCCGTCGAGGAGGGCCGCTGGATCGTCACCCTCTCCGGCACCCACGGCGGCGAACCCACCGCCGACGCCGACGCGTTCGCGGACTTCGCCCTGTCCCTCGGCGACCCCGTCATCGGCGGACTGATCAAGGACGCCGAGCCGCTCGGCGGGGTGACCACCACCCGCTCCACCGCCAACCGCCGCCGCTACTACGAGAAACTCCCGCACTGGCCGGAGGGCTTCACGGTCCTCGGCGACGCGGTCGCCGGCTACAACCCGGTCTACGGCCACGGCCTCACCGTCGCCGCCCAGTGCGCCCTCACCCTCCGCACCGTCCTGCGCTCCGCCTCCCTCACCGCGCCCGGCACCGCCCGCCGCCTCCAACGCGCCGCCGCCCGCCCGGTCGCCGCCGCCTGGGACCTGGCCGTGGGCCAGGACGCGTTCTACCCCGGCGCCACGGACACGCCTCCCACCGCCGTGGAACGCTTCCTCGCCCGCTTCGTCGACCGCGCGGTCGCCACCGGGGCCCGCCACCCGCGCGCACTCGGCGCCCTCCTCGACGTCATGAGCCTGGAGAAGCCCGCGATCCGCCTCTTCTCGCCCGACATGCTGATCCCGATGCTCTTCGGCCCGCGGAAGCCGCACCTCCAGGACCCGCCCCTGACGGACGCGGAACGCGCCACGGCCGCCTCCTCCTGACGTTCACGCACGGGCGGGCGCCCCTGAGGACAAGGAGCCCGCTCGGGTCACAAGGTTGGGGTGACGAGGCGCCCCGATGTCGAACCGGTTGGCGTGAAGGGAACGTAGGAGTTGGCCGTGGGGTGTCAATACCTCTCGCACCCCTTCCGAAACATCGCGGAAACCTGGACGCGCGCAATCGTGGCACCCGGCCAACGGATGCCGGAGGTATTGACGCGTCCCGCTTCCCCCCTCTAGCGTCTGCCCGACTTTACGAACGCCGTTCGATTTTTCGGACAACTCGCCCCGCTGGACAGGGAATCGGCTGCGCAGGCTTCCCCCGGCCAAGGACCTCGACGACACACCGCACCGATCACCTCCGCACCATGACCGCCCCACCCGGACGACGACCGTGACGTGCCCTTCCACGTCTCGCCGCAGCCGCGTTCGTCCCGCCACAACAAGACCGAGCCGCCCTCTTCCCCACCCTCACCCCCCCAACTCCACCGCGCCCCTCGTCCCCCGATGGTGGCTTGCGAAGGACGACAGGAGACGTACATGTCCGCGCTGCGCGCACGGCTGTCGGCGATATTCCTCGCCGCGTGCCTCCTCTTCACCGGTCAGGCCCTGACCACACCGCAACAGGCGGCCGCCGCCGATCCCGGCTACCTGATGGTGCACTTCACCGGGGACGGGGCGACCGGCCAGCAGACCTACTTCTCGCACAGCACCGACGGCCTGAACTGGCGTGACCTCAACGGCGGCGGCATGGCCCTGCGCTCCACGGTCGGCACGAAGGGCGTGCGGGACCAGGCACTGGTGCGCTCCCCCGACGGGAGCAAGTACTGGATCATCGCGACCGACCTGTGCATCGGCTGCGGGCAGAACTGGGACCAGGCCGTGAACAACGCCAGCCGCAACATCGTGGTGTGGGAGTCGACCGACCTGGTCAACTGGTCGCAGCCGTGGCTGCTCAACGTCGCCGGCGCGATCCCCGACGGACGCAACGCCTGGGCGCCCGAAGCGATCTGGGACCCCGAGACCAACGACTACGTCCTGTACTGGGCGACGAACGCCACCCTCAACGGCGTACTCAAGCACCGCATCTACTACGCCCGCACCACCGACTTCCACACCATCACGACCCCGCAGGTGTACATCGACCGCCCCGGCACCCAGAACATCATCGACACCCAGATCGTCGGGGTACCGGCCGGAGTCGGCAACTACCGCTACGTACGCGCCTCCGGCGACGGCCAGATCACCCTCGAAGGCAGCAACTCGATCCTCGGCACCTGGACCAAGCTCGGCGACCTCTCCGGCATCGGCCTGACCGGCTCGCAGGTCGAAGGCCCGATGTGGATGAAGGCCAACGGCCGCAACGAGTGGGGCCTCTATCTGGACCAGTACGCCTCAGGAGGCGGCTACATGCCGGTCCTGACGACCGACCCGTCCAACCCCGCGGCCTACCGGAAGCAGGCGTCGGGAAGCTACGACATGGGCGGCACGAAGAAGCGCCACGGCTGGATCCTGAACCTGACGGCCGCCGAGGAGAGCCGTGTGCTCGCCCGCTGGCCCAACACCCCGGCCCAGCGGCTCCAGTCGTACAACTTCCAGGACCGGTACGTCCGGCACACCAACTTCGACGTGCGCATCGACCCGAACGTCAGCCCCGCCGACGACGCCCAGTTCCGGATGCGGCCCGGCCTGGCGGGCACCGGCACCGTCTCCTTCGAATCGACCAACTTCCCCGGCTACTTCCTGCGCCACTTCGACTACGACTTCCAGCTCGTCCACAACGACGGCACCAGCCAGTTCGCCCAGGACGCCACGTTCCGCAAGGTCGCCGGACTCGCCGACGCCAACTGGTCGTCGTTCCAGTCCTACAACCACCCCGACCGCTACATCCGCCACTACGCCTACGAGCTACGGCTCGACCCGATCACCACCGCGACCGAACGCAGTGACGCCACCTTCCGCGTGACGAGCTGACCCGTCCCCGCTTCACAGCGGTCTGCCTGCTGTGGTGCGAAGGAGTCCGTCCGTCACCGGCTCCAACCGGCCCCCACGACTGCTACTTCATGGTTCCGGGACGGACGGTGAAGTAGGTCCACCCACTCTGCGCCCCGCCGGTCTGCGCGCCCTTGGCCGGCGGGGCGTAGAGACCGCGGACGCGGTAGCGGTCGTTGCTCGTGAAGAGCTTCAGAGCGCGGCCGTAGCCGTACCAGCCGTCGGAGTACAAGGGCACGCACTTCTGCGAGGTGGCCTGGTGCCAGGCTCCCGAGGAGTACTGCTCGACGTACACCGACGTGCAGCCTCCGGCCTGTCGGGGACTGACCTGGAGGTTGAAGGCCATGTTGACTTCGGACTTGTAGAAGACCTGGTAGGTGGTGGATCCGATGCGGGTGGTCTCCAGCGGATCCTGCAGCTGCGTCCGGACCGTCGGCGTGAGGGTCGCGCCGGTGGTCACGGTGCGCGGTGCGTAGCGGTAGTCACCCGCGAAGGCCGCGCTGAAGACGGTGTTGCGGGTGATTTTGTACGACGCGACGAGGTTCCCGTGCGCGTCGACCTTGCCACTCTTGAGCACCGTCCGCGACGCACCCGCGGGCTGCGCGTACAGCGTCACGAGCCGGGAGTTGTACGTGGCCCCCAGGTGCGCGGTGACCTTGGCGGTCGCGCCGGAGTGGTACGACTTCGCGTCGGTCGTCACACTCAGGCCCGGGGTGACCCGGGACACCTGCACCGTCGCCGACCGGGTGACCGGGAGGTAGGACGTGCCGCCGTCGTAGGTGAAGGAATAGGTGTTCGCGCCGCCGGTCTGCGGGGTGTCGTGGAGGGCGAAGGTGCCGTCGGCAGCGACGGGCACGGTGCCCACCGAGTAGCCCGAGGGGTGCGCCAGATCGGTCTTGACGACGTGCACCGCACCGGTCTTCACCTGCGCGTGCGGCCAGCCGAGCCGCCCGGTGACCGTCAGCGGCGCGGCCCGGCCCCCGGTGTCCGGAGCGGTCAGCGTCATGGTGGGCGCGTACTTCGCGACGGGGACGTCGAAGGTCTGGACGGCCGGACCGTAGTGGCCGCCGCCCGAGTAGTCGACACGGAAGCTCAGGCGGCCGGTGAGGGGAGCGGTGCCGGCGACGTTGTAGGAGCCGAAGAAGTCGACCGGCGCGCGTGCCGGGGTGGCCGTCGGGTCCGGGACGAGCACGCCGTCCGGATCGGCGTCGTCGTAACGCGTGATCCGTACCGTGCCCGGGATCATGGGTTCCCCGGCTCCGAGGCTGAGGGGCGAGTCGAAGCCCGCCCGGAACGCATACGTCTCGCCGGGCGCGAGCGGGGTTGTGGTCGAGCTTCCCAGGAGCCTGACCCACGCGGTTTCGGGGTTACGGGCCGTCTGGAGTGTCGGTGTTCCGCCGGCGGCGTCGACGGTCACGGCGTAGAGCCGGCTGCCGTCCGGCGCCCAGGCGAGGCCGCGTGCGGCCAGGCGCATCGGAGACTCGATCTCGTACAGCTTGTAGTAGCCCTCGCCCGTTTCCGGGAATGCTTCGAACCCGTAGTTGCAGCCGCAGCCGGCGAGGGTGCCGTCCGGGGCCACGGCGACAGCCCTGGCGGCCAGCGGCCCGGCGAACCGCCCGTCCACCGCCAGGTCCGCGACGCGGTACCGGTTGCTGCTCGCGCGCAGCCAGGACGAGACCGCCAGGTGCTGTCCGTCCGCCGTGACCGCGAAGTCGGTCAGGTCGGGGACGGGCAGCGACTTCGCCGCCCGCCGGGTCAGCGCACCGTCCTCGGCCGAGTACGTCACGAAGGCGGAGGTGTCACCCGTCTGCACGGCGGCCGCGAGGACACCGGAGGGCGTCGGGGTCGTCGCCAGCGTCGGTGGGGCCGCCCAACTGCCCGGATCCCGGCCGAGGTTGACCGTACCGGCGGCGTCGACGGAACCGATGCCGCCGGCGCCCGCCGTGCCGTACCCGAACCAGAGGGTGCCTCCGGCGACGGCCGGCGAGTCCGGGTGGGTGCCCGCGCCCGTGCCGTAACGCGCCGACTCGGTCAGGTTCGCCGTACTGATCGCCGCGATCGCGTCCTGGTCGGGGAGCGCCGCATACAGCACGGATCCGTCGGCGGAGAGGGCCAGACCGGTGGCACCCGGCTCCCCACTGATCGTCGTCGGGTTCCCGCCGTCGAGGTCGGTGACGAGAATCCCGTCCGTTCCCGCTCCACCGCTGATGTACAGATGTCCGTGCGGGGCGTCCACGACCAGGTCCGCGAAGTGAGCGATCGGCAGCGCCGTACCCGACGCCGCGTACGAGTCGGCCACGCCGGGACCGACGACGGCCGCGGCCGTCATCCCCAGCAGCAGCGCCCCGGCGACCGACGCGGCGACCAACGGCGAGAATCGCGCCGACTTCATGAAAGGCCCCCCACACTAAACCTTCACGATCAATGGGGCGCAAGCTAACACGGGGCCGCCGCGCGCCGACGGGGAGGGCGGTCGGACCGGTCGGAGGTCGGACCGAGGGAGCCCACGGAGGTGCCTGCGGCTCGGCTCGGGACGGAGCCTTCACGGCCGTTCTCACAGCCGCAGGCGCGGGGCAGCGGCCGCCTAGATGTGGAGCAGTCGCTGAGTGATCTCCCGGTACTGCCTCATCGCGAGCCGGAGTTCGTCGGACTGCGCGTCGGGATCCCGGTCCTGCCAGCCTGCCCGCAGGTCACGCCGTCGTTCCGCGAGGGCGTTCACGAGCTGGGCGGTGGCTTCGTCATAGGCGCTCTCGGCCTCTTCCAGCGCGTCGAGCGGGGTGTCGGCGAAGGTGTTGAGGGCGTGCCGGAGGCGCTGGACGATCTTGTCCCGTTCGTCCGACGGGAGCAGCGGCTCCGGGCTCGGGCTGCGGCGCGCGGCCGGGCCCGGGGTCTGGCCCGCGGACTGCCGGGCACGTGTCTGGTCATACATCATCGGGGTCCGCTTCCGTTGCGCCTGAAAACGCCTCTGGCCTTCTCGACGGCCTGTTTCATGGTTCCGGAGACCCGGTCGATCCTGCCGTGGCGTTGCAGTCGCCTGTTACGGGTGACCCGGCCGACCTCTTCCGTGATCCTGCCCTTCATTGTCTGCGCCTGGTTCCTGATGCTCCGTGCAACGGTCATGGTCGGCCTAGCTGTTGTCCGGTGGGTGGTTTCCAGCGGGGCTGGGCGAGGCGGGCCGCCTCGTCATGGCCGGGGCGGTGATTCGGATGGCCACATCTCCGCCGCCAGCCGGCCGGGCCGTCCCGCGTCGGTGCCGATGCCGGTATCGATGCCGGTGCCGGTGTCGGTGTCGGTGTCGGTGCCGTACAGGGTGGAGGGGTCGTCGGTCTGTTCCGCCGCCATGAGAGCGGTCGCGGTCGACTGCGGGGCGGTGCTCGCGCCTGCGGCGGCCATCAGCCGGGCGGCCGAGGGGGCGGTGGTCTCCGGGGGAATCACCAGGAGGTCCCAGCGGCCCGACGTTCCGGACAGCAGAAGGATCTTGTGCGGGTCCAGCTCCGAGGTGAACCAACCGACCTTCACCACATGGCCGTTGACGAAGATCCTTTGCGGGAGGTTAGGCCAGTAGCGGGCGTTGACGGCGATACGGGTGATCCGCCCCCACAGCGGGTCCAGTACGTCGGCCAGCGCGGGGAGTTCGTCGCTCAGGTCACGTGAGCGGGGCCACCAGGCGCCGTCCAGCTCCACCTGTCCCGGGGAGAGGCTCACGGGTTTGAGGGCGAGGCGCGCGGTCGGCACCCTGAAGGGCGCGGCCCGCAGCGCCGGATGGTCGGTGATCGCGGACATCATGCGAACCCGTCCCCAGACCTCTGCGCGTGGGCAGTTGTCCGGTGTCGTCGCTCACCAGGAACGACACCGGGATCGGGGCCCGGTGCACGAAGTGCTCCCGATGACTTCACGCTACTCCCCGCAGAGGCCGAACGGGCCGCTCCCGAAGATCTCCAGCCAGGATCGCGAAGGTTCTGCCGCGCTGGTGGTGTCCATGGTGAGCCGGACACGGGTCCCTCCTGTTCCACCGGTGAGCTTCCCGACTGTTGTGGGCCGTGGCCGCGGACTGGCGTGAAACCGGGAGTACCGTGAAACGAGGAAGCCACTCCGTTTCTCCCGCAGACAGGCGAGTGCCATGCCCGACTCCGGTTCCCCGCGTGTGAGCAGGCTCCTGCCGGACGCCGTCCACCAGGTGGCGAAACCCGGGACGGCTGTCGTACGGCTGGAGACGACTCACGACCGCCGGGGCGTTCTCGACGGGGCGTGGTGGCCGTGCTCCCGTGACATCGCAGCCGAACTTCCCGCCCTGATCGCCGCACTGACGGAGCACCTCGGGCCGGTCACGCGCGTCGGCCTGGACGCAGGGGCCTGGGACGCGCTGCCGACGCGACTGCTCATCGGCGACCACGTCGTCCACATCGACTCCTTCCCGGTCGGCGACGACACCATCCTCGTCACCCGGGGTGATCAGGACCATTTCTCCCTCCTCGTGGTCCCGCCGCACGCGACGCCCGAGGCGGCCCGCGCCGCGATGGCCAAAGCCGTCCGCGCCGACAACATCACGCAGGCGGAACAGATCCTCATCGACACCGGCACCGACCGGGCAGCGCCGAAGACCTGACAACGGTCCGCCACGGCTGCCGTCGGACCAGGCCGGTGCCGGTGCCGGGATGACCGTGCTCTCGAAGGCGTTTCGTCGACGGGGGTGCGATGCCGCCGGCGAATGGGCGCGGCTGTTACACAGGCGGGAGTACCGTGGCGAGGAGGAGCAATTTCCGTATGCCGGAACTCGGACCGGCCCCGATGGTCGTCCGTTCGGCGACAGCCGGCACAACCTCCACCACGCGGACCCCACCAGCGCCCGCCGCGCCTGACATCAACCACTCGTCCATGCACGGCAGTTGGCAGGAGTCCTCATGACCACCGCACAGCAACCCCGGCTTCCCTCCCATCCCCTCCTCCGCCTGCGCCTGGCACCTCATGGCCGTATGCCCCGGCCCATCGACGGAGCGTGGTGGCCCCGTTCGTACGACCTGCTTGCCGAACTCCCCCGGCTGCTCGCGGGGCTGCCGCGCGCGTGGGGGCACATCACCAGCGTCACGGTCAACGGGACGACCTGGTCCTCGATGCCCGGCCGGATGCTCGTCTCCAACCAGGTCGTACAGCTGCACAGCTCCCTCACGGCATCCGCCGCGCACACCATCGTCCTGCTCGCGCCCGGCCGGGGGCGCTGGGACCTGCTGGTCGTGCCGCCGGACACCACCGAGGAGTCCGCGGAACCGCTCATGGCGGCCGCGGCGGACGGTCAGGCGTGACACGGCGACGACCAGGATCAGCAGGGCGCTGCCGGCCAGGGCGCTGACCACGGCGGTCGCATTCCCACGGAAGTCGCACTTCCACGGCAGTCGCATTTCCACGGCGCGCTGCTGAATCCGACGGTTCCAGGAAAGGACGCGTGGGGCTGTTGCCCCGTTGACCGTCCGGTCCGTTCGGCTTGCCCGGGGAGTACGCTGAAATCACCGAGGATATTCCGCACACCGGCTTTCGTGCCGTGTCGTTTTCGGCGATCGAATACGCCGGGCCGACCACGGTCGGCTCGGGGCAGGGTCCGCGTCATGACCGCGATCATTTCCCTCCCGCCGACAGCCGAAGCCGAAGACCGTTCCTCCTCGCCCCCGCTCCGTCTGTCGCTGGCTCCCCTCGGTCCCCCGCCGGCTCTGCTGGACGGCGCCTGGTGGCCCCGCTCCCGCGATCTGGCGGCGGAACTCCCCTCTCTGACCGCCGTACTGGACCCGCTGTGGGGGCGGATCACCCGGGTCACGGTGAATCCCACCCACTGGCCGGTCGTCCCGCACAAGGTTCCCGTCGCCGGGCATGTGGTGAAGGTGGGCTGGTTCCTGGCCGAGCAGGACCCGCACGAACTGATGTTGCTCTCCTACCGCATGGGCCGCTGGAACCTCCTGGTGGTCCCGCCGACGACGCCTCCCGTCACAGCCGCCTGGCTGATGGCCGCCGCCAGCGACCCGCTCGGCACGTCGACCGCGAGTTGGTTGATGGAGGAGGCGGCGCGTCTGCGGACGGTGTCCGAGACCGACCGGGCCGTGGAAGCGGCCTGGGACTCCGAAGGCGGACACGCGGCCGGCGATCCGGCCGCACGTCCGCGGATCCCGGCCGTGACCGCCCCGCTGCCGTATCAGCCGATGGGGAGGTGAGGGCCGTGGAGACATTCGTGGTGGTGCTCGTGATCCTCGCGATGATCGCTGTCGGGGCGTTCCTCATCCACCTGCTCAACGCACAGCACGGCGACCGCATCGCCGCCTTCCACTACGGCCGTTTCGGGATGGCTGCCCCGGGACCGGATTCGTCGGTTCCCCGCAGGAAGCGCGGCCGGGCGCGGAAGGCGCCCCGCCGCGCGGCGACTCGGCACGGCGGGCCGCAGGACGGCTGAACGCCGGATGCCCCGCCGCCACGGCCGCGCCGCTACAGCCGTGGCGCCGCCCGGGTCTCCTCCTGGGTGTCCCGGGTCTCCTCCTGGGCGTGCGGGTACTGCGCGGTGCGGTGCTGGAAGGCGAGCACCTTCGGGTTCTGGACGACGCCCCGACGGATCTCGATGGCGTGCCGGATCGTGTCGTCGGCGTCCCAGCCGTCGGCGCCCCGGAGCACGACGTCCAGATACGGCAGGAGCGCCTCGCTGTTCTCCCAGGTCGCGGAGTTCCACAGGTAGGAGGGGCTGTGGTCCACCCCGTAGTACCTGACCTGGTCGCCGACGGTGAACATCGGGTCGGTGAAGGTGGTGGGCCGGGCCCAGTCGAAACCCATGCCCTCGTCGCAGGAGACGTCGATGACCAGGGTGCCCGGGGCCAGCTTGGGCAGGTCCTCGTCTATCAGGAACATCAGTGGCGCGTCGGTGTCCTGGAGCACGCAGTTGACGATGATGTCGTGCCCGGCGAGGAAGTCGGCCAGCGGCATCGGCCCGTCCTCGGTGAGGGCGACACTGCGTCGCGGGTCGAGGGTGTCGTCGGCCTTGTCGTGGTCGAAGTGGACGATCCGCGCGGAGTGGATGGGCGAGCTGACGGCGGTGACGCCACGCGCGGTGAGCACGTCGACGTCGTGCACGCCCAGGGCGCTGAGCGCGGTCACCGCGCCGCGGGCGGTCGCACCGAAGCCGATGACGACCGCGCGCTGCCGCCGCCCGTAGTCGCCTGTCACGCCGGTCAGCTGCATGGCGTGCAGGACCGAGGAGTACCCGGCCAGTTCGTTGTTCTTGTGGAAGACGTGCAGGTTGAAGGCGCCGCTGCGGGTCCAGTGGTTCATCGCTTCGAAGGCGATCAGGGTCAGCCGCCGGTCGATGGCGATCTGGGTGACCTTCTCGTCCTGGACGCAGTGCGGCCAGCCCCAAAGAACCTGACCCTCGCGCAGTTCCGCAAGGTCTTGGTGGAGCGGTTTGGCCAGCAGGATGACATCGCATTCGGCGACGAGTTCCTCGCGCGAGCGGAAACCCGCGACGAGCGGGGCGAGCCGGCTGTCCGGGACGCCGAAATACTCTCCGTAGTTTTCCTGGAGGTAGACGCGCTTGCGGAGAGCGGGGTCGATGCGGTCGAAATGGGCGGGGTGAACGGGCAGACGATGCTCGTTTTCCTTGCGGGTCTGCGACATGATTCCGAGCGTGAGCTGCTGCAAAATGCCCCTTTGGTTACTTCCTGTTTAGCACACCGGGGCAGTTCTGCAGCTGGTCCGTCACCTCATTCAGCGCCACCGACCGTCCCGCCACGGCCACGGCTTCCCCTCCGGAGCAGCGGGAGGCTGTCAGGACGCGCGATCACCCCTTGTGCGCGGGGCCGGGATCGGTTCTACGGTTGAGGGGACCCCCGTCTCCCGCGGAATTCCGTATTTCCGCCTGACCCCCCTGTCAGCGCAGATGCACTCAGGAAGGCATGCGCCATGTCCACAGCATCCGACACCCCTGTCCTGGACACCCTCGCCGCCATGACGGTCGACTCGATCGAGCGATGCGGGCTGGCCCCGGACGTGCTTCTGCTGACCCGCATCGCGGCACTCGCTGCCTCGGACGCCCCGCCGATCTCCTACGCGGCCCATATCGACCCCGCCCTCAAGACCGGCATGACCGCAGAGCAGCTTCAGGACGTCCTGGTCGCCATCGCGCCCATCGTGGGCACCGCCCGCGTCATGACGGCAGCGGGCAACATCGCCACGGCACTCGGCGTCGCCATCGCCGTCGCCGATACGGAGATCAACGCCCAGGGCTGAGAGCAGACGCCCACCCGGCATCGCTGATCCACACGGCCGACCCCGCGCAGAAGGCCGGAGAGCTGCCCTTCTGTCCGGGTTTCCCGTGCCGGGCGTGCGTCCCAAGACGGCCGCAGGACCAGGACGGGAGGCGGGTCCTCGGCCGGACCCGCCGACGATCCTGGAGGCGCGGGTCGCGGCACGCATCCCTGGCCGACAGCCGGCCCGGTCTCGGGGATCACGGCCCAACTGTGCGGGGACGCACACCTGCTGAACATCTCTCTGCTCACCTCGCCGGAGCGACAGTTGATGTGCGACATCAACGACTTCGACGAGACCCTGCCGAGCCCGTGGGAGTGGGAGCGGCGAGGCAGGCCGCACACGAGAGGGCCCCGGCACGGAGCCGGAGGCCGGCCACCGCGCCCAGTGGGGCGGGGCCGATGCGTTCGGTGGCGATGGGCGTCGTAGAAAGTCCTTGTCAGGCAGCTGATGGGTTGGAGGCGGCGCGGAGGCGTGGGACCCAGCCGGGGCACTCGTGTGTCCTTGGGCTGGTCGCAGGACGGTGAGCAGGACGCCGTGGGCGGCGGTGGGGACGCCCGGCGCTCAGGGTTGCGCAGCGGGCGCCGGCCAGGTGGACGCCGATGGTCAGGCTGGTTGCGGCGGGGCTTTGGTGGTGTGCTTGGCGAGCAGGCCTGCAAGCAGCATGACGAGCAGAGCGATTCCCATCGCACCAGCCATGGCCTGTCCTCGCTCGCCCTGGTCGCCAGGTACACCGCTCCCATCCCGCATTCTCGGATTCCACCGAGATCACCGTGAAGCGACCCGCAGGTCCCGGTCAAAGAGGCCGCGTCCGCCAGTCATACGGCGGAGCGGAACCATCACTCTGCGAGCATCTTCCGCGCCAGGCCCAGGGGCCAGGACCAAAGAGCCGTCTACCTGGGCCCGGCTGCCCGCTCATCTCAAGGCCTGTGGTCGGCACGCAGGGCGCCCACCCTCCTGGGCGACATCAAGGACCGGCCGGGGCGGAAACCACAGCCCGTCCTCCACGCCACAGGCAGCAGCCGACGTAGTCCAACCCATCGCCGACGCACCAGACGCGCCGGCTCTGCGCCGCCTCCGCTACCTGCCCGGTACCCGACCCGCCGTGCATTGATGACAGACCCATGCCGCTACAGCGCGCGAACGGGAAACCGATCAACCCCCAGGGCCCGTCGGCGCAGGCACCTCAACGCCGCCCCGGTCCCTGCTTGGTCCCTCAACCTTTCTTCCCAGCGTCAGGCAGCGCGCCCCGGAAGCCGGTGACAACCGTGACCGACCAATCCACCGCAGGTCAGAAGGGGTCGGGGCCTTCCGAGCGACGCGGCGTGCGAGCGGTACCCGCTTGAGCAGGGCGGGCAGGTGTCCCGGATCGAGACGCGTGAGCTGATCTACACCAATCCCAAGGGCACGGCCATGCGGCGCGTGATCCGCCCGGGGAACGATCGGTGCTCGCAGTTGGTCGCGCAGTTGGGCACGCCTGGATCGCCCGCCACCGGGCTACGGCCTTGACGAGCAGCCAGACCTGTACGCGCGTGATCAGGCTGCCTGCCGAGTTCACCGACGACTGTCTGGCGGCCCGGGGGCTGGACGCGGCCCAAGCACGGCTGGAGGAAGCGGTCATCGACCTGAGGGAAGTTCGGTGATGCTGAGGGCGAAGTCCAAGTTCCCCACCCCGTGGTTGGCGAGGCCCACCGTGACCACGCCCGCTCCTTCCAGCCAGTGCGCCATTTTCAGGCCGCCGACGTCCAGCGGGCGCAGCCCGAGGCTCTCGATGAACGCCTCCACACTTGCCTTGGCCTGCGCGTTGTCGCCGGCGATGAAGACGTCGGGCCGCCCCTTCTCCAGGACTTGACGAAAGATGGTGTTGAACGCCTTCACCACGCTGGCGCCGGCCGGGGCCGCCTTGGCGACTTCCTGCGCGATCGAGGTCTCCTCGCGGTGGGCCAGACCGTCGAACGTGGAGTTGAAGGGATTGCTGATGTCGACGATGACCTTGCCCGCGAGTGCGTCTCCGTACTGGGCGACGACCGGCACGACACCGTCGTACAAGAGGGCCACGATGACGATGTCCCCGGCCGGGGCGGTGCCCCATTCTCCGGTCGTGGCACCGTCGCCGAGAGCCTTGGCCAGGTCAGCGGCCTTGGACTGATCGCGGCCCATGACCTCGACGGTGTTACCGCCCGCTATTGCCCGCGCGCCGATGGTGCGGGCCATGTTTCCGGTGCCGATGATGCTGATGTTGCTCATGAGATGTCCTGTCCTGGTGGTGGGTTGTTCGGTTCAGATGGCGGTGGTGCCGCCGTCGGCGACGAGTTCCATGCCGTTGACGTAGCTGGAGTCGTCGGAGGCGAGGAAGAGGGCGGCGGTGGCGATTTCGTCGGGGCGGCCCATCTGGCCGCGGGGGATGAGGGACTCGAACTGGCGCTTGGTGGCCTCGTCGAAGAGTTCTTCCTGCATGGCGGTGGCGACCTGGCCGGGGGTCAGGACGTTGACGCGGATGCGGCGGTCCTTGAGCTCGTTGAGCCAGATGCGGGCCCAGGCCTGCTGGACGGCCTTGCTGCCGGCGTAGACGCTCCAGCCGGGGAAGGCGCCGAGGGAGGCGTTGGAGCCGGTCATGAGGATGGAGCCGCCGTCGTTGAAGAGCGGGAGGGCCTTCTGGACGGTGAACAGGGTGCCGCGGGCGTTGAGCCCGAACCAGGTGTCGAACTGGGCCTCGGTGATCTCGCCGAGCGGGGCGGGCTCGCCGCCGCCGGCGCTGGCCCACAGCACGTCGAGGCTGCCCTTCTCCCTCTTGACGGTGTCGTACAGGCGGTCCAGGTCGTCCAGGTCGGCGGCGTCGCCCTGGACGCCGGTGACGTTGCGGCCGATCTGCTTCACGGCCTCGTCCAGGGCGTCCTGGCGGCGGCCGGTGATGAAGACGTGCGCTCCCTCGTCGACGAACAGCTTCGCGCCGGCCAGCGCCATGCCGGTGGTGCCGCCGGTGATGACCGCAACCTTGCCGTCAAGCTTTCCCATGGTCGCTCCCTTGGGTCGGTGGTGCCGTGCGCACCTGGGACGACGGTGTTATGTACACCGCCCTGTGTACGTACCGTACGGGGTGGGCGGCCGGGGCGCAAACTATGTACACCGGTCGTTACCCGGCCGGGGTACCATGGAGCCATGACGGAGTTGGAGAAGGGCCCCACGGGCCGCCGCCGCGGCCGGGGCGCCCGCGAGCGCATCCTCGGCGCGTCCCAGCAGCTGTTCCGCGAGCAGGGCATCAACCGCACCGGCATGGACCAGCTCTGCGCGGCGGCCGAGGTGTCCAAGCGCACGGCCTACCAGCACTTCGCCGGCAAGGACGAACTAGTCGCCGAGTACCTGCGCCGGTTCGACCCCTCCGTTCTGTCCGATGTGTTCGACCGCACCGACCTCACGCCCCGCGAACGGCTCCTCGCCGCCTTCGACATCCCCCCCACCACTCCCCTGTGCCCCTACATCGGCGCCGCCGTCGAACTCCACGACCCCCAGCACCCCGCATCCCAGTACGCACGCGACTACAAGAGGGCCGTCGCCGCGCGGCTCGCCGACGCCGCCCGCGAAGCCGGCGCCGCCGACCCCGAACAACTCGGCGAGCAACTCGCGCTGCTCCTCGATGGCGCCGCGGCCCGCACCCGGGTCCTCAACGCCGACGCCTTCCCCACCGCCGCCGCCATCGCCGCCGTCCTCATCGACAACGCCATCCCCGCCACAGCCGGCGATGACCGGCGACGGGAGGAAGCGCCAAGCTGACTTGGCACTACACGGCCGGGCTGGACGCGCTGCAGGTCGCGCGGCTGCACCCGCTGGTACGCGACACCAGCCGCATGGCACCTGGCCCGGACCTGCCGACTTTTACGGAACTGGCCGCCCGCCTACTGAAGGCCGCAGCAGAAGCCGCCAGGGAGAGCGGCGACCCCCGAAGGCTTCAGGAGTTCGTGGGCCGTCATCCCGGTCCAGGGCGCTGACGCACCGCCGGTTCGAACAGACGGCTGATCACATAAGTCCGTACGCGGTGGCGCATGAACTCGTACGCAGCTGGGACGTTCTGAAGATGCGGGTGGCCCGCCGGCGTCGCCGGCGGGCCACCCGCTTCTTCAGAACCTCTACGAGCCGGAGACTTGCCCTTCCCCTCACCCACTCCACCGCGGCGCTCTCCTCGCGGGGCAGCACGGCGTTGACTTCTGGACAGAGCCACCTGAACCATTCACGCTGATCATCAGTGAGCGGCCCATCTCGGCCACGCCAGCCCGAAACGAAGGCCAACAGGCGGGCAGCCAACACGGTGCCTCGGGGCTCCCTCAGACAACTGCCGGCCGAAGAACGGAACCGGCTCAGAGGTCAGCCGCAACAGCACAACTCCGTCAGGCGATTTCACTCTCCGGCGCACGATGAGGGGGGCAGCCGAACTGCTCAAGCGTGCCTTGCGACGACATCGCCTCCAAGCTGCCACATCTCGTGGTTCCCACATTCTGCCGTGATCTCGGCCGTCGACTGAGCCGCAGTGACGAAGTCATCGACCACCGGCGAGGTGTGCGATGCCGCCACCGCGAGGCACACCTGGTCGGGCACCAGATCCGGGATGGGGACATAGACGACGTCCGGATGCGAGTAGAACACGGACGCCGAACGGGCCAGGAAGGAGATGCCCCGGCCGGCCGCGACGTGCTCGAGCGTCTCGTCCACCCCGCGCACCGGGTACCCGGCATTGGGGAGCGGGCGCTTGGTGGGCTGCGTGCTCGGGTCACCGTGCCAGACCAGCGTTTCGCCGGCCAGGTCGGCCTCGGTGACCTCCTCCTTGCCGGCCAACCGGTGTCCGGCGGGCAGCACCGCCACCCGCGGCTCGGTGTACAGCGGTGTGACGCGTAGGCCCGCCTCGTCGATGGGCAGCCGCACATAGCCGACGTCGATGCGGCCGTCGAGCAGCATCGCAGCCTGGTCGTCCCCTTCGATCCGCTGTACGTCCACGACCACGTCCGGGTGCCGGTCCTCGAACGCACGGGCCGCCGGGATGACTGCAACGCCGGCCCGGAAACCGACCATCAGCCGCCGCTTGCCGCTGGCGGCCGCGGACACCCGACGGCGGACCGCGTGGGTTGAGGCAAGCAGCGGACCGGCGTCGGCCAGCAGTTGGCGGCCCGCATCTGTCAGCTCCACGCCGTGGCGATCCCTGGTGAACAACGAGGCGCCGAGATCCTGCTCGAGCGCGCGGATCTGCCGGCTGAGCACCGGCTGTGCGATGTGGAGCTCATCGGCGGCGCGACCGAAATGCAGTCGGTCGGCCACGGCGACGAAGTAACGCAGTTTGCGCAGATCCAGATCCAGATCCATGGAACCCCCAACCCGGTGATACCTGCAGGGTATCACCGCGGCTTCAATAGGTCTTGGACGCCACTCAGACCCGATGGCAGCATGAAAAACAGGCGCCTAAGGGCGTCGAAGTGAATTCGGCACAAGAATTCGACACTGGAATTCGACAGCAGGCCAAAACCCGGAAAGCAGGAACACCGATGAGCAGCATCAGCATTATCGGACTGGGAAACATGGCCCGTGCTTTGGCCGGCCGGGCGCTCGCCGGCGGTAATGCCGTCGAGATCATCGGCCGCGACCAGGCCAAGGCCAAGGAATTGGCCGCCACGCTCGGCGGCGCCACGGTCGGGACGGCCGGGGCCGCCCCGGCCGGGGACATCGCGATCCTCGCCACGCCTTACGCCGGCGCGGCGGCGGTGGTGAGGGAGTACGGGGACGCACTGCGCGGCAAGATCATCGTCGACATCACCAACCCCGTAGCCCCCGACCTGGAGGGTTTCGTCGTCCCCGACGACAGTTCCGGCGCACAGGAGATCGCCAAGGCGGCTCCCGCCGACGCGCATGTCGTCAAGGCGTTCAACACTGTGTTCTCCCACGTTCTGGCGGCCGGCCCGGCCGAGGACCGCCGTCTGGACGTGTTCATCGCCGGCGACGACGCGCAGGCGAAGGCACGCGTGTCGGCGTTCGTCGAGAGCCTGGGGCTGCGCCCCTGGGACACCGGGGATCTGTTCATGGCGCGGGCGCTGGAGAACGTCGGCCTGCTGGAGCTGGGCCTCATGAACCACTCCGTCAAGCACGCCAATTTCTCCCTCGGCATCACCCTTCTCGGCTGAGTGCACCCCTACCACTACCTCTCGTGCCGCATTACGCCAGTTCACTTACGGCACGAAAAGACCCTGCACCTACCCTCACAAGGACAGTTAGATGCGCGTATTCGTCGCTGGGGGGACCGGCCATTCCGGTTCATACATCATCCCCGAACTCATAGCCGCCGGGCACGAGGTCACCGGCCTGGCCCGGTCGGACGCTTCCGCGGCGGCCCTGTCCGCGCTCGGCGCGAAGGTGCGTCGCGGCGACCTCCAGGATCTCGACGGGCTCAAGGAGGCAGCCTCGGGCTCCGACGGCGTCATCCACGTCGCGCACAGGCAGGATCTGCTGCCCTCCGGCGGGCTCGACGCCGTGGCCGCTGCGGAGCTCCCGATCATGCTCGCGTACGGCGAGGCACTCGCGGGAACGGGAAAGCCGCTGGTCACGGCGGGGAGCATTGGCTCACCCGGGCAGCACCTGGGCCGGCCGGCCACCGAGGAGGACCCGGCCCTCCCCGCCGGCGAGGAGCACAAGGGCACCCTGCGGGTCCGCAACGTCGTGGAAAGGGCCGTTGTCGACCTCGCCGAGCAGGGGGTGCGGTCTTCGGTCGTGCGGATCGCCAACATCGCGCACGGCACGACCGATCGTGCCGGCTTCCTCCCCACGCTGATCGCGCTCGCGAAGGAAAAGGGGTTCGTCGGCTACCACGGCGACGGCACGAACCTGTGGAACGCCGTGCACATCCGCGATGTCGCCACCTTGTTCCGCCTGGCGCTGGAGAAGGGGCCGGCCGGCTGTTACTGGCACGCGGTCGCGGACGGCGGCATCCCGTTCCGCGACATCGCCGAGGCGATCGCCAGCCGCCTGGGCCTGCCCGCCGTGAGCGTTCCCAACGATGCCCTGATAACGCCGGGTTACTTCGGGTTCCTCACGAATATCGTCACGCAGAGCTACCCGGCGTCCAACCTCATCACCCGCCGGGCCCTCAGCTGGGAACCCGCCCGGCCCGGCCTGCTCGCCGATCTGGACAACGGCCATTACTTCCCCGCCGGCTGACGGCGGGAACCCGGATCGTAACGAGCCCGGCAACCGGCAAGTTCGGCTCTTCTGAAGGACGTTGAGATCATGACGACTGTGGGATTCATCGGAAGCGGAAGCATCGGCAGGACCCTCGCGCGACTCGCTGTCGGGGCCGGGCACCAGGTGGTGCTCAGCAACTCGCGCGGCCCCGAAACGCTCGCGGACACGGCCGAGGAACTGGGGCCGCGGGCGTCCGCGGCGACGAGCGAAGAGGCCGCAGGGGCCGGTGACATTGTCGTGGTCACGGTGCCGGTCAGCGCCTTCCCCCACGTGCCCGCCGCGCCACTGGCCGGGAAGACGGTCATCGACACCTGCAACTACGGCCCCGAGCGTGACGGGCACATCCCCGAGCTCGACAACAAGTCCCTCACCTCAAGCGAGTTGCTTCTGCGGTACGTCCCGGACGCCCTGCTCGTAAAGGCGTTCAACAACATCTTCTTCAAGCACCTGCTGTCACTCGCCCGCCCGGCAGGGGCGGCCGACCGCTCCTGCCTGCCGATCGCCGGGGACTCCGCACCGGCGAAGGCGGCGGTGACCGAATTCATCGCCTCCATCGGCTACAGCGTGGTAGACGCGGGAACGCTGGCCGACAGCTGGCGGCAGGCGACGGGCACGCCGGTGTGGGGAACACCGTACGGGTCGTACTCGAACGAGAAGGGCCAGCCGGTCGGCGAGGACGCCATCCGCGCGGCACTGGCCACCGCAACGCGGTGACCGCCATTTATCGCGGACCGTGATGTGGTCCGGCCGTGCCACGCCCCCGCCCGGGGGGGGGATTCCAGCGGCCGTTGCAACACATGGTCAGTGTGAGGCGGTCGTGAGGAGTGTATGCAGGCGCTCGGCTGGGGTTTCCCAGCCGAGTGTTTTGCGTGGTCGGCTGTTGCGTTCGGCGGCGACGGCGTCGAGGGGCTGCGCTCCAGCTCGGCCGCGATCTTCCTCACCGGCGCCTTCTCCCCCCGGTGGACGGCAGCCCATACCGCGGAACCAGCAAACGGGACAACGAAATCGGCCCGGAAACACCGTCGGCCTGACCCCGGCCGCGCCCCCGGCCCCTGTACGGCACCTGGGCCTTGGCATCGGCCCTCGGGGAGTCGCCCGACCGGCGAGTGACGACCTCGATCACCTACTCCGCCGCAGGCCAGAGGGGTTGGATCTCCCCGGAACGCTGCCGGACCCCAAACCCACGAGCAGCGGATTCAGTCCGTTCAGGCAAAGTTGACGCACCGACACCCAAAAATGAACGTTTCCGCAGGTCACGGCCCTGCACAAGTGGGGCGGGTGGGACTCGAACCCACGGCCGACGGATTATGAGTCCGCTAGGGATCTTGGCGGCCGTTGCCGATCAACGCTCATTTTTGACGTTTTCCCAGGTCAGACACGGTGATCCGTGCCAGTCCTGTGTGGTGCTTGTCGATGTGTTCCTGTCCTTGTGACCCCTCAATGGCCCCTGGAAGTCGATGAGTTAGACGCGTACCACAGCAGCAGCCACGTCCGCCCAGTTCAGCCACGAGGATGGAACCTACGCACAGCGGAGTCCCTTACCGACGACGAGATGATGCTCCACCCCTTGATCCCGGGGCGGAGCATCGTTTCCGATGTCAAGAGGCGAGCGTGCCCCCGGGACTGCGCGTGAACCTGGGTCACAGCTTGCCGATCGGTCGGGTCAGCCGAGGACGTAGGCCTCATCGCCGAAGTCAGCGACGATCTTCAGCTTGCCGCCGAGCGCCTTGACGTAGGCAGCGAGGGTGTCGACCTCGCTGCGCTCCAGTTGCCCCTTCTCGATGCGTGAGACGCGAGCCTGGGTGACACCCATGGCTTCGGCAACCTGGACCTGCGTGGTGTGCTGCCGCTTCCGCAACTCGGCGAGGCGGTGCACACGGGAGGCCAGAACCATCGCCTGAGCCCCCTTCTGAACCTGGTCCTTTTCGGCATCGGTGAAGGCGAAGTCCTCGGCCAGGTCTCCCCAGGAGACGGCCTGCGGGTCCTTGAGGTGATCAGTCATCGTGCCCCGTCCTCTCCATCGATTCGCTTCAGATGCTCCGCGTATGCCTGCTCCGCCTGGGGCACCGCGACGCGGTACCAGCCGGACCAGTTGCCCGCCTTGTCACCGCCGACCAGGATCACGGCCTGGCGGTCCGGGTCGAACACGAACAGCAACCGCACTTCCGTGGCTCCTGCCGAGCCGGGGCGGAGCTCCTTGAGATTGGACAGCGCCGAGCCCTTGATCGTGTCCACCAGAGGACGGCCCAGCGCGGGACCTTCCTCCTGAAGGGCGGTGACAGCCTGGCTAACCTGAATCAGGGTGTCGCGGTCAGTACGGCGCAGTCCGTGAAGCCACGAAAGAGCTGGCTCGACCACAACGATCTCCCAAGCCGTGCACATGCCCCCATCTGCAATTTATTACACTGACAGCATACACCACTGACGTCATAGTGGCAGACGTGGGACCAGGCCGGCCCGGTCAGCCAAAAGGGAGCACCTTGCCGGGCGTCACGTCTCGGCGAAGACCAACCTTTGTGCTCAGGCGGGCTGACGGAGTGCGCTGACCAGTGCGCGCGGGTCGTCGGCGTGGAAGCGGATGGTGTGGGCCTCTTCCGATGCGCCGAGCGGGCGGGTGAAGGGGAGTGGCCGGTTCAGCTTCAGGGTCACCGAGGTCTGGCTGCCCACGATGAGGTCGAGGACCCCGTCCTCGGAGAGGGTGATCAGGCGGCCCTCGGGGTAGCGCCGGTCGACCCGGACCGAGGCGACCGCATCCGGCGGTACGGCGAGGTCGAACAGGGCTCCGTAGCGGATCCGCAGAGAGCCGTCGGGGCGCACGACGTGCGGCCGAGTGACGCAGGCGGCGTGCAGGGCCAGCACAAGGACGACGCCGTACAGGTCGAGTACCAGGATCACCCGGTGGACCGCCGGCCAAGGGATGAGGAAGGCCAGGCCCACCGTCTCGACGACCACAACAAAGAGCAGCCCGTACATCATCGCGGTTTGGGGCCCGGTGTACGCGGCAGCGAGGTCTCCGGGGCGCACCCCGTGCGTGCGGCGCCGGACCCACCGCCCCAGGGAGGCGAGGGCGCGCAGCTCGTGGAGGATCAGGCGGCGGACCGTCACCGGCACCGCCTCCTGTACGGCAGCTCGCCGCGCCGCCCGGCAATCTGCGCCGCGGGCGCGCGCGGCGACATACAGCGAGCGCAGCACCCGGGCTTCCAGCAGTAGCACTGCGAGCACCAGCGCCTCGGCGGCCGCCAGCACCCACCCGGGCGGCCGGACCCCGGCCACCAGGCAGGCCGCCAGGGCCAGTTCCCCCGGCAGTACGGCGGCTACCGCGACCCGCGCCGCCCGTACGCCCCTTGGTCGGCCACTCATCCCCGGCCCCTCTCCATGAACGCGTCCATAAGTCGGCCCACGACTTCCGCTTGTGCAGGGGCGTACTCGGCGAGCAGCGCCTCCTTGAACCCGGTCACGACCGCCCCGTCCTCGGGGATTGCGGCGAACAGCTCCTCGGGGACGGCTGCCATCAGGTCGGCGGCCAGGGGTGCGATCCGCGGATCGTCGGCGGGGGCTTCGGCGAGCGCGTCGAGGCGCTCATACAATTCGACGACCGCGGGATCGGCGACCAGTGTTCCGAGCAGCGCGAAAATCTCTTGGCTACCGGAGCTGGTGGCGTCCATCAGCGTGAGGTACTCGCGGTCCTTGGCCGCGCTCGGCGAGTCTGTCCTGGGGGCCTGTGCCAGCAGTGCGGCGAGGGCGGGTGAGACGGGCCCGGTCGCGCCGGGCGGCTCGGCGAGCAGGGCGCTGAGCCGGCGGCGGCGCTCCCGGATGCCGGCTTCCTGGCGGGCCAGGTCGGAGTCGAGTTCCTCCAACACCTCGGCCAGTTCGCGCCCGGCATCACCGGCGAGGGCGTCGCGCACTTCATCGAGGCTGAGGCCGAGTTCGGTGAGCCTGCGCACCCGGGCGAGCAGGACGGCATCACGGACGCTGTAGGCCCGGTAGCCGTTGGGGCGCCGCTCCGGTTCCGGAAGCAACCCGACATGGTGGTAGTGCCGGATCGCCCGGGTGGTGAGCCCCACGAGCGCGGCGATCTCTCCGATTCGCATGCCGCCAGTAGAAGCCCTGCCGTTGCGTCAAGGTCAAGCGCTGAAAGCATCGTCGGGCGCAAAACGATTCAACGTGCCGCCGAGCGCCTTGACGTACGCGGCGAGGGTGTCGACCTCGCTGCGCTCCAACTGACCCTTCTCGATGCGCGAGACACGGGCCTGGGTGACACCCATGGCTTCGGCAACCTGCACCTGTGTCGTGTGCTACCGCTTCCGCAACTCGGCGAGGCGGTGCACACGGGAGGCCAGGACCATCTCCTGCGCCACCTTCTGGATCTGGTCCTTTTCGGCATCGGTGAAGGCGAAATCCTCGGCCAGGTCTCCCCAGGAGACGGCCTGCGGGTCCTTGAGGTGATCAGTCATCGTGCCCCGTCCTCTCCATCGATTCACTTCCGGGGCGGAGCTACTTGAGGTTGGACAGCGCCGAGCCCTTGATTGTGTCCACCAGAGGGCGACCCAGCGCGGGACCTTCCTCCTGAAGAGCGGTGACAGCCTGGCTAACCTGAATCAGGGTGTCGCGGTCAGTACGGCGCAGGCCGTGAAGCCACGAAAGGGCTGGCTCGACCACAACGATCTTCCAGGCCTCATATTGAGGGAGTGGTTTTCGCGGCAGGAACCGTCCCAGACAGCGATGAAATCCGCGCAGGGCTGGGTGACAGTTAGCAGCGTCGCCCACCCGTAGAGCAGGGCCGGCCGACTCCTCTACTCAGGCGGTCACCGCGAGCGCGATGTGCAACCGCGACCGCGGCTCTCATCCTCAGAGCCCGAGAAGACGTTGCTATCGTGGGGTGGGGTAGCCCAGCTTCGAGAGGGATCCGCTGATGAAGCCATCCCACACCCGGGTCCTGGCCGAGGCTGCCTATGCAGCCGGAGCCCGTGACCGGCACGAGGCCGCGATGACGGTATTGAGGCTGCTCGAGCCGGTGACCCATCACGACGCCGGCGCCCTCATGATCTGGGACCCGATGGCCCGTGCGCACCGCGCGCTCGCTGCGGTCACCTACGGTGATGAAACAGTTGCCGCATTGGGTGACCGCTATGCGGCGAGTGCTGAGAACCGGCTGGTCCGGGAGCGGCGCCTGCCGATGCGGATCGACGACGTGCCGGGCGACTACCGAGTGTCCCCGATGTACCGAGAGGTGCTCGGACCTGCCGGCTTCGCAGACGGCATGACCGCATGCCTCTTCTCGGACAGCGGGGTGTACACGGGCATGCTGCACTTCTCCGCGGCGGCGCGCGGCGCGTTCCGTGATGACGCGGCCGAACTCCTCAAGGCATTGGCGCCCGCGCTGGCGCGGATGTGCGACGTGGGTCGACGGGAGACCACCGGATGCGCCATACCCTCGGGAGCGAACGCCACCCTGATCGACCACACCGGCCGTGCCTGGGCCGTCGAGTCGTGCGCCCCGGCGCTCGCGCCCACGCAGCCCGACTTCACCGGCTTCCTGCGCCGCTTCATGGCCTCGCCGCAGGTTGCCGCCACCGGGCTGCAGGCGTCGAGTGAAGGGTGGCTTACGCTGCAGGTCCTGAAGGTGGCCGATCCGCTGGGACGGCCGGAACCAGCCGTACTGGTGCAGGAGCTTCCGACGGCCAGGCTGCCCCATTCTCTCTCGCCGCGCGAGTACGACATCCTGAACGGGATGGCGGCGGGGTTCTCGAACCAGCAGCTGGCATCGCAGCGAGACGTCTCCCTGCGCACGGTGACCACGCACGTGGAGCGGATCCTGCACAAGATGGGGCAGCCGTCGCGCGCCGGCGCGGTGGCGTCGGCGCTGCGCGACGGGATTCTGCGCCTGGACCGCTGACCACCGTTGTCGGTAGGAATGCGTATTGAGGCGCAAGGTGGCCGAAAGCCATATTCGAGGTGAAGAGAAGCCCGCGCTGAAGGCGGCCCCCACCCGCCGAGCCGGCTGCTGCCGACCCCCGCGTCCTCCCCGCTGTTGCCGCCCACGGCACCGACAGCCGACCGGGGCTCGTTCATCCCTCAGGAGGCCCGGCCGTGAACGTTCCAGAAGCTCCGCAAGCAGTGCCCGAAAGACCTGACGGCGCGTATGACGACGGCGACCGGCTGCACGAGCTCGGTTACGAGCAGGAGCTCGCCCGCACGCTCAGCCTGGCTGACGTCGTCATCTATGGCCTGATCTACATGGTGCCGCTCGCCCCCGTCGCGGTGTTCGGCATCGTCTACAACATGGCCGCCGGCGCGGTCGCCGCGGTGTACGTGGTGGCCGCGATCGCGATGCTGTTCAGTGCCATCAGCTACAAGGAGATGGCGGTCCGGTTCCCGGTCGCCGGCTCGGTCTACAGCTATGTGCGGATGGGCAGCAACCGCTTCCTCGGGTTCGTCTCCGGGTGGGCCATCCTGCTCGACTACCTGCTGCTGCCCGCGCTGCTGTGCGTCTTCGCGGCCAGCGCGATGACCGGAGTGGTCTCCTGGGTGCCCGCCTGGATCTGGGTGGTGATCTTCGTCGCCGCGACCGCCCTGATCAACATCATGGGCATCAGCGTCACCGCGACGATGAACAAGATCTTCCTCTACATCCAGCTGGTCGTGCTGGCCGTGTTCCTGGTCTGGGCGGCCGTGCTCGTCCTCCAGGGCCGGGCTCATCTGTCGCTCAACCCGTTCGTCCCCGCCGACGGCGGCTCCTGGTCTCTGATCCTCGGTGCAGTTCCGGTCGCCGCCCTGAGCTACATCGGGTTCGACGCGATCTCGACACTGAACGAGGAGGCCGAGGGCGGCGGCAAAACCGTCTCCAAGGCCACCATGATCGTCCTCTACCAGGTGACCGCGCTGTTCGTCGTGCAGGTCTTCGTGGCGGGCATCCTGGTCCCGAGCGGGACGGAATTCGCCGACGGCGACCCGGTCAACAACGCCTTCTACAACGTGGTGGGCACGGCCATGGCGGGCTGGTTCAAGACGATCGTCCTGCTGACCGCTGCTCTGATCGCGATCTTTGCCAACACCATTGCCTCCAACGCCACCTCCGCCCGTCTGGTCTTCAGCATGGCCCGCGACGGGCAGCTGCCGAAGTTCCTGTCGCGGGTCAGCGACAGGCATCAGGTCCCCCTCAACGCGATGATCTTCATCGCACTCCTGTCGGTGGGAGTCGGCATTCTCGGCGTGGAGCAGTCGGGACTGCTGACCACCCTGGTGACCTTCGGCGCGATCACCGCGTACGTCCTCCTCCACGTCAGCGTCTTCACCCACTTCGTCGTCCGAGGCGGCAGCCGCCGCATTTTCGTCCACTGGGTCTCCCCGGTCCTCGGCGCCGCGCTCCTCCTGGTCGCGCTGTGGAACGCGGACTCCAACGCCAAGATCGTCGGCTCGTGCTGGCTCGTCATCGGCCTCGGTGTGGCGGCGTACTTCAAGCTCACCGGGCGTGCGCTCGGTGGCTCCGACGCCTGACCGCACTCGCGCATACCGCCGGGCAGCACAGGCATCGGCCTGAGGCACCGTCACATCGAGGCGAAAGCCTCAGTCGCTGCCCGGCGCTCGCGAGCTCCTTCAGCACAAGAAAGGCACCCTCCCGTGAGCCCATCGTCCTTGTCCCGTCGCACCGCAACGGTGTTCCAGCAGCAGGAGGTGAACTGATGCGCACCAGTGCGGACCGCTCGGCCGAGCTGCTCGAGGTGTTCCGTCTGCGCAGCGAGAAACGCCTGCGCAAGCAGTGCACCGACGAGGTCGTCGCCGCCCATGACGCGGCTCCGCTGGGACCACACGACGACCGCACTCAACGCGTGCTGCGGGCGCTGCGCGGCCTGCCCGTCTCGGGCAAGCACATCGTCTTCTCCGAAGGACCCGACGGCCCCTGGCGCGTGGCGCAGATCGTCCTGGGTATGCCGGGCAACCTGCTCCTGACCGAGCAGTCCTTCGAGGACTACGAAGACGCCATGCGGTACATCTTCACCGCGCGTGTCGCGGAACTGCAGAACTAGAAAGGAACGTGGAGGGTCATGCCACTCCCCAGCGACCGCACGACGACCCAGAACGTCTTCGGCTACACCGATCGCTTCTCCGCCCGTCCCGGCGAGCAACTGTCGTTCCACATCAGCTGTGAAGGCCCCTCGGCCTACGACGCCGCCCTGGTACGCCTGCGACACGGCTACGACGGGCAGGCGGGGCCGGGTTTCCTGGAGGCCGAGGTCCCCTCCCCCGTCGATGGGACGTACCCGGGGCAGTACTACACCTGCCGGCCCGGCTCCTACGTCGAAGTCCCTGACCCGAAGGGCCTGCTGGCGAACCCCGACGCGCTGGTCATCCGCGCCGCCGTCTTCCCGACGCTTCCGCGCGACAACCGTTCAGGGAGCCTGGGCGCCTATCGGGTCAGCCAGAGCTCCGTCGGCTTCACCGGCGAGCGCCAGGCGGTCATGGGCACCTGGGACGAGGCGACCATGACCGGCTGGGCCCTGCTGCTCGATGACGGCAAGCCGTCCGTCGTATGGAGCGAGGGCGGTCAGCGGCGGATCCTCACCCTGGAACAGGAGCTGACGGCCCACCAGTGGTACCGGCTCGAGGTCGAACTGCCACGGTCGGCGGGGCAGATCACCCTGCGGCAGACCCCGCTGGACCACTGCGCGGACCGGGTGGCACCGGCCGCCGCAGCCGCCGTACCCGAGCAGGCGAGTGCAGCCGCCTCGGCAGTCCGGACGGCCTCTTCAATGCCGTTCCGTATCGGCGCGCTGGCTCGCAGGGACGGTGACCGGCTGCTCGCGGCGGCCGCGTTCAACGGGAAGATCGGTGGCGTCCGTATCGAACGCGCCGCCGATGATGCCTCCGAGGTGCGCGAACCGGTGGCTGCCTGGCACTTCGGCCGCAGTCGGCGTCCCGACGGGCTGCTGCTGTGGGACGTGGTCGACGAGGGGCCTCACATGCTGCACGGCCGCTGCGTCAACGCGCCCGTCCGGGGCGTCACCGGGCCCGAGTTCCACGGTGTCGTGGAGGACTTCCGGCTTGCGCCCGACGAGTTCGACGCCATCCACTTCCACGACGACGACATCGCTGACGCCCAGTGGCCTGCGGCGTTCACCTTCGAGGTGCCCGAGGACCTGCCCAGCGGCGTCTACGCGGTGCGGCTGCGGGCCGAGGGCATCGAGCAGCACGTGCCCTTCCTCGTCGGGCCGGGGCGCCGCCGCAAGGACGTCGCCGTCCTGTTCCCCACGGCGACCTACCTGGCTTACGCCAACGACCGGATCGCCTTCGAGGCGGACGGCATGGAGATGCTCCTCGGGCACACGCCCATCGTCCACAAGGAAGACCTGGTACTGCAGGACCACCCCGAGTTCGGTCGCTCCCTCTACGAGATCCACAATGACGGGTCCGGCGTGGTGTTCGGCAGCGTCCGCCGTCCGCTGATCAGCCTGCAGCCGCGGTACCGCGCCTCGTTCATGAGCGAAGGCCCCTGGGGTCTGCCCGCCGACCTGTCCCTCGTGCACTGGTTGGAGACCGCTGAGTGCGAGTTCGACGCCCTCACGGACGAGGACCTCGATCGGGAAGGCCACGACCTGCTGCGCGACTACCGCGTCGTGATCACCGGAAGCCACCCCGAATACGTCACGCGGCGCGAGCTCGACGCCCTTGAGGAGTTCACCGCGAACGGCGGCCGGCTGATGTACCTGGGCGGCAACGGCTTCTTCGCGACCGTCTCCTACGACCCCGACGCCCCGCACCTGATGGAGCTGCGCCGGGCCGACGGCGGCACGCGCCCCCACCAGTCACCCTTCGCCGAACGCCGCCACACCACCTCGGGCGAGGCCAGCGGCCTGTGGCGCAACAAGGGCAAGGCACCGCAGCGTCTGGTAGGAGTCGGCATGGCGGCCCAGGGCTTCGACCGCTGCACCTACTACGAGCGCCTTGCGGACAGCCAGGATCCGCGGGCGGCCTTCGTCTTCGAAGGCGTCGGCGAGAACGAGCTCCTGGGAGACTTCGGTGTCCTCGGGGGCGGCGCGGCCGGCGCCGAGATCGACTGCTGGAACCCGGCGCTCGGCTCGCCGCCCGAAGCCCTGGTCCTGGCCACCTCCGGGCCTTTCTCCGACAACTACCTGCTGGTGACCGAGGAGATCTTCGAGATGCTCCCGGGGATGGGCGGAACCGAGCAGCCGGCGGTCCGCTCGGACATGGTCTACTGCGCGCTGGAGGGCGGCGGCGGATTCTTCTCGGTCGGCTCCATCGCCTGGACCGGGTCGCTGTCCCACAACGGGTACGACAACAACATCGCGAAGATCACAGGCAACGTACTGCGGCGCTTCCGCGACGAGAAGCCGCTGGAGTAGGCCACCCCTGCTGTCGAAGGCGTCCCGCTCCGCCGGCGGAGCGGGACGGGAACGGCCCCGGTGGTGGACGTCCGTGGTGTCTGCCGCCGGCGGACCGGGGCTGCCCGTGGCCGCGTATTGGCCGACGAACCTCGCTGTGGATCGCAGCCCATGCCGCGCACCGGCTATCGGGACAACAAACGGGTTGTAGACACCGTCGGCCTGGACACGTCTGCGCCGTCCCGGCCCCTGTACGGCCCCTGAGTCTTGGCATCGACCCTCACGGCAGTCGCCCGGTCCGCGAGCGACACCCTCGATCATCAACTCAGCGGCAGGTCAGAAGGGTTGGAACTCCCCCGACCACCGCCGGACCCCAAACCCACGAGCAGCGGATTCAGTCCGTCCAGGCAAAGTTGACGCGCCGACACCCAAAAATGAACGTTTCCGCAGGTCAAAGGCCTACACAAGTGGGGCGGGTGGGACTCGAACCCACGGCCGACGGATTATGAGTCCCTTGGGGATCTTGGCGGCCCTTGCCGATCATTACCGATTCACGCCGTTCTTGCAGGCCAGACGTGCTGATCCGTGTCACCCCTGTGCAGTGCTTGTCGGTCTGTTGCTGTCCTTGTGGCCCCTCAATGGCCCCTGGGAGCCAATGAGTTGGACGCATACCACAGCAGCAGCCGCGTCCGCCCGGTTCAGCCAAGGGGATAGAACCCTCGCAGAGCGGAGTCCCTTACCGACGCGATGATGCTCCTTCCCAGGTATCGGGGTGGAGCATCGTCCCTGACATCAAGAGGCGATCCTGTCCACCGGACTGCGCATGGACCTGGGTCGCAGCGTGCCGATCGGATCAACCGAGGTCGACCAGGATCACGGCCTGGCGGAACGCAACGGTGTTGAGTTCCGGGGGCTGCGGAGATCTTGCTTTGAGCTTGGTGACGCGCTCCGTCCGCGATCTGGCGGCCTTCGGCGCACTCATCGACGCATGGACGTGCGAACCCATCTACGCCGGTTCGGTGAACTGGTCGAACACCATCACGGCGGCGCGGGTGGCGAGGGACCAGCGGTCCTCTCCTTCCGGGTCCTCCAGGTTGGGGTGTCCGGCGATCCAGCGCATGTGGAAACCGTCGAGCAGGGCGGCGATGGTGGTGGCAAGGTGTTCGACCTTGTAAGGCGCGCGCATGCGCAGCCCGTAGACGTCCAGCAGCGTCTGATACGCCTCGCAGGCGACCTCGGTGAACGACTCGCCGTAGTGCCCCAGGGCGTCGCGGACGCGGGGGTTGGCGGCGCTGGCGTAGAAGCCGAGCAGCACGCGGTAGATCGGGTCCACGCGATGGTTCTCGTGGTTGTCCGTCAGGACGTCGTTGAGAGCCTCCTGCCAGGTCGTGCCACTGTCGACCGCCTCCTTGAAACGACGGACGCTCTCCGGCAGCCCCGGGACCAGTTCAGCCTGTCGGCCGGTGAGGTGGAAGAGGAGATCCGCCTGGAAGTCGGCCTGCGCGGGCCAGATCTGGTAGATGGATCCGGTCGTGATCGCCGGTGCTGTGTCGTCGCCCAGTTGCTCCCGCATGATGCGGGTGGCTTCCTCGGTGACCCGCTTGACGCGGATATGAGCAAGGGCCGCGGAGACGGCCGCCTCACTCGTGTCGGAGGTGCCGGCGCAGACGAGCTTGGTGGCCGCTTCCAGCATGAGGGCCCGGGTCTCTTCGGGTGAGCGCCGAGGGAGCCTGCGTCTCACGGCGTCCGCCGTCATGTCCTTCCCCTCCCATTACATGATCGTTAATTCGGTGTGAACCGGGGCGTTGACAGGGCGCCAGCGTACACCTAGATTCCCGATCCGTAAGAAAGTTACGAAACTCGGAAGCCGCCAATCACCTGGCCTTTCGAAGTTCCTCGGGCTGGTCCGAGACACCGGTCACCCCAGTGCGCCCGCCTGCCTTCCTCTGCCTTCCGTGCTCTCCCCGCATGCCGTGCCAGGCACCGCCGCCCTGCCGTTTTCCGATCCAGGAGGATCCCGCATGCCCGTAACCTCACGTCCTCTGAGACTCGGCCTCGTCTCCGCCGCCGTGGCGCCCCTGCTGGGTGTCGCCGCATGCGGCGGATCTGGCACCAACGCCCCCGCATCGACCGGCACCTCCGGGGGTGGCTCCTCCGCAAAGGCGGAGTCCCGCCAGGCGAGTGACGTCGTGACCGACTACCTCGCCTACGTCGGTGGAAAGGCGGGCAAGGCCGACGCCGGCCTCGAACCGGTCACCCTGGGCTGGGTGAACGTCGAAGGCGGCCCCGGCGGCAACCCCGAAGCCACCCTGGGCGCCCGCGCCGCCGTGAAGTACGTCAACGACACGTTGGGCGGTATCGGCGGGCACCCGCTGAAACTGAACGTCTGCACGGTCGTGTCCGCCGAGGAGGAGGGGCAGAAATGCGGCCAGCAACTACTCGGCGACAAGGAAGTCTCTGCCATCGGCGCGGGCAACCTCTACCTCGGAGACGCCTCCTTCAACTCCGTGATCGCGGGGAAGAAGCCCGTGCTGGTCGGAGTGGCGACCGGCCCGACCATGCCCACCGCGAAGAACACCTTCAGTACGTTCGGTGACCTGCCGCACATCTTCGGTACCTGGGGCACGTATGCCCGTGACGTGCTGAAGGCGAAGACCGCGGCGGTGATCCACACGAACACGCCCGGCGACAAGATCGCCTCCGGGGCAGCGGTGAAGGGCCTGGAAGCGGCCGGCCTGAAGGTGAAGTCCGTCGGATTCGACGCGCAGTCCACCGACCTGATCGGCCCGGTCACCGCGGCCGGGGCGAACACCGCGGATGTCGTGGTGCCCATCTCCATCGGTGGCGGATGCGTCGGGATCGCCAAGGCACTGAAGCAGCTCAATGTCACCAAGCCGGTGGTCTCCACACCGCTGTGCATGTCCCCCGATGTCGCCCAGGGGCTCGGTGGGGACCTGCCCACCTGGACGTACGGCGTCGCCCAGACGCTGCCGATGGACCCCTCGGCCGCCGACTCCAAGGCGTTCCTGAAGGCCTCGGCAGAGGCCGGGCTGGGCAAGGACGACCAGTCCAAGGTGTTCGCGCCGCTGGGCTGGAGCACTGTCCTCACATACGCGAAGGTGCTCAACGCCATCGGCCCGGACAAGATCACTCCCGCGTCGGTGACCGAGCAGCTCAAGAAGTTCCCCGGGCCGGTCATCATGGGCGCCGCAGAGGTCAAGTGCGGCAAGTACCCGGACGCCGCCGCTGTCTGCAACGACCAGGCGAGGTTCTACCAGTACGAGGGCAAGGGCCAGTTCAAGCCCCTGACCGACTGGATCCGCCCGCCCCAGTGAGACCCGCCCGCCCCCGCCGCCGCTGAGGCTGCACGCCCTCGCGGGACGCAGCCTCAGCAGCGCGGATTCGCGGATTCGCGGACTCATGACAGGAGTCATGAAATTGGAACAGATCCTGCTCTTCGCCGTGCTCGGCCTCGGCCAGGGGGCACTGATCGCCGGCATCGCGCTCGGCGTCGTGGTCACCTACCGGGGCTCGGGCATCATCAACCTGTCCACCGGCGCCGTCGCCATGGTCTCGGCCTATGCCTTCTGGGCCCTGACCACCGGTTTCTTCGGGTTCACGCTGCCCGTCGGGCCCGCTCTCGCCGGGGCCCTCGCGGTCGCGGTCGCCGTCGGAGTGCTCACGGAGGTGGCGGTCTTCAAGCCGCTGCGAACCGTCTCGCCCCTGGCCAAACTCGCGGCCTCCCTCGGTATCCTGCTCACCCTGCAGGCCACCGTGCTCCTGGTCTTCGGGGTTCAGCCGCAGCAGGCACCGAGCATCCTTCCGGCCGGCACCGTCACCATGCTGGGCATCACCACACCCTCCGACCGCTTCGTCCTGGCCGGACTGGTCGTCGTGATCGCCCTGGTCCTCGGGTCCTTGTACCGGTGGAGCCGCTTCGGCCTGGCCACCCGCGCGGCCGCGGAGAACGAACAGGCCGCTCTGCTGGCAGGCCTGTCACCCAACAGCGTCTCGATGGCCAACACACTCCTGGCCGCCCTGGTCGCCGGGCTGCTCGGTGTCCTGGCCGCGCCCATCGTCCAGGTCGACTCCATGACGCTCCCCCTGCAGGTGGTCCCGGCCCTGGCCGCCGCCCTCTTCGCCGGGTTCACCTCGCTGTGGATCGCCTGCACCGCGGGCATCCTCATCGGAGTGCTCCAGTCGATCGTGTACTACCTGTCCACGCAGAGCTGGTTCCCGACCGACAGCGGCAACGCCATGCCCGGCCTCCAGCAGCTCCTCGTCTTCGCCCTGATGGTCGTCGCCCTGTACGTGCGCGGCGCCGGTCTGCCGCGCCGCGGTGAAAGCGTCGAACAGCGGCTGCCCGCGGTGCCCCTGCCCGAGCGGCTGCTGCGTCCCGCCCTGATATCCGCCGCGGTCGCCGTCGTCGCACTGATCGTGCTCCCGTTCGACTTCCGCCAGGCGCTCACGAACTCGATGATCGGCATGGTCATCGTCCTGTCGTACGTCGTCATCACCGGCTACGTCGGACAGATCTCCGTGATGCAGCTCGCGATCTCCGGAACCGCGGGCTTCGTCCTCTCCCACCTCTCGGTCGGGTGGGGGATCCCGTTCCCGTTCTCCGCCCTCGGCGCGATGGTGCTGGCCACCCTGCTCGGAGTGGCCGCGGGCGTCTCCGCCTTGCGGGTGCGGGGTGTGAGCCTGGCCGTCGTCACCCTGGCCGCGGCCCTGGCCATGGAACAGGCGCTGTTCAACAACACCTGGTTCGGCGGGACGGCCGGAGTGTCCGTACCCCCGCCGCGCCTGTTCGGGATCGACCTCGGACCGAAGGCGGACTTCCGCGGCTTGGACGGCAACGAACCCAGCCCCATGTTCGGCTTCCTCGTCCTGGCCGTCACCGTCGCGCTCGGACTGTACGTCGCCCATCTCAGGCGCACCGGACTCGGCCGGCGGATGCTCGCCGTCCGCTCCAACGAGCGCGCCGCTGCGGCGGCCGGTGTCGACGTGCGGGCGGTGAAGATCGCCGCGTTCGCGATCAGTTCCTTCATCGCCAGCGCCGCCGGCACCCTCTACGGCTACAACTTCGGCTCGATCAGCGCCGCCCGCTTCACCGCTCTGGCCGCCCTCGGCCTGATCGGATTCGCCTACATCGGCGGCATCACGATGGTGTCCGGAGCCGTGATCGCGGGGCTGATGTCCACCGAGGCGCTGCTGCCCCACGCGCTGGACAAGTGGTTCGGGATCAAGGGGACCTGGGCCCTGCTCTTCGGCGGCGTCTCCCTGATCGTGACGCTGATCGCCAACCCCGACGGCATCGCGGGCGCCGCCCACCGCCGGAGGACGGCGAAGAGGGCGAAACGTGCGGCGGCCACGACGGGACCACCGAGCGACAGCGCATCCACCGTCGGCTCCCCGGAGATCCGCCCCGGCCGTACCGCTGCCGACGCCAAGGAGGTCGCATCGTGAACGTGCTCTCTGTCCAGCAGTTGGGCGTCAGCTACGGCGGCGTCCACGCGCTCAGCGATGTCTCCCTGGAGGTCGGCGAGGGCCAACTCGTGGGGCTCATCGGCCCCAACGGGGCCGGCAAGACCACCTTCGTGGACGCGGTCACCGGCCTCGTCACCGCCCGGGGAAGGGTGGAACTGGACGGCAAGGACCTGACCGGACGGCCGCCCCATGTACGGGCCCGCCGAGGGCTCGCCCGCACCTTCCAGAGCAGCGAACTCTTCGAAGACCTCACGGTCACGGAGAACCTCCAGGTCACGGCGGACCCTTCGACGTGGTGGACCGCGCTCGGCGAGACCTTCGGCCGCCGCCCGCCCTCGAACCCCGCTGTCCCGGAGGCCCTCTCCGCCCTGGGGCTGGAGGACCTGGCCGACGCCTCGGCAAGCGAGCTGTCCCAGGGCAGACGCAAACTCGTCGGTGTGGCGCGGGCGTTGGCGGCCCGGCCCCGCGTCATCTGTCTCGACGAACCCGCGGCCGGCCTGGACACGACGGAGAGCGCCGAACTCGGACACAGACTGCGCGCGGTCGCTGACGCCGGCACCGCGCTGCTCCTCATCGACCACGACATGAGCCTCGTGATGGGGATCTGCGACCACATCGTCGTCCTGGAGTTCGGCAAGGTGATCGCCTCCGGGACACCGGCACAGGTCCGAACCGACCCAGCCGTCATCGCCGCCTACCTCGGGGCTTCCGCCGCCCAGCCCGCCAGCGCGTCCGGCACTTCGGGCAATGGCTCCGCCAAGGCCCTCACCAGCACACCGGAGACACCATGAGTACCCCAGTCCTGGAGGTGGCCGGCCTCACCGCCGGATACGACGGAGCCGCTGTCATCCGCGGGATCGACCTCGAAGTGGGCGAGGGAGAAGTCGTCGCCCTCCTCGGGGCCAACGGAGCGGGGAAGACCACCACACTCAAGGCCGTCTCCGCCCTGTTGCGCCCTCTTGCAGGCACGATCACCTTCAACGGAACGGACCTCGGCAGGATTCCGGCAGCGACGCGCGCCCGCCTCGGCATCGCCCACGTCCCGGAAGGACGCGGCATCTTCTCCGGCCTCACGGTGGTGGAACACCTGCGCCTCAGTCACCGGGGCGAGCGCCTCGACCAGACGGCCGCCGAGCGTTACTTCCCCGCCCTGTCCCGCCTCCAGGACCGCAAGGCAGGACTGCTCTCCGGCGGCGAGCAGCAGATGCTCGCCATGGGACGAGCCCTGGCCCGCGGCCCCAAGCTGCTCCTGCTCGACGAGCTCAGCCTCGGCCTGGCACCCATCATCGTCGAGGAGTTGCTGCCCATCGTCAGGCGCTATGCCGACGACACCGGCTGCGGGGTGCTGCTCGTCGAACAGCACGTCGGGCTCGCCCTCGACATCGCCGACCGCGGCTACGTCCTGTCCCACGGCGAGATCACCACGCATGCCACGGCCCGGGAACTCCGGGCCGACCAGTCCCGGATCGTCGCCGGCTACCTCGGCGAACAGCACGCCTGACCCGGCCGGGCGGCCCCAACCGCCCGACACCACAACCCCCGTGAGCCCGAACCGCTCGGGCAGCCCACCCCCTACGACCCGGCGGGGCACTCAGGGCTGCCCCGCATACCCAGGACAAGGAGTCCGATGTTCACCTTCGACAGCGAAGACGGCGTCCAGATCCACGTGCACGTATGGAAGCCGGACACCCCACCGCGAGCCGTCGTCCAGATAGCCCACGGCATGGGAGAGCACGCCGGCCGTTACGCCCCCCTCGCGGCGGAGCTGACCGCTCAGGGATACACCGTCTATGCCAACGATCACCGCGGACACGGGCTGAGCAGGCACGCCGAGCCCGGTCATCTCGGGGACGACGGCTGGAACCGACTCGTCAGTGACATGGCCACCCAGTCGGAGACCATCCGCGAGCAGCACCCCGGCCTGCCCCTGGTGCTGCTCGGGCACAGCCTCGGTTCCTTCGCCTCGCAGCAGTACGTCCTGGACCACTCCCACCTGATCGACGCACTCGCCCTCGCCGGCACCACCGCGGTCGACGTCATGCTCGCGGCACAGGCGCGGGACGCCGCGGAGGGAGGAGACCCGTTGCTCGCGCTCAACCAGGCGTTCCAGCCCAGCCGCACGCCGTTCGACTGGCTCAGCCGGGACGAACCGGCCGTCGACGCCTACCTCGCCGACCCCATGTGCGGCTTCAGCCTCGACGCCCAGGGCATGGCCGACATCACCATCGCCTCGACGTCACTTGCCCAGCCCAAGGGAATCCCGGCGGATCTGCCCATCTGCGTCCTGGTCGGGGATCACGACCCGCTGAACGCCGATCTCTCACTCAGCAACCTGCTTGTCGAACGCTACGGCGAGGCCGGCCTCAACGACGTGACGTATCTCAGATACCCCGAAGCCCGCCACGAACTGTTCCACGAGACCAACAGACAGGAGATCGTCAGCGACCTGCTGGCCTGGCTGAACCGCGTCCTCGCCCGCTGACCCCGGCGCTGGGGACAGCGTCCCGGGGACCGCGAACGGTTACGGGGCGGGCGGCTGCCAGGCAGACGGCCACGGTTGGCCCCTCGCCGTCGACGCGGTGAAGGTGTCCTCGTTGGCAGGCTTGCCGGTCACATTGCCCCGGACGACGTCGACTCGGGCCAACTTTGATATCACCGCGCCCAGCTGGGGTCGCCGGTCAGGGCCACGTTGACGGTCCGCGTGACCTTGGTGTCCTCCGACGCGCGCTCGTGTCCTTGACGTTTTCGCAGGTCAGATGCGGTTGCCCATACGGGTGCCGCCCGATTGCCTCCGCCCCGACGAACTCCAGCCCGTGTCAGCCTGTTCCTTCGAAGGGCCTGTGAAGTCGGAGATCGCCGGGATGGCCAGGGGTCGTCAGTTGTGCCCCGGGCCCGGCCGCTGAGGGTTTCCGATCGTCACATCGTCCATGACGCCGACAGCAGCCGACCCCCTGTCGGCGCGGATGTCGACTGCTCCCTCGACGATCGGCCGGGCCAACCCCACTGACCGCCCGGCGATCTGGCCAACCGAACCATGGGGAGCCCGGCGAGAGCTCGGTGTGCCCGCTCAGGACCGTTTCCTCTTCGGGCCGTTTCCTCGCCTCGGGCCTGCGCACCAGGCGTACGGCATCCTCGCCGCCTCCACTGTCGGCGCCATGGACGGCAGCCCATGCCGCGTGCGTAGCAAATGGGACAACGATTCAGCCCGGCGACACCCTCAGCTGGACCCACCTTCGCCGTCCCGGCCCCTGTACGGCCCCTGAGTCTTGGCATCGACCCTCACGGCAGTCGCCCGGTCCGCGAGCGACACCCTCGATCATCAACTCAGCGGCAGGTCAGAAGGGTTGGAACTCCCCCGACCACCGCCGGACTCCAAACCCACGAGCAGCGGATTCAGTCCGTCCAGGCAAAGTTGACGCGCCGACACCCAAAAATGAACGTTTCCGCAGGTCAAAGGCCTACACAAGTGGGGCGGGTGGGACTCGAACCCACGGCCGACGGATTATGAGTCCTTTGAGGATCTTGGCGGTCCTTGCCGATCAACGCTCATCTTTGACGTTTTCGCAGGTCAGATGTGGTAATCCGTGTTGAGGCTAGTCAGCCCTTGTCAGTCTGTTCCTGTCCTTGCGGCCTCAACTCGGCCTCAATGAGGCCCGACAGGAACGCGCTGAAGACACAGGAGACGATCGCGCCAGCTCAAGGACGGGGATCGAACCCGCGCGCAGCGGATTCTCCTTCCAACACGGAGAGGCTCCGCCCTCTGCTCGGGGCAGAGCCTCTGTGGCTGTTTTCATAGGCCAGACGTCGCCTCGTGAGCTTATCCGGCTCAGTTGCCTTCTTCCAGAGCGGGTTGATGGGAACGGGCAGGCTGCGGCTGACTGGTACAACGTCGCCCACCGGCACTCCGGAATAGCCATGCATACCCCCTTCGACGTGCACTTCGGCCTCGCCGACCAGCTCCGCGAGATGCGCGCCGACGTCCTCACGAGCGTCTACCGCCAGCACCCCGAACGATTCGTCCGCGGGGCACCCGAACCACCGAAACTCCCCGGGGCCGCCTGGATCAACAAGCCCCCCGACCTCCGACACAACGGTCAAACGATCCCGGCACAGAGATAGAACGATCTACCTGCCTTGATCGCGCTGACAGCGGCACCCCCCTTTTGCGGGGCCGCGGCGGGTGATGTCTGGCGTGCGCCCGCGGCGTGCTGGTGGGCACGGACCGCGGTGGAGTCCACGGACACATCCCAGTCGATTCGGCCGGCGGCGTCCTCGGCGGCCTGCACCTTCGACAGGAGCATCTGCCGTTCGGCACCCGGTGCAGCCCCGGCGGATCTCAGCAGCGAAGAATGGCGCATCCTCAACGCGTTCGAGGGCGAGCGGTACGAACTGCTGGAAATCGCCTTGTCCACAGGCGAATTGGGATGGGTGCGGCTCGTCTTGAGTGGGGTGCTGGTCAGGCACTGGGGGTGTATTCGCTCTGGCCAGCTGGTTGGTAGAGGCGTTCAAGTTCGCGAGTGAGGTGGTATCGCAAGTGGGTGTCGAAGTCGCCGTTGTTGCGCATGGCGCGGACGTTAAGGACGGCTTGACAGGTCAGCAGATCAGCAGGTCACTTCAGGCGAGCCACACCCGTTGGGGAATGCTGTGGCAGCCGTCGGTCCACCGCTGGTGCAGGTAGGGCTTGTACTCGTCGAGGAGGGTGGCGCGGTTGGTGGCTTTGACCAGGAGTTCGTCGAGGCTGCGGGCGCGGGCGAAGCGGCGCACGGTGGAGTGGCCTAGCCGCAGTTCACTGCGGATCACGGCCAGGGTCTTGCCCTCGGCCAGCCGCTCCTGCACCGCCTCGTAGCGTTCGGTGGTGCGGGCCACCAGGCGCCGCGGGCGGCCCGCGAAGTCGAGCGTCCCGTCCGGCGGAACGAACGGGATGCTCTCCGCGGTGGACGGCTCCTCGGTGACCAGGTCCCCGGCGGCGTCCACCTTGGTGACCAGGGGGGGTCGCGAATGCGGCCCGGATGCAGCTGTGGTGGGCGCCGACCGTCCTCTCCAGGGCCTCGGCAAGGTTCCGCCACAGATGCCACCCGTCCGCGATCTGCGTCGCCTGCGGGGCGCCGGTACGGGCGCCCTTGGCGTAGGCGCCGGCCCGGTCCCGGCAGATGATCTCCACCTCGGGGTGACCGCGCAGCCAGTCGGCCAGCGGTGCGGCGTCCCGGCCGGGCAGCACATCGAGCGGCCGGCGGGCCTCCAGGTCGATGAGGATGGTGGCGTACGAATCGCCCTTGCGTAAAGCGAAATCGTCCACGCCCAGCACTCTGACCTGGGCCGGAGGCGACTTGAGGACAGCGCGAAGGAGATGCAGGAGGGTGTCCTTCGCAACGCGGATGCTCAACGCGCCGGCAAGACGTGCCCCGGGACGGCCCGCCAGCGTCAGGGCGATCGAGGTGAGCACCGTTCGAAGCAGTGGGGTGTAGCGGGCGTGCGGGCTGGTCAGCCCTTGAATCTGCACGACGAATGTCACCGCCGGGCAACGGGAGTTGACGCACTTGAAGCGCCGCACCGAGAACTCGATCACAACGGGGGCCGCACCGATGGGTGCGTCAACGAGGCGGCGCCGGTATCGCCCGTGCACCCGCCAGGAAGGCATCGCACAGGACGTACATCTCGCTGGGAGCGTCCGGCATGATGTACGAAACGTGACCGCCCCGGCCACCCGCTCGACGGACTCCACGACCACACCAGCTAAATGCGGCAGCAACCGCCCCAAAACCCCTGAACCGCACACCCAGTAGATGCCCAGCTCAGCCGGACAGCATCACAAGATCGTCGACAGAGCCGAATTGCGCGACCGCTCACAGTTCCTGCTGCCCCGCGCCGAACAGCAGGCCGGCGATGTGCGCGTTCGCCACCTGGTCCATGTGCGCGAAGAGCCAGTCCACCTTGTCGTCCTGGTAGTGGATGAGGGTGTTGTTCTGCGCCATGTTGCCCACAGGGATCTGCCACAGGACCACCGGCTTGCCACGGACTCGGCCATCGTCTTCCAGACCCCTAGCTCGGCGGCGGCCTTCTGGTCCGTCCAGAACATGTCGCGGCTCCCGTGCGCCGGCTCGGCGTACCAGCCCGCGTCGCGGTCCGACACGTCGGCGACCAGGAAGTCGGCGTTCTGCGCCCCGAGGATCGCGTAATCCTTGGCGCACGCCTGCGTGTTGCCCTGCCAGTCCCAGCAGGTGAGGTGCATACCGACGGCCGCGTGAGGAGCGTACTTGCGGGTCATTGCGATCAGGCAGTGGGCCAGACCCGCCACACTGTTCGCCTGATTTGCGCAGTCGTTCGGGGCCGCAGCAGTCACCTGCGCCGGGACCTTGTTCACATTGCCCACGGTCGAGTAGCCGGGGCACAGCAATGTGCTCCGGCTACCCGACATCATCGACGGCAGCAGCTCGCGGACGTCACCGACGTCCCGCGGGCGGCCAGGATCACGCCGCGCAGGACCGGGCCGATCGTGCTGAACGACGTGCCGACCGCGAAGGCAGCAGCCTTCTCACGCTATTTGAGCGGCGTGCCACCCGAGTTTCGGTAGGCGATCGTCTTCCGGAACAGGTTGCCGCCGTCGGTTTCAATCGTGGTCGACTTGTCCGATCCTTGGCCGAACATCAGAGCCGCGACATGGGCGCTCGCGACCCGGTCCATGTGCGAGAACAGCCAGTCCACCTTGTCGTCCTTATAGTGGTACGGGGTGTTGTTCTGTCGCATGTTGCCGACCGGGATCTGCCAGACCACGATCGGTTTGCCGGACGCGTCCGCCATCGTCTTCCAATACGCGAGCTGCGCGGTCCACTTCTTTTCGCTCCAGAATGAGTTGTGTCCGCCATTCTCCGGCAGGGCAGTGAGACCGGCGTCCGCGGCTTCAACCTCCCCGACCAGGAAGTCCGCATTTTTTGCCCCGAGGGCCACGTAATCCCTGGCGCATTTCTTCTCGTTGCCCGGCCAGTCCCAGCAGGTGAGGTGCAGGCCGACGGTCGCGTTAGGAGCGTACTTGCGGGTCATTGAGATCAGGCAGCGGGCCAGACCCGCCACAGTGTTCGCCTGATTTCCGCATTCGTTCGGAGCCGCCGCAGTCACCTGCGCCGGGACCTTGTTCACATCGCCCGTCCCTCGGGCGAATCCCCAAAAGTCAGCTTCGAGATCGATCATGTCGTGCGAGGTGCCGATCTTCTGGACGAAGAAACGGTAGTCGTTCAGGTACCTGGTGAGGAGGTCGACCCGGTTGACCGCCTTCACCTCGTCCTGCCACGTCGCATTGGGGGTGAGGTGGGGGAGTTCAAACCACGACCACATCATCGTCTGCGGATGCGGTTGACCCTTATAGGTAGCCTGCGCAGCGCGGGCTTCCATATGGGGGACGAGCCCCCCGCGTCCACCCCACACGCATCCCCACCAGTTCGTCCCATTCGGGCAGGACTTCGCCGTGTACACGCTGCTCGACGGTGCAGGCGGACTGACGACGTATTGGTACTGAGCGTCGAATGGTGCGGCAACCGAAGGTTTATCGTTCGATATTCTTCCGATCATCACCGTGTTCTTGCCCATGAAACGTATCGTCGAGCTGGCGCCACCGGCCGCAGGAGACGACGCCGACGACGCTGCTGCCTTGGCGCTCGCCGACGCCGACGCCGACGCGCTCGCCGAGGCTGAGGCCGAACCGCTCGCCACGGCCGCCGCGACACCCGCAGCGCCCCGCGCCCCCGCCGTGGCGGAAGGGGAACCCTGTGGCTGGTGGCTGGTGGCCGCGTAGACGACGCCCGCGCCGACGGCTACGGCGGCAGCTACCGCGGCCGCGACGAGTTTCGCGGACACGTGCGCGGCCAGCCCGCCCGATCTGCTGCCGTGGCCGCCGTGGCGCAACCGCTTCGCGGCCTTGCCTTTCCCCGCGACCCCTTTCGCCGCGGCGGCCTGCGCGCTCGGCGCGGACGGGGGCAGGGCGTGCCGCAGCCATGTGGCCGCGAGCAGTGCGGGTACCGGTACCAGGGCCGAGCCCGCCAGCAGCCGCTCGGCGGGCACCAGGTCCTGCCAGGACGCGACGCAGGCTACGCATTCGCGTACGTGCCGCGCGAACTGCTTGCGCCACGACGGGGCCGCCCACCCGTCCCACCGGGTCGCTATCTGGGAGAGCTCAGCGCACCGGGGCGCGGCGTCCAGCGCCCGCACCACCGTGCGGGCGGCGTCCAGCCTGGCCTTGAGCCGCTGCACCCGCACCGCCGCGTGTCCCGGCTCGATGCCCAGCGCCCCGGCCAGCTCCGCCCGGTCCAGCTCGCCCGCCGCCTCCAGCCACCACAGCGCCAGCAGTTCGCGGTCACCCTCCTCCAGCCAGCGCGTCGCCAGAGCCGTCTCGCGCCTCTGGCCCGACAGCTCCAGTTGAAGGATCGTCAGGTCCACGAAGTCCGCGCCGGGATCGGCCGCGTCCGGCGCGAGCTCGAAGCCCCAGCCGTGCGCCGCCGAGGGCTGCGTCTGGTGGCGCCGCCACCGGTCGCGCACCTGGCGCACCGCGATCGCCACCACCCAGGCTCGGAACGCCGTAGGGTCGCGCAAATCCCCGATCCGGTCCACCGCGCGCATCAGCGTCTCCTGGACCACGTCGTCCACATCGACGTGTCCGTCCAGCGCCCGCCCGACGATGTTGTAGACCAGCGGCAGATACGCGGCCATCAACTCGTCCAGGGCTTGGCGGTCCCCGCCCTGCGCCGCCACCACCAAGTCCTGATCTGCACGCCCGTCCCGCTCTGCAACCCGCATCCGCACTCCTTCGCTCACCGGCCGGGCGCCCGCGCGCGCCCGGTCCGCCTCGATGTATAGGTGACGGCTGCGCGGCGGCCGGGTAACACTTCCGGCCGCATTGTTTTGCCGGACCGCGCACTACCCGCGGGCGGCGGCGACCCAACACCAAGCAAACCAACCAGTAGACGAAACACCATGCGTCAGCTAGCTGCCCGGCAGAACCACCGAATGGAGAAACGCACAGGTCATCGATCAGCAGCGCGGTTCACCACAACGCTCTCAGTCTTTCCGATCCTTGTGTCCAACCTGCGTCCAGAACGCGTCCTGGAGGACAGCCCAACCGGATTCCGAGACGATCGCCCCAGCTCAGAAGTGCGCCTCGAACTCGCCCGCAGCGGATTCCCCTTCCAACGCACAGAGACTCCACCCCAGGGCGCCAGGGCGGAGCCTCTGGGAGCACTTTCACCGAGCAACGCGTATACACAGAGCCCGAGCTACAGGACCGGAATCAGTCCGCGTCCAGCTCGGCCGCTTCGACGGGGTGCCGCTGCAGCCAAGCGTATGCGTTTCGCCTGTTGCTACCAACATCCCCGGGGCGATGCCGGCCTCAAACTGAGCCACCGTCAGCGCGCCCGCTGCGAGGACCGCATCCGCAACGCCCGTGCCACCGGCCTGCGCAACCTCCCCCGGCACGACTTCTCCCCGAACCAGATCTGGCTGGAGATCGGTCTGCTTCTATCCTTGCGTCCCGAACGCGTCCAGGATGGACGAGGAGAACCCGACTCCCCGGATACTGCTCCAGTTCAGAGGGGTTCTCAAACTCCTCCGCAGCGGATCCCTTCCTCACTTCGGGCGGATGTCGGGGCCCCTGCGGGGCGATCCCACTGGCACTGGCGTCGGCGCGAGCGTCACGCGTCCAGTGACGTCATGACGTGCTTGATACGGGTGTAGTCCTCGAAGCCGTACGCGGACAGATCCTTGCCGTAGCCGGATTGTTTGAAGCCGCCGTGGGGCATCTCGGCGACCAGTGGGATGTGGGTGTTGATCCACACGCAGCCGAAGTCCAGCTTCTTGGACATGCGCATCGCGCGTGCGTGGTCCTTGGTCCACACCGACGAGGCCAGGGCGTAGTCCACGCCGTTGGCCCACTCCACGGCCTGCTTCTCGTCCGTGAAGGACTGGACGGTGATGACCGGGCCGAACACCTCGTTCTGGATGATCTCGTCGTCCTGCTTGAGGCCGGAGACGACGGTGGGGGCGTAGAAGTAGCCCTTGTCGCCGACGCGGTGGCCGCCTGCCTCGATCTTGGCGTGGGCGGGCAGCCGCTCGATGAAGCCGGAGACCTGCGTGAGCTGGTTGGCATTATTGAGCGGTCCATACAGCACATCCGGATCGTCGGGCCGACCGGTCTTCGTGCCTGTGGCGGCCCTCGCCAGCGCCGTCACGAACTCGTCGTGGACCGACTCCTGTACGAGGACGCGGGTCGCGGCCGTGCAGTCCTGGCCGGCGTTGAAGAAACCGGCCACCGAGATGCCCTCGACGGCCTGGGTTATGTCAGCGTCGGCGACGACGACGACGGGGGCCTTGCCGCCCAACTCCAGGTGGACGCGCTTGACGTCTTTGGCCGCGGACCCGGCGACTTGCTTGCCAGCCCGTACGGAGCCGGTGATGGAGGCCATCGCCGGAGTGGGGTGTTCGACCATCAGGCGCCCGGTGTCGCGGTCACCGCAGATGACGTTGAAAACGCCCTTGGGAAGGATGGACCCAATGATCGCGGCCATCAGCAGGGTGGAGGCCGGGGTGGTGTCCGACGGCTTCAGGACCACGGTGTTGCCCGCGGCCAGCGCCGGGGCGAACTTCCAGACCGCCATCAGCATCGGGTAGTTCCACGGTGCGACCTGCGCGCAGACCCCGACGGGCTCACGCCTGACGATGGAGGTCATGCCGTCCATGTACTCACCGGCCGATCGGCCCTCGAGCAGGCGCGCGGCGCCGGCGAAAAAGCGGATCTGGTCCACCATCGGTGGCACCTCTTCGCTCGCCGTCAGCTCCAGGGGCTTGCCGGTGTTCTCGGACTCGACGGCGACGAGTTCCCCGGTCCTCGCCTCGAAAGCGTCCGCGATCTTCAGTAGCAGGCGCTGTCGCTCGGCCGGGGTGGTGTCGCGCCACGCCGGGAACGCGGCCGCGGCGGCGCCCATGGCGGCGTCGACGTCCTCCCGGCCGGACAGCGGCGAGGTCGCGTAGGACTCGCCGGTCACCGGGTTGACGATCTCGATGGTCTGCCCGTCGGCGGCGTCCAGGGACTCGCCGCCGATGTAGTTTCGCAGCGTGCGCAGAACGGTGGTCACTGGGTCTCCAGTTGGCACATAGGTGGTTCCTCGCGTGTTATTTCGGGTCCGGTTGTCGAGGGTGATGTCGGACGGCAGCCGCTGGGCCACGTGGACAGGGATGAGGACAGCAGCAGCACCAGCACGGTGCCGACATGGACCAGGTGCCAGTGCCGTGAATTCCCACGTGCCCCGACTCCGATCGGGCACCGACTCGGTGCCGGGTACCGGGGTGCGCGGAAGCCGCCGCAGAGCGGGGACTACGCCCCTGGGCCAAGTGCCGGTCTGCGCAGCCGGATGGCGTAAGGCGAGCTGCTCCGCCGGCAGAGCTGCTCGCCTTGGGCAACAGGGGGTGGCCTAGTCCAGCGGCTTCTCGTCGCGGAAGCGCCGCAGCACGTTGCCGGTGATCTTCGCGATGTTGTTGTCGTACCCGTTGTGGGACAGCGACCCGGTCCAGGCGATGGAGCCGACCGAGAAGAATCCGCCGCCGCCCTCCAGCGCGCAGTAGACCATGTCCGAGCGGACCGCCGGCTGCTCGGTTCCGCCCATCCCCGGGAGCATCTCGAAGATCTCCTCGGTCACCAGCAGGTAGTTGTCGGAGAAGGGCCCGGAGGTGGCCAGGACCAGGGTTCCGGGCGGCGATCCGAGCGCCGGGTTCCAGCAGTCGATCTCGGCGCCGGCCGCGCCGCCCCCGATGACACCGAAGTCGCCCAGGAGCTCGTTCTCGCCGACGCCTTCGAAGACGAAGGCCGCCCGCGGATCCTTGCTGTCCGCAAGGCGCTCGTAGTAGGTGCAGCGGTCGAAGCCCTGGGCCGCCATGCCGACTCCTACCAGACGCTGCGGTGCCTTGCCCTTGTTGCGCCACAGGCCGCTGGCCTCGCCCGAGGTGGTGTGGCGGCGTTCGGCGAAGGGTGACTGGTGGGGGCGCGTGCCCCCGTCGGCCCGGCGCAGCTCCATCAGGTGCGGGGCGTCGGGGTCGTAGGAGACGGTCGCGAAGAAGCCGTTGCCGCCCAGGTACATCAGCCGGCCGCCGTTCGCGGTGAACTCCTCGAGGGCGTCGAGCTCGCGCCGCGTGACGTATTCGGGGTGGCTTCCGGTGATCACGACGCGGTAGTCGCGCAGCAGGTCGTGGCCTTCCCGATCGAGGTCCTCGTCCGTGAGGGCGTCGAACTCGCACTCAGCGGTCTCCAACCAGTGCACGAGGGACAGGTCGGCGGGCAGACCCCAGGGGCCTTCGCTCATGAACGAGGCGCGGTACCGCGGCTGCAGGCTGATCAGCGGACGGCGGACGCTGCCGAACACCACGCCGGACCCGTCGTTGTGGATTTCGTACAGGGAGCGGCCGAACTCGGGGTGGTCCTGCAGTACCAGGTCTTCCTTGTGGACGATGGGCGTGTGCCCGAGGAGCATCTCCATGCCGTCCGCCTCGAACGCGATCCGGTCGTCCGCGGCTCCAACCTCACGCTCCCGGCCAGGACAGCTCAGGCGTGCCAGTCGTGGTCCATCCGCAGGAAGTACGGGAAGAGGGTGCGCTCCTCGAAGTCGAGATGGGCCTGGAGGTGGTCGGCAAGCGCGACGATCTGTTCCAGCACCACGTGGACGGAGCGTTCGTCCTTGGGGTTCAGCTGCCGCGCGTCGGCGCGGATGCTCACGATCATCTGTTTGACCTCCTCATGCTCGCGCCGGAGCCGCCCGATCTGATCGGTGAGCTCGGGGAACCGGTGCTGTATGACCGGCAGCATCCGAGCGTCCTCGATCGTGTGGTGGGCGTCCAGGTGGGCGCAGAAATGCTGGCAGCCCACCTTGAGCTGCCAGGTGAGGTCCGCGACAGTCAGACCGCCGAGCAGCTCCTCGATGTCCTCTGCGCGTGTGGTCGCCGCATCGAGCACCTCAAGCCCCTTGCGCAGGGCGGCGACGTCGCTGCGCAGCGGCGCATGCGCCATCAGCAGCTGCTGCATCATCTGGCGGCCGGCGACAGTTCCCGCCTGCGGCTGTGTCATCGTCGATGCTCCTTTGCGACTGCCTCGCGCACGGCGGGTGCGACCTTCTCGATGATGGGGCGCAGCGCGGACTCGTTGACCGGGCCGCTGAAGATGTAGCCGTTCATGCGGTGCTCGACCGGCCAGCTCGTCAGCAGGTCGACCCGCTGCGTAGTCGAACGGTCACCGACCAGGTTGTAGACCCGGTTGGTCCGGCTCGGGTCCCGCCCGGCAGCGCCGGCCGCCTCGTCGATTCGCCGGTTCGCGTCGTCCAGCTCCTCCGGGGCGAGAAATTCCTTCGAGGGCAGCCAGCCGCCTGTCCCCGCTGGAGTTCGCCCACGGCGGCCGTGAAGCGTGCTTCACGGCCGCCGTCCGGAGGGCGCTGTTTCTAGGCGGCGATGCGGTGGGCTATCGCCTTGGCCGTGGAGGCTGCGTCGTCCAGTGCCTGCTGGCGGGAGGCTTCGAAGAGGGGGATCAGCTGGGACATCGCCGGGTTGTGTACGGCCATCGTGAGTTCCGGGACGATGAAGTTCACGTCCAGGGCGAGCGCGTCGGCCAGAACGGCCGTGAGGTAGTTCTGCACGTATTCGTAGCCCTCGCGGGGCGTGCCCGGGGCGTAGGAGCCGCCGCGGCTGGCGACGACGGTGACGGGGGTGCCCTTGAGCCTGGAGCTTTCCACGCCGGCGGTGCGGCCGACGAGGACGATGTTGTCGAGCCACGCCTTGAGGGTCGAAGGAATCGAGTAGTTGTACATCGGAGCGCCGATCAGTATGGCGTCGGCGTTCTCCAGCTCGTCGATCAGCGTCAGCCGGTGGGCGAGGGCGGCGGCCTGGGCGGGGGTGTGCGTGGCCGGGTCGGTCTGGCCGGCGGTGTGGGCGTCGGCGGTGAGGTGCGGTACGGGGTTCGTGGCGAGGTCACGGTAGATGACCGTGCCCTCGGGGTGGTGCTCCTGCCAGGTCCGGCGGAAGGCGGCGGTCACGGCGCGGGAGGAGGAGGCGTCGCCGGAAAACAGCGAGGAATCGAGATGCAGAAGAGTGGCCATGGGATGTTCCTCAGGTGTAGCAGTGGTCGGGAATGCGGATGATCGGTGACGGTCCGCGTGGCGAGGGCGTCTCGCGATCACCCGGCGGGTTTGCCGGGCGGAAGGTGAGCTGTGGCGCCTCGGATTCAGGCGCTGGTCAGGAGGCGAGGACGAGCGTGGCGGCGGCAGCGATCGCGATGACGGTGAGGATGATGGGTGCCATCGCGTTGCCGCGGGTCTCGGGGTTGGCGTAGTCGCCGGACTTGGCGTGGAAGCCGACGGCTCCGACGAGCAGGACTGCGAATCCCAGGGCGGCGGCAACGCCGATGGGCTGCCAGAAGAGACCGGCGATGAGCCCTGCGGCTGCGGCCAGCTCGGCCAGCCCGATGAACCGGACCAGCGGGGCGCTGAAGCCTCCGGGAGACTGCAACTGGGCTGGAATGCTGCCCTTGAGCAGGGCTTTCGGTAGTCCGGCGGCCAGCCCGACAACGGCGAGCAGAACGCTCAGTACGGCGGCGAAGACAAACACGGGTCATGCCTTTCTGGGGAGTGATTCGGACCGCCCGAGCTGTGAGGGACCGGCATCCGTGGAGGATGGGTGTGCCGGCGGGTTTTGCTGCTCACGCGTGAGCGTTGCTGAAGTGCGGTCTCATCGATGGAGAGCGCTGCTGCGCGGCAACCCGGCCGCGGGCCGGGCGCCGGCCGCCGCGGTGCGGCCGGTGACGGCAGACGCTGAGGCAGGACGGCTCGTCGGCGCCGGCCGCACCGCCTGTGGAAGGCGGAACGCGGCCGATCAGGTGAGGGGCTGTTCGGTGAAGTTCCTGAGCACCAGTGCGCCGGGAACCTCGATGAGGCGTCCGCCTTCGTCGATCCTGCCGAGTTCCACCGGCGACAGGCCGAGCGTGCGGGCGAGCTCGGCGATCTGGGAGCTAGCCTCCCCGGAGTCGCTGGAGACGAAGACCACGCGCTTGCCCTGGCCGGAGGGCACTTCGGCGGCGAGCGTCTGGGCGGGAAGGTGGTTGAAGCCCTTCACGATCTGGGCGCCGGGCAGGACCTCGGCCGCGTACTGCGAGGAGAGCCGACCCTTGAGGATGTCGCCCGCGTTGGGCGCGTAGTGCGCGTTGGTGGTGTCGACGACGATCTTCCCGTTCCAGTCGGGCAGGGCGTTGCCGAACGTCTCGACTGCGCCGAACGGGATGGCCATGAAGATGACGTCGCTCGCCAGTGCCTCGGTGAGCGTCACGGCCCGGACCGTGGAACCCCAGGAGGCGGCGAGTTCGCTGATCGAGCCCGGTCCGCGGGTGTTGGCGATGCTGACCTCGACTCCGGCCCGGGCGAAGAGACGCGCCAGCGCCGAACCGATGTTTCCGGTGCCCACGATGGCGTAGCGGGTGTCTGCAGACATGAGTGCTCCCTGTTCCAGTAATTGCTGAAGGCTGTCGAGGCGGCAGAGCAGCTTCGCCGCCCGGCCTGTCGTCGCCGCGTTTCTGTAGGCGGCTCCGACCTCCGCAAGTCCATTTGGTTGAGGTGTTAACCAAACCGTACGACGAACTGGTTAACATGTCAACCAAAGCGGTAGGATGGGCTTCATGGACGAACCGCGATGGCTGGACGAGCGTGAACAGCGGGCTTGGCGCAGCCTCATGAAGATGCAGGCCGGCCTGTCCGAATACATCGAGCGGCAGCTGCGCACCCACAGCGGGCTGTCCACCGCCGACTACCAGGTGCTGGCGCACCTGTCTGAGGCGCCCGAGGGACGCCTGCGGTCGTTCGCACTCGGAGATGCGCTGCAATGGGAGAAGAGCCGTCTGTCGCAGCATCTGACCCGCATGCAGAACCGCAACCTCATCCGCCGCGAGCGATGCGCGACCGACCAGCGAGGGGCCGTCGTGGTCATCACCGAACAGGGCCGCACCCTCGTCGAGGCAGCTGCCCCGCTCCACCTGGCTGACGTGCGCAATGTGCTGATCGACCACGTGACCCCTGCGCAGATGGACCTGCTGATCGAATTGGGAGACCAGGTGGAGGCGCAACTCGCCGAGATCGATCAGAAACCGGGATGACCCCTTGCGTCCCCGCCGGGCTGCCGCCGACCGTGCCGTCAGAGTCTCGCCCGGGGTGCTGATGAGGGCCCGGCATCGCACCAACCGCCCTTACTGCGACACTCCCATCCAACAAAGAAGACGATGCGGGTCGACGAGCCTCGCCTTCAAAAAACGAACGTTTTCTGAAGATCACCGTGCGGGGGTCCGCACACCCCGCAGCCTCTTCAAAAAACCCTTCAAAAACCTGGGTCATTCAAGAACCCTCGACCACCGTTTTCTGACATGATCCGGGGTCATGAGTGACACTCCGGAGCCGTCCGGCCACCCCGAACTCCTCGTTGCCGAACCGCTTGTCTGCACCGAGATCAAGATCGGGTACGCGCGGGTGTCCAGCGGCGGACAGAAGCTCGACCGGCAGATCGACGCCCTCACCACCGCCGGATGCCGGAAGATCTTCTCGGACAAGAAGTCCGGAAAGAACGCCCTCCGCCCGGAATTGAAGGCGTGCCACGCCTTTCTCGACGCTGGCGACACCCTCGTCGTCCCGTCGCTCGACCGCTACGGCCGCAGCCTCCAGGACCTCATCAACATGGTCGCCGAACTCCGGACGCGCGGGATCGGCTTCACCTCGCTGCACGAGAACCTCGACACCACCACCCCCGGCGGCCGACTCGTCTTCCACGTCTTCGCCGCTCTGGCGGAGTTCATCCGCGAACTCATCGTCCAGGGCACTCGCGAGGGCCTGGCCGCTGCCCGCGCCCGCGGCCGGGTCGGAGGGCGCCCCACCGTCGCTACCGAGGAAGTCATCCGCGCCGCCCGCGACCTGCTGCCCGACCCCGGCCGCTCCATCACCTCGATCGCCAAAATGCTGGGCATCTCCCCGGGCACCCTCTACAACCACATCCCCGACCTCCAAGACCTGCGCGCCTCCGCCGTCCCCCACCAGCTCGACGCTGCGGAACGGTGACCCCACGTGCCGATCCGTCCCTAGGACCGCGAGCGTTGTCCCGCCGACTGGCCGGACATCTCCAACGCCATCAACGAACGCGCGGGCTGGCGGTGCGAGTGTGAAGGCGAGTGCGGACGCGGCAGTCACCCCGGCCGGTGTCCCAACCGGCCCGGACAGCCCGTGTACGGCACCGGTTCGCGGGTCATCCTGACGACGAGAGCGCGCACCTCGACTACACGCCGGAGAACTGTCACCCGGCCAACCTCAAAGCCATGCCAGGGCTGCCACCTGCACTACGACTGTAACCACCACGCCCGCATCCGGGCCCAGACCCGGCATACCGCGCTCGAAACGGCGGGCAGCTGACGTTTGAGTTGTAGGCGAACGTAGCAAGATCAACCCGGCGGACAGCATCACCCCACCGGAGCAGTGGAACCCGGCGCCCCCCGACGCGACAGCCGGGCCATCAACCTGCCCACGACCAACCGACAACAGAGAAACGGCCCGCCGGAGAAACCGACGGACCGTCATGCAAGATCGAGGCTAAGGCCGCTACACCTGCGTTCCGGGCCGTTTCCTGTTGGGGCAGTTTCCTTGGACCCTCGCCAGACCTACTGCCCGGAAGCCGCAGGCCCCGGCCGTCACACAAAACGCCCTGAGTCACCCGCAGACGACTTGTCGGACAACGCATCCGGCGCACTTCACGGGCACCTCCGGCCTCAGGAGGGCCTCAATACATGCTTTGCCGCAGCAGAGCCGAGCAGAACCCGTCTCAGCGATTGCACGTCCATGCAGGTCAGAGAGTCATCAGCCGAAGCAGACCAACGTGGCATCAAACTCACGAGCAGCGGATTCAGTCCGTTCAGGGAAAGTTGACACCCCGACAGGACAAAATGAACGTTTCCGCAGGTCAGAAACCTGCGCAGGTGGGGCGGGTGGGACTCGAACCCACGGCCGACGGATTATGAGTCCGCTGCTCTAACCGGCTGAGCTACCGCCCCATAGCGGCGTGTCGCGCACATTTGTGCGCGCCGTCTGCCGCAGCATAGCCGCTCATACGATCTCCTGCTTCGTATGGTCGACTTCGCATGCCCTTGAGGACTCCGCCGTGACCTGCACGGTTCCCGAGGAACAGGGCCAGACATGAAAAAGGACCCCTTCGGGGTCCTCGTTCAGCATGCTCCCCCGACTGGACTCGAACCAGTAACCTGCCGGTTAACAGCCGGCTGCTCTGCCAATTGAGCTACGGAGGACCGAGCTCCCCCGACTGGACTCGAACCAGTAACCTGCCGGTTAACAGCCGGCTGCTCTGCCAATTGAGCTACGGAGGAATGCCTCGTTGCATCGAACGCACCTACCTGGGTATTCGCCAGGGGGCGGGCGGTCGCTGCGACACATACATTAGCGCAAGCAGGGGGGTGCTCCGCCAATCGGTTCCCCCGGCACCGACCGACACGAGGGAAGGATGGCCTCCATGCGCTACAAGCTCACGTTCGTCGTCGGGCTGGCTCTGGGTTACGTGCTGGGCACGCGTGCCGGGCGCGAGCGCTACGAGCAGTTGAAGAAGTCCGCACGCCAGGTCTCTCAGAACCCGGCCGTCCGCAACACCGCAGAGACGGCCGCCCAGCAGGGCCGCCAGTTCGCCGGCAAGGCGTATCACGCGGTGAGCGAGAAGGTCGGCGACCACGTCCCCGACTCGGTGACCCAGCGGGTCCGGTCCCTGCGGGACCGCAACACCAACGGCACCGCAGAGGACGACTGGGGCACCACCAATACGTAGGTCCACGGCGCTGCGGGCCCCGTCGGACCGGTACCCGCCGGTCGGCAGACGCCCCCGCGGCGCTCGACCCATAGAATTTTCGCCATGGGGATAGTCGCCGGGTTGGACAGTGCGCCCGATTTCACTCGCATCGTCGTCTGCGACACGGACACAGGTGCCGTGCTCAGGCAGGGGTATGCCCCGCATCCGGTGGACGGTGATCGCCCTGCCGACGTCGACCCGCAGGCCTGGCTGCTTTCACTCGGTGAAGCGGCCGGCGGCGGACTCCTCGAAGGTGTGCAGGCCATCGGCGTGTCGGCGCAGCAGAACGCGGTCGTGCCGCTCGACTCCCAGGGCGGCACCGTACGTCCCGCGATGGTCGGCGGTGACAAGCGTGCCCAGGTGGCCGCGGCTGATCTGATCGACGCGCTCGGCGGGCGCGAGGCGTGGGCGCAGGCGGTGGGGTGCGTGCCGCAGGCCGCGCAGCCGGTGACCAAGTTGCGCTGGCTGGCGAAGAGCGAACCGGATGCCGCGCTGCGCACGGCGATGCTCATGCAGGCCCACGACTGGCTCGTGTGGCAGTTGCTGGGGAGACCGGTCAGAAGGACCACCGACCGGGGCGGGGCCTCCGGCACCGGTTACTGGTCGGCGGCCACCGGCAACTACCGGTCCGATCTCGTCGAGCTGGCGCTCGGTCACCAGGCCATGCTGCCCGAGGTGATCGGCCCTTCCGACGCGGCCGGTACGACCCCGGAGGGGCTGCTGATCTCCGCCGGGACCGGTGAGACCATGGCCGCCGCGTTCGGTCTGGGGATCGGGCTCGGGGATGCCGTGGTGTCCCTGGGGGCGTCCGGTTCCGTGATGGCCGTGCACCGCGAGGCCCTGGTCGACAACACCGGGATGATCACCTCCCTGGCCGACGCGACCGGCATGCACCTGCCGGTCGTGACCACGCTGAACGCCGTGCGGACCCTGCGCGGGACCGCCGAACTGCTCGGGCTGCCCGATCTGGAGAGCCTGTCCGAGCTGGCGATGAAGTCGACGCCGGGCGCGCACGGGCTCGTCATGCTGCCGTATCTGGAGGGTGAGCGGACGCCGAACCTGCCGCACACCGCGGGCTCGATCGCGGGGCTGCGGCGGGAGTCGATGAAGGCCGAGCACCTGGCCCGAGCGGCGTTCGAGGGCATGCTGTGCGGGCTCGCGGACGCGCTGGACGTGCTGCGCGGCCGGGGTGTCGAGGTGCGGCGGGTCTTCCTGCTGGGGGCGGCCGCCGAACTGACCGCGGTGCAGGCGGCGGCGCCCATGCTGTTCGGCGCGCAGATCGTCGTACCGCAGCCCGCGGACTACGCGGCGATCGGTGCCGCCCGGCAGGCCGCCTGGGCGCTCGGCGTGTCGCAGGGCACTCTCGACCCGCGCACACCGCCGGCCTGGCAGGGCGCGTCCGCCCAGATGCTGGAGCCCGGCGACGAACTGGCGGTCGGACAGGCGGTGCGGCAGCAGTTCGTTTCCGTGAGGGAACAGACACACCCCGGCGCGTTCCGCCCGTAGGACGACAAAGCGCACTGCTGTCGGCTTAATCGGTTGAGGTAACACGGGTGGAGTGTCCGACGATAGGAGCCTGGGGCATCAAGCCCGCCCCACCGCCGACTCCGAGAGACGTAGCGTGCTCATACGACTTCTGCGGACCTACCTCAGGCCCTACAAGAAACCCATCGCCCTGCTGGTGCTGCTGCAGCTCCTGCAGACCTGCGCCACCCTCTATCTGCCCACTCTGAACGCCCACATCATCGACCAAGGCGTCGTGAAGGGTGACACCGGCTACATCCTCTCCTTCGGCGCCCTGATGATCGGCATCTCACTGGTCCAGGTCGTGTGCAACATCGGTGCCGTGTACTACGGCGCCCGCACCGCCTCCGCACTCGGCCGGGACCTGCGCGCGTCCGTGTTCGACCGGGTGCAGTCCTTCTCGGCGCGGGAGGTCGGTCACTTCGGCGCGCCCTCGCTGATCACCCGTACGACCAATGACGTGCAGCAGGTCCAGATGCTGGCCCTGATGACGTTCACGCTGATGGTGTCGGCGCCGATCATGTGCGTGGGCGGCATCGTGCTGGCGCTCGGCCTGGACGTGCCGCTGTCCGGTGTGCTGATCGCCGTGGTCCCGACGCTGGGCATCTGCGTCACGCTGATCGTGCGGAAGCTGCGACCGCTGTTCCGGGCCATGCAGGTACGCCTGGACACGGTCAACCGGGTCCTGCGCGAGCAGATCACCGGCAACCGTGTGATCAGGGCCTTCGTGCGGGAGGAGTACGAGAAGGACCGGTTCCGCAAGTCCAACGCCGACCTCACCGAGATGCAGCTGAAGACCGGCAACCTGCTCGCGCTGATGTTCCCGGTGGTCATGACCACGGTGAACCTGTCGTCGATCGCGGTGGTGTGGTTCGGCGCCCACCGGATCGACAGCGGCGGGATGCAGATCGGCGACCTGACCGCGTTTCTCGCCTACCTCATGCAGATCGTCATGTCCGTGATGATGGCCACCTTCATGTTCATGATGGTGCCGCGCGCGGAGGTGTGTGCCGAGCGGATCGAGGAGGTGCTCGGGACCTCCTCCAGCGTGGTGCCGCCGGCGGCTCCGGTCACCGAGCTGCGCCGGCACGGTCACCTGGAGATCCGGGGTGCCGGGTTCCGCTATCCCGGCGCCGAGGAGCCCGTGCTCAAGGCGGTCGACCTGGTCGCGCGGCCCGGCGAGGTGACCGCCGTCATCGGCTCGACGGGCAGTGGCAAGTCGACGCTGCTGGGGCTCGTCCCGCGCCTGTTCGACGCCACCGACGGCCAGGTGCTCGTCGACGGCACGGACGTGGCGTCCCTCGAACCGGCGCTGCTGGCGAAGACGGTCGGGCTGGTGCCGCAGAAGCCGTACCTGTTCGCCGGGACGGTCGCGACCAACCTGCGCTACGGCAATCCGGACGCCACCGACGAGGAGCTGTGGCACGCGCTGGAGGTGGCGCAGGCCAAGGACTTCGTGCAGAAACTCGAAGCCGGGCTCAACGCCCCGATCTCGCAGGGCGGCACGAACGTCTCCGGCGGTCAGCGGCAGCGACTCGCCATCGCCCGGACGCTGGTGCAGCGCCCGGAGATCTACCTCTTCGACGACTCCTTCTCCGCGCTCGACTACGCCACCGACGCGGCGCTGCGTGCGGCGCTCGCCCAGGAGACCGCGGAAGCGACCGTCGTGATCGTCGCCCAGCGGGTGGCGACCATCCGCGAAGCGGACCGGATCGTCGTCCTCGACGAGGGGCTTGTCGTCGGGACCGGCCGCCATCACGAGCTGATGGCGGGCAACGAGACCTATCGGGAGATCGTGCTCTCCCAGCTGACGGAAGCGGAGGCTGCCTGATGGCCGGGCCGATGGCACGGATGATGGGCCAGGGCGGCGGCCCCGACAGCCGTTCGTTGGACTTCAAGGTGTCGGGCAAGCGCCTGATCGCCCGGTTCAAACCAGAACGTCTCACGATCTACGCGCTGCTGGTCTGCGTGGTCGTGAGCGTCGGCCTGAACGTGATCGGGCCGAAGATCCTCGGCAAGGCCACCGACCTCGTCTTCGCCGGCATCATCGGGCGTCAGATGCCGGCCGGGGCCACCAAGGAACAGGTTCTCGCGTCGATGCGGGAGCGGGGGCAGGGCCAGGTCGCCGACATGCTCCGCAGCACCGACTTCACGCCCGGCAAGGGCATCGACTTCGGCGCCGTGGGCAACGTACTGCTGATCGCGGTGTGTACGTTCCTCGCCGCCGGTCTGCTGATGGCGGTGGCGACGCGGCTGGTGAACCGGGCCGTCAACCGGACCATGTACCGGATGCGTGAGGACGTGCAGGCGAAGCTGTCGCGGCTGCCGTTGTCGTACTTCGACAAACGACAGCGCGGTGAGGTGCTGTCCCGGGCGACGAACGACATCGACAACATCGGCCAGACGCTGCAGCAGTCGATGGGCCAGCTCATCAACTCGGTGCTGACCATCATCGGCGTGCTCGCGGTGATGTTCTGGGTGTCCTGGCTGCTGGCGCTGGTCGCGCTGGTGACGGTGCCGCTGTCGTTCGTCGTCGCCACGCGCGTCGGCAAGCGCTCGCAGCCGCACTTCGTGCAGCAGTGGCGCTCCACCGGCAAGCTGAACGCCCACGTCGAGGAGATGTACACCGGCCACACGCTGGTGAAGGTGTTCGGGCGGCAGCAGGAGTCGGCGCAGCAGTTCGCCGAGCAGAACGACGCGCTGTACGAGGCCGGGTTCAAGGCGCAGTTCAACAGCGGGGTCATGCAGCCGCTGATGATGTTCGTGTCGAACCTCAACTACGTGCTGGTGGCGGTCGTCGGTGGTCTGCGGGTCGCGTCCGGCGCGCTGTCGATCGGCGACGTACAGGCCTTCATCCAGTACTCGCGGCAGTTCTCGATGCCGCTGACACAGGTCGCCTCGATGGCGAACCTGGTGCAGTCGGGCGTCGCCTCGGCCGAGCGGATCTTCGAACTCCTGGACGCGGAGGAGCAGGAGGCGGATCCGGTGCGCGGCGAGCGGCCCGCGGAGCTGCGGGGGCTGGTGGAGCTGGACAACATCTCCTTCAGCTACGACCCCGACAAGCCGCTGATCGAGCACCTGTCCCTGAAGGCGGAACCCGGGCACACCGTCGCGATCGTCGGCCCGACGGGAGCCGGCAAGACCACGCTGGTCAATCTGCTCATGCGGTTCTACGACGTGTCCGGCGGGCGTATCACTCTCGACGGCGTCGACATCGCGAGCATGTCCCGGGACGAACTGCGGGCCGGGATCGGCATGGTGCTGCAGGACACCTGGCTGTTCGGCGGCACGATCGCGGAGAACATCGCGTACGGCGCCTCGCGGGAGGTCACCCGGGGCGAGATCGAGGAGGCGGCGCGGGCCGCGCACGCCGACCGGTTCGTGCGCACGCTTCCCGACGGCTACGACACCGTGATCGACGACGAGGGCTCGGGCGTCAGCGCCGGTGAGAAGCAGCTCATCACCATCGCGCGGGCGTTCCTTTCGGACCCGACGATCCTGGTGCTCGACGAGGCGACGAGTTCGGTGGACACCCGCACCGAGGTGCTGATCCAGAAGGCGATGGCGAAGCTGGCGCACGGCAGGACGTCGTTCGTGATCGCGCACCGGCTGTCGACCATCCGGGACGCGGACACGATCCTCGTCATGGAGAACGGGTCGATCGTGGAACAGGGCACCCACGCGGACCTGTTGGCGGCCGACGGGGCGTACGGGCGGCTGTACAAGGCGCAGTTCGCCCAGGCGGTGGCCGAGGTCGACTAGTCGCCGGGACAGCTGATCCCAGGGGGCCGCTCACCGCGTGTGAGCGGCCCCTTCTCAGTCCAGGTATCCCCTCAGCTGGTCCGCGAAGGCGTGATCGCGCAGCTTGTTGAGCGTCTTGGACTCGATCTGCCGTATCCGTTCCCGCGTGACGCCGAAGATGCGGCCGATCTCCTCCAGCGTGCGCGGGCGGCCGTCGACGAGCCCGTACCGCAGCTGTACGACCTTCCGCTCCCGCTCCCCCAGCGTCGACAGCACCGCCTCCAGGTGCTCACGAAGGAGCATGAAGGCCGCCGACTCGACGGGGGAGGTGGCGTCGCCGTCCTCGATCAGGTCGCCGAGGGCCACGTCGTCCTCCTCGCCCACCGGGGCGTGCAGGGAGACGGGTTCCTGGGCCAGGCGGAGGACCTCGCTGACGCGCTCCGGCGGCAGTTCGAGGTGGTCGGCGACTTCTTCCGGCGTCGGCTCGTAGCCGCGTTCCTGCAGCATGCGGCGCTGGACGCGGACGACCCGGTTGATCAACTCGACGACGTGGACCGGGACTCGGATGGTCCGGGCCTGGTCGGCGAGGGCCCGGGACATGGCCTGGCGGATCCACCAGGTGGCGTAGGTGGAGAACTTGTAGCCGCGGGCGTAGTCGAACTTCTCGACGGCGCGGATCAGGCCCAGGTTTCCTTCCTGGACGAGGTCGAGCATGGTCAGCCCGCGGCCGACGTACCGCTTGGCCACGGACACCACGAGCCGCAGATTCGCCTCGATGAGGCGGCGCTTGGCCATGCGGCCCATGACGACGAGCCGGTCCAGGTCGAGCGCGAGCTGGCTGTCCAGGTCGGGTGCCGTGCCGAGCCTCTCCTCGGCGAACAGGCCGGCCTCGACGCGGCGCGCGAGGTCGACCTCCTCGGCCGCGGTCAGCAGGGGGATGCGGCCGATCTCGCGCAGGTACTGGCGGAACAGGTCCGAGGACGGTCCCGCGGTGTCGGCCGCGCGGGCCCGCGGCGGTGCCACCGGCTCGGGGTCCTCGGCGGTCTCCAGCGCCTCTGCGGGCGGTTCGGCCGGCTCGGGCGGGCTCTCGGGCTCCGCCTCGGGGTGGTGCGCGACACGGGTCTGCGGGGGTACCGCGACGAGAGGATCGGTCTCGGCGTCCGGCTCCGTGCCGTCCGTACTGTTGTCGGTCTCGGTGAGGGTCTGGGTCTGCACGGGGGCGACCTCCAGGATGATCGCTGCTGAGGTGTGCGGCAGCGCTGCTTCGGGAGCGGAGTCGACGGCCTCGCCGCTGTCCGTCCCGTACGCGATGAGCGCAGCCGCGGGGTTGTGGGACCCGTGTGGGACGGATCGGCCGCGCTCCGAGGACTCAGGCACCGGAACCCAGTGTGGAGTACGACACATCGCCGCCACGAGGGGCGTGCGGTGACTTTTTGCAATCGGGCTGTGACCGGGTGGTTACCGTCACAAAAAACCCGGATGTCCGCGCACCGCCTGATCTGGCACGATCGCCGCACTCGTTGCGCCGGTGGGCGGCGGTGGGCGGCGGTGGGCGGCGGTGCGCCATCAGCCTTTGCTCACCCTGTCGGGTTCCCCGGCCCGCGCGGTCGAATCGGCTCCGGCCCGCGAGGCGGCGGCATGACGTCCCTAGGCCCTGTCGTCAAATTCCCGTCGCCCGGAGGGCGGCCTCGCGGCGTCAGGTGCGTGCTGTGGGGGTCCCCCCGGCCGGAGGCTGGGGGAGTGCCGGGCGTGGACCCTCGTACTGGACGTACTCGGGTCTGCGCCCGGTGCGGCGAGTGGGGGCACCTCCCACGCCCTTAAGGCAGTGGGGGAGCGTGCATGGCGTCGCGAGGCAGACGGGAATGTGACGACAGGGCCTAGAGGGCGGCGGCCCCGTGCGCCCGTAGCGCCTGGTCGTACTGCTGGAGCACCCACAACTCGTTCTGTACGGCGGCCAGTTGGGCCGGGTCGCTTTGGGTGCCGAGGCGGGTGAAGGTGCTCTGGACGTCGCGGACGCGGCGCTCCACGGCGCGGCGGCGGACGGTGACGAGCTGCTCGCCCGCGTAGTTGTCGTCGACCGTGCGGCGCATGATCGCCTCGACGGCCAGCTCCGTGACCATCGCGCGCACCGCGTCGTCCGGTGCCGCCTCGCGGACGCGGACCAGGTAGTCCTGCGCGTCCTGGACGCCGTACTCCACACCGCCCGCCTCCATGATCGCCTCGCGTACGGCGGCGTAGGGCGCGGCGGTGAACTCGTCCGCGCCGTACGCGTCGAAGGCGGGGGAGACCAACTCGGGGCGCTGGAGGGCGAGTTTGAGGAGTTCGCGTTCGGTGGCGTAGACGGGGTTGCGGAGGTTGAGGGCCGGGCCGGAGGTCAGGGGGCGGGGGGCGGCGTCGTACGACTGCGGGCCCCGGGCCGGCGCCGGTCCCCTGCCGCCGCGGTCGCGGGCCCAACGGGCCAGCTGGGCCACGCGCTTGACGACGAACTGGGTGTCGAGGATGCCGAGCATGCCGGCGAGCTGGACGGCGACCTCGTGCTGGGCGCCGCTGTTCTTGATACGGGCGACGATCGGGGCCGCCTCGTCCAGGGCCGCCGCCCGGCCGGCGGGGGTGTCGAGGTCGTAGCGGACGACGATCTGGCGGAGCGCGAACTCGAAGAGCGGCGTGCGGGGTTCGGTCAGGTCCGCGACCGCCTCGTCGCCCTTCGCCAGGCGCAGCTCGCAGGGGTCCATACCGTCGGGGGCGATCGCGATGTACGTCTCGGCGGCGAACTTCTGGTCGTCCTCGAAGGCGCGCAGGGCCGCCTTCTGGCCGGCCGCGTCGCCGTCGAAGGTGAAGATCACCCGGGCCGAGCCGTTGTCCATCAGCAGCCGGCGGAGGATCTTGATGTGGTCGCCGCCGAAGGCCGTGCCGCAGGTCGCGATGGCGGTCGTGACGCCGGCCAGGTGGCAGGCCATGACATCGGTGTAGCCCTCGACCACGACCGCGCGGCTGGCCTTGGCGATGTCCTTCTTCGCAAGGTCGATGCCGTACAGGACCTGGGACTTCTTGTAGATCGCCGTGTCGGGCGTGTTGAGGTACTTGGGGCCGTTGTCCGCCTCGTACAGCTTGCGGGCACCGAAGCCGACGACCTCGCCGCCGATGTCGCGGATCGGCCACATCAGACGGCCGCGGAAGCGGTCGATGGGGCCGCGGCGGCCCTCCTGGGAGAGGCCGGAGAGGAGGAGTTCCTTGTCGGTGAAGCCCTTGCCGCGCAGGTAGCGGGTGAGGTGGTCCCAGCCCTGGGGGCTGTAGCCGACGGAGAAGTGCTCGGCGGCGGACTGGTCGAAGCCGCGCTCGGCGAGGAACTTGCGGCCGGTGTCGGCCTCGGGGCTGGTCGCGAGCTGTTCGACGTACCACTGGGCGGCGATCTTGTGGGCCTCGACCAGGCGGATGCGCTCGCCGCGCTGGTGAGCGGGGTTGTAGCCGCCCTCCTCATAGCGGAGGGTGATGCCGGCCTGCGCGGCCAGGCGCTCGACCGACTCCGAGAAGGTGAGGTGGTCGACCTTCATCACGAACGTGATGGTGTCGCCACCCTCCTGGCAGCCGAAGCAGTGGAAGAGTCCCTTGCTCGGGCTGACCTGGAAGGACGGCGACTTCTCGTCGTGGAAGGGGCACAGGCCCTTGAGGTTGCCACCGCCCGCGTTGCGCAGCTGGAGGTACTCGGACACCACGGCGTCGATCGGGACCGCGTCCCGTACCGCCTTCACGTCCTCGTCGTTGATCCGTCCTGCCACGCGTGAATTCTACGGTGATGGTCCGACATCTAAGGGACGAGGTTTTCGAGCGGAACGTGCGGGTCCGCCAGTGCCTCCGTGTCCACCTGTGTCCTTGAGCGAATCAGCCGCTGGATGGGTTCTGTGACGTCCCACACGTTCACGTTCATCCCGGCCAGCACTCGGCCCTCCTTGACCCAGAAGGCGATGAACTCACGCTTCCCGGCGTCCCCCCGGATCACCACTTCGTCGTAGGAGCCCGGGGGCGCCCAGCCGGAGTACTCCATCCCGAGGTCGTACTGGTCGGAGAAGAAATAGGGCACGCGGTCGTAGGTGACGTCCTGGCCGAGCATCGCGCGCGCCGCCGCCGGTCCGCCGTTCAGCGCGTTGGCCCAGTGCTCGACGCGCAGCCGGGTGTCGAAGAGGGCGTGCGGGAAGGACACGACGTCACCGGCCGCGTAGATGTCGGGGTCGGAGGTGCGCAGCCGCTCGTCGACCACCACGCCGCCGCCGTACCGCCGGTCGGCGATCTCCAGGCCCGCCGCCTCCGCGAGGCCGATGCGGGGGGCCGCGCCGATCGCCGCGAGGACGTCGTGGGCGGGGTGTTCCTCGCCGTCGTCGGTGCGGGCGGCGAGGACCATGCCGTCCTGGCCGACGATCTCCGTCAGCCGCGCGCCGAAGTGGAAGCGGACGCCGTGCTCGCGGTGCAGCTCGGCGAAGAGGTTGCCGAGCTCGGGGCCGAGGACCGCGTGCAGCGGCGTCGCCAGGGGCTCGACGACGGTGACCTCGGCGCCGTACTCGCGGGCCGCCGCCGCGACCTCCAGGCCGATCCAGCCGGCCCCGGCGATCACGATGTGGCCGTTGTCCCGGCCGAGGGCGGCCAGTACGCCCTTGAGCCGCTCGGCGTGGGCGAGGCGGCGCAGGTGGTGGACGCCCGCGAGGTCGGTCCCGGGGATGTCGAGGCGGCGGGGCTCGGCACCGGTCGCGAGCAGCAGCTTGTCGTAGCGGACGAGCGTGCCGTCCCCGCCGAAGCGGACGGTCTTCGCCTCGCGGTCGATGGCCTCCACGGTCTCGCCGAGGTGCAGCTCGATGTCGTTGCGCGCGTACCAGGCCGGTTCGTGGACGAAGACGCTGTCGCGCTCCTCCTTGCCCAGCAGATAGCCCTTGGACAGCGGCGGGCGCTCGTACGGGTGGTCGCGTTCGTCGCAGATCAGTATCACGCGGCCGCTGAAGCCCTCCGCTCGGAGCGCCTCGGCCGCCTTAGCGCCGGCGAGGCCGCCTCCGACGATGATGAATGTCTGATCCGCGTCGACCACTTGATGCCTCCTCGTAATGATGCCGCCACATGCGAGCGTCCCGCACGGAGCGTGATGGGGGAAGAGGTAGTGGCCCGATCAGGCCACGGAGGGTCACATTCGGGCTCGTTTGGCGTCACCCGCCTCCCGTCAGTCTCACAGATGCCCCGTCAGACGCGCGTGAAGCGAGCGGGCCGAGGCGTCGGTGAGGGAGGCGATCTGGTCGACGATCACGCGCTTGCGGGCGCGGTCGTCGGGGGCCTGGTCGAACAGGGCGCGGAACTGGGGGTCGAGGCCGTCCGGGGCACGGACGGTGAGTGCCTCGGCCAGCTCGGCGACCACGATCCGCTGGTCGGCCCGCAGCCGCTCCTGCTCGGCGCGCTGCATGACGTACCGGTCGGCGACCGCCTTGAGGACCGCGCACTCCAGCCGGGTCTCGTGCGGTACGACGAGTTCGGCGCCGTATCGGGTGAGCCGGCCGGTGCCGTACGCCGCGCGTGTGGCGGTCTCGGCGGCGAGGCAGAAGCGGCCGATGAGCTGGCTGGTGGCGTCCTTGAGGCGGGCCTGGGCGGCCGCGGAACCGTCGTAGCCGTGCGGCCACCAGTCCTCGTCCTGGAGGCGGTCCAGGGCGGCGGCGAGTTCGGCGGGGTCGGTGTCCGCGGGGACGTAGCGGCCGACGGCGACCTCGAAGACCGCCTGCCGTTCGGGTTCGGCGTGCAGGCAGTTGGGGTCGATGTGGCCGGCGTGCAGGCCGTCCTCGACGTCGTGCACCGAGTACGCCACGTCGTCCGACCAGTCCATGACCTGGGCCTCGAAGGTGGTGCGGGTGTCGGGGGCCTCCTTGCGGACCCAGTCGAAGACCGGGCGGTCGTCCTCGTAGACGCCGAACTTCCGGGAGCCGGGGTCGGTGGGGTGGGCGCCCCGGGACCAGGGGTACTTGGTGGCGGCGTCGAGGGCGGCGCGGGTGAGGTTGAGGCCGACGGGGCGGGAGCCGTGGTCGGTGAAGCGTTTGGGCTCGATGCGGGTGAGGAGTCTCAGGGACTGGGCGTTGCCCTCGAAGCCGCCGCAGTCCTCCGCGAATTCGTTGAGCGCCTGTTCGCCGTTGTGGCCGAAGGGGGGATGGCCGAGGTCGTGGGAGAGGCAGGCGGCTTCCACGAGGTCGGGGTCGCAGCCGAGGGCCGCGCCCAGCTCCCGGCCGACCTGGGCGCACTCCAGGGAGTGGGTGAGGCGGGTGCGGGGGCTGGCGTCCCACACCTGGCTGCGGGTGCCTGGGGTGACGACCTGGGTCTTGCCTGCGAGCCTTCTCAGCGCCGAGGAGTGCAGGATGCGCGCCCGGTCCCGCTGGAAGGCGGTGCGGCCGGGGCGTTTGTCAGGCTCTGGGGCCCAGCGTTCGGTTGAGGACGGGTCGTACGGCATGACTCGACAGTAAGGGCACGGACTGACAATCCACCCATGCATCTGCCGAGCGCTGTGCTGTCATCCGGCGAGTGCGGGTTGTGTGGGGCTGGTCGCGCCCCTGAGGTTGGTGATCGGCGCCTGCGTCGACAATGCCTGGTCGTAGCGGTGGAGGACCAGCTCGGCCATCGCGGGATGCGTGCCCAGGGGGGCCGAGGCGATCCACGGGGCCGCCTGGGCGCACTCCGTGGCGAACCGGCCGGGGGCCGTGAAGTACGAGGCGACGGCCACCCGGTGGCGGCCGCTCGCGGTCAGGGCGCGGATCGCGTCCGGGACCCGCGGGGCGGCTGTGGTGGCGTAGGCGGGGACCACCGGGACGCCCAGGCATTGGGACAGCAGGTGGGCCGTGCGGTTGGTGTCGACCTTGGACTCCGGGTCCCGGGAGCCGGCCGCGGCGAGGACCACGGCGCTCACCCGGCGGGTCCTGTCGTCCATACGGGTGCGCCAGCCGGCCTCGACCAGACGCTCGGCCAGGGTCTCCACGAGGAGGGGGTGCGGACCGAGCGGGGCGGCCACGCGCGTGCGTGCCTCGGCCGCGGCCGCCATCTCCGGGATGTCCTGCTTGACGTGGTAGCCGCGGCCGAGGAGCAGGGGGACGAGGACCGCCTCGCCGGTGCCCAGGCCGGCGAGCGTGTCGGGCAGCAGGGGTTCGTTCAGCTCGATGTGGCCCAGGTGGACCGGAAGGCCGGGGCGCTGCTCGCGGACGCGGTCCAGGAGCGTGCGGACGGTGCTCAGGGCGCGCGGGTCGCGGCTGCCGTGCGCCACGACGACGAGCGCGGGAGGGCCGGGGCGCCGCCTGCCGTTGAGGGAGACGAGGCTGAGCTGGCTGGCGAGCTGGCTGCTGATCCGGTTCATGAGGTGCGCCGTACTGTCGAGGTGGGCCGCCGGGAGTGGCTGGGCCGCATCGGGCTTGGACACGGACTCGTCGCGAGGAGGGTTCGACGGCGTCATGGACCGATGGTGGCGGCGCGAGGTTGCCACGCCGTTGCACGAGAATGACGGGCGTTTTCCGGCAGTTCACCGCGGGGTGTGTGGGGTGTGTGAGGCGACGTGACCTGCAGTTTCCCATCTCGGAGTGAACCTGGTCACGTATCACGTGCCGAACCGTCCGGCCTGACAGGGCGTCTCAGACTGTCGAAAGGGCCCGCCGGGGGGCCGACCGGGAGGGGACCGTCCGATGCGTCGACCCAAGCTGCGCAGACCGCGCCTGCCCCGCACGCGCGCCGGGCGGCGGAGGCTGGTGCAGGCCGTGATGGCCGGGTGCGTGCTCGCGCTGCTGCCGTCGACCTGGATGTACGTCGTCACGGGTGACCGGCTGCGTACGACGGCCGACGCGCCCCGCACCGAGGTCGCCGTCGTCTTCGGCGCCGGCCTCTGGGAAGGCGAACCCTCCCCCTATCTGGCGCACCGTCTCGACGCGGCGGCCAAGCTGTATCGCGAGGACCGGGTCGAGGTCGTCCTCGTCACCGGCGACAACAGCCGCCACGACTACGACGAACCCGACGCCATGCGCCTGTACCTGACGAAGCACGGCGTCCCCGACTCCCGGATCGTCAGCGACTACGCCGGCTTCGACACCTGGGACTCCTGCGTCCGGGCCCGGAAGATCTTCGGTGTCGACAGGGCCGTACTGATCAGCCAGGGCTTCCACATCCGGCGGGCGGTCGCACTGTGTCAGGCGGCGGGCATCGAGTCGTACGGCGTCGGGGTCGATGCCAAGCACGACAGGACCTGGTACTACGGCGGCACCCGCGAGATCTTCGCGGCGGGCAAGGCGGCCCTGGACGCGGTCTTCCACCCGGACCCCCGGTTCCTCGGGCCGAAGGAGTCAGGGGTGACGAAGGCGCTCGCCGACGCCCGCTGACGGCCGGAGCAGCGCGTGCCTCACTCCGTCGGGGCCCGCGCGGGGAGGCCGCCGTCTTGCCCGCGTAACAAGCTGCCCTCCCGGACGTAACACGGCCGAAGCACGCTGAAGGGCATGCAGACCTCCGCGACGCCCACCCACTGCCCGTACTGCGCCCTGCAGTGCGGAATGAACCTGACGCCCGCGCCGGAGGGCACGGTCGAGGTGAGCGAGCGCGCGGACTTCCCGGTGAACCGGGGTGCGCTGTGCGGCAAGGGCCGCACCGCGCCGGCCCTGCTCTCGTCCCGGGTGCGCCTGACCTCCCCGTTGGTGCGCTCCGAGGGCACGCTGACGCCCGCCACCTGGGACGAGGCGCTGGACCGGATCGCCGCGGGACTGCACGGCACTCGTACGGAACACGGCCCGGACGCGGTCGGTGTCTTCGGCGGGGGCGGCCTCACGAACGAGAAGGCGTACACGCTCGGCAAGTTCGCGCGGGTGGTGCTCGGCACCTCGCAGATCGACTACAACGGCCGCTTCTGCATGTCGTCGGCGGCGGCCGCGGGGACGAAGGCGTTCGGGCTCGACCGCGGGCTGCCCTTCCCGCTGGAGGACATCCCGAAGACGGGCTGTGTGATCCTGGTGGGCTCCAATCTCGCCGAGACCATGCCGCCGGCCTTGCGCTTCTTCAGCGAACTGCGGGAGAACGGCGGCACGTTGATCGTCGTGGACCCGCGCCGGACGAAGACCGCCGAGCAGGCCGACCTGCACCTGGCACCGCGGCCCGGCACTGATCTCGCGCTGGCGCTCGGCCTGCTGCACCTGGTCGTCGCCGAGGGCCGGGTGGACGAGGAGTACGTCCAGGAGCGTACGGCCGGCTGGGAGGACGCGCGGGCCGCGGCGATGGCGCACTGGCCGGAGTACGTGGAACGGATCACGGGGGTGTCCGTTCCGCAACTCCGGGAAGCCGTACGGCTGTTCTGTGAGCCGGAGGCCGCGATGGTGCTGACCGCGCGGGGACCCGAGCAGCAGTCCAAGGGCACGGACACGGTCGGCGCATGGATCAACCTGTGCCTGGCGACCGGCCGCGCGGGACGCCCGTTGAGCGGCTACGGCTGTCTGACCGGGCAGGGCAACGGGCAGGGCGGACGCGAACACGGCCAGAAGGCCGACCAGTTGCCCGGCTACCGCAAGCTGGACGATCCCGCGGCACGGCGGCATGTGGCCGAGGTGTGGGGCGTGGACCCGGACAGCCTGCCGGGACCGGGCCGCAGTGCGTACGAGTTGCTGGACGCCATGGGGACGGACATCAAGTCCCTGCTGCTGATGGGGTCGAACCCGGTGGTGTCGGCACCGCACGCGGCTCACATCGAGGAGCGCTTCAGGTCGCTCGACTTCCTGGTGGTGTGTGACGTCGTCCTGTCGGAGACCGCCGCCCTCGCGGACGTCGTCCTCCCGGTCACGCAGTGGGCCGAGGAGTCCGGCACGACGACCAGCCTGGAGGGCAGGGTGCTGCTGCGCCGGCGTGCGCTCTCCCCGCCCGAAGGCATCCGGAGCGACCTGGAGGTCATGCACGAGCTGGCCGGCCGGCTCGGTGTGGAGAAGGGCTTCCCGACCGACCCGGAGGAGGTCTTCGAGGAGCTGCGACGGGCCAGCGCGGGCGGCCCGGCCGACTACTCCGGGATCACCTACCGCAGACTCGCCGAGGAGAACGGGGTGTTCTGGCCTTGCCCGGCGGGCGAGGCGGGGACGGGCGCGCCGGTGACGGGCGCGCCGCCCGAGGCTGGGACGGGCGCCTCCGGGACGGGCCCGTCCGAGGGCGGGGCGGCCGCAACCGGGTCGGGCACGCCCGAGGCCCGCACAGACACAGCCGAAGCCCGGACAGGCACACCCGCGACAGACACGCCCGAAGCCGGAACAGGCCGGTTCGAGACCGGCGTCTCCGAGGGCCCCCACCCCGGCACTCCCCGCCTCTTCCTCGACCGTTTCGCCACCCCGGACGGCCGGGCCCGGTTCGTCGCCGTCACGCACCGGCCGTCCGCCGAGGAGCCGGACGACGAGTACCCGGTGCTGCTGACGACCGGCCGGGTCGTCGCCCAGTACCAGTCCGGCGCCCAGACCCGCCGCGTGGCCGAGCTGAACGCCGCCGCGCCGGGCCCGTTCGTGGAACTGCACCCGCGGCTGGCGGCGCGCCTCGGGGCGGCGGAGGGCGATCCGGTGGCGGTGGTGTCCCGTCGGGGCCGGGCCGTCGCACCCGCCCGGATCACCACCGCGATCCGCCCGGACACCGTCTTCATGCCATTCCACTGGCCCGGCGAGGGCCGCGCCAACACCCTGACCAACCCGGCCCTCGACCCGACCTCGCGCATGCCGGAGTTCAAGTCGTGCGCGGTGCGCCTGGAGACCGTGCGCGCCTAGCCGGTCCGGCGCACGGCGCACCGCGCACGCCTACCTGACCCGCCAGTCCCCGCTCTCGATCAGCTTTCCGCGGGCGCGCAGCCGTGCGGCGACGGCGGGTGCGGCCACGTACACCCACGCGCGTACGGGCGGGCCCGCGGCGTCGCGGATCACCTCGCGCTCGACGCGCTCGTAGAGGCTGCGCGGGTCCGCGGCGGCGTACTCCTCCAGCCGGTCGAGGGCGACGAGCAGCTCCTCGTACTCCCCGGGCAGCGCGGTCACGAGCCCGCCGTACACGGTCCCGCCCCGCTCCTCGACGGCGTACGGATAGCCGGGCCCGTCGTACAGCACCGCGCCGTGCAGCCGCCCCGGCTCCTCGGACCGGGTGCGGCCGCGCAGGAACAGGTCGTGGTTGACCTCGCCGGGGAGGAGGGTGCCGTAGACGAAGAACGGGAGAGTCACAAAAACGATTCTCTCTCCACACATACCTCCTCGTCCGCGCTATGGACCTCGCTCTGTCATGACCCCTTAAATCTTGGTCAACACCCGCGATTCCTGGTCGACACCAGCGTCGTGCCCCCATGCGCCCGCGGGCGCCTTTTCGAGGAGATCGATGAGTCGGATACGTATCGACGTCCGGGGCTCCCGTCGCCTCGCCGCCGCCGGTGTGGCCGCAACAGCCGCCACCCTGCTGGCCGCCACCCTCTCCCCCACCGCCGTCGCGGCCGACGAACCGACAAGGGCGGGCGCGATCGAGAACGCGGCGTCGGCACTCCTGAAGCACGCCGCGAGCCTCCAGCTCACCACCGACGAGGGCACGAAGGTGCGGGACGTCGTCGTCGACCGGGACGGCACCCAGCATGTGCGATACGACCGGACGTACCGTCAACTTCCGGTTCTGGGCGGCGACTTCGTCGTCCATCTGAAGCCGGACGGGGCGTTCCACAGCGCGAACCGGGCGACGCGGAGCAAGATATCCCTCGCCTCGATCGTCCCCTCCATATCCGCGCCGAAGGCCGCCGACCTCGCGGCGAACGCCCTGCGCGCGGTCAATCTCGGCGAGACGCTGAAGAAGCTGACGGCCAAGCCACAGCTGGTCGTCGACGCCCTGCACGGGGCGCCCAAGCTGGCCTGGCGGACGAGCGTCGTGGCGCGGGACTCCCTCGGCAACCCGGTCTCCCGCACCGTCATCACCAACGCCCGCACCGGCGCGCAGATCGACGCCTGGGACGACATCGAGACGGCGACGGGTGACGGCAAGTCGCTGTACAGCGGCACGGTGCCGCTGCGGACGACGCTGTCGGGATCGACGTACCAGCTCAAGGACCCGACCCGCGGGAACACCTACACGGGCGACGCGGCCAACCAGTCCGACCTGTGCCTGCTGACCACCATCTGCGTCAGCCGCGCCCCGTCGACGGTGTTCACCGACGCGGACAACCACTGGGGCACCGGGACGAGTTCCGACCGTGCGTCCGCCGCCGTGGACGCGCAGTACGGCACCGACGTGACCTGGGACTTCTACAAGAACGAGTTCGGCCGCAACGGCATCGCGGACGACGGCAAGGGTTCGTACAACCGCGTCCACTACGGCAACAAGTACAACAACGCCTTCTGGGACGACAGCTGCTTCTGCATGACGTACGGGGACGGTGACGGTACGACGCTCGGACCGCTGGTGGGTCTGGACGTGGCCGGCCACGAGATGACGCACGGCGTCACCTCCAAGACCGCGGCGCTGACCTACTCCGGGGAGTCCGGCGGCCTGAACGAGGCGACGTCCGACATCCTCGGCACGCTGGTGGAGTGGTACGCGAACAACTCCTCCGACCCCGGCGACTACCTGATCGGCGAGAAGGTCGTCCGCTCCGGCTTCGGCGCCGAGGCCCTGCGGTTCATGGACAAGCCGTCCAAGGACGGGGTGTCGGCGGACTACTGGAGCAGCTCGGTCGGCAAGCTGGACGTCCACTACTCGTCGGGCGTCGCGAACCACTTCGCGTACCTCCTGGCCGAGGGCAGCGGCGCGAAGACCATCAACGGCGTCAGCTACAACTCCCCCACGTCCAACGGCAAGACGGTGACGGGGATCGGACGGGAGAAGCTGGGCCGGATCTGGTACCGGGCGCTGACCGTCTACATGACGTCGTCCACGGACTACGCGGGTGCGCGCACGGCGACGCTCAACGCGGCGAAGGATCTGTACGGGGCCGGGAGTCCGGAGTACGACGCGGTGGGGGCGGCCTGGAGTGCGGTCAATGTGAACTGACCGACCGTGCACGGCCATCGGGGTGCGGAAATACGGTGGCAGCGGCGTCCTGGGCCTGGCTAGGCTCCGCTGCCCCTGTCCGTCCGCACCCCGGGAGCCGTATGCCGTCCACCGCGAAGATTCACGCCGACGAGCTCGACATCGACGCGGCGCTGGTCTCCCGGCTGGTCACGAAGCAGTTTCCGCGGTGGGCCGGGTTGCCGGTCACGCAGGTGCTGTCCTCCGGAACCGACAACGCCATGTACCGCCTCGGCGACGACATGGTCGTACGGCTGCCGCGGCGGTCCCGCGGGGGCCGGCAGATCGACGACGGGCATCACTGGGTGCCGCGGCTGGCCCCGCACCTTCCGCTCGCCGTCCCGACACCGCTCGCGAAGGGCGCACCCGGCGCCGGGTACGCGTCGTCGTGGGGCGTGTACCGCTGGTTGGACGGCGACAACGCGTACGACGCTCCGATCGCCGAACCGGCCGTCGCCGCACGGGAGTTGGGCTGGTTCGTGGCTGCGCTGCGACAGCTGGACGCCACGGGCGGGCCGCCGTCCTTCCGGGGCGGCCCGGTCGCCCGCCACGACGACGCCGTCCGCACCGCCATCCGAGACCTCGGCACGGACGGCACCCTTGACACGGCCCGCGCCACGGCGGCCTGGGGCGAGACCCTCGGCCTCCCCCAGTGGGACGGCGCCCCGGTCTGGCTGCACGGCGACCTGCTCCCCGGCAACCTGCTGACGGCGCACGGCCGCCTCACCGCCGTCATCGACTTCGGCAGCCTCGGCGTCGGCGACCCCGCATGCGACACGATGGCCGCGTGGACCGTCTTCGACTCCGCCACCCGCGACCTGTTCCGCGAGACGTGCGACGTCGACGACGCGACCTGGGCACGCGGGCGAGGCTGGGCCCTGTGCTTCGGGCTCATGGCGGATCACTACTACCGCGGCGGAAGGCACCCGGCACTGGCGGCGGTGGCCCGGCGCACGGTGTCCGAGGTACTTCGGGGGTACTGACGCAGCACGCGGCACGCCACCGCCGGCCGGGGACACGGGCCTAGCCGCTGTACGGCCGCCTCTCCCGCGCCTCCCTCAACCCCCGCCCCCACCACACCAGTTGGTCCAGCATCGCCTTCGCCGCGGCGTCCGGGGCGGACGGGTCGTCGAGGTGGCCGTCGGTGAAGGACGAGCCGGCGTTGTGGAACGACACCGTGTCCCGGATCGTCACCGCGTGGAGTTCGGCGAAGACCTGGCGGAGGTGTTCCACGGCACGCAGACCGCCCGCGAGGCCGCCGTAGGAGACGAGGGCGACGGGCTTGGCGCGCCATTCGGTGAAGTGCCAGTCGATGAGGTTCTTGAGGCCGGCCGGGTAGGAGTGGTTGTACTCGGGGGTGAGGACCACGTACGCGTCCGCTGCCGCGAGCTTCGGCGTGACGGAGGCGAGGGCCGTGCTCGCCTCGGGGGACGGGGCGAATGTCGTGGGGAGGTCCGCCTCGGCGACGTCCACGACCTCGACGGCAAGGTCGTCGTGGTCGCGCAGGTGGTGCAGGAGCCAGTCGGCGACGACGGGGCCGAACCGTCCGTGGCGGTTGCTGCCGATGACGAGGGTGACTGCGAGGGGTGTGTCGCTGAGAGGTGCGTCGCCGAGGGGTGCGTGGGCGGTGTGGGGTGCGTCTGTGGTCTGCATGCGCCCCAGCCTCGTACCTCAACCTTTCTTGAGGTCAAGTCCGGGGCGTGATCGCCGGGTCACCCGTTCACACGCGCGCACTGCGCCCTTCGGGTTCTCTTCCGCGCAGCCCCCGTCCCACGCCGATGACCTGCGGGAAGTCCGTCCGAGCACCCCTACCGCGCGCTGATCTGACACCCATTCACCACATTTCTGACACTCCTTCAGGAAGCGCGTTCGCGCCGCTGCCACTTACCTCGGAAGGGCAGAGGACACCGAAGAGAGCTCGAAGGAGCACCGATGCGACGTACCGCCCGTCTGCTGACCGGGACCGCGCTCGCCGTCGCGGCCGCGGGCTTCGTGGCCGCGCCCGCGTACGCGGACGACGGCGGCAGCGGGAGCGGCGGCAGCAGCAGCGGCTCCCTGGAGGTCCTTCCGTCGTCGGTCGTGCCGGGCGGCGAGGTCACGGTGACCACCGGGGACTGCGAGAACGGCACGGCGGCGGGCGACGCCGGCGCGGTGGGGGCCGGTGCCTTCACGCTGGCGCCGAGCACGCACGAGGGCGAGGCGATCGGGCAGTTCCGGGTGCCGCCGAGCGCGCAGCCGGGGACGTACGAGATCGTCGCCAACTGCGCCGAGGGCGACCGGCAGCTCAAGGGCGACCTGGTGGTGACACTGACCGCGGCACGCGGGCAGGAGCCCCGGGGAAGTGTGAAGACGGGGGTCGGCGGCGCTCTGGGCCCCGATCCCGTGCAGACCGCGGCCGGCGTGGCGGCTCTCGCCGTCGCCGCCGCGGGCGGTACCTGGCTCCTGCATCGCCGGGCGAGAGGCGACGGGATCTGACGGACACCCTCCGCTGTCCGTCGGCCGGTACCGCATGTCCCGCCCCCTCCGGGTCCGACGCCCCTCGCGGCCCGGAGGGGGAACGGGCCCACCCGCTCCACCAGGGTCCACCCGCTCCCCAGGCAAGAGGCTCGCGTGCGCAGAATCAGCAATGCCGCGATAGGCACCGTCACGGTCGTGGCCCTGTGCTCGGGCGCCTGGCTGCTCGGCGGTGGCGCGGGGACGAACGCCCCGCCGCAGCCGTCCGCCGCGCAGGCGGCCCGTACCGGCCAGGGCGGCGAACCTCTCGTCGCGCCCGCGCTGCCGCCGTCCCCGCCCGACCGGATCCGCATCCCGTCGATCCGGGTGAACGCACCCCTCATGGGCCTCGCCCTCACCAGGGCCGGCAGTCTCGACGTGCCGCCCGCCGCGAAGAAGAACCTCGCCGGCTGGTACGAGGCCGGCACCACCCCCGGCGAGCAGGGCACCGCGATCGTCGCCGGCCATGTCGACAACGCCGACGGCCCCGCCGTCTTCTACGACCTCGGCGCCCTGAAGAAGGGCAGCCGCATCGAGGTGGACCGGCGCGACGGGAGCGCGGCGCTGTTCTCGGTGGACGCGGTCGAGGTGTACGACGCCGAGCACTTCCCCGACGAGAAGGTGTACGGCGCCGCGGACCGGCCCGAGCTGCGGGTGATCACCTGCGGCGGGGGGTACTCACGGTCGACCGGCTACGAGGGGAACGTGGTCGTCTTCGCTCACCTCACGGGGAGCCGCTGAGACCGGGCCGGGCCGGACCGGACCGACCGGACCGGACCGGCTCCGCCCGCCACTCAGACCGACACGAACCCAACCCCGGCCGGCCACCCGCGCCGCAGGAGCCTGACGCCTCACCGGCTGCCAGGGCACCACGGTCACGTTCGCGGTACCTCACCGGGAGCCGTTGAGCACGGCCTGCGTGATGGTCCGTGCGCATTCCAGCGACTCCGCGCGCGCGGTGTCCACCTCCACGTCGTACAGGACGCCCCGGTGGACCAGCTCCGCCTGCCGCTCGGCCATTCCGCGCACCCGGTCGCCGCGGGCGATCTCACGGCCGGCGGCGACCGCCGCCTCGCACCGGACAGCGACCCAGAGCACGTCCAGGCCGTCCAGGACCTTGCGCCAGCGCTCCTGGGTCGCCGCTCCGCCGAGGAAGACGTCGTCGATGATCACCCGGGCGCCGGCCCGGACCATCGCGGCGATCCCGGTCGCCCACGCCGATTCCAGGGCCATGTACTCGGGGCCGACGCTCACCCCGCCGTCCGGGGCGAACTCGATGCCCGTGTCCTCCCCCGGCATCGCCTCGATCAGCGAGTCGACCCCGAAGGCCAGCCACGGCTCGGGCAGAACGGCCTGCAGGCACCGCACGATCCCGGTCTTGCCGGAACTGGAGCCGCCGTTGACCACGATCACCTGAGTCGCCATCGGGTCACCGTAACGTCAGGCGACCCACTGCTCGTACGCAATATTCGCCACCAGCGCGAACACCACCGTCAGCAGCACGACCCGCACGAAGCCGCTGCCCTTCTTCAGCGCCGTGTGTGCACCGAGGGTGCCGCCCACCAGGTTGAACACGGCCATGAGGGCCGCGAGCCGCCACAGCACCGTGCCCTGCCAGGCGAACATCGCGAGGGCGCCCGCGTTGGTGCAGCAGTTGACGATCTTGGCGGTGGCGGAGGCGGTCACCAGGTCGAGGTGGAGGACCGCGGTGAGGGCCAGCACGAGGAACGTGCCGGTGCCGGGCCCGATGAAACCGTCGTAGAAGCCGATGCCGAGGCCCGCGAGGGCGATCGCGCAGAGGATCCGGCGGCGGGTGGCGGGGCCGGTCGCGGGGGCCGTGCCGAAGGCGGGGCGCAGGATCACGAACGCGGCGACCACGAGCAGCACCACCATGATCACGGGCTTGAGCACGTCCGTGCTCATACCGGCCGCGAAGAAGGCGCCGGCGGAGGAACCGGCGAGGGCCGCCAGGCCGATGCGTACGGCCAGGCGGACGTCCACGGGGGTCTTGCGGGCGTAGGTCACCGCCGCGCCCGACGTGCCGACGATGGCGACCGCCTTGTTGGTGCCGAGTGCACTGGCGGCGGGAGTGCCGGCGGGCAGGCCGAGGAGGAGGACCGGCAGGAGCAGCAGTCCCCCGCCGCCGACCACCGCGTCGATCCAGCCGGCCGCCAGGGCGGTCAGGCACAGTACGGCGAGCATGGTCAGCGATATCTCGGGCATGATCGCGACCCTATGGACGGGATACCTGCACTGTCCATGCAGGTGGGTACGGCCCCGGTGGGCCGCCCTCGTCCACCTCACACCCCGCCCCCGGCATGACCGCGGAACCCTCACACCCGCCGCGGACTCCGGAAGAGGGCAGCGTTCCTCGCGGGAAACAGAGGTGATGCTGCCGGGTAACACCCGCACCGCACGCTCCTGGACATGACCTCGAATACGCGTGTGGTGGTGATCGGCGCCGGCCTCGCGGGCGTCCGTCTCGCCCGGCGGCTCGGTGAGCTCGGCACGCCCGTGACGCTCGTCGGCGAGGAGGAGCACCGCCCGTACAACCGGGTGCTCCTCGCCGAGGTGCTGGCCGGGCGATACAGCCCCGAGGTGATCGCGCTGCCGTCCCCGGCGGAACTGACGCGCGGCCGGGTCACGGGCATCGACCGCGAGGTGCGAGCCGTACACCTCGCGGACGGCTCGAAGATCGCATACGACACGCTGGTTCTGGCCACCGGCTCGAACCCGGTACTCCCGCCCCTGCGCGGCCTGTTCACCGCGGACCACGCGCTGCCCGAGGGTGTGCACGCGTTCCGCACGATGGACGACTGCCTCGGCCTGTCCAAGGCCGTGCGGCCGGGCGTGAAGGCCGTCGTCATCGGCGGCGGGCTCCTCGGCGTGTCCGCGGCCCGCGCGCTCGCCCAGCGCGGCGCGCAGGTCGTCCTCGCCCAGCAGGGCGAGCGACTCATGGAGCGTCAGCTCGACCCGAGCGCCTCGAAGCTGGTGAAGCGGCACCTGGGGGACCTCGGCGTCGAGGTCCACACCGAGACCCGCGTCCGTGACGTGCGCTGCGTCGGCGGTGTGGTCCGCTCGGTCGAGATGCACGACGGATACGCGCTCGACGCCGACCTCGTGGTCCTGGCCTGCGGTGTCCACCCGAGGCTGGGTCTCGCGCAGACCGCGGGCCTTGAGGTGCGCAAGGGGATCGTCGTCGACGACGAACTGCGCACCTCCGACCCGCACATCCGGGCGATCGGCGACTGCGTGCAGCACGACGGCACCGTGTACGGGCTCGCCACTCCGGCGCTCGAACAAGCCGAGATCCTCGCCGAGTTGATCGCCGGGCGCTCGAACGCCCGGTACACCGGCACCCGTTCGCTGACCCGGCTCACGCTCGCCGGACCGAACTCACCCTTCGACCTCGCCGCGTTCGGCGAGACGGAGCCGCGTCCCGGGGACGACGTCGTCCAGTTGACGGACGCCACCCGCGGCACCTACCGCAAGGTCGTCGTCCGCGACGACCGCCTGGTCGGCGGAGTCCTCGTCGGCGAACTCGGCACCGTCGGCGCGCTCGCCCGCGCCTGGGAGGGAGCAGAGCCGCTCCCCGACGACGGTCCACTGCTCCACCTGCTCACCAACGATGGAGGCTCCTGATGACCGCCACCCTGGGGGCCACCCCCACAATCGTGCTCGTCGGCCACGGCATGGTCGGCCAGCGCTTCCTCGAAGCGCTCGCCGAACGCGGCCTGACCGCCACGCACCGCGTGGTCGTCCTGTGCGAGGAGCCGCGTCCCGCCTACGACCGCGTCGCCCTCACCTCGTACTTCTCGGGCAGGTCACCCGAGGAACTCTCCATGACCGACATGGAGTTCATCAACGACCACGGCATCGAGCTGTACGTCGGCGACCCGGCCGAGACGGTCGACCGCGAGGCGAAGAAGGTCACCGCCAGGTCCGGCCAGGTCTTCGAGTACGACACCCTCGTCCTCGCCACCGGCTCGTACCCCTTCGTACCGCCCGTCCCGAACAAGGACGCCGAGGGCTGCTTCGTCTACCGCACCATCGAGGACCTGCTCGCCATCGAGGAGTACGCCAAGACCCGCACCACCGGTGCCGTGGTCGGCGGCGGTCTGCTCGGTCTGGAGGCGGCCGGTGCGCTGAAGGGGCTCGGACTCACCTCCCACATCGTGGAGTTCGCGCCGCGCCTGATGCCCGTGCAGGTCGACGAGGGCGGCGGCGCCGCTCTTCTGCGCACCATCGAGGACATGGGCCTGTCCGTCCACACCGGTGTGGGCACGCAGGAGATCGTGGTCGACGAGGCCGGTGCCGTCACCGGTATGAAGCTCTCCGACGGTTCCGAACTCGCCACCGACCTGGTGGTGTTCAGCGCCGGTGTCCGCCCCCGCGACCAGCTGGCCCGCGACTGCGGCCTGACGGTCGGCGAGCGCGGCGGCATCACGGTCGACGAGCAGTGCCGTACGGTCGCCGACCCGCACGTCTTCGCGATCGGCGAGTGCGCGCTGGCCTCCGACGGCCGGGTGTACGGCCTGGTGGCGCCCGGTTACGAGCAGGCGGAGACGGTGGCGGCGACCATCGCCTCCGACGAAGCCGCCTTCGTGGGCGCCGACCTGTCGACCAAGCTGAAGCTGCTCGGCGTTGACGTGGCGTCCTTCGGCGACGCACACGGCACCACCGAGGACTGTCTGGACGTCGTCTACTCCGACTCCCGCGCGGGCCTGTACAAGAAGCTGGTCATCGGCCGCGACGGGACGCTGCTCGGCGGCATCCTGGTCGGCGACGCGGACGCCTACGGCACGCTGAGGGCGTTCACCGGCTCCGTTCCGCCGGTCTCGCCCGAGTCGCTGGTGCTGCCCGCCGGCGCCGGCGAGTCCGTCCAGCTCGGCCCGTCCGCGCTGCCGGACGAGGCGATCATCTGCTCCTGCCACAACGTCAGCAAGGGCACCATCCGCGGCGCGGTGACGGAGCACTCCTGCACCACGGTGCCCGAGGTGAAGAAGTGCACCAAGGCCGGTACGGGCTGCGGCAGTTGCGTCAAGGTCCTCGGCCAGCTGGTCACCGCCGAGCTGGAGGCGAGCGGCGTCGAGGTCGACAAGGGCCTGTGCGGCTGCTTCGCGCAGACCCGCGAGGAGCTCTACGAGGTCGTCCTCGCCCTGCGCATCAACACCTTCCAGGACCTGCTGGACCGCTACGGCCGCGACGACGCCAAGGGCGGTGACGGCTGCGAGGTCTGCAAGCCCGCGGTCGGCTCGATCATCGCCTCCCTCGCCCCGACGATCGGCGCGAGCGGCTATGTCCTGGACGGCGAACAGGCGGCCCTCCAGGACAGCAACGACCACTTCCTGGCGAACCTGCAGAAGAACGGCTCGTACTCGGTCGTGCCGCGCATCCCCGGCGGTGAGATCACCCCCGAGGGCCTGATCGTGATCGGCGAGATCGCCCGCGACTTCGGCCTCTACACGAAGATCACCGGCGGCCAACGGATCGACATGTTCGGCGCACGGGTGGAGCAACTCCCGTTGATCTGGATGCGGTTGGTGGACGCCGGCTTCGAGTCCGGCCACGCCTACGGCAAGGCGCTGCGCACGGTGAAGTCCTGCGTGGGACAGACCTGGTGCCGCTACGGCGTCCAGGACTCCGTGCGCATGGCGATCGACCTGGAGCTGCGCTACCGGGGCCTGCGCTCCCCGCACAAGCTCAAGTCGGCGGTCTCCGGCTGCGCCCGCGAGTGCGCCGAGGCCCAGTCGAAGGACTTCGGCGTCATCGCCACCGTAGGCGGCTGGAACCTGTACGTCGGCGGCAACGGCGGCGCGACCCCCCGCCACGCGGACCTGCTCGCGCAGGACCTCACCGACGCCGAACTGGTCCGCCTCATCGACCGGTTCCTGATGTTCTACATCCGCACCGCCGACCGTCTGGAGCGCACCTCGACCTGGCTGGAGCGCACCCCCGGCGGCCTGGACCACGTGCGTGACGTGGTGGTGGAGGACTCCCTCGGCATCTGCGAGGAGCTGGAGTCCCTGATGGCGGACCACGTGGCGAACTACGCCGACGAGTGGGCCACCACCATCAACAACCCCGAGAAGCTCGCCCGGTTCGTGTCCTTCGTGAACGCGCCCGACACCCCCGACCCGGTCGTCGGCTTCGTCCCGGAGCGCGACCAGATCAAGCCCGACCTGCCGCTGCTCACCATCGGCCACCGTCCCCTGGAAGGAAGCGCCCAGCGATGACCCTGGCACCCGAGACGACCGAACTCAAGATCCAACTCCAGCTGGAGGAGGGCTGGTTGACGGTCTGCGACCTCACCCAGCTGAACCCCGGCCGAGGCGTGGCCGCGCTTCTGCCCGACGGCCGCCAGGCCGCCCTCTTCCGCGACCGCGGCGGCAAGGTCTACGCCATCGACAACCGCGACCCCTTCGGTGGCGCGGCGGTCCTCTCCCGCGGCCTGACCGGCACCCACCAGGGCCGCCCCTTCGTCGCCTCGCCTCTGCTCAAGCAGCGGTTCGACCTGGCTTCCGGAGAGTGCCTGGACGACGAGTCGGTACGGGTGGCGACGTACGAGGTACGAACCAGCTGACCCTCTCGTCCTGGCCATGCATGTCGCGGCCTGCCCATTTCTTGACCGATCGTTCTCATTGAATCTAGGCTGCAGCCCGTGGCCAGGACCAAGGAGTTCGATCCGGATGCCGCGCTGCAGGCAGCCCTGGAGCTGTTCTGGCAGCGCGGCTACGAGGCGACGTCGATGTCCGACCTGGTGAACCACCTCGGCATCGGACGCGCCAGCATCTACGCGACCTTCGGCAGCAAACACGAGCTGTACCTCAGGGCGCTGGAGCGCTACGACCGGGCAGGGCTCCCGCCGATCGTGCGGGAACTGTCCCAGCCTGGCCCCGCCCTGCCCGCCGTACGAGCGGTCGTACGGCGCTACGCCGCCGAGGCGGCCGACGAGCAACTGCGCCTGAACGGCTGCCTGGTGACGAACACCGCGAGCGAACTGGCTCCGCACGACCCGGTGGCCAAGCGGAGCGTGGAGCGCAACTGGGACCAACTGGAGACCGTGCTGCACTCGGCACTGGTGCGCGCACAGGCACAGGACGAGCTGCCGGCCGACCGCGACCCGCTGACCCTCGCCCGCATGCTGCTGGTGCTGATGCAGGGCCTGCGGGTGGTCGGCAAGGCCTCCGCCGATCCGGCCCGGGTCCGGGACGCGGCGGAACAGGCGCTGGCACTGCTGAACTGAGCCCAAAGGACGGGCGGCGCCTTTTCGCATGTCGCCATTCTGAACCGATCAGTCAAAATAGGGGGGACCATGACCAGGCCGATGACCAGGACCACGACGGGTATCAGGACCAGTCGTTTCACCGACCGGACCGTGCTCGTCACCGGTGCCGGCTCCGGCATCGGACGGGCGGTCGCGCTCGCGTTCGCGGCGGAGGGAGCACAGGTCGTCGTGGCCGGACGCCGCCGGGAACCGCTCGACGAGACGGTCCGGCTGATCGAGGAGCAGGGAGGCAAGGCCCTCGCGGTCACCGCCGACGTGTCCGAGGCCGCCGGAACCGAAGCCCTGGTGCGGGCCGCGGTGGACCGCTTCGGCTCCCTCGACGTGGCCGTCAACAACGCGGGCGTGTTCCGGGGCGGCGGCCCGCTGGCCGACCTCCCCGAGGCCGACTGGCACACCCAGCTCGACACCAACCTCACCGGCGTCTTCCTGGCTCTCCGCGCCCAGATCCACCAGATGCGCACCCAGCCGTCGGGCGGCGCGATCGTGAACATCGCGTCCAACCTCGGCGCGCACACGCGCGTCCCGGGCGCCGCCGCCTACGCCGCGACCAAGGCCGCCGTATCAGCCCTGACCAGGGGCGCCGCCCTCGACCACATCCGCGAGGGCGTCCGGATCAACGCGGTCAGCCCCGGCGCCACCGCCACCCCCATGTCGCTGCGCGCCGGGGAGACGGAGGCCGAGCGCGCGGAGCGGGCCGCGGCCACGCTGCCCCTCGGCCGCGTCTCGGCCACCCAGGAGGTGGCCGCCGCCGTCCTCTACCTGGCCTCGGACGACGCGGCGTCGGTGGTCGGCACGGACCTGGTGGTGGACAGCGGCGCCACGGCCTGACCGCTCACGCTCACACCTTGAGGCCGGCGTATGTCACGCCCGTCAGCTGCTCGGACGCGGCCCAAAGCAGCTCCCCCGCACGGTCGTCGAGCGTCCACGGCGCCCGCCACGAGGGCCCCGGCGCGCCGCGCCACATCATGAACGACGGTCCGGTGAAGGAGTCGGGCCGTACGCCGGGGGCCGTTGCCGCGTACAGCGTGCTCAGCGCGCCGGCCTCCGCCGACTGTGCGAGAACTCGGTTGCCGATCTCCATCACCCACCCGGCGAGCCTGCGCCCCTCCATCCGGGGTGCGGTGCCCTGCAGATTGGTGGCCGCGTACCCGGGGTGGGCCGCGGCCGCCACCACGTCCGCCCCGTGTGCCGCCAGCCTGCGCGCCAGCTCGTGCGTGAAGAGAAGGTTGGCCGTCTTGGAGCGGGCGTAGGCGATCCAACGCCGGTAGCGGCGCTCGCTGTTGAGGTCGTCGAGGTCGATGTTGGCCATGGCGTGCGCCTCGCTGGAGACGGTCACGACACGCGCTCCGGGCGTGCCGAGCAGCACGGGCAACAGCAGCCCGGTCAGGGCGAAGTGCCCCAGGTGGTTGACCCCGAACTGCGTCTCGAACCCGTCCGCGGTCGTACCGTACGGCAACGCCATCACCCCGGCGTTGTTGACGAGCAGATCGAGCCACTCGTAACCGAACCGGCTCGCGAACTCCCGTACGGACCCCAGGTCCCCGAGATCGAGCCGGGCGAACTCCGCGATCGCGCCCGGCACTTCGCGCACGATCCGATCGGCCGCCGCACTCCCCCGCACCTCGCTGCGACACGCGAGCACGACCCGCGCCCCCTTGCGCGCCAGCTCCCGCGCGACCACGTACCCGAGCCCGCTGTTGGCCCCGGTGACGACGGCGACCCGGCCGCTCAGGTCGGGCACGCCCTTCTCGCTCCAGCCGGACATGGCGACTCCCTCCACGAGCGGGCGAACACCCAGCGTACGAGACGAGCCCCGCCGACCGGAGGACACAAGAGGGCGGCACCCCCGCACGGGTGCCGCCCTCTCCTGGTGATCCGGAACCGCCGCCCATCGGTGTTGAGGGTCGGGGACGGGCGGCGGCTCCGGGGTTCAGTGGCCGTCGGGTCAGCGGTGGTCGCTGCCCGTCGACTGTGTGGCCGCGCGGCCCGCCTCCAGGCGCGCCACCGGGATCCGGAACGGCGAGCAGGAGACGTAGTCCAGACCCACCTCGTGGAAGAAGTGGACCGACTCCGGGTCACCGCCGTGCTCGCCGCAGACACCGAGCTTCAGGTCGGGACGGGTCTCGCGGCCCGCCTGCACGGCGGACTTGACCAGCGAACCCACGCCGTCCCTGTCGATGGTCTCGAACGGGCTGACGCCGAAGATGCCCTTCTCCAGGTAGGCCGTGAAGAACGAGGCCTCCACGTCGTCCCGGCTGAAGCCCCACACCGTCTGGGTGAGGTCGTTCGTGCCGAAGGAGAAGAACTCCGCCGCCTCCGCGATCTGGCCGGCCGTGAGCGCGGCCCGCGGCAGCTCGATCATCGTGCCGATGGCGAGCTTGAGCTGCGTACCGGTCGCGGCCTCGACCTCGGCGATGACCTGGTCGGCCTCCTCGCGGACGATCTCCAGCTCCTGGACCGTGCCGACGAGCGGGATCATGATCTCGGCGCGCGGGTCACCCTTGGCGTTCTTGCGCTCGGCCGCGGCCTCGGCGATCGCCCGGACCTGCATCGTGAACAGGCCGGGGATGACAAGTCCCAGACGTACGCCGCGCAGGCCCAGCATCGGGTTCTGCTCGTGCAGCCGGTGCACGGCCTGGAGCAGGCGCAGCTCGTTCTCGTGCGGGTCCTTGCGGGACTCGGCAAGGGCGACCCGCACCGACAGTTCGGTGATGTCCGGCAGGAACTCGTGCAGCGGCGGGTCCAGCAGCCGGACGGTGACGGGCAGGCCGTCCATCGCCGAGAACAGGTCCACGAAGTCCTGCTTCTGCAGCGGAAGGAGCTGCTTGAGGGACTCCTCGCGCTCGTCGTCCGTGTCGGCCAGGATGAGACGCTCGACCAGCTCACGGCGGTCACCGAGGAACATGTGCTCCGTACGGCACAGGCCGATGCCCTGCGCCCCGAAGCGGCGCGCACGCAGCGCGTCCTCGGCGTTGTCCGCGTTGGCGCGCACCCGCAGGCGGCGCTTGCGGTCGGCGAACGCCATGATCCGGTGCACGGCCTCGACCAGCTCGTCGGCGTCGTTGGCGCCCGCGTGCATCCGGCCCTCGAAGTACTCCACGACCGGGGAGGGGACGACGGGCACCTCACCGAGGTACACCTTGCCGCTCGAACCGTCGATGGAGATGAGGTCGCCCTCCTCCACCACGTGCCCGCCGGGCACGGTCATCCGCCGGCGCTTGGTGTCGACCTCCAGCTCCTCGGCACCGCAGACACAGGTCTTGCCCATGCCGCGCGCGACGACGGCCGCGTGGGAGGTCTTGCCGCCGCGCGAGGTCAGGATGCCCTCGGCCGCGATCATGCCGTCGAGGTCGTCGGGGTTGGTCTCCCGGCGGACCAGGATGACCTTCTCGCCCGAGCGCGACCACTTCACGGCGGTGTACGAGTCGAAGACCGCCTTGCCGACCGCCGCGCCCGGCGAGGCCGCGATGCCCCGGCCGACCTTCTCGACCTTCGCGTCCTCGTCGAAGCGCGGGAACATCAGCTGGGCGAGCTGGGCGCCGGTGACCCGCTGCAGCGCCTCGGTCTCGTCGATGAGTCCCTGGTCCACGAGCTGCGTGGCGATGCGGAAGGCGGCACCGGCCGTCCGCTTGCCGACGCGCGTCTGCAGCATCCACAGCTGCCCGCGCTCGATGGTGAACTCGATGTCGCAGAGATCCTTGTAGTGGTTCTCCAGGGTCTCCATGATCTGCATCAGCTGATCGTACGACTTCTTGTCGATCTGCTCCAGCTCCGCGAGCGGGACGGTGTTGCGGATGCCCGCCACCACGTCCTCGCCCTGCGCGTTCTGCAGGTAGTCGCCGTAGACGCCCTGGTGGCCGGAGGCCGGGTCGCGGGTGAACGCGACGCCCGTGCCGGAGTCCGGGCCGAGGTTGCCGAACACCATCGAGCAGACGTTGACGGCCGTACCGAGGTCGTGCGGGATGCGCTCCTGGCGGCGGTAGAGCTTGGCGCGCTCGGTGTTCCAGGAGTCGAAGACCGCGTGGATGGCGAGGTCCATCTGCTCACGCGGGTCCTGCGGGAAGTCGCGGCCGGCCTCGGTCTTGACGATCTTCTTGAACTTGGTGACGAGCTTCTTGAGGTCGGCGGCCTCCAGCTCGGTGTCGACGGTGACCTTCTTGGCCGCCTTCGCCGCCTCCAGCGCGTCCTCGAAGAGCTCGCCGTCGACGCCGAGGACCGTCTTGCCGAACATCTGGATGAGGCGGCGGTACGAGTCCCAGGCGAACCGCTCGTCGCCGGCCTGCTCGGCGAGGCCCTTCACGGACTTGTCGGAGAGCCCGATGTTCAGGACCGTGTCCATCATTCCGGGCATCGAGAACTTCGCGCCGGAGCGGACCGAGACGAGCAGAGGGTTGTCGGCCTGACCGAGCTTCTTGCCCATGCGGGCCTCAAGAGCGTCGAGGTGCGCACTCACCTCGTCACGCAGTGCCGCCGGCTCCTCGCCACTGTCGAGGTAGACCTTGCAGGCTTCCGTCGTGATGGTGAAGCCAGGGGGAACGGGGAGTCCCAGGTTGGTCATCTCCGCGAGGTTCGCGCCCTTGCCACCCAGGAGGTCCTTGAGGTCTTTGTTTCCCTCGGTGAAGTCGTAAACGAACTTCGCTACGTGGGGTTCTTTGTTTTCCGACACGGTCTCGACTCCCTCGAGGACGCGGTGGCTGCCCTGACGGCGAGGAACATACCCAGATCGAAGGCTTCTGGGTACGTCTACTCACGTGTCATGCGCCCGTAACCACTCGTCCGCCAGTGGATCGAAAGTCAAAGCTTGGCAAGCGATGACGGGCGGATGTTTTCACTTCTTGAACACAGCCCCCCTCACTCACCCGAGAAATCCGCTCATGTGAGCGGCTCTCGGCACGTCTGATTTCGATCGATGAACGATCAAGGGGTGGCACTGCGTGCCACCCCTTGGAGAAGTGCAGTCGCTCATGATCCGCTCATCTGAGCGCAGCCCTTATCAAGGGTGGCAAGAATCACGCTGTCACAGGCGGCCAGATTTCACCATGCGGACGCGACCTGGGACGGAAACGCGGCCGTCACACGCCCATCGCGAGCAGCCGCTCCTCCACCCGCTCCGGCGCGTACAGGTGCTCCACGACCAGCGCCCCGGCCCCCACCAGCCCGGCCCGCTCCCCGAGCCGGGCGGTCACGACGTCCAGATGGGCCGTGGAGCGGGGCAGCGCCCGCTGGTACAGCAACTCCCGGACCCCCGTGAGGAAGGGAGTTCCGGCCAAATCCCCGGCGATCATCAGCACGCCGGGGTTCAGCAGCGTGACGACGGTCGCCAGGACGTCCCCCACCAGCCGCCCGGCCTCGCGGGCGAGCCCGACCGCCTCGGGATGCCCGGCCGCGAGCAGATCCCGCACATCCGAGCCGGAGGCCGTCGGCAACCCGGCCTCCGCGAGCCGCCGGGCGACGGCACCACCGCTCGCGACGGCGGCGAGACAGCCGTACGCACCGCACCGGCACAGCGCCTCCGTGCCCACCCGGATGTGCCCGATGTCGCCGGCGCCCCCGTCGATGCCCCGGTAGATCGACCCGTCGACCACGACCCCCGCGCCGATACCGGTCGACACCTTGACCAGCACGAACGCCGAACAGTCGTCGTACCCCGTGCGCTGTTCGCCGTACGCCATCAGATTCGCGTCATTGTCCACGAGCACCGGCACCACCCCCGCCCCCTCGCCCGCGCACTCGGCGAAGGCTCCGGCAAGGCGGCCTCTTATGTCGTGGCCGTCCCAGCCCGGCATGATCGGCGGCTGTACGACCCGGCCGGTGTCGCTGTCGACGGGCCCCGGCACCGCGAGCCCGATCCCGCAGACCGTCCGAGCCGGCTGCCCGGCCTTCTCCAGCAACTCGGCGAACCAGCGGCCGAGTTCACCGAGTACGACGTCCGGGCCGTCCTCGATGACGAGCGTGCCGGAGTGCTCGGCGAGGATCTCGCCGGCCAGCGAGAGGACGGCCGCGCGGGCGTGGCGGGTGTCGAGGTCGGCGGCCAGGACCACCGCGTGCTCGTCGTCGAACTCCAGGGTGATGGAGGGGCGTCCGCCGAGGGGCGAGTCGACCGGGCCGCCGGCGCCCTCGCGCAGCCAGCCCGCGCGGAAGAGCCGGTCGAGGCGCTGGCCGACGGTGGCGCGGGAGAGCCCGGTGGCCTGCTGGAGCGCGCCGCGCGTGGTGGCCCGCCCGCTTCGTACCAGTTCGAGCAGATCGCCGGCGCGAGCCTGGCCGCGTCCAGTCATGCGCACCCCCTTGTGTTTCTCAAGCCTGCATTACATATTGAGTTTTGCGTGTTAAATAGACGTAACTCTACGGTAGCCACGACCGAACCGGTCGTCCGCACGTCCTTCGGGGAGCCCTGAGTGGATCGCACTGTCCAACTCGCCAGCCGTGCCGCACAGCACCCCATTGCATACGATCCACCGCCCGAGCCGGATGAGCTGCACCTCGGAGCCGTGCGCGTACTGGAGGACAACTGGACGGGAGCCTCCACCGTCCCCTCGCGCAGCCTGTATCCGCACCAGTGGTCCTGGGACTCCGCGTTCATCGCGATCGGCCTCAGACATCTGTCGCCGTTACGGGCGCAGCGGGAGCTGGAGACGCTGCTGGACGCCCAGTGGGAGGACGGGCGGATCCCGCACATCGTCTTCAACCCCTCCGTCCCGCTCGACGCGTACTTCCCGAGCCCCGACTTCTGGCGCTCCTCGACCGCGGGGCGCGCCGCGGGCGCCCCGCGCACCGTACAGACCTCAGGCATCGTGCAGCCACCGGTGCACGCGCTCGCCGCCTGGCTGGTGCACTGCGCCGACCCGGGCCTGTCCCGCGCCCGCGGCTTCCTCACCCGGGTGTATCCCCGCCTGGCCGCCTGGCACCGCTATCTGCTGCACCGCCGTGACCTCGGCGGAGGCGGCCTGGTGTCCGTCGTCCACCCCTGGGAGCAGGGCATGGACAACAGCCCCTGCTGGGATGCCCCGCTGGCCCGCGTCACCCCCGCCCCGGCCCGCTCCTTCCGCCGCGCCGACCTCGACCACGGGGCCGCCGAGGACCGGCCGACGGACCTGGACTACGGGCGGTACGTGCGGCTGGCGACGGACTACCGGGATCGCGAATACGCCGACGGAGCATCCGAGTTCGCCGTCGAGGACCCCTCCTTCAATGCCCTGCTCATCGCCTCCGAGCACGCCCTGTCCCGGGTGGCGGACGAGCTGGGCGCGACGGGCGCGGCCCGCCGCGCGCGGGCGGAGCGGCTGACGACCGCAATGCTCGACCGCCTGTGGGACCCCACCGAGCAGATGTTCTTCTGCCGGGACGTCCGCAGCGACGAGCTGATCCCGGAGCGAAGCGTCTCGGGCCTGCTCCCCCTCCTGCTGCCCACGCTGCCGCGCGGGACGGCCGACGCCCTCGTGCGCACGACCCGCGGACCGCACTTCGGACTCGGCAGCTCGACCCGCCTCCCCCCGTCCTACGACCTCCTCGGCGAGGCCTTCGACCCGCACCGCTACTGGCGCGGCCCGGCCTGGTTCAACACGAGCTGGCTGCTGGAGCGGGGGCTGCGCACCCACGGCGAGCAGGCGATGGCCGACGCGCTGCGGGAGGCCGTCCTGGACATCGCCGGCACCTCCGGGTTCGCGGAGTACGTGGACCCGCACACCGGCGAGGCGTGCGGTGCGACCGGGTTCGGCTGGACCGCCGCGCTCGCGCTGGATCTGCTCCACATGCGCCCCGGACACGGCGTGTCCCTCATGGGCGACGGCACGTTCGACAGCAGTGACAAGGGAGTCAGGGGAGGGGACCGGGCATGACGGAGCGGCATCATCTGCTCGTGCACGGCGGGACGTTCGCGGCCATGGGCGACGGCGGGGACATCAGCGGTGTCCGGGGATCGGGCTCCCCGGACGGGTTGTTCGTGCGTGACGCCCGGCACCTGAGCCGTTGGCAACTGACGGTCGACGGCGCCGTACCCGAGGCGCTCACGCCGGTCGCGGACGGGGACACGGCGCGCTGTGTCCTCGTCCCGCGCGGCGGACGCCAGGAGCCGCCCGCGTACACGATCTTCCGCGAACAGGCCGTCGGGGACAGCGCGTTCGTCGAGTCCCTGCGGGTGACCAGCAACCGCCCGGTGCCGACGACGGTCCGCCTCGCGGTCACCGCGGACGCCGACTTCACCGACCAGTTCGAACTGCGCTCCGACCACCGCACCTACACCAAGATCGGTGCCGTCCGCTCCCGCCAGGCCCTCGACGACGGCATGGAGTTCGGCTACCAGCGCGGCGACTGGCGTTCCCGTACGACGGTGCGGACCACCCCCGCCCCGGACGCCGTCGAGGAGACGGGCACGGGCGCCCGCCGCCTCGTATGGACCCTGGACCTCCAGCCGCACGGCACGGCGGAACTGACGCTTCGGGTGGCGGCCCACCCCCACGGAGCCGCCGGCTCCGCGCAGGTCCCGACGTCCCCGACCGCCGCAAAGACCCAACTCCGCACTCTGGAAAGTGAGTTCGTGGAGGGTGTGTCCTTCCCGACCGGCTGGCCCGAGCTGGCGGCGGCCTGCGCACGCGGCCTCGCCGACCTGGCCGCACTCCAGGTCACGGCGACGGGCCCGGACGGCGAGGACCTTCGCGTGCCGGCTGCGGGCGCCCCCTGGTTCCTGACCCTGCTGGGCCGGGACGCCCTGCTCACCTCGCTCTTCGCCCTTCCCTACCGCCCCCAGCTCGCCGCGGCCACGCTCCCGGCCCTCGCCGCGGCCCAGGCGACCGAGACCGGAGCGGACGCGGTGTCCCAGCCCGGCAAGATCGTGCACGAGGTGCGGCACGGGGAGCTGGCGCACTTCGGCCAGGTGCCGTACGGCCGCTACTACGGCTCCGTGGACGCGACCCCCCTCTTCCTCGTCCTCCTGGGCGCCTACGTCGAGCAGACCGGGGACGCGGCTCTCGCGCGCCGGCTGGAGCCCCACGCCCGAGCGGCGGTCGGCTGGATGCTCGACCACGGCGGGCTCACCTCCCGCGGCTACCTCGTCTACCGCGCCGACCAGGGCGGCCTCGCCAACCAGAACTGGAAGGACTCCCCCGGCGCGATCTGCTCCGCCGACGGGACACGGGCGAGCGGGGCGGTGATGGCGGCGGGCGCGCAGGGATACGCGTACGACGCACTGCGCCGCACGGCGTGGATCGCCCGCACGGTATGGGAGGACGGAACTTACGCGGCGTTACTCGAACAGGCCGCCGGCGACCTCCGCGACCGCTTCCAGCGGGACTTCTGGATGCGGGAGTGTTCCTTCCCCGCACTCGCCCTCGACGGCGACGGCAAGCAGGTCGACGCCCTGGCCTCGGACGCGGGGCATCTGCTCTGGTCGGGGCTGCTGGACAAGGAGTACGGGGAGGTCGTGGGCCGGCGGCTGCTGGAGCCCGACTTCTTCTCGGGCTGGGGTGTGCGGACGCTGGCCGCGGGCCAGGCGGCCTACCACCCCCTCTCGTACCACCGCGGTTCGGTGTGGCCGCACGACAACGCACTGATCACCCTCGGACTGGCCCGCTACGGGCTGCATGACGAGGCCCGGGTCGTCGCCCATGCCCTGGTGGACGCGGCGACGACCTCCGGTCATCGGCTGCCGGAGGTTCTCGCGGGGTACGGCCGGGACACGCACACGGAGCCGGTGCCGTATCCGCATGCGTGCGTGCGGGAATCTCGTTCGGCGGCGGCGCCTCTCGCTCTGCTGACGGCGGTTGGGGGCGCGTAAGAACTCGGGGCGGGGGGTTGTGTTGCGGCTGCGGGCTCGTTGTGGCCGGTCGCGCAGTTCCCCGCAACGTCCCCCCAAAGACCGGCCGTGAGCGACAGCGGGCTCGCCGTGGCCGATCGTGCCGTTCCCCGCAACTTCCCCCCAAAGACCGGCCATGGGCGGCAGCGGGCTCGTCGTAGCCGATCGCGCCGTTCCCTGCACGCCTGGAGGGCGCTGGCGGCAGCGTTGGTTACCCGTTTGCCGGGTGTTTGCCCTTGGCCTCTGAACGTGGGCGCAGGGTGGGCCGTACGGAATTGTGGCGGGTCCCAGCCTCCCCAGCGTGGCCCGCCACTCCGCATCAGGGCCTCGCATGGAAGGACCTTCGGGTTGCCTCAGGACACGAGCACGCGCCAGACAACGGAAACGGCAGGGGCGCCCGGGGACGAGACCGCGGAGCGAGAAGCCGGCAAGGAACTCGTCGCCGCCCCGAGCCTCCTCTCCCGCATACGCTCCCTTCCGCGCCCCCACCCCCGGCGGGCCTGGCGGCGCTGGAAGGCCGCCCACCCCGTGCCCGCGCAGGTCATCGGCATCGTCGTGACGACCGGCGCGCTCGCGCTCATCGTCGCGGCGCTCGTGATGCCGAACCGCCTTGAGACCTTCCGCCCGGCCGAGTTCATACGACTACCGGTGGAGGCGCTGCTCGGGGCGGCCGTGCTGACCGCTCTGCCGCGCAGGCCGAGGCTGATCGTGGCGGTGCTGTTCGGGCTGCTGCTCGGCGTGCTCACCGTGCTGAACCTGATGGACATCGGCTTCTACGAATACCTCGGCCGCGGCTTCAACATCATCCTGGACTGGCCGCTGCTGACCGACGCACAGTCCTACCTCGGCGACACGCTGGGCAAGGGGACGGCCCAACTGGCGGCCATCGGCGTCGTCCTGCTCGTCGCGCTCATCCTCGCCGTGATGGCCCTCGCGGCGGTCCGCGTCGGCAACCTGGTGGGGCGGCACCCGGGCCACTCGACCCGCGTCCTCCTGGTGCTGTGCGCGTTCTGGATGACCTGCGCGAGCGTGAACCTGCAGAACGCCGGCGTGCCGCTGTCCGCCGAGCACACCGTCACGATGCTCAAGTACCGCGCGGAGCGGGTCCGGGACGCCATCCGGGACGAGGCGGCATTCGGGAAGATCGCGCGGGCTGACACGTTCGGCAACACACCGCCCAGCCAGTTGGTGCCGGATCTGCGCGGCAAGGACATGGTCTTCACCTTCATCGAGAGCTACGGCCGCAGCGCGATCGAGGACCCGGTCGAGGCGCCCGGAGTGGACGCGACACTCGCCGCGCGCACCAAGGCCCTCGCGAAGGCGGGCTTCCACGCCAAGAGCGGCTGGCTGACGTCGGCGACGTACGGGGGCAGCAGCTGGCTCGGCCACTCCACGACCATGTCGGGCCTGTGGATCAACAACCAGAGCCGCTACCGGACCGTCACCGCGGGCAACGGCGAACACCTCACCCTCACCAAGGCGTTCCAGAAGACCGGTGCCTTCGACACGGTCGGCATCATGCCGGGCGTGCAGAAGGGCTGGCCGGAGGAGAAGTGGTACGGCCTCGACAAGGTCTACGACGCCTTCCAGCTGGGCTACAAGGGGCCGAAGTTCAGCTGGTCGACCATGCCCGACCAGTACGCCCTCGAACAGTTCCAGAGGCAGGTGCACAGCAAGAAGCCGGCCAACGGCAAGTCACGGATGTCGTTCCTCATCCTGACCTCCAGCCACCAGCCGTGGGCGCCCCTCCCGAAGATCGTCCCGTGGGACCAGATCGGCAACGGCTCGATCTTCAACGCCATCCAGAAGGCCGGCAAGAAGCCCTCGGACATCCTCACCAGCTCGCCCAAGTCCCAGGCGGAGTACGGCAAGTCGGTCCAGTACTCGGTGACCGCCCTCACCCAGTGGCTGGAGCGCTACGGCAACGACAACACCGTCCTCGTCTTCCTCGGCGACCACCAGCCCATCGCCCGAGTCAGCGGCAACCACGCCAGCCGGGACGTCCCGATCTCGATCGTGGCCAAGGACCCGAAGGTCCTCGACAAGATCAACTCCTGGAACTGGACAGACGGCCTGCGCCCCGCCCACAACGCCCCGGTCTGGAAGATGAGCAACTTCCGCGACGCCTTCCTCACGGCATACGGCTCGACCCCACACCCCAAGAAGGGCTGAGCGGAACGCCGCGGCAGGCGCCGTAGCCGCAAACGGCGGGAAGGGGACGGGGCGGGGGGTGCCCGCCCGCAGCGTCCGGCGTCCATCACCAGCACATCCCCACCAACAGCACCGCCGGACCGAGGACGGACACCCCCCGCACCGGCCCCGACCCCCCCCACCGAACCCGACGCGCTACACGCACCCCCACCGAAGCCGCACAGGCGCCGCAGGCATCCGACTCACCCGCCGGACGTATCCAGCTCGGCGTCCTCCCCGACCCCCGCACAGTCATACGGGTCCTTCAGCCAACCGTCCGGCAGCACCACCCTGTTGTTGCCTGACGTACGCCCACGAGGCCCGTCGGCACCATCGGGCCAGGCCTGGTCCAGATCCAACTCGTCCAGCCCGCCCCGTAGTTCCTCCAGAGACGACGTGACGGCAAGCCGCTTACGCATCTCGCTCCCGACGGCGAACCCCTTCAGATACCAGGCCACGTGCTTACGAAAGTCGACAACACCCTTGGCCTCGTCACCGATCCACTCACCAAGCAGCGTGGCATGCCGAACCATCACACCGGCCACCTCACGCAGCGAGGGCCGCGCACCGCCTCCCCGCCCCTCGAACGCCGCCACCAGATCCGCGAACAGCCACGGCCGCCCCAGACACCCCCGGCCCACGACCACCCCGTCACACCCGGTCTCCCGCACCATCCGCAGCGCGTCCTCGGCCGACCAGATGTCCCCGTTCCCGAGCACCGGAATCTCCGGGACGTGCTCCTTCAGCCGGGCGATGGCATCCCAGTCGGCCGTGCCGCCGTAGTGCTGGGCGGCGGTCCGCCCGTGCAAGGCGATGGCAGTGACACCCTCCTCGACAGCGATACGCCCCGCGTCGAGATACGTGATGTGGTCGTCGTCGATGCCCTTGCGCATCTTCATGGTGACCGGAAGATCCCCGGCCCCGGACACGGCCTCGCGCAGGATGGCCCGCAGCAGATGCCGCTTGTACGGCAGCGCGGATCCCCCACCCTTGCGCGTCACCTTGGGCACCGGGCACCCGAAGTTCAGGTCGATGTGGTCGGCGAGGCCCTCCTCCGCGATCATGCGGACGGCCTTGCCGACGGTCGCCGGGTCGACGCCGTACAGCTGGATCGAGCGCGGATTCTCCGTCGCGTCGAAGTGGACCAGCTGCATGGTCTTCTCGTTGCGCTCGACCAACGCCCGGGTCGTGATCATCTCGCTGACGAACAGCCCCTTGCCCCCGCTGAACTCCCTGCACAGCGTGCGGAAGGGTGCATTGGTGATCCCGGCCATGGGCGCGAGCACGACAGGCGGCGTGACGGCGTGCGGACCGATGGACAGCGGGTGGGACATCAGCAGGCTCCGGGCGGAAGTACGGCAGCGGTCATGGGCAAGCACCCATTGTCGCGCACTCCCAAAGCCTCCCCTTCAGGCCGCCCGAGATACGCCAGGTAATTAGTTAGACGCACTATCGAAGTCGGTGTACGCTGCAACGCATGCCCGAGCTCAGCCCCCGCCGACGTCAGCTCGTCCTCGCGATCTGCTGCATGAGCCTGCTGATCGTGAGCCTCGACGTCACCGCCCTGAACGTCGCCCTGCCGTCGATGCAGCACGACCTGGACGCCAGTACGTCGGGTCTCCAGTGGACGATCGACGCCTACACGCTCGTCCTGGCCTCGCTGCTCATGCTCGCGGGTTCCACCGCCGACCGGATCGGCCGCAAGAAGGTCTTCATCGCAGGCCTGACCATTTTCGGCCTGGGCTCACTGCTCTGCTCCCTGGCGCCCAGCCTCGACGCGCTGATCGCCTTCCGCATGCTCCAGGCGGTCGGCGGCTCGATGCTCAACCCGGTCGCCATGTCGATCATCACCAACACCTTCACGGACGCGCGCGAGCGCGCCCGTGCGATCGGCGTGTGGGGCGCGGTCGTCGGCATATCGATGGCCGCCGGTCCGCTGGTAGGCGGGCTGCTCGTGGAGTCGGTCGGCTGGCGGTCGATCTTCTGGGTCAACCTGCCGGTGGGCCTGACCGCGCTGCTCCTCACCCTGCGCTTCGTCCCCGAGTCCCGGGCGCCCAAGGCCCGCCGCCCCGACCCGGTCGGACAGTCCCTGGTCATCGCCCTGTTCGGCTCCCTGACGTACGCGATCATCGAGGCACCTAGCTCAGGCGCCGGCTCGATCGCGCCGTTCGCCGTGATCGCCGTGGCCGCGCTGATCGGGCTCCTCTGGTACGAGCCCCGGCGCGACGAACCCCTCATCGATCTGCGGTTCTTCCGTTCCGTGCCGTTCAGCGGTGCGACCGTGATCGCGATCAGCGCGTTCGCGGCACTGGGCGGATTCCTGTTCCTGTCGACGCTGTATCTGCAGAACGTACGGGGCCTGAGCGCGCTGCACGCCGGGCTGTGGATGCTGCCGATGGCGGTGCCGATGTTCCTGTGCGCCCCGCTGTCCGGGCGGCTGGTCGGCAGCCGGGGGCCTCGGCTGCCGCTGCTGATCGCGGGGTTCGCGATGACCGCGAGCGCGGTGCTGTTCGCGGCGTTCGACGCGGAGACGTCCAACGCCACGCTGTTCCTCGGGTACATGGTGTTCGGCATCGGGTTCGGGTTCGTGAACGCGCCGATCACGAACACGGCGGTGTCCGGGATGCCGCGCGCGCAGGCCGGTGTCGCCGCCGCCGTCGCCTCCACGAGCCGACAGCTCGGTCAGACGCTGGGCGTCGCCGTGGTGGGTGCGGTGCTGGCGTCCGGCGTGGGCTCGTCGTCGTACAAGGACACGTTCGTGTCGGCTTCGGTGCCGGGGTGGTGGATTCTCGTGGGGTGCGGGGTCGCGGTACTCGTGTTCGGGGCGTTGACGAACGGGCGTTGGGCGAAGGGGACTGCCGAGCGGACGGCCAAGCAGCTGGAGTCCGCCGAGGTGCGCGAAGCCGCCGGAGTGCGTGCGTAGTCGGGGCTGGTCTCACCCTCACGCCGGTTGAGAGTCGCGAGAGGCGCCCTTCTCCAACGCGATCTGCTGCAGCCTCTCCAACCGCTTCCTCGACTCCTCGTCCGCCGGTGCGTACGTCACGATGCGTGGGCCCGGTTCCGGACCCAGCCACAGGTCCGTGTGGTCCACCGTGAGGCGACCCACATGGCGATTGTCGAACTGCTTGCGCTTGGTGCGGTGGGCCACCACCTCGTGGCGGTCCCAGTTCTCGCAGAACTCCGCGGACTCGGCGCGCAGCCGCTTCAGGAGCATCTTCCAGGCGGGCTCGGCGAGATGGCCCGCCATCGTGGCGCGGAAGCGGGCGGCCATCATGCGCTGGGCGTCCTGCAGATGCACGATCGAGGAGCACCAATCGTCGTGTGTGTAGGAGAGGATCATGCAGTTGCGGTCCTCGGGCGGCACCGCGTCCAGGTCGCACAGCAGCATCCCGTACGTGCGGTTGTAGGCGAGGATGTCGTAGCGGCTGTTCTGCACGCAGGCCGGGACCGGCTCCAGGTGCTCCAGGACGGCGCGCACCGCGGGCGTGATCGACGGGCAGCTGGTGGCCGGCGTCGGGTCCACCTGGCCCGCCAGCTGGAAGAGGTGGGCGCGCTCGCTGGGGTCCAGGAAGAGCGTGCGGGCCAGTGCGTCCAGGACCTGCACGGAGACCTGGATGTCCCGGGCCTGTTCGAGCCACGTGTACCAGGTGACGCCGACGGCGGCGAGGTGGGCGACCTCCTCGCGGCGCAGGCCGGGTGTGCGGCGTCGGCGGCCGCGGGGCAGGCCGACCTGCTCGGGCGTGATGTGCTCACGCCGGTGCCGCAGGAACCCGGCGAGTTCGTGCCGTCGCACCGAACCGGCGGCGTCCCTGGTCACAGGGGTGCCCGGGGTGCGTACCGCATGATCCTGTGCCATCGTCGTCATGCCTCCAGCGTGCCGCCCCGCAGAGCCTGTTTCCAGGTAGTGCTTCTACCAGGATAAGGAGACTCTGGTACCCCTCTGGGAGTGGTCGCAGGCTCGAAGGCGTGACCGAAACCATCGCTCCACGCACCGTCCGCTCGCCGGCCGCGACACCCTCGCTCGGCGGCCTCGGGCTCTTCACCGTGCTGCTGGCAGCGGCACTTCCCCTGATCGACTTCTTCATCGTCAACGTCGCCCTGCCGTCCATCGGCAGGGACCTGCACGCGAGCGAGTCCGTGCTGGAACTCGTCGTCGCCGGGTACGGGCTCGCGTACGCCGTGCTGCTCGTCCTGGGCGGACGGCTTGGCGACCTGTTCGGCCGGCGCCGCTTCTTCCTGGGCGGCATGGCGGCCTTCGGGCTGACCTCGCTGGCCTGCGGACTCGCGCCCAGTGCCTGGACGCTGGTCGCGGCGCGGGTCGCGCAGGGCGCCGCGTCGGCCGCGATGCTGCCGCAGGTCCTCGCCACCATCCAGTCGGCCACCGCGGGGCAGCAACGGGCGAAGGCCATGAGTCTCTACGGCGCCACGGCCGGGCTGTCCATGGTCGCCGGGCAGATCCTCGGCGGGGTGCTCGTGGCCGCGGACATCGCGGGCACGGGTTGGCGCTCGGTCTTCCTGGTGAACGTCCCCGTGGTCGTCGTGGGCCTGGTCCTGGCGGCCCGTGGCGTGCCCGAGACCCGTTCCCGGCGTCCGGAGCCGGTGGACGGGCCCGGCACCGTCCTGCTCACGGCGTCCCTCCTCGCGCTGCTGGCCCCGCTCACCGAGGGCCGCTCGGCGGGCTGGCCGCTGTGGACGTGGCTGTCGCTGCTGGCGTTCCCGTTCGTGGCGACGGCGTTCTACCTGGTGGAGCGGCGGGCGGACCGGCAGGGCCGTACGCCGCTGGTGCCGCCGAGCCTGTTCGCGCTGACCTCGCTCAGGCGCGGGCTGGTGATGATCCTCCCCTTCTCCGTCGGCTTCAGCGGGTTCATGTTCGTGATCGCGGTGGCGCTGCAGCGGGGCGCGGGACTGGGGCCGGTCCCGGCGGGGCTGGCGCTCGCGCCGATGGCCGTCGTCTTCTTCTTCGTCTCGCTGGCCGGCCCGCGGCTGGTGGCCCGGTACGGCACCCGGGTGGTGACCGCCGGCGCGCTGGTCCAAGGGCTCGGCGTCGGACTGATGGCCCTGGCGGCATGGCGGTCCTGGCCCGGCCTCGGCCTGGTGGAGCTGCTCCCCGGTGCGGCCCTCGCCGGAGCGGGGCAGGCACTCCAACTCCCCATCGTCTTCCGGGTCGTTCTCTCCGAGGTGCCGGCCGCCCGTGCCGGTGTCGGCAGCGGGGTGATGATGACCACGCAGCAGTCGGCGCTCGCGCTCGGCGTGGCCGCCCTGGGCACCCTCTTCCTGTCCCTGGTCCCGCATGCCGGAATGCGGGACGCCCTGGTCACGACCCTTCTGGTGCAGCTGGGCTGTGTGGTCCTGACCGGGCTGCTGAGCCTGCGGCTGCCCCGCACGATCGGCTGAGGTGTGTGGGATCGGCTACGGCTTGGTCAACTCACGGCGGAGGGCACCCTGTTGATGTTGGTCTTGCTGCACACTCCTTAGCCGGAGGCGAGGCAGCATGCTGGAGATCAACACGAGCAAGGTGAGCCGCTGGGACCAGCACGGACGCGAGCACGTCGTCCGGGTGCAGCGGGCGGGAGTGCAGCGCACGATCAGGTGTGACACGTGCGGCTGGCGCAAGGGCGCCCAGTTCCTGCCCTGGCTGAAGGCGGAGGAGCATCTGGCCGAGGCGCACCAGGCGACCGTGGATCCGTCGGAGGCCTGAATTTGCCCTGCTGCCGGAGATGACTTTTCGCCGCCGTGGGAGTCGTACTGAGGACTGCCACCCGGACCGGAAGGCCGACCGATGAGTGATCTGCACGACATCCTGCAGCAGCATGTCGACCGGGGCACCGCCCCCGGCGCCGTCGCCCTGGTCGCCCGCGGTGACGACGTCGAGGTGGTGACCGTGGGCTCGGTGGACACCGACGGCTCCGCCCCGATGGCCCGGGACTCGATCTTCCGTATCGCCTCGATCACCAAGCCGATCACGGCGGCGGCGGTGCTGATGCTGGTGGAGGACGGGCTGCTCGGGCTGGACTCGCCGGTGGAGGAGTGGCTGCCGGAGCTGGCGAAGCCGTCGGTGGTGCGCACCCCGTCCAGCCCCGTCGAGGACGTGGTCCCCGCCGTCCGCCCGATCACGGTCGAGGACGTGCTCAGCTCGCGCACCGGCTGGGGCTTCCCCGCCGACTTCACGCTCCCCGCGGTGCAGTCGCTGTTCCCGGTGCAGCGGGACGGCCGCTTCCTGCAGGACTGGCCGGACCCGGCCACCTGGCTGGGCCTGCTCGCGCAGGTGCCGATGCTGTACCAGCCGGGCGAGGCCTGGCTCTACGGCACCTCGTCCGACCTGCAGGGCATCCTGGTCGCCCGGGCGTCGGGCCGTTCGCTGCCGGACTTCCTCGCGGAGCGGATCTTCGAACCGCTGGGCATGAAGGACACCGCGTTCGAGGTCCCGGCGTCGAAGCGAAACCGCTTCACCTCGGCCTACACCACGGCCTCCGACGGCACCCTGGAACGGGCGGACACTCCGGACGGCGGGTTCAGCCGTGTCCCGCGCTTCCACTCGGGCGGCGGGGGCCTGGCCTCCACGGCCGACGACTGGCTCGCCTTCGCGCGCATGCTGCTGAACGCCGGCGAGGGCGGCGGCCACCGCCTCCTCACCCCCACCTCGGTCAGCCGCATGACCACCAACCACCTCACCGCCGAGCAGCGCGACCGGGTCCCCCTCTTCCTTGAGGGCCAGGGCTGGGGCTACGGCGGCCAGGTCGACGTCACCCCGTCCGACCCGTGGAACGTCCCCGGGCGCTACGGCTGGGTCGGCGGCACGGGCACGACGGCCCACATCGTCCCGCCGACGGGAACGGTCTCGATCCTGCTCACCCAGGCAGCCATGCGGAACCCGACGCCCACCCAGCTGATGCGCGACTTCTGGAGGCACGTCGCCGGAAGCTAGCGCCCCGACAGGCGAACGTTCACCCCAGCAGGGTGCCCCGACACCAGGGCCTGTCCGGCTGATCAGGCCGGCTGGAAGGGACTGCGCGTTGTCGCCGACCCGAGCGGGCTCTGGTGCGTGCGGCTGCAAGGCGGAGGAGGGAGTCGACGCGATGGGGGTCCCCTCCGCTTGACCGGAGCCGAGAGTGGGGGAGTCGGCGAGTACGACAACGCCGCTGGGGGTCCCGTCCCCTCCCTCACGCCTTCAAGGCAGTGGAGGAGTGCGCGCCAGACCCCGCGACGCCGGCATGACCCGCTGGACAGGCCCTAGGGGTGCAGGCCGCGCGCCAGTAGGTCCATCACGGCCTCGAACTCGCCCTGCACGCCCTGCTGTTCCCATTCCTTGGCGTAACCCGGGTCGTGGAAGCGGGCGGTGGCCTGGAAGAGGGCGCGGGCGGTGGTCTCCGGGTCGTCGGCGGTGAAGGTGCCCGCCTCGACGCCGGCCCGCACGATCTGGGTCAGCTGGCCGGTGAGTTCGGCGATGTGGGAACCGACCACCTCACCGGTCTCGCCGGCCAGCACCGTGTAGGTGGCGAACAGCTCCGGGTCGCCGCCCGCCTTGCGGCGCTTGGCGGCGAAGAGCTCCGTGAACCACTCGCGCAGCCTGGCCTCCGGGTCCCGCCGCCCGTCGGCGGCGATGCCGGCCAGCACCTCGGTCGTGCGGTCCAGCCACCGCTTCGTCACGGCCTCCCGCAGCGCCGCCTTGGTCCGGAAGTGGCGGTAGACGCTGCCATGGCTGACGCCGAGCGCGCGGGCCACGTCGACCACGGTGGCCTTGGCCGGTCCGTGGCGGCGCAGCACCTCCTCGGTCGCTTCGAGGATGCGCTCGGCGGTCAGGGTCTGGGAGGTCGGTGCCATGGCCTAGACCGTACCCGGCACGGCGTGCTCAGTGTTCGGTGCCGAGGCTCGCCATCTGCGCCGCCGGGTACCGGGTGCCCGCCACCGCGTCCGCGGGCGCCGCCTCCTCGATCGCCGTCAGGTCGGCCTCGTCCAGGTTCACCTCCAGCGCGCCCAGCGCCTCGCCGAGCCGCTCACGGGTACGGGCGCCGACGAGCGGCACGATGTCCTCACCCCGGGCGAGCACCCAGGCGAAGGCGATCTGCGCGACGGACACGCCCTTCTCTTCGGCGATCTTCCGCAGCGCGTCGACCAGATCCAGGTTGCGCTGGAGGTTCTCGCCCTGGAAGCGGGGCGAGACGGAACGCCAGTCGTTCGGGCCGAACTGCTTGTCGCGGGTGATGTGGTCGGAGATGAGACCGCGGGAGAGGACGCCGTACGCCGTGATGGCGATGCCCAGTTCACGGGTGGTCGGCAGGATCTCCCGCTCGATGTCGCGGGTGATGATCGCGTACTCGATCTGGAGGTCGACGATGGGCGCGGTGGCGGCGGCGCGGCGGATGTTGGCGGCACTGGCCTCGCTCAGGCCGATGTGGCGCACGTATCCCTTCTCGACCAGTTCCGTGATGGCGCCGACGGTCTCCTCGATCGGCACGTCCGGGTCGACCCGGGCGATGCGGTAGACGTCGATGTGGTCGACGCCGAGGCGCTGCAGGGAGTAGGCGGCGAAGTTCTTGACGGCGGCCGGGCGCCCGTCCTGGCCGGACCAGCCGCCCTCCGGGTCGCGCAGGCCGCCGAACTTCACGCTGAGCTGGGCCCGTTCGCGCAGTCCCGCGGGGGCCGTGCGCAACGCCTCGCCGATCAGCATCTCGTTGTGGCCCATGCCGTAGAAGTCGCCGGTGTCGAGGAGGGTCAGGCCCGCGTCGAGGGCGGCGTGCAGGGTCGCGATCGACTCGGCCCGGTCCACGTCGCCGTACACCGGCGACATGCCCATGCAGCCGAGGCCGAGGGCGGAGACCTGGGGGCCGGTGGTTCCGAGGTTTCGTGTCTGCATCGTCATGTGGCCCACCCTCTCACCGTGGATGACAAATTTCAATATCTGTCATTCCATACTTGTCACCCCGTGGATGGAGTGGTCCAGACCTATTGACGAAAGGTCTGGACCGCGAGCACTGTCATGCCTACGACATCGACCGCCACCTCACCCCGCGTCACCCCACCTCACCTCACCGCACCCCCACCGGGAGGCCCCGTATGCTCCGCCGCACGCTGTGCCTGCTCGCCGCCGCGCTGACGACCGCCTGCCTCACCCAGCTCCCCGCGGCCACCACCGCCTCCGCCGCCGACACCTGTGCCGTGAAGTCGCGGCCCGCCGGCAAGGTCCTCCAGGGCTACTGGGAGAACTGGGACGGCTCCGCGAACGGCGTCCACCCGCCCTTCGGCTGGACCCCGATCACCGACTCCCGTATAGCCGCGCACGGTTACAACGTGATCAATGCCGCCTTCCCCGTGATCCGTTCCGACGGAACGGCCCTCTGGGAGGACGGCATGGACGCGGGCGTGAAGGTGGCGACGCCCGCGGAGATGTGCGCGGCCAAGGCGTCCGGGCGGACGATCCTGCTGTCGATCGGCGGCGCGACGGCCGGAATCGACCTCAACTCGACCGCCGTGGCGGACAGGTTCGTCGCGACGATCGTCCCGATCCTGAAGAAGTACAACTTCGACGGCATCGACATAGACATCGAGACGGGCCTGGTCGGCAGCGGCAGCATCACCCAACCCTCCACCTCCCAGGCCAACTTGATCCGCATCATCGACGGAGTACTGGCGCGCATGCCGTCGGGCTTCGGCCTCACCATGGCCCCGGAGACCGCCTACGTCACCGGTGGCAGCGTCACCTACGGCTCGATCTGGGGCGCGTACCTGCCGGTCATCAAGAAGTACGCGGACAACGGCCGCCTGTGGTGGCTGAACATGCAGTACTACAACGGCAGCATGTACGGCTGCTCCGGCGACTCCTACTCGGCCGGCACCGTGGCCGGCTTCACCGCGCAGACCGACTGCCTCAACAAGGGCCTCGTCGTGCAGGGCACGACGATCAGGGTGCCCTACGACAAGCAGGTGCCGGGCCTGCCCGCCCAGTCGGGAGCGGGCGGCGGCTACATGTCACCGTCACTGGTCTCCCAGGCCTGGAAGCACTACGGCACCTCGCTCAAGGGCCTGATGACCTGGTCCATCAACTGGGACGGCTCGAAGAACTGGACGTTCGGCGACAACGTGAAGTCCCTGCAGGGGCGTTGAGGTTCACCTCGCGGTGAGGGCGAGCTTCGCGCCCAGCGCCACGAACGACCCCGCGAAGCTCCGCCGCAGCCACGCCATCACCCGCGGCCGTGAGGTGACGTGGCTGCGGACGGAGGCGGCGAGGATGCCGTACCCGGCGAACACCACGAAGGTCGCCAGCATGAACACGCCGCTCAGCTCCAGCATCCTCGGCAGGGCATGCGGCCGACCCGGGTCGACGAACTGCGGCAGGAACGCGAAGAAGAAGATCGTCAGCTTCGGATTGAGGATGTTGACGAGCACGCCCCGCACGATGACCCGGCCCGCCGAACTCGGGGCGGCCTCCCCGTCGACGGCGATGCTCCCCTTGTCCCGCACCGTCGCCCACGCCATGTACAGAAGGTAGGCGACACCGGCGTACTTGAGGATCTGGAAGGCACTCGCGCTCGCGTTCAGCAGCGCGGCGAGACCGGTGACGGTGGCCAGGACGTGCGGCACGATCCCGAGAGTGCAGGCGAAGGCCGCGACGACGCTCGCCCGGCGCCCCCGGGACAGACCGGCGGCCAGGGTGTAGACGACACCGGTGCCGGGCGTGGCGACGACAACGAGGGTGGTGAGGAGGAAGGCGAGGCTCATGGAGCCAGCCTCGCGACGCCGCGGCCCGCACAACAGGGCCAAAGCGAGGCGCGTATCGAGGGCCAATGACCAACGCCGGACAGGCGTTCTCAGCCTGTCCGGCGTTTGAGGACGAGTCCCTCAGGGGCCGAAAGCGGGGGCCTGGGGCGGCAGCCCCCAGGCACGGCCCGCGGAGGACCTAGGCTCCGGCGAGACGCCCGGCCAGGTACCCCTCGATCTGGTCCAGCGACACACGCTCCTGCTTCATCGAGTCCCGCTCGCGCACCGTCACCGCGTTGTCCTCAAGCGTGTCGAAGTCGACCGTGACGCAGTACGGCGTACCGATCTCGTCCTGGCGCCGGTAGCGGCGGCCGATCGCGCCCGCGTCGTCGAACTCGATGTTCCAGTTCTGCCGCAGCGCCTGGGCGAGACCCTTGGCCTTGGGCGACAGCTCGGGGTTCCTGGAAAGCGGCAGCACCGCGACCTTCACCGGGGCCAGGCGGTGGTCGAGGCGCAGCACCGTGCGCTTCTCCAGCTTGCCCTTGGCGTTGGGCGCCTCGTCCTCGACGTACGCGTCCAGCAGGAAGGCGAGCATGGCACGGCCGACACCGGCCGCGGGCTCGATGACGTACGGAGTCCAGCGCTCGCCGGCCTCCTGGTCGAAGTAGGACAGGTCCTGGCCGGAGGCCTTGGAGTGGGCGCCGAGGTCGTAGTCGGTGCGGTTGGCGACGCCCTCCAGCTCACCCCACTCGTTGCCGCCGAACTGGAAGCGGTACTCGATGTCGGCGGTGCGCTTGGAGTAGTGGGAGAGCTTCTCCTTGGGGTGGTCGTACCACCGCATGTTCTCCTCGCGCAGGCCCAGGCCGGTGTACCAGTTCCAGCGCTGCTCCATCCAGTACTCCTGCCACTTCTCGTCCTCGCCCGGCTTGACGAAGAACTCCATCTCCATCTGCTCGAACTCGCGGGTGCGGAAGATGAAGTTGCCGGGCGTGATCTCGTTGCGGAAGGACTTGCCCATCTGCGCGATGCCGAACGGCGGCTTGCGGCGCGAAGTGGTCTGCACCTGGGCGAAGTTGGTGAAGATGCCCTGGGCGGTCTCGGGACGCAGATACGCGATCGAGCCGGAGTCCTGGGTGGGGCCCAGATGCGTGGACAGCAGGCCCGAGAACTGCTTGGGCTCGGTGAACTGGCCCTTGTTGCCGCAGTTGGGGCAGTTCACGTCCGCCAGGCCGTTCTCCGGCACGCGGCCGTGCTTGGCCTCGTAGTGCTCCTCCAGGTGGTCCGCGCGGAACCGCTTGTGGCACGCGGTGCACTCGGTCAGCGGGTCCGTGAAGGTGGCGACGTGGCCGGAGGCGACCCAGACCTCGGGGGCCAGGATGACGGACGAGTCGAGACCGACCACGTCCTCGCGCGACGTCACCATGTAGCGCCACCACTGGCGCTTCAGGTTCTCCTTGAGCTCGACACCCAGCGGTCCGTAGTCCCAGGCGGCGCGCTGTCCGCCGTAGATCTCACTGCACGGGAATACGAAGCCTCGGCGCTTGCTCAGGCTGACGATGGTGTCGATCTTGTCGGCGGCCACGGTGCTCTCTTCATTACGACGACGGGCGACGAAGCGAGACGCTTCAGAGCGAATGCTTCAGGGTACCGGCGGGGGCTCCCCCTCAATCAAATCGGTTCGGCTTACGAGCCTCGTGCGGGGCCTTGCGTCCCCTTTGCCAAGAGCTTTGTTGACAACGGTTTCCATGTTTGTTGAAAATGACTGTCATGAACGTACGACGACAGCACATATCCGGGGTGGCCATGGCGGCCGTCGCCGCCCTCGGCCTCGGCTCGCTCTCCGCCTGCTCCACCGACAGTGCCGCCGCGGCGAACACCGGCAAGTTCGACGTGGTCGCGTCGTTCTACCCGATGGCCTTCCTCGCCGACCGGATAGGCGGGACCCATGTGCACGTCACCAGCCTGACCCAGCCCGGCCAGGAGCCGCACGACCTGGAGATCAGCGCCCAGCAGACCGCGCGGCTCCAGGAGTCGGACGCGGTGCTCTACCTGAAGAACCTCCAGCCCTCCGTCGACGACGCGGTGGCCCAGTCCGAGGTCAGGACGAAGATCGACGCCGGCTCCCTCACCTCGCTGGAGAAGCACGGCAACGAGGTCGGCGGCCACGCGGCCTCCCACGACCACTCCGCGAACGAGGAGTCGGCCGGACTCGACCCCCACATCTGGCTGGACCCGGTGCGCTATGCCCAGGTCGCCGAGGGCGTCGGCAAGGCCTTCGAGAAGGCGGACCCGAAGAACGCGGCCGACTACAGGAAGAACACCGCGGCCCTGGTGAAGGAACTCGACGCCCTGAACACCCGGTTCAAGGACGGGCTGGCGCACACGAAGTCCAAGGTCTTCATCACCACCCACGCCGCCTTCGGCTACCTCGCCGAGCGCTACGGCCTCACCGAGGAGGCCATCAACGGCCTCGACCCCGAGTCCGAGCCGAGCGCGGCCCGGGTGAAGGGCCTTGAGAACATGGCGAAGGCCGACGGCGTCACCACCGTGTTCTACGAGACGCTCGTCAGCGACAAGACCGCGAAGACCATCGCCGCCGACGCCGGGTTGAAGACGGACGTCCTCGACCCGATCGAGGGCATCACCGCCAAGTCCCGCGGCAAGGACTACTTCTCGGTCCAGGAGTCCAACCTCAAGGCACTGCAGACGGCTCTGGGAAGCAAATGATCTTTACGGAGGACGACATGGGCGCCTTGGGCAAGCCCGACGCCAAACGCGATGCCGGGCCCGGCACCGGACCCGACGCCAAGCCGGGCACCGAGCCCGTCATAGCGCTGCGCGGCGTACGGGCCGAGCTGGGCTCGCGCCCCGTCCTGCGCGGAATCGACCTCGCCGTGGCACGCGGTGAGGTCGTCGCGCTGCTCGGCGCCAACGGCTCCGGCAAGTCGACCGCGATCCGCACGATCATCGGCCAGGTGCCGGTCAGCGCCGGTGAGATCGAGCTGTTCGGTACGCCCCGCAAGCGGTTCAGGGACTGGGCGCGGGTCGGCTACGTCCCGCAGCGCACGACCGCCGCCGGCGGCGTCCCGGCCACCGTCACCGAGATCGTCTCGTCCGGCCGGCTGTCCCGGGCCCGCTTCGGCGTGCTGCGCAAGGCGGATCACGCCGCCGTACGACAGGCCCTGGAACTGGTCGGCATGGCGGACCGGGCCAAGGACTCGGTGAACGCCCTCTCCGGCGGCCAGCACCAGCGCGTGCTGATCGCCCGCGCGCTCACCGCCGAACCCGAACTGCTGATCATGGACGAGCCGATGGCGGGCGTGGACCTGGCCAGCCAGGAAGTGCTCGCAAGGACACTGCGGCAGCAGGTCGCCAGCGGCGTCTCGGTGCTCCTCGTCCTCCATGAACTCGGGCCGCTGGAGCCCCTCATCGACCGGGCGGTCGTTCTGCGCGACGGCTGCGTCCTGCACGACGGCCCGCCCACCCCGGCCGTCGGCCAGCACGCGCTGCCCGGCCACGACCACGTACACCCGCACGCACCCGCGGGAGCCGAACCGATCCGCACGGGACTGCTGAGCTGATGGACCTCCTGAACTACGCCTTCATGCAGCGGGCGCTGCTGGCCGCCGTCCTGGTCGGCATCACCGCTCCCGCCATCGGCATCTACCTCGTCCAGCGCCGCCAGGCCCTGATGGGCGACGGCATCGGCCATGTGGCGATGACGGGCGTCGGCCTCGGCTTCCTGCTCTCCGCGTCCCCGGTCTGGATGGCGACGGTCGTCTCCGTCCTCGGCGCGATCCTCATGGAGCTGATCCGCTGGTACGGCCGCACCCGCGGCGACATCGCCCTCGCGATGCTCTTCTACGGCGGCATGGCCGGCGGCGTGATGTTGATCAACCTCGCGCCCGGCGGCTCCAACGCCAATCTGACGTCGTACCTCTTCGGCTCGCTGTCGACCGTCTCGGAGTCGGACGTGACGGCGATCTGCCTGCTCGCGGGCTTCGTGGTGCTGGTCACCCTCGGTCTGCGCCGGCAGCTCTTCGCGGTCAGCCAGGACGAGGAGTTCGCGCGGGTGACCGGCCTGCCGGTACGCGCGCTGAACCTGCTGACGGCGATCACAGCGGCGGTCACCGTGACGGTGGCCATGCGGGTGGTGGGCCTGCTGCTGGTGTCGGCCCTGATGGTGGTCCCGGTCGCCGCGGCCCAGCAGCTGACCCGCAGCTTCGCCGCCACCTTCGCCATCGCGGTGGCGATCGGCGTGACCGTGACCATCGGCGGCACGGTCACCTCGTACTACCAGGACGTGCCGCCCGGCGCGACGATCGTGCTGCTGACCATCGCGGCCTTCATGGTCCTGACCGCCCTCGCGGCCCCGCTCTCCCGCCGCCGGGCCCGAGCGGCGGCCGTCGAGCAGCCCGCCGGGGAGCCCGCGGAGTGTGCGATTCCGGCCGCCCGGACAGCCGACGGAACGGTCGGCGTCTGACTGGGCACAGCCCGGACTGGCACAATGTCCGGGCAGACGCAGACGTGAACGAGCCGTAGGAGGAACCGGTGACGACCGCTGGACCGCCCGTGAAGGGCCGCGCGACCCGGCAGCGGGCAGCCGTGGCGGCGGCCCTGGACGAGGTCGACGAGTTCCGCAGCGCGCAGGAGCTCCACGACATGCTCAAGCACAAGGGCGACTCGGTCGGCCTGACCACGGTCTACCGCACCCTCCAGAACCTTGCCGACGCCGGTGAGGTCGACGTTCTGCGCACCTCCGACGGCGAGTCGGTCTACCGCCGCTGCTCCACCGGCGAGCACCACCACCACCTGGTCTGCCGCGTGTGCGGCAAGGCCGTCGAGGTGGAGGGGCCAGCGGTGGAGAAGTGGGCGGAGGCGATCGCCGCGGAGCACGGCTACGTCAACGTAGCCCACACGGTGGAGATCTTCGGCACCTGTGCGGAGTGCTCCGCGGGTTGAGCGGTTTGCGGTGCGGGTGGGCTGCAGTGACCGTCCTGGGGGCTGCCCCCCGGACCTCCCAGACCCCCGCTTTCGGCCTGAACGGCCTCGGTCTCAAACGCCGGACGGGCTGACGATGCCCGACCGGCGTTGCAGGATCTACCCCCGGCCGAAGCAGCGCTCCAGCTCGTTCAGGTCGTAGAACCTGCTGCCCTTCGAGACCGGACGGCAGGCCGCCTTGAAGGCGGTCTCCTTCTCGTTGTAGAGCATGCGGACCAGGTAGCGACTGCCCTTGCGGTACACGTCCCACTGGATGTTGGAGGCGAGGGGCGCGACGTTCGCACCGCGCCACGGGTTGTCGGCGTAGGTGTACGGCTTTCCGGGCTTCGCCGCCTTCGTGCTGCCCGGCAGGCCCATCAGCGCGGCCAGCGGGATGATCTCCTCGGCGTGGGTGAAGCGGAGTTCGGCGCCGAGGTCACTGGTGCCGGCCTTCTTCGCCTCGATCTGCCGGAAGAAGTCGTCGAGCAGGACGCCGGCCATCCTGTAGGTGATGTCGCTGTCCGAGAAGCCGGGGCCCTTCTCGTAGAAGTCCTCGGCGTCGGACAGGTAGCCGAACCAGGACGCGTCGGAGTGGGAGATGTACCGCTCCATGCCCCAGCCCTTGCCGTTCGGGCTCTCCTCGGCCATCGCCGGAGCGATCGCGTACAGGTTGTGGACGGCCCGCGCGGCGGCGACCTGGTCCGCGCCGCTGAGCTGGTCCACGAAGGAGGCCCGGAACAGCCGGAGCAGGACGCTGCGTGCGGCCCTGTGCGTCTTCGGCTGGTCGGTGATCGACTCCAGCGTGTCCGCGAGCCGCTTGTCGTTGGCGATGTAGTCGCGGTAGGCCGCGCCGCCGGCCGCCTTGTGGAAGTAGAGCAGGTCCTTGTCGGTGCGGGTCGCGCCGATCAGCGGCTTCAGGTCCGGGTCGCTGTCGCCGAGGGCGGCGGCGAACAGGTTGCCGCTGTCGACCGCACGGCCCTGCCCGGAGCTGACGACGTCGATCTTCTCGCCGTTCCTGGCGATCGACGTGAACAGCGCCGGCAGGCGGTCGGCCAACCGTACGGCCGTGTCCTGGATCTCCTGCTTGCCGCGGGCGCTGAGGTTGCCGTACCCGATTCTGGCCATCTCGGCCTGCAGGGCCCGCACCTTGGGGCCGAACTCCTTGCCCTTCCGGGTGAGTTGACCGGCCGCCTCCGCCTTGTTCCACAGGCCGAGGATCAGGTCGCCGTCCTCGCCGTCGGTGGCGGAGCGGGATCCGTGCCGGGATACGTTCTCCGTGAAGACGGGGCTGAAGCCGGTGGGCGGCCGCTGGTACGTGCGAGCGTTCCGCCCGGCTTCGTACGTGGCTTTCGTACCGTAGCTGTCGCGGTGCGCGAGCTGGTCCGCGGCCTGCGAGGGCAAGGCCGCGGCCAGCAGGGTGCACAGCGCGAGGGCGGGGGTGACGCGTCTCATGGCCGGATCGTCGACGACCGCCGTGAACCCGCCGTCTCCCCGCGGATGAACCGCCGGTGGCTACGACGTGGCCGAATCCCCTCGCATCGCCCGCTCCATCTCCAGAAGCTGTTCGTTCGGCACGGCTCCGCCGAACCGCCGGTCGCGCGAGGCGAATTCCATGCAGGCCCGCCACAGGTCACGCCGGTCGAAATCCGGCCACAGGACGTCCTGGAAGACCATCTCGGCGTACGCGCTCTGCCAGAGCAGGTAGTTGGAGGTGCGCTGCTCGCCGCTCGGGCGCAGGAACAGGTCCACGTCCGGCATGTCCGGGTAGTACAGGTACTTCGCGAGGGTCTTCTCGTTGACCTTGGACGGGTCGAGCCGGCCCGCCTTCACGTCCTCGGCAAGAGCCTGCGCGGCGTCGGCGATCTCCGCCCGCCCGCCGTAGTTCATGCAGAAGTACAGCGTGAGGAGGTCGTTGCCCTTGGTCTGCTCCTGGGCGACCTGGAGCTCCTTGGCGACGGACTTCCACAGCTTGGGCATACGGCCCACCCAGCGCACCCGGATGCCCAGCTCGTCGAGCTGGTCGCGGGTCTTGCGGATGAAGTCGCGGTTGAAGTTCATCAGGAAGCGGACCTCGTCGGGCGAGCGCTTCCAGTTCTCGGTGGAGAAGGCGTAGAGGGAGATGCTGCCGACGCCCATCTCGATCGCGCCCTGAAGGACGTCGAGCACGCGCTCGGCGCCGACCTTGTGCCCTTCCGTCCGGGGCAGGCCGCGCTCCTTCGCCCATCGGCCGTTCCCGTCCATGACGATCGCCACATGGTTCGGGATCAGCTCGCCCGGCAGCTTCGGCGCGCGGGCGCCGCTCGGGTGCGGCTGAGGCGCCTTGTGATCGCGGCGCTGGCGTCCCAGGATCCCGCGTACAACCATGTGCTTCTCGTCTCCTTATTTCTCGACGTAACGCAGGGAGCGCAGCCCGCGTTCCAGATGCCAGTGCAGATAGGCGGACACCAGCCCGCTGCCCTCCCTGACGTACCGCGGCTCGCACGCGTCCGCGGTCTCCCAGTCTCCCGTAAGCAGCGCGCCCAGCAGTTCCAGGGTCTGCGGCGAGGGTACGACGCTGCCGGCCACCCGGCAGTCGACGCAGATGGAGCCGCCTGAGGCGACCGAGAAGAACCGGTTCGGCCCGGGCATTCCGCACTTCGCACAGTCGCCGAAGCTGGGGGCGTAGCCGTTGACGGCGAGGGAGCGCAGGAGGAAGGCGTCGAGAACGAGGTGCGACGCGTGCTCGCCGCGGGCGAGGGTGCGCAGGGCCCCGACGAGAAGCAGGTACTGCTGCACGGCCGGTTCGCCCTCGTGGTCGGTGAACCGCTCGGCGGTCTCCAGCATGGCGGTGCCCGCGGTGTAACGGCCGTAGTCGGCGACGATCCCGCCGCCGTACGGCGCGATGGTCTCGCTCTGCGTGCACAGCGGCAGCCCGCGCCCGACCAGCTCGCTCCCGCGCGAGAAGAACTGCACGTCGACGTGGGAGAAGGGTTCCAGACGGGCCCCGAACTTGGACTTGGTCCGCCGCACCCCACGGGCCACGGCGCGTACCCGCCCATGACCTCGGGTGAGCAGCGTGATGATCCGGTCGGCTTCGCCGAGCTTCTGGGTGCGCAGCACGATGCCGTCGTCCCGAAAGAGACTCATCGCGCACCGCCACGGGATTTCGGCCGGGGGTCCGGGGGGTGTCCCCCGGGAGAGCACAGCATGATCCGGTCCGCCTCGCCCAGCTTCTGGGTGCGCAGCACGATGCCGTCGTCGCGGAACAGACTCATGGGGTCCATTCTCGCGTACGGCCGGAGTCAGCGGGCACGGTCGGGGTGAGTGATGGTGTCCCAGGGGGCCAGGTTCCAGGGACTGGACCGGTTCGCCGGGTCCAGCAGCGCGCTCAGATGCGCGTCGGCTGCGGCCTGCGGGGCGGGGATGTCCGTGTCCCGCGTGCCGCTCAGCCCGTCCCGCCACACCTTGCGCCCCAGCAGGTAGTGGTCGGCGTACTCCTGCCAGGAGCCGTACGTCCGCACCACCGACGGCACGATGTTCTTGAGCGCGGTCCACGCCTCGGCCTCGGTGACCATCCCGCACCCGAAACCGAGCCGGGCTATGTCGACGTACAGGGCGGCGTCCCAGGCGAGCGGGGAGACGCCGAGGACCTGCTGAGCCCGTGCCCGGTAGCCGCCGCGGGACAGGTCGTCGAGCCGGCGGACCAACCGCTCCCGCGAGGTGATCTCCCACTGGTCGGCCAGCCAACCGCGGGCGCTGTCGTCATCGATCCGTGTGTAGGGGTACAGAGTGGTCCGCGAGGCGTTCCGGTCCCGGCTCACCGGCGCGCTCAGGGACACCATCCAGAGCTGGTGCGCGGTAAGGGGTTCGGGGTACCGGCTGGCGACCCTCGGCTTTCTCCAGTCCCCCCGGCCTCTCCGGCTTCTCCAGTTCCACAGACCCATGCGCCCGCACTGTACGTCAAGGGACTTCGCCCCGGCTGCGTGCGTTGGCGTACGCCGTCGCCGCGCTGAGCCGCTCGGAGGGGGTGGCGCCCCGCACGACGCCGGGCTCCGCGTCCCACTCCCTGCCGCCGCCGTACGGTCTCAGTTGTACGTACGGTCCTTCGTGCCCCATGACGATTCCCACCTTTCCGGTGCGTGTGTCTACGACGTGAGTGCCGACGGGGGGTTTCATTTCCTCTCCTTAACGACCGTAACGAAAGCGACCCACAATTCCGGAGGCCGGCTTCGTCGAGCCAACAGCCTGCTCCCCTTTCTTTTTGGGTTTCACTCTTTTCCTCTCGATGATGACGTACGGCACCTACACTCGGCTGGAGTCTGTGCACTACAAGTGCGGTGCATCGCAAGAGGGTTGGCCATGGCCAACGGTTCACGCCAGGCGGCGTGGGAGTTCTTCGGCACGGAGCTGAGGAGGCATCGGGAGGAAGCCGGTCTCACTCAGGCGGACGTGGGAGCACGCGCCTTCGTGTCCGGCGCCTGAATCGGGCAGTTCGAGCAGGCTATTCGAAAGCCCCAGCCGGATATCGCGACGCGGATTGACGGGATCCTGCAAACCGACGGTATTTTCGAGCGGTTGCGCCTGAAGCTCATCAACGACAAGCAGTATGCGGATTACTTCGCCGAGGTGGTGCATCTGGAGCGACTGGCCACACGGATCTGCGAGTTCGCGCCGACCGTTCTGCCGGGCCTGTTGCAGACGGCCGCGTATGCCGAGGCGGTCACGATCGCGGCCAACCCGTTCGTGCCCGGTGGGGCCGTGCTGTTGGTGGGGTCGGCTGCCTGGACGGAGTTCGTCGGCGGCGTCTCAGCGTCCGCGTAGTTCCGGCGGGCCCTCCCCGCACGCGTCCCAGAGCTTGTCGAACCGCTCCTTGCGCCGAGTCACGTGCGGCGCACGGGCTTCGAGTCTGGCGTTGGGGTTGAGCTGCTGCACGTCCGTCTTGATCTCGAAGTACAGCTCCTCGTCCAGGATGACGACGTCCAGCGTCTCGCCCACCCTGATGTCGGACCGCAGCTCGGACAGGACCAGGACCCCGGCCTCGATGCCCGCGCTCCTCTGCTCCTGGAGGATCTCGTCGAGGTCGTCGAACTCCTCCCGGATCTGCACGATGAACAGGCGCCTGACCTTCACCCCGCACCGGATCGCCTCGCGCTGTACGTCCAGGTAGTGCTTCGCGGTCGCGGTCTTCCAGAAGGCCAGGTCGACGAAGCTGCTGGTGGCGTAGATGCTCTCGCGGACGCACCGGGTGAGAGCGATGAGCAGGTCGTTGTTCTCCCCCTCCCAGTCGGCGCTCCCCCACGAGGTCAGTGCCGTCATCATCGACGCCACCCGTGTGATCTCGGCGCGGGCGAACTCCTTCACGATGCCGCGGCTCTGTGATCCCACGTGCGCCGCGCTCCTGACCAGCCGCGAGATCTCGTCGGACGGCATTCCCGAGGCGTCCAGTCTGCTGAACAGCTCCGTCACCTCGCTGACCCGCCGAAACCCCTGGTCCACCAGCTCCTTCATCTCGTCGTGCCGCGCGGTCAGGCTCTCCCCCAGCTCACGCCTGTTCTGCCGCTGACCGGTCTCCACCGAGCCCAGGCGCTGTTCGAAGTCGACCATGTACTGGACGATCAGCGTCGCACCTCCTATGAGGACGGCCAGGGCGATCTGCCACAGTTCCTCCTCGGACTGGTCGACGAGGTTGGTGATCACATAGGTGCCCGTCCCCACGGCCACCGTGATCAGGACCTTCAGAACGACCGGCGGTATGTGAAGACCGCCCCTCGCCCGACCGGGGGTTCCCGGCTCTCCGTCCATGCCTGCCTCTTCCGCCGGAGTCGTTGGGCCACTGGATCAGCGCGGTGACAGCGCCTGGTGCGGCAACGGGATTGCCTGAAGCGCCAGTTGGTCCCGGATGCGCTGGACCAGGTTCTGCCATTGGCGGGTGAATCCCGGTTCCCGCTCCAGCGCCTCCCACAGGTGGACCAGCGAGTGGTGCACTCGCGCGTGCGGCGTCCACAGGTGCAGCAGGTGGTCGACGGCCGGCCGCAACGCGAGGACCGCGGCGGGCCCGTCCGCCGCGGCGAGCCGGCTGTTGTCCAGCATGTGCACCACCGTCGTCAGCAGCCAGTCATGGAGCGCGAGGTCCTCGCACAGGCCCGCAGCCGCGGCGACCGGTGTGTCCGCCGGCAGCCGCAGCCGCACGGTCCGCAGCCCGTCCCTGTCCAACCTGAATTCCACCAGTGCCGCCCGATCACCCTCGGAGATCCGGTGGACGACCCAACGCAGGTGCGTACGGCGGGACTTGAACGGAACCTTGCGGTCCAGGAGCGGGTGGCGCAGGAGCCTCGTCAGCAGGGCCTCGGAGATCATCCCGAGGTCGAGTTCGCCGCCCGCCGCACCGCGCAGCACGCCCGCGGCAGTGGCCTGGTCGGGCAGCTTGCCCAGAGGCTCGACCACACCGGGCCGCACGAGATAGTGCCCCCAGGGGCGACGGGTGGCGGGGCCTACGGCCGGCGCGCTGAAGTACGCGGTGGACTGGAGCAGACGGCCCTCGGTCAGTGCCGCGCGGGCGGCCACCGTGCCGACGGCCCGGACCTTGACGCCGTTGGAGGTGGGCAGCCGGCAGTCCACTCCCGTCAGGACCTCGGGGGAAAGGACGTACAGATTGGGACGCTCGGAGACCCTGACGTGTTCGTCGGCGCGCAGCCGCAGCAGCTGGGCGGCGGCCCGTCCCTCCAGCGCCTGGAAGGACGGCAGCAGACAGGTACGCACCTCACCGCAGGCGAGGACCGGGCGCGCGGGCTGCCCGAGGGGCGGCTGCATCTCAACTCCCCTCAGTGGAAAGGGTGTAGGCGGGCTCCTCGTAGAAGACGTACGTGGCTCGCTGGGCGACCGCCTCCGGGACCGCGAGTCCTTCCCTGGCCGAGCGCTCGGCGACCTGGCGCAGCGCAGCGGAGTCGACGTCTGTCTGGTCGAGGATGAGCCGCACGGCGTCCTCGACGGCCAGGAAGCGGTTCGACATCAGCGTGCAGGTGCGGTAGGCGCTGAAGGCCGTCGCCGACGGGTTGAGCCGGAGCAGCGGTGGCATCCGGTCCCAGTCGTGCGGGAAGCCCTCGCCGTTCCAGGGCTGCGGGACCAGCACCGGCTCGCCGAGGTGCCGTAGCAGCCCGAGCCGGACCAGCTGCCATACGGCGGCCAGGAACGGGCAGGACCACAGCCGGCCCCCGTCCCGCTCGGACCACAGCTCGACGTCCATGAAGACGGAGTGGTTGCGGGCCGCGGTCTCCTGGGGCGGCTGCCAGCCCCTGACCTCGCCCAGGGCCGCGCGCTTGGTGGCGGGCGTGCGCCGGCCGTTGGCGAGCCAGCCGGTGTGGCTGACGGGCGGGCGGGAGCCGTAGCTGCCCGGCGGCGGCGACTCGACCAGGCGGTGCACGACGGACTCGGCAAGCTCGATCCGGTCGGCGACCGCGCAGCCCGACTCACGGGCCAGGTAGTCGATGACCAGGCCTGCCTTCTCGGCCTCTGCCAGCACCAGCGGAACGAGTTCGGCCGGCGTGGAGAACCGGGTGAAGTAGTCGTCGATGAGGAAGCAGGTGCTGATACGGGGGCGCTTGCCGCCCATGCGGCGGGCCGTACCGGCGCGGGCGGCGTCCGCCCATGGCCGTACCTCGGCGAAGTGCTCGCGCAGCCGCTCGGGGCCCGCCTCGAAGTCCTCCATGTAGAGGTGGCCCAGCTCCAGCGAGAGGTGGGACAACGGCAGGGACTGGGTGTGGAGCTGCGCGGTGGTCTCCTGAAACACGGCTTCGCTCACGCCTGCTCCCAGTACCTGTCGTCGGTGAGTCGCCCGGCCAGCGAGCTGAGCGCCTGCCAGGTCTCCCGGTTGGCGATCCGGCTGCCCAACACGTCCTCCTCGGTGATGAGTTGCTCACGCCATTCGAGGACCGGTTCGAGCGGCACGGAGCCGAGGACCAGGCTGTGGCCGATGCCGTGCGTGGAGGCGAGTTGCGTGAGATCGCCGTCGGTCTTGCGCATCCATGCCGACTGGGCGGGCGACACCTGTGACCACAGTGGCGATTCGGGATCGGGTACGGCGACCCGTACGAAGCGGATGGCGCCGCGCAGCTCCTCCTCGTCGTGGCCGCGGGCGACGCCGCCGGCGACGATGCCGCGCTCACCGAAGACCAGGCTCGCGGTGGCCGCCACATGCTGACGGGTCCAGCGGTGGAAGACCAGCCAGCGGGCCGTGACGCCGCTCATCTCGGGCTGTGCGGTCGCCTGCAGGACCATGTCGACGGCGTAGGAGCGGCCGGCGCTCAGGTCGACGACGACCAGGTCGAACTCGAAGCAGAGCTTCATCAGCAGGTCGACGCAGAGCCGCAGGTCGTCGTCGGTGACGGCGAACTCGCCGCCGCCGGTGTCGCCGGGCATCAGCACCAGACGGCCGCAGCCCGGCGGCGGGGACCGCAGCACCTGGTGCTCGGTCTCGGACCAGACGTCGATCCGGGCCGGTTCGCCGACCTGCCCTGTCAGGTAGGAGTGCAGACCGCGCTCCTCGGTGGTCTGGCGTGCGTCCCCCACGTCGAAGACGACCGCCGCGGTGGGCGAGCCGAAGTCGAAGTCGACGTAGCAGACGTCGTCCCCGGACAGCGCGCGCTGGTAGGCGAGGTTGGCGCTCGTGACGGAGCGGCCCGTTCCTCCCTTGTCGGAGGCGGCGAAGATCAGCACGGTCACACTCCCCCGTCCGCTGCCTCGCGGGCGCGGGCGAGCGAGTCGAGCTGTCCCAGCACGTCGAGCGTCAACGCGCAGGCGGTGCCCGGCTGTTCGTCCACGAGGCCGCGGGCGCGGCGCAGCATGATCTCGATGTTCCTCAGTTGCATCCCGTGCCGGCCGCCGTCCGAGGGGGCGGGTTCCAGCTGCTCGTTGCCCAGCAGGTGGGCGCACTCGCTGAGCAACGCCCTTGCCTGCTGGGTGAGTTCGAGGCTGCGGATGGGAGGCCTGCGGTACATGCCGTGCGCCTGGACCATCACCTCGGTGACCCGCTCGGTGATGCTCCACGACACCGGCAGCCGCCCCTTGTGGACCGCCGCCCCGGGATAGGCGCAGTGGACGTCGTCCCACAGGCCGACACCCTCGCCGTCCCGGATACGACGGCGCCACATGTGGTCGAAGACGTCCTCGGCGAGCCGGAGCAGCCGCTCGTGCGAGGCGAGGTTGCGCGACAGCGTGCACATCTGGACCGTCCGCTTCAGCAGCTGTGCCGAGAAGTCGGTCATGGCCCAGGTCATGGGCGGGCCGAGACGCTCGCTGCCCTGCAACGGCAGTTGGACGCCCACGGTGTGCAGCTCGTGAACCGTGGGGTCGTCGCGGGTCATGCGGCTGGTGATGCGGCCGCGTTCGGCGAGGCGTTCCATGACGCGGACGGTGCGGGTCAGGTCGTCGTCGGTGGCCCGGCGCCGCATCAGGTCGTGCACGAGGATGGCGGCGACGGAGAGGGAGAAGTACTCGGACTCCAGCCTCTGTCCGGTCGTACGCCAGGGAATGTCCTCCAGGGGCCAGCGCTCGTCGTCGAAGCGGGCGATGCCGGACCAGTACTGCTGGGTGAGTTCCCATCGCAGCCGTAGCGCCTCGGTGAGCTTTTGCTGTTCGGCGTTGAGCAGGCCCAGGGTGAGGGTGCGGTCGGAGAACAGGTCCTGGATGCCGTCGAGGGCGACCACGGTGAAGTACAGGTACGGCACCGGGTTGGCAATGCCCTCGGGCTGCGGCCCGACGGGTTCGCCGGTGTCGACCTCGGGGGCGTCCCGTACCAGGCTCCACGCCCAGCCGCACTCGAAGAGCTGGCTCTCGTCCTTGAGGCCTTCCTCGATGTCGATGCCGAGGAACAGGCTTTCCACGAGCGCGGCGCGCAGCGGACGGAAGCGGCTCTGGAACTTGCCGAGCACCTGCCGCTGCGAAAGCCGTCCCTGGCCCAGGAGTTCGGTGAGGGCGCGGCCCTGGGGTGACTCGGTGTCGAAGGCGTTGACGGTGAAGGAGCGCAGCAGGCTCACCATGGCGGCGGTGAGCCGGTTGCCGGTCATCTGGCGCAGCTCGGCGATCGCCTCCCGGATGTCGCCGCGGCGGGTCCTGGTCTCGTACACCTTGAGGAAGCCGAGCGTGGCGAGGCACAAGGTGATCGACCTCGCGAAGGAGTCGACCACGCCGAGCCGGCGTTGTTCCTCCGTGATCTCCGTCGTCTCGTCGGCGGAGCCGAAGTAGTGGCCCCCGGCGAAGGTCGGCTCCTGGTCGTCGCCCGTGTGCGTGCGCATGAACCGGGTCGCTGCGGTGACGAGGCCGGCCGGGATGTCCGGCCGCCCGCCGGCTCTCTTCAGGGCCTGCCGGACGTCCTGCTGCGTGGTGTCCGGGTCGTCCAGCCGGAACGCCGGGATCTCCGTGGCCGGATACAGCAGGCAGAGCAGTTGCTCCGCGTCGGCCACGCTGCTCCGTCCGCCCCACTCTCCCCAGACCCACTCCCCCTGGTCGAAGGAGTAGCGAGCCATTGCCTGCCAGATGTCCAGCAGATGCTGACGTGGCTTGATCTGCACCCCCGGCCCCCTCACCGACTGCGTCGCGTCGCCCTGTCGGAGACTGTCTAATTACCCCAGCCGCGAAAGCCGCAAGCCACGATCATGGACGTATAACCATGGCGCACCGCATGGGGCTTGCCGACCTTGGAAATCCGGAACCCCTCTTCGGCGGCATGCCTTTTGACGGCGGACCTGATCTCCGGCTCCCCGAGTTTGCATGCGGGAAAGTGGGTGTCTCCCACGTAATATCCCTCGGAGCCCTCCATGAACGCGGCCGCGAACGGCGCGCCCGGTGTGAGCGACAGCATGAAGCACTCGACGGCCTGCCGGAACTCCTCGTGGGATGTCGACAGGGATTCGGCCACGAAGAACATGGTCCCGAGCGACCAGTGGTCGCGTCGGCCGCCCAGGGCGAAGAGGTCTCCCTGCTCGACGCCGACGACCTGGGCGAACCTGTCCCGCGGATCGCCCGGCAGCGTCGCGTAGCCCTCGTCCTGGCACAGCAGGTGCCAGAACGCGTCCCAGCTCTCGTCGTACGAGCGCCGCTGCTTCTCCAGATACTCCACATTCCGGTCCGCCCGGTCGAGCAGGGTGATCTCCTCGCACCAGGGCAGCATGGAAAAGGCCGGATAGAGATTGGCTCCGGCCCCGACGTCGATCCCCCGGTACGGGCGGTCCTGACGCCCACGGAAATGATCACTGAAGTGCGCGCGGACGATGGAGATGATCTCCGCGTCCTCGTGGATCACTCTCTTGTAGTTGTGGCTGACGTAGGCCTGTGGGTCGAATGCGTCCCACGGGGCGTCGGCGTTCAACTGCGACGGGCTCTCCGGTGATCCCATATGCATTTCATTAACGTACCTTGATCAGCCGACTTGAACTCCCGTACCCAAGCGGGCAATTCTGGGCGAATGCCTGATCTGCACATTCGGACGGCCCGCGAGGACGACCTTCCGGAAATCTGCCTTCTCGACAGGGAGGCGTTCCCTGCCGAGCCGTATCCCGAGTTCGTACTGCGCCAGTACTTCGACCTGTGCTGCGGCCATCTGATCGTCGTGGACGACGGCACCGCCCTGAGGGGATACCTGATCGCCGCAGCCCCGTCGGACTGCGGGCCCACGTGGCTGATCAGCCTCGGTGTGGCCCGGGACCTGCGGGGACGGGGACTGGGCCGCCGGCTCATGACGAGGATGCTCGATCGCCTGCGTTCCGAGGGTGCGAGCGAGGTGCGGCTCGCGGTCGACCCGGACAACGAACCGGCCGTCCACCTCTACAAGTCGCTCGGCTTCACCCCGCTCGGCGGCCCCCGCAGGGACTACTTCGGTGCCGGCAAGGACCGGCTCCTCATGGCTCTCTTCCTGCCGGCCGCACCGACACCAGCCCCGCCTCGTAGGCCATGATCACCAGCTGGACCCGGTCCCGCGCGTCCAGCTTGGCCAGGAGACGGGTGAGGTAGGTCTTCGCCGTGGCGACGCTGATGCACAGTTCAGCGGCTATCTCGGCGTTGGCCAGGCCCGTGCCGACCAGGGTGAGGACCTCGCGTTCGCGGTCGGTGATGCCCATCAACTCCCGTCGTGGTGCGGCCGGTTCGGGGTGGGACGCGAAGTCGTGGATCAGGCGGCGGGTCACACTCGGGGCGCCGTGGACCGGCGTGACGTATGAGAAACCCGTCGTCGCGGCAGGGGGCAAACCCCCCTGCCAACACGGCAGTTGACCGGATGGGAGGCGCGGGCCGGATCCGGGAGTCTCATGGTCATGAAGGAGATCACGAAGAGCGCCGCCCTGATCGCAGCCGTCTCCGGCATCGTTTTCGGTGCCATCACGCCTCTCACCGCGTCCGCCGCCGAGACGCCACTCAAGTGGACCAGGTGCGAGGGCAGCGGCGTCGACCCACGCCAGCGGTGCGCGACCCTCGAAGTGCCGATGGACTACGCGCACCCCGACGGCCCGAAGATCGACCTCGCCGTCTCCCGCATCCCCAGCGAGAAGCCGTCCGCACGCCGGGGCGCCCTGCTGCTCGTTCCCGGCGGGCCCGGTGGCACGAGCCTCGACGACCCCTCCGGGAAGGGGCAGAAGCTGCCGCAGGACGTCCGGGACACCTACGACCTGATCGGTTTCGCGCCGCGCGGCAACGCACCCTCCACCGACGTCAGTTGCGGGCTCGACCACGCCGACCTCGCGCTGACGTCGCTGCGCCCCTGGCCCGCCGCCGACGGATCGGTCACCGGCAACATGACCACCGCGCGGCGCGTGGCCGACGCCTGCGCGCACAACGGCGGCGAGCTGATGCGGCACCTCAGCACGGCCGACAACGCACGCGACATCGACCGCATCCGGGCCGCGCTCGGCGAACGGAGGATCTCGGCGTGGGGCGTCTCGTACGGCACGTATGTCGGCGCCGTCTACAGCCAGTTGTTCCCGGACCGCACCGACCGCGTCGTCCTCGACAGCAACGACAACCCCGATCCGGTCAAGGTGGAGCGCGCCTGGGTCCAGGCGCAGGAGGTCGGCGCCGAGGACAACTTCCCCGAGTTCGCCAAGTGGGCCGCCCGGCCCGGCAATCCGTACCGGCTGGCCGACACGGCGGCCGAGGTGCGCCCGCTCTTCCTCAGCCTCGCCGCCCGCCTGGACCGCGAGCCGATCCCGTGGCCCGGCGCCAACCCGGAAGAGCTGAACGGCAACGTGCTGCGCCAGACCATGCTGAACAGCTTCGACGACCCCGACGACTACGCCGGTCTCGCCCAGCTGATCCTGGCCGCGCGGAAGGGCACGGTGCCGCCCGCGCCGCAGTCGCCCCCGGAGGCGGTGCTGCAGAACGTCGTCGCGGTGGGTGCCGCCACCCTCTGCGACGACGCCGCCTGGCCGAGGTCGGCCGCCGTGTACGAGAAGGGCGTGGCCGAGAGCCGGGCCAGGTATCCGCTGACGGCGGGCATGCCCCGTAACGCGATGGTGTGCGCCGCGTGGCCGTGGCAGCCGGAGCGGGCGCCGGTGCGGATCACCGACCGAGGGCCGTCCAACGTCCTGCTCGTCCAGAACGAGCGCGACATGGAGACTCCGCTGAGCGGCGCCCTGAAGCTCCGCGCGGCCCTCGGCCGCCGCGCCGTCATGGTGACCGTCGACTCCACCGGCCACGAGGCCTACCTCGCCAACGGCAACGAGTGCGGCGACGCGACGGTCTCGCGGTTCCTGGCGACGGGCGAGCGGCCCGAGCGGGACGTCCACTGCGGGTGAGCGCACTCGGTGCAGCCGCTACTGCGGGTGAGTACACCGACCGTAGTGGCGGGCCAGCGTGTGGAACGCCTCCTTCGGCTCCCAGTGCCAGTCCGAACGGGGGTCGTCGGGGCGGTCCTTGACCGCCTTGGTGATGCTGTAGCTCGCCATGTCGAGGTCGTAGCGGGGACTGTCGGTGCGGTGGGGGGCGTCCGGGGTGACGAACTCGAACGCCATCGCCGCGTACAGGCCCATCGACTCGAAGACCGCCAACTGGTCGACCAGGTAGGCGGCCTGGGTGCGTTCGCTGCGCACCAGGTGCCCCTTGATCTCCTCCGGGTCCTTGTCGTGGTCGACGACGTCCCAGCCCATGCCGCCCGCCTCGGGGGCGCCCTTGTAGGTGCACGTACCGAACTCGGTGATGGCGAGGGGCTTGCCCCAGCGCAGGTAGCGCCTCAACTCCCGTACGTAGTCGGCATGATGGCGGAAGTAGGAGTAGTAGTCGATGCCGACGATGTCGAAGAGCCGCCAGTCGACCTTGTCGTCCTGGGCTGCCGCGTAACTGAGGTTGCCGTGGAACACGGAGCGGCCGGCCGCGGCCGCCTTCGCGGTGAAGCGGTCGAGGCGGCGCTGCATCCGCACCGGGTCGAAGTCGCCGTTCAGCATGTTCTGTACGCGCTCCAGAACCGTCTTCCCCGGCACGATCCCGGGCACGAAGAGCCAGAACTCGCAGCCCACGCTGAAGTCGATGCTCGCGCCCTGCCGCCGCAGCCGCTCCGCGAAGCGGCCGCACTCGGCCAGGTGTTCCAGGATGTCCCGCTCCGGGGCGTCCGCCAGGGTCGGCTGGAGCCATACGTGCAGTCCACGCTCGGCGGCCTCGGCGGCGGTGGCCGTGAGGCGTTCGACGCCGTCGCCGGTGACGTCGACGGTGTCGGCGTGCAGCTCGCCGCGGATGGCGCGGATGTCCCGGCGCATCCGGGCGGCGCTCCACGCGGTCGCCGGCGTCTCACCCTCACCGACCGTGTAGACGACACCGCGGTGCCGAAGGCCCCGGCCGGTGGCCTGGGTCGGCTGGGACGGCAGCACCGCCGCCGAGAGCCCGAGGGCCGCCGCCCCCGCCAGGAACTGCGCCCGATTGATCCCCTTCGTCTTCTCCATGCCCTCATCGTGGCGGCCGGGACCGGGCCCCGCCGTCCGCCGATGGTCTACGGCTCGGCAACCAAGGAATGACGTGTGGCGTCGACCATGGGGAGGACGACCGGAGATCGCCGGCCGTCACCGACCGAAGGAGAGCAAGATCCTAGGCCGACGCACCCTGCTCACCGCAGGCACCGCCACCGCCGCCGCGCTCCTGACGAGCGCACCCGCCCACGCCACCACCGACCACCCGCGCGAACCGAAGCGACTGGATCAGCCGGCACAACTGGAACAACTGGCACGACTGGAGCGCCGACACGGCGCCCGGCTGGGCGTGTTCGCGCACAACGTCCGTACGAAGCGGACCGTCGCCTACCGGGCCGACGAGCGCTTCCCCATCTGCTCGGTCTTCAAGACCCTCGTCGCCGGAGCCGTCCTGCGCGACCTGGACCGGCACGGCGAGGTGCTCGCCCGCCGCATCCACTACAGGCGCGAGGACCTGGTGGACGGCGCCCCCGTCACGGGGACCGAGGAGCATCTGGCGAACGGCATGACGGTCGCCGAGCTCTGCGACGCCGCCATCCGCTACAGCGACAACTCGGCGGCCAACTTCCTGCTCCGCCTGCTCGGCGGCCCCACCGCGATCACCCGCTTCGCCCGCTCGCTCGGCGACGGGGTGACCCGCCTCGACCGGTGGGAGCCGGAACTCAACTCGGCCGAACCGGGACGCGTCACGGACACGACGAGCCCGCGCGCTATCGCCGGCACCTACGGCCGCCTGGTCGTCGGCGACGCCCTGAACCGCCCGGACCGCGACCGGCTCACGCACTGGCTGCTGAACAACACGACCGGCGACCACCGCATCCGCGCCGGGGTGCCCGCGTCATGGACGGTCGGCGACAAGACGGGCTCCGGTTCGTACGGCACCACCAACGACGCGGGCGTCGCATGGACCCCGGACGGCGCACCGGTCGTCCTCGCGTTCCTGTCGACGAAGCCGGCACCGGACGCCGCCTGGGACGACGCCCTGATCGCGGGGGCAACGGCCGCAGTCGTGGACGCCCTGGCCTAGGGCCCCGGCACTAGAACCTCCGCACATACCGCTTCTGCCACGGCGTCTCCACCGCGTGCCGGTCGTAGTGGCGCCGTACGAAGTCCACCGCCTCCTCGGCGGGTACGCCGTCCAGGACCGCCAGACAGGCCAGCGCCGTCCCGGTGCGGCCTCGGCCGCCACCGCAGGCGATCTCGACGCGCTCGCCCAGGGCCCGTTCCCAGGCCTCGGTGAGCGCGGCGCGCGCGTCGGCGCGGTCGGCGGGCAGCCGGAAGTCCGGCCAGCGGATCCAGCGGAACTCCCAGGCGACGGGCGGCGGTTGCCTGCCGAGGAGGTAAAGGGCGTACGAGGGTGCGGGTGCGCCCGGTTCGAGGGGGCGCCGCAGTCCGCGGCCCCGGACCAGCCGTCCCGACGGCAGCCGGAGGACGCCGCGGTCCGTGGGCTGCCAGGTGTCCGTGTCCGTCACCGGGTCAGCGTACGTGCCTCGATGCCCCGGAAGTGGTGTGCCATCGCGCGCTGGGCACTCTCGGCGTCCCGCGCCCGCAGGGCCGTCACGATGTCCCGGTGGCGATGGACGGTCACCTCGGGTGCCGGGTCGTCGGTCCAGCCGCGGGCGCCCGCGACCCTGCGGAACACGGTCCAGAAGGCGCCGAGCAGCTGGGGCACGAGCGCGTTGCCCAAGGAGGCGTAGAGCAACTCGTGGAACTCCCGGTCGAGTTCGGGAAACGGCCGGGCCGCCCCGACCGCCGTCTCCATCCGGGCCACCACCGCTTCCAGCGCGTCCAGCTCCGCCTCGGTGACCGTCCCCGCGATCCGCCGGATCAGCCCCTCCTCCAGCACCTCGCGCACCTGGAGGATCTCGGCGAGCGCACCGGTGTCGTCGTCCTGCCGGGCGAGCGTGCGGAAGGTGAGACCGTCGATCAGAGGGGTGAGGGACGCCTGGCCGACGTAGGTCCCGTAGCCGTGTCTGATCTCCACGATGTCGAGTGCCTGGAGCGCCTTGAGGGCCTCGCGCACGGAGTTGCGGCTGACGCCGAGGTCCTCCATCAGCTCGGCCTCGGTGGGCAGCGGGGCGCCCGGCCGGAGTCCGCGGTCGAGGATCAGCTGCACGACCTCGCGCCGTATCCGGCTGTTCCCGGACTCCGTGTGCCGGGAGCGCCCGGACTCCCCGGGCCGGGAGTGCCGGGGCTCCCTGGGCTCCTTGTTCCTGGGCTCCGCGGACATGCGCCGCATCGTACGCGCACCGGACGTCCCACGTCCCATGTCCGGCGCTGACGTGCGTCAACTCCCGCCATTTCGCACTGCCATTGGCTCGACCTCTGGCAGCTACGCCATTCGTGTAAGACCCCTTGACCGCCCTCCGGGCCCCTCCTATGGTCGCGGCTGACGGCAGGACGTAGGACGTCGTATCTCCTCACTCCGATGGAACTCCCCGCTGGAGGAACCGTGCATCGCCGGACCTTCCTGAAGTACACCGGCGCGCTGGGTGCGGCCACGGCCGTCTCCGCGTCGCTGTCGGCCTGCTCGTCCGGGCCCCAGTCCACGAACGACACCGGCGGCGGGGGCGGCAAGGACCGCACACTGACCGCGGTCATCGGGTACGGCAACGACGGCACCTGGGATCCCACGCAGACCGCGTCCGCCTTCTGCATGGCGGCCAACAACCACATCTACGAGGGCCTGCTCGACACCGACCCGATCTCCCGCAAGCCGTACGCCGCGCTCGCCACCGCGCTGCCGCAGGACCTGGACGCCACGTCCTGGAAGTTCACGCTGCGGGCCGGGGCCAGGTTCCACGACGGCAAGCCCGTCACCGCCGACGACGTGGTGTTCGTCTTCGACCGGATCCTCGACCCGAAGACACAGACGCTCGCCAAGGGCTTCTTCGCGAGCTGGCTGAAGGAGGTCCGGAAGATCGACGCCCAGAACGTCGAGCTGGTGCTCAAGTTCCCCTTCCCGGACGGGGCTTCGCGGCTCACCCTCGCGAAGATCATGCCGAAGCACGTCTTCTCCGAACCGGGCGCCTGGGACAACGCCATCAGGGGGCTGGCGATCGGCTCGGGACCGTACCGCCAGAGCGCGCACCACCCGAAGTCGAACACCACCTTCGAGGCGTTCGCCGACTACAACGGCCCCCGCAGGGCCGCCTTCAAGAAGATGAACTGGCTGACCATCGTGGACGCCGCCCCGCGCGTCGCCAAGATCTCGGGCTCCAGCGCGGGCGCGCAGATCTCCGACAACATCCCCTACGCCAATATCAAGCAGCTGGAGAGCGGCGGGCTGACGGTCGCCGGCGGGGCCGGCATGAACAACCTGTTCCTGATGTTCGACACCAAGCACAAGCCCTTCGACGACGTACGCGTACGGCAGGCGCTGCACTACGCCATCGACACCGAGAAGATGGTGCAGGTCGCGCTCAAGGGGCACGGCAAGCCGTCGTCCTCGTTCCTGAACGAGGGCAACCCCGGCTACCGCCGGGCGAAGACCGTCTACGACTACGACCCCGAGAAGGCGAAGGCGCTCCTCAAGGCGGCCGGGGTCAGCGGACTGAGGATCAACATCCTTGCGGTGAACGTGAGTTGGATCGTCGACTGTCTGCCGACGATCAAGGCGTCCTGGGACGCGATCGGCGTGCGGACGACCCTCTCCCCGCAGGAGACCACGGCCGTCTTCACCAAGATGGACCAGAAGCAGGACTACCAGGTCGTCGCCGCGGCCTCGAACCCCAACCAGTTCGGCCTCGACGCCGACCTGATCATGCACTACAACTACGGGCCCACCAACCTGTGGATGCAGTACACGCGGTGGGCGGACAACTCCGTGGCCAGGCAGCTCTTCAAGGACATGGACCGGGCCACCCGGGAGCCCGACCCGGACAGGAAGAAGACGATGATCCAGGACTACATCGACGTCGTCGCCGAGCAGGCCGTGCTCTACCCGGTCGTCCACAACGAGCTGATGACCGCCTGGGACCCGCGCAGGCTCGGCGGCATAAGGGCACAGCCGTACCCCGGCATCAACCTCCTCCAGGCCAAGTGGGTCTGAGAACAACAGGAGCCCGCCCGTGATCACCGTCGCCCGGATCCTGCTCCGCCGCGTCGCCCTGCTCGTGCCGCTGATGCTCGGCATCGTGCTGTTCGTGTTCCTGGTGATGCGCTTCTCGGACGTCGACCCGGCGTCCGCGTTCTTCCAGGGCGCCAACCCCACCTCGCGGCAACTGCACGACTTTCGCGAGCAGAACGGCCTTCTGGACCCGCTGCCCGTCCGCTACGTCCACTTCGTCGGCGCCCTGCTGCACGGCGACATGGGGACCAGCGCGCTGACCCGCGCACCGGTCATCGACCAGGTCACGACCGCCCTGCCGCTCACCCTCCAGCTCACCTTCCTGGGCCTGGGCGTGGCGGTCGTCCTGTCGCTGGCCGGCGGAGTGACGGCGGCCATCTACCGCGACCGGCTCCCCGACCAGATCATCCGCGTGGTGTCGCTCACCGGAGTCGCCGCCCCCGGCTTCTGGCTGGCGCTGCTGATGATCCAGTACCTGGCGGTCGACCTGGGGTGGTTCCCGACCGGCGGCTACATCAACCCCGCCGACTCCTTCACCGGCTGGCTGAAGACGATGACCCTGCCCGCGCTCGCGCTGTCGCTGCCCGTCGCGGCCCAGCTGACGCGGATCGTCAGGACGTCGGTGGTGGAGGAGCTGGACCGGGACTACGTGCGTACGGCGGTCGGGAGCGGGCTTCCGCCGCGGGTGGTCGTCGGGCGCAACGTGCTGCGCAACGCCCTCATGAACCCACTGACCGTACTGGGACTGCGAGTCGGCTATCTGCTGGGCGGTGCGGTCGTCATCGAGACGATCTTCTCCCTGCCCGGCATGGGCAAGCTGATGATCGACGCCGTGAAGAACGGCGACCCGGCCGTGGTGCAGGGCGTCGTCCTGACCACGGCGACCGGCTTCGTCGTGGTCAACCTCGTCATCGACATCCTGTACCTGCTGGTCAACCCGCGACTGAGGGATGCGACCGCATGATCACGCAGTTCACGCGCAAGAACCTCACCGAGACGCTGTCCGGGCCCGGCGTCCGCCTGCGCGGGTGGCGCCGGCTGCCGCTGCTGTCGAAGGTCGCCGTCTGCTTCCTGGCCGTCGTGGTCCTCATGGCCCTGCTCGCGCCCCTGCTCGCGCCGCACGACCCGCTCGACCAGCAGACACCGGCCGACGGCACCGGGCACCCGTCCGCCGCGCACTGGATGGGCCAGGACAGCCTCGGCCGGGACATCCTGAGCCGGCTGATGTACGGCGCCCGCTGGTCGCTCGCCATCGGCCTGGGCGCGACCGCCCTCGCGCTGGTCGTGGGGGCGCTGGTCGGCGCGGTCGCGGCCACCTCCCGCAAGGCGCTCGACGAGACGCTGATGCGCTGCCTGGACGTGGTGATGGCGTTCCCCGGCATCGCGCTCGCGGCGGTCCTGGTCGCGGTCTTCGGCGGCGGGATCACCGTGCTGATCTGCGCGATCGCGTTCCTGTTCATGCCGCCGGTGGCACGGGTCGTACGGGCGAACGTCCTCGACCAGTACGGCGAGGACTACGTGACCGCGGAGCGGGTGATCGGCGCCCGGACGCCGCACATCGTGCTGAAGCACGTCGCCGTCAACTGCGCCGCTCCGGTCCTGGTGTTCTGCACGGTGCAGGTCGCCGAGGCCATCGTCTTCGAGGCGTCGCTGTCCTTCATCGGCGCGGGCGTCCGCCCTCCCGACCCGTCCTGGGGCAGCGTCATCGCCGACGGCAAGGACATGGTGCTCACCGGGGGCTGGTGGGCCACCGTCTTCCCGGGCCTGCTGATCCTGGTGACCGTCCTGTCGCTGAACATCCTGGCCGAGGGGGTGTCGGACGCGTGGGCGGCGCCGTCGGCACGGGAGATCGACGTCCGCGCGCACGACGACCGGCTTGAGGCCCCGGAGCCCGGCGGCGGCGAGGTGCTGCAACTGCCCGGCCTGACCGCCGCGGCCGCACGGCTGCGTTCGCGGGCCCGCGCCCTCCCCCACGGCGGCCAACCGGTACTGGCGGTGGAGAACCTCGCCATCGGCTTCGAGGCCCGGCACGGCGGGGTGGACATCGTCGACGGCATCAGCTTCGAGGTGCGCCCGGGTGAAGTCCTGGGACTGGTCGGCGAGTCGGGCTGCGGAAAGTCCCTGACCGCGCTGGCCGTCATGGGCCTGGAGCCGAAGGGCGCCAGGATCCGCGGCCAGGTCCGTTTCGGCGGGCGGGATCTGCTCGCCGAACCGATGCGGGTACGGCGGGGCCTGCTCGGCCACGAGATGGCGATGATCTACCAGGACGCGCTCTCCTCCCTCAACCCCGCGATGACGATCCGCGCCCAGCTCAAACAGGTCGTACGGCGGGGAGGACGCCGATCTCCCGCCGAACTCCTCACCATGGTCGGCCTCGACCCCGACCGCACCCTGCGCAGCTACCCGCACGAGCTGTCCGGCGGCCAGCGCCAGCGCGTACTGATCGCGATGGCCCTGTCCCGCGACCCGAAGCTGATCGTCGCCGACGAGCCGACGACGGCCCTGGACGTGACGGTGCAGGCGCAGGTCATGGAGCTGCTGCTGCGGCTGCGCGAGGAGCTGGGCTTCGCGCTCATCCTCGTCTCGCACGACCTGGCGCTCGTCGCGGACGTCACCGACCGGGTGGTGGTGATGTACGGCGGACAGATCGTGGAGACGGGCGTGACCGCCGACCTGGTGGAGGCACCGGCCCACCACTACACGCGCGGCCTGCTCGGCAGCGTGCTGTCCCTGGAGTCCGCGGCCGAGCGGATGACACAGATCAAGGGCGTCGTACCCTCGCCCACGGACTTCCCGGCGGGCTGCCGCTTCACCGACCGCTGCCCGCTCGCGACCGAGATCTGCCGGACCACCCCGCCGGACCTCCTGGGCACGGCGACCCACACGGCGGCCTGCCACCTTCCAGCGGTCGAACTCGTGACGTCGGAGTCGGAGTCGGAGGCAGTGAATTGAAGCCGTCGGAGGCCGTGACGTGAACGCGATCATCGAACTGTCCGACGCCCACGTCGTGCACAAGGCGCGCAGCGGCGGCCTGTTCACGCGGGACAAGGTGTACGCCCTGACCGGCGCCGATCTCACCGTCGCGCCCGGCGAGACGGTCGGCGTCGTCGGCGAGTCCGGGTGCGGCAAGTCGACGCTGGCGAAGGTACTGGTGGGCGTGGTGCGGCCGACGTACGGCACGGTGTCCTTCCAGGGCCGCGACCTGTGGTCGATGACGCCCGCCGAGCGCCGGGCGGCCGTCGGCGGCAGCACCGGCATGATCTTCCAGGACCCGTCGACGGCCCTGAACCGCCGCCTGCCGGTACGGCAGATCCTGCGGGACCCGCTGGACGTGCACGACCGCGGTTCGAGGACCCAACGCGAGGAACGCGTAAGGGAGTTGATGTCCCTCGTGGGTCTCCCCCGCGCCCTCATCGACGCCCTGCCCGGACAACTGTCCGGCGGGCAGCGCCAGCGCGTCGCCATCGCACGGGCGTTGGCGCTGGACCCCCGCCTGGTGGTGGCGGACGAGCCGACGAGCGCACTGGACGTCTCGGTCCGCGCCCAGATCCTCAACCTCCTCCTGGACCTGAAGGAACGCCTGGGTCTGGCCCTGGTCTTCGTCTCGCACGACATCCAGACGGTCCGGCGGATGAGCGACCGTGTGATCACCATGTACCTCGGCCGGATCGTCGAGGAGTCCCCGGCCGCCGAGGTGAGCGACCGTGCCCGCCACCCGTACACCCGGGCCCTGTTCTCGGCGACCCCCGGCCTGCTGGACCCCATCGACCCCATCCCGCTGACCGGGCCCGTCCCTTCGGCGACGCATCCGCCCAGCGGCTGCCCCTTCCGCACCCGCTGCTGGAAGGCGGACGACGCGTGCGCGGCGAGAATGCCGGACTTTTCGGACGCGTCGACCCGAACTCACCGTTTCCGCTGCCACCATCCTGTGCAGGAGGACGAGTCGACCCGCGACCTCGTACGTCAGAACCACCCCACGGAGCACCCATGACCTTCCCCGCCCCGCTGACCGGTGTCGTCCCGCCCGTCTGCACGCCCCTGACACCGGACCGCGAGGTGGACGTCCCCTCCCTGCTCGGGCTGGTCGACCATCTGGTGGCGGGCGGGGTGCACGCGCTGTTCGTGCTGGGTTCGTCGTCGGAGGCGGCGTATCTGCGCGACGGGCAGCGGAGGCTGGTGGTGGAGTCGGTGGCCGCCCATGTGGGAGGCCAACTCCCGGTGCTGGCAGGGGCGATCGACATGACGACGCCGAGGGTGCTGGACCATGTGGCGTCGGTGACGGCGGCGGGCGCGGACGCGGTGGTGGTGACGGCGCCGTTCTACACGCGCACCCACCCCGCCGAGATGGCCCGGCACTTCCGGCTGATCGCGGCCGCGTCGCCGGTGCCGGTGGTGGCGTACGACATTCCGGTCGCCGTCCACACCAAGCTGCCCGCGGACGTGGTGCTGGAACTGGCCGCCGAGGGCGTGCTCGCCGGCCTCAAGGACTCCAGTGGTGACCTGTCCGCCTTCCGCGAGGTCGTCACGGGCGCCCGCACCCGGTCCGACATCACCGGTTTCAGCGTGCTGACCGGCTCGGAGCTGGTCGTCGACTCGGCGCTCGCGCTGGGCGCCGACGGGGCGGTGCCGGGCCTCGCCAACGTCGACCCGCACGGCTACGTCCGCCTCGACCGCCTGTGCCGGGACGGCGACTGGGAGCGGGCGCGGGCCGAACAGGAGCGGCTGTGCGCCCTGTTCGGCCTGGTGTCCGTCGGGGACGCGACCCGCATGGGCGGCAGTTCGTCGGCGCTGGGCGCCTTCAAGGCGGCGCTGCATCTGCGGGGGATCATCGACTGCCCGGCGACGGCGGAGCCCCAGGTACCGCTGTCACCGGCGGAGGTGGAACAGGTGGGCAAGTACCTGGCGACGGCGGGCCTGCTCTGACTTCCTTCCCTCGCCCCCGCCGCCCCTACCCGTCCCGTACCGGGGGCCAGCCCCCGGACCCCGCCGTTCAGGCCGAAGATCTCACGGCAGGTCCGCTGTCGGCACGCGGCGGAACTCGATCGTCTCGTACGGGCCCGACGCACCCGTCTCGTACAGGATGCCGACCGTGCTCCGCCGGACCTGGACAAGGTCGCAGTACCCGGCCGGCTGCTGCGAGAGGGTCAGCGCCTTGGTGAAGGTCGCGCCGGCGTCCGTGCTGCGCCAGATCGCCATCGCCCGGCGGGCGGTCGGCACGGACGGTCCGGAGAAGAGCAACGGGGCGTCCATACCGTCGAGTTGGAGGACGCTGCCCTCGACCACCGGCACGTCGTTCAGGGTGGGCTGCACCTCGTACGGGCGGTCGAGAGACTCCCCGCCGTCGCTGGAGTACGTGTCGAGCCGGTTGCCGACACTCGTGCCGTTCTGGTCCCGCGCACTGAAGTACAGCCTGCCGTCGGAGAGTTGAGCGGCAGTGGACTCGTTGGCGTTGTCCGCACCGTCGTAGGAGTCATCGACGAAGCCCATCCGCCAGCTGCGCCCGCCGTCGTCGCTGTAGATGGCGTGCGCGCCGTAGTAGCGGGCCTCCTGGCCGGTGTCGGAGGATCCGGCGGGCGGGGCCACGGAGTGGTTGGCGGGGACGACCAGCCGGCCGGCGTGCCGCCCACGGGTCAGCGCGACCGCGTGGCCCGGTCCCGTCGCGTACCACCGCCAGTTCGGCGGCTTCACCTCCGCCGTGATGTCCCGCGGCGCGGTGAAGTGCCGCCCGTCGTCCCAGCTGCGCTGCACGAAGACCCGCCGGCTGTCCTCCGCGGTGACCTCGCCCCGCATGATCTGCGCCTCGGTGACGGCCCCGCTGTTGTAGGAGGTGACGAGGACGACCGCGCCGGTGTGCGGGTCGAGGACGGGTGCCGGGTTGCCCCGGGTGTTCCCGTTCCCGGCCGAGACCACCCGCAGCGGGCCCCAGGTGCAGCCTCCGTCACCGGAGCGTCTGAGGACGACGTCGATGTGTCCGGTGTCGCCCGCGCCGCCGCGACGGCCCTCGGCGAAGGCGAGGACCGTGCCCCGGCCGGTCGTGACCGTCGCCGGGATGCGGTAGGTGTCGTAGCCGCCCTCGCCCGACACGTACGGGACGGAGGATGTGCAGCCGGTGGCCGCGGCGGCCGGGGCGAGGGCGGTGAGCGGGGTGAGGAGCACGGTGGCGGCGAGGAGGGTGCGGCTCAGGATGGTCACCGTCGGATGGTTCCCGGACTCCCCGGTTCCGACTCGTGGGCGACGATGACCCGGCTCGGCTCGGCCGCGCGCCCCCGGCTTCCCCGCGGTCCGGCTGACATGGGTCATGGCGTCAGCGGACTCAGCCCCCAACACCTCACCGACCTCCGCGTTGTTGAGCCCCGTCCCGGGCGTGGACGAGCTGTGCGGGAACCGCTCGATCAGCCGCGCCGTGGGTACTGCCGTGGGCGGCCGGCCCGGCGGCGCCGTTACTCCGACGGGGGTAACGGCGCGGGCGACAGGCGGCTCAGGACGGCGTACGCGCCGCCGCCAGCAGGCGGGTCACGTCGTCCGAGCAGATGGTGAGCGCGGCGCCGACAGTGCTCACGGCGTCGCGCTCGGCCGGGGTGCGGGGCCCGTCGGTCAACGGCGCCGTTACTCCGCCGGAAGCAACGGCGCGGGCGACAGGCGGCTCAGGACGGCGTACGCGCCGCCGCCAGCAGGCGGGTCACGTCGTCCGAGCAGATGGTGAGGGCGGCGCCGACAGTGGACAGGGCGTCGCGCTCGGCCGGGGTGTAGGGGCCGTCGGCGAGGGCGATGCGGGCGCCCTGCAGCAGGATCGCCTCGCGGCCCACGGGGGCGAGGTGCGGGGCCAGTGGGTCCAGGGCCTCGTGCAGCTCTATGGCGAGTCCGGCGCCGCAGGACTCGCCGTAGACCCGGCCGGTGTCCGCGGCCAGCGCCTCGACGAGCGCGTTCAACTGGTCCTCGGTGCAGTCGTCGAAGCCGGCCGCTCTGACCGTGCCGGCCGCGGCCTCCAGGGCCGTGCGCGAACAGGTGCCGCCCGCGGCGAGCACCGCAAGGGCGACCGTGTGGACGGCGTCGCGGAGCATCGCGGAGAAGCGGGTGGTGGTGGGGTGGTCCAGGACGTCGGTGCCGAAGTGGCGGCGGCAGGCGGCGCACTCCACGACCGGCGCGGTCTCGCCGCGCGGCAGCACGGGCACACCCAAGAGGACGAAGCGCCGGTGGCCGGTCAGGCGCTGGTAGTTGCGGTCGCCTCCGCAGCCGGGGCAGAAGAACTCGCCGTCCCCGACGGGCGTCCACGCGGTGCGTGTGCCCAGGAAGCGCGCAGGCCTGGCCGCTCGGCCGATGGGTCCCCGTACTGGCAGCACGTCGCACCTCCTTAACACCGCGGCAACATCGCAGCGGTGTCCGTGATGTTAGCCACATCAGTGAGGCGTAGTCAGCACCCTGGACGAGACCTTTCCGTGACCTCCACGGACGGGTGGCCGATAACCGACGGGGCCCTGATCGTCGTATACGACGATCAGGGCCCCGAAATGGCCGGTCAGAGGCGTCAGCGGGCCGCGCGGTTCACCGCGGAGACGACCGCCTTGAGTGACGCACGCGTCGTGTTCGCGTCGATGCCGATTCCCCACAGAACCTTGTCGTCGATCGCGCATTCGATGTAGGAGGCGGCCTGAGCGGAGGCGCCCTCGCTCATCGTGTGTTCCTGGTAGTCCAGCAGGCGTACGTCGATGCCGACGGACTGCAGGGCGTCGAAGAAGGCCGAGATCGGACCGTTGCCGGAGCCGGTCAGGACGGTGTCGACGCCGTCGACCGTGGCGTCGACCTTGAGGGTGTCCACGCCGTCGGTGTCGGTCGTCGACTGGCCGTTGCGGACCTGGATGCGGCCCCAGGCGTTCTCCGGGTTCGGCAGGTACTCGTCCTGGAAGACCGCCCAGATGTCGGAGCCGGTGACCTCGCCGCCCTCGGCGTCCGTCTTGGCCTGGATGATCCTGGAGAACTCGATCTGCATCCGGCGGGGCAGGTCCAGCTTGTGGTCGTTCTTCAGGACGTACGCGATGCCGCCCTTGCCGGACTGCGAGTTGACGCGGATGACGGCCTCGTAGGAGCGGCCGACGTCCTTCGGGTCGATCGGCAGGTACGGGACCGCCCACTCGATGTCGTCGACGGTGACGCCCTTGGCGGCCGCGTCGGCCTCCATCGCGTCGAAGCCCTTCTTGATGGCGTCCTGGTGGGAGCCGGAGAAGGACGTGTAGACCAGGTCGCCCACGTACGGGTGGCGCGGGTGGACCTCCATCTGGTTGCAGTACTCCCACACGCGACGGATCTCGTCGATGTCGGAGAAGTCGATCTGCGGGTCGACGCCCTGGGAGAAGAGGTTCATTCCCAGCGTGACCAGGTCGACGTTGCCGGTGCGCTCGCCCTGGCCGAACAGGCAGCCCTCGACGCGGTCGGCGCCGGCCATCAGCGCCAGCTCGGCGGCGGCGACGGCCGTACCGCGGTCGTTGTGCGGGTGGATCGACAGGACGACGTGCTCGCGGCGGGTCAGGTTGCGGCCCATCCACTCGAAGCGGTCCGCGTGCGTGGAGGGGGTCGAACGCTCCACCGTGGCGGGCAGGTTGAGGATGATCTCGCGGCCCGGGCCGGGCTGCCAGACGTCCATGACCGCCTCGCAGACCTCCAGCGCGAAGTCCAGCTCGGTGTCCGTGAAGATCTCGGGGCTGTACTGGTAGCCGAACTCCGTCTCCGGGCCCAGCAGCTTCTCGGCGTACTCCATGACCAGCCGGGTGCCGTCGACGGCGATCTGCTTGATGTCGTCCTTGGAGCCGCGGAAGACGACCCGGCGGAAGACCGGGGCGGTGGCGTTGTACAGGTGGACCGTGGCGCGCCTGGCGCCCTTCACGGACTCCACCGTCCGCTCGATCAGGTCCTCGCGGGCCTGGGTCAGCACGGAGATCGTGACGTCGTCGGGGATGGCGCCCGGTTCCTCGATGATCGACCGTACGAAGTCGAAGTCCGTCTGTCCCGACGCCGGGAAGCCGACCTCGATCTCCTTGTAGCCCATCTTGACCAGCTGGTCGAACATCCGCCGCTTGCGCTCGGGCGACATCGGGTCGATCAGGGACTGGTTGCCGTCACGCAGGTCGGTGGAGAGCCAGCGGGGCGCGGAGGTGATCCGCTGCTCGGGCCAGGAGCGGTCGGGAATGGCGACCTGCTCGTACTGGCCGTACTTGTGGATCGGCATGGTGCTGGGCTGCTGGCGGTTCGCCATGATTGCGGGGCTCCTCAGGATGTCCGGAAGGACGGCCGACGACGCAACGCGAAGCTCCGCGGGGAGGGAGTCGACCTGGACTACAGGCCCTCGCCGCGGCAGCTAAGAAGAAGCAGCCCGAAACGCATGATGCTCCGCATGCTAGCCGAGCCCCTTCGGACGCGGGGCGCCGTATCAGTATGCGGGACCCGAAAGACATTGGGGACAAAAAGTGCGCCATACCACTTCGTCACGGAGCGTGGGCGTTCCTGTCCCCATATTTCACCAATCATGGTTGCGGGTAGTGACACGGACATAACCCAGTGCAAGGGTTCCGGGCATGACGAAGACCAACGGGGGCTTCGAGCCCGTCTTCTGCACCGTCGTGCCGCCTCATGTCCTCGACAAGCTGGCCCAGCACGAGGACCCCGCGCTCGCGAACGCCGCGCGCAAGACCCTGGAGCGCGACGCCTACGAGCGCACCCACCGCCGGCTGACCACGGTCATCGGCGCTCCGACCGTCGCCCCGCCCGCCGGAGCGGCTCCCGACAAGCCGCACCGCACGATCTACGACGCCCGGCACGGCACCGACCTACCGGGCCGCAAGGTCCGCTCCGAGGGCGAGGACCCCGGCAAGGACGCGACCGTCAACCGTGCCTACGCGGGCCTCGGTGCCACCTTCGAGCTGTATCTGAAGGCCTACGAGCGCTACTCGATCGACGGCAACGGCCTGCCGCTCGACGCGACGGTCCACTTCGACCACGACTACAACAACGCCTTCTGGAACGGCGAGCAGATGGTGTTCGGCGACGGTGACGGCGAGATCTTCCTCGACTTCACCATCCCGATCGACGTCATCGGCCACGAACTCACGCACGGCGTCACGCAGTACACGGCCAACCTCACCTACTTCGGCCAGCCCGGCGCCCTCAACGAGTCCCTGTCCGACGTCTTCGGCTCGCTGATCAAGCAGTACACGCTCGGCCAGACCGCCGCCGAGGCCGACTGGCTGATCGGCGCGGGCCTCCTCGCGCCGCGCGTCACGGGCAAGGCGCTGCGCTCCATGAAGGAACCGGGCACGGCGTACGACGACGACGTCCTCGGCAAGGACCCGCAGCCGGGCACCATGGACGACTTCGTCCGCACCGGCCGCGACAACGGCGGCGTCCACATCAACTCGGGCATCCCCAACCACGCCTTCTACCTGGCCGCCAGCGCCCTCGGCGGGCACGCCTGGGAGAAGGCCGGACAGATCTGGTACGACGTCCTGACCGGCGGCGAACTGAAGAAGGACGCCCTGTTCGCGGACTTCGCGAACCTCACGGTCGCGGCGGCCAAGGCCCGCTTCAACGAGGGCGAGGAACTGCAGGCGGTCCTGAAGGCCTGGGAACAGGTCGGGGTGCGCAGCTCGTAGTTCCGTACTAGACACAGTCCCATGCGTATTCGAGTGAGGCGCACGGGCGGTTTCGCGGGCATCGAACGGCACGCCGAGGTGGACACCTCGGGGCTGCCCGACGCACACGAGTGGCAGGCGCTGGCCGAACAGGCCGTGGCCGGGGGCCGGGGCACACCGCCCATCGGGGTTCCGGACGGGTTCAGCTACGAGATCACGGTGGACGGCAAGACGTTCTACGCGGCGGATCCCCGGCTGACGGACGAACAGCGGAGGCTGATCTCCAGGGTGCTGAAGGAAGGGGCGTGAGCCGTTGGGGCCTGTGTTCCACACGGGCCCCAACAGGTCGTTCATGCGCGGGCGTTGACTTCCCTTACCGGCGGTAAGGATGATCCGCGCATGGCGACTGATCCGCTGCGTGCGGCGAACCCGATTCCTCAGTTCCCGGCCGGATTCCTCTGGGGTGTGTCGACCTCGGCACACCAGATCGAGGGCGCGGCCGACGAACGCGAACCGTCCGTGTGGGACGCCTTCACGGCCGAGCCGGGCCGGGTGAAGGACGGCTCGACCGCGGCGGTGGCCTGCGACCACTACCACCGCTACCGCGAGGACGTGGCCCTCCTCGCCGGCCTGGGCGTGGACGCGTACCGCTTCTCGGTCTCCTGGCCCAGGGTGCGCTCCGCGGGCGGCCTGGACTTCTACGACCGCCTCGTCGACGAGCTGTGCGCCGCCGGCGTGCGTCCGGCGCCGACGCTCTTCCACTGGGACCTCCCTCAGGGAATGGACTGGCTGGAGCGCGACACGGCCGAGCGGTTCGCGGAGTACGTGTCGGTGGTGGCGGAGCGGCTGGGCGACCGCGTGCAGAAGTGGATCACCATCAACGAGCCCGCCGAGCACACGCTGCTGGGGCACGCGCTGGGGGCCCACGCGCCGGGCAGGCAGCTGATGTTCGACGCGCTCCCCGTCGCCCACCACCAGCTGCTGGCCCACGGTCTGGCCGTTCGCGCGCTGCGCGCGTCCGGCGCCACGGACATCGGGATCGCCAACTCGCACGGGCCGACCTGGCCGGCGTCCGAGGAGCCGGCGGACGTGGAGGCGGCGGGGTTCTACGACCTGCTGCTGAACCGCCTGTTCGCCGACCCGCTGCTGCTCGGCCGGTACCCGGAGGGGCTGGGCGAGTTGATGCCGGGTGATGTCGAGGCCGACCTGAAGATCATCGCGGAACCCCTCGACTGGTACGGCGTCAACTACTACGCGCCGACCCGGGTGGGCGCCCCGCAGGGCGAGGACATCGAGTTCGGCGGTCTGACGATTCCGGCCGAACTCCCCTTCTCGGTACGGCAGATCGAGGGAGTTCCGGTGACGGACTTCGGCTGGCCCGTCGTACCCGAGGGCCTGACGGAACTGCTCACCACCTTCCGCGACCGCTACGGCGACCGGCTGCCGCCCGTCGTCATCACCGAGAACGGCTGCAGTTACGACGGGACCGACGACCAGGACCGGATCGCCTACCTGGACGCCCATGTCCGGGCCCTGCACCGGGCGTTGGAGGCGGGCGTCGACGTGCGCGGCTACTTCGTGTGGTCGCTGCTCGACAACTTCGAGTGGGCGGAGGGGTACGAGCGCCGGTTCGGTCTGGTGCACGTGGACTTCGAGACGCAGCGGCGGACCCCGAAGGCCTCGTACGGCTGGTTCCGGGACATGCTGCGGGCGCAGAGATGACCAACACCCGGCCGTCGGACAGCTCAAGCACCTCTGACACCTCGGGCATCCCGAACCCCCTGGCCGAGCCCGTCGAACGCGTCGGGCGGGGCTGGACGGCGTTCCTCTCGCTCGCCAACGGGGCGATCTGGGTGGGCTGGTACGGCCCCCTGCAGATCCTGCTGGCCTCGCAGGCCAAGGACTTCGCCCCGGGCTCCGGCATGTCCAAGGAGACGATGCTGGCGTGGGTGACCGGCGCGGGCGCCCTGGTCTCGCTGGTCGCCAACCCGCTCTTCGGCGCGCTCTCCGACCGGACGACGGCGCGCCGGGGCCGCCGTACGCCGTGGATCGTGGCCGGGGCGGCGGGCGGCGCGCTGTCGTTGCTGCTGCTCGCGGGCGCGGGCGGTGTGTGGACGATGGCGGCGGGCTGGTGTCTGGTCCAGCTGACGCTGAACGCGGCGTTCGCGGCGGTGACGGCGGCGGTGCCGGATCGGGTGCCGCGGCTCCAACGGGGCTCGGTGGGCGGCTGGTTGGGGGCCGCGCAGATCCTCGGGGTGGTAGCCGGGACGGGGCTCGCGACGGTGGCCGGGGGCGTCGGGGCCGGATATGCGGCGTGCGCGGTGTTCACGGTGGTGGGCGTGCTGCCGTACGTCATCCGGTACGAGGATCTGCGGCTGTCGCCGGAAGACCGGCCGGCGTGGTCGTGGCGGGGCTTTCTGGCCGGGTTCTGGCTGAGCCCGCGCCGGTATCCGGACCTGGGCTGGGCGTGGCTGACCCGCCTCCTGATCAACCTCAGCAACGCGCTCGTCCTGCTCTACCTGCTGTACTACCTGCGCGACCGCCTCCACTACGACGACCCCGACGAGGGCGTGCTGATCCTGACGGCGGTCAACGGCCTGACGCTGCTCGCCACGGTCGTCGTGGGCGGGGTGTGGTCGGACCGGCTGGGACGCCGCAAACCGTTCGTGATCTGGTCGGGCGTGCTGATGGCGGTGGCGACGGCGGCGCTGGCGGGCTGGCAGACCTGGCCGGGCGCGATCGTCGCGGCGGCGGTGCTCGGGGTCGGCTTCGGAGTGTTCACGTCGGTCGACTTCGCGCTGATGACGGACGTACTGCCGAAGGCCCTGGACCGCGGCAAGGACCTGGGCGTGATCAACGTGGCCAATGCCCTGCCGCAGGTGGCGGCGCCCGCCCTCGCCGCGCCGATCGTGACGTACCTGGGCGGCTACCGGATGCTGTACCTGGTGGCGGCCGTGATCGGGCTGGCGGGGGCGGTGCTGGTGGGGCGGATCAGGGGCGTGGAGTGACCGTCACAGGGCTCCTGCGTCCCGGGCCGTCCAGACGCTCGGATAGAGGGGCCTGAAGCCGAGCTCCCGGCGGATCCGGCGGTTGGACATGATCCCGAACCACGGGTCGGGATCCGTCAGCTCGTGCAGGGCGGCGGGCACCTCGACGCCGTTGAGCTGGTACAGCTCGACCGTCGTGACGGGGGCGTCGTCGGCGACGTTGTAGATCCGGCCGCCGATGCCCGGCGCGTACAGCAGCCGCATCAGGCCCTGGGCGACGTCCGCGTGATGGGCCATCTGCAGCCGCTTGTGCGGGGCCCAGTGCGCGGCCCAGCGCAGGGAGTCGGCGAGGTGCGGGTCGCCCTCGCCGTAGACGAACGGAAGCCGTCCGACACGTACGTCCAGGCCCTCCATCGCGAGCAGTTCCCGCTCGGCCTCGGCCTTGGACTCGGCGTACGCACCCCACATCTCGCCGCCGGCCCGGCTCTCGTCCTCCTCGGTCAGCGGGCGGCCCCGTCCCACGCCGTACACGTTGCCCGTGCTGACCTGCACGAACCGCTTCACGCCTGAGGCCTGTGCGGCCCGGCCCAGTGCCACCGCGGCGTCCCGGTTGACGGCCCACGCCTCCTCGTCCGGCACGCCGCGGAAGGAGGCGGCGACGTTCACGACGGCGTCCACCCCGGCGAGCGCCTTGCCGAGCGTCTCCTCGTCCCGCATGTCCCCTACGGCCACCTGGGCGCCCAGTTCCGCGAACCGCTCACCGCGGGCGGCGTCCCGCACCAGGACCCGCACCTGCTCGCCCGGCTGCCGCTGAGCCAGCAGCCTCGGCGCGAACCGCCGTCCGACCTGTCCCGTCGTCCCGGTCACGAGTGTCAGCATCATGTGCTCCTCACCAGTTCTCGTCCGTCCTCGACGACCAGTCTCGGCGGACGCGGCGGGAACCGGGAGAGACCTGCTGATCAGGGGATCGGCAGTCCCTGGATAAGCGGCGCGGCCTCCCGCACCCTGGAGAGGTGAACCGAGCCGAACTAGCCGACTTCCTGCGCCACGGCCGTGCCCGTCTGGACCCCTCCGACGTGGGCCTCACGGCCGGCGCCCGCCGTCGTACGCCGGGTCTGCGCCGTGAGGAGGTGGCCCAGCTGGCCGGCATGTCCGTGGACTACTACACACGGCTGGAACAGTCCCGGGGCCCGCGTCCGTCCCGCCAGATGCTCGCCGCGCTGGCCCGCGCGCTGCGCCTGACGGAGGACGAGCGCGATCATCTCTTCCGCCTCGCGGGCGAGGAGCCGCCGCGCCGGGAGACGACGAGCACGCATGTGCGTCCGGGCCTGCTCCTGGTGCTGGACCGGCTGCATGACACCCCGGCGATGGTGGTGACCGACTGCGGCGAGGTCCTGACCCAGAACGCGATGTCGCGGGCACTGAGCGGAGACGTCCTCGCCCGGCCGCCCCGCGGGCGCAACATGCTCCGCCGCTTCTTCCTGGACCCGACGGCCCAGGGCCTGTTCCCGGCCGAGGACCGCCCGGAGCGCGCCCGCGAGCAGGTGGCCGCGCTGCGGGCGGTGACGTCGGCCCGCCCCACGGACCCGGAGCCCGCCGCGCTCGTCGCCGAACTACGCACCGGGAGCGAGGAGTTCGCCCATCTCTGGGAGGAACACGAGGTGGCGGTACGCCGCGCCTCGACGAAACGCTTCCTGCACCCTGTGGTGGGCCTGCTGGAGCTGGACTGCGAGGTCCTCGTCAACTCCGACCACAATCAGCAACTCGTCATCCACACGGCCCGCCCGGGCACGGAGTCGTACGAACGCCTGCAGTTGCTGCGGGTGGTGGGCCTCCAGGACATGTCCCCGGCCCCAGCGGGCCAGGACTCCTGACGAGGGACTCAAACGTCCAGCCCGTCCGGCGTTTGAGGACGAGGCCGTTCAGGCCGAAAGCGGGGTCTGGGGGCGCAGCCCCCAGGGACAGGAGTCAGGAACAGGAGTCAGGAACAGGAGTCAGGGACAGAGGTCAGAAGCCCAGCTTCCGCAGCTGCCGAGGATCCCGCTGCCAGTCCTTCGCGACCTTCACATGGAGGTCCAGGAACACCGGCGTACCGAGCAACGCCTCGATCTGCTTACGGGACTTGATCCCGACCTGCTTGAGCCGCTGCCCCTTCGGCCCGATGATGATGCCCTTCTGGCTGGGGCGCTCGATGTACACGAAGGCGTGGATGTCGAGCAGAGGCTTGTCGGCGGGGCGGTCCTCGCGCGGGAGCATCTCCTCGACGACGACAGCGATGGAGTGCGGGAGCTCGTCGCGGACGCCCTCCAGCGCGGCCTCGCGGATCAGTTCCGCGATCATGACCTGCTCGGGCTCGTCGGTGAGATCACCCTCGGGGTAGAGCGCCGGCCCCTCCGGCAGGAGCGGCACGATCAGGTCGGCGAGCAGATCCACCTGCTGGTCGGCGACGGCCGACACCGGCACGATCTCCGCCCACTCGAACCCCAGCTCCTTGCCGAGCAGGTCGATCGCGATCAGCTGCTCGGCCAGGGTCTTCGAGTCCACCAGGTCCGTCTTCGTGACGATCGCGATCTTCGGCGTCTTCTTGATGGACGCCAGTTCCTTCGCGATGAAACGGTCACCCGGGCCGAGCTTCTCGTTCGCCGGGAGACAGAAGCCGATCACGTCGACCTCGGCCCAGGTGGTCCGCACGATGTCGTTCAACCGCTCACCGAGCAGCGTGCGCGGCTTGTGCAGCCCCGGGGTGTCGACCAGGATCAGCTGGGCGTCCTCCCGGTGCACGATCCCCCGCACCGTGTGCCGCGTCGTCTGCGGCTGGTCCGCGGTGATCGCCACCTTCTGCCCGACCAGAGCGTTCGTGAGGGTGGACTTGCCCGCGTTGGGGCGACCGACGAAACAGGCGAAGCCCGACCTGTGGCCGGCTTCCGACGATTCCGACGGCCCGGATGACTGACTGCGAACGCTCATGGGGCCCATTCTCCCTGATCCACAGAGCACCGCCGTACAACCGAGCGACCGCCGCCCCCACCGTGAGCTTCAGGAAACCTCCACGCAACGAAACACCACGGAAACACACCCGTGCACAACCGGAAACGCACGCCGGTGACGCTCTGACGAGCCCCCACCTCGATGGAGACGACCGTGACCCTCGCCACCGCGCAGATCGACACGGGCGACACCGCCTGGCTGCTCGCCGCCACCGCCCTCGTCCTGCTGATGACCCCGGGCCTGGCCCTCTTCTACGGCGGCATGGTCCGCACGAAGAGCGTCCTCAACATGCTGATGATGAGCTTCGTGTCGATCGCCCTGGTCACGGTGGTGTGGCTGGCGGGCGGGTACTCCCTCGCCTTCGGCGACGACGTCGGCGGCGGGCTCATCGGAGGGCTGAAGCAGGCCGGGATGGCGGACCTCGGCCCCGACAGCGTGCACAGCACCGTCCCCACCCTCCTCTTCGCCACCTTCCAGCTCACCTTCGCGATCATCACGGCGGCCCTGATCAGCGGCGCGGTCGCGGACCGGGTGAAGTTCTCCGCCTGGCTGGTCTTCGTGCCCGTCTGGGCGCTGCTCGTATACGTTCCCGTCGCCCACTGGGTGTGGGGCCCCGACGGCTGGATCGCAAGCCGGCTCGGCGCCCTCGACTTCGCCGGCGGCCTGCCGGTGGAGATCACCTCGGGCGCCTCGGGCCTGGCCCTCTGCCTGGTCCTCGGTCCGCGCCTCGGCTTCAAGAAGGACGCGATGCGTCCGCACAACCTCCCGATGGTGATGCTGGGCGCCGGCCTCCTCTGGTTCGGCTGGTTCGGCTTCAACGCCGGCTCGGCCCTCGGGGCGAACGGACTGGCCGCCGCGGCCTTCCTCAACACCCTCGCCGCCGGCTGCACCGGCCTGCTCGGCTGGCTCTTCGTCGAGCAGCGGCGCGACGGGCATCCCACCACCCTGGGCGCCGCGTCCGGCGCGGTCGCGGGCCTGGTCGCCATCACCCCCTCCTGCGGCTCGGTCTCCCTGCTCGGTGCCCTGGTCGTCGGCCTCGCCGCGGGTGTCGTCTGCTCGTACGCGGTGGGCTGGAAGTTCAAGCTCAACTACGACGACTCACTCGACGTCGTCGGCGTCCACCTGGTCGGCGGGATCATCGGCACCCTGCTCATCGGCGTCTTCGCCGTGAAGGAGATGACGGACGGCCCCGAGGGTCTCCTCTACGGCGGCGGGCTCGCCCAGCTCGGCAAGCAGCTGGTGGCCGTGGTCGCCGTGGCGGCGTACGCCTTCCTCGTCACGTACGGCATCGGCAAGCTGCTCGACAAGGCGATGGGCTTTCGCGCGAGCGAGGAGGAGGAGCACACCGGCCTGGACCTTACGGTGCATGCCGAGACCGCATACGATCACGGCGTCCTGGGCCACGGCGCCCCGGTCTCGTCCTCCCTCGTCTCCCCCGCGCAGAAGGTCAAGAGCCACACATGAAGCTCATCACCGCGATCGTCAAGCCGTACCGCCTCGACGAGGTGAAGACCGCCCTCCAGGAACTCGGTGTGCACGGCCTGACCGTGACCGAGGCCAGCGGGTACGGCCGGCAGCGCGGTCACACGGAGGTGTACCGCGGCGCCGAGTACCAGGTCGACCTCGTCCCCAAGGTGCGCATCGAGGTCGTCGTCGAGGACGCGGACTCGGAGGCCGTGATCGACGCGATCGTCAAGGCCGCACAGACGGGGAAGATCGGGGACGGGAAGGTGTGGGCAGTGCCGGTCGAGACGGTCGTACGGGTTCGGACGGGCGAGCGCGGCCCCGACGCGCTCTGACCGCGAGCACGACTCCCACGAAGGTAACCACCAGCAGGATCACCGTCGCCACCCACGGCAGCGCGAAGAACGACGCGCTCGCCGACTCCCGCGTGTCCTGCGCGCTCGCCGTCAACCTGACGTCGCCCCAGTCGAGTTGGGGCGCGCCGCGCCACGGCTCGGTGAGCTGTACGCGCTGGCCGGGCAGCAGTTCGGCGGGGACGCGGGACAGGTCGCGGTCCAGCAGCGTACGGCCGAACAGTCCCTCCGCGCGCAGCTCCACCTTGGGGTTGAGGGTGACGTTCCCGGTGTTGTGGAGGGTGTAGGAGATCATCGCCGTGCTGTCGCCCAGGCCGGGGACGAGGGGCTGGTGGTGGATGAGGTGGACGTTCTCCACGTCGATCGCGGGGAGGGTCGGGCCGCCGACGCGGAGGTGGACGCGGGCGCCGACGGCACGCTGCACGCCGAGCGCGAGTGAGCCCCCGCCCTTGTCGATCCGTTCGTCGAGCGCCACCAACGCGCCGGGGTGGTCGCCGGGTTCGGCGCCCTCGGGGACGCGGAGCGTGAACGGCACGGTGACCTTGCCGTGCGCCGGGACGGTCACGCGTGACGTCGCGGGCTTCGCCCAGGCGCCCACCCCCCGCTGCTTCTCCTTGACCGTCCGCACCGCGAACCCGCCGTCCCGCGCGGTGTTGTAGGCGTCGGCGGCATACAACCGGAAGGTCAGCGGCTGCCCGGTCTTGTTGGCGACGACCACCTTGTCCTCGATGGTCGTCCCGGGGTCGGCGGAGAGATAGAAGTACGGGCGCGCGGCGACCTTCGAGGAGGCCGGGTAGACGGACCAGCTGCCGTTGTCGGCGGCGTGCGCGGGCGCGGTCAGGCCGGTGAGGAACAGGGCCGGGAGGAGGCTCAGGAGGAGGACGTACAGCTTGCGCATGGGTGCGGACCCCCGCGTGGGACGAGGTGGACGGGCGGGTGCGGGCGCCCGTGCGGTCAGGTGAGGGTGAGGGTGAGCACGCCGGCGTACGAACCCGGAGGCGTGAACGCCGGTACGTCCAGGGAGAGGTTGGCGCCGGCCGTGAACTCACCGCCGGTGAGCGTGCCGTTGGGGGTGGACGCCAGGGTCGCGCCCGAACCGCCCACCGCGCCCGCCGAACCGGCCTGACAGGTGCTCGGACTGCCCGCCTTGGTGGCACAGGCGGGTGTCCAGCTCAGCTTCCCGGCATCGATCTTGGCGCCGGGACCGGTGAAGTCGGTGACCTTGCCCGTGAGGGACCAGCCCGCGGGCCCGCCGCGGAAGTCCTTCACGGTGACGCTGTTCAGGGCGCCGGTCGAGGCCCCGCCCTTGCCGAAGTCGACCGCGGACAGGGCGACGGAGTCACCGGCCTGGGACATGGACAGCGTGCCGGCCTTCACCGTGGCCGTCAGCTTCTGGCTGCCGTCGGGGACAGGGGTGGTGTCGTTGACGACGTAGGCGGCGGGCCCGGCGCCCTTGCCGGCGCTCCACGCGCTGCCCTCGTACGCGACCACACCCGTCGTCGTCTTGTCGTTGACGACGAGGGAGCCGGTGAAGGAGCCGTTGGCGGCGGCGGTGGCGGTCGCCGTGTCCGCGGTCTGGGTGTCCCCGGAGCGCCCGGCGAGGGTGACGGTCGCGCCGGGCGTGAAGTTGCTGCCGGTGACGGTGACACCGGCACCGACGTTCCCGGAGGCCGAACCCAGCGAGATGGCACGGTTGTTGGTGGGATTGGCGTCCGTCGCGGTGACGGTCGCGGAGACCGGCGCGGGCGGGTTGGTCACCGTGCACGGGGTGTCCAGCTCAAGGATGTAGCTGGTGTGGATGTTGTAGTCGCCGGGCGAGAGCGTGATCGAGCCGGGCGCGGTGACCTTGAAGGTGCCGGTCATGGAGAACGACGGGAAGGCGCCGTTGCCCGGCACCGGGTCGTTCTTCTTCGGTCCGGCGACCGTCACGTTCCCCGTCTGCGCGCCACCGAGGGTGACCTTGCCGGTGGGCGTCATGATGTCGGCCGGCAGGGCGATCGCGGTGGGGTTGCTGGCGGCCGGCTTGACGACGGTGTAGGTGACGGTGACGGTGTCACCGACCTTCGGACTGGCGTTGTCCACCGCGACGTTGGCGGTGGTCGTGCCGTCGATCGGCGGGATGCCCGCGACGGCGGGCGGAATGCAGTGCGTGGCGAAGTCCACGTTCGTGGCGGCGCCGGCCGGACAGGCCAGCGCCGCGCCCGCGGAGACCGCGAGAGCGGTCGCGCCGAGCAGCGACGCCCAGCGGCGTCTTCGGTTCAGCGAACCCATGGGTGTTGCCCCCTCTTCTTCTGTGCTCACTGGGGGCATTGATGTGGGGATCGCGTGAGAAGTCAATGGAGATGTCGAAATGAACTGATGGCCCGTCAGTTCCTGTGCGAGTAGCAACAACTGACGAGCCATCAATTGATCGCCGACCATCAATGACCACGGATCAGTCGACTGTGGATCAGCCGACCGCGGATCAGTCGACCGCGGATCAGTCGAACACGAACGGTCCCGGTGACTGCGGCCCGGTGGCCGTGCAGGTGATGGTGATGCCGAAGACGGTCATCTGCAGCGAGCCGCCATAGGCTTCCAGGCTGTCGCCGGAGGCCACGGTGCCGTTGAGCGGACCGACGGTGACGGGGTCGCCGGCGGCCATCGCCGGGTTCTTGGTACCGCTGAAGGCGGTGGTGCCGCCACTGGCGTTGACCAGGGTCAGCGTGGAGGAGATCGAGTCCGCCGACAGGGCGATCGGAGCGGTGATCGCGGACGACGTGAGGGTCAGGGTGGCCGACGTGCCGTCCTGGGTGGCCGTGAGCGTGGCGTCTCCGCCACCGAAGCTTCCGCAGTCGGCGGTGATCGTCGCCGACTGCGGGGTGACGGCGAGCGCGCTGGGGGCGAACGCGAGCGAGGCGGCCGCGAGGGCCCCCACCGCCATGGCCGCACCTGTGGTCAATCGTTTGGCTCTCATGGGGATCCGGCTCCCTTCCCGAAGCTGGGAACTGCCATGTGGGGATGGATGGGAGAGGTCCGCGCAGACCGTCAAAAGGCGTGGTGCGGTACGCCGTGTGCGTGGGGGGTGGATCTGGCGGTTGGGATCTGACGGCTGAATCTGACGGTCCGTCGGAACTACCGGTTCCATTGATGCCCGCGGGATGGAGGAACGGCAAGGACGAATTCCGGACGACTCTGAAGCGGCCGGTTTTCAGCCTGCCGTGAGGGTGCTCCGGACGGTGCCGTCGGGGCCGGCCACGAGCACCGGGGTCCGGTCCCCGCCGAGGTCCCGTACGGCCGCCCGGTCCTCGTCCGAAGCCGACTCGGCCTCGGTCACCACGGCCGCCGCTTCCAGGGACTTCGCCCCCGAGGCCACCGCCATGGCGACCGCCGTCCGCAGCGCGCTCAGCTTCAGCGACGGAAGATCGACGCTCCCCGCGACGTACGTACGTCCGGTCTCGTCCCGTACGGCCGCACCCTCGGGCACGCCGTTGCGGGCCCGCGCGGAACGAGCCAAGATGACGATCTTGCGGTCCTCGGGATCAAGCGCACTGCTGTCGGTCATGAGCCGAGCATACGGACCACCACGGCGGCTATCCCGCCACGGGGTACATCGTGCCGCGCCGGGCCTCGGGAGAGGCCAGCCACTCCAGCTTCGCCGCCGTGTTCGCCTCGTCGAGCGGGGTGTGGAGCACGATCGTCAGATCGGGCCGGGCCGGCACCCGCATCGCCGTCGACTCCACGACCAGCAGCCCGACCAGCGGATGCTCCAGCTCCTTGCGGATCTGTCCGGCGTCCTCGATGTCCCGTTGTGCCCACAACGCGGCGAACTCGGCACTCGACTCGGTCAGCTGTGCCAGCAACGTCTGAAAACCTTCGTCGGCGGGCCGGGTGGCGCTCGCGGCCCGGAACTGCGCGACGACCGTACGAGCGTTGCCCTCCCAGCTCGTGGACCGCGACCGGTACAGCGGGTCCATGAAGAAGTCGACCAAGCAGTTCTGCGTGTTGTCCGGCCGCATGCCCAGCACGGTAGAGGCCGCGTCGTTGTACAGCACGCAGTTGAAGTACGCGTCCATGATGTGCGCCGGATACGGCATCCAGGTGTCGATCAGCCGCCGCAGCCCCGCATGCATGTCCTGCCCGTCCGACCCGCCCGGCTCGGCCTCCGGCGCCGGCGGGTTCAACCCGGCCAACCGGTACAGATGCCGCCGCTCGGCGCTGCTCAGCCGCAGCACCCGCGCCACCGAGTCCAGGACCTGCGGGGAGACGGAGATGTCCCGTCCCTGCTCAAGCCACTGGTACCAGGACGCGCCGACCCCGGCGAGCACCGCGACCTCCTCGCGCCGCAACCCGGGCGTGCGCCGTCGCGCCCCGCCGTCCGGCAGGCCTGCCTGGGCCGGGGAGACCCGTGCCCGCCGGCTCATCAGGAACTCGCGCAGCTCCCGCAGTCGATGCGCCTTGCCCGCCGCTGTCTCGACGACCTCCGCCACGTGCCCGACTCCCCCGTCTGCTCTGCCTGGTGGTGCCACCACCAGCACAACCTCCGGCTCCCCACGCCTATTCCGACGCCCGCAGTCTCTTGCCCATGGCGATCGACACCACCCCGACCGGAACCACCACCACCGAACCGCTCGACAACCCCCGGCTGTCGACGCGCGACAAACTCGTCCTCTTCGTCCTGTGCGCGGCCCAGTTCATGGTCGCCCTGGACTTCTCCGTCCTGAACGTGGCGCTGCCCGTCCTCGGAGACGACCTGGGCATGAGCCGGTCCGCCCTGCAGTGGGCGGTCACCGCGTTCGCACTGCCCTCCGGCGGCTTCCTGCTCCTGTTCGGCCGGATCGGCGACCTCTACGGCCGGCGCAGGCTGTTCCTCGCCGGACTCGCCCTCTTCGGCGCGGCCTCGCTGCTTGCGACCTTCGCCTGGGACCCGGCGTCCTTCCTCACCGGCCGCGCACTGCAGGGCCTCGGCGCGGCGGCGATCGTCCCGACCGGCATGTCGCTGCTGACCACGACCTTCCCCGAAGGCCCCGCCCGCGCCCGCGCCCTCGGCATCTCGGGCACCCTGCTCTCCCTCGGCTTCACCGTCGGCATGGTGGCCGGCGGCGTCCTCACCGACGCCTTCGGCTGGCGCTCCACGATGGGCCTGCTCACGGTGTTCGCCCTGATCGTGCTGCCGCTGGCCCCCGGCCTGCTGCCCGAGTCCCGCACCCCTGAGCGCCCGCGCCTGGACGTGCCCGGCGCGATCACGGTCACCGCCGGCCTGCTGTCCCTCATCTACTCCCTGTCGACGGCCGCCGACCACGGCTTCGCCCGCGCCGACGTCATCACGACCCTGCCCGCCGGACTGCTGCTGCTCGCCGCGTTCGTCTTCGTCGAGTCGCGCACGGCGGCCCCCCTGGTGTCCCTGCCGATGCTGCGCCGCCGCACGGTGGCCTGGGGCAACCTGGGCGGACTGGTCACCTTCTCGATGATGTCGACGGTCATCTTCGTCCTGACGCTGTACCTGCAGGAGGTGCTGCGCCTGTCGGCCTTCGAGACGGGTCTGGTCTTCGGCTTCCAGGGCGTCCTGTCGGCGGTCGCGGGCACGTACACCCCGAAGGTCATCGGCCGCCTCGGCGCCGGCCGCACGCTGGTCGCCTCGCTCGCCGGGCAGGGCGCCCTCATCGCGGCGCTGCTCGGGCTGAACGCCCACACCTGGTCGGTCTGGCTCGCCACGGCCGCCGTCTCGCTGGCCAGCATGTGCCACCTGGGCGCGATCATCTCGTACGGCCTGACCGTCACGTCCGGCGTCCCGGACGAGGAGCAGGGCCTGGCCACCGGACTGGTCACCTCGACCCAGCAGGTCGGCATCACCGTAGGCATCCCGCTCCTCGGCGTCCTGGCCACGACGTCGGACGACCTGCTGTCGGGGGTCCACACGGTGCTGGCGATCGACGCGGCGGTCGTGCTCGCGGCCGCCGCGCTGGTCGGGCTCGGCCTGCGGGAACGCAAGGCCTCGGGAACGAACGCCTCAGGGGCGGTCGAGGCGGAGCCGGTCGGCGCGCGGTAGACCGGCCACCACCAGGTCGTACGAGTCCTCGACGAGCTCCTGGACCAGCCGGTCCGGGAGTTCGCCGTCGACGGTGACGGTGTTCCAGTGGCGCTTGTTCATGTGGTACCCGGGGATGATCAGGCCGGGGTGGTCGGCGCGCAGCCGGCCCGCGTCCTCGGGGTCGCACTTGAGGTTGACGGTGAGCGGGCGGGCGTCCAGCCGGCTCAGGGCGAACATCTTGCCCAGCACCTTGAAGACCGAGGTCTCCGGGGTGAACGGGAAGTCCTCCACCGCGGCGTTGAAGGACAGGCACAAGCCGCGCAGTTCCTCCGGGCTCACTCCTCCTTCGCCTCCTCCCCCGACGCGCCGGCCGGGCCCATGGGCTCCACCAGCACGGTCACGATCTTGTTGCGTCGGCCGGCCGCGGACTCCGCCGTCAGCCGCAGCTCACGTCCGTCGGGCAGCTCCACGACCGACGAGGCCTGCGCGATGGGCACCCGGCCCAGGGCCTTCGCGAGCAGACCGCCGACGGTCTCCACATCCTCGTCGTCGTACTCGTCGAGGCCGTACAGCTCGCCCAGGTCGGTGATGTCGAGGCGGGCGGTGACGCGGTAGCGGTCGTCGCCGAGGTCCTCGACCGGCGGGAGTTCACGGTCGTACTCGTCGGTGATCTCGCCGACGATCTCCTCAAGGATGTCCTCGATGGTGACGATGCCGGCCGTGCCGCCGTACTCGTCGATGACGACGGCGACGTGGTTGCGGTCCTGCTGCATCTCGCGCAGCAGGTCGCCGGCGTTCTTGGTGTCGGGCACGAAGGCGGCGGGCCGCATGGCCGTCGAGACCAGCTCGCTCTCGGCGTCCCGGCTGATGTGCGTCTTGCGGGCCAGGTCCTTCAGATACACGATCCCGACGACATCGTCCTCGCTCTCCCCGGTGACGGGGATCCGGGAGAAGCCCGAACGCAGCGCGAGGGTGAGGGCCTGACGGATCGTCTTGTACCGCTCGATGGCGATCAGGTCGGTCCGCGGCACCATGACCTCCCGTACGAGGGTGTCGCCGAGTTCGAAGACCGAGTGCACCATGCGGCGCTCCTCGTCCTCGATCAGCGACTCCTTCTCCGCGAGGTCGACCAGTGCGCGCAGCTCCGCCTCGGAGGCGAAGGGGCCGCGGCGGAAGCCCTTGCCGGGGGTGAGCGCGTTACCGATCAGGATGAGGAGGTTCGGGATCGGGCCCATGACCCTGGCCAGGGGCACGAGTACGTACGCCGCGGCGGTCGCCGTGTTCAGCGGGTGCTGGCGGCCGATGGTGCGCGGGGAGACGCCGACGGCGACGTACGACACCAGGACCATGACGCCGATTGCGGCCAGCAGGGCACGCGTGGTGCCGTTGAACTCCTGCAGGCAGGCGTAGGTCACCAGGGCCGCGGCCGCCATCTCGCAGGCGACGCGGACCAGCAGCGCGACGTTCAGATAGCGGGTCGGGTCGGCGGCGATCCGGGCGAGCTTCGCGCTGCCGCGGCGGCCGGAGCGCACGGCCTCCTCGGCGCGGAAGCTGGAGACGCGTGCGAGGCCCGCCTCCGCGCAGGCGGCGAGCCAGGCGACGACGACCAGGGCGATCGCACCCGCGACGATCTGGGGACTCATGAGACGGTCGGGGCCGGGGACGGGCCGGTGTGGCCCTTCTCCGCGCGCCAGCCGTCCACGATGGCCGCCTGCAGGCCGAACATCTCGGCCTTCTCGTCGGGCTCCTCGTGGTCGTACCCGAGGAGGTGCAGCACGCCGTGGACGGTGAGGAGCTGGAGCTCCTCGTCCATGGAGTGCCGCGTGGGCGCTTCCTCACCCTGCTTCTTGGCGACCTCGGGGCACAGCACGATGTCGCCGAGGAGGCCCTGCGGGGGCTCGTCGTCGTCCTTCGTCGGCGGACGCAGTTCGTCCATCGGGAAGGACATGACGTCCGTGGGCCCCGGCAGGTCCATCCACTGGATGTGCAGCTGCTCCATGCCGTCGGCGTCCACGACGATCACCGAGAGCTCGGAGAGCGGGTGGATGCGCATCCGGGCGAGTGCGTAGCGGGCGATGTCGAGGATCGCCTGCTCGTCGACCTCGGTTCCGGACTCGTTGTTGACGTCGATCGACATGGTGCTGGCTTGTCTACTTCCGCTTGTTCCGGCCGCCCCGGTGGGCGCCGTTCTCCGTACCGTTCTGGCTGTCGTACTTCTCGTACGCGTCGACGATACGGCCGACCAGCTTGTGCCGTACGACGTCCTGCGACGACAGGCGGGAGAAGTGGACGTCGTCGACGCCCTCCAGGATCTCCTGGACCTGCCGCAGACCCGACTTGGTGCCGTTGGGCAGGTCGACCTGCGTCACGTCACCCGTGATCACGATCTTCGATTCGAAGCCGAGGCGGGTGAGGAACATCTTCATCTGCTCGGGGGAGGTGTTCTGGGCCTCGTCGAGGATGATGAAGGCGTCGTTGAGCGTACGGCCCCTCATGTACGCCAGCGGCGCCACCTCGATGATCCCCGAGGCCATCAGCTTCGGGATCGAGTCCGGGTCCAGCATGTCGTGCAGGGCGTCGTACAGCGGGCGGAGGTAGGGGTCGATCTTCTCGTAGAGGGTGCCGGGGAGGAAGCCGAGGCGCTCGCCGGCCTCCACCGCGGGGCGGGTCAGGATGATGCGGGTGACCTGCTTGGACTGCAGGGCCTGCACCGCCTTCGCCATGGCGAGGTACGTCTTGCCGGTGCCGGCGGGGCCGATGCCGAAGACGATCGTGTGCTTGTCGATCGCGTCGACGTACCGCTTCTGGTTGAGGGTCTTGGGCCGGATGGTGCGGCCCCGGGAGGAGAGGATGTTCTGGGTGAGGACCTCGGCCGGGGTTTCCTGGCCGTCGCTCTCCCCGTTCTCACTCGCCCTGAGCATGGCGATCGAGCGTTCCACTGCATCCTCCGTCATCGGCTGTCCGGTGCGGAGCACCAGCATCATCTCGTCGAACAGGCGCTGGATGAGGGCGACTTCCGCGGCGTCGCCGACCGCGCTGATCTCGTTTCCCCGGACGTGGATGTCGGCCGCCGGGAAGGCCTTCTCGATCACGCGCAGAAGGGAGTCGCCGGACCCCAGGACGGTCACCATGGGGTGCTGGGCGGGGACGGTGAACTGCGCTCTCGCGTGCCCCTGCGCGGGGGTGTGAGCTGTGGGTGTCTGAGTCATGGGCCGGCTCTGTAGGCCTTGCTCGTCCTCCTCGAAACGACACGCAAGCCGCTTGGGCTGCCTGGCGGTTTCCAGGGTACGCCGGGGAACTGACAACGCCGTAGGCCTTTTCTGCGGCCTCAGTTTCACCCACCGTGATGTGCCGACCTGCACCGATATGCGCCGGGCAGGCTCGCTCAGACCGACCTGAACCCGATCGTCGGCACCGCCCGCCGCAGCGGCCACGGTCTCGCCGAATCCTCCGGTACGAGTGCCTCCAGGAAGGAGTAGCGGCTGAGTGCCGTCGGGTCCTGGCCCTCGACCGACTGCACCTTCCGCCACCAGGCCCCGATCTCCGACCAGCCCGGCGCCGACAGCGATCCCCCGAACTCCTGCACGGACAGGGCGGCCGTCAGGCCCGCGAAGGCCAGTCGGTCGGCCAGCGGCCAGCCGGCCAGGGTGCCGGTGACGAAGCCCGCGACGAACACGTCTCCTGCGCCGGTGGGGTCGAGGGCCTCCACGGCGATGGCGGGGACCTCCGCGGTCTCGCCGGTGCGCCGGTCCACCGCGTACGCGCCCTCCGCGCCGAGGGTGACCACCGCGAGCGGTACGTGTTCGGTGAGGGCGTGGGCGGCGGCCTTGGGGCTGGCGGCGCCGGTGTACCGCATCGCCTCCTCCGCGTTCGGCAGGAACGCCTCGCAGTGTTCGAGGTCGGCCAGGCCCGCCAGGTCCCAGGCGCCGCTGTCGTCCCAGCCGACGTCGGCGAAGATCCGGGCGCCCGTGCCTGCGGCCTCGGCGATCCAGGGGGCGCGCTTGCCGGGCGTGAGGGAGGCGATGGCGGCACGCGCGCGGGGAGGGAAGTCGGGTGCCCCCGCCTGGAGGGAGAGGGCGTCCGGGGGCGGCTCGTGGCCGTGGGAGACCATCGTGCGCTCCCCCTCGTACGCCATGGAGACGGTGACCGAGGAGTGCCAGCCGGGCACGGTGCGGGAGGTGGAGAGGTCGATGTGCTCGCCCTGCTCCAGCGCGTCCCAGCAGTACTCGCCGTAGTGGTCGTCACCGAAGGCCGCGGCCAGGGACGTCTTCAGGCCGAGGCGGGCCAGTGCGGTGGCCATGTTGGCGACGCCGCCGGGGCTCGACCCCATCCCGCGCGCCCAGGACTCCGTCCCGCGCACCGGGGCGGAGTCGAGCCCGGTGAAGATGATGTCGAGGAACACGGTGCCCGTGAGGTACACGTCCCAGGGGGGATCCTCCGGTGCGCGCAGGACGGCGAGCGGGTCGAACTCGGCCTGGCACTTCGGTCCCGTGGTGACGGGTGACGGTCCCTTTCCGGTGGGCGCGATCACGGTGCACTCCCTGGCATGGTGCGGATCAGGCCAGTGTGCACCACCCCACCGACAACGCGCGGCAGCTCACACCTCGGGCACCTGTCCGGGGGGCGCGGAATCAGGCCGACCTCGACGCAACGAGCCCGTCCGGCGTTTGACGACGAGGCCGTCCAAGCCCAAACCAGCCCGTCCGGCGTTTGACGACGAGGCCGTCCAAGCCCAAACCAGCCCGTCCGGCGTTTGACGACGAGGCCGTTCAGGCCGATCGGGGGTCCAGGGGGCGGAGCCCCCTGGGCAGGGCGAGGGGCAACGGGACGACGCCGCTACCAGCGAGGCACCGTGGGCGTCTCCCACGCCGGCTCGGCGACCCGCATCGCCGCCGCGTCGTCGCGCTCCCGCAGCGACCCGTCGTCGTCGAGCCACCGCCGGTGCAGGAACCGCAGCCTGTCGCGGTCGAGTTCCACGCCGAGGCCGGGTGCGTCGGAGACGGTGACCTTGCCGGCCTCGAAGGTCAGGCGCTCGGTGAGCACGTCCTCCGACTGCCAGGGGTAGTGGGAGTCGCAGGCGTGGTGGAGGTTCGGGACGGTGGCCGCGACATGGGTCATCGCGGCCAGGCTGATCCCCAGGTGGGTGTTGGAGTGCATGGAGACGCCGACGCCGAACGTGCGGCAGATGGCGGCGAGTTGCTGGGTGTTGCGCAGTCCGCCCCAGTAGTGGTGGTCGGACAGCACCACCTGGACGGCGTCGCGCGTGAACGCCTCCCTGATCTCGGCGAAGGTCGTCACGCACATGTTGGTGGCGAGCGGCACGCCGGTCCGCGCGGCGACCTCGGCCATGGCGGGGGTGCCGAGCGCCGGGTCCTCCAGGTACTCCAGGACGTCCCCGAGTTCCTTCGCCACCTTCAGCGAGGTCTCCACGGACCAGGCGCCGTTGGGGTCGAGGCGGAGCGGGTGACCGGGGAAGGCCTCGGCGAGGGCCCGGATCGCGGCGATCTCCTCGTCCGGCGGGAAGACGCCGCCCTTGAGTTTGAACGAGGTGAACCCGTACCGCTCCGTGAACAGCCGGGCCTGCCGCACGACCCCGGCCGGGTCGACGGCGGCGCCCCAGTCGTCCGTCTCCGAGGCCACGCCCTCGGGGTGGCCGGCCCACTTGTAGAACAGGTAGGCGCTGTACTCGACGGCGTCCCGCAGCTTGCCGCCGAGCAGCGCGTGCACGGGCAGGCCGAGCGCCTTGCCGAGGGCGTCGAGGCAGGCGACCTCGAAGCCGGAGACGACGGACAGGCGCAGCTTGTCGGCGGTCTGGACGCCGCGCAGTCCGCCGACGTCGACCCGTCCGGAGACCCGGGTGTCGTCGACGGAGACCTCGTCGACGACGGTGAACAGGCCGTTCAGGTCGCTGACTTGACGTCCCTTCAGCTTCTCGGCGAAGGGTCGGGCGAGTTCCAGGTACTTGGTGTCGCCGTAGGTCTCGCCGACACCGGTGATCCCGTCGGCCGTCACCACCTCCACGATCAGCCGCGGGGTGTACGGCTGGTGCACGCCCTGGGTGTTGAGGAGGGGCGGGTCGGCGACCAGGATCGGCGTCAGCCGTACGTCGGTGATGGTGAGGTTCACAGGGTGGCTCCCACGAGGTCGAGTCCGGTGGCCAGGAGGGTCTTGAGGTCGGCCAGGTCGGCGGCCGAGGGGTCGGTGAGCGGGGCGCGCACGGGGCCGACGGGGCGGCCGCGCAGCCGGGCGGCCGCCTTCACCAGGGACACGGCGTATCCCGGTACGCGGTCGCGGAGTTCGACGAGGGGGACGTAGAAGTACCGCAGCAGGCGCTCCACGGTCTTGTCGTCGCCGCCCTGCAGCGCGCCGAAGAAGGCGTTCGCGATCTCGGGGGCGAAGGCGTGCACGGCTGAGCTGTAGGCGGGGACGCCGACGGTGGCGTAGGCGCGGGCCTGGATCTCGGCGGTGGAGGCGCCGTTGAAGAAGAGGAAGCCCTCGGGGGCGGCGAGGGTGAGGCGCTGGAGGCGGTCGAGGTCGCTGTGGCCGTCCTTGAGGCCGATGACGTTCGGGATGCGGGCGATGCGCCGGAGCGAGTCGGCGGTGAAGGCGACCTGGCCGCGCTGGTAGGCGATGAGTGGCAGCCGGGTGCGGGCGGCGATCTGCTCCAGTTGTGCGACGAGGCCCTGCTGCGGGGCGGCGACCAGGTAGTGCGGCAGGACGAGGAGCGCGTCGGCCCCGGCTTCCTCGGCGATGCGGGCGAACCGTACGGCCTGAGCCCAGCCGTATCCGATGCCGGCCACGACGGGCACGCGGCCGGCTGCCTCCGCCACCGTGGTGGTCACCACCTGCCGGTACTCGTCCTCGTCCAGCGAGAAGAACTCGCCGGTGCCGCAGGCGGGGAAGACGGCGCCGGGTTCGGTCGCGATCTGTGCCGCGACATGGGCGCGGAAGCCGTCGAGGTCGAGGGAGCCGTCGTCGTGGAAGCTGGTGAGCGGGAACGACAGCACACCACCCGCCATGCCGGACCGCAGCCGGCGCACCACCGTCTCCGTGTCCGTGCCGCTACCGCCACTCACTTCGACTGTCTCCCCATGTAGATGTCATCCACGTATGAAGATGGAGATTAGATACACGAACCGCGACCGTCAATGGGCCACGCGCCCCGATTACGATCGGCGCATGTCGGAGACAGGGGGCGCAGGGGGCGTCCGCGAGGTGAAGTCCGCGGCGCGGACGGTGGAGCTGTTGGAGCTGCTCGCCGCGCGCGGTGACCGTCCGGCGCGGCTGCAGGAACTGGCGGACGAGCTGGGCGTGCCGCGCAGCTCGATGTACGCGCTGCTGCAGACCCTGATCAGCCGGGGCTGGGTCCGCACGGACATCACCGGATCGCTGTACGGCATCGGCATCCACGCCCTGCTCACCGGCACCAGCTACCTCGACTCCGACCCACGCGTACGCGTCGTACGGCCGTATCTCGACGAGGCGTCGGAGGCACTCGGCGAGACGATCCACATGGGGCGGCTGGACGGCCGAGACGTCGCGTACCTCGCGACCCGGGAGTCGCACGAGTACCTGCGGACGATCAGCCGGGTGGGGCGCCGGCTGCCCGCCCACGTCGGCGCGCTGGGCAAGGCACTGCTGGCCGAACGGGGCGCCGGGGAACTGCCCGAGGAGCCGTACGAGGCTCTGACGCCGAACACGCACACCAGCCGGGAGTCACTGGCGGCGGACCTCGCCGAGGTGCGGGCGCGGGGGTACTCGGTCGACCGCGAGGAAGCCGTGACCGGAATCGTCGGCTTCGGCTTCGCGCTGCGCTACGACGCCCCCGCCCAGGACGCCCTCAGCTGCTCGGTGCCGGTGGCCCGGCTGACACCGGCGCACGAGGAACGGATCGTCGCTGTGATGCGGGAGATCAGGGCGAAGGTCGAGGCGACGGCGCCTGCGGCGGGCGGGGCGGCGCACTGGCGTTAGCGGGTAGCCCACGGCTGTGGGCCGCTCGTTTACCCGGCCTTCCCCACCCGAAACACGAAGTGCTCCACATCACACCTCCTGCACTTCTTTCCGGAACCACGTGCTTGATACAACTTGCTCGCGCGTTCCTGTCCGTCGACGGTCGTCGCCCAATCCCCCTTTTCTGAGCCGTCTCTTTCGCATGCCCTGGGAACGCCCGTGTTCAGCCCCCGCACCACCCCCTGGCCCCTCGTCGCCCTTTTCACGTCCGGGTACCTCGCTCCGTATCTGCTGCCGACCACCGTCGGACGGCTGGATTCGGGGCTTCCGCTCTCCGCCACCCAGGCGGGCGCCGTCGGCAGTGCGCTGCTGCTGAGTTCGGCCGCGGCCGGCTTTCTGCTCGCGTCACGCGTCGACCGCGTCGGCCCCCGCACCCTGGCCCGCATCGGCCTGGTGCTCGCGGTCCTCGGCTACGGCGGCGCCGCGCTCAGCAGCTCCGTCCCGGCCGTCGTGGTGGGCGCCCTGGCGGGCGGTTTCGGATCCGGTACGGCGACGACGGTGGCCGCCACCGGGATCGCCGCCCAGCGGGACCCGCACCGGACGACCACGCTCGGCCTGCTCGGGGTCTCCGCGCTCGCGGGCGCCGTGTATCTGACAGTCCCCCACCTGGGCGCGGGCCATGGACAGCCCCTCGCCGCGATCGCCCTCACCGCGCTCGCCGTATGGCCCCTGACGGGCCGTCTGCCCCTGCGCACGGCAGCCCCGCGGTCCCGGCGCGAGGCACCGCCGCTCCCCCACCGCCGGGCCGGCCTGACCCTGGCCGCCGCCCTCCTGTGCTGGTCCCTCGTCCAGAACTCCCTCTGGGGCGTGAGCGGCCGGATCGGCCTCGCGCAGGCGCATCTGTCCGAGGCCACGGTCGGTGCGGTCTTCGCCGTCGCACTCGGCACCGGGCTGCTCGGGGTCGTCGCAGCGGGGGCGCTCGGGCCGCGGCTCGGGCTGGCGCTGCCGGTCGGGGCGGGCACGGTCCTCATCGCCGGCTGCACCGTACTCAGTGCCTGCGCGCACGACCTGACGACGTTCGCGAGCGGCGAGATCGCCTGGAACACGCTCTACCCGATCGTGCTGTCGTACGTGATCGGTCTCGCCGCCTCGCTCGACCCGCGCGGGCGCTGGGCGGTGCTGGTCGGCTCGGCCTCCTCGCTGGGCACGGCGGCGGGGCCGCTGGCCGGCAGCGTGCTGTCCGCCGAGGCCGGATTCCCGGCCATGGGGGCGATTTTGGCCGCGGGCCTGCTCGTGATCGCGATCCCGATGACGGCGGTCGCCATGGGCGTCGGGAGGCGTCGTCTTCCGGTCGTCGAGATTCCGGTGGAGACACCTGTGCGGCACGCGTACGACACCACCGCGGCGTAGGCGCTCCGCTGGGGGTGCGGTGATGAACGTGCGGCTCGGTGGGGGCTGTTCGCGCAGTTCCCCGCGTCCCCTGACGGGGCACGACCCCGATGAACCTGCGGGCCGGTGGGGGCTGAGCGCGCAGTTCCCCGCGTCCCTGACGGGGCGCCGTCGGCCGGTCCGTGGTCTAGAACTCGTATGCCTCCACCTCGGAGAGGTAGCGGGCGCGGCGCTGTTCGTCGTCTTCCAGGAAGGAGGCGAGGAAGGAGTTGCGGGCCAGGTCGCGTAGGCGGTCCTGGGAGAGTTTCAGGGTCGTGTGGACGGCGTCGAAGTTGTCGCCCGCGTAGCCGCCGAAGTAGGCGGGGTCGTCTGAGTTGACCGTGCAGAGCAGGCCGGCGTCGAGCATCGCGGGGAGCGGGTGGTCGGCGAGTGTGTCGACCGTGCGCAGGCGGACGTTGGAGAGCGGGCACAGGGTCAGCGGGATGCGGTCGCGGACCAGGCGGGCGACCAGCGCCGGGTCCTCCATGCACCGCAGTCCGTGGTCGACGCGCTCGATGCCCAGGACGTCCAGGGCCTCGGTGATGTACTCCGGCGGGCCCTCCTCCCCGGCGTGGGCGACGCGGCGCAGACCGAGCGCGGCGGCCGCCTCGTACACCTCGCGGAACTTCACCGGCGGGTGCCCGACCTCGGCCGAGTCGAGGCCGATACCGGTGATCCGGTCCAGGTACGGCTTCGCGGCCTCCAGGGTGCTGAGGGCCGACTCGGCGGACTCGTCGCGCAGGAAGCAGAGGATGAGCCTGGTGGAGACGGAGTGGTTCGCCTCGCTGTGCCCCAGCGCCCGCCACAGCCCTTCCACCACCGTGCCCATGCCGACTCCGCGCGCGAGGTGCGCCTGCGGGTCGAAGAAGATCTCCGCGTGCCGTACGCCCTGCGCGGCGGCGCGGGCGAGGTAGGCGTTCGCGAGGTCCTCGAAGTCCTGCTCGGTGCGCAGGACGGCCATGAGCTCGTAGTACAGGTTCAGGAAGGACTGGAGGTCCTCGAAGTCGTACGCCTTGCGGAGTTCGCCCTCGTCGGCGTACGGCAGCTCGACGCCGTTGCGGGCGGCCAGCTCGAAAGCCAGCTCCGGCTCCAGGGTGCCTTCGATGTGCAGGTGCAGTTCAGCTTTGGGGAGGGGCATCGCAGCATCGTACGGGGGTTTTATCGACGTTTCGGAACCGGCACCCGCAGGAGGTCGTGTGCGACGGTCAGTTCTCCCTCGAAGCCGGCCGCCCGCGCCTGCCGCTCGAACTCGTCGGGGTCGGAGTAGCGCTGGCTGAAGTGCGTGAGCACCAGATGCCGTACGCCCGCCGCGCGTGCGACTTCGGCTGCCTGGCCCGCGGTGAGGTGGCCGTGGTCGGTCGCGAGGTCGCTGTCCTCGTCGAGGAAGGTCGACTCGATGACGAGCATGTCGCAGCCCTCGGCGAGCGCGTGCACGTTGTCGCACAGGCGGGTGTCCATGACGAACGCGAACCGCTGCCCGCGGCGCACCTCGCTGACGTCCTCCAGGGACACGCCGTCGATCGCGCCCTCCCGCTGGATGCGGCCGACGTCCGGGCCCCTGACGCCGTGCGCGGCGAGCCGGTCGGGCAGCATGCGGCGGCCGTCGGGTTCGATCAGCCGGTAGCCGTAGGACTCGACGGGGTGCGAGAGCCTGCGGGCTTCGAGGGTGTACGAGGGTGTGACGGCCGCGGGGCCGTCGGTGTCCACCGGGGCCTGGGTGAGCTCGACCGTCTCCCGGTATGCGGTGGCGTGGCGCAGACGGTCGAAGAAGTGCTGCCCGGAGCGCGGGTAGTGCGCGGTGATCTCGTGCGGCACCCGGTCCAGGTTGATGCGCTGGATGACGCCGGCGAGGCCCAGCGAGTGGTCTCCGTGGAAGTGCGTGACGCAGATCCGGTTCAGGTCGTGCGCGGCGACGCCGGCGCGCAGCATCTGGCGCTGGGTGCCCTCGCCGGGGTCGAAGAGGATGCCCTCGCCGTCCCAGCGCAGCAGGTAGCCGTTGTGGTTGCGGTGCCGGGTCGGGACCTGGCTGGCGGTGCCGAGGACCACCAATTCACGGACGGACACGGCGGGTTGCTAACCGGGGGGCCACTGGAGGCCGCGCCCGCCGAGGAGGTGGGCGTGGGTGTGGAAGACGGTCTGGCCGGCGCCGGCACCCGTGTTGAAGACGGTGCGGTAGCTTTCGAGCTTTTCCTCGTCGGCGATGTGCTGCGCTTCGCACAGTATGTCGGCGGCGATGGCCGGTTCGGCGCCGGCCAGGGACGCCGCGTTCTCGTAGTGGACCTTCGGGATGATCAGGATGTGGGTGGGGGCCTGCGGGTTGATGTCCCGGAAGGCGACGGTGGTGTCTGTCTCGCGGACGATCGTCGCGGGGACGTGGCCCGCGACGATTTTGCAGAACAGGCAGTCGTCCTGCGGCTCCCCAGCCATGTGGCCTCCTGAACAGCGGAATGGTCGAAAGATGCGGGCAACTCTATCGTCGCGGACCGATGCGGCCCCGCGCCCCTTTCAGTTCGGCGGGGTCAGCAGGGTGGGCAGAGTCGGCGGGGTCTTGGCGGGCCGTTGCTCCAGGGCCTCCAGCGCGAGCCTGATCGCCTCGTCCAGTTGGGTGTCGCGGCCCGCCGCGTAGTCCTGTGGGCGCTGGACGACCTCCACGTCCGGGTCCACGCCGTGGTTCTCCACGCCCCACTCGTAACCCTGCAGCCAGAACGCGTACTTGGGCTGGGTCACGACCGTGCCGTCGACCAGGCGGTAGCGGCTGTCGATACCGATGACGCCGCCCCAGGTGCGGGTGCCGACGACCGGGCCGATTCCGAGGGCCTTGATGGCCGCGTTCACGATGTCGCCGTCGGAGCCGGAGAACTCGTTGGCGACGGCGACGACGGGGCCGCGGGGCGCGTCCTCCGGGTAGCTGTAGGGCCGTTCGCCGCGCGGCACGTCCCAGCCGACGATCTTCCGGGCCAGCTTCTCGACGACCAGCTGGGAGGTGTGGCCGCCGCGGTTCTCCCTGACGTCGACCACCAGGCCCTCGCGGGCGACCTCGACGCGCAGGTCCCGGTGGATCTGCGCCCAGCCGGGGGCCTGCATGTCGGGGACGTGGAGGTAGCCGAGCCGGCCGCCGGACCGCTCGTGGACGTAGGCGCGGCGGTCGGCGACCCAGGCGTGGTAGCGAAGCGGCTCCTCGTCGGCGACGGGGACGACGACCGGGTGCCGCGGGTCGCCGCCGCCGGAGGGCAGGACGGTCAGTTCGACCGGCTTGCCCGCTGTACCGACCAGGAGGGGGCCGGGGCCGGTCACCGGGTCGACCGGGTGTCCGGCGACCGCGACGATCGCGTCCCCGGCGCGCACCGCGACACCGGGCGCGGCCAGCGGAGAGCGGGCGTCGGGGTCGGACGTCTCGGCGGGCAGCACCCGGTCGATGCGCCAACTGCCGTCCTCGTGACGGGAGATGTCGGCGCCGAGGAGGCCCTGCCGCTCGCCGCTGCCGTGGCCGCCGCGCGGGCGGACGTAGGCGTGCGAGGTGCCGAGTTCGCCCTGCACCTCCCACAGAAGGTCCACGAGGTCGTCGTGGGTGGCGACGCGGTCGAGGACGGGTCGGTAGCGGTCGAGGACGCCGTCCCAGTCGACGCCTCCGAGGTCCGGGCGCCAGAAGTTGTCCCGCATGAGGCGGCCGGTCTCGTCGTACATCTGCCGCCACTCGGCGGCCGGGTCGACGCTCTGGCGGACCCGGCCGAGGTCGACGGTGATGTTGGAGTCGCTCTCGTCGTCGTTCGAGGCGCGCCGGTCGCTCGGGACGACCTTGAGCTTGCCGTCGGTCCACAGCAGGACGCGCTTGCCGTCGCCGCTGACGGCGAGGTGGTCGGCGTCGGAGGCCAGGTGCTCGATGCGCTGCTGGGCCAGGTCGTACCGCTCCAGCGCGCTCTTGGGGTCGGGGTCGTCCGGGGTGGCCCGGGAGGCGCCGAGGACTCCGCGCACCGGGTGGCGCAGCCACAGCACACCGTCCTTGGCGGCGCGCAGCGTGGAGTAGCGGGCGGCCTCGACCGGGAAGGGCACGATCCGGTCGGCGAGCCCTTCGAGATCGATACGGGTGTTGGGGGTGCCCTCGCTGTCCGGGGTCTCGTCCTTGTCGGGCGCCTCGAAGGGGCGGCCGTGGCGCTGCGGGCCGAACGGGGACGGGGTGGTCGCGGACAGGGTGATCAGGTGCGGGCGGGAGCCGCCGACGAAGGCCAGGTCGAAGACGTGCTCGTCGTAGACCGGGTCGAAGGAGCGTGCGGAGAGGAAGGCCAGGTGCTTGCCGTCGAGGGTGAAGGTCGGCGAGTAGTCGCGGAAGCGCAGCGGGGTCGCCTCGGTGACCGACAGGTCGGTGGTGTTGGCGAGGCGGAGCTGGCGCAGTGGCCGCGGACCGGGGTGGGACCAGGCGAGCCAGCCGGAGTCGGGTGAGAAGACCAGGCCCGAGACGTTCCCGTCGGCGGCGCGGTCGACCTCGCGGACCTCGCCGCTGTCCCGCTCGACGAGCAGCACCCGCCCGTCGTGCGCGGCGACGGCGACACGGCTGCCGTCGGGCGCGACGGCGAGGTCGAGGACCCGGCCGAGCTGTCCGGCGGCCAGCCGACGCGGGGTGGCGCCGGGGGCCGTCCCGGTCGCGGGGGCGAACTCCAGGGCGTCGTCGCCCTCCGCGTCGGTCACCCAGACGACGAGCTCCTCGCCGTCGGCGCGGAAGGTGCGCGGCAGCCGGGCCCGGACGCCGGGTTCGACGGCGAGGGCGCGGGCGGGGCCGGCGCGGTGGGTGACCCAGTGGACGCAGCCGCGCACGGCGACCGCGCTGCCGCGGGCGGTGTGGTCGGGGTGGGCGGAGCCGAACCAGTGGGAGGCGTTCACGGGGAACGGCTGCAGGTCGACCCGCGGTCCGCCGAGTCGGACGTCGAGCCGGCGCGGCTCGGCGCCGTCCAGGTCGTCGAGGATCCACAGCTCGCCGACGCTGGTGTACACGAGCCGGCTGCCGTCGCCGGCGAGATGACGGGCGTAGAAACCGGAGACCGGAGTGTGACGGCGCAGGTCGGACCCGTCGGAGAGGGAGGAGTAGACGGCGCCGACACCCTCGTGGTCGGAGAGGAAGGCGATACGGTCCCCGACCCAGACGGGGCTCTCCAGGTTCCCGTCCAGGTCCTCGTGCAGCCGTACGAACTCTCCGGCTCCCTCTTCACCGTCAGGAGTCCGGTCGATCCACAACTTGCCCGCCGTGCCGCCCCGGTACCGCTTCCACCAGGCGGCCTCGCGCCCCATCGGCGCGGACAGCAGGACGGTGGACGGGCCGAACGCCACGTCGCCGACGGGGCCGTACGGCAGGGTGGTGGCGGGGCCGCCGTCCAGCGGGATCGCGCGGGCCCAGCTGCGGCGCAGGCTCGCCTGGCCGTACGTGCTGATCGCGAGGACCTGTCCGTCCGGGGTCCAGCCGCGGACCTGGGTGCGCACGCTCCCCCAGTACGTCAGGCGGGTGGCACGGCCGCCCTCGACCGGGGCCGCGTGCACCTCGGGGGCGCCGTCGCGGGTGGAGGTCCAGGCGACGGTGGTGCCGTCGGGCGAGATGCGCGGGTGGCTGACCGGTACGTTGTCGGCGCCGGCCCGCCAGGCGCGGCCGCCGTCCAGCGGCGCGAGCCATACGTCGTCCTCGGCGACGAAGGTCACCAACTCGCCGTGCACATGCGGAAATCGGAGATACGCAGCGGATACCGGGGATGCCTTCGATACGGGCTGAGTCACCTGATCACTTTAGGCAGGCGCGGCATCCGCCGACAGAGGTTCGGATCACTTGCCCTCCACGGGCCAGCACTGCGGATCGCCCTTGCACCAGATGGTCTTGGTGACCGTCACGGTGACGGTGGCCCCGGGCTGCTGTCCGCGCGAGGGGTTGTTGAAGATGGGCGACGGGGTCGCGTTGCAGTTGCCGAGGCCACTCACCTGGAACCACTGCTTGCCGCCCACCTTGGCCGTGAGGTCGCCGCGCACGCAGGCGCCGTTGACGGCGCGGGTGACCTTGCCGGTGACGGTGATCTCCCGTCCGTCCTTGGTCTGCCCCTGGCAGTCGACGTCGGCGACGGTGGTCTCGCTCGCCGAGGGCGCCGCCTTGCCCGTGGAGGCCTTGTTGTTCCCGTAGTTGGCCGTGCAGCTGAGCCACTGCACATCGACCTTCTGCCGCTCCAGTTCCTTGGTCGCGGTCTGATCGGTCGTGTATGCGACGGCCGCGGAGTTCAGCCCGCCCGGGTCGCACGCCACGGCTCCGCCGACGGCCGTCATCACCAGCACTGTCGCGGCCGCCACCCGCCGTCCTCGCGGCCGCCGCCAGATCCGCCTCAATGCCCCCATGGACGGCAGCCTGCCACCGCGCCCGCTTCCGCGGTAGAGCGCATACGGTCACGAAAGCGCCCGCACGCGCGCTGCGGTCAACCCCGCAGCAGCAGCCACTCCTGCAGCTCCACCACATTGCCCTCGGGGTCCTTGAGGTGGGCCACGCGCATGCGGTCCGTCATGGGGGCGGGGCCGTGCACGAGGTCGGCGCCCCGGGTCGCGATCTGCTCGCAGTAGGAGTCGAGGTCGTCGACGCGCAGAACCACCAGGGAGCGGTGGCCCGTTGCCGTGTCGCCCAGTTCGTCCAGCACCTCGGCCATCATCGACCGGTCCTGGAGGGCGATGCCTGCCGAGCCGGTGGCCGGGCTGAACTTCTCGTACGGCCCCTCGGCCGAGCCCGACTGCGGCTTGAGGCCGAGGACCTCGGCGTAGAAGCGGTAGCAGGCGGTGAAGTCACTGACGAGGAGCCGGACTTGGGCGAGTTCCACGATGTTCCCCCGATGTCGGTCAGGACCAGCGGCCGGTGCGGCCGAGGAGCAGGGCCGTCGCCGCGGTGCCCGCGGTCGATGTACGCAGCACGCTACGCCCCAGCCGGAACGCCCTCGCGCCGGCCTCCTCGAAGAGCGCCAACTCCTGCTCGGAGACACCTCCTTCGGGGCCCACGACCAGCACGATCTCGCCCGCGGAGGGGAGCTCGGCGGTCGCCAGCGGCTCGCTGCGGTAGTCGCGGTCCTCGTGCAGGACCGCGGCGAAGTCGGCTTTGGCGAGAAGTGCGGCAACCTGCTTGGTCGTTGCCGCGTCCGCGACCTCCGGGAAGCGCAGCCGGCGCGACTGCTTGCCTGCCTCGCGGGCCGTGGCACGCCACTTGGCGAGTGCCTTCAAGCCCCTCTCGCCCCTCCACTGGGTGATGCAGCGGGCGGCCGACCAGGGGACGATGACGTCGACGCCGGTCTCGGTCATCGTCTCGACGGCCAGCTCACCTCGGTCGCCCTTGGGGAGGGCCTGGACGACGGTGATGCGGGGCGCGGGGTCGGGCTCGTACGGGAACTCGGTGGGCTCGACGAACAGCCGGTCCTTGCCCTCGGTCCGCACGACCGTGCCGGCGGCGCCACGGCCCAGCCCGTCCGTGAGGACCACGTCCTCTCCGGGCTGCAGCCGCCGTACGGACACCGCGTGCCGCCCCTCGGGGCCGTCCAGTTCGACGATCGCCCCGGCGCCCACGCCCTCCAGGGAGTCGACGACGAACACCGGCGCGGTCATCGCAGGTCCCCCTTGGCCGACAACGCTGTCTTGGCTGCGTCGAGTTCGGCGGCGAGGACCTCGACCAGCTGCCCGGCCGGGAGTTCGCGTGCCATGCGGTGGCCCTGTCCCGCCCACAGCGCCATGCCCTGCGCGTCACCGGCCGCGGCGGCCTTCTTGCGCAGCGGCGCGGTGAGGTGGTGGACCTCCGGATAGGCGGCGGGGGCGTACGGGCCGTGCTCGCGCAGGAAGCGGTTGACCAGACCGCGGGCCGGGCGGCCGGAGAACGCGCGCGTCAACTCCGTACGCACGAACAGGGGGTTGGTCAGTGCCTGCTTGTGTACGGCGCTCGCGCCGGACTCCGGCGTGGCGAGGAACGCCGTGCCGAGCTGGGCCGCGCTCGCGCCCGCCGCGAGTACCGCGGCGATCTGGCCGCCGCGCATGATGCCGCCGGCGGCGACGATCGGGATGCCCACGGTCTCGCGGATCTGCGCGACGAGGGAGAGCAGGCCGATGCCGGAGCCGTCGTTCTCCGGGATGTCGCGGTGCGTGCCCTGGTGGCCGCCGGCCTCGATGCCCTGCGCGATCACCGCGTCGGCGCCGGACCGCTCCACCGCGAGGGCCTCCTCCACGGTGGTCGCGGCGGCCAGGGTGAACGTGCCGACACGGTGCAGGGAGTCGATCACCTCGCGGCTCGGGACGCCGAAGTGGAAGGACACGATCGGCACGGGGTTGTCGAGCAGCACGGCGAGCTTGGGTTCGAAGCCGTCGTCGCGGCCGCTTTCCGGGTCCCCGAGTTCGGTCTCGTACCAGGAGGCCTCGCCGGCCAGCTGGTGGGCGTAGATCTCGACGGCTCCGGGGTCGGCGTACTCCGGCTGCGGCAGGAAGAGGTTCACGCCGAAGGGGCGGCTCGTGAGGCTCCGCAGCTGCTTGATCTCCTGGTACATGCCGTCGGTCGTCTTGTACCCGGCTGCGAGGAACCCGAGCCCGCCGGCCTCGGCCACGGCCGCTGCGAGATGGGACACGGAGACGCCGCCCGCCATGGGGGCCTGCACGATCGGATGAGGGAAGAGATCGGTCAGCACGGAGGACATGACGGCATGTTGTCACGTCCTCCGAACAAGTCCGAATCCGGCTTCCGGCAGGCATGGGCCTACGGCACGGCCCGATACCGGGCGGCCCTTTCAGCCCGTCCGGCGTTTGAGGACGAGGCCCGTTCAGGGCCGAACGGGGTTCTGGGGGCGGAGCCCCCAGCACCACCTCAACGGCCGTTGAACGCGTCCTTCAGCCGCGAGAACAACCCCTGCTGCCCCGGCTGGAACTGCCCCACGGGACGCTCCTCGCCGCGCAGCTTGGCCAGCTCGCGCAGGAGTCGCTCCTGTTCCGGGTCCAGCTTGTTGGGGGTCTGGACCTCGACGTGGACGATGAGGTCGCCGCGGCCGCCGCCGCGCAGGTGCGTGATGCCGCGGCCGTGCAGCGGGATCGACTGGCCGGACTGGGTGCCGGGCCGGATGTCGACCTCCTCCATGCCGTCCAGCGTCTCCAGCGGGACCTTGGTGCCGAGGGACGCGGCCGTCATCGGGATGGTGACCGTGCAGTGCAGGTCGTCGCCGCGCCGCTGGAAGGTCGTGTGCGGCAGCTCGTGGATCTCGACGTAGAGGTCACCGGCGGGGCCGCCACCGGGGCCGACCTCGCCCTCGCCCGCGAGCTGGATGCGGGTGCCGTTGTCGACACCGGCCGGGATCTTGACCGTGAGCGTGCGACGCGAGCGGACCCGGCCGTCGCCGGCGCACTCCGGGCACGGCGTCGGGACGACGGTGCCGAAGCCCTGGCACTGCGGGCACGGGCGGGACGTCATGACCTGGCCCAGGAAGGACCGGGTCACCTGCGACACCTCACCGCGACCGCGGCACATGTCACACGTCTGAGCGGTCGTGCCGGGCGCCGCACCCTCACCGTTACAGGTGGAGCAGACGATCGCCGTGTCGACCTGGATGTCCTTCGTCGTGCCGAAGGCGGCCTCGTCGAGGTCGATCTCCAGCCGGATCATCGCGTCCTGGCCCCGGCGCGTACGCGACCGCGGGCCCCGCTGCGACGCCGTACCGAAGAACGCGTCCATGATGTCCGAGAAGTTCCCGAAGCCGCCCGCGCCGAACCCGCCGGCGCCACCGCCGGCCTGCGAGAGCGGGTCGCCGCCGAGGTCGTAGACCTGCTTCTTCTGCGGGTCCGACAGCACCTCGTAGGCGGCGTTGATCTCCTTGAACCGCTCCTGGGTCTTCGGGTCCGGATTGACGTCCGGGTGCAGCTCGCGCGCGAGCCGCCGGAAGGCCTTCTTGATCTCTTCCTGCGACGCGTCGCGGCGCACGCCGAGAACGGCGTAGTAGTCCGTGGCCACTTACGACTCCGCCAGGATCTGTCCGACGTACCGTGCCACTGCGCGTACCGCTCCCATCGTTCCCGGGTAATCCATGCGAGTCGGTCCGACCACGCCGAGCTTGGCGACCGCCTCGTTGCCCGAACCGTAGCCGACCGACACCACCGAAGTGGAGTTGAGTCCCTCATAGGCGTTCTCGTGCCCGATGCGCACCGTCATGCCCGAATCCCCCGCCTCGCCAAGCAACTTGAGGAGTACGACCTGCTCCTCCAGCGCCTCCAGGACGGGGCGGATGGTGAGGGGGAAGTCATGTCCGAAACGGGTCAGATTGGCGGTGCCGCCGATCATCAACCGTTCCTCGTTCTCCTCGACCAGTGTCTCCAGAAGTGTGGAGAGCACTGTCGAGACCGTACCCCGGTCTTCGGCGTCGAAGCCTTCCGGCAGGTCTTCCACGAGATGGGGGACGTCCGAGAACCGGCGGCCCGCGACCCTGCTGTTGAGCCGGGCCCGCAGGTCGGCGAGGGAGGCCTCGCCGAACGGCGCCGGGCAGTCGACCATGCGCTGTTCGACCCGACCGGTGTCCGTGATCAGCACGAGCATCACGCGCGCGGGGGCGAGCGAGAGCAGCTCCACGTGCCGGACGGTCGAGCGGGTCAGCGACGGGTACTGGACGACTGCCACCTGCCGCGTGAGCTGGGCGAGCAGCCGAACCGTCCGCGCCACCACGTCGTCAAGATCCACGGCGCCGTCGAGGAAGTTCTGGATGGCCCGCCGCTCGGGCGCCGACATCGGCTTGACGCCTGCGAGCTTGTCGACGAACAGCCGGTACCCCTTGTCGGTGGGGATCCGCCCGGCGCTCGTGTGCGGCTGGGCGATGAACCCCTCGTCCTCCAGGGCCGCCATGTCGTTTCGCACCGTCGCCGGGGACACTCCGAGGTTGTGCCGCTCGGTGAGGGCCTTGGACCCGACCGGCTCCTCGGTGCCGACGTAGTCCTGGACGATGGCGCGCAGCACCTGAAGCCGTCGTTCGCTCAGCATCGCGCACACCTCCAGAAGTCGTCCCCTAGGCACTTCGCCTGGCACTCTGTCCGTCCGAGTGCCAGCGTTCCCCGGCCCAGTGTACGGCTGTGGGGTACACCCAAGGCAAGGTCGGCCCCCGTCGGCGGGGTCGTACGGCTAGCGTCGCCGTATGACGGTGACTTGGGAAGAGCTGGGGTGGGAGCGGGTGGCGGCCGGGGTCGGCCGGTGCCGTCTTCCGGGCTGGGACTGCACGGCGGGGCTGGTAGTCGGGGCGGGCACGGCGCTGCTGATCGACGCCGGTTCGAGCCTCGCGGAGGGCGTGCGGTTGCGTACCGAGGCGCAGGAACTCACTGGTCACCGTGTGACTCATCTCGCGCTCACGCATCCGCACTTCGACCATGTCTTCGGGGCGGCGGCGTTCGCGGGTGCGGAGGTGTACGGCCCGGTGGGCATGGACACGGTGTTCGGCGCACGGCACGCACGCGAGGAGCTGCGGGCGGACGCGGTGGACAACGGCCTGGACGCGCGGGTGGCCGAGGAGGCGGTGGACGCCCTTGTCGCGCCCCGGCACCACGTCTCCGGCGAGTGGACCCTGGACCTGGGCGGCGGGCGGCAGGTCCTGCTGGCGAACGTGGGCCCGGGCCACACGGCGCACGACCTCGTCGTCCTGGTCCCCGGCAGCCCGGAGATCGTCTTCTGCGGCGACCTGGTCGAGGAGTCCGGTGAGCCGCAGGCGGGCCCCGACGCCGTACCGTCGCACTGGCCGGCCGCCCTCGACCGGCTGCTGGACCTGGGCGGCGAGGACGCGCTGTACGTGCCCGGTCACGGAGCGGTGGTGGACGCGGCGTTCGTGCGGAGACAGCGGGACGAGCTGGCGGCGCGTTTCGGCGTGTCGTAGCCGCTGACCGGCCGCTTCTCCTATCGTCACTCGAATGCGCCAGTACTCCGCCGATCTGACCCCGCCGTGGAAGAAGCCCCAGCCCGTCCCGGAGGTCGCGGCCGAGCCCGGTCTGGTGGTCGAGGAGCCCGGCACCGGTTTCTGCGGCGCGGTGATCCGCTGCGAGGCGGGCACGGTGACCCTGGAGGACCGCTTCGGCAAGCACCGGGTCTTCCCGATGGAGCCGCGCGGGTTTCTGCTGGAGGGACGGGTGGTGACGCTCGTGAGACCTTCGGCCGGTCCGGTACGTCCCACTCGTACGGCATCCGGGTCCGTGGCCGTCCCCGGGGCACGCGCGCGCGTGGCCCGCGCCGGGCGCATCTACGTCGAGGGGCGGCACGACGCCGAGCTGGTGGAGAAGGTCTGGGGTGACGACCTGCGCATCGAGGGCGTCGTCGTCGAGTACCTGGAGGGCGTGGACGACCTACCGTCGATCGTGGCCGAGTTCGCGCCGGGTCCGGACGCGCGGCTGGGAGTGCTGGTGGACCACCTGGTGCCCGGTACCAAGGAGTGGCGCATCGCGGAGTCGGTGACGAGCGAGCACGCTCTGGTGGTCGGCCACCCGTACATCGACATCTGGGAGGCGGTGAAGCCGTCGTCCCTGGGGATCGCGGCGTGGCCGCGGGTGCCGCACGGGCAGGACTGGAAGACGGGGGTGTGCAGGGCGCTGGGCTGGCCGTCGGAGAACACCGGGGCGGTGTGGCAGGCGATCCTGAAGCGGGTGGGGTCCTACAGGGACCTGGAGCCGGAGCTGCTGGGGCGGGTGGAGGAGTTGATCGACTTCGTCACGGGTAGCGGTGGGGCCTGACGTTGGGATAGGTGCCGAACTCGCTGGTGTCCAATTCGAGCTCCAGATCCTCCAGTGGCAACGGCGCCCCGAACTTGGTGATCTGCTGCCTCTGGTAGTCGGCGTTCTCACCGTCCCCAACGGGCCTGGTCAGCAGGACGCACTGCGCCATGATCGGATCCACGATGAGGTAGGCAGGCACCTCGCCGGCGGCGTAGATCGACCGCTTGATTTCGTAGTCCCGCTGGACGCTGGTCCTGGAGACCACCTCGACCACCATGGTGACCAACTGGGACGGCAGCAGTCGGCCTGAGTCCGGGGCAACGCCGCGTTCCAACACCACCAAGTCCGGAATGGGCTCGCTGGTCTCACCGATGATGTCCACGTCCGTCACCTGAAGCCGTTCCCAGCGCTTACGGGGGATCTGGTCCACCACATCCGCCACGATCCGGTTGTGCACCAGATCGGGAGTGGCCATCATCACGATTTCCCCCCGGAGAAGCTCGGCCTTGATGCCCTCGGGAGGCTCGAACTCCTCGAAGAACCTGGCAATCCCACGCTCGTCCACAGCGGTCATCTCCGCAGCCCTCCGGTTTCTGCCACCGTGCACTTACGGCGGCAGCCTACGAACCAGGTTAGGGACCGAACCGGCGTTCCGGGGGGATTCACTCGCGGGAGTGATCAGTCCACCAGGTCCCGCACCACCGCATCCGCCAGCAACCGCCCCCGCAACGTCAGCACGGCCCGCCCCTCCTCGTACGGACCGCCCTCCAGCAGCCCCTCCCCCAGCGCCCGGCGGGAAGCCGCCAGCCCCTCCTCCCGCAGCAGGGAGAGCGGCACCCCCTCCCGCAGCCGCAACTCCAGCAGGATCCGCTCCACGCGCCGGTCCTCGTCCGACAACAGCTCCCGGCCCGCCCCCGGCGACCGCCCCTCCGCCAGTGCCGCCGCGTACGCCCCCGGGTGCTTCACGTTCCACCAGCGCACCCCGCCCACGTGGGAGTGCGCGCCCGGGCCGGCGCCCCACCAGTCGGCGCCCCGCCAGTACAGCTCGTTGTGCAGGCAGCGGGCCGCCTCGGAGGTGGCCCAGTTCGAGACCTCGTACCAGTCGAAGCCCGCCGCCGACATCGCCTCGTCCGCGATCAGGTAGCGGTCCGCGTGGACGTCGTCGTCCGTCATCGGGACCTCGCCGCGGCGGATCCGGCGGGCGAGCTGGGTGCCCTCCTCGACGATCAGCGCGTACGCCGACACATGGTCCGGCCCGGCTCCGATCGCCGCCTCCAGCGACGCCCGCCAGTCGTCGTCCGACTCCCCCGGTGTGCCGTAGATCAGGTCCAGGTTGACGTGGTCGAAGCCGGCCGCGCGGGCCTCCGCCACACATGCCTCCGGCCGCCCCGGTGTGTGCGTGCGGTCCAGGATCTTCAGCACGTGCTGCTTCGCGCTCTGCATGCCGAAGGAGATGCGGTTGAAGCCGCCATGGCGGAGGGTCGCCAGATATGCCGGGTCCACCGACTCCGGGTTCGCCTCAGTCGTGATCTCCGCGTCCGGCGCGAGACCGAACTCGTCGCGGATCGACGCCAGCATTCGTACGAGATCGCCGGCGGCCAGCAGGGTCGGCGTACCGCCGCCCACGAAGACCGTGCGGACCGGGCGCGGGTCGTCGCCCAGGACCTTGCGGGCCAGGCGGATCTCGTCGATGAGGGTGTCCGCGTAGTTGTCGCGGGAGGCGAGGACGCCGCCCGTGCCGCGCAGCTCGGTGGCCGTGTAGGTGTTGAAGTCGCAGTAGCCGCAGCGGGTCGCGCAGTACGGGACGTGCAGGTAGAAGCCGAGGGGGCGGTCGGCGGACCCGGCGAGGGCGGACACGGGGAGGGCGCCGTCGGCGGGGACCGGCTCGCCGTCGGGGAGTGCGGAAGGCATGCCTTCCATTGTCCAGTACGCCGGCGGGGGCTGGTCCCCGCGCCGCTCACTCCGCCTGCAGCACCAGCAGCGCCAGGTCGTCCTCCGGCGGCCGTCCGCCGAACTCGTGCACCAGCCGCCGGATGCGCTCCGCGATCATTTCGGCACTGAGCCCGGCGCACCCGGCGAGGGCGGCCGCCAGGCCGTCGGCGTCGTCGAACATGTCGGAGCCGGAGCGGCGCTCGGTCACACCGTCCGTGACGCACAGGAGGCTGTCGCCGTGGCGCAGCTCGAAGGTCTCGCTGGTGTACGTCTCGTCGTCGACGACGCCGAGGAGGGTCTGTGGGCGGGCCGCCGTGCGGACGTCCCCGTCGAGGCCGAGGAGCAGGGGGAGCGGGTGGCCGGCGGAGGCGACGGTGCAGCGGATACCGCCGTCGAAGGGGGCCAGTTCGCCGTAGAGGAGGGAGAGGAAGCGGGTCTGCGGGCCGTCGCCGGGGGCGGCGGGCCGTGCCAGGGCCCGGGCGGCGGCGTCCGCGGCCTCCGTCGCGTCGTCCAGGAGGAGGCGGTTGAGGCGGTCGAGGACGTCGGCGACGCCGTAGCCCTCGCGCGCCAGGAGGCGCAGCCAGGGGCGGGCCAGACCGATGACCACGGCGGCCTCGGGGCCCTTGCCCTGTACGTCGCCGACGGCGAAGCACCAGCGGCCGTCGCCGGCCGGGAACAGGTCGTAGAAGTCGCCGCTGGGGCCGCCCTTGTCGCACGGCTCGTAGACGAGGGCGCTGCGCACGCCGGGGATCTCGGCGACGGCGGCGGGCAGCAGTCCGCGCTGCAGGACCTGGCTGATGGTGGCCTGGCGGGCGTACTGGCGGGCGGCGCCGACGGCGAGCGCCACCCGGCGGCTGAGGTCCTCGACCAGGCCGGTGATCTCGTCGGGGAAGCGCAGCAGTCCGGCTCGGCCGATGACGAGTGTGCCGAGCGGGCGGCCGCCCGCGATCAGGCGGTACGCCAGCGCCGTACCGTGCTCGTCCCGCACCCCGAGTGCCTCGCCGGGCCAGGGGTGGGAGACCGGCCCCGACCTCAGGGTCTCGCCGGGGTGCGGCGGGTCCTTCTCCAGGGCCCGGCGCAGTTCCTCGATGCGGTTCTCGCTGCCGTGCCAGACGCGCGCGAGCCGGGGCCCGGCCCCCGTGGTGCCGTCGGCCCCCCAGCCGCCACCGCGGCCCATGGCCTCGTCCTCCAGCCACACCGCGCACCAGTCGGCGAGCCGCGGCACGATCAGCTGACCGGCGAGCGCGGCGACGAGGTTCTCGTCGAGCTGCCCGGCGAGCAGGTCGGAGGCCTCGGCGAGGAACGACAGGGAGCCCCGGTTGAGCCAGTCCCGGTCGCGCTCGGCGCGCTGCGGGTCGGGGGCCAGCACCTGGGCGGCGCGCAGGCCGCGTTCCAGGGCGTATCGGCCGGCGTACGCCTCCGTCTCGCCCGCGGCCGGGCGTCCCTCGGCGGACAGCCGCGCCCACACCGTCTTGGCGCCCCTGCGGAAGGTGACGCCCCAGGACTCGGCGAGCGTGGCGACGAGGCGCAGTCCGCGGCCGTACTCCGGTGTCTCGTACGGCACTTCGGCCGCCGAGTCGCGGGGCGCGCGGGAGGGGTGGTGGTCGGAGACCTCCACGACGAGTGCTCCGGCCGTCCCCTCCAGGCGGCACTCCACCTCGACCTCGGTGCCCGCGTGCACGACCGCGTTGGTGACGAGTTCGCTGACGACGAGCACGGCGTCGTCGGCGAGAAGGTCGGTGAGGTGCTCGGTGCCGGGCAGCCGGGACTCGGTCCAGTCGGCGACGGCGGCCCGCACGAGCGCGCGGGCGGAGCCCGGCGCGAGGGGGCTGCCGGGCAGCGTCGTGTACGTCTGCGCACGTGGATCGGCACTCCCGTGTGCGCTCGGATGCCGATGTTCAGGCGCACCGCAGGCACAGGAAGCGGTCTCCCGTTGCGTCGGAATGGCCCCCATGGACAGCTCCCCGAGCGGTTCGGACGAATACGCCTCAGTCGATGCCGACAGAGTGACAGACTGACCTCGCCCATAAGCGCCGAGTTACCGAAGTGGGCCGCCATGAGTGAGAACAGTGCTACACGTGTGCTCGAAGACGGTCAAAAACCGGAACAAGTCCGAGCATCGGAGCTGCGTCCGCTGCTTGCCGCGATGGCCGCGGCCCGGGACGGCAACTTCACGAAGGTTCCGGAGACTGGCCACGGGATGGTCGCGGAGCTGACGGCTGCCTTCAACCAGATCATGGACCGCAGCACCCACTTCAATGGTGAAGTGCAGCGCGTGAAGCGGGAGTTGGTGCGCCACGGCCGGCTCGACGAGCGGGTCTCGGCAAGCCCCGGACAGGGTGCCTGGACGTCCCGGGTCAACGACGTGAACCAGATCCTGGACGCGCTGGTGGCTCCGGCGGCCAACGCGACGCGGGTGCTGGACGCGGTGGCCGGCGGCGATCTGACCCAGCGCGTCGACCTGCACGACGGCAGCCGACAGTTGCGAGGGGATCTGCGGCGGCTGGGCCGCGCGGTGAACAAGATGGTCGACCAGCTGTCGCTGTTCACGGGCGAGGTGACCCGGGTCGCGCGCGAGGTGGGCACGGAGGGCCGGCTCGGCGGACGGGCCAAGGTGACCGGCCTGTCGGGCAGTTGGCGGGATGTGACCGAGGCGGTCAACACGATGGCGTCCCGGCTGACCGCCCAGGTGCGGGACATCGCCCTGGTGACGACGGCGGTGGCCCGCGGTGACCTGACCCGCACGGTCACCGTCGAGGCGACCGGTGAGCTGCTCGAACTGAAACTGACCGTGAACACGATGGTCGACCAGCTGTCCGCCTTCGCCGACGAGGTCACCAGGGTCGCCCGCGAGGTCGGCACCGAGGGCCAGTTGGGCGGGCGGGCCCAGGTGCGAGGTGTCAGCGGGGTCTGGAAGGACCTCACCGACAACGTCAACTTCATGGCCTCGAACCTGACTTCGCAGGTCCGCAACATCGCCCAGGTCACCACGGCCGTCGCCAACGGCGACCTGAGCCAGAAGATCACCGTCGACGCGCAGGGCGAGATCCTGGAACTGAAGTCCACCATCAACACGATGGTCGACCAGCTCTCCGCCTTCGCCGACGAGGTCACCCGCGTCGCCCGCGAGGTCGGCACCGAGGGAAACCTCGGCGGCCGCGCCCAGGTGCGGGGCGTCTCCGGCGTCTGGAAGGACCTCACCGACAACGTCAACTTCATGGCGGACAACCTGACCTCGCAGGTCCGCAACATCGCCCTCGTCTCGACCGCCGTGGCGCAGGGCGACCTCGGCAAGAAGATCACCGTCGAGGCGAAGGGCGAGATCCTGGAGCTGAAGTCCACCATCAACACGATGGTCGACCAGCTCTCCGCCTTCGCCGACGAGGTCACCCGCGTGGCCCGCGAGGTCGGCACGGAGGGAAACCTCGGCGGCCAGGCGCAGGTGCGGGGCGTGTCGGGTGTCTGGAAGGACCTCACCGACAACGTCAACTTCATGGCGCTGAACCTGACTTCGCAGGTCCGCAACATCGCCCAGGTCACCACGGCCGTCGCCAACGGCGACCTCTCCAAGAAGATCACCGTCGACGCGCGCGGCGAGATCCTGGAGCTGAAGGACACCGTCAACACGATGGTGGAGCAGCTGCGCGCCTTCGCCGACGAGGTCACCCGGGTCGCCCGCGAGGTCGGCACCGACGGGCGGCTGGGCGGCCGTGCCCAGGTGCTCGGGGTCTCCGGCGTGTGGCGGGACCTGACGGACAACGTCAACTACATGGCGGACAACCTGACTTCGCAGGTCCGCAACATCGCCCAGGTCACCACGGCCGTCGCCAACGGCGACCTCTCCAAGAAGATCGACGTGGACGCGCGCGGCGAGATCCTGGAGCTGAAGACCGCCATCAACACGATGGTCGACACGCTGTCGTCCTTCTCCTCGGAGGTCACCCGGGTGGCCCGCGAGGTCGGCTCCGAGGGTCAACTCGGCGGCCAGGCACGGGTCGAGGGCGTCTACGGCACCTGGAAGCGCCTGACGACGAACGTGAACGAACTCGCCCTGAACCTCACCACCCAGGTCCGCGCGATCGCCGAGGTCGCCTCCGCCGTGGCCCAGGGCGACATGTCCCGGTCGATCACCGTGGAGACCCAGGGCGAGGTCACCGAGCTGAAGGACAACATCAACCTGATGGTGGCCAACCTCCGCGAGACCACCCGCGCGAAGGACTGGCTGGAGTCCAACCTGGCCCGCCTTGCCGCACTGATGCAGGGCCACCGCGACCTGATGGAGGTCGCCGACCTGCTGCTGCGCGAGCTGACACCGCTGGTGAACGCCCAGTACGGCGCGTTCTTCCTGGCCGACCCGGGCGAGGACAGCGCCTCGCTGCGCACCACCGTTCCCACCAAGGGGCTCGCGTTCATCGCCGGGTACGGCTCGGCCCAGGGCGCGACGGTCGAGACCGGCGGTCTGCCGGTGCACGGCCTGGTCCGGCAGGCGGCCCGGGAGAAGAAGCGGATCCTCGTCGAGGAGGCCCCGCCGGACTACATCAAGATCAACAGCGGGCTCGGCGAGGCGGCCCCCACGAGCGTCGTCATCATCCCGATCCTCTTCGAGGACAAGCTCCTCGGTGTGATCGAGCTGGCGTCCTTCTCCCGCTTCTCCGACGTGCATCTCGCGTTCTTCGACCAGTTCGTCAACACCATCGCCGTCGCCATCAACACGATCATCGCCAACTCCCGTACGGAGTCCCTGCTCGGCGAGTCCCAGCGGCTGGCCATGCAGCTGCAGGAGCGCTCCGACGAACTCCAGAAGCAGCAGGCGGAGTTGCAGCGCTCGAACGCCGAACTGGAGGAGAAGGCCGCCCTGTTGGCCACCAGCTCCCAGTACAAGTCGGAGTTCCTGGCGAACATGTCGCACGAGCTGCGCACCCCGCTCAACTCCCTGCTGATCCTGGCCCGCCTCCTGTCCGACAACCCCGACGGTCATCTCACGGACCAGGAGGTGCAGTTCGCGACGACCATCCACCGCTCCGGCTCCGACCTGCTGCAGCTGATCAACGACATCCTGGACCTGTCGAAGATCGAGGCCGGCCGGATGGACGTACGCCCGAAGAAGCTGCCGCTCATCAAGCTGCTGGACTACGTGCACGCCACCTTCCGCCCGCTCACCCTCGACCGCGGGCTCGCCTTCGAGGTCGCGGTCGGCGAGGACGTACCGCGCGAGATGTACTCGGACGAGCAGCGGCTGCAGCAGATCCTGCGCAATCTGCTGTCCAACGCGATCAAGTTCACCGCGACGGGCCGGGTGGAGCTGCGGGTGAACAGGATCAAGGACCCCGAGCACCTCCACGTCCGCGAGGGGGACGACGTGATCGCCTTCGCCGTCTCCGACACCGGCATCGGCATCGCGGCCGAGAAACTCCCGGTGATCTTCGAGGCGTTCCAGCAGGCCGACGGCACCACCAACCGCAAGTACGGGGGCACGGGCCTCGGTCTGTCCATCAGCCGGGAGATCTCGGGCCTGCTCGGCGGCCGTATCGTCGCCGAGAGCGAGCCCGGTACGGGGTCCACGTTCACGCTGTACGTCCCCGTCGTCAGCCCCGGCCACCCGGCGAACGGACCGGTTCCCGAGGACCGTTCGGTGCCGGCGCCCGAACAGCTGTCGGCGGAGCCGTACACCGCGACACACGACGTGGACGACTCCTGGCCGGCGCCCACCAAACTGGAGGCGTGGAAGGCCGGCCGCGCGGGTCAGGTCCTGCCCGGACGGCGGGTGTTGATCGTGGACGACGACATCCGCAATGTCTTCGCCCTCACCCATGTCCTCGGCCGCGTCGGCATGCCGGTCCTGTACGCGGAGAACGGCCGCGAGGGCATCGAGACACTGGAGCGCAACCCGGACGTCGAACTCGTCCTGATGGACATCATGATGCCGGAGATGGACGGCTACGAGACCATTGCCGCCATCCGACGCGCCCCCCGCTGGACGGGCCTGCCGATCGTCGCCCTCACCGCGAAGGCGATGCCCGGAGACCGCGAGAAGTCCATCGCGCGGGGCGCCAACGACTACGTACCGAAGCCGGTGGACGTCGACCAGCTGCTGACGGTCGTCTGCGCCCTGCTCGATCCCGAGGCGACGCGCGCCACTGAAACCGGTGCATCGGAACCGACCACGACTGGGGAAGCCACGGTTCCGCCGACGACCGAATCATGAGGCACTGTCACCATGAGCGCTGAGGCAACGACCCGTGAGCGCGCCAGCATCCTCCTCGTGGACGACATGGAGGACAACCTGATCGCGTTGGAGGCCGTCCTGGGGTCCCTCAACGAGCCGCTGGTACGCGCACGTTCGGGCGAAGAGGCGATGAAGGCACTTCTGCGTCAGCACTTCGCCCTCGTCCTGCTCGACGTCCGCATGCCCGGCATGGACGGATTCGAGACGGCCGCGAACATCAAGCGGCTCGACCAGACCAAGGACGTCCCGATCATCTTCCTGACGGGCGCGGACGACGACTCCGGCTATGCCTTCCGCGGCTACGCCACGGGCGCCGCCGACTACCTGACCAAGCCCTTCGACCCGTGGGTCCTGCGGGCAAAGGTCACGGTCTTCCTTGACCTGTACCGCAAGAACCAGCAACTGGAGCAGGTGCGGGCGCAGGAACTGGCGGACTACCGGGAGGTGAGCAGCAGACTGACGGAGCTGGAGGGCGGGCTGGACGGCGACGAGCCCCCGGACCTGGACGCGCTGCGCATCCAGGTCCGGGAGCTGCGGACACTCGTCAACAGGGGCCGCCCGTAACGCCTCTGGCTACGCCTCCCGGGCTCCGGCGTACATCTCGTCGATCAGGTGCTTGTACTCCCGCTCGACCACCGGCCGCTTCAGCTTCAGGCTCGGGGTGATCTCGCCGTGCTCCACGTCGAGGTCCCGCGGCAGCAGCCGGAACTTCTTGACGGTCTGCCAGCGTTGCAGGCCCTGGTTGAGTTCCTTGACGTACGCCTCGATGAGGGCGACCGTCGCGGGCTCGGCGACGACCTGCGCGTACGACTTGCCCGCCAGCCCGTTCTCCTTGGCCCAGTCGAGGATGGACGGCTCGTCCAGCGCGATCAGCGCCGTGCAGAAGTTCCGGTCGGCGCCGTGCACCAGGATGTTGGAGACGTACGGGCAGACCGCCTTGAACTGCCCCTCGACCTCGGCCGGCGCGATGTACTTGCCGCCGGACGTTTTGATGAGGTCCTTCTTGCGGTCGGTGATGCGCAGGTAACCGTCCGGGGACAGCTCGCCGATGTCACCGGTGTGGAACCAGCCGTCCGACTCCAGTACCTCGACGGTCTTCTCGGGCAGCCCGTGGTAGCCCTCCATGATTCCGGGGCCGCGGAGCAGGATCTCGCCGTCGTCCGCGATGCGCACCTCCGTGCCGGGCAGCGGCTTGCCGACCGTGCCGGTGCGGTAGGCCTCGCCGGGGTTCACGAAGGAGGCCGCCGAGGACTCCGTGAGGCCGTAACCCTCAAGGATGTGGATGCCGGCGCCGGCGAAGAAGTAGCCGATCTCCGGCGCGAGCGCGGCCGAACCGGACACGCAGGCCCGCAGGTTGCCGCCGAACGCCTCGCGGATCTTGGCGAAGACCAGCGCGTCGGCGACCTTGTGCTTGGCGCCGAGGCCGAACGGGACCGACGCCGAACCGGTGCGCCGGAAGTTGTCCTGCGAGACCTTGGCGTACTCGCGGGCGACCTCCGCGGCCCACTGGAAGATCTTGAACTTGGCGCCGCCGCCGGCCTTCGCCTTGGCCGCGACCCCGTTGTAGACCTTCTCGAAGATGCGCGGGACGGCCGCCATGTACGTCGGCTGCACGATCGGCAGATTCTCGATGATCTTGTCGACGCGGCCGTCGACGGCGGTGACGTGACCGACCTCGATCTGGCCCGAGGTGAGCACCTTGCCGAAGACGTGCGCGAGCGGCAGCCACAGGTACTGCACGTCCTCGGCGCTGATCAGACCGGTCGCGGAGATCGCCTTCGCCATGTACGACCAGTTGTCGTGCGGCAGGCGCACGCCCTTGGGGCGGCCGGTGGTGCCGGAGGTGTAGATGAGGGTGGCGAGCTGGTCCTTGGTGATCGCCCCGACCCGCCCCTTGATCAGATCGGGGTCCTTCTCCAGGCGGGCGGCGCCCCGGGCCTCCAGCTCGGCGAGCGTGAGAACCCCGTCGCTCGTCTCGACGCCGGCCGAGTCGATCACGACCACGTGCGTGAGGGCGGGCAGCTCAGCGCGCTTCTCCACCACCTTGGCGAGCTGGGCCGCGTCCTCCGCGACCAGCACCAGGCTCTCGGAGTCGGAGAGGATGAACGCCGACTCGTCGGCGTTGGTCTGCGGGTAGATCGTGGTGGTGGCGGCTCCGGCACACATGATGCCGAGGTCGGCGAGGAGCCACTCGACCCGGGTGGAGGAGGCGAGCGCGACGCGCTGCTCGGGCTGCACACCCAGTTCGACCAGGCCGGCGGCGATCGAGTAGACCCGCTCCGCGGCCTGCGCCCAGCTCAGGGCCTTCCACTCGTCAGGGCCCGCGCCGGAGACGGGGGCCACCGGATAGCGGTATGCCTCCGCGTCCGGTGTGGCCGCAACACGCTCCAGGAAGAGGGCCGCCACGCTCGGCGGACGGTTCTCGATCAGTGTCTGTGTGTCGCTCACGACATCCTCCGGGGCCCGCGGCAGCGCGGCTGGCTCAAGTGCGGCGGTATTGACTGCGTGTATTCACTCGCGAGCCGTTGTTTAACTCGCGAGTAACTATCGAGCAGAGATCAGGGTAGAGCCCGACCGGCCGGTTCGTAAGGGGCGGCGGCCTGTCACTTCGTACAGAGAGCGACGCTACGCACGCGTAGGGGCCCGTCGCGCTTTCGTACGACGAGCCCCTGTTGTGTCCGGTTTGGTGCCGCAACCCGTTGTTACCCGGGGTTACTTCTTGCTCTTGCCCGACCCCGCACTGTCATCGCTGGAGAGCACCGCGATGAACGCCTCCTGGGGAACCTCCACGGAACCCACCATCTTCATTCGCTTCTTGCCCTCCTTCTGCTTCTCCAGGAGCTTGCGCTTACGGGAGATGTCGCCGCCGTAGCACTTGGCGAGGACGTCCTTGCGGATGGCGCGGATGGTCTCGCGGGCGATCACCCGGGAGCCGATGGCGGCCTGGATGGGCACCTCGAAGGCCTGCCGCGGGATGAGCTCGCGCAGCTTGGCGACCAGCCGCACGCCGTACGCGTAGGCCGCGTCCTTGTGCGTGATCGCGGAGAACGCGTCGACCTTGTCGCCGTGCAGCAGGATGTCGACCTTGACCAGGCTGGAGGTCTGCTCGCCGGTGGGCTCGTAGTCCAGCGACGCGTAGCCGCGCGTCTTCGACTTCAGCTGGTCGAAGAAGTCGAAGACGATCTCCGCGAGCGGGAGCGTGTAGCGGATCTCGACCCGGTCCTCGGACAGGTAGTCCATGCCGAGAAGAGTCCCGCGCCGGGTCTGGCACAGCTCCATGATCGACCCGATGAACTCGCTCGGGGCGAGGATCGTGGCGCGTACGACGGGCTCGTACACGTCGTTGATCTTGCCCTCGGGGAACTCGCTGGGGTTGGTGACCGTGTGCTCGGTCCCGTCCTCCATGATCACGCGGTAGACCACGTTCGGCGCGGTCGCGATCAGGTCGAGCCCGAACTCGCGCTCCAGCCGCTCACGGATGACGTCCAGGTGCAGCAGCCCCAGGAAGCCGACGCGGAAACCGAAGCCGAGTGCGGCCGAGGTCTCCGGCTCGTACACGAGCGCTGCATCGTTGAGCTGCAGCTTGTCGAGGGCGTCCCGCAGCTCGGGGTAGTCGGACCCGTCCAGCGGATACAGCCCGGAGAAGACCATCGGCTTCGGGTCCTTGTATCCCCCGAGGGCCTCGGTCGCGCCCTTGTGCAGGCTGGTGATCGTGTCACCGACCTTGGACTGCCGGACGTCCTTCACACCGGTGATGAGGTAGCCCACCTCACCGACGCCGAGTCCGTCGGCACCGAGCATCTCGGGCGAGTTCGTCCCGATCTCCAGCAGCTCGTGCGTGGCGTTGGTGGACATCATCCGGATGCGCTCGCGCTTGTTGAGCTGCCCGTCGATGACTCGTACGTACGTCACGACGCCGCGGTAGGAGTCGTAGACCGAGTCGAAGATCATCGCGCGGGCGGGGGCGTCGGCGTCGCCGACCGGGGCCGGGATCTCCTTGACCACCTTGTCGAGCAGCGCGTCGACGCCGAGACCGGTCTTGGCGGACACCCGCAGCACGTCGTCGGGGTCGCAGCCGACGAGGTTCGCGAGCTCCTCGGCGAACTTCTCGGGCTGCGCGGCCGGCAGGTCGATCTTGTTCAGTACGGGGATGATCGTGAGGTCGTTCTCCATCGCCAGGTAGAGGTTGGCGAGGGTCTGGGCCTCGATGCCCTGGGCGGCGTCGACGAGGAGCACGGTCCCCTCGCAGGCGGCGAGCGACCGCGAGACCTCGTACGTGAAGTCGACGTGCCCCGGGGTGTCGATCATGTTGAGGATGTGCGTGTCGGTCTTGTCATGGGTCGGGGCCCACGGCAAACGCACCGCCTGGGACTTGATCGTGATGCCGCGCTCGCGCTCGATGTCCATCCGGTCGAGGTACTGAGCACGCATCTGCCGCTGGTCGACCACGCCGGTCAGCTGGAGCATGCGGTCGGCGAGCGTGGACTTGCCGTGGTCGATGTGCGCGATGATGCAGAAATTGCGGATCTGAGCCGGGTCGGTACGGCTCGGCTCGGGCACATTGTTAGGGGTCGCGGGCACGCAGGGTCCTGTCTCTTGAGGCGCCTTATGCCTCGGGTCGGATCTATACGTAGGCTCCATGGTCCCACGGGCGGGGACCGGGAACCGTTTTGGGCCATGGGCCGGGCCACTGGTAGCCTGGGTGGCTGTGTCTCCTGCCCTCTCAGCACGAGGCACACTCCAGAAAATCACCGGGACGGGTCCTTGCGGCCCCGGACCAGAACCTGAAAAGGCTCATCAGTGGCGAACATCAAGTCCCAGATCAAGCGGATCAAGACCAACGAGAAGGCCCGGCTGCGCAACAAGGCCGTCAAGTCCTCCCTGAAGACCGCGATCCGCAAGGCCCGCGAGGCCGCTGCCGCGGGTGACGTCGAGAAGGCCACCGAGCACGAGCGCGCTGCCGCGCGTCTGCTCGACAAGGCCGTCTCCAAGGGCGTCATCCACAAGAACCAGGCCGCCAACAAGAAGTCGGCGCTTGCTTCCAAGGTCGCTTCCCTCCAGGGCTGAACCTCTTACTGATCTGACCGGTCCTACGGGACCGAACAGCCGGAAGGACCAGAGCGGGCCCTCTCTCATCCGCTCCCGACCGGCTCCCAGAGCCTGTACGCGGCCTGCGTTCGCCACGCGGGTACGGGCTCGACATCGTGAACCGAAGGCCCCGCTTCCTGCCCTTCCCCAGGGTGGGAGGCGGGGCCTTCGCCACTTCTTGCGTTCTTGGTGGGCCCGAACCGGGGGTCTGGGGACGCGGGCCTTCGCACTTCTCGCGTTCCTGGTGAGGGGGAGAGCGCGCACTTCTCGCGTTCCTGGTGACGGGGAGAGCGGCGCCCCAATCAGCCCGTCCGGCGCTTGGGCAGCCCGTCCGGCGTTTGAGGACGAGGCCGTCCAGGCCGAAGCGGGGGTCTGGGGGCGGCAGCCCCCGGGCGGAACGGCAGGGGCGGCATGCCCCACCCACACTTACCGCCCGCGCGACCGCGCCGCCCGCGCAATGGTCACGACGGCCTTCTCCAACGCGTACTCGGGGTCGTCCCCGCCCCCCTTCACCCCCGCGTCGGCCTCAGCAACGGCCCGCAACGCCTCAGCAACCCCATCCGGCGTCCACCCTCGCATCTGCTGCCGCACCCGGTCGATCTTCCACGGCGGCATCCCCAGCTCCCGCGCCAGATCGGCCGGCCGTCCCCCTCGCGCGGACGACAGCTTCCCGATCGCCCGCACCCCCTGCGCCAGCGCACTGGTGATCAACACCGGCGCCACCCCGGTGGCCAGCGACCACCTCAGCGCCTCCAGCGCCTCGGCCGCCCGCCCTTCCACGGCCCGGTCGGCAACCGTGAAACTCGACGCCTCGGCCCGCCCGGTGTAGTACCGCCCGACGACGGCCTCGTCGATGGTCCCTTCCACATCAGCGACCAACTGGGAAACGGCGGACGCCAACTCCCGCAGATCACTCCCGATCGCGTCGACGAGCGCCTGGCAGGCCTCGGGCGTGGCAGACCTCCCGACCGCCCTGAACTCCCCCCGCACGAAGGCCAGCCGATCCGCCGGCTTGGTCATCTTCGGGCAGGCCACCTCCCGCGCACCCGCCTTGCGCGCGGCGTCGAGAAGCGCCTTGCCCTTCGCCGCGCCCGCATGCACCAGCACGAGGGTGATCTCCTCGGCGGGCGCCCCGAGATACGCCTTCACGTCCTTGACGGTGTCGGCCGAAAGATCCTGCGCATTGCGTACGACCACGACCTTCCGCTCCGCGAAGAGCGACGGACTGGTCAACTCGGCGAGCGTTCCCGGCTGCAACTGCTCCGGGTTCAGGTCACGTACGTCCGTGTCGGCGTCGGCGGCCCTGGCAGCGGCCACCACCTCCCGCACGGCACGGTCGAGCAGGAGGTCCTCCTGGCCCACGGCAAGCGTCACCGGGGCGAGGAGGTCGTCATCAGCAGTCTTCCTGGCCATCGCGACAAGCATCGCACGCACCACTGACAACGGGCTCCCGCCGCAGGCTCACCGGCTCACGGCTCCTCGCGCCACCCGTCCCACGACCCCACGAACTCGTCCAGCTCCCCCGGGTCCAGCCGCCCGTCCTCGTCCCGCAGCACGACCAGCCACTGCGCGTCCTCCGCGTCGTCCTCACCGGCCAGCGCGTCCCTTACGAGCCGCGGTTGCTCGGACAGCCCGAACCGCTCCCCGAGCGCCTCGACCACCTCCTCCGCGGCATCACGGTCCGGCAGCACCAGCACATGTCTCACATCGCTCACGGCAGCCATTGTCCGGCACCTGCGTCAGGCTCCCGCAGGTCACCCCTTGCGCACGATCTGCACATCGAGGTCGATCCGGATGCTCGGCCCCACGACCGCGATCCCCCGCGCCAGCATCGTCTGCCAGCTCACGGTGAAGTCGTCCCGGTGCAACTCCGTCGTGGCCCGGCAGGCCGCCCGCACTTCGCCCTCCATGCCGTTGCCGAGCCCGAGGTACTCCGTGTCGAGCGTGACCGTACGGGTCACTCCGTGCAGCGACAGCGCCCCCGTGACCGCCCACCGGTTGCCGCCCTTGTGCACGAACCGCTCGCTGTAGAACTCCAGCGTCGGAAAGCGCGCCACGTCCAGGAAGTCGCCGGAGCGCAGATGGTCGTCCCGCATCCTGACGTTCGTATCGATGCTCGCCGCGTCGATCACCACATGCATCGCCGACTGCTCCATCGGATCCGTGATCCGTACAGCCCCCGCGAAGGAGTTGAACCGGCCGTGGATCCGCGCCAGCCCGATGTGCCGCGCGGTGAACCCGATCGAGGAGTGCGCGGGCTCGATCTCCCAGTCGCCCGCCGCGGGCAGCTCCGGCGGCCGCGCCACCTGAAGCGTCACGTCGCCCAGCGAGGCGAGCGCGTTCTCCCCGACGGTCGCGCTGGCCCGGTACGGCGTGTATCCCTCCGCCGACACCGCGAGCCGGTACTCCCCCGCGGGCACCGTCGTCACGAACGACCCGAAGGGATCCGTCTCCCCGCCCACCACCTTGCGCCCCATGGAGTCGCTGACCGCGAACTCCGCATGCGTCACCGGTGCATGGACCGGATCCAGCACCCGACAGCTCAGCACCCCGGCCGTCGGCGGGGTCTGCACCGCCGCCAGGGGACTCTTCCATTGCTCTCTGTTCGCTCGGTTTGCCAACCAGCGGCCGAACATCCACGCCACCCCTGTGCGCCTCGACGTCTTACGTTACCGAAGACGCATTCGATCACCGTTGCGGCTTTCGAGGCAACACGCAATGCCTACGCACGAGTAGCAACGACTGGTCCCTTGTGAACCAAATCAGTCGCCCCTGCGGGGATTTCGTACAGTCGGCACACGGCTGAGCTCGATCCCGAACCGGTCCCGGTACACGCCGAGCACCTCCTCGTCCGTGCCCAACTCCCGCTCCTCCCGCGCCCCGTCCGGGCCCGTCACCTTGAAGGTGCGCCCGCTGAGCGTGATCCTCCCTCCGTCCTCCGTCACCCTTGAACACACCAGCGACTGCACGAAGTGCGACACGGGCGAGGTGCTGTGCCACCACGCCCCGGCCACGAAGTCGCCGAGCTGACGCGGCCGCGCCTCCAGCCGGTACTGCGGCCTGCCGTTCACGACGACGTCCAGGTCCGGCCCCGCCTCGACGATCCGGAAGCTGCCACCCGGATCCTTCTGCTCACCCCTCTCCCCGAACGCCAGCGGCCAGTGACTGTGCGCCCCGAAGCCGACGTCCGCCAGCCACTCACTCCCGTCCACCGTCCGCACCCGCAGCGCGAGATGGTCGTACGGGATCCCGAGCCGTCCCTCGTCCCCGTGCACCCGGGCGGCGAGCAGGGTGACCTCGAAACCCAGCGCGGCGAGCAAGGCCCCGAACGACCCGTTGAGTTCGTAGCAGAACCCACCCCGCCGCGCCCCCACCACCTTGTCCAGCAGCCGCTTCTCCTCCAGCACGATCTCCTCACCGAGGTGGATCGACAGGTTCTCGAAGGGCACGGCCTGCAGGTGACGCAGATGCAGATCGCGCAGAACCTCGACGGTGGGGGTGACGGGGACGGTGGGCGCGGTATGCCACTGAGCGGGCTCGATTCCCAGACGGCGGAGGTAGGCGTCGACCTGTGAGTTATGCATGCCCTCAGTCTCGCGCCACCTGCAGCTCCCTGCCCGTCCCCGCTCCCGTCTCCGTCTCCGTGACCGCCAGCGCCCCGTCCCGGTCCGTCCGCAGCACCACCGCGCCCTCGGCCCGCAACGCCGCGACCGTGCTGGGGGCCGGGTGCCCGTAAGGGTTGTCCTTCCCGCAGCTGATCAGCGCGATCCGCGGGGCCACCCTGCGTATCAGCTCCGGGTCCTGGTAGGCCGAACCGTGATGGGCGACCTTGAGGACATCCACGCCACCGATCAGCGCCCCTTGCGGCGACCTCAACAGGGCTTGCTGGGCCGGGGGTTCGAGATCCCCTAGCAGCAGGAGCCGCAGCCCGGCCGATCTGACGAGCAGGGCGACGCTGGCGTCGTTCGGCCCGTCCGGATCAGGTGCCGGGCTCGGCGGAGGCCACAGCACCTGCCAGGACAGCGAACCGGTGCGCCGCTGTTCGCCGGCCGAGGCCCGGGTCACCGGGATGCGCCGTGCCGCTGCCTGCTTCCGTACGAACTCCATCTGGTCCGCCGGCTCGTCGAAGCCCGTCGTCTCGATCGCCCCCACCGAACGCCCGCGCAGCACACCGGGCAGCCCGGCCACATGGTCCGCGTGGAAGTGGGTCAGCACGATCAGCGGGATCCTGGTGATGCCGAGCGTGCTCAGACAGTGGTCGACGAGCCTCGGATCGGGCCCGGCGTCGACCACCACACCGCTGCCGTCCCCCGCCGCGAGCACGGTCGCGTCGCCCTGCCCCACGTCGCACATCGCGAACCGCCATCCCGGTGGCGGCCACCCCGTGATCACCCTGGTCAACGGCGGCGGCTGCACCACGAGGAGCACGAGCAGCACCCCGCACGCGGCACACACCCAGGGATGTCTCAACAACCGCCGGCCGGTCAGCAGGACGGCCACCGTGACCAGCGCGAGCAGGCCCGCTCCGCTCCAGTCGCCCGGCCAGTCCACTCCCGCGCCAGGCAGGGCGGCCCCGGTCCGGGCGATGTCCGCGATCCAGCCCGCAGGCCAACTCGCGCACCAGGCCAGCGCCTTGGCCACCGGCATCAGCACCGGGGCGGTCGCCAGCGCCGCGAAACCGAGCACCGTGGCCGGCGCCACCGCGATCTCCGCGAGCAGATTGCACGGCACCGCCACCAGGCTCACCCGCGCCGACAGCACGGCGACGACCGGTGCGCACAGCGCCTGCGCCGCGGCCGCGGCAGCCAGCCCCTCGGCCAGCCTCGGCGGGACCCGGCGCCGCCGCAGCGCCTCGCTCCAGCGCGGAGCCAGCGTGAGCAGGGCTCCGGTGGCCAGTACGGAGAGCAGGAAGCCGTAACTCCGGGCCAGCCAGGGGTCGTACAGCACGAGCAGCAGTACCGCCGTCGCCAGCGCCGGGACGAGCGATCTGCGGCGTCCGGTCGCCAGGGCCAGCAGCACGACGGCACCGCAGGCCGCGGCACGCAGCACACTCGGATCCGGTCGGCACACGACCACGAAGCCGAGTGTGAGGGCTCCCCCGAGCAGCGCTGTCATCCGCAGCGGGATGCCGAGCCGGGGCGCGAGCCCCCGGCGCTCCACCAGTTGCGCCATGCCCGGCGGTCCGATGAGCAGGGCGAGAATGATCGTGAGGTTGCTCCCGGACACGGCGAGCGTGTGCGCGAGGTCGGTGTCCTTGAATGCCTCGTCCAGCTCCGGAGTGATCCGCGAGGTGTCCCCGACGACCAGCCCGGGCAGCAGCGCCCGCGCGTCCGCCGGCAGTCCGTCGGTCGCCTCGCGCAGCCCGGCCCGCAACCGCCCGGCGAACCGCTGGATGCCCGACGGCCCTTCCGTCACCTCCGGCACGGTCTGCCCCCGCACCCGCAGCACCCCGGCGATGCGGTCCCCGCCGACCGCCGCGGGCGCCGACCTCGCAACGACCCGCAGCCGCGTTGAGGGCAACAACTCGAGCCAGGGGGATCGTGAAGGCCCCTCAGTGGAGACCTTCGTTCGGGCGCTGCCCGCCCCCACGTCGACGATCACCAACACCGGTGCTCGCGTCGCCACCACCGTCCCGTCCGCTTCCTCGACCCGCCGCACCTCCCCCTCCATCACCACGGAGGCGGGAGCGGCATGATCCCCTCTGATCCGGGGCCTGGTGAGCCGAGGGTCGGAGGTGATCTCGACCTCGGCGGTCACCGTGGCGTACTGCCGGGCCAGCCCGGGCACGGGCCCGCGCCGCAGGTCGGCTCCGTGCAGCCCGGCGGAGACTGCGGCAGCGGCGACGCAGAGCAGCAGGGCAGCGACCGAGGCCCGCGGCCACGGACCCGGCATAGGCGTCGGAGTCGGTGTCGGTGTCTGAGTTGGCGTCGGAGTCGGCGAACCGGCTCGTCCTCCCCTTCGCCGTACCGCCAGCAGGATCACCGCGGCAGTCAGGCAGAGGACCGCGACACCCGCGACCCACCCGGACGTCGCGTCCAGCATCAACGCCGCCGTCGCCCAAGCCGCGAGTGCGGGCGGTACGAGACGTAGGTCCGTCGGTCCTTCCTGTCTGGGGTGAGCGGTTCCGAGCCGCCCTCCTGAGGCGGCGTGGACGGTGGCGCGCCCGGGCGGGGGCGCTGGCGTGCGGCTCATGGCCGTACGAGATTCCGGAGGTCGGCGAAGCGGCGGTCGCCGATGCCATTGACCTCGCGCAGCTCGTTCACGGAGCGGAAGCCGCCGTGCTGTGTGCGGTAGTCGATGATGTGCTGGGCGAGCACCGGGCCGACGCCCGGCAGGGTGTCGAGCTGGTCCACTGTGGCGGTGTTGAGCGCGACAGGAGCGGCGGGCGCAGCGCCCGCCGCCGGGGCGCCGGCGGCCGCACCGCCCGAACCGGGTACCGGGGCGGCGGGACCGCCGACGATCACCTGCTCGCCGTCCACAAGGAAGCGGGCGCGGTTCAGGCCGTCCGTGCTGGTGCCTGGGCGCACCCCGCCGGCCGCATGCAGCGCGTCGACGACACGCGACCCTGCGGGCAGGCGGTGGATCCCGGGGTCGCGGACCTTGCCGCTGACGTCCACGACGATCTCGGCGCCCGCCGTCCCCGCCGTCCCTGCGGCGCCCGCGGCGTTCGGCGCCCCGGCCGAAGCGTCCCGCTCCGGCTGTCCGCTCCCCTTCCGTTCACCGAACGGAGCCGCTGCCCGCACCACTTCGGGCGCCCGCACGGACTGTGTCCGCCCGATCCAGAAGTGCTGAACGGCGAAGACGGCGGCCACGACAAGCAGCGCCCCGAGTGCGAACACGCTGCGCCGCTCCAGACCACACCTCGCCTGCAGCCACAACGGCATCCGCTCCCGCAGAGCAAGCCCGGTCCGCGCTCGCCAGGCCTCCCCCGCCGGGGAAACGTCCGGGCCCTCAACCGCTTCTCTCACCGGAGTCGCTGAAAGTGAACCGCGCTCGTCGTCCTCCTCCACAGGCAGCAACGGCGGCGGGCCCATCCCCAACTCCCGCCGATCCCCCGCACGTTCGGGGAAGAGTGCCTCCGCGCGCCGGCGAGCTTCCTCCGCCGACGCATGCCGGTGGCGGGCACGGCTCCTCAGCGGCAGTGGGCGAGGGCGCATCCGGCCGTCGGAGGCGGGCCCGCGTCCCGGGCCGCTGGAGACGGTCGCTGTACGTGAACGTGATCGAAGTGCCATGCGACGAGGATCGGACAGCCCACCGATCTCGCGATGATCTTGCTCAATTCCCGGGGATTACCAGCCAGTTGTGGATAACTCCGTCACCCACCCAGCACCCGGCACCCGGCGACTACGCCCGCCGTCACCGCGGCGAGACCACAGCCCCCAGCAACCCCGGCCCGGTGTGCGCCCCGATCACGGCGCCCACCTCACTCACATGCAGGTCCACCACCCCGGTCACCCGCGCCCGCAACCGGTCCGCGAGCGCCGATGCCCGCTCGGGGGCGGCGAGATGGTGGACGGCGATGTCGACCTGTGCGCTGCCGGCGCGCTCGGCCACGATCTCCTCAAGGCGGGCGATCGCCTTCGACGCCGTACGGACCTTCTCCAGGAGTTCGATACGGCCGCCGTCCAGCTGCAGCAGCGGTTTCACGGCGAGCGCGGAGCCCAGCAGTGCCTGCGCGGCGCCGATCCGGCCGCCGCGGCGCAGATAGTCGAGGGTGTCGACGTAGAAGTAGGCCGACGTGCCGGAGGCCCGCTTCTCCGCGGCAGTGACGGCCTCGTCCACCGTGCCGCCGGCCTCCGTCGCCTCCGCCGCGGCCAGCGCGCAGAAGCCGAGTGCCATCGCGACCATGCCGGTGTCCACCACCCGCACCGGCACCGGTGCCTCGCGCGCCGCGAGGACCGCCGCGTCGTAGGTACCCGAGAGCTCGGCGGAGAGATGCAGGGAGACGATGCCGGTCGCGCCGGACTCGGCGACCTCGCGGTAGGTCTGGGCGAACAGCTCGGGGCTGGGGCGCGAGGTGGTGACGGGGCGCCGCTTCTGGAGTGCCTGGGCCAGGGAACGGGTCGAGATCTCGGTGCCCTCGTCCAGCGCCTGGTCGCCGAGGACCACGGTCAGCGGCACCGATGTGATGCCGTGGCGCTCCATCGTCCGCGGCGGCAGGTAGGCCGTTGAATCGGTGACGATCGCGACATGGCGGGACATGAGCTGGAGGTTACCTGCCGTAGCGCCCGGGCGGCAGCCCGGCCCCTCTCACCTGGTATGCCCTTGACCGGATCAAGTAGTGCTCTCGGGGCGGGGCTTCTTCTGCCAGGGGTAGGAAGGGCGCCGCACCGGAGGGGTGATGGCGGTCCGCGTCGGCTCCTCGGCCGTGCGCGACCGGGGCGCCTCCGGCCAGGTCTGCCGGGATGCCTCGCCGTCGGCGGCCGGGGCATCGGGCCACGGCGGTGGGGCCGACGCGGGCTCCGCCGTCGTCCAGTGCCGCAGGGCACCGGCCTCGACGTCTATCTGCGCGCTCAGCGAGTCCAGGTCGTCGTCGGCGAAGCGGCGGGCCCGGTCGCGGGCGGCCCAGCGCAGCGAGTCGGCCGCCTGAACGATGCGCTCGGTGCGCTCCCGCAGGTCGGGCAGCCGCTCGGCGAGAGTGGTCCGGTCCGGCTCGGCCTCCAGGCGCCTGAGCTCGCCGTCCAGTTCGTGCCCGTGCGCGCTGAGGCGCTCGAAGAGGCCCAGGGACTCCTTGAGGGACTCGTCCTCGGCCACGCCCGCATGCAGCGCGTCCTGGGTCGCGCGCATCGATGTGCGCAGCTTCAGCCGCAGTTGGGCCAGCTCACCCGCCGCTCCCGGCTGGACGAAGGACTTGGCCCGCAGGGTGTGGTCCTCGACCGTCCGGCGGGCCTGGTTGATCGTGCGGTCCACGCCTCGCTTGGCGGCGCCGACCGCCTTCACCGTGGCGTAGGCGCCGAGTACCAGGAAGAGCACGAAGAGCAGGGCGAATACTGCGATCACTGCTTCCACCGCTCCTCCTCCGACGGTCGCGACCCATACGGCGTCGCTCTTCCACGGTAAACGAGACGGGCAGGCCCGGAGTTCCAGACGAACCCCGAACCTGCCCGTAGGGGACTACCCCGAGGCGCTCACGCCCCAAGCCTCCGGCACCTGGGCCACCGACGCCCGGACCGCCGGCGCCTAGGCCGGAACGATGTTCACCAGCTTCGGCGCCCGCACGATGACCTTCCGGATGCCCGCGCCGTCCAGCGCCGCGACGACCTTCTCGTCGGCCAGCGCGACCTTCTCCAGCTCCTCCTCGGAGATGGACGGCGAGACCTCCAGGCGCGCCTTGACCTTGCCCTTGATCTGCACCACGCAGGTCACGCTCTCGTCGACGACGTACGCCGGGTCGGCGACCGGGAAGTCCTGGTGGACGACCGAGTCGCTGTGGCCCAGCTTGCTCCACAGCTCCTCGGCGACGTGCGGGGCCAGCGGCGCGACCAGCAGCACCAGCGGCTCGGCGACGGAGCGCGGCACCGTGCCGCCCGCCTTGGTCAGGGCGTTGTTCAGCTCCGTGACCTTGGCGATGGCGGTGTTGAAGCGCAGGCCCTCCAAGTCCTGGCGCACTCCGTCGATCGCCTTGTGCAGGGCGCGCAGCGTCTCGTCGTCGGGCTCGGCGTCGGAGACGGTGACCTCGCCGGTGGCCTCGTCGACGATGTTGCGCCACAGCCGCTGCAGCAGCCGGAACTGGCCCACCACCGCGCGCGTGTCCCAGGGCCGCGACACGTCCAGCGGGCCCATCGCCATCTCGTACAGGCGCAGCGTGTCGGCGCCGTACTCGGCGGCGATCTCGTCCGGAGTGACCGCGTTCTTCAGGGACTTGCCCATCTTGCCCAGCAGCCGGGAGACCTTCTCGTCCTGGTAGTAGTACGCGCCGTCGCGCTCCTCCACCTCGGCGGCCGGTACGGCGATGCCGCGGCTGTCGCGGTAGACGTAGGCCTGGATCATGCCCTGGTTGAACAGCTTGTGGAACGGCTCCGCGGAGGAGACGTGCCCCAGGTCGAACAGGACCTTGGACCAGAAGCGCGCGTACAGCAGGTGCAGCACGGCGTGCTCGGCGCCGCCGACGTACAGGTCGACGCCGCCGTGCGGCCGGCCCTCGCGCGGGCCCATCCAGTACTGCTCGATCTCCGGGTCGACCAGCTTCTCGCTGTTGTGCGGGTCCAGGTAGCGCAGCTCGTACCAGCAGGAACCGGCCCAGTTGGGCATGGTGTTGGTCTCACGGCGGTACCGCTTCGGGCCGTCGCCCAGGTCCAGCGTGACGTTGACCCAGTCCTCGTTGCGGGACAGCGGCGTCTCCGGGGAGGTGTTCGCGTCGTCCGGGTCGAAGGTGCGGGGCGAGTAGTCCTCGACCTCCGGCAGCTCCAGCGGCAGCATCGACTCGGGCAGCGAGTGCGCGATGCCGTCCTCGTCGTAGACGATCGGGAAGGGCTCGCCCCAGTAGCGCTGGCGGCTGAACAGCCAGTCGCGCAGGCGGAAGTTGACCGTGCCCTCGCCCAGGCCCTCGCGCGCCAGCCACTCGGTGATGCGCGCCTTGGCCTCGGCAACGTCCAGGCCGTCCAGGGAGATGTCGTCGTTGGTCGAGTTGATGATCTTCGCGTCGTACGACGCGAAGGCGTTCTCCCACGTCGACGTGTCGGTGCCGCGGCCGTCCGTCGGCTCGACGATGCAGTTGACCGGCAGTTCGAAGGCGCGCGCGAACTCGAAGTCGCGCTGGTCGCCGCAGGGTACGGCCATGATCGCGCCGGTGCCGTAGCCCATCAGGACGTAGTCGGCGATGAAGACGGGCAGCCGGTCGCCGTTGGCCGGGTTGGTCGCGTACGCGCCGATGAAGACGCCCGTCTTGTCCTTCGCCTCGGCCTGCCGCTCGACGTCGGACTTCGAGGCGGCCTGCGCGCGGTAGGCGGCAACGGCCTCGCCCGGGGTCGCGTGACCGCCGGTCCACACGTCGTGCGTGCCCTCCGGCCAGGCGGCCGGGGTGAACTTCTCGACCAGCGGGTGCTCGGGCGCCAGCACCATGTAGCTCGCGCCGAACAGCGTGTCGGGGCGCGTGGTGAAGACCGTGATGCGCTCGCCGTCGATCGGGAAGTCGACGCGGGCGCCCTCGGAGCGGCCGATCCAGTTGCGCTGCTGCAGCTTGATGGCCTCGGGCCAGTCCAGCGCGTCCAGGTCGTCCAGCAGGCGGTCGGCGTACGCGGTGATCCGCATGTTCCACTGGCGCAGCTTGGCCTTGAAGACCGGGAAGTTGCCGCGCTCGGAGCGGCCGTCGGCGGTGACCTCCTCGTTGGCCAGCACGGTGCCCAGGCCGGGGCACCAGTTGACCGGCGCGTCGGAGGCGTACGCCAGGCGGAACTCGCTCAGGACGTCGGCACGCTCCATGGCGTTCAGTTCGTGCCACGCGCGCGTGTGGCCCGGTACGGCGCGCTCACCGGTCTCGAACCGGGCGATCAGCTCGGAGATCGGGCGGGCCCTGCCGGCCTCGTCGTCGTACCAGGAGTTGAAGATCTGCAGGAAGATCCACTGGGTCCACTTGTAGTAGTCCGGGTCGATCGTGGCGAACGACCGGCGCCTGTCGTGGCCCAGGCCCAGCCTGCGCAGCTGGGACTTCATGTTCGCGATGTTGGCCTCGGTGGACACGCGCGGGTGCGTGCCGGTCTGCACGGCGTACTGCTCGGCGGGCAGGCCGAAGGCGTCGAAGCCCAGGGTGTGCAGGACGTTGTGGCCGGTCATGCGCTGGAAGCGCGCGAAGACGTCGGTGGCGATGTAGCCCAGGGGGTGACCGACGTGCAGGCCCGCACCGGAGGGGTACGGGAACATGTCCATGATGAACTTCTTGGGACGGGCGACGACCTCGGGGTCCCCGGCCAGATCACCCTTGGGGTTCGGCGCGGCGTAGGTACCCTCGGCGTCCCAGAAGTCCTGCCAGCGTGCCTCGATCTCGGCCGCCACGGCGGCCGTGTAGCGGTGCGGCGCGGCCACCTCGGCGGCAGCGGGGTTCGTCTCGCTCATGATCCTTAAGCTCCATCGATCGTCTCTGCCTGCGGCTGTGTCGTCGAGAAACGAAAAATCCCCTCACACAGGAGGGGACGCCGCGCCGATGCCGACCTGCCGGTTCCGGCGGTCGGGACTGATCAGCGCGGCTCGCTAAGCAGAAGGCGTACGGCACGCATGCGGTTAGGGTACCGCAGCGCTTGAGCACGATGCGACGCGCGTCCGTATGGGTCCTTGGCATCGGTCATCACCCGACAAAAACTGAACCAAGGTCAAAGGTTACTTCGCGTAACAACCAACACCGGGACATCGCAACAAGCGCGCGGTCCTTTTATAACAACGCAATAACTCAAACCTCGTACCGATCGGTATGGAGACACTTAGAGTTCGGCAGCGGGACCGCCTTCCCGAACTGCTTCGGAGTTGCCCCCATGAACGCTCGTCGTAGTAACACCTCGCTCCCCAAACCGGGCCGGTCGGCCTACGGGGTGGCCTCGGCTGTCGTACTGCTGCTGATACCCGTCGTCGTAATACTCGGAGGCGACTGGCTGCAGCAGTTCCTGAACTTCGGTGCCGGCGTCCTGTCGCTCGTCTGTCTCACCTGCTCGGTGATCTGGGGCCTGGTGGCCCAGGACCGGCTCGTCCTCAACATCCGCCAGCGCATCGTCGCGCAGGGCATCCACCGGGTGACCGCCGTCGCCTCGATCGCGTTCCTGTTCATACACATCGGGGTCAAGCTCGCGCTGGACCACGCCGACTGGGTCGCGGCCCTGCTCCCCTTCGGCTGGCTCTTCTCGGGCACCGGCGGCGCCAACCCGGGCAGCGCCACCCTCATCGGCATGGGTTCCCTGGCCGCGTACCTCATGATCTTCGTCGGCATCACCGGCGCGCTCCGCAACCAGTTCGCCTCCCCGGCGCCGATCGCGGCGCGCTGGCGTGCCATGCACATGCTGGCCTACCCGGCCTGGTGCGCGGCGCTCCTCCACGGCCTGTTCGCGGGACGGCCGGCGAAGACGTTCTTCATGGTGTCGTACGAGCTGTGCGTGGTCGCGGTCGCCGCGGCCCTCGCGCTGCGTGCGGCGCCGCGCCCGTTCAAGCGCAAGGTCGCCGACCGCCTCGCCATGATTCTGGGCAACGAGCCGGGGTCCATCCGTGCCGAGGAGCTCGAAGCGAGCCGCGCGCGCGTCGCCGAGGGCTCCTCCGCACTGCCCGGCTACGAGAACAGGCGGGCACCGAGGCAGTCCGTCACCGACACCGGAAGCATCCCGACGGCAGCCCCCTCGTACGACGCCCCGGCCTCGCGCACCATGTCCCCGGAGCCCTCGAACGGCTTCGCGGCCGCCTACCGCGCCGTCACTCCCCAGCAGCGTGGACAGCAGCCCTACGCGGCCGACCAGACCGCGCGCATGGACATGCCCATGGACATGCAGTCCACGGAGGCGATCCCGCGCATGGACGGCGGCGGCAGCACCTCGGGGAGCTGGCCGGTCCCCCTGCCCCCTCCGGTCGGCGAGGCGCCCCCATCGGCGTACGACCCGATGCAGGACACCGGATACAACATCCCGGCCTACGACAATTCGGGCACCGCTGCCTATCGCAACAGTGATGTGTACGACACCGGTGAGACGAACACCGGCTACGCCACGTACAACCAGAGCGACACGTACAACCAGAACGGCACGTACAACAGCGGTCCCGCCAACGAACCATCGCCCGGTGCCTCGTACGACGCACCGGGTTCGGGCGAACCTTGGAACACGCCCTCCGGAGGCTATAGGTGAACGAGGCCCTGCCCGACGTCCCGGAAGTCCGCGTGGTCGGCCTTCCGCAGCTGACGTCTGGCTTCGACCTTGTCGAAAGACTCGATCTGTCCATGCACCTCAAGGTGCACGGGCCACTCGAACCCCTGGGCGGCGAGCAGCTCGCCAAGCTCGCCGAGAACATCAACCTGAAGGGCCGCGGCGGCGCGGGCTTCCCCTTCCACAAGAAGCTGCGCTCGGTCGCCGAAACGGCGATCAAGCGCGGCGTACGGCCCGTCGTCGTGGTCAACGGCAGCGAGGACGAGCCGGCCTGCCGCAAGGACACGGTGCTGATCAACCGTGCCCCGCACCTCATCCTGGACGGCGCGCTGCTGGTCGCGGAGGCGCTGGGTGCCCGCACGCTCGTGGTGGGGGTCACCCGTGAGTCGACGCAGCGCTCGATGGAGGCCGCGCTGGCCGAGCGCGGCCTGAGCAACGGACGCCGCTCCGCACTGAAGGCCTGGGTCCAGCGCAACCCGGTCCGCATGGTCACCGGTGCCGCCGCGTCGCTGATCCGCTCCATCGACGGCGGCCCGGCGATCCCTCCCGGCCGCAAGGTCAGCGCCTCCCAGAACGGTGTGGGCGGCGCACCCACCCTGCTGTCGAACGCCGAGACCTTCGCGCAGTTGGCGATCGCCGCCCGCATCGGCCCGGAGCGCTACGGCAACACCGGTCTGTACGACGAGCCGGGCACCGTCATGCTGACGGTCTCCGGCGCGGTCGCGCGCCCCATGGTGATCGAGGTCCCCACGGGTGTCCCGCTGCGCTACGTCCTCCAGCTCGCCGGCGCCCCGCCGGTCCCGCAGGGTGTGCTGACCGGCGGCTACCACGGCAAGTGGATCGACGCGGCGACGGTCAACGAGGCGATCGTCTCCCGCAACTCCCTGGACGCGGTAGGCGGAGCGCTGGGCGCCGGCGCGATCCTGCCGATCACTCAGGAGACCTGCCCGCTGGGCGAGTCGCTGCGCGTGGCGCAGTGGCTGGCGGAGGAGAGCGCGGGCCAGTGCGGTCCCTGCTACCTCGGTCTGCCGGCCGCCGCGCGCGGCATGGCGGACATTCTGGGCGGCGGCGGCCCGGCCGCCCTGGAGGCGCTCAAGCAGGTCGCCAAGAACGTGAAGCGGCGCGGCGCCTGCTCGCACCCGGACGGCTCCGCGATGTTCCTGGAGTCGACCATCAAGGCGTTCACCGACGACCTCGCCGCGCACGTCCTCGGGAACGGCTGCGGACGGCCCGTGGAGGGGGTTCTGCCGCTCTTCGAGGGCGGCCAGATGCCCGCGGGCATCGCGGGCGGCGGAGAGCCGGAGGAGAACGGCCCCAGCCGCCAGAAGATCTACGTGGACTGGACCCTGTGCCGCGGCCACGGCCTGTGCGCCGACATCCTCCCCGAGGTGTTCGAACTCGGCGCCGACGGCTTCCCGACCGTCGCCCAGGCCCAGGTGCCGCGGTACGCGGAGGCGAAGGCCCTGCGCGCGGTGCGCCGCTGCCCGGCACTCGCCCTGCGCATCGAGGAGGAGACGGCGCGCGACCGGGCACCGTCCCGCAACCTGCCGGTCCTCTCCCAGGGCCGCGGACGGCGCGCGCTGGGCCGCTGAGCCCGAACGGAAACGGCGGGCCACCCTCTTCGGGGTGGCCCGCCGTCATGTTGCACCGCTCACACACGTGAAAGGCGGGCCATCCATCGGATGACCCGCCTTCCAAGTCCTGTGGAGCTAAGGAGAATTGAACTCCTGACCTCCTGCATGCCATGCAGGCGCTCTACCAACTGAGCTATAGCCCCTCGCGTCACCCGGCGAAGCCGGATATTGGCGCTGTCCGGCGGGTTTCCCCGGCGGCGACGCCAACATTACACGGTCGACCGGGTGGAACACCAAATCGTTTCCGTCGGCCCAGGACAGGGCCGACGGGTGTCATGCCGTGACGAACGAATAGAACCGCTTCAGTGTGCAATGCTCCTCGAGGAGGCGGCCGTAGATCGGCTCGCCCTCCAGTTCGCGGTACGTCTCGATCGGGTCGCCCTTTATGATCAGCGCCCTCGCGCATTCCTCGCACCAGTACTGGTAGTCGGGGTTGACCGGCTCCATGTCCCGGACGATGGGCGTACCACTGCCGCACCAATCGCACTTTCGCCTGTGTGCACCCATCGATCAGCTCCAGCTGTGGCCGCAGGCCGTGCACACGTAGGAGATTCCGCCGTTGTCGCCGAGCACTTGGGCGACGTGGACGGAACCACAGGAAGGGCAGCTCAGACGGGTGACCGTGTCCCGTGTCGACGCCGCTTCGAGGAGGTGGCCGACCTCCTCGAGGATGCTCGCAGGCATCACTGCTCCCTCCCGTCGGGCCGCGCTCCCTTCCGGCCGTTTGATTCTGCCACGGCCGGAGCAATACGGTCAGCGACGCCTCAGTACCAGTCCGGACACGGCACCCTCCGCGGCCGTCCCGGCCGGCGCGAACGTGCACGCCAAGAGCGCCTCCGCAGAGATATACGCCGCCGGGCCCCAAGTGACTCAAGACGCTTGGGGAACAGTGTGCCGAACGCGGCGACTCCAGTCAGCCGTCCCAACTGCGCGACCGTGACGAGCAGCCAAGTCGGTCCCTGAGGCTTGGAGTTCGGTGCCGGTGGCGGCTCCCACGTGGCTGAGGTGCCGTACGGCCCACGCCCCGCGGTGGTCCGCGACAACGAAAGATCCCGCCCCCTGAGGGGACGGGATCCGATCTGTGGAGCTAAGGAGAATTGAACTCCTGACCTCCTGCATGCCATGCAGGCGCTCTACCAACTGAGCTATAGCCCCTTGTCCTTCTGTCACGCGGCGAAGCCTCGTGATGTTTCGCCCCGCTCGGCGGGGCGAACAAGAAGAACTTTAGCCTGCGACCTGCCGGAAAGTGAAATCCGGGTCAGGGGCCCGGCACGACGGCCGGTCAGGCGTTCAGTCGTCGTCGCCGAGCACCGGTTCCGGCAGCGTGCCGGCGTTGTGCTCCAGCAGGCGCCAGCCGCGGGCGCCCTCGCCGAGGACGGACCAGCAGCAGTTGGAGAGACCGCCGAGGCTCTCCCAGTGGCGGGCCTCCAGGCCCAGGAGGCGTCCGATGGTGGTGCGGATCGTGCCGCCGTGGCTGACCACCACGAGGGTGCCGTCGTCGGGGAGCTTCTCGGCGTGCCGCAGCACGACGGGAGCGGCCCGCTCGGCCACCTCGGTCTCCAGCTCGCCGCCACCGCGGCGGACCGGCTCACCGCGCTTCCACGCGGCGTACTCCTCGCCGTGGCGCGCGATGATCTCGTCGTGTGTCAGCCCCTGCCAGACGCCCGCGTAGGTCTCGCGCAGCCCCTCGTCGTGGGTGACCTCAAGGCCGGTGAGCGCGGCCAGCTCGGCCGCGGTGTTCGCGGCCCGCCGGAGGTCGGAGGCGACGATCGCGTCGGGCTCGAGGGAGACGAGCAGCCGGGCGGCGCGGCGGGCCTGGGCCACGCCGTCCTCGGTCAGCTCGACGTCCGTGCTGCCCTGGAAGCGACGCTCCACGTTCCAGGAGGTCTGGCCGTGCCGCCACAGGATGACGCGGCGCCCGCGGCCGGGACGGCCCGCGGACACCTCACCGGTGGCGCTCATCACCACTCACCGCCCAGGTCGGCCGCCTCCTCGGCGGCCCGCAGCTTGGCGTGCTCCTCGGCCTTGCCCCGGGTGGCCTTCGCGTCGGCGGGCAGCTCCAGCTCGGGGCAGTCCTTCCACAGCCGCTCCAGGGCGTAGAAGACACGCTCCTCGCTGTGCTGGACGTGGACGACGATGTCGACGTAGTCGAGCAGGACCCAGCGGGCCTCGCGGTCGCCCTCGCGGCGGACCGGCTTGGCGCCGAGCTCCTTCTGGAGCCGCTCCTCGATCTCGTCGACGATCGACTTGACCTGGCGGTCGTTGGGCGCGGAGGCCAGCAGGAAGGCGTCCGTGATCGACAGGACGTCGCTGACGTCGTAGGCGATGATGTCGTGCGCGAGCTTGTCGGCGGCCGCCTGGGCGGCGGTGTTGATGAGCTCGGTGGAGCGGTCAGTCGCGGTCACTACATGGCTTTCGGTCGGCGGTCACTTGACCTCAAGGGTCTCACGGACCGCCGGGAGCACCCCACGCGTTTGAGGGATCACGTGGGGCGGCCCCGCTTCTTCCGTTCTCTCCCGGGTCCGCGGGCTAGGACGACGACGGCTTGTAGTCCCGGCCGAGGGTCACCGAGACGTCCGCGTTCGAGGTGGTCGCGCCCTTGGCGACGGAGCCGGCGGGCAGGCCCAGGGTCTTGGCGACCTCGGTGGCGTTCTCCTTGTCGGCGGCGTCGGTGTAGACGACCTTGGACGTGGCCGACGTGGTGGCGGTGCCGCCTCCCAGGAAGGTGAAGCCGCCGTTGAGGAGTACGACGCGGGCCTTCTCGGTGTTGTCCTTGACCCCGCTGGCGTTCTGGACGGAGACCCGCACGGCGGAGCCCTGGTCGGGGCTCTTGGCGGTGCCGCCGAGGACGTCCTTGACCACACTGGCGCTTGCCTGCGCGCTCAGCGATCCGTCGTTCTGCACGGGCAGGAGCGCGGTCTTGTAGTCGCCGCCCTTGGCGAGGTCGGCGAGCTTGGCGAGGAAGGCGCCGAGGTCCTTGTCGGTGAGTGAGGGGTCCAGGATCTGCGCCAGCGTCTGCACGGTGGTGGTCGCCCCCGTCGGGTCGGACGACAGCTTGCGCAGCACGCCCTGCAGGACCTGGCCGAACCGCTCCAGCTGGGCGTTCTGGGCCTCGCCGGAGGCGCGGTAGGTGGCGTAGGCGACGGCCGTCTTGCCGCTGAGGGTCTGGCCCTTGCCCTTGTGGACCAGCGGCGCGCTGCCCTTCTTGGCGTCCGGGTCCGGTACGTCGGCGTTGGTGTCGACGTCGATGTTGCCGACGAGGTCGACGAGGTTCTGCAGGTAAGGGGTGTCCAGCCGCCAGGTGCCCTCGATGTCGGTGCCGAGGACCGTGTCGATGGAGTCGCGGGTGCCCGAGGAACCGTCCTCGTCGACCGACTTGGCGAGGGTGGTCGTGGTGCCGTCGTCGTCCGTCAGGGAGAGGGAGTTGGGCAGCAGCACGGTGGTGGCCTGCCTGGTGGTGGTGTTGTCGACGAGCAGCGCCGTGGAGGTGCCGCCCTTCTTGGTGTTGTGCAGGTGGACGACGATCACGTCGCGGTTCTGGGCGCCCGCGGCGGTCGCCGTACCGGTCCTGGAACCGGAGGACGACGACAGGCCGGGCAGCTTCCCGGCGTACCAGAGGTAGCCCACTCCGCCGACCGCGACCAGGGCCAGGACCACGACGAGGGCGACGAGGCGGCTGCGGGCGCGGCGCTTGGCCTCCTCGCGTCGCTCGGTGCGGTTCTCGGTGAAGTTCAGCCAGTCGATGACGTCTTCGGAGTCACTGTCGGGATCCTCGACGAAGGCGAACTGCTCGGTGTGGTAATCCCGTTCGGGCCGGGCGGCGGCCTGGGAGCCGTCCTGTGCCGGCTCCGACGGGCCGGCCTGCTGCGGGATGTAGGCGGTCTGCTCGGCGACACGGGGCTGCTGACCGCCGGCCGTGGCCCGCCCGTAGGGGTCGTACGGCGCTGCCGGCGCACCGCCCTGGGCCGTCCCCCCGGTGCCATAGGGGTCGTCGTAGGAGGGCACGGGAGGCTGCTGGCCGGTGCCGTAGGGGTCGTACTGCTGCGGCGGGACCGGCTGCTGCCGGCCGGTCGCGTACGGGTCGTATCCGTAGCCCTGCTGCTGCGCGTACGGGTCGTACTGCTGCGGGGCAGCCTGCTGCCGCTGGGCCTGCCGGTAGATGGGACGGCCGTACTCGTCGTAGCCGACGAGCTCGTACTGCTCCTCCTGCTCCTCGTAGTCGCCGCCGTAGCCCGCGTCGTATCGGTCGTTCACCGGTGCCCCTCTCGGCTCACTCGCCGCGGTACAGCTCGCGCTTGTCGATGTAGCGCACAACTCCGTCCGGCACCATGTACCAGATGGGGTCTCCCTTGGCGACTCTCGCACGGCACTCTGTGGAGGAGATGGCCAGGGCGGGAACCTCCACCAGCGAGACGCCGCCCTCCGGGAGACCGTGGTCGGTCAGGTGGTGGCCGGGCCGGGTGCAGCCGATGAAGTGCGCCAGGGAGAAGAGTTCCGCCGTGTCCCGCCAGGTCAGCAGTTGGGCCAGGGCGTCGGCGCCGGTGATGAAGAAGAGGTCCGTGTCGGGGTTGAGCGCGCGCAGGTCGCGCAGGGTGTCCACGGTGTAGGTCGGGCCGCCGCGGTCGATGTCGATGCGGCTCACCGAGAACTGCGGGTTCTCGGCGGTCGCGATGACCGTCATCAGATAGCGGTCCTCGGCCGGGGAGACATGGCGGTGGCTCTTCTGCCACGGCTGGCCGGTCGGGACGAACACCACCTGGTCCAGGTGGAACTGCGCGGCGACCTCGCTGGCCGCCACGAGGTGCCCGTGGTGGATCGGGTCGAACGTTCCGCCCATGACGCCGAGGCGGCGCTTGCCGGGGTTCGACGGGCCGTTGCCGGGGCCGTTCACCAGACGCGGCTGCGCGGCGGGGCCGCTCTTCGGACGGTTTTCCGTGCCGTCCGCCGTGCCGGTCGCCGGACCGGTAGGCATGTCCTGCTCTCCCATGCGTGCAGACCCTACCGGCCCGGCCTGAGAAGCCTGCCCGGGCCGGTGCCCGAGGGCGACCCTGGAGGGGCTCAGCGGTCGCGGTTGAAGCGGGTGGTGATCCACAGCAGGAGCAGCAGGAGGAACAGGGCACCGCCACCGGTGACGTACGGGCTGAGGCTCTCGTGGTTGCCGCCGTGCTCCTCGCCCTCGGCAGCGAGGGTCACCAACTGAGCAGCAGCGCTGTGGAAGCTCGTCATCGACAGAACCTATCGGTGTGGGCGGGATGAAGACGTCCGCCCATCGTAAGCGGGCGCCTTCACGGCGATCACGCCGACTCCGCCGTTGGGGAACCCGGGGCGGCCCTCAGTCGTCCTTCTGCTTGTAACCCCGCAACAGGAACCACCCGGTCAGCGCGCAACCCACCATCATCACGATGAGTACGACCCGGAGCAGATTCCCCGGCCCCTGGTGCTGGGCGGCGCTCGCGGCCTCGGTGAGCCAGGCGGCTGCGGGGCTGTGATCCATGGTGCTGGACTCCTTCGGTGTAGTGCCCGTCCACGGTAACTCCGCCTAGGCTGGGGCTTGCTTCGGGGGCGCAAAGGGCCGCACAAGGGTCCGCAAAGGCAACTCTCACGCACATGGGGGAAGACATGCCCGACGACGGCCACGAGCACAACGGTCACGAGCACGTACCGAGCAGGCAGCGCCGGCGCTTCCCGGGGATCTCCTCGCGTGCGTACGAACACCCGGCGGACCGTTCCGCTCTGGTGGCGCTGCGCAAGCTGAGCGGATTCGACACAGTCTTCAAGGCGCTCAGCGGGCTGCTGCCCGAGCGCAGCCTCAGGCTGCTGTTCCTGTCCGACTCGGTGCGCGTCTCGGACCAGCAGTTCGCTCACCTCAACGACATGCTGCGGGACGCCTGTTACATCCTGGACCTGGAGAAGGTCCCGCCGATGTACGTCAACCAGGACCCGCAGCCGAACGCGATGTGCATCGGCCTGGACGAGCCGATCATCGTCGTCACCACGGGTCTCGTCGAGCTGCTCGACGAGGAGGAGATGCGGGCGGTCGTCGGCCACGAGGTGGGCCATGCGCTGTCCGGCCACGCCGTGTACCGCACGATCCTGCTGTTCCTGACGAACCTGGCGATCCGGGTCGCCTGGATCCCGCTGGGCACCCTCGCGATCATGGCGATCGTGACGGCGCTGCGCGAGTGGTTCCGCAAGTCGGAGCTGTCCGCCGACCGGGCCGGGCTGCTGGCCGGCCAGGATCTGCAGGCCTCGATGCGCGGCCTGATGAAAATCGCGGGCGGCAACCACCTGCACGAGATGAACGTGGACGCGTTCCTGAAGCAGGCCGACGAGTACGAGGCGGGCGGCGACCTGCGCGACTCCGTGCTGAAGATCCTGAACCTGCTGCCGCGCTCCCACCCGTTCACCACCATCCGCGCGGCCGAGCTGAAGAAGTGGGCCGAGTCCCGGGACTACCAGCGGATCATGGACGGCCACTACCCGCGGCGCACCGAGGACAAGGACACCTCGGTCTCGGACTCGTTCCGTGAGTCGGCGGCGAGCTACGCGACCAATGTGAAGAGCTCCAAGGACCCGCTGATGAAGCTGGTCAGCGACATCGCCGGCGGGGCCGGGGACCTGGGCGGGCGGGTGCGGCGCGGCTTCGGCGGCTTCGCGAGTTCGACGCCCACGCAGGAGCGGCCGACGACCGACGAGCCGCCGACCGACGAGCCGCCCACGGACCACCAGGAGGACTGACCGGCCCCGGACGACTGCAACGCCTCAAGGGGCACGGGGCTGCATGCATCCATGTACGGCTCCGCCGCGTGGGCGCGACCGGCCCCCACCGGGGCCGCGGCCGACCACCGACCCCGCGCCCCTGTCACACCTTCGGCTGCGCCCCAGTGGCCAACGACCCGCACAGGGCCGTCGTGCCGCCCGTGGCGTACGGGTCGGTGCCTGCCGGGCCGCCCGCCTTGGCCGTCTGTCCGGCCAGCAGCGGGTGGAGGTGGTTCGTGGAGTCCTCGGCGCAGGACAGCGGGCCGGCCTGGACGTAGGACACGACGAGCTGGGCCTGGCGCAGGCGCAGGTCGTCGCGGTCGAAGCGGAAGTGCAGCTCGCGCCGGACGGTGAACAGGGAGGCCTGGGCCTTGGCGTCGGCGCCGGTCGGCTTCAGCGCGTAGACGAAGGTGTGGTCCGCGGTGACCTCAAGGGTGGCGGAGTCGGTCTCTACGGCCTGCAGCGTGCCCTCGACGCGGATCTTGGTGTCGGCGAGCTGGGCGCGGGTCTGGTCGAAGCGAACCATCCAGCCGGTGGGCTGGTGGCGCCCGTCGGCGGTCGGGTGCTCGAAACTCTGGTCGAACTGGTCCAGCTGGTCGCCGTCGAGCAGGACGCGCACGGAGCGGACGTCCTGGCTGCTGATCACGTCGGGTGAGAGCGAGGACCGCACGATGTAGTCCTTGGCGGCGGTCAGGGCGGCCACCACCTGGCTCTCGGAGAAGTGCGCGGTGCGCCGCGAGGCGGGCAGCGGTATGCCCTCGGCGCCGACGCGGAACTGCGCGGCGGGGCTGTGCGCGTACAGGTACTCGGGATCGACCGCGCCGGGCACCCGGCCCTGCGGGGAGAGCGGTATGACGGTCATCCGCAGGGGCTCGACGGGCTGCCGGGCCGCGGGGGTCTGGTAGGGGTGCCGTACACCCATGTAGATCGCGGTGCCGAAGGCCACCGCGATCAGGAGAACAAGGATCAGCGCCTGCCGGGACAAGCCCCGGCGCAGTGGCGTACGGCGGCGTACGGCGGGTGCGTGGTCGGCCATGCGCTCGTGCGCGGAGAACTCCTGGAGGCGGGCAGCGCGAACGAACGACTCGTCGAAGACGACGGATCGATACTCGTCCTCTCCACCTCCGGGGGCGCCCTCGGGTGTCCCCTCAGGTGGGTCTCCAGGCCCTCCCATATCTTCAGGGTAGGTCGCCGAGAGCCCCGGTAAACGCCCTGGTACACGACAAGTTCTGACAGGTTCCCACCAGGTTCGAAAGTGAGCGCGACGGAGCTGCTCCGAGTGCCGCTCAGGGGGTGCGCGGTATCACCGAGAGGGCTGGCTGAGAGTTGTCGGCGGAAGCGGAGGGCGGCGCCGCGCTGCCCTGTTCCAGACCCGTCGAGGCGGGCGCCGGCACCTGGTCCCGGCTGCCCGAGGAGGCTCCCCGGTAGACCGCGGCGAAGGCCAGCGCGACCATGCCGATGCCCATCACCAGGGCGAGCATCCACGCGACGGGGCGATGCCAGCGGACCGGTTTCCCGTACGTCCCCGGGGCGCCGTAGCGGCCTTCGAGGACGTCGGTGTCGTCCAGGTCGTCGAGGTCGGGATCATGGCCGAAACCGGTGCGTGCGTCGGGGCGGTACCCGTCCTCGTAGCGCTCGCCTCTGCCGTGGGCCCTGCGGGCTTCCGCCTCGGAGGCCTCCGCTCTCGCCTGGGCAGCGGCAAGGAGGCGTTCGACGGCGGTCGGCTCGTGTACTACGGCCGCCCGTACGAAGGCCTCGTCGAAGACCACGGAGGCGAACTCTTCGTCCGACACCCCGCGGTCGTGGTCGTCGTCGGGCTCCCAGCCGTCAGGGAACGGCGTGCCCCCCACGTCCTCCGGCACCACTCCAGAGTAGACCTGGGGGGTCAATTTGGGCAGACGGTATGGAAATTCATCCGTCTGCTGAGACATTTCCGGCCGGGGTGCCGGGTCAGCGCCGGATGTGCCCGTCCCCGGTGACGATGTACTTCGTGCTCGTCAGCTCCGGCAGCCCCATCGGCCCGCGCGCGTGCAGCTTCTGCGTGGAGATGCCGATCTCCGCGCCGAAGCCGAACTGGCCGCCGTCGGTGAAGCGCGTGGAGGCGTTCACGGCGACGGTGGTGGAGTCGACGAGCTGGGTGAAGCGGCGGGCGGCCTGCTGCGAGGTCGTGACGATCGCCTCGGTGTGACCGGAGGTCCACAGGCGGATGTGCTCGACGGCCTTGTCCAGGGAGTCGACGACGGCGGCGGCGATGTCGTAGGAGAGGTACTCGGTGTCCCAGTCCTCCGGCGTGGCCTCGACGACGGTCGCCTTGGAGTCCTTCGCGTACGCCAGCACGCGCGGGTCGGCGTGCACCGTCACTCCGGCCTCCGCGAGGGCGTTCAGGGCCCGGGGCAGGAACTCGGGGGCGATGTCCTGGTGGACGAGGAGGGTCTCGGCGGCGTTGCAGACGCTGACCCGGTGGGCCTTGGAGTTGATCAGGATGTCGACCGCCATGTCGAGGTCGGCCGACGCGTCGACGTAGACGTGACAGTTGCCGGTGCCGGTCTCGATGACGGGGACGGTGGACTCGGAGACGACCGTCTGGATCAGGGAGGCCCCGCCGCGCGGGATCAGCACGTCGACCAGGCCCCGGGCGCGCATCAGCTCGCGCACGCTCTCGCGGCTCTCCCCGGGCACCAGCTGGATGGCGTCGGCGGGCAGCCCGGCGCCGCCCACGGCGTCGCGCAGCACCCGCACGAGGGCGGTGTTCGACTCGTACGCCGAGGCCGAGCCGCGCAGCAGGACCGCGTTGCCGGACTTCAGGCACAGCGCCGCCGCGTCCACGGTCACGTTCGGGCGGGCCTCGTAGATGATGCCGACGACGCCCAGCGGGACGCGGACCTGGCGCAGGTCGATGCCGTTCGGGAGGGTCGAGCCGCGGACGACCTCGCCGACCGGGTCGGGCAGCGCTACGACGTCCCGCACGTCCGAGGCGATCGCGCGCACCCGCTCGGGCGTGAGCGTCAGACGGTCGACGATGGCCTCGCTGGTGCCGGCCTCGCGGGCCTTGGCGATGTCCTTGGCGTTGGCCTCGACGATCTCGCTCGTACGGACCTCCAGGGCGTCCGCGACGGCGAGCAGCGCGTCGTCCTTCACCGCGCGCGGCAGCGGGGCGAGGTCGGCGGCGGCGGCCTTGGCGCGGTAGGCGGCCCGGGTGACCGGGGACATGGAGTCGTACGGCGAAAGCGTGGTCATGAGGGAAGCGTAGTGCGCTGTCCGGGCTCGTCCACCGCGCATTCCACACCCCGAGACAAGCCCCGCAGAGCCCGTATAGCCCGCATATCCCCCGAGACCTCGCAGGTCTCTCAAAAGGGATGCACGCCCACGGGGCTGGCCGGTGGCGGGCCGTACCCCTCGGCGAGCCGCTGGTGGTAGGTCTCGCGGTCGATGACCTCCAGGCCGACGATCTCCCAGGGCGGCAGCTTGGCGGTCTGGCGGTGCTCGCCCCACAGGCGCAGGGCGACGGCGGCCGCGTCGTGCAGATCGCGGGCCTCCTCCCAGTAGCGGATCTCCGCGTGGTCGCCCGCGTATCGGCTGGTCAGGAGAAAGGGGTGGTCGTGGGCGAGCTGTTCGAGGCCGCGCCGCACCTCCTTCAGCGGCGCCTGTTCGCCGGAGACGCTGAGGGTGACGTGCCACAGACGCGGCAGGTCGGCCGGTTCCTCGTACCGGGCGCCGGCGGCGACGCTGGTCAGGGCGCGCTCCTCGCCGCCCGCACGGGAGGCGGCGCCGTCGCGGGACGCCGCCGCCCCAGGGCGCACTCGTCTCACGACGGCCTCCTTACGCAATGGTCGAGCGATGCTCGCGCGGAATCTGTCCCTGAGACAAAGTTGAGCAGGCCGCAAGGGTTCGTGGGGCGGTTTTGCGGAACGTCCACCTCAGGGGCGGGCCGTTTTGCGGGGCGTTCCCCCCGTTTTCGGCTCCTGCGCCGCGCTCTTCCGCTTCCGCGGGCGTCCGGGGCGGTCAGGGATGCAGGATCACCAGGTCGTCCCGGTGGACGACCTCGCGTTCGTACGCCGGGCCCAGTTCGCGCGCCAGTTCCCGGGTCGAGCGGCCGAGCAGCTGGGGGATCTCCTTGGCGTCGAAGTTGACGAGCCCGCGGGCCACCGCGCGCCCCTCGCCGTCGCGCAGCTCGACCGGGTCCCCGGCGCTGAACTCGCCCTCCACCGCGGCGATTCCGGCCGGCAGCAGCGACTTGCGCCGCTCGACCACCGCCCGCACCGCCCCGTCGTCCAGCGTGAGGGAGCCCTGCGGGGTGGAGGCGTGCTGCAACCACAGCAGCCGGTCGGCGGAGCGCCTGTCCGCGGGGTGGAAGTAGGTGCCGGTGTCGTTGCCCTGCAGCGCGTCGCCGGCGTGGATCGCGCTGGTGAGGACGACCGGGATGCCGGCGGCGGCCGCGATCCGGGCCGCCTCGACCTTGGTGACCATGCCGCCGGTGCCGACGCCGGCCTTGCCCGCGCTGCCGATGTCGACGTGCGCGAGGTCCTCGGGCCCGTGGACCTGAGCTATCCGCGAGGTGCCGGGCTTGCTGGGGTCGCCGTCGTAGACGCCGTCGACGTCGGACAGCAGCACCAGCAGGTCGGCGTGGACGAGGTGGGCGACCAGCGCGGCGAGGCGGTCGTTGTCGCCGAAGCGGATCTCGTCGGTGGCGACGGTGTCGTTCTCGTTGACGATCGGGAACGCGCCCATCGCGAGCAGCTTGTCGAGGGTGCGGGAGGCGTTGCGGTGGTGGGCGCGGCGGCTCATGTCGTCCGAGGTGAGCAGGACCTGGCCGACGCGGACGCCGTAGCGGGCGAAGGAGGCGGCGTAGCGGGCGACGAGCAGGCCCTGGCCGACGCTGGCGGCGGCCTGCTGGCGGGCGAGGTCCCTGGGGCGGCGGCGCAGGCCCAGCGGGGACAGGCCCGCGGCGATGGCACCGGAGGAGACCAGGACGATCTCCTTCTCTCCCCCGCTGCGGCTCTTGGCGAGGACGTCGACGAGCGCGTCGACCCGGTCGGCGTCGAGGCCGCCGGACGCGGTGGTCAGCGACGAGGAACCCACCTTGACGACGATCCTGCGGGCCTCGATCACGGCCTGCCTTGCCCCTGCCACCTTGTTCTTCCGTCCCTCGCGCTCAAGCTTCCCCGCCCGGCAATCTACGCGAAGGGGACCCGGTTGCGCGCGCCCGGTCCAGACCCCGGACAGGCGTGACGTAACCGTTTGCTCACGCGTCGCATACGGCAAAAAGGTTGCACTGGTTGCCTATAGAAATCAAAGTGCAGGTAAACCTAATTTGAACTCCGTGCAACCTACAGAAGTTCGCCGTGCAAAGCGCATCCTCCTGCGTTCGGGGAAGAGCCCCTTCGACGTCTTTCCGGTGGAGGAGGCCCTCGACCAGGACGTCATCGCCACCAACTCAGGCAACCTGATCTTCAGTGACGCCTCCCACAAGATCCTCGAAACCCCGGGGACCGAGGTCATCTCGAACAGGATGCGGACCGAAGTGGCGGCGGCGGGCCTGATCAACGAGGAGTACGACGCGTTCGTCGTGCCCCTGGCCAATGCGTTCCGGCCGTCGTTCGAGGCCGGGCTGAAGCGGTTGACGCGGCTGATCAGCAGGCTGAAGATCCCGGTCGTGGTGCTGGGCATCGGTGCGCAGGCCGGGCTGAACTACAACGCGGCACGGCTCAAGCCGATGGAGCCGGCCGTGCGCGACTTCGTCTCCGCGGTGCTCGACCGCAGTGCCTCGATCGGCGTGCGGGGCGAGTTCACCGAGAAGTACCTCAAGGACCTGGGGTTCAACGACGTCGAGGTCATCGGCTGCCCGTCCCTGTTCATGTACGGCAAGGAACTGGCCGTGGACAAGCGGACGCCGGACCTCACCGCCGGCTCCCGGATCGCGGTCAACGGCTCGCACAGCGCGGTGCAGAAGCAGGGCCTGGGCAAGGTCATCGACCGCGCCCACGCCCGCTATCCGCATCTGACGTTCTTCGGCCAGAACCTCAGCGACGCACGGCAGTTGCACTGGCGGGACCTGTCCCACCCGAACGCGGCGGTGACGGCGATCCCGACGCATCCCGACCACCCGATGTACCGGGAGGACAAGGTCCGGGTCTACGTCGACCCGGTCACCTGGATCGACGACCTGCGCGGGTACGACTTCTCCTTCGGCTCCCGCATCCACGGCAACATCGCGGCGCTGCTCGCGGGCACGCCCGCCACGGTACTGTGCGGCGACTCGCGGACGCTGGAGCTGTGCCGCTACTTCGACATCCCGCACCGCCGCATCGACAGGCTGCCCCCGGACCTGGACCCCGCGCAGCTCTACGAGGAGGCCGACCTCACCGGCCTGACCGGCGGTCATCTGGAGCGCTTCGAGCGGTTCACGGGGTTCCTGGACAGGAACGGCCTGGAGAACACGTTCACACACGGAGACGGCGGCGCGGGCTTCGAGGCACGGATGAAGGAGCTGGCCTTCCCGGCGGGCATCCGTCCCTGGAACGACGCCGACCTCGCCTCGCTCACCTCACGTTTCGGCTGGATGCAGAGCCGTATCACCGAACTGTCGCTGGACAACGCCCAGTTGAAGCGGGATCTGGAACGAGGCACCGCCAGGCCGGGTACGGCGTCACCGTCGACGTCCGTCTACCGTCGGGCCCGCCGCGTGGTGGGCCGCCCGATCCGACGTGCACTGCAGTCGGGCCGGTAAGCAGCGGTCGGGTTGGTAAGCAGCGATCGGGCCGGCATGCAGCGGTAGCGACGGGGTCTGGCGGCGAGCACTCCGCCTACCGACAGACCTGCACCAGTCCGCCCGGCATCCCGGACGACACGCCCGCCGCCCGCGCGGAGCAGCCGTCAGGCCGCCGCCGCGGCGCCCGTTCCCGTACCCGTACCCGTTCCCCCTGGCGTCCGCGGCCTGCTCGCCGTCGTCCGGGACCGGATCACCCTGCGCGCCTTGCGGGCCGCGCGGCGCAGCACCGAGGCGGGCGAGTGTTCCCGGTAGCCCGGGACGGCGCGGGCCTCGCGGGGAGCGGCGAGGTAGACCGAGTCCGGTATGCGCGCCGCGGCGTCACGGAAGAGCGGGTAGGCGAGGTAGACGTGGCGGCCCTTCTTCTCCAGGAGCGCGGCCGCCTGCTTCTTCGCCTTGACGAACTCCACGACGCCGACGAGGAGTTCGGGCCGCTGCTCGGCGACCAGGTGCAGCCTGAGCCGCTCCTCGACCTTAAGGCGGCCGGCCACGCCCTCACCCCAGAACTCCTCCATCAGCGGTTTCGCCAGCTCGAACTTGTGCCGGCGGACCTTCTCGCTGTCCTTGAGGTACCGGGGACCGAACTGCGGGAGCAGCGTGATCAGGAAGGGCCGGATCATGAGCGCGTCGCGCCGCTCCCCCGCGGGGACCAGCCCGGCTATCAGGTTCATCAGGGCACGCGCGGAGTCGAAGCGCAGGGTGTAACTCCCGCTCTTCGTCACGTGCTTGCCGTCGTCCCGGCCGACCAGGTAGTAGCAGGTGTAGTCGGCCAGCACGGAGACGCCGTCCGCCCGCAGATAGGCCTCCATCGTGAACAGCGCGTCCTCGCCGGTCCACAGGGACTCGTCGAAGCGCATGCCGTGCCGCTCCAGGAACTCCCGGCGGAACAGCTTCTGCGCGCTCAGCGTGAACTTGATGTTGGAGGAGAACACGTCCGTACGCTCGAACGTCTTTCCCCACATCGACTGCGGCGGCTTGCGGTTGATGCCCTCGACCCGGCCGAGGACCACGTCGGTGCCGTTGCGGTCGGCCATCGCCACCATCCGCTCCAGCGCCTCCGGGCCCAGCCGGTCGTCGGCGTCGAGGAAGAAGACGTAGCGCCCGGCGGCCTTGCCGAGCCCGACGTTGCGCGGCCCGCTCGGGCCGCCGGAGTTGTCCTGCCGGATCACCGTGACCGGCATGGTCACACGCTCCGCGAACTCCTCCAGGTAGTCCCCCGTCCCATCGGTGGACCCGTCGTCCACCGCGATGACCTCGATGCGCTCCGGGTCGATGGTCTGTGCCTCGACGGACGCGAGGCACTCGACCAGATACGGCATCGCTTCGTACGCCCCGATGATCACACTCACATCAGGCTGCGCGACGGTCACATTTCCCCCTTGGTCACAGTGCATTTCCCCCGAATCCGCATATTCGCAATTTGTTAGACGGGTGGCCACTTGAGGAGGTTGCCTTACCGCTTGGAATTGGTGACACAGGTCACAGGGAGCACACAGGCGGCACAGGCCGCCGAAAGGAACGGGCACCGAAAAGTACGCACAACCGCCGAGAGTTACTCAGGACGCGGTGGGACCAAGCGGTAAGAAACGGTAAAGAGCCCGGCCCCGAGGAGTGATCCTCGGGGCCGGGCTCTTGAGGTGTTTACGTGGGAGCGGAGAACGTCAGCGCGTGTTGGCGCCGTCCGCCTCCCCGGTCGCCGGCACCGGCTGGGCGGGCTGTGCCGGGGACAGCTGGTCCGACAGCTCGTCGGCTCCGGCGGCGCCGGCCGCGGCCCGGGACTCCTGGCCGAGGTTGCGCGTCTGGGCCTTGAGCGCCAGGTCGGCCACCGCCTTGTTGAACTGCTCGATGGACGTGGGCTCGTCCGGGCCGAGCAGGTACTCCTTCAGCTCCTTGCGGTCCTCCGCCAGCGGGTCGGCGGCCGGGGCGCGGACCGCGCCCAGCAACTCGCCCAGTTCCGCGGCGCTGTTGGAGAGGATCACCGCGGCGCGCACGGCGGTGTTCTGCCGCTTGAACTCCTCGACCCCCAGCTCGGCGGAGTCCGTGACCGCGTACGGCTTGCCGCTCGCGATGAAGTCGGAGACCACGGAGGAGATGTCGGAGACCATCGCGTCGGAGACGTTGAAGCAGTCGTACAGGCGCGGCTCGGCACCCTCGATGACGCGGTGCTCGAAGCCGCCGAAGGAACGCCAGTACGCGTCGTTCCACTCGCCGCGCAGCCGGGCGACCTCCGCGTGCTTCTCGACGTCGACCACTCCGTCCCGCGTGGCCTCGGCCTCGTCGCCCTTGTCGCTCGCGGTGCCGGACAGCTCGGCGAGCCGGGCCTCGATACGGGCCAGTTCGCTCTTGGCCCCCGCCTGGGCGGCCGCGTCCACCGCGAAGCGGGAGTCGGCGGCACGCTCGGCGGCGGCCTTCTCGACCAGGGCGATGATGCGCTGGTGCGCGGCGCCCGCCTGCTTGCTGACGGTGCCGGTGAAGGGGTGCGGCTTGTACAGGACACGGACCGGCGGGTCGGCCTTCACCAGCTTCTTCACGATGTTCTCGCCGGCGAGCACGAGCGAGGTGTTGCCCGGGTTGCCGTCCCAGCCCTCCCAGGTGGGCGCGTACAGCACCGTCGGGCAGGATCCGTCAGCGGCGGCGTCGCCGGCGGGCAGTGCGTCGTGCCGGCTCTGGATCGGCGCCAGCTGCGGGCGGCCGACCTCCACGATGTCGTCGTCGCGGACGCCGACATCGGCGATGGCGTAGCGGTCGCGGCCCGCGCGGCCGGCGGTCCACACCTCGTCGTACACCTTGCTGAAGGGGTTCACACTGGCGAGCTTGTCGCTGTCGCCGTGGCCGATGAAGACGTGCTTCATGGTGGGGACGCGCAGCATGTGGATGTTCTTGCCGACGTTCGCCGCGTACAGCGCGACGCGCACCGTCGAGAGCTCCATGTTCATCAGGTGCACACCGCCGGGCACGCAGATGACGGGGGCCGTGGTGGGCGCCAGGTTCGTCAGGATGACCCGCTCGCGCAGGATGACCAGCGGCTTGGAGTCCAGCTGCTCCATGGTCTCCAGCCACATGTTGACCTGGTACGCGGAGTCCTTGGAGCCCGAGAAGTACAGCACCGTCTCCGGCTTGTACTCCCGCAGCCAGTCGTCTACGGCCGCGAGCACCTTCTCCGCGTTCGGCGGGATCTTGGTGCCGCGGACGTACGGCATCAGCGTGAGGACGTAGAGGCAGCCCAGGACCAGGGTGACGCCGATGCCGATGAAACCGGGCACGGCCGAGTCCAGGGCGGCGGAGACGAGCAGGCCCGTGACGGCCGCGAGGTCGAGGTGGAGCATCTTCTCGGCGGAGCGGTTCAGCAGCCGGCGCGGCGGGGCGTCCGGGATGCGGACGCGCGAGGCCAGGTCGACGTTGCGGGTCGCGACCGGCATCCGACGGCGGTTGCGGATCAGCGTGACCAGGGCGCCGTGCGGGGCCTGGAGGCCGTAGAAGGCGATGAAGCAGGCGATCGCGCCGTAGAAGATCAGGCCGTCCGAGAGGGACATCCGGGCCAGCAGCAGGACCAGCAGCAGCTGTCGGATGAGGAAACGGATCGACAGGCCGGCGCGGACCTTGCTGAGCCGGTTGACGAGGTAGCTGCCCTTGCGGTGCAGATAGTGGTCCGCCAGGTACGTCACGGCGGCCGCGGCCGCGAAGGCGTAGACGCTCGGAATGAGCGCGGCCAGCATGAGTGCCGGGAAGCCCAGCATCATGAGTGCCGCCGCGGCAAGCTCGGCCGCGCTGCCCACGCGGGCGACGCGAATAGCGGTGGATATCACTGAGAACCTGCTCTGGGATGGGGAGTGCCGGTTTTGTTCTGGAGTGCGCAGGGTTTAGGTAATTCGTCGGGTGTACGGATCAGGCCTCTGCAAGCACCCGGTCAATGCACTGCATTAACGCCGGAAAGCAGAGGCCTGAATAACGGAAGACTAATTACCGTCGATTATTACACGCCGTCCTGGACGTCCAGAACCGAGGCCAGCGCCTGCTCGAAGCCGGAGGCCTTCGCCGCGCCCGCCGTCGGGTCCTGCTGGCGGACGTCGATGACGTGCCCGGTCAGCTCGGACAGCAGCACGTCGAGCGAGGTGCGGGCCACCGCCTCGGAGGAGAGCAGGGAACCCGTGGGCTCCTGGCCGAAGGCCTTGGTGCGCATGGGCGTCGCGGTGCGCTCCGGGTTGACGCAGTTGACGCGGATGCCGTCGCCGGCCCACTCGTCGGACAGGGCCTGGGTGAGGTTCACCATGGCGGCCTTGGTCGAGGAGTAGAGGCTGTACTCGGCGCGGCCGCGGGTGTAGCTGCTGGAGGTGTACAGCAGCAGCTGGCCCTTGGTCTCCGCCAGGTACTTGTACGCGGAACGGGCGATCTGCACCGGCGCGAGGTAGTTGACCTTCAGCGCTTCCTCGATGGTCGCGTTGTCGGTCTCGGCCAGCTTGCCGATGCGCAGCACGCCCGCGGTGTTGACGACGTAGTCGATCCGGCCGGTCTCCGCGTACGCCTTGGACAGCGCGTCGTCGACCTCCTCCGGGTTCTCCACGTGCGTGCCGGTGGTGGAGCGGCCGAGCGCGTACACCTTGGAGCCGTAGGACTCGGCGAGCTCGGCGATGTCCTTGCCGATGCCGTACGAGCCGCCGAAGATGACGACCGTCTTGCCGGTCAGCAGCTCGCGGTAGGCCTCCTCGCTCATCTGCTCGGGCGTGGCGGTCGAGGCGAGCTGGAACAGCTTGTCGGCGATGAAGACGTCGACCGGCTGCGTGACCTTCATGTTGTACTCGTCACCCGCGACGACGTGGATCGGCACGTCCGGCAGGTACTTCAGTACGACCGAGCAGTCGTCCGTGGCCTGGAAGTTGGGGTCGCTGGCGGCGACCTCGTAGGCGCGCTTGATCGTGGACAGCTTGAAGGCCTGCGGGGTCTGGCCGCGGCGCAGGCGGGAGCGGTCCGGGATCTCGGTGATGAACTCGCCGTCCTCGCCGTGCGTGCGCGTGACGATGATGGTGTCCGCGGACGGGATGGCGACGTCGACGGCCTGGAAGCGCTCCAGGGCGACCACGCAGTCGTCGATGACGCGCTGCGAGAGCAGGGGGCGCACGGCATCGTGGAAGAGGACGTTGAGGTCCTCGCCCTCGGCCAGGCCCTCGCCGAGCGCCTCGATGGCACGCTCGGTGGTCTCGTTCCGCGTCGAGCCGCCCTCGATGATCTTCTTGACCTTCTTGAACCCGGCCTTGGCGACGATCTTCTCGATGTCGGGGACGTAGCCCGGCGCCATCAGCACGATGACGTCGTCGATCGAGTCGGCCTTCTCGAAGGTGGTCAGGGTGTGCTCGACCACTGCCTTGCCGGCGATCTTCAGCAGCTGCTTGGGGATCGAGAGACCCACCCGCTGGCCGGTGCCACCGGCCAGGATCACTGCGGTGGTACGGGGCTTGGCTATGTGCTGGGACACAGAGGACCTACCTTGGGGCGTCAGGGAACCTGGAAATGGTCCCACTTGCGGTTACCGCTGTGCAAGGTGAGCGCCGTTCACTGCATATGTACGGGCCACCTGGCATTCATCTTGCACTGCTGGTGGCCCCGGGAACGCCGCCGGGAGCACCTGTCGAATTGCTGTGAGTAACTGCACAGGTGGTCAGTGCCGCCGCAGCTTCCTCAGGCAGCGGCGGCCGAGAGCACCTTGATGGGTTCCACGAACACGTCAGGTGAACCAGGTGAACCGTGCGTGCCACCGGATCACCGAGGACCCGTACGCCCATACGAGTGATGTGCTCGATCATCTCGGCGCCGATCCCGCACCGATCCCGACGGCGATGCCGACTGGGACCCCTGTGTCCGCCCGCCCGGGGCGCCGAGATCTTCACGTCCCCCGGTGCCGGGCTGCACGCATTCTTCATATGCATGACCGCGCCGTTACGGATGAGCCTGGAATACAGCTCGTCCGACAGCGCATTGCCGCGGAATTCCTTATTAAGATTCCGCAGCATTTCGGTCTCGGTGAGGGAGGGGCGCGAGAAGGCCTGGGACACAGAAGAGTCCCAGGCCCCGTCACGCAGACCTCATGTACCGCCAGACCTCATGTACCGTCCCGGGTCATGGCGTCAGGCGAGTTCGACGCCCGGCCGACCGTTCTCCACCCGCAGTCGCGCATAGGTGCTCGGCGTCGCCTTCGGCTGCAGCACCGTGTCGACCACCCGCACCTGCGCGTCGATCCCGTCACGCCGGATGTCGAAGAGGTGGTAGCCCCGGTGGGCGTCGATCAGCTTCCAGTGCGGGTTGTCCGCCTGCAGCGGGTCCCACTGCGCGTGGAAGGCGGCCTGGTCCTGGTCGCCGTTGCTGGAGATGGACGTACCGACGAACTCGGCGCCGACGACCTCGGAGTCCGGGTCGGCGTAGTCCGTTTTGAGGTCGCTGATCATCGTCAGGTGGCGGTCGCCGCTGAGTACGACGGGGTTGCGGACGTCGGCGAACTCGTCGAGCAGGGCGTTGCGCTCGACCTGGTAGCCGTCCCAGGCGTCGTAGTACCAGAGCTTGCCCTCGCCGATCTGCAGGTCGGTCTCGGCCATCATTATCTGCGAGGCGACGAGGTTCCAGCGGGCCGGCGAGTCCTGCATCCCGTCCAGCAGCCACGCCTTCTGCTCGGCGCCGAGCATCGTGAGTGACGGGTCCTCGGCGGCCGCCTGGCTGGTCACCTGGTCGCTGCGGAACTGGCGGGTGTCGAGGACGTTGAGGCGCGCGAGGCGGCCGAACTCCAGGCGGCGGTACATCTGGATGTGCGGGCCGGTCGGGATGGCGGTCGCGCGGACCGGCATGTGCTCGTAGTACGCCTGGAAGGCCGCCGTCAGCCGCGCCACGAACGCGTCGTGCGGCTGCTTGGCGGGGTCCTGCGGGATCTCGCCGGCCCAGTCGTTGTCGACCTCGTGGTCGTCGAAGGTGACCACCCAGGGGGCGCTGGCGTGCATCGCCGCGAGGTCGGGGTCGGTGCGGTACTGCGCGTACCGGTTGCGGTACTCGACCAGGGTGTACGGCTCCCCCGTGCCCTCGTGCCGGCGCGGCCCCGTCGAGGCAGGCGTGGACTCGTAGATGTAGTCGCCGACGAACAGGACGAAGTCGGGGTCCTGCTGGAGCATGTCGGCGTACGGCGTGAAATAGCCGTGCTGCCAGTTCTGGCAGGATGCGAGCGCGACGCGCAGGGAGCCGCCCCTGCTGTGCGGGTGGGGGGCGGTGCGGGTGCGGCCGGTGGGCGAGAGCTGCCCGCTCACCCGGAAGCGGTACCAGTACGAGCGGTCGGAGCGCAGTCCGCGTACGTCCACGTGAACGCTGTGCCCGTACTCGGGGCGGGCCTGGGCGACGCCCCGGCGCACCGGCTTTCTGAGCCGTGGGTCGTCCGCGATCTCCCACTCCACCGCGACCACGCGGTCGGGCATGCCGCCGCCGTTCAGCGGGTCGGGGGCGAGCCGGGTCCACAGCACGATGCCGTCGGGCAGCGGGTCACCGGAGGCGACGCCGAGGCTGAACACCCCGTCGGGCAGCGTGGCCTCGGCCGCCCGGGCGGTGCCCGGCACCCACAGTTGGGCGGAGGCCGCCGCACCGAGGACGGCGGCACCGGCGGTCAGAAAGCGCCGTCGGTCGGGCGAGATTGTTCCGGTCATCATGAACTCCCTTGCCTCGCAAGCCTCTTGGACACGTGAAAGCTCACGCAGCCGGACGGTCCACCGGCTGAACGCAAGCGTTCGCGTGCATGACAAATGGGCAGACAACAGAAGACCCGTTGCGACACAGGAACAACGGGATGAACGTCACCTGGTCACAACGGGTCTGACGTCACATCAATTGACGCCCACCACATGAGGCTTCAGTACGAGAAGTTCGAGCCGAATTTCGCGTTCGTACCATCCGTGCCGAGCACGGTGTTACCGACGAGACCGGTGCCGTTAGGCGCTTGAGGACGAGCCCAGCTCAGCCCCATCCAGCCCGTCCGGCGCTGGGGGACGAACTCAGCTCGACCCCATCCAGCCCGTCCGGCGCTTGAGGACGAGGCCGCAGGCCGACAGGGGGGCGAGGGGCGCAGCCCCCAAACACGCGCACCCCCACACGAGACCGGCTCAGCCCCATCCAGCCCGTCCGGCGCTTGAGGACGAGGCCGCAGGCCGAAGGGGGGCCTGGGGGCGCAGCCCCCAGTCATCAGCGCCGACGGCTCAGAACGGCTCGAACCCGTCAAACTCCTGGAGGGACTCGTCCCGCTCAGCCTCCCGGTCCCGCCGCCGCTGCGCCGCAGGCCGCGGCGCCTCGAAGCGATGGTCCTCACCACGGCGTCCCAGCATCTCCGCCCCGGACATCATCGACGGTTCCCAGTCGAAGACGACGGCGTTCTCCTCGGGTCCGATGGCGACACCGTCACCCGAACGGGCCCCCGCCTTCATCAACGCCTCTTCCACACCAAGCCGGTTGAGCCGGTCGGCGAGGAATCCGACGGCCTCGTCGTTGCTGAAGTCGGTCTGCCGCACCCAGCGCTCGGGCTTCTCGCCCCGCACCCGGAACACGGGCTCCCCGTCGGCCTCCTCGTGCGTCACGGTGAAGCCCGCGTCGTCGACGGCCTTGGGCCGGATCACGATCCGCGTCGCCTCTTCCTTCGGCTTGGCGGCCCGCGCCTTCGCCACCAGGTCGGCGAGCGCGAACGACAGCTCCTTCAGGCCGAGATGGGCCACCGCCGACACCTCGAAGACCCGGTACCCCCGCGCCTCCAGATCCGGCCGCACCATCTCCGCGAGGTCCTTGCCGTCCGGCACGTCGGTCTTGTTCAGTACGACGATCCGCGGCCGCCGGTCGAGCCCGCCGTACTGCTTCAGCTCCTCCTCGATGATGTCGAGGTCGGAGACGGGGTCCCGCTCGGACTCCAGGGTCGCGGTGTCCAGCACATGCACGAGCACACTGCACCGCTCGACGTGCCGCAGGAACTCCAGGCCAAGGCCCTTGCCCTGGCTGGCGCCCGGGATCAGCCCCGGCACGTCGGCGATGGTGTACACGGTCGAACCCGCGGTCACCACACCCAGGTTCGGCACCAGCGTCGTGAAGGGATAGTCCGCGATCTTCGGCTTCGCCGCGCTCAGCACCGAGATCAGCGAGGACTTGCCCGCGCTCGGGTACCCCACGAGCGCCACGTCGGCGACCGTCTTCAGCTCCAGGCCGATGTCCTGGAGGTCCCCGGGCTCACCGAGCAGCGCGAACCCCGGTGCCTTGCGCCGCGCCGACGCGAGCGCCGCGTTGCCGAGGCCGCCCCGGCCGCCCTGCGCGGCGATGTACGACGTGCCGTGTCCGACCAGGTCGGCGAGTACGTTGCCCGCCTTGTCGAGCACTACGGTGCCGTCCGGCACGGGCAGGACGAGGTCCTGTCCGTCCTTGCCCGAGCGGTTGCCGCCCTCGCCCGGCTTGCCGTTGGTGGCCTTGCGGTGCGGGGAGTGGTGGTAGTCGATGAGCGTGGTGACGGACTGGTCGACGGTGAGGATCACATCGCCGCCGCGCCCGCCGTTGCCGCCGTCGGGTCCGCCGAGCGGCTTGAACTTCTCACGGTGAACGGAGGCACAGCCGTGGCCTCCGTTACCCGCGGCGACGTGCAGCTCGACGCGGTCCACGAAGGTGGTCATCTGGGTGCCTCCAGCACTTCAAAAACGTACGGATATGTCTCTGCTGTAACACGCGAAAGGCGGACCCGCCTTCCCACAGGGGAAGTGAGGTCCGCCTCGCGAAACGTTCGGTCTGTGTCTAAGCCTGAGCTCAGGCGACCGGAACGATGTTCACGACCTTGCGGCCACGGTGGGTACCGAACTCCACCGCACCGGCGTTGAGCGCGAACAGCGTGTCGTCGCCGCCACGGCCGACGCCGGAACCGGGGTGGAAGTGGGTGCCGCGCTGGCGGACGATGATCTCACCCGCGTTGACGACCTGACCGCCGAAGCGCTTCACGCCGAGCCGCTGGGCATTGGAGTCGCGACCGTTCCGGGTGGACGATGCGCCCTTCTTGTGTGCCATCTCTCCTCAGTCCCTTACTTCGCAGCCGCGGGGATCTCAGTGACCTTGATCGCCGTGTACTGCTGGCGGTGGCCCTGACGACGGCGGTAGCCGGTCTTGTTCTTGTAGCGAAGGATGTCGATCTTCACACCCTTGTGGTGGTCCACGACCTCGGCCTGGACCTTGATGCCGGCCAGCACCCACGGGTCGCTGGTGACAGCTTCGCCGTCGACAACGAGCAGGGTCGAGAGCTCGACCGTGTCGCCAACCTTGGCAGTGGAAATCTTGTCAACCTCAACGATGTCGCCGACAGCAACCTTGTGCTGGCGACCACCGCTGCGCACGATGGCGTACACGCGGATCTCACTCTCTCGCTCGGGAACGGCACCCCCGCAGTCCAGCCACCCGGCAGGCGGGCAGCCTCTCCGGAACAGCCGGTGACGAGCACCGAGCACTCTGGAGGAAGAGGTTTACGGGGATGTGACGCGTCTGTACCTGCGGACACGCCGACGGCCAAGGTTACGGGGCCGTGGCCGAAGGGGTCAAACCGGGCCGGGGCCCAGCGGTGTGCGGCCGGTCACGTGGACCGGCCGCACAGCGCACTGCTCAGCTCTCGTCGGCTGCGGCCGAGACCGCGGACTTCTTCGCCGTCGACTTGGCGGCGGCGGTCTTGACGGTCTTGGCCGCCTTCTTCGCCGTCGCCTTCTTGGCGACCGTCTTCTTGGCCGCGGTCTTCTTGACGGCGGCCTTCTTCGCGGTCGCCTTCTTGGCCGTCTTGCGCGCGGCCGTCTTCTTGGCCGGAGCCGTCTCCTCGACGCTCTCCGCCGCGGACGACGCCTCGTCCGCCGCACCCGACGGGACGACCACGACGGCCGTCTCCTCGGACGCGGTGGGCGCGGTCGCCTTACGCACCGCACGGCGCCGCGGACGGGCCGGTGCGGCGCTCTCGGCGGGCGCCTCGGCCGGGGCCTCGGTCGCCACCGGAGCCTCGGCCACGGGCGCCGCGGTCTCGGCGACGGTCACCACGGCGGTCTCGGCCCCCGCGGGCGACCCGGCCGGCGCGGACACCTTGCGGGTGGCGCGACGACGGGTACGGCCCTTGGGCGCGGTCTCCTCCACGGCCTCGGCCGGGGTCTCGACGACCGCGTCCTCGACGGCGGCGGGCTCGGCGAGCGCCGCGACGGCCGGCTCCGGCTGCACCGGACGCTCGACCTCCTGCTCTGCGGTCACGTGCTGAGCGGTCGGTGCCTCGGACTGGACGTCCTCGGCCCGGACCTCCTCACGCCTGCTCTCGTCGCGCCTGTTGTCGTCCCGCCTGGAGTCGTCGCGCCTCGGCGCGCCCGCCGGAGCGGACGCCCGCCGGCTCGTCCGGCGCCGCGAACGGCCACGGCCGACCGCCGCCTCGGCCTCGGCGACGCTGCTGTACAGCTCCTCGTCCGGGGCGTAGGCGGGCGCGGACAGCGCGACCGGCTCGGCCACCTCGGCGGCGACCTCGGCCTCGGTCTCCTCCTCGACGTCCGGGGCATCCACGGCCACCGCGGCCTCGTGCTCGTGCACATGTCCGTCGCCGCCACGGCCGCGCTTCTTGCGCTTGCCGCCGCCACCGGCGGAGGTCGGCTGCTCCATGTGCACGATGACACCGCGGCCGTTGCAGTGGACGCAGGTCTCGGAGAAGGACTCCAGCAAGCCCTGGCCGACCCGCTTGCGGGTCATCTGCACGAGCCCCAGCGAGGTCACCTCGGCGACCTGGTGCTTCGTACGGTCCCGGCCCAGGCACTCCAGCAGACGCCGCAGCACCAGGTCCCGGTTGGACTCCAGGACCATGTCGATGAAGTCGATGACGATGATGCCGCCGAGGTCGCGCAGCCGCAGCTGGCGGACGATCTCCTCGGCCGCCTCCAGGTTGTTCCTGGTGACGGTCTCCTCGAGGTTGCCGCCCTGACCGGTGAACTTGCCGGTGTTGACGTCGACGACGACCATCGCCTCGGTCCGGTCGATCACCAGCGAACCGCCACTGGGCAGCCAGACCTTGCGGTCCAGGGCCTTGGCGAGCTGCTCGTCGATCCGGTACGTGGCGAAGACGTCGACCTCGGAGGTCCACTTCGACAGCCGGTCGGCCAGGTCGGGCGCGACGTGGGCGACGTATCCGTAGATGGTCTCCCACGCCTCTTCGCCGCTGACGACGACCTTGGAGAAGTCCTCGTTGAAGATGTCGCGGACGACGCGGACGGTCATGTCCGGCTCGCCGTACAGCAGCGACGGCGCGTTCGAACTGCCGCCGTTCTTCGACTTCTTCTGGATGTCCTCCCACTGCCCCTGCAGTCGCTCGACATCGCGGCGCAGCTCGTCCTCGCTCGCGCCCTCGGCGGCGGTGCGCACGATGACGCCCGCGTCCTCGGGGACGATCTTCTTGAGGATGGTCTTCAGCCGGGCGCGCTCGGTGTCGGGCAGCTTGCGGCTGATGCCGGTCATCGAGCCCTCGGGCACGTACACGAGGTAGCGGCCGGGGAGCGAGACCTGGCTGGTGAGCCGTGCGCCCTTGTGACCGATCGGGTCCTTGGTGACCTGGACGAGCACGGACTGGCCGGACTTGAGGGCGGACTCGATGCGCCGCGGGCCGTTGGCCATGCCCAGCGCCTCGAAGTTCACCTCACCCGCGTAGAGAACGGCGTTGCGGCCCTTGCCGATGTCGATGAAGGCGGCCTCCATCGACGGCAGCACGTTCTGGACCTTGCCCAGGTACACGTTGCCGACGTACGAGGTCGACTGCTCCTTGTTGACGTAGTGCTCGACGAGCACACCGTCCTCCAGGACGCCGATCTGCGTGCGCTCACCGCTCTGCCGGACGACCATCACACGCTCGACGGCCTCGCGGCGGGCCAGGAACTCGGCCTCGGTGATGATCGGAACCCTGCGGCGGCCCTGCTCGCGGCCTTCGCGGCGGCGCTGCTTCTTGGCCTCCAGACGGGTCGAGCCCTTGATGGACTGCACCTCGTCGGACGGCTCGGAGGGCTTGCGCGGCTCGCGGACCTTGACGACGGTGCGCTCGGGGTCGCCCTCGCCGGGCTCCGAGTCCGCGGAGGAGTCACCGGCCCGACGGCGACGGCGACGGCGCCTACGGCTGCTGGAGCTAGAGCCACCACCGTCGGCGTCGTCCTCCTCGTCGTCCTCGGCGCTGTCCTCGGCGTCCTGCGCGGCGGCCTCGTCGGACTCCTCCGACTCGTCCTCGCCCGCGGAGTCGGCCAGCTCGCCCCGACGGCGGCGACGGCCGCCCCGGCGACGGCGACGGCGGGACCCGGTCTCCTCGGACTCGTCGCCGTCGGCGGCGTCCTCGGCCGACTCGGCGGCCTCGTCGGACTCCTCCGACTCGTCCTCGGCGGCGGTCTCGACGGCCTGCGTCTCGGTCTCCTCGGCGAACGAGGCACCCCGGCGCCGGCGGCGGCGCCGCGATCCGGCCTGCTCCTCGGGGAGCTCCTCCGGCTCGACGGCCTCGACCTCGACCTCGGCTTCGGCGGCAGCCGCGGCGGCGGCCCGCTGCGGCGTCTGGAACTGCGGCTCGGTGAACACGGGCGCCTGGAACACGGCGACGGCGGGCCGCGACGGCCGCCGCGGCTCCTCGCTCTCGCCCTTGTCCTCGGTACGTGCGGCCTGCGCGGGCGCGGCGAAGCCGGTCGCGGCCTTGCGCGTGGCCCGCCGACGCGTACGCCGCGGGGCGGCGTCCTCGTCGCTCTGCTCGGCGGCAGGGGCGGGAGCGGTCACCGGCTCCTCGACGGCGGGAGCCTGCGCCTCTTCGACGGCGGCCTCGGTGGTCGCGGCCGTCTCCTCGGCGGGCGCGGTCACGCGCCGCGTGGCGCGACGCCGGCCACGGCGCGGAGCCGCATCCTCGCCGGCGGACTCGACAGCGGGAGCCTCGGCCTCGGCGGGCGTCTCGGCCTCCGCGGCAGGCGTCGCCTCGTCGGCCAGGGGCGCACCGGCGGGTGCGGACGCACGACGCGTGGCACGCCGACGGCTACGGCGCGGAGCCGCGTCCTCGTCGGCGGACTCGACAGCGGGAGCATCGGCATCGGCCGGTGCCTCGGCGACGGCCGCGCTCTCCGCGACGTCGGCCGGAGCGGCAACGGGCACCACGGTCTCGGCCACCTCGGCGGCCGCGGGCGCACCGGCAGGCGCGGCCGCACGACGGGTCGCACGACGACGCGTACGCCCAGCGGGCGCGGCCTCCTCGACAACCGCAGGCACCTCGGCCGCCTCAGCGCCCTCGTCGGTCTTTTCTGCTTCTTCGGCCTCTTCGAGATCAGCCGCGACCGTGGTCTCGGCGGCCTCGTCCTCGTCGGCCTTGAGGTCGCCGTCGGCCGGTATGGCCGGCGCGACGATCTCCTCCGGGGTCTCGGAGGCGGCCGGGGCGGGGGGACCCGCCGGGCGGGAAGCGGCACGGCGCCGACGACGCGGCGGCAATGTGTCGCTGGGAGTGTTCGGTTCGGAACCCTCAGTGGGTTCGGTCGGTTCGAGCATGCGGGCATTTCTCCCGTCAGGCTCCCGGGCGCCGCACCTGGTCCGGCTTGATTGCCGGTGACGTCCGCGGCTCGCGCGATGCGCGGTGCCGCCGTCCGGGGCGCGGGCGCCGCACGGGAGCTCTCTGTGTCCTGTCTCGCCGGTTCCGTACACCGAATGTGCACGGCCTGGCGAAAGTCTTCTGGTCAGTTCGCTGCCCGACCCAGGTGGCTCCCGAGTACAAGGGCGGCGCTTCGACGTCCGTCCTTCGCGGGACCTTCCTTACGCCGGCGCCTTCGCGGCGGCAGCGGGATCGGCCATGGGTGCGGCCGTCGCTGCCTCGCGGTCGGGCGCGAGCGGGTCGGTCACCGTGCCGGTCTCTTCATCGAACAGCCCCTGCGCCAGCCTGGTCACCGCTGCGGGGACCGGCGGCGCCAGGTCGGCCACGGCGCGGAGACCGGACAGGACGTCGTCGGGTCGTACGGCAGGCGTCACGTGCCGAACAACCAGCCGCAGTATCGCACAGGGCTGGTCGGTCGGCCCAGCAAGGTGCACGGCGTCAGCTTCTCCATCGGAGCCGACGCTTGTGGGTGAGGGTCCACGATGCGTTTCGAGCTGTACGACCGCGGCGCGGGCGTCAAAGGTCCGTACGCCGTTCTTGGCGGTGCGCTGGACCTCGACCGCGTCCGCGGCGTTGAAGGCCGAAACGGCCCTCTCGGCCTGCACCGGATCCACGCCGTCCAGCCGCAACTCCCACACGGAAGCGGTGAGCCGGTCGGCGAGCCCGGAGGTCCGGGCCTCGACAGCGTCGACGATGTCGAGCCCGGCGGGCAGCGACTCGTCGAGCAGGAGCCTCAACTTCTCCGGATCCCGCGCCTCGGTGAGGGCGATCTCCAGATACTCCGCCTCACTGCCCGTGCCGGTGGGTGCGGCATTGGCGTACGACACCTTCGGATGCGGTGTGAACCCCGCCGAGTACGCCATCGGCACCTCGGCACGGCGCAGCGCACGCTCGAAGGCGCGCTGGAAGTCACGGTGGCTGGTGAACCGGAGGCGGCCGCGCTTGGTGTAGCGCAGTCGGATGCGCTGCACCGCGGGTGCGGGCGGCGGGCCTTCGGGCTGTCGCTTGCCCAGTGTCGTTCAGTCCTTCGTGAGAGCGGTCGTACTGCTATCAAGAGTACGTGCCTCAAGGCCCAGAGGTTCCCGCCCGTCCACAGCCTCGGCCCGCTCCGGCTCTCCGAAGAGCATCCGGCGGAAGTCGGCCCGCGCCTGGCGTGCGGACTCCCGTGCGGAGGCCAGCGCCAGCCGGATGGCCCGCCCCACACTGCGCGCGGCCTCGGCGGCCGGCCGCAGCACGGCGTCCCGTACGGCATGCCCGACGGGAGTGAGGACGGCCCGGTGGAACCAGCGCACGGGCTCCACGAGGATCCACCGGAAGAGGGTGCCGAGGGCCCGCCCCACGGCGAGCGAGATCCGCCCGGCAACTCGCCAGGCATGCCCGAGCGCCTCTCCCACCTCGCGGCCGACGACGGCGAGGAAGCGCCAGACGGGCACGAGCACCCAGCGCCATAGGGCGAGCGCGGGCAACACGAACAGCACCCGCAGGATCCAGTAGAGGGCGACCCCGAGCCCGGTGGCGAGCAGGACCACGCCCCGCACGAGCCCCTTCGCGCACCACGCGACCGCCCGCCCGACCGGCGCGAGCACCCACGTGTACAGCCACACCGCTGGGACGACGACGAGATACCGCACCAACCAGGCGAGAGCGGCATACGCACCCGCCCCGAGCAGGGCGAGCACCGCACCGATCCCCCTGAGCGCCCACATCACGGCATGGCCGACCGGCGCCAGCACGCGCGCGTACAGCCACCCGGCGGGGACGACGACGAGATACCGCACCAGCCAGGCGAGAGCGGTGTACATCCCGGTCATGAGCAGGCCGAGCACCGAGCCGATCCCTCGCGCCAGCCACACGAGGGCGTGGCCGAGGGGAGTCAGAACATGGCGGTGGAGCCATCCGAGCGGGACGACGACGAGGACGTTCCCGAGCCAGGCCAGCGCCCGGCCGAGGGGCACGACGACGTACCGCCACAGTCCGATGAACGGCCACACGAACACGGCTCGCGCGACCCACCCCAGCGCCCGTCCGACCGGCCGCAGCACGGTGTCCTTCAGGAACCGCCCGGCAACGACGAGCGCGTCCCACACCATCCGCACCGGCACGACCAGTACGAGTACGACGATCCGCACGGGAAGCCGGATCGCCACGACGAGACACCCCTCGGGCGTCTGTCCCTCGGGCGTCTGTCCCTCGGGCGACTGCCGCGCGGGCCGCTGATGCGCGGACTGGTGTTGCGCGAGCTGCTGTTGCGCCGGCTCCGCGGGCGGCTTGTGCAGATCCATACCCACGTAGACGCCGGAACCTCCCCTCCGGATCCCGCGTCAGTCACAAAGAGCTTGGTCCGCCAGCAGCAGGGTGTGCCAGTACCGGTAGTAGCGGACGCCCTCCGAGTGGCCGGTGAACTCGCAGTACTCGACGGCGGCCGCGACGGCGTCCGTCACCGGCAGGTAGGCGGCACAGGGCACGTCGGCGTCCGCGGACCGCGACGTCAGCTCGCGGATGGCGTCGTGCGCCGCGGCGATCACGTCGCCGTCCAGGTCAGGGAGGTGCTTGCTCAGCGCCCGGTAGTAGTTCAGGTGCTCTTGGAGTGCCGTCCTGAGGAGACTGCTCGACTCTGCCATGGGTCCTCCTAAGGGGGAGTCGCACCGTGAGAGAAACCGTGTGATGCCTGAGGTTTCAGGTTACGGCGCGTCCACCGTCCTCACGGGCTCAGCAGCCGCTGCACCAACGGAAGCACGTCCTCAAGATCCGCGGCCGCCAATTCCCCGAACGCGCCGGCGCTGCGTCCCATCACCACCCCGATGAACGCGGCCGCCGCCACCTCCGCCCGCAACTGCGGATTGTCCAGCCCCTGAGCCGCGAAGGTCTCCTTCAGGGGAGTGACGATCCGCACGTGGAGTTCGTCGTGCGTGGCGGTCTCGACCGCCGGATCACGAGGGCGCTGGACCGCGGCCTGGAAGATCGGCCCGGGACCGCGCTGCCCGATGCGCTCCAGCAACATCCGCACCTGCTCGGTGTCGAACAGGTCCAACTCCAGACTGTCGCCCGCCTCGGCGCGCAGGACGGCGATGAGGAGCTGAGCCTTGCCCCCGAAGTACCGGGCGATCAGGGCCTGGTCGAGTCCCGCGCGTTCACCGATGTCCCGCACGGTGGTGCGCTCGAACCCACGCTCGGCCACCAACTCCCCCGCGGCCTGCACCAACAGCTCCTTGCTGCGCGCAGAGTCCCTCCGGCGCACGGGTTTCTCCGCGCTCATCGACAAACGTCCCTCCGTCTCAGCCTCTTACGACGACGTGTACGCCCCGCTTCTGCCGGCGACTCTGCCACGTCCGGCCGGCCACGCCGTAGCCGCGCGATGGGGCGGACGTGAGTCGTATCACGCCGACGGGCCCCCGCCCGGGTGCGGCCCAGTAGTAAAGTCGCGATGTCAGCACTTGCTGACTTACGGGTGGCAGGACGCCCGCCGCCTCCCCCGGGAGTCGCGATTCACCAGGAGATGCGCTCGTGCAGCAAGAGGTCTTCAACCCCGATACGGGCTCTGGTACGAACTCTGGTCCCGGTATCAGCTCTGGTACGGGCCCCGGTACGAGGCCGAGCCCGAGCTGGAGTCGGCCCCGGCATCGCGGGGGTAAAGCGACCGATGCGGCGCCCGCCCGGCGCGGCCTGACCGGCCCGAAGGCGGTGCTGGCTCCGGTCGTCACCGTGCTCACCATCGGCCTCGTGTTCATCGCCGTCTTTCTCGCCGCGTTCCACACGCCGAAGGCCCACCGGCTCCCGGTCGCGGTGGCCGCCTCGGACCGGGCGGCGGCACTCTTCGACGTACGGCTGCAGCGCGCGGCGCCCGACGCGTTCCAGGTCGATCGCTACCGGGACGCGGACGCCGCCAGGTCGGCGGTCGAGCACCGCACCGCGTACGCGGCCTACGTGGACACCGCCGGCTCACCCCGCCTTCTGTACGCGGGCGCCAACGGCCCGGCCGTCCAGGCGATGGTCACCCCGCTCGGCAACGCCGCGACGCCCGACGGCAGCAAGATCAGGGTGCAGGACATCCTCCCGCTGTCGAAGGGGGACAGCCGCGGCCTGTCCGTCTTCTACGCCTCCTTCGGCCTCGTCCTGGCCGGATTCCTGTTCGGTCAGATGACGTACCAGATGGCGCCGAGACTCTCCTTCGCACAGCGCATGCTCAGCCTCGCGATCTTCGCGGTCGCGGGAGGCACGGCCACGGCCGTCATAGCGGGCGGGATATTCGACGCCATCCCGGGATCCTTCATCGCCCTCGCCGGCATCCTGACGCTCGCGGCAGGGGCGGTGGCCGCGGGAACCGCCCTGCTCATACGGATCTTCGGTTCGCTCGGCATCCCACTGGGCTCGATCTTCATGCTGGTCATGGGCAACGCATCGAGCGGCGGGGTCCTGCCCCCGTCGTTCCTGCCGGGCTGGCTGCAGCCACTGGCCTCGGTGATGCCGGCCGGCGTCGGCGTGCGGGCCATCGACGGGCTCGCCTACTTCCACCACGACGGAGTGGGGGACGGCGTGATCATCCTCTCCGTCTGGGTGCTGTTCTGCACAGCAGCGATCTTCAGCCTCGACCGCATCGCCGCATCAACGGGCATCCTCCACGTCGCCCACCGCGGGAGTCCGTCGGCGGCGAGCGCGTGAACACCGGCCCCTCGCCGTACTCGCCGTACTCGCCGTAACTACAGAGCCACGGAACCTACGCAGCCGCAGAGTCACGAAGCCACGGAGCTACAGGAGTTCGCTCACCAGCCCACGAATCCGCTGCTCGATCCCGTCCCGGATCGGGCGGACCGCGTCAACGCCCTGCCCAGCGGGGTCGTCGAGCTGCCAGTCGACGTACCGCTTGCCCGGGAAGACGGGGCAGGTGTCGCCGCATCCCATGGTGATCACGACGTCCGACGCCTGCACGGTGTCCACGGTGAGCGCCTTCGGCGTCTCGTCGGAAATATCGATGCCCACCTCCTTCATCGCCTCCACCACGGCCGGGTTGACGGTGTCGGCAGGGGCAGAACCGGCCGATCGCACCTCGATCCGGTCCCCCGCGAGGCGAGCGAGAAAGGCCGCAGCCATCTGGGAGCGCCCCGCGTTGTGGACGCAGACGAACAGCACGGACGGGCGATCACCGAGAGCAGTCATGACGTGTCTTCCTGGGAGAAAAGGGGGCCGGAGAGAGCCGGAGAGAGGGGAGAGCGGATCAGGGAGTGGCAGGGGCTACGGATTCGACTGCGCCCTGCGGGACGGAAATCTCGGGAACCTCGGGAACTTCGGCTTCAGCGGGCGCGGGGCGACCGAACACCGCCGCCACCAGGCCCAAGCCGAGGACGGCACCGATCAGTTGGGCGACGACGAACGGGGCGACGGAAGCCGGCGCGATACCGGCGAACGTGTCCGTGAAAGCCCGGCCGATGGTCACCGCCGGGTTGGCGAAGGCCGTGGACGAGGTGAACCAGTACGCGGCACCGATGTAGGACGCCACCCCCACCGGGGCCAGGTGGTCACGCCCCACGCGATTCAGGCCGAAGACCAGCAGGACGAGGCCGGCCGTGGCGACCGTCTCGCCGAGCCACAGGTGACCGGCGGAGCGGTCGTGCGTGGACCACTTCACCAGCGGTTCTGCGAACATCGCGTCGGCCAGGATCGCCCCGCCGACAGCCCCGACGACCTGCGCGGGGACGTACGCCACCACTTCCCGTCCGGTCGGCCCGTCTCCGCTCGCGCGACCGGAGACACAGGCCACGATGGTCACGACCGGATTGAAGTGGGCCCCGGAGACCGGCCCGAGGAGCACGATCAGCACCCCCAGCCCGAAGACCGTGGCAAGCGAGTTGGCGACCAGCTGCACGCCCACGTCGCGCGACAGCTCGGCCGCCTGAATCCCCGAGCCGACCACCACGGTCACCAACGCGGCTGTCCCGACGCCCTCGGCCAGCGCGCGCCGCGCAAGTGAGGCACTCACACGGTCACCGCAGTAGGCTCGGCAGGCTCGGCAGTGGTCAAGAACGCGGCCAACCGCTCCAGCACCCCTGGCAGCACCCAGTAGTAGACCCAGGTCCCACGCCGCTCGCAGTCGATGAGTCCCGCCTGCCGGAGCAGCTTGAGGTGGTGCGAGATCGTCGGCTGAGACAGGTCGAAGGCGGGCGTCAGCTCACACACGCACACTTCGCCACCCTCCCCGCGCGAGGCGATCATCGACATCAGCCGCAGCCGCACCGGATCGCCCAGGGCCTTGAAGATCTTCGCCAGGTCCGCGGCCTGGCCCTCGTCCAGCGGAGCGGACGCAAGACCCTGGCAGCAGCCGGCATCCGTGTCCTGTCCGAGGATCTTCAGCTCTTGTTTCGACATTCCTCTATGTTGACGTTTTTCAATCCAAGGCGCAAGGTTGCATCAACGAACGTCAATACAAGCCGTTCCGGGGCAAGATCCTGCCCCCCGTTACCGGGAGTGAGTCATGTCTGATCAGTCCACCGATCAGTCCACCGAACTGCGCGAAACCGTCCGCCGGCGCTACGCCGCCGCAGCCGTGAAGGTCACCGAAGGCGCCACCGCCTGTTGCGGACCCGAGCCCGTCGAGGTCGACGAGAACTTCGGCTCCACCCTCTACGCCGCCGACGAACGCGACGCCCTGCCCATCGAGGCCCTCGCCGCCTCCCTCGGCTGCGGCAACCCCACCGCCGTAGCCGAACTCCAGGAAGGCGAACGCGTCCTCGACCTCGGTTCCGGCGGCGGCATCGACGTCCTGCTCTCCGCCCGCCGAGTCGGCCCCACCGGCAAGGCCTACGGCCTCGACATGACCGACGAGATGCTCGAACTCGCCCTCAGCAACGCCGCCAAGGCCAAGGCGCCCAACGTCGAGTTCCTCAAGGGCACCATCGAGTCCATCCCCCTGCCCGCGAACACCATCGACGTCGTGATCTCCAACTGCGTGATCAACCTGTCCACCGACAAGCCCGCCGTCTTCGCAGAGACCTTCCGCGTCCTCAAGCCCGGCGGCCGCATCGGCGTCTTCGACATCGTCGCCGACGACGCCCTGGCCCCCGAACAGCGCGCCGAGCGCGGCGACTACGTCGGTTGCATCGCGGGCGCCCTGTCCTTCACGGAGTACCGCGAGGGCCTCGACGCAGCGGGCTTCACCGACATCGAGATCACGCCCACGCAACCCGTCGCCGACGGCATGCACTCGGCCATCGTGCGCGCACTCAAGCCCGTATCCGCCGCCGCGCGGACGTCCACGAACGCCGAAGCCGCCGAGACCGCTGCCGAGTCCGCCGCCGAATGCTGCGGCGTCACCTCATGCTGCACACCGGCCGAGCAGTCCGCCGACCCGGCCCTCACCGTGACCGAGGCCAAGTCGACATCCGGCTGCGCATGCCAGAGCTGAGCAGATGACCCCGCCTTTCCGACCTCCGCTCAGGTCTCAGAGCAGGCTCTCGTCCCGCACGACCCAGCCCTGACCCAGCTCGCGACGCAGCACCTCCAATGCGGTGAGCGCCTGTTGCTTGAACTGTCGGAGTTCGTCGTCCGACCACGGTGACGGATCCGGCGGGTACTCCCAGTTGATCGAAGACTGGTACCGCCGGCTCAGCCCGGCCAACTCGTCCCGTGTCTCCGAACTGATCGGGAGGAGCGCCAGATCAACGGGGTAGCCGTACGGGCTGCCCATGTCCTCCGGCCACAGCGGGGTGTCCACGCCGGCCTCGAAGAAGAACCGCAGATGGTGGATCATGCCGCACCTTCTCGCGACTGTGGTCCCCGGCGAGGGCCAAAAGTCATGATGCGCCGCGTCGTTGGCACCGAAACCTCTCCTTTCCCGTACAACCCTTCAGTCTCACCGGAGGTCTCTCTGAGCCCATACGTATGTCCTGGAGAGGAATCCATGTCCCGGCCCCACCACAAGCGCTCCCGGCGTCCCGTCGTCCTGGGCGCCACCGCCGTCGCGGCAGCCCTGGCCGGCGGCCTGCTCATCACCCTGCCCGGCGGGGCGAGTGCCGCCGCATCCGGCCTCGCCGACGACTTCAACGGTGACGGCTACCGCGATCTGGCGATCGGCGCCCCGGGTGCCGTGGCGAACGGGAAGGCGAAGGCGGGCGCCGTGGTCGTCAACTACGGTTCGTCGAGCGGTATCAGCGCAGCCCGCCGCAAGACCACATCGCAGAGTTCCTCCGGTGTGCCGGGCGACTCGGAGACCTCCGACCGCTTCGGCACCGAACTCGCGCACGGAGACCTCAACAGAGACGGCTACGGCGATCTCGTCGTGGGCACACCGCTGGAGGACGTCGGCAGCGATGCCGACGGTGGTTCGGTCACGATCCTGTGGGGCAGCTCGTCCGGACTGTCGGGCGGCACGACGATCAGCGACCCGAACGCGTCGGGCCACGACCGGTTCGGCCAGGCCCTCGCGGTCGGCGACTTCACCGGTGACGGGAAGGCCGATCTGGCGGTCGGTTCCACCGGTAAGGACGTGTGGATCTTCAAGGGCGGCTTCACCACCTCGGGTGGCGCGGCCGGGAAGCTGCGCTTCGACGCGCAGATCGAGTCCGGCTCGTATCCCAAGGGCGCCGTCCAGCTGGCCGGCGGGGACTTCGACAACGACGGCACGGACGACGTGGTGGTGGGCTCCTCCGCGGGCAACTTCGTCTACCGGGGCTCCTCGACCGGGCCCACGCTGCAGACCGAGGCGGGCCCCGGGTACGCGGGCGCGCTCACCGTGGCCGACTTCGACCGGGACGGACACGACGACCTGGTCGTCGGCTCCGACTTCGCCGACGTCATGGACCAGACGGCGAAGGGCGGCTACGCCACCGTGTTCTACGGCGGTACGGCGGGCGTCGACACCACGCGCAGCGCCGTCTTCAGCCAGGACACAGCGGGTGTGCCGGGAGCGGACGAGTCCGACGACTCCTTCGGAGGCGCACTCGCAGCGGGCGACGTCAACGGTGACGGCTACCCGGACCTCGCCGTCGGCGCGAACTTCGAGACCATCGGCTCGGCCACCCACGCAGGCAGCGTCTGGGTGCTGCGCGGCGGCGCCTCCGGCCTGACGGGGACCGGCGCGCAGTCCTTCAACCAGGACACCTCGGGTGTACCGGGCGCCAACGAGTCGTCGGACATGTTCGGCGACGCCGTCCACCTCGCCGACCACAACAAGGACGGCCGCGCCGATCTGTCGGTGGGCGCGGCCGGCGAGAACAGCGACGACGGCGCCGTGTGGGTCCTGCGGGGCTCCACCGGAGGCGTCACAGCCACCGGCGCGGTGAGCTTCGGTGCGTCGTCCGTGGGCATCGGGAACTCGGGGGCCGACCCCATGTTCGGGGAGGCCATGTCGGGCTCCTGAGCACGTGGACAGACAGCGGGAAGGGGCGGCACCGGACGATTCCGGTGCCGCCCCTTCCTTGTGCCTCGACAACTCCCTGTGTGCCGGCGGCGTGAGCCGGCGGCGGACCGGTGAGGGATGCCCCCGTCGCCGAACTGCTCGTACGCCCCACCGAACAGGCCTGACCAGTCAACAAAGCAGCCCCAGGTCACCTCTGGTGCCCGTGCCTGTCGTCATCCCACAGGCCCCTTGGGCCACTTGCACCGGCGCGTGCCCCTCGCGCCTCGGCAGGCCGTTCACCCGCATGATTCGCCCAGGTCGCGTGCTTTACGCCGGGCAGCTCTGCTGGTGCCATGAGCGACAGGGGTGACGAAGAGCTCTCGGCCCGGGAGCGCGGCGAACTGGCCGAACTGCGGCAGCGGGTCCATGCCCTGGAGGACGCCGGGCCACCCAAAGCGGCCCGGCACCACCCGTTGCGCTCGCTCGGCTCGGCCCTGCTGATCCTTTTCGCCGCCCTGCTGGCGCTGCTGTCCGTCGTGGCGGTGTGGGCGAACAGCATCGTGCAGGACACCGACCGCTACGTCTCCACCGTCGGACCGCTGGCGAGCGATCCCGATGTGCAGCAGGCGGTCACCAAGCGGGTCACCAACGCCGTGCTGGCGCAGGTCGACGTGGACGCGCTGGTCAAGCAGCTGACGGACGCGGCCTCGTCCAAGGGCGTTCCCCCGCAGGCCGCCAAGCTGCTGGGCAACCTGGACGGTCCGATCGAGAACGGGCTCAAGCAACTGGTCAGCAGCACCGTGGAGCGGGTGATCACCAGCAGTGCCTTCGAGACCGTCTGGGTGAACGCGAACCGCAGGGCACACACGGCGCTGGACAAGGCCCTGACCGGCCAGGCCGATGGCGCCGTCCAGCTGAAGAACAACGAGGTCGTCGTCGACCTGGGGCCGATCGTCGCCAACGTCAAGGACCAGCTGGTCGCCGCAGGCTTCTCGCCCGCCGCGAAGATCCCAGCCGTGCACACGAACTTCGTGGTGTTCGCATCCAAGGACATCGGCAAGGTCAGGTCCTATGTGAGGGTGCTGCAGATCCTCGGCGGCTGGCTGCCCGTCATCGCGCTGTTGATCGCGGCAGCGGGGGTGTACGTGGCGTTCAACCGCCGGCACGCGCTGATCGGGGCAGCGCTGGCGGTCTTCGTCGCCATGCTGGTGCTCGGCATCGGTATCACCGTCGCCCGCGACGTCTACCTCAATCATCTGCCACCCGGCGCATCCCAGGCCGCCGCGGGAACCGTGTACGACGCCCTGGTCAAGTTCCTGCGGGCCGGTGTACGTGCCCTCGCCGCGGTCGCCCTCTTCACCGCCGCCGGCGCCTTCCTCGCCGGCCCGTCCCGGATCGCCGTCGTCACACGCACCGGCTGCAAGAAGAGCCTCGGCGCTCTGCGCGAGGTGACGACGTCGGCGGGCCTCCGTCTCGGTGCGGTCGGCCGGTTCGTCCATCGCTTCAAGCGCTGGATCGGGGTGGTCATCCTGGTGGTCGCGGCGATCGTCCTTTTCACTTGGACCTACCCGACCACGGCGGTCGTGGTGTGGACCGCGGTGATCACCCTGGCGGCCCTCGCGATCCGCGAGTTCCTGGACCTCGACGACTCCACCGCGCCCGCCGACGGCGGTATGGCCGCCGCTCACTGACTCGGCTCGCCGGGTGCCTCCGCCGGGGATAAGTTGGGTGAGGAAGCCCGTGAGCGGCCGTTTCGTGACCGCGAGACGTCGACCACGGCGAAGGCGGAGCACGCTCCGACATCAGTGCCCGGTTGCGCTGGTCTCGGCGGCGACCGCGCCACGGCCCACGGCCCACGGCCGACTCGGAGCGGTCGACCCACCACTCGCAGCCCGTCGCCACCGGCGTGTGAGGAGGCGACCATCCCCTGGAGCCGCTGTCATGACGGAGAACCACTTGGACGGCCGCGAGCTGCGGCACCGCACCCCGCAGGAGCGAGCCGCGCTCGGCAAGGCAGCGCGGGCCGAAGTGCCCCGTTCCAGCCAGGCCGAGTTCGCGCCGGGACCCAAGCGGCCGGATCCCCTGGAGATCATCGAGAAGCAGTCGGCGACGCGGCTGCCCGAGCTCGTACCGGTCCGCTACGGGAGGATGTCCGAGTCACCGTTCCGGTTCTACCGGGGGGCCGCGGCCATCATGGCGTCGGACCTCGCGGAGACGCCGAGGACGGGTTTCAGGACCCAACTGTGCGGTGACGCCCACATGTTGAACTTCCGGCTGCTGGCCTCGCCCGAGCGCCGCCTCATGTTCGACATCAACGACTTCGACGAGACACTGCCGGGCCCCTGGGAGTGGGACGTCAAGCGCCTGGCCGCCAGCCTCGTCATCGCCGGCCGGTTGAACGGCTTCAGCACCAAGGAGCGCGCCGCGATCGTACGGGCCACCGTAGGGTCCTATCGCGAGGGCATGCGCGGGTTCGCCGGAATCGGCAACCTGGGCGTCTGGTACGCCCAGTTCGACGACAACTGGGTGCGGAACCAGTTCGGGGCGGACCTGTCGGCGCGGGGCCGTGACCGCTGGGCGCGTGCCGCGGCCAAGGCCCGTTCGCACGACACCCTTCAGGTCTTCGACAAGCTCACCCATGTCGTCGACGGCAAGCGCCGTATCGTTCCCGACCCGCCGCTCATCACCCGCCTCGAGGACCTGATGCCGGACGATCAGCGCGGCCAACTGGAGCAGCAGATCAGGCGGCTGGTCGAGCGTTACGGCACGACCCTGCAGTCGGACCGGCGGTTCCTGCTGGAGCAGTACCAGCTGGCCGACATAGCGCGCAAGGTCGTCGGGGTCGGCAGCGTGGGCACCCGCTGCTGGATCGTGCTCCTGTTGGGCCGGGACGACGAGGATCCGCTGTTCCTCCAGGCCAAGGAGGCCGATCAGTCGGTGCTGGCACCCCACGTCGGAGACAGCGAATATCCCACGCAGGGCGAGCGGGTCGTCTCCGGGCAGCGGCTCATGCAGGCCACCAGCGACATCCTCCTGGGCTGGGAGCGGGTCGAGGGCATCGACGGCCGACGGCGCGACTTCTACATACGGCAGTTGCGGGACTGGAAGGGGGTCGCCGTGGCCGAGGACATGGTGCCGCGGGGCATGCGGACGTTCGGCGCTCTGTGCGGCGCGACGCTGGCCCGCGCCCACGCCAGGTCCGGCGACCGCATCGCCATCGCCGCGTACCTGGGCGGCGGGGACACCTTCGACCGGGCGCTGGTGACATTCGCCGAGCACTACGCCGACCAGAACGAGCGGGACCACCAGGCACTCGTCGACGCCGTCAGCACCGGGAAGCTGCCGGCCGAGGCAGCCTGAGGAGGCATTGGCCTCAGAGCCGTCGCGGCGATGAGACCGCCGATGCCACCAGGATGCGGGACCCGTGGACCGGTCATGGCCGGCTGGCCGTCTTGCCCAGGCCGGTGCCGTCGAACCGCCTCACGGACCTCACCCGCCACGGGTGATCACCCCTGCTGAGTCAACGCGCATGCTCGAAGAAACAGCGTTGGCGCTGCGTCTCACCGACGAAGTGAGGAATTCACCATGGCCACGACCACAACGCACCACCGTTCGGAAACCGGTCAGGCGGCCGCGGGTGGACTGACGATGTTCGCCGCCGTCCTGCTGTTCATCGCCGGTGTCCTGGACCTCCTCCGGGGCATCACGGCCATCGCCAACGACAACATCTACGTCTCCGCCCCCAACTACACCTTCAAGTTCGACCTGACGAGCTGGGGCTGGATCCAGCTGGTCCTCGGAGTGATCGCCGTGGGCGTGAGCGCCGGTCTCTTCACGCGCGCCACGTGGGCCAGGGTCGTCGGCGTCGGCATCGCCGGACTGCTGATCATCGCCAACTTCCTGTCGATGCCGTACTACCCCGTCTGGTCGCTCATCCTGATCGCGATGTACGGCTTCGTCATCTGGGCCCTGTGCGTCGTGCAGCGGGAGCCCTGAAACGAACGGTCGGCCGATCGGGCCGCTCACTGACGGCCTCTCCGGCCAGATGATCTCGTGAACTCCGGGTCCCGACCCGGGCCGTCGCTCGCGGAGCACGCTCTGCCTGCACTACTCGGGTGGCGGATCATTCGGTGGTGAAATGCCAGGTGGAGCGCCGCCTGCCGGCGTGTCGCCGGACGGTGGGCCCGGCGCTGCGGATCTGTCCAAATGGCGGGCGGCCCAGGGTTCGCGGGCGATGACCGCACCGGCGGTGATGCACAGGGCCGCGACCACGCAGAGCGTGATGAGCCAGGACAACAGAGTGAAGACCGCACCCAGCGAGCCGTACTTGTCCAGGCTGTGGTTGAGGGCCTGGGGCACGTACAGCGGTGCGGTGAGGGTGAGGACGCTCAGGGCCGTTCCGGTCAGCAGCGCGCCCGGCAGCAGTGGCAGCCACGGCACGCGCGCGGCCAGCAGCAGATGCTGCGTCCACCACCAGAGGGCGACCTCCGCGACCAGCAGCAGCGGCACACCCAGCCACAGGCCGAGCCCGAAGCCGGTGCGCAGGCTCCCCTGCAGTCCGAACATGACCAGCCACGCCGCGAGCCAGGCGATCCAGCGCCAGGCGGCCACCCGCGCGCTCGCCCCGGGCAGGCTCCAGGCTCGCTGGCACAGCCGTTGCATGGCACGGCTGCACGCGGTGGCCGAGATGAGCACCATCAGCCCGCCGACCACGCCGGTGGTCTGCCGAAGCTCGTCGGACGGATTACCGGTGCCCTGGACAACCTTCTTCAACTCGGCGTCCGCGCTTCCGGTCAGCCCGAAGGCCTCGTGCACGGACTTGACGAACTGATCACGCAACGCCGCCGGGGCGATGGAGGCCACCACGAACAGCAGCGGGACGGCCGTGAGGAACGTCTGAGCAGCCAGCCGGGTGGCCGAGTCGAGCACATTCACCGAGATCAGGTGCGACATCAGACGCGTGATCACCGGGAACCGGGCCTCGGCCCGGGCCCGCAACCCCATCAGCCGGGACCCGATCGAGGCGCCGGACTCCCGCCGCGCTGCCCGGCGTGGCGGGTGATCCGGGCCTTTCCCTCCGGCCCCTGTCCCTGACTGCATACTGCCAGGGTGTCGCCGCTGAGACCGTCTGGCTCCGGCACGAGCACGACGCAGGGCCGGATGGATCAACGAACCAGCACGAAAGGCGTGAACGGGACGGCGGTTTCAGAGACCCGGTGAGCCTCCGGCGCGAACCGGCCCCGCCGCCGAGGAGGGCCGTTCACCTGGCTTCACGAACCGCACGTGACGAGCGGGCGCGGCCTCCATCGACCTGTTCAGTTCAGTAGCAGGCAGCGCGGTTGAAGCCGGTGATGTTGAGCTTGAGGCCCTTCACCGCGTCGGTCTCCAGTTGCGAACCTGGGGCATTGGGGCCTCGTGGGCTGACCAGTGGATGCCCTGGAGGACCGGGCAGGTGTGTCCAACCGGGGCGCGGAGGTGCGTCAGTAGCCGGTGCCGCGCTTGACCTGGGCCCGCTCGATCCCGTGGGTCGCGCCCTTGTCGTCCAAAGTCCGACACGCGTCGTCGATGTCCTGGCTCAGGCGATCGACCTGCTCGCGGCTCAGGGTCTCCCTGACCAGGGCACGCAGGATCTTCACCCTCTCCGCGTTGGGCGGGAGCGTGTACGCCGGCACCATCCAGCCGCGCTCGGCCGAGAGCTGCCAGGCGATGTCGGACTCGTCGTAGGCGTACTTGCCGGCGAGACGGAAAGCGACCAGCGGCAGCTGCTCAAGGTCACTCCCGATCACTTCGAAGCGGCCGTTGCTCCGCAGGTTGTCCGCCAACGCGTGGGCGTTCTCCTGCATCATCTTCATGACGTAGGTGTAGCCCTGGCGACCGAGCCGGACGAAGTTGTAGTACTGCGCGAGCACCATCGACGCGCCGGTAGAGAAGTTCAGCGTGAACGTGGCGTCGGTCTTGCCCAAGTAGTTCTCGTAGAACACGAGATCCTTGGCCAGGTCGGACTCCTCGCGGAAGACCAGCCATCCGATGCCGGGGTAGACCAGGCCGTACTTGTGTCCCGAGACGTTGATCGAACGGACCTGTTCAAGCCGGAAGTCCCATTTCGAGTCCGGGTAGAGAAAGGGCCACACGAATGCGCCGCTGGCGCCGTCAACATGGATCGGAATGTCGAGGTCCCGCTCTTTGCGAACGTCCCGCAGGAGCTTGTCGATCCCGACGACATCGTCTTTGTGGCCGGTGAACGTGGTGCCGAGGACGGCGACGACGCCGATCGTGTTCTCGTCGAGGTGGGGCTCCACGTCCTCCGGGCCGATCGTGTACTTGCCCTCAGCAAGCGGCACGATCCGCGGCTCGACGTCGAAGTAGCGGCAGAACTTCTCCCACACGACGTGGACGTCCCCGCCGAAAATCAAGTTGGGCCGGTCGATCGACAGGCCGGCCGCCTGGCGACGCTCGCGCCACTTCCACTTCAGCGACATCGCTCCGAGCATGATCGCCTCGGACGAGCCCTGAGTCCGACATCCAGTCGTCCTGCCCGGCGCATGGAACAGGTCGGCGAGCATGCGCACGCAACGCTGCTCGATCTCGGCGGAAATGGGGTACTCCGCATGGTCGATGAAATTACGGTGGAGGTTCTCGGCGATCAGCCGCTGCGCCTCCGGCTCCATCCAAGTGGTGACAAACGTGGCGAGGTTTCGCTGAGGGTCGCCCTCCATGGCGAGATCCACATCCACGAGCCTCATTGCGTCCGTCGCGGCCATGCCTTCCTCGGGAAAGGTCTCCGAGGGTGCGGGCGCAGTCAGGAATCGGTTGCCGAAAAGGGCCACGTCGTCGCGCTTGGTCATACGACGAATCAAACAGTGCCGGAGCGTGCCTCCGGGAGGGACACGCCGAAGCAGAATAGCGAGGCGCCGAGCATGAACGAGATCGCGGCCAGCAGGTCAAACCGCGGAAGAAGCAAATCGTTCCAAGCCCATCAAGCACCCCTGGGACTACGAACACGTTTGAGTCGATCACCGGCCCGACTGCATTTTGGCCTTTTTCACCGCCGCCACAAGGAACCGGGCAGCCACACCGATCAGCAGCAAGTTCAGGGTCATCTGCGCGGTGACCAGCAGCCGGGCCGGTTCGCTGCGCGGGCTGATATCTCCGAAGCCGACGGTGCTGAAGACGGTCATGGTGAAGTACAGCGCGTCGCTCCGCGACAGAACCTCGCTGAAGCTTTCCGCACCGCTGCGCTCCATCAGGTAGTAGACCGTCGCGAACAGGAGCAGGTAGAGCGGGAGGGTTGTCCCCAGGGCCTCAGCGGCCCGCAGCTCGGGACGCGGGGACTGGGCGATCCTTCGGATGTGCCACACGAGGAGCAGCACCACGGCCGCCACACCGCCGACGAGCGCGAGGACCGTGCCGGCGGTGAAGGCCGAATCGAGCGGCAGCACGTAATAGGTGGTGACGAGAAGCGCCGCAGTCAGCAACGAACGCAGCAAGGCACGGAGCGCCTGGCGTCGGCCCTTGCGTGAAGTCTTGTCCACGGTTCCCTCGATGCGCCGCTGCGGTGATCGCGTTGTCGCTTCCGCTCGTGGCTTCAACGTCCCCGTGCTTCGGAGGCGCGTGTGGCAGGCGCACCAGATGGTCACCGGGATGGCGGCTTCCGGCTCGGGCCGCAAGGCGGCCTCATCGGGGAATGGTTAGGACACTCGCCTCTACTGGCAGTGGATCGGCTACAACACGATCGCGTTCGTCGTTGTTCTGACTGTCGGCTTCTTGTTGGTACTGGCCGGCAGCGACACCTTCAACCTGGACCTGGATCCTGTGAGCACCCATGGCAGCGGCTACGTCCTCCTCGCTCGCCGCTGCCAGGGCATCAGCAATCCGTGCCAGCGCCTCACTCACGTCAGTGAGTGTGTCCGCCGGCCGCAGCGTCCTTCTTGACCGTAAGAGGCAGCAACTTCTTCCCCGTGGGCCCGATCTGAATCTGCGTGTCCATCTGCGGACACACCCCACAGTCGAAGCAAGGCGTCCACCGGCAGTCCTCGACCTCTGTCTCGTCGAGGGAGTCCTGCCAGTCCTCCCAGAGCCAGTCCTTGTCGAGGCCGGAGTCCAGGTGGTCCCAGGGGAGGACCTCCTCGTACGTGCGCTCGCGCGTCGTGTACCAGTCGACGTCCACGTCGGAGTCCGCCAGCGCCTTGTCCGCGCACTGCATCCAGCGGTCGTAGGAGAAGTGCTCGCGCCAGCCGTCGAAGCGGCCGCCGTCCTCGTAGACCGCGCGGATGACGGCGCCGAGCCGGCGGTCGCCGCGGGAGAGGAGGCCCTCCACGATGCCCGGCTTGCCGTCGTGGTAGCGGAAGCCGATCGAGCGGCCGTACTTCTTGTCGCCGCGGATCTTGTCGCGGAGCTTCTGCAGGCGGGCGTCCGTCTCCTCGGCGGAGAGCTGGGGCGCCCACTGGAAGGGGGTGTGGGGCTTGGGGACGAAGCCGCCGATCGAGACCGTGCAGCGGATGTCGTTCTGGCCGGAGACCTTGCGGCCCTCGGCGATGACCTTCATCGCCATGTCGGCGATCTGCAGGACGTCCTCGTCGGTCTCCGTGGGCAGGCCGCACATGAAGTACAGCTTCACCTGGCGCCAGCCGTTGCCGTAGGCGGTGGAGACGGTGCGGATGAGGTCGTCCTCCGAGACCATCTTGTTGATGACCTTGCGCATGCGCTCGGAGCCGCCCTCGGGGGCGAAGGTCAGGCCGGACCGGCGGCCGTTCCTCGTCAGCTCGTTCGCCAGGTCCACGTTGAAGGCATCGACACGCGTCGACGGGAGGGACAGACCGATCTTGTCCTCCGTGTAGCGGTCCGCCAGGCCCTTGGCGATGTCGCCGATCTCCGAGTGGTCCGCGGAGGACAGGGACAGCAGGCCGACCTCCTCGAAGCCCGTCGCCTTCAGGCCCTTCTCCACCATGTCGCCGATGCCCGTGATCGAGCGTTCACGGACCGGGCGGGTGATCATGCCGGCCTGGCAGAAGCGGCAGCCGCGGGTGCAGCCGCGGAAGATCTCCACCGACATGCGCTCGTGGACCGTCTCGGCCAGGGGGACCAGCGGCTGCTTGGGGTAGGGCCACTCGTCCAGGTCCATGACCGTGTGCTTGGACACACGCCACGGGACACCGGACTTGTTCGGTACGACCCGTGCGATACGGCCGTCCGCCAGGTACTCCACGTCGTAGAACGCCGGGATGTACACCGAGCCCGTCTTCGCCAGGCGGAAGAGGACCTCCTCGCGGCCCCCGGGCCGGCCCTCCGCCTTCCACTCGCGGATGATCCTCGTCATGTCGAGGACGGCCTGTTCCCCGTCGCCGATGATCGCCGCGTCGATGAAGTCCGCGATCGGCTCGGGGTTGAAGGCGGCGTGGCCGCCGGCCAGGACGATCGGGTCGTCGAGCGTACGGTCCTTGGACTCCAGGGGGATGCCCGCCAGATCCAGTGCCGTCAGCATGTTCGTGTAGCCGAGTTCCGTGGAGAAGGACAGGCCGAACACGTCGAAGGCCTTCACCGGGCGGTGGCTGTCCACCGTGAACTGCGGGACGCCGTGCTCCCGCATCAGCGCCTCCAGGTCCGGCCAGACGCTGTAGGTGCGCTCGGCGAGGACGCCCTCCTGCTCGTTCAGGACCTCGTAGAGGATCATGACGCCCTGGTTGGGCAGGCCGACCTCGTACGCGTCCGGGTACATGAGCGCCCAGTGGACGTCACAGGACTCCCACGGCTTGACCGTGGAGTTGAGCTCTCCGCCGACGTACTGGATCGGCTTCTGCACGTGCGGGAGCAGAGCTTCGAGCTGCGGGAACACGGACTCGGCGGCCGCAGCGACTTCGGCAGGCATCTCGCGAACCTTCGTGGGAGGACTGGACTGACAGGGGTGACCATCTAGCGTAACGCGGCCGCACGGCCACCCCGACCGTTCAAGCCCCTCCCCGCCCCCTCAGACCTGCATCCCGGCCTTCGCCTCCTGCCACGCGGCGGGCAGCCCGGCCTCGGCGGCCGTCGCGCGCCCCTCCTCGCGGGCGTAGAGCACTCCGTACGTGAACGCGTTCTCCCCCGCCGCGTGTGCCACGGCGGACAGCTCGCGCAGGGTCTGGCGGGTCATGACGCTGTCCTGGTGGTCGCCCAGCAGGCTCTGCAGGGACTTCATCGACTTGGCCAGGGCGGACGCCGGGCCGCCGAGGGCGGCTGCGGCGACCTCCGCCGAGTACCGCGTCCGCTTCGCCTTCTTGCGGGCCTCGTGCAGGGCGAGGTCGCGGTCCTGGCCGGGTTCCAGGCCGATGGCCCGGTCCACCAGCTCCGCCAGCTTGCCGAAGTCCTTGCGTACGGCCTTGGCGATCACCATCTCCGGCGCTCCGGCGGCCGCCTCCAGCAGCGGCGGGTCCGCGACCAGCGCGTCCAGCCTGTCGAGCAGGACCAGATACCGCTTGGAGTCCAGGACGCCGGTCAGCCGGCGTCGCGAACCGCCGCGGCGGGCGCTCATCCACGTGCGCAGCCGGGTGCGGACCGGGCCGTGGAGCAGCGTCCTGGGCAGTGCGTCGAAGGCCGCCGTCAGGCGTTCGGTCAGCACCTCGGCGTCCCGGTCCACACCCAGCTCGCCGGCCAGCCACTTCAGTTCCTCGCCGATCGGGTCGGTGACGGTCCGGTCGAGAACCTTGGCGTACGAGCGGAAGGCGCTGCGCATACGGCGGGTGGCGACGCGCATGCGGTGCACCGAGTCGTAGGTGTCCTGCCGTACGGCCGGGTCGAGGGCGACGATGGCGTCCCGCTGCTCGCGGAGGTAGGCGAGGACGTGGTCGCCGGCCGTCTCGGGGGCCTCGGGCATCTGCTTCTTCGCAGCCTGCTGCTTCGCGCGCTGCTTCTTGGTGCCCTTCTTCCGCGGTGCCGTCTCCATCAGCGCTCGCGCGAGCTTCGACGCCGATGCGGACGGTCGTACGCCCGCCTTGCGCAGCCTCTTGTGGACTTTGTCGAGGAAGACCGGGTCGCCGCCGTCGGCGAGTTCCACCTCCAGCTCGGTCCACTGGGCGGAGCCGCCGTCGCCGGTGAGCCGCTCGGCGCGTACGGCGTCCACGCTGACCTCGGCGAGCAGCCGGCCCTCGGCGTCGACGAGGTCGCGAACGTCGCGGTCGGAGAGGAGGCGGACGACGGGCTGCAGTTCGGCGTCGCGGACGCGGGAGCGGACCAGGCCGGCCAGGACGCGCGGGACGGTGTCGGAGAGCGGGGCCCGGATCTCGTCGCGGACGTCGGGGGCGACCGGGAACTTCAGGTGCCAGCCCGCGTCGGATCCGCCGGTGCGGCGGCGCAGGGTGATCGCGGCCGCGGCGAGGCGTTCGTCGGGGGTGTCGTAGTAGGTGGCGTCCAGATGGGCGACGCCCTTGTCGACGACGGACGCGACACCGGCGACGCCGGTCAGGTCCGGCAGGCCGCTGTCGTCGGATTCGTACTTCCGCTCGATCTCGCGCTTTGTGTCCGCCATGACCTGAATCTAGTGGGATTCAGGTCATGGCGGCAGAGCCTCTCGGAGGTGAATCCCGGGGGGATGCGGGGGAAACGCGGGAGCAACGCGCGGGTCCCTACGCGGACATCGGCCGCTGCACCTTGATCGACTGGAGCAGTCCCACCGCTATCCACACCGCGAACATCGACGAGCCGCCGTACGACACGAACGGTAGCGGCAGGCCCGTGACCGGCATGATGCCGAGGGTCATGCCGACGTTCTCGAAGGTCTGGAAGGCGAGCCAGGCGACGATTCCGGCAGCGACGATCGTGCCGTACAGCTCGGTCGAGTCGCGGGCGATGCGGCAGGCGCGCCACAGGACCACGCCGAGGAGGACGATGATCAGTCCCGCGCCGAGGAAGCCCAGTTCCTCGCCCGCGACCGTGAAGACGAAGTCGGTCTGCTGCTCGGGGACGAACTGGCCGGTGGTCTGCGAGCCGTGGAACAGGCCCGCTCCGGTCAGACCGCCCGAACCGATCGCGATACGCGCCTGGTTGGTGTTGTAGCCGACGCCGGCGGGGTCGAGCGCGGGGTTGGCGAAAGCGGCGAAGCGGTTGATCTGGTACTCGTCCAGGATGTGCAGCTGCCAGACGGCGATCGCGCCGATGGCGCCCGTGGCGATGAGGCCGAAGACCCACCGGTTGGAGGCGCCGGAGGCGAGCAGCACGCCGAGGATGATGATCACCATGACCATGACGGATCCGAGGTCCGGCATGAGCAGGACGATCAGGATCGGTACGGCGGCCAGGCCCAGGGCCTGCAGCACCGTGCGGTGGTCGGGGTGCTTCTTGTCGCCCGCGTCGACTCTGGTGGCCAGCAGCATCGCCATGCCCAGGATGATCGTGAGCTTCACGAACTCCGAGGGCTGGAGGGAGAAGCCGCCGCCGAGCACGATCCACGAGTGTGCGCCGTTGACCGTGGAGCCGAGCGGGGTGAGCACCAGCAGGATCAGCAGCACCGAGGCGCCGTAGAGGATGGGGACGGCGGTGCGCAGGGTGCGGTGGCCGAGCCAGACCGTGGCGATCATCAGGGCGAACCCGATGCCGGTGTTCATGATGTGCCGGATGAGGAAGTAGTACTGGTCGCCCTGGTTGATCTCGGTGCGATTGCGGGTCGCCGAGAAGACGAGGACCGCACCGATCATCGAGAGCGCGAGCGCCGCCAGCAGTATCGGCCAGTCCAGGCGGCGGGCGAGCGAGTCGCGGGCGAAGATCCGCGTCCAGCCCGCGCGCGCGGGTCCGTACCCGGAGACGGAGAAGCTGCCTGCACCGGTCATGTGAGCATCCTCCGGCTTCCCCTTCTGCGCGGCCGCCTGCGGGTCGTCCGGTTCGTCGTGGTGGGCGAGGCGGTGGTCGCGCCGGGCTGGGTCTGGTCGGGGGCGGTCGTGCCCTTTTCGGTGGCCTTCTGCAGGTCCTTGAGCTGCTTGGCCGGGTCCTTGGAGATCTTCGGAGAGGCGATCGTGCCGTCCGTCCGGACCTTGGGCAGGCCCTTCTGCGGGCTGGGCAGCAGCGCCTTCTTCTTGTCGATCGAGCCGTCGGAGTTGACGCCGTACAGGGCGCTGTAGATGTTGCGGACCGCCTCACCGGAGGCGCCGGAGCCGGTACCGGCCTGGGCGATGGTCATGACGACCGTGTAGTCCTTGGAGTACGTGGCGAGCCAGGAGGTGGTCTGCTTGCCGTAGACCTCCGCGGTACCGGTCTTGGCGTGCAGTTCGATCTTGTCCTGCGGCCAGCCCTGGAACTTCCAGGCGGCGGTACCGCTGGTGACGACGCCCGCGAGGGCCTTGTCGATGCCCTTGAGCGTGGCCTGGGTGACCGGGAGTTTGGCCTTGACCTTCGGCTTGATCTCCTTGACGGACTTGCCGTCGGGGCTGATGACCGCCTTGCCGATGGTCGGGACGTACTCGGTGCCGCCGTTGGCGAGCGCCCCGTAGATCATGGCCTCCTGGATCGGGGTGAGGAGGGTGTCACCCTGGCCGATGGAGTAGTTGATCGAGTCGCCCTCGCGCATCTTGTTGCCTTCGAGGCAGTTCTCGTACGCGATCTTCTCGACGTAACTGCCGTCCTTCTTGCCGGTCCTGCACCACGAGTCCTTGTTGGCCTTCCAGTAGTCCTCCTTCCACTGGCGGTCGGGGACGCGGCCGGTGACCTCGTTGGGAAGGTCGATGCCCGTCTGCTTGCCGAGGCCGAACTGGTGGGCGGTCTTGTAGAAGTAGTCCTTCGGCTCGCCCTTCTTCGGGTTGATGCCGCCGTCCTTCTTCCACTCGCGGTCGGCGAGGCCGTAGAAGACGGTGTCGCAGGAGACCTCGAGCGCCCGGCCGAGCGAGATGGGGCCGAAGTTCTCGCCCTCGAAGTTCTTGAAGACCTGGCCGCCCACCGAGTACGAGCTGGTGCAGGGGTAGCCGCCGTCCCAGACGTAGCCGGCCTCGACCGCGGCGGCCGTGGAGACCACCTTGAAGGTCGAACCGGGCGCCGACTGACCCTGTATGGCCCTGTTCAGCAGCGGGTAGTCGGAGTCCTTGCCGGTGAGCTTCTTGTAGTCCTTGGCGGAGATACCGCCGACCCAGACGTTCGGGTCGTAGGTGGGCGCGGACGACATGGCGACGATACGGCCGGTCTTGGCCTCCATCACGACGACGGCGCCCGAGTCGGCCTTGTAGTTCTCGCCGGTGATCTTGTCGAACTGTCCGCGGGCTGCCTTCATCGCCGCGTTCAGTTCGTATTCGGCGACGCGCTGGACGCGGGAGTCGATGCTGGTGACGAGGCTGGAACCGGGTTCGGCGGCGTCCGCCTTGGCCTTGCCGATGACCCGCCCGAGGTTGTCGACCTCGTAGCGGGTGACGCCCGCCTTGCCGCGCAGTGCCTTGTCGTACTCGCGCTCCAGGCCGTTGCGGCCGACCTGGTCGGAGCGCAGGTAGGGCGAGTCGGTGTCCTTGGCCTGCTGGATCTCGTCGTCGGTGACGGGCGAGAGGTAGCCGAGGACCTGGGCGGTGTTGGCCTTGCCGGGCGACGGGTAGCGGCGCAGGGCCTCGGGCTCGGCGGTGATGCCGGGGAAGTCCTCGGAGCGCTCGCGGATCTGCATGGCCTGGCGGGGCGTGGCCTCGTCGGTGATGGGGATCGGCTGGTAGGGCGAGCCGTTCCAGCACGGCTGCGGCGTCTTGGCGTCGCACAGCCGGACCCGCTGCATGACTTCGGTGGGCTTCATGCCCAGGACCCCGGCCAGCTTGGTGAGGACCGCCTTGCCGTCGTCCTTCATCTTCAGCAGGTCGGTGCGGGAGGCAGAGACCACGAGGCGGGTCTCGTTGTCGGCGAGCGGTACTCCGCGCGCGTCCAGGATCGATCCGCGTACGGCTGGATCGACGACCTGCTGGACGTGGTTGCCGGACGCCTCCTTGGCGTATGCGTTGCCCTCGCGGATCTGCAGGTACCACAGACGGCCGCCGAGGGTGCCGAGCAGGGAGAGGACGAGAATCTGGATGACGACGAGTCGGATCTGGACCCGTTGGGTCCGACCGGTCTCGGGGATGTTGGTCACTGCTGTTGCCTCCCCCTCTCAGTGTGTGTCTGTGTCATATCCGACGGAGCTGTGAAAGCGTGCCGCCGACTCCCGCGCTCTCACAGCCGCTTGACCCCCTTGATGCGGCCCACGCGCGTGGTACGGGTACGGGCCTTGGTCTTCAGCCCGCCGAGGCCACCGCGCTGGCCGCCGACCTTGAGGCCGGTGCCGGCGGAGATCCAGCCGGAGGTGATGTCGGTCGCCTTCTTGGACGGGGAGTTGGTCTCGGCGAGGGGGTCGTTGTCCGCGCGCCGGGCCAGGGCCATGATCCCGGGGACCACGAAGGGGGCGAGGAGCAGGTCGTACAGGGCCGCCGTGAACAGCAGGCCGACGAGGCCGACATGGCGGGCGGCGGTGTCACCGACCAGGGCGCCCACACCGGCGTAGAGCAGGGTCGAGCCGACGGCCGCGGCGGCCACGACGATCATGGGCCCTGTGGCCGATTTCAGCCGCCCGTTCTCCGGTTTGACCAGTCCGGCGAGGTAGCCGACGACGCACAGCACCAGGGCGTAGCGCCCGGCGGCGTGGTCGGCGGGCGGCGCGAGGTCGGCGAGCAGGCCCGCGCCGAAGCCGACGAGGGCGCCGCCGACATGGCCGTACACCAGGGCCAGGCCCAGGACGGTGAGCAGGAGCAAGTCGGGGACGGCGCCGGGCAGATGGAGCCGGGCGAGGACGCTCACCTGGATGACCAGGGCTACGACGATCAGGGCCGAGGAGAGCAGGATCCGGTTGACACGCATGGGGATTCAGCTCCTACTGCTGCTGGGTCTGGCCGTCGGGGGACGCGTTCGCGGACGGGGTGACCGTGACGGTGACCGTCGGCGTGGGCGTCGGCTTGGGCTTCTTCGGGAGCACCGTGTCGCGGGGGTCCTGCTTCGGGGCCTCTACGACGACACCGACGATGTCGAGTTTGGTGAAGCCGACGTAGGGCGTGACGTAGAGGGTGCGGGTCAGGTCGCCGCCGGAGGGGTCGACCCGGGAGACCACGCCGACCGGGACGCCCGGCACGAAGGGCTTGTCGGCCTCGGAGCCGAAGGTGACGAGCCGGTCGCCCTTCTTCACGTCCGCCTTGCTGTTGAGCAGTTCGACGCGCAGCGGGCGGTCGCCCTGTCCGGAGGCGAAGCCGAGTTCGTCGCTGCCCTCCATGCGGGTGCCGACGGTGAAGTCCGGGTCGTTGGCGAGCAGGACGGTCGAGGCGTCGGGGCCGACGGTGGTGACCCGCCCGACCAGACCGTCCCCGTTCAGGACGGTCATGTCCCGCTTGATGCCGTCGTTGGCGCCGATGTCGATGGTGATCGTCCAGGAGAAGCCCTGGGCCGCCCCTATGGCGATGACCTGGCCACCCTTGATGCCGTACTGGCCCTCGGCGGAGACCTTCAGCATCTTGTCGAGCTGTTTGAGGCGGCTGGAGTTGCGGTCGTCGCTGCCGAGCTTCGCCTTGAGGGCCGCGTTCTCCTTTTCCATGCGGGCGAGCCGGTCGTGCCGGGTGCCCGAGTCGCGGATCGCGGAGACGGCGTTACCGACCGGGTCGACCGCCGACGACATCCCGTTCTCGACGGGGCCGAACACCGCGGCGGCACCCTGGCGGGCACCGTCGACCGGTGAATCCTCTCCGCCCCGGATGTCCACCGTGATCAGCGCGAACGCGACGGCGATCAGCAGCACCAGGAGCAGCCGGCTCTCTCGTGTGTCCCTCACGTGCGGCGGCCGTGCCTTCCTCATAGGAATGTGCAGAGGTTTGGGTATTCAGGTGTGCGGAGGCTTATGGGCGAGCTTATGCCTCCATATCAACGATCCGCCGCACGAGAGGAGATCATCTCGTACGGCGGAATCGAAGAGTTACTTCATCTGCGCGGCTGGGCGTCCAGCACCTGCTGGAGCGCCTCGAACTCCTCGACGCACTTGCCCGAACCGAGCGCCACGCTGTCCAGCGGGTCCTCGGCGATGTGGATCGGCATGCCCGTCTCGCGGCGCAGCCGCTCGTCGAGTCCGCGCAGCAGCGCCCCGCCGCCCGTCAGCACGATCCCCCGGTCCATGATGTCGCCGGACAGCTCCGGCGGGCACTTGTCGAGGGTCGTCTTGACGGCGTCGACGATGGCGTTGACCGGCTCCTCGATCGCCTTGCGCACTTCGGCGGCGGAGATGACGACGGTCTTGGGCAGCCCGGAGACGAGGTCCCGGCCGCGGATTTCGGTGTGTTCGTCAGCATCGAGCTCGTACGCCGAACCGATCGTGATCTTGATCTGCTCGGCCGTCCGCTCACCGAGGAGGAGGCTGTACTCCTTCTTGATGTGCTGGATGATCGCGTTGTCCAGCTCGTCACCAGCGACGCGGATGGACTGTGCGGTGACGATTCCGCCGAGCGAGATGACCGCGACCTCCGTGGTGCCGCCGCCGATGTCCACCACCATGTTGCCCGTGGCCTCGTGGACCGGCAGGCCGGAACCGATGGCCGCGGCCATGGGCTCCTCGATGATGTGCACCTGGCGGGCGCCCGCCTGGGACGACGCCTCGATGACGGCACGGCGCTCGACGCCGGTGATGCCGGAGGGCACGCACACGACGACGCGCGGCCGCGCGAGATACCGACGCTTGTGGATCTTCAGAATGAAGTAGCGGAGCATCCGCTCGGTGATCTCGAAGTCGGCGATGACACCGTCCTTCAGCGGTCGCACGGCAACGATGTTGCCAGGGGTCCGCCCGATCATCTTCTTCGCCTCGGCGCCGACCGCGAGGATGCCACCGGTGTTGGTGTTGATCGCGACGACGGACGGCTCGTTGAGTACGATCCCGCGACCCCTGACGTACACCAGCGTGTTGGCGGTCCCGAGGTCGACAGCCATGTCACGGCCGATGAACGACATTGAGTTCCCCATCAGGATTCGTCTGGCCTTCCTGGGAGCTTTTGAGTGCTTTTCAGGTCGGCGAAGTGGGTGCTGTGACGTGAAGGCTTCCATCGTAGACGCGCCTGCACGAACACTGCGCGAGGGTCTTCGCCATTGTCAGCAGATGAAGTGCCGCATCGCTTGTGGAGACGGCCTATCGGGGGCACTCGTTCCCCCGATCGGCACGCATATGCCGAAGGGCGGCCGAAATCCTACGGCCGCCCCAGGTCAGACGGGCGGGCGACCTGACGGAACCTCAGAAATATCCACGAAAGTTCCGCGCACGGCTCCCCCGGGGCACCTCGGACCCGGCCGGCCGGACAACCCGCGGACGACCCGAAGTCGTCAGCTGCCCAACCCCCGCAGGACTACGCGCGGCCGGGGAAGAAGATCTTCACCTCGCGCTGGGCGGACTCCTCGGAGTCGGAGGCGTGGATCAGGTTCTCGCGGACGATCACGCCGTAGTCGCCGCGGATGGAACCGGGGGCGGCGGCGATCGGGTCGGTCGGGCCGGCAAGCGCGCGCAGTCCCTCGATGACCCGCTCGCCCTCGACGATCAGCGCGACGACCGGGCCGGACGCCATGAACTCCACCAGCGGCTCGTAGAAGGGCTTGCCCTTGTGCTCGCCGTAGTGCTGCTCCAGGGTCTCCTGGTCCAGGGTGCGCAGCTCCAGCGCGGTGATCTGCCAGCCGTCCTTGCGCTCGATACGGCTGATGATCTCGCCGGTCAGGCCACGGCGGACCGCGTCGGGCTTGAGCAGGACGAGGGTGCGCTGAGTCACTGCGGGCTCCTATGAATCAAGGGTTCTGCTGAATCAAGAGTCGTGCTGAATCAAGGGTTCTGCGAGGTGTTCGAAGATTACAGGGCGTGTCCGGACCCCTGTTACGCAGCGTCAGCTGTGGAGGAGCCGGCCTCTGCCGCGAATCTGGCCTTCGCCTCGTCGATCTTTCGTCCGTAGTGCACCGAGGCCCACCACAGGGCCGCGAAGACCACGCCCAGGAAGAACATCGTCGGGACGACGAAGCCGGAGGCGATGAGGGCGATCTGCAGGGCCCAGCCGAGGACGATCCCGGCCGGCCGCGTCACGACACCGCACAGCGCCACGCACAGGAACATCGCGATGCCGCTGACCGTCCACACCGTCGCCATGGACAGGTCGGGGTCCTTCATGGCGACCAGCCCCGCGAAGCCGATCACGAAGAACTCGCCGATCAGGGTCGAAGCACAGAGCGTACGCACGGGCCGTCAGCCCCTTCCCAGAAGAAGCCGGGCCTCGCCGACCGTGATGACGGAACCGGTGACGAGGACGCCGCCGCCCGCGAACTCACCCTCCTCCTCGGCCAGCGTGATCGCGGCCTCCAGAGCGTCCGGCATCGCCGGCTCGACCTGGACGCGCTCCTCGCCGAACACCTCCACGGCGATCGCTGCCAGCTCGTCGACGTCCATCGCGCGGTGGCTGGAGTTCTGCGTGACGACGACCTCGGCGAAGATCGGCTCGAAGGCCTCCAGCAGTCCTCGTACGTTCTTGTCGGCGCTGGCGCCGACGACGCCGATCAGCCGGCTGAAGTCGAAGGCCTCACCGACCGCCTCGGCGGTGGCACGGGCACCCGCCGGGTTGTGGGCGGCGTCCAGCACGACGGTCGGGGACCGCCGTACGACTTCGAGCCGGCCCGGGGAGGAGACGGCGGCGAATGCCTTGCGGACGGTGTCGATGTCCAGCGGTTCGGGACGCTGGGAGCCGACTCCGAAGAACGCCTCGACCGCGGCGAGCGCGACGGCGGCGTTGTGGGCCTGGTACGGGCCGTGGAGCGGGAGGTACACCTCGCCGTACTCCCCACCGAGGCCGCGCAGCGTGAGCACCTGGCCGCCGACGGCGACCTGCCGGGCGACGACCCCGAACTCCAGCCCTTCCCTGGCCACGGTGGCGTCGACCTCGACGGCCTTCTTCAGCAGCACCTGCGCCGCGTCGACCGGCTGCTGCGCCAGGATCACGGTCGCGTCCTGCTTGATGATCCCGGACTTCTCCGTGGCGATCGCGGCGGGCGTCTCGCCGAGCCGGTCGGTGTGGTCGAGGTCGATGGGGGTGACGACGGCGACGTCCCCGTCGATCACGTTCGTCGCGTCCCAGGAGCCGCCCATGCCGACCTCGACGACCGCGACGTCGACAGGCGCGTCGGCGAAGGCCGCGTACGCCATGCCGGTCAGCACCTCGAAGAAGGACAGCCGGTACTCCTGCTGCGCGTCGACCATCTCGACGTACGGCTTGATGTCCTCGTACGTCTCGATGAAGCGCTCGGCGGAGATGGGGCTGCCGTCGAGGCTGATGCGCTCGGTGACCGACTGGACGTGGGGGGAGGTGTAGCGGCCGGTGCGCAGTTCGAAGGCGCCGAGGAGGGCCTCGATCATGCGAGCCGTGGAGGTCTTGCCGTTCGTCCCCGTGATGTGGATCGAGGGGTACGAGCGCTGCGGGTCGCCCAGCACGTCCATCAGCGCGGAGATACGGCTGACCGACGGCTCCAGCTTGGTCTCGCCCCATCGTGTCGCCAGCTGCGCCTCGACCTCGCGCAGGGCCTTGTCGACCTCGGGGTCCTCGGGACGCGCGGGCACGTCTGCCTCCGGCGGGCCGCCCTGGGTGCGCAGGGTGCGGCTGCCGGCCTCGATGACCGCGAGGTCGGGGTCGCGGTCGGCTTCTGCGGCGATGATCTCGTCGAAGGCGTCGGGCTCGTTGTCGAAGGCGTCGGGCTCGTTCTGGTCGCTCACGGACTCAGTCTACGGAGGCCGACTGACAGTGTGCCCACGGAGTGGGGTGGCCGGTCATTGCCGGCGGGCGCGGGGAGTCTGCGGCTTGTCGCGCAGTTCCCCGCGCCCCTCGAGGTCGGCTACTGCTGGGGCAGGCGGTCCAGTTGGGCCTTGATCCTCGCGATGTCCTCGTCCGCCTTGGCCAGGCGGCCGCGGATCTTGTCCACGACGTTGTCCGGGGCCTTCGCCAGGAACGCCTCGTTGCCGAGCTTGGCCGTGGCCTGGGCTTTCTCCTTCTCGGCGGCCGCGAGGTCCTTGGCGAGGCGCTTGCGCTCCGCCACGACGTCGATCGTGCCGGAGAGGTCGAGGGCCACCTCGGCGCCGGAAACCGGCAGGGTCGCCGTCGCCGTGAAGCTGTCGCCCTCCGGCTGGAGGCGCAGCAGCTGGCGGATGGCCGCCTCGTGGGGCGCGAGCGCCGTGCCGTCGAGGCTCAGCCGGGCCGGGACGCGCTGGCCCGGCTGCAGACCCTGGTCGGCACGGAAGCGGCGGACCTCGGTGATGACGGACTGGAGGCTCTCGATCTCCCGCTCGGCGGCGGTGTCCCGGAAGCCGCTGTCGGCCGGCCACTGCGCGATGACGACCGACTCGCCGCCCGTGAGGGTGGTCCAGAGGGTCTCCGTGACGAACGGGACGACCGGGTGCAGCAGCTTGAGGGTGACGTCGAGGACCTCGCCGAGGACGCGCTTGGAGACCTCGGCCGCCTCGCCGCCCGCCTGGAACGTCGTCTTGGACAGCTCGACGTACCAGTCGAAGACCTCGTCCCACGCGAAGTGGAAGAGCGCGTCCGACAACTTCGCGAACTGGTAGTCCTCGTAGAGCGCGTCGACTTCGGCGACGACGGAGTTGAGCCGGGAGAGGATCCAGCGGTCCGTCGCGGACATGGCCGACGCGTCCGGCAGGGGGCCGTCCACCGTGGCGCCGTTCATCAGCGCGAAGCGCGTGGCGTTCCAGATCTTGTTGGCGAAGTTGCGGGAGCCCTGGACCCAGTCCTCGCCGATCGGGACGTCGACGCCCGGGTTCGCGCCACGGGCCAGAGTGAACCTGAGCGCGTCGCTGCCGTACTTGTCCATCCAGTCCAGCGGGTTGACCGCGTTGCCGAAGGACTTCGACATCTTCTTGCCGAACTGGTCGCGGACCATGCCGTGCAGGGCGATGGTGTGGAACGGCGGGGTGCCGTCCATCGCGTACAGGCCGAACATCATCATCCGGGCGACCCAGAAGAAGAGGATGTCGTAGCCGGTGACCAGGACGGAGTTCGGGTAGAACTTCGCGAGCGACTCGGTCTGTTCGGGCCAGCCGAGCGTGGAGAAGGGCCACAGGCCGGAGGAGAACCAGGTGTCCAGGACGTCGGTGTCCTGACGCCAGCCCTCCCCGGTGGGCGGCTCGTCGTCGGGGCCGACGCAGACGACCTCGCCCTCCGGGCCGTACCAGACCGGAATACGGTGGCCCCACCACAACTGCCTTGAAATACACCAGTCGTGGAGGTTGTCGACCCAGTCGAAGTACCGCTTCTCCATCTCCTGCGGGTGGATCTTGACGCGGCCGTCGCGGACCGCGTCTCCGGCGGCCTTCGCGAGCGGGCCGACCTTCACCCACCACTGCATGGACAGACGCGGCTCGACGGTGGTCTTGCAGCGCGAGCAGTGGCCGACGGAGTGGACGTACGGCCGCTTCTCGGCGACGATCCGGCCCTCGGCGCGCAGGGCGGCGACGATGGCGGAGCGGGCCTCCAGCCGGTCCAGGCCCTGGAAGGGGCCGTGGGCGGTGATGACAGCGTGCTCGTCCATGATCGTGATCGCCGGGAGGTCGTGGCGCCGGCCGATCTCGAAGTCGTTCGGATCGTGGGCCGGGGTGACCTTGACGGCGCCGGTGCCGAACTCGGGGTCGACGTGCTCGTCCGCGACGACGGGGATGGAGCGGTCGGTGAGCGGCAGCTTGATGAGCTTGCCGACGAGGTGCTTGTACCGCTCGTCCTCGGGGTGAACGGCGACGGCGGTGTCACCGAGCATGGTCTCGGCACGGGTCGTGGCGACGACGATGGACTCGTCGCCCTCCCCGTACTTCATGGAGACCAACTCGCCGTCGTCGTCCTGGTACTCGACCTCGATGTCGGAGATCGCGGTGAGACAGCGCGGGCACCAGTTGATGATGCGCTCGGCGCGGTAGATCAGCTCGTCGTCGTAGAGCCGCTTGAAGATGGTCTGGACGGCCTGCGACAGCCCCTCGTCCATAGTGAAGCGCTCGCGCGACCACGCGACGCCGTCGCCGAGGCGGCGCATCTGGCCGGAGATCTGCCCGCCGGACTCGCCCTTCCACTGCCAGACGCGCTCGACGAAGGCCTCGCGGCCGAGGTCGTGCCGCGACTTGCCTTCCTTCCCCAGCTCGCGCTCGACGACGTTCTGCGTGGCGATGCCGGCGTGGTCCATGCCGGGCTGCCACAACGTCTCGAAGCCCTGCATGCGCTTACGGCGCGTCAGCGCGTCGATGAGGGTGTGCTCGAAGGCGTGCCCGAGGTGCAGGCTGCCGGTGACGTTCGGCGGCGGGATGACGATGGTGTACGGCGGCTTGTCGCTCTTCTCGTCCGCCTCGAAGTAACCCCGCTCCACCCAGCGCTCGTACAGCGGGCCCTCTACGTCGGCCGGCGCGTACTGGGTCGGCAGTTCGGAGTCGGGCGCTGGTGGCTGCTGCTGAGCGTTCTCGGTCACGCGCTCAGTTTAGGGGTGTCACGGGGCAGCCCCGAAACGCGTTTGTTCTGTAACGGTGCGCCCCCCGCCGGAACGCGCGCTCGAGGTCTAGGCCAGGATGTCAGGACCATATAAAGCATCTGGAGGGGAACCCAGAAATGAGTCACAACCAGCCGGGCCCGTACGGCGGGCAGCCCCAGCAGCCCGGACCGTACGGCCAGCCGGGCCCCTACGGCCAGCAGCCGCCGCAGGCGCCCCAGCCCGGCTACGGCTATCCCCAGCAGGCCCCTCCGCCCCAGCCGCAGCCCGGCTACGGCTACCCGCAGCAGGCTCCTCCGGCCCAGCCCGGTTACGGCTACCCGCAGCAGCCCGGCTACGGCCAGCAGCCCGGCTATGTCCCGCAGCCGCCCCCGCCCAGCGGCAGCGGCAAGAAGACGGGCCTGATCATCGGCGCGGTGGCGGTCGTGGCCGCGATCGCGGTCGGGGCCTACTTCGTCATCGGCGGGGGTTCCGGCAGCGGCGGTTCGTCCGTCTCCGACGACGGCGCACACAAGCTGACGACTCCGGCGACCGTGATCAACGGCGAGTACAAGAAGTCGGAGAAGGGCGGCTCCAACGACGAGATGACCAACGACGACAAGGCCGACTTCGAGAAGTGGGGTGTGAAGAACCCCAAGGACGTCAGCGCCGGTTACCAGAAGGGCACCGGACTCAGCGCGACGAGCCTGTCCTTCAGCGGCGTCTACGGCACCATCGACGACCCGGAGGCGGTCGTCGACGCCATGTTCGCCAAGGTCAAGTCGGAGTCCCAGAAGGACGAGAGCGGCGACAGCGGCAAGGGCAAGATGATCGGCAGCCCGGAGAAGGTGTCACCCGCGGGCTTCAAGGACGGCATCATGAAGTGCCAGATCGCCCAGATCGACAACACCGGCTCGTCGAGCTCGAGCGCCGGCGCCGCGAAGACCATCAACATGCCGATGTGCATCTGGGGTGACCACAGCACCGTCGCCGTGGTCACGAACTTCGGCTTCGCCGACCTGGCCAGCGGCAACGGTGGCTCGATCGACGACACGGCGTCCGTGGCGGCCAAGCTCCGCAACGACGTCCGCGTCAAGGCGTAGCCACAACGACGCGAGGGGGCACCTCGTCGGTGAGCGCCCCCTCGCGTCGCAGCGCTAGCCCATCAGGCCAAGGAGCAGGCAGTATTCGCCACGCGGTTCGTAACTCGGGCGAGGCCGCCGGTCAATTCCCTATGCCGCCAAGCCTCTTTGCCCACCCTCCGGTTCCCGCGGAGTGATCTAGCGAAAAAGGGGACGCCCGGCGACTCCGCCGGGCGTCCCCTTTCAAGGTCGTACCAATACCGCCTACGCCGTCTTCTGCTCCCCCGGCCCCCGCCCGTTCCGCGCGTCGCGCGGGATCAGGGTCGGGTTCACGTTCGAGTGGACGACGTCCGCTGTGACGACGACTCGGGCGACGTCCTTGCGGGACGGGACCTCGTACATCACGGACATGAGGACTTCCTCCATGATGGCGCGCAGGCCGCGGGCGCCGGTCTGGCGGAGGATGGCCTGGTCGGCGATGGCCTCCAGGGCCTCGCGCTCGAAGTCCAGCTCGACACCGTCGAGTTCGAAGAGACGTTGGTACTGCTTCACCAGCGCGTTACGCGGCTCGATGAGGATCTGGAGCAGGGCCTCGCGGTCCAGGTTGTGCACCGAGGTGATGACCGGGAGGCGGCCGATGAACTCGGGGATCATGCCGAACTTGACCAGGTCCTCGGGCATGACGTCCCCGAACTGGTCCTTGGACTGCAGCTCCAGCTTCGAGCGGATCGTCGCGCCGAAGCCGATGCCCTTGGCGCCCGCCCGGGACTCAATGATCTTCTCCAGGCCGGAGAAGGCACCGCCCACGATGAACAGGACGTTCGTCGTGTCGATCTGGATGAACTCCTGGTGGGGGTGCTTGCGGCCGCCCTGGGGCGGGACCGAGGCCGTCGTGCCCTCCAGGATCTTCAGCAGGGCCTGCTGGACGCCCTCGCCCGACACGTCGCGAGTGATCGAGGGGTTCTCACTCTTCCTCGCGACCTTGTCGATCTCGTCGATGTAGATGATCCCGGTCTCGGCCTTCTTGACGTCGTAGTCCGCCGCCTGGATCAGCTTGAGCAGGATGTTCTCGACGTCCTCGCCGACGTAACCCGCCTCCGTGAGCGCCGTCGCGTCCGCGATCGCGAACGGGACGTTCAGCATGCGGGCCAGGGTCTGGGCCAGGAGGGTCTTGCCGGAGCCCGTGGGGCCCAGCAGCAGGATGTTGGACTTCGCCAACTCGATCGCGTCGTCACGGCCGTTGGCGCCGCCGTTCTCGCCGGCCTGGACGCGCTTGTAGTGGTTGTAGACCGCCACGGAGAGGGCCTTCTTCGCCGGCTCCTGGCCGACGACGTAGCCCTCGAGGAACTCGTAGATCTCGCGGGGCTTGGGCAGTTCCTCCCAGCGCACCTCGCTCGTCTCCGCGAGTTCTTCCTCGATGATCTCGTTGCAGAGGTCGATGCACTCGTCGCAGATGTACACACCAGGCCCTGCGATGAGCTTCTTGACCTGCTTCTGGCTCTTGCCGCAGAACGAGCACTTGAGCAGATCGCCGCCGTCACCGATGCGTGCCACGGTGTGCTTCCCCTTCGCCTGGGAGACGCCTAGGTCCAGCGGCTCCTGGTGCTGCCTTAATCCGACGGTACCTTGCCGAGCCCCCCGTTCGGGCCCCCCTTGGCGCGGTTCACTTTGACGTGCAGCGTGTCAAAGGCCACCAACCGTGCCAAGGGGCGGCAGACGATACAGCCTCCGACTAGCGGACGGCGGCGTTGTTCATCTTCCGGGTGGAGATGATCTGGTCGATCAGGCCGTACGAGAGCGCCTCCTCGGCCGTGAGGATCTTGTCGCGCTCGATGTCCTCGCGGATCTTCTCGATCGGCGTGGTGGAGTGCTTGGCCAGCATCTCCTCCAGCTGCGCGCGCATCCGCAGGATCTCGTTGGCGGCGATCTCCAGGTCGGAGACCTGGCCGCGGCCCGTCTCGCTGTAGGGCTGGTGGATCAGCACGCGGGCATTCGGCAGCGCCATGCGCTTGCCGGGCGTACCGGCGGCCAGCAGGATCGCGGCGGCGGAGGCCGCCTGGCCCATGCAGACCGTCTGGATGTCCGGCTTCACGAACTGCATGGTGTCGTAGATCGCAGTCAGCGCGGTGAAGGAGCCGCCGGGGCTGTTGATGTAGACCGAGATGTCCCGGTCGGGGTCCATCGACTCCAGGCACAGCAGCTGCGCCATGACGTCGTTGGCGGAGGCGTCGTCGATCTGGACGCCCAGGAAGATCACGCGCTCCTCGAAGAGCTTCGCGTACGGGTCGTACTCGCGGATGCCCTGCGAGGTGCGCTCGACGAAGCGCGGGATGACGTAACGGGACTCCGCCGCGGGACCCGTGTACTCGGCGCGTGTGCGGTCGAACAGGCCGCTGCCGGGGAAGTCGTTCACTGTCTCTCTCCTAGGGGCTGAGGCGGTCGGCTGGGGGCTTGCAGGGGGCCTCAGGCCCCGGTGCCGCCGCCGCCCGGCATGTTGGCGGCCGCTGTGATGACGTCGTCGATGAGGCCGTACTCCTTGGCCTCCTCGGGGTCGAACCAGCGGTCGCGGTCGGAGTCGCGGGTGACCTGCTCGAACGACTGACCGGTGTGCTGGGCGGTGAGCTCCGCCATGCGCTTCTTGGTGTGCAGCAGCCGCTCGGCGTGGATCTTGATGTCGGAGGCCGAACCAGCCAGGCCCGCGGAGGGCTGGTGGATCAGGATCTCGGCGTTCGGCAGCGCGAAGCGCTTGCCGGGGGTGCCCGCGCTGAGCAGGAACTGGCCCATCGAGGCGGCGAGGCCCATCGCGATCGTCACCACGTCGTTCTTGATGAACTGCATGGTGTCGTAGATCGCCATACCGGCCGTGATCGAGCCGCCGGGGCTGTTGATGTAGAGGTTGATGTCCTTGTCGGGGTCCGCAGCGGCAAGGAGCAGCAACTGTGCGGTGATCTTGTTCGCGATGTCGTCGTCGACCGGCTGGCCGAGGAAGATGATCCGCTCGTTGAGCAGCCGGTTGTAGACCTGGTCGCCGAGGCCGCCACCGATGGAAGGCTCGCCGGCGGCGGAGGGCATCAGATTCGTCACGTATCCACCTGCTCGTCTTACGACGGCGCCGGGCCGTCTTCACGTTTGCCTTCGGGGCCGGGCCCCGTTCGGGGACTCCACTGCCCTCGTATTCATGGACCCTAACGCGCTGGTCCCTTCGGAGAATCCCGTAGATGGGAGTGTTCGCCGGGGGCGTAGAGCCTGGCGGCCGGGCCGCCGCCCACGCGCCGGGGCTGTGCCGCCGCCCCCGGGTAGACGGACGGGCCCCGGGTCATGAGTGACCCGGGGCCCGTCCTACGACCTACGAGGCGCCGTGGGCTCAGCCCTCGGTCTTCTCGTCGGCGGCCTCGACGGCGTCGCCGTCGGTGCTCTCGGCGGCGACCTCCGCGGCCGTCTCCGTCTCGTCCTCGTCGTCGAGGTCGACGACCTCGCCGTTGGTGTCCTTGACCGTGGCGGCCTCGACGACCACCGCGAGGGCCTTGCCGCGGGCGACCTCGCCGACCAGGAGCGGAACCTGGCCGCCCTCGACGACGGCCTGGGCGAACTGGTCGGGGGACATGCCGGAGGAGGCGGCGCGGCGCATGAGGTGCTCGGTGAGCTCCTCCTGGTTGACGTTCAGCTTCTCCTGCTTGACGAGCTCGTCGAGGACGAACTGCGTCTTGATGCCCTTGACCGCGGCTTCCTTGGTCTCGGCGTCGAACTCCTCGACCGTCTTGCCCTGGATCTCGAGGTACTTCTCGAGGTCGAGGCCCATCTGGCCGAGCTGGTGGTGCTCGAGGTTGTGCTTACGGGTGTTGATCTCGTCCTCGAGCAGCTTCTCGGGGACCGGGACCTCGACCAGCTCGAGCAGCTTCTCCAGGACGCGCTCCTGGGCCTGCGTGGCCTGGTCGTACTGCTTCATGTTCTCCAGGCGCTTGCGGCTGTCCGCCTTCAGCTCCTCGAGGGTGTCGAACTCGGAGGCGAGCTGCGCGAAGTCGTCGTCCAGCTCGGGCAGTTCACGGGCGGCGACCTGGGTGACCTTGACGGTGACCTCGGCCTCCTTGCCGGCCGCCGAGCCGCCCTTGAGCTCGGAGGCGAAGGTGGCCTCGCCACCGGCCTCGATGCCCTTGACGGCGTCGTCGATGCCGTCGAGCAGCTCGCCGGAGCCGATGGTGTAGGAGACGCCGGACGCGACGCCGTCCTCCAGCACCTCGCCCTCGACCTTGGCCTCCAGGTCGATCGTGACGACGTCGCCGTCCTCGGCGGCCCGCTCGACCGGGGAGGTGGAGGCGAAGCGCTCGCGAAGCTGCTCGACCGACTTGTCGATGTCCTCTTCGGTGACCTCGACGGCGTCGACCTCGACCTCGATGCCCGAGTAGTCCGGGATCTCCAGGGCCGGGCGGATGTCGACCTCGGCGGTGAAGTTCAGCGTCTCGCCGTCCTTCAGCTCCGTGATGTCGACCTCGGGCTGGCCGAGGACGTTGAGCTCGGCCTCGTTGACCGCCTCGGTGTAGAACTTCGGAAGCGCGTCGTTGACCGCTTCCTCCAGGACCGCTCCGCGGCCGAACCGCTGGTCGATGACGCGCGCCGGGATCTTGCCCTTCCGGAAGCCCTTCACCGTGACCTGCTGGTTGATCTTCTTGTACGCCGCGTCGAGGCTGTCCTTGAGCTCCTCGAAGGGCACCTCGATGCTGAGCCGAACCCGGGTCGGGTTCAGGGTCTCCACGGCGCTCTTCACGGTTCGGTCTCCTTGGGGGCTGACTTCTTGGTCTCTGCCGGAGCCAGACTGGTCCGGCGGATTTCGCCGCCCGAAGGACGTCCGGAGGATCTCCAGTGGGGGTCCAGTGGATTCCTGCGGATGAGACACACGGGCGCGCAGCTTGCATAGTAACCGCAGCCGCCGAACGCCCCAAAGGCGATCATGCGAGGTGATCGCGCGGGTGACCGGTGTTGACCGGTCGGTGGTCGGGGTGGCGGGATTTGAACCCACGGCCTTCCGCTCCCAAAGCGGACGCGCTACCAAGCTGCGCCACACCCCGTCAGGTGCGACACGTAGGGTACATGCCCGCAGGCAGTGCGGCTGCCGCATTTACCGAGCGCCGCTGCCCCGCGGGGGCGGGCGGGAACGGCGGGCCGGAATGGAGTGTGCGCCGAGCGCATCCGACCCGCTACGATGCCTTGTGTGCCGCGGTCACCTGACCTGCGGCGCGTGCTGTGCGGGCGTAGCTCAATGGTAGAGCCCTAGTCTTCCAAACTAGCTACGCGGGTTCGATTCCCGTCGCCCGCTCCATACGCCGAAGGCCCAGGCGAGAGGTGGATTTCCTCTCCCTGGGCCTTCCGCCGTTCCCGGGGCCGTTCAGTCCTTCGTGTCCCCCGCCTGCACAGGCTGAGCGAGAGCATCTGGAGCGGGGGAGGCGCAGCAGCCCTTGCCCTGCCAGGCGTCGCGGTCGCGGCCTTCCTTGACGGCGATGGCGGCGATGACGAGGGCGGCGATCGGGTCGGCCCAGGACCAGCCGAGGGTGGCGTTGAGGACCAGGCCGACCAGGAGCACGGCGGAGAGGTAGGTGCGCAGGAGGGTCTGCTGCCGGACGGTGTGGAAGCATCCTGACCATGCGATGGGGACGCACGTCACGGGACCAGAACTCCAACGACGCACGCAGGTCGCAGGTGGCACTGCTGGAGGAGCAGGCGCTCAGCATGTTCCAGCAGGGCCGCACGGCTGAGGCTGTGCCGCTGCAGGAACGGGCCGTCGAGCTTGTCCACGCCATCATCGGCGCCCAGGCCGGGGCCACCCCCGACGACCTGGTCATGCTGGGCTCACTGCAGTACGGGCTGGGTTCGAGCCTGCGCGCGGTGGACCGTCCCGACGACGCACTCGCCGCGCTCGATGCGGCCGAGGAGGCCTACGGCGACGTGCTCGACACCGGCAGGCGGGACATGGCGCAGCGGATCACTGATGTGCAGGTGCGCCGCGCCAGAACGTTCCAGGAACTGGGCCGGGTGACGGACTCGATCCTCGAAATGGACGGTGTGGTCCGGGCAGCGATGCTGGCGGGACCGGACGGCGATGTGTTCGAGTTCGAGCTGGGCCTCAGCCGGCTGCTGTACACCAACGCCCTGGTGCTGGGCCAGTACGGCGACCCGGATCTGATCCTGAGTTCGGCGGACGCCGTGGTGCGGCTGATCACCTCGAACGGCTTGAAGGTCAACACGCTCGAGGGCGATCGCGCTTACTACATCGATGTGCTGCGCTGCGCCGCCACGATCGCCATGCGTGAGCACGCCGGGCAGGGGAGGGCCGAGATAGCCGCGTCGGCCGGGCGGATCGCGGTCGATACCTGGGTCGAGGTCGAGCGGTCGGAGTTCCCGCAGTTGATCCGCGAGATGGGCGAGATGCCGTCGATGTACCGCATCTCGATCGTCCGGGCCGCGGCGTACTACGGCAAGCTCACAGAGGCGCTCGGGCAGCGGGAACTGTCGGAGCGCTACCGCGACTTCGCGCGCGACCTGGACGCCGACGTCGCCGGCCGGGCCGAGCAGAACTGGCTCGGGATCGGGATCGGGCCGATGACCATGGGCACGGCACTGCACCGGGCGCGCAAGCTGCTGGGCGTCGGGCAGGTGCCGGACGAGGTCCTGCTGCTCGGCGGCCCGGACAACGCACGGAGCAGGTTCACCACCAGTCAGCGCTGCCCGCGCTCGCAGTGGGCCGACTCCGCCGGGGAACTGGCCCGCATCGTGGCACCACTGGCGCGGCATCCGCAGCTGGTGGCCACGCTCGGGCTGGAGGCGCACCTCCTGTACGCGTCCTCACTGGCCGTCGCCGAGGATGCCACGGCGTGGCACGTGGCCAACTCACGCCATTGGATGTACCTGCTCCGAGACCTGGTCAAGGCGTTCGAGCAGGCAGGCGACCAGGCCATCTGCCAGGACCTGGAGCGTTGGATGGACGTCACCTGCGAGGTCATCAACCCCTTCCATGACCCCCACGGCCACTGACCGAAACCGGCTTCCCCGAGGACCGCGTCTGGCTGTTCTCACCAACGGGGACCCCGAGCAGCAGCGCGCCAAGGTGGGCAGCAGCCTACTTGTCCTGAGTGCGGAGCATTGATCCGCGTATGTCGCACCGACTACGACCGGTGGGTCAGCCTCGCCACGGTAGAACTCCCCGCCAAAGACGTCCCAGAGCCCTTCCGCCGGCGCTTGACGAAGCGGCCGGACCGATCCCCCATCGCCACCGATATCGTGGCTGTACGGGTCCGTGGAATCGATCCGCTCCCGGGCGAGCCCGTTGTGCCGGCCCACCGCATGATGTGCGTCCCCGACTGAGGCGAGTCGTAGATCACGCTACGAAGCGCAAGGCACCAGCCGTGTCCCCAGCGTGCCCGATCGAGCAGCGACCAGCGGGGGACAACGGGGAGCTCCGGTGAGTGACCCGAGAACGGCCAGGTCAGCGTCTCGCCGGCTCAGCCCCGATACGCATACGCGATGGGGGATCACAGCACGCTGTGCAGGAGGGCAGCCATCATGTAGGCCGCGCCGAGCATGAACATGCCGCCGACCAGCCTGGGCAGGACTTTGTCGAAGTCCGGATGGGAGCTCGCACGGCTGGGAATCCGGCCGGTGAAGATGCACCAGCCCAGCGCGAAGCCGCCGATGATGAACGCTGCCATCAGGACGTTGACCATGTGTTGCCCCTCCCCCTCCATTGGCACCACCAGGACCTGGGGACAGCCAAGGAGTGGCGGGGGCGGTCCCGTGGGAGTCCGACGGCGCACGAGGCGGCGTGCGCGGTGGTGCCGGGCGTCGGGCGGTCAGCGGGGAGGCTCACGCCGACGGGGCGCGCGGGTTCCGCGCCCCCGTGCGCGCGCCCGTCGGCGACGACCGATCAGAAGCTGATCGAGTTGATCGTCTCGGCTATCGAGTTGAGGAACCGGTTGATCGACGGGGCCATGCCGGTCGATGCCAGGAAGAAGCCGAACAGCACCGCGACGATGGCGGGGCCGGCCTTGATCGATCCTCCTCGGATCAACACCACCAGGATGATCGCCAACAGCAGCACCACTGACAGTGAAATGGCCACAACTGATCACACCCTACGGTCGGTCCGCTCTCCCGGCCCGGGGGTGCCAGCCCCGCGCACCCCCGCCAGAACCATCGTGCCACCAACAGGGCCTCGGTATGCGGCAGGTGAGACATCATCGGCCACACCTGTGCCGGACCTTTGCCCGAGCCATACGGACGCCGGCCGCGCGAGAGCCCCAACACGCCCCTCCCGCACAGCAATTCGAGGGTGCACCCGCACAGGAAATTCGGCGAGATCGTTTCCATGTCCACACAACGCGTTCGCAGGTATTTCGAATTAACGCCACAGGCAAGTGAAGCGGACATTCCGCAGGAGTCGCCTGCGGGTCATATGCACCGTTTAGTCGGGACGAGTCGCGACAACCAGGACATGTAATGGTGTGTTGACCGTCACCCTCACACAGGCGTCAACTCCCGTTAATCGCGGGTACTCGAAGCCAATTAGCAGTAATGACGTGGAGAGTTTTACGAAAACCCACAGACGACGCTAGGGTGCCTCAGATGTTTCACGCTGCCTCGTCCCCCACACGCGCAGCGAGGTCCGGGCCCGTCTCCCCCAGCTTCTGGGGGGATGGTCTGTGACGAACTCGTTGCGACCGCATGGCCAGAACAGAGCGCCGCTCCCTCCGGCACAGCCGCCGGCTTCGGGAGTGCCGAGTCCGCGCTCGCCGCAGGATCAGCAGAACAAAACCACCAAACCCGGCAAACAGCGCGACGCGTTCTTCGACAACGCGAAGTATCTGGCGATCGTGCTGGTGGCGATGGGCCACTCCTGGGAGCCCCTGAAGGGTGACAGCCGCATCCTGGAGGCCGTGTACACGGTGGTGTACAGCTTCCACATGCCGGCGTTCATCATCATCTCCGGCTACTTCTCGCGCAGTTTCGACATGCGCCCCGACCGCCTCAGACGCCTGGTCACCGGGGTCCTGGTGCCCTACGTCGTCTTCGAGACGGCGTACTCCCTCTTCAAGCGCTACGGCGACCACGACCCGGGCATGGCGATCAGTCTGCTCGACCCCTGGTACCTCACCTGGTTCCTGGTGGCACTGTTCATCTGGCGGTTGACGACCCCGCTGTGGAACAACCTGCGCTGGCCGCTTCCCGTCGCCCTCGGTGTCGCGATGTTCGGGTCGGTCTCCCCGGAGATCGGCGACGACCTGGACCTTCAGCGCGTCCTGCAGTTCCTGCCGTACTTCGTGCTGGGTCTGTGCATGAAGCCCGAGCACTTCCACATGGTGCGCACCCGGAAGATGCGGATCCTGTCCGTGCCCGTCGTCGCGGCCGCGCTCGCCTTCGCCTGGTGGGCGGTGCCGCGCATGAACACCGCGTGGTTCTACCACCGTGACGCCGCCCAGGAGTTGGCAGCGCCGTGGTGGACCGGGCCGGTCATGGTGCTGGCGATGTTCGGCTGCTCGCTGCTGCTGACCGCCTGCTTCTTCGCCTGGGTGCCGCGCCGGAAGATGTGGTTCACGGCGCTCGGCGCGGGCACGCTGTACGGCTATCTGCTGCACGGATTCCTGGTCAAGGCCGGTGACTTCTACGGCTGGTTCGACCACAAGTGGCTGCACCGGCCGCTGGGGGAGATCCTCGTGACGGTGGCCTTCGCCGCCGCCGTGACCCTGTTGTGCACCCCGCCGGTGCGGCGGGTCTTCAGGTTCGCGATGGAGCCTGAGATGAAGTGGGCGTTCAAGCGGGATGCGGCGGAGCTCGCCCGGGAGCGGGAGAAGCGCGAGCGCGCCATGGCCAACGCCTGAGCGGTTGCCACGCCATGCCGTCCGGCGGCTGCGGCTGCGTCGTGGCTTGTCGCGCCCACGCGGCGGAGCCGCAAATGTCACAGACCCGCGCCCCTTGAAAGCCGCTACTGCTGGGCCAGGCCGAGAAGTGCGCGCATGTGTGCGTACTTCTCGGTCAGGCGTTTGCGGGTGGGCTCGTCGGTGAGGCGGGACAGACGGGCCGGGTGCGCGTTGTGCGCCAGGTCGGCCTCCTTCACCAGCAGTGCGCCCGGCGTGGCGAGGATCCGGGCCGCGTACTCCTCCGGCCCCTCCCCCGCGCGCTTGGTGACCGCCAGCACGATGTCCTTCGTACGGCGGCTCAGCGCGGCCTCGTCCAGCCACCGCTCGGAGAGCGCGTCGTCCTCGACGGCGTCGTGCAGCCAGGCCGCGGCGATCTGTTCCTCGTCGCCACCGCGCGCCGAGACGCCTTCGGCGACGGCCCGCAGGTGCTCGGCGTACGACCGTCCCGCCTTGTCGGTCTGGCCCTCGTGGGCGGCGCGGGCGGCGGCCTCGACCTCGGCCAGGGTCATCGGGGTACGGGATCTTCCGGTCACTCCTCCAGTGTCTCCCTGCGCAGCGCGGCGCGGGCCGGGAGGGTCGCCGCCGTCAGCCCGAGGACGACGATCCCGCCGGCGAACGAGCCGTACACCAGCGGGGGTATGTACGGCCCCTGCCCGGTCAGCCCCTTCATCATCGGCACGAGCGTGGCCAGGGCGATGGCCGTGCCGAGGGCGATGCCCGCGAGGGCGACCAGGAGGGCCTCCCAGCGGATCATGCGCAGCACCTGGCGGCGGGTGGAGCCGATGAGGCGGAGCGTGCCGAGTTCACGGCGCCGGTCGAGGACGGTCATCACCAGCGTGTTGGCGGCGGCGACAGCCGCGAAGCCGCCGAGGACGCCGGCCATCAGGGAGTTGGCCCAGGCGTTGAGCTCGCGGTCCAGGGACTGGGCGCTGGTGTAGTCGCCGCGGTCGAGAACGGTACCGAGGGGTGCGAGCCCGGCCGCCTTTCCGCCCTTCGTCCACAGTTCGGCGTCGTAGGCGGAGGTGACGTGGGTGGCGAGGTCGGCGCGGGCCATGGTGACCTGGGAGAGCCCCATGCCGCGTGCGTACGTCGCCGTGACGACCGGTGCGGCCTTCGTGCCGTCGGGCAGGCGGAGGTGGAGGCGGTCGCCGACCTTGACGCCGGCGTTGTCGGCGAGGGAGGTGTCGACGGCGATCTCGCCCCGCTTCAGGGCGAGTCGGCCCTGCCTGACGTCCAGGTCCTGTACGGCCGTCAGGTCATGGACCGATCCGTCGACGCCCTGGGCGGAGGCCGAGTCCAGGCCGCCCGACATCGGGACCAGCACGGACGTCTTCAACAGGCCGACGGCGGCGATGACTTCGGGGGTGCGCCCGGCTCGTCGTACGGCGTCCGGGGTCAGGCCCGGGTCGGCGGTGACGATGTGGTCGGCTCGGATGCCGGCGTGCTGCTGGTCGGCGGTGACGCGGTCCGTGCTGGTCTGCATGAAGATCAGCACGGAGGAGAAGGCCATGGCGAGCACGATCGGGGTGATCGCGGAGGCCAACCGGCGAGCGTTCGTACGGGAGTTGGCGGCGGCGAGCACGGCGGAGGCGCCGGCGCCGCGCAGCGGGAGCCCGAACAGGGCGGCGCAGGCGCGGGCGACGAACGGGCCGAGCAGGGCCACGGCCAGCATGAAGAGGAAGACGATGCCGAGTGCCGTGTTGGCCGCGTCGTCGCCGGTGAGGGAGGACGAGAGACCGCCGCACACGCAGCCGCCCACCGCGGCGGCGATGCCCAGGGGCGTACGGATCCAGCCGGGGCGCAGCCGTTCCACGGACGCCTCGCTCAGCGCCTGGCCGGGTTTGATGCGGGAGCTGCGGTGGGCTGCGATGTAGCCGGAGAGGAGGGCGGCGAGGAGCACCGCGCCACTCGCGGAGACGAGCGGGATCCAGGAGACGGAAAGGTGCACCGGCTGAGGCACCGCGCCCCTGTCCTGCAGCTGCCCGAACCACCAGCGGGCCAGGGCGATTCCGGGCAGGCAGCCCAGGGCGGCCGCGACCGGGGCGACGAGGAGGGTCTCGGTGGCGATCGTGCGGCGGATCTGGCGGGGCGTGGTGCCGATGGCCCGCAACAGGGCGAAATCGCGGGCGCGTTGGCCCACGGCGAGCGCGACGGTGCCGGCCGCGGTGAAGACGGCGACCATGGTGGCGACACCGCCGAAGGAGCCGCCGATACCGATGAGCATCTCCTTGGCCTCGCCCAGCGCGGGATCCTCGACGGTGCCGCGGTCGTCACCGGTGTGGACCTTCGCACTGTTGCCCAGGGCGTGCGCCACCTGCGACTTGAGGGCGCTGGTGGAGACGCCGGGCTCGGGCAGTACGGCGATGGCGTCGACGCGGCCCGGGTGTCCGGAGACGCGTACGGCTTCGGTGTCGGCGAACCAGGCGGTGGCGCCCGGGGTGTTGGCGGTCCCGGAGACGCGGTAGGTGTGCGTGCCCGCGGGGGTGGTGAGGGTGATGTGTGCGCCGACCGTACCCCTGCCTTCGGCCAGGACGATCTCGCCGGGGTGCGGCGGGCGGCCGGAGGTGAGTTTCTCGCCGGTGAAGGCGGTGGAGGCCCAATTGTGGGCGGTGAAGGGGCCGTTCGGGCCGCGCCCGGGGAAGGTGACGTCCGCGACGGCCGTACGGGCGCCGGGTGCCGAGGCCGCCTTCGCGACCAGGGAGTCGTCGAGGCGGGCGCGGTCGGGGATCGGTTCGCTGTCCGCGTCGTCGCCGTGGCCGTAGGGGGCGCGCTGGTCGGCGGCTGCCACCACCGGGGCGGCCGCGTAGCGGGCGGGCGGGACGGTGGCGCGGATGCCGGTCTCCAGGAGGATGCCGCAGGCGGACACGACCATGGCGGCCATCGCGAACGCGATGAAGGTGCCGACGAACGCCGAGGGGCGGAAGCGGAGGGCCGCGCGGGCGAGGCCGTTGGGTGTGAACATCACGCCGCGGCCTGTGCGTAGGAGGGGCGTGCGGTGAGAGCGGTCATGCGTGCGGCGATCCGCTCGGCCGGCGCACGGTCCAGGTGGTCGACGATCTCGCCGTCGGACAGGAACAGGACGCGGTCCGCCCAGGCCGCCGCCGTGGGGTCGTGGGTGACCATGACGACCGTGGCGTCCTGGGTGTCGACGGCCTGGCGCAGGAGGGAGAGGATCTCGGCGGCCGTCGTGGTGTCCAGGGCGCCGGTGGGCTCGTCCGCGAAGACGACGTCGGGGCGGGTGACCAGGGCGCGGGCGATCGCGACGCGCTGTTGCTGGCCGCCGGAGAGCTGGCCGGGGCGACGGCGGGCCTTGTCGGTCAGGCCCACCTGGGCGAGGACCTCGGCGGCACGGCGACGGTCGGGCCGATGGCCCGCCAGCCGCATCGGCAGGACGACGTTCTGCTCGACCGTGAGGGACGCCAGCAGGTTGAAGGCCTGGAAGACGAAGCCGAGGCGGGTGCGGCGCAGCGCGGTGAGCTTGTTCTCCTTCATGCCGGTGATCTCCGTGCCGCCCAGCCGGACGGTGCCCGCGGTGGGGCGGTCCAGGCCTGCCGCGCACTGCAGAAAGGTGGACTTTCCGGAGCCGGAGGGGCCCATGACGGCGGTGAAGCTCCCGCGGGAGAGGGTGAGGTCGATGCCGCGCAGGGCGTGCACGGCGCTGCCGCCGCGGCCGTAGCGCTTGCGGACTCCGTGCAGTTCTACGGCCCAGTCGCCTGACATGCCGGTTTCCTTCCGGTCCGTGGTGTGCTTCGAACCTACGGATCGGAGGCGGGTGCGGGCGATGAGGGCGGCTGGCGAATGGGACCGGGGGTAAACCCCACCTGCCGGCGCCGCGGGCTCAGTGCGGCGTCGGCTGCTGGGCCGTCGCCGTCGGCCCCTCCCTGGAGATCAGCAGCAGCGCCCTGTCGTCGTTCACGTCCTTCGCCACCGCCTCGATGAGGTGCCAGGCGGCGCCGTGGAAGCCGCCGGCGACATAGCGGTCGGCCTCGCCGGTGAGGCGGTCTATGCCCTCCACGATGTCGCGGTCGGACGTCTCCACGAGACCGTCCGTGAACAGCATCAGCACGTCGCCGGGGCGCAGCGAGCCCTTCACGGGGTCGAACTGCGCGCCGTCGTACACACCGAGGAGCGGTCCCTCGGCCGCCTTCTCCTCCCAGCGCCCGCTGCCCGCGCTGAGCTGCAGCCCCGGTGGATGCCCGGCGTTGTACAGCTCGTAGTCGCCGGAGTCGAGGTCCAGCACGAGGTGGATCGAGGTCGCGAAGCCCTCGTCCCAGTCCTGGCGGAGCAGATAGCCGTTGGCCGCCGGGAGGAAGGCGTGCGGGGGAAGCGAGCCCAGCAGGCCTCCGAAGGCCCCCGACAGCAGCAGCGCACGCGAGCCCGCGTCCATGCCCTTGCCCGACACGTCCGTCAGGACGACCTCAAGAGTGCGGCCCCCGTTCGTCCGCGCCGCGACCACGAAGTCGCCGGAGAAGGACTGGCCGCCCGCCGGGCGCAGCGCCATCTCGCGGTGCCAGCCAATCGGCAGCTGCGGGAGCTTGCTCTGCACCCGGATGCGTTCGCGAAGGTCGAAGAGCATGGTGCCGCCGCGCCGCCAGGGCACGCCGACCCGGCTGCGGAACTGGGCGATGAGCAGACCGAAGAAGCCGCAGGCGGCGACCACCAGCACGACGCCGGGCGTGACACGGGAAGGGCCCTCCGTGTAGGGCCCCAGTTTCACCGACTCCACGATCAGTGCCGTGGCCGCGGCCGCGTAGAGACCGAGCAGGCTCGACGGGCGCAGCAGCAGGCCGCCCGCCACGATCGGGAGGACGAGGACGGCCGGGGAGCACCACACCGCGTTGGCGAGCGTGACAGCCGCGATCACCGGGACGGTGATGAGCAGACCGGCCAGCGCGACCCAGTCCGAACCGTCCCCGCGGAAGTAGTCGACAGCGCTTCTGCGCAGGCCGACGCGGACCCGGTGCCACTGCATCTTCAACCGGGCCGTGAACGTCTCGGCTTCCGCGCGCCGCTCTCGTCCTGCTGCCATTAGTTCGGGACCCTATCCATCGGACCAGCTGCTTGGCACGGGAGGTCCCACTTGTCCCCCGTCCGAGGTTCAACTTCACAGTGAACTTCACAGAAAGCCGTTGCGGGTCCGGCAAGACGAAATTCCCTCGCTCGTCCTGCAATGCCCTGGTAGGCATGGTTCATGGGCACTGACTTGCGCGTGCTGCGCCGGGACGACTGGGACGAGTGGTACGACAACTTGATCCGCGCCTTCGGCGGGCGTCCGGAGTCCGCCGAGGAGCGGGAGCTGTGGCGCCAGCTCACCGAGACGGACCGTTCCCTCGGCGTCTGGGACGGTGACATGTGCGTGGCGACGGCGGGAGCGTTCGGCTTCCGGCTGACCGTGCCCGGCGGGGCCGCGGTGTCCGCGGCCGGCGTGACCATGGTCAGCGTGGCCGCCACGCACCGGCGTCGCGGGCTGCTGACGTCGATGATGCGGCGCCAGCTGGACGACGTACGGTCCTGGGGCGAGCCGCTGGCCGTCCTGACGGCCTCCGAACCCGCGATCTACGGTCGGTTCGGGTACGGCGTCGGGACGTTCAACGTCAACGCCGAGATCGACACGACCCGGGTCCGGCTGTCCGTGCCGCCCGGCACCGATGACGTACGGCTGCGGTACGCCTCGCCCGCCGGGTCGCTCGGCGCGTGCGAGGCCGTGTACGCGCAGCTGGTGGCGCGGCGGCCGGGCATGGTGGCGCGGATTCCGGGCTGGGAGAGGCTGTGGGTGCTCGACCCGGAGAGCGAGCGGGACGGTGCGTCGCCGCTGCAGTGCGTACTCGCGGAGCGCGGAGGCCAGGTCGTCGGGTACGCGCGCTTCCGGATCAAGGGCGACTGGGAGGCCGCGGGTCCCAAGGGCACGGTCGTGGCGCAGGACGTGGACGCGCTGGATCCGGCGGCTCACGCGGCGCTGTGGCGGTTCCTGTTCGACATCGACCTGACGTCGAAGATCGACGTGCGGCGCCGTCCGATGGACGAGCCGTGGCAGTACCTGGTCTCCGACATCCGGCGCTGCTCGCTGCTGGTCCGGGACTCGCTGCACGTGCGGCTGGTGGACGTGGGTGCGGCGCTCGGGGCCCGCACCTACCAGGCGCCGCTGGATGTGGTGTTGGAGGTCGAGGACTCCTTCTGCCCCTGGAACAGCGGGCGTTGGCGCCTGACCGGCGACCCGAAGGGCGCCTCCTGCGAGCGTACGCAGGACTCCGCCGATCTCGCCCTGTCCGTACGGGAGTTGGCGTCGGCGTACCTGGGCGCGGTCCCGCTGACGTCACTGGCGGCCGCCGGGCGGGTGCACGAGCTCCGACAGGGCGCACTGACCGAGGCGTCGGTCGCCTTCGGCTCACCGGTGGTGCCGTGGCTGCCGCACGGGTTCTAGGTGCACTGATCTGAAGGGGCCCGCGGGTCAGGGCTGTTGGCAGGTGGGGCACCAGAAGAGGTTGCGGGCGGCGAGGTCGGCGGTGCGGATCTCGCCGCCGCAGATGTGGCAGGGCAGGGTGGCCCGCCGGTAGACGTACACCTCGCCGCCGTGGTCGTCGACGCGCGGCGGGCGGCCCATCGCCTCCGGGGTGTGCTCCGGGCGGACGGTGTCGATGCGGTTGTTGCGGACGCCCTCACGCATCAGCTCGACCAGGTCCGCCCAGACGGCGTCCCACTGGGCCGGGGTGATGTCCCGGCCGGCGCGGTAGGGGTCGATGGTGTGCCGGAAGAGGACCTCGGCACGGTAGACGTTGCCGACGCCGGCGATCACCTTCTGGTCCATGAGGAGCGCGGCGATCGTCGTACGGCTGCGGGAGATCCGCCGGTACGCCGCCTGCGGGTCGGCGTCCGCGCGCAGGGGGTCGGGGCCGAGGCGGTCGTGTACCGCCTGCTTCTCGGCGTCCGTGATCAGGGCGCACGTCGTCGGGCCACGCAGGTCGACGTACGACGTGGCGTTCGCGAGGCGGAGGCGGACGGTGTCGGTGGGCGGCGGCGCGGGGGCGTCACCGAAGGCGACCTTGCCGAACAGGCCCAGGTGGATGTGGACCCAGTCGGAGTCGCGGAAGCCCAGGAAGAGGTGCTTGCCGTGGGCTTCGCTGCGGGTGAGTTCGGCGCCGTCGAGCAGTTCCGCGGCGTCGGAGAACTTGCCCTGGGGGCTCGTCACTCGCGGTGCCGTGCCGAGGAAGCGGGCCGCGTAGTCCTTGGCCAGACGGTGGATCGTGTGCCCCTCAGGCACGGTGGCTCCTGTTCGTGCGTGGGTGGGGGCGGGGGCGGGCATGGGGGCGGGCGTGGGGGCGGGCGTGGGGTTTTTCGCCCCTACCGCCCTTACCCGTACCCATCCCCAGGGGCTCCGCCCCTGGACCCCCGTCGGCCCGAGGGCCTCGTCCTCAAACGCCGGACGGGCTGAAAACTACTGCTGCGGGTGGTGCGCCGGGATCGGGGGCAGGTCGCCCGTCGTCTCGTAGTCCGCAAGCATGTCGATACGGCGGATGTGGCGCTCGTCACCCGAGAACGGGGTGCCCAGGAAGGTCTCGACGAACTTCGTCGCCTCCTCCTGCGTGTGCATCCGGGCGCCCACCGCCACGACGTTGGCGTTGTTGTGCTGGCGGCCGAGCGACGCGGTCTCCTCGCTCCACGCGAGAGCGGCGCGCACACCCTTCACCTTGTTCGCCGCGATCTGCTCGCCGTTGCCCGAGCCGCCGATCACGATGCCGAGGGAATCGGGGTCCGCGACCGTCCTCTCCGCGGCACGGAGGCAGAAGGGCGGGTAGTCGTCCTGGGCGTCGTAGATGTGCGGGCCGCAGTCGACGGGGTCGTGGCCGGCCGCCCTGAGCCACTCGACGAGGTGGTTCTTGAGTTCGAGGCCGGCATGGTCGGAGCCGAGATACACGCGCATGGTTCCGAGTGTGACATGGGTGTTTCCGGGCAGCAGCCCCGGGTGTCGGCCAGGAAAATCCGGAGCCCAACCACGGAACCTCAAGGAAACCTCAAGTAACGATCTGGATTCAAAGGTTCACGAATTCCTTTGCCTCCGTTTCACTGGACCAACTCGTACGCCGCTCGTACGAAACCGCTCACCCGGCGCAAAGGAATTCCCCCCATGACTGGTCTCCAGGCCGGACTGAAGAACCGCCATCTGACGATGATCGCCATCGGCGGCGTCATCGGAGCCGGCCTCTTCGTCGGCTCCAGCTCAGGAATCGCCACCGCAGGACCCGGCATCCTCCTGTCGTACGCACTCGTCGGCACGCTCGTCGTCCTCGTGATGCGGATGCTCGGCGAGATGTCCGCGGCCAACCCGACCTCCGGCTCGTTCTCGGCGCACGCCGACCGGGCGCTCGGCCGCTGGGCCGGCTTCTCCATCGGCTGGCTCTACTGGTTCTTCTGGGTCGTGGTGCTCGCGGTGGAGGCCACCGCCGGTGCCAAGATCCTGGAGGGCTGGATGCCGGCCGTCCCGCAGTGGGGCTGGGCCCTGATCGTGATGGTGGTGCTGACCGCCACCAACCTCGTCTCCGTGGGCTCCTACGGCGAGTTCGAGTTCTGGTTCGCCGGGATCAAGGTCGTCGCGATCGGCGCGTTCATCGTCGTCGGCGGGCTCGCGGTCTTCGGTGTGCTGCCGGGCGTCGACAGCGACAAGGCCGGCCTGAGCAACCTCACCTCCCACGGCGGGTTCCTGCCCCACGGCCCCGGCGCGATCCTCACCGGTGTCCTGCTGGTCGTCTTCTCCTTCATGGGCAGCGAGATCGCGACGCTGGCGGCCGGCGAGTCGGAGAACCCGCAGCGCGCGGTGACGAAGTCGACCAACAGCATCATCTGGCGTATCGCCGTCTTCTACCTGGGCTCGATCCTCGTCGTCGTGTCCCTGCTCCCGTGGAACGACCCGTCGATCAAGGAGCAGGGCTCCTACGTCGCCGCCCTCGGCTCCCTCGGGATCCCGCACGCCGCTCAGATCATGAACTTCATCGTGCTGACGTCGGTGCTGTCCTGCCTCAACTCCGGCCTCTACACGGCCTCCCGGATGGCCTTCTCGCTCGGTGAGCGGGGCGACGCGCCGAAGATGTTCGCCCGGACCACGTCCCGCGGTGTGCCGATGGCCGCGATCGTCGCGTCGGTGGTGTTCGGCTTCGTCGCCGTCTTCTTCAACTACAAGTTCCCGGACTCGGTCTTCCTCTTCCTGGTCAACTCCAGTGGTGCGGTGGCCCTGTTCGTCTGGCTGGTGATCTGCTTCTCGCAGCTGCGGATGCGGAAGATCATCCAGGCCGAGGCGCCGGAGAAGCTGGTCGTGAAGATGTGGCTGTACCCGTATCTGACCTGGGCGACGGCCGGGCTGATCGTGTTCGTGCTCGGCTACATGCTCACGGACACGGAGCACGACGGGCGCGAGACCGTACTGCTGTCGCTGCTGGTCGCGGCGGTCGTGCTCGTCATCTCCGTCGTGAAGCAGAAGGTGGGCGGGAGCCGGGCCGTCGTCGACGGCACGTCGTCCGTGTCGGCGCGGGACAAGGTCAAGACCCGCTGACGTCGGCTGTCGGAGGGGCTCGCGGTGACCGCCGCGGGCCCCTTTCGCGTGTTCACAGCACCGTGAAGCTGTCCTTGACCTTGCCGTAGGTCTTGAGCGCCTGGGCTTCGTCCTCCGGCTGGTACCAGGTGTTGATCTGGTACGACTTCCCTTCCTGGTCGAACCCCAGCAGCCGGGCGTGCCACGGGACTCCCTTCAGCGTGAAGGTGTACTCCCAGACCACCGCCGGGTTGCCGCGGAACGTCGTCTTCTCCAGGCGGATCTTCTGGTAGTCCTGCCCCTGGTGGGCGTTCTCCTCCGACTTCTGCCAGGTCTCCATCAGGTCGCCGCGGGCGATGGACGACTTGCCCACGAGCTCCTGTGTGGCGTCGGGAGACGTGTAGTGCACCTCCGACCCCGTCTGCAGATCCCGCCGCCAGCCCGCCGGAGTCGCCCACGCGAACCCACCGGCCTCCCGGTGCGTGCCCGGCGGCAGGCTCTGCGGCCTGGACGTGCCCTCGACGGTGGGCGACGAGCTGCCGCCGGGTGTGGTGGCGGACGTGGACGGTGAGGTCGAGGAGCCTGCGCGATCGTCGCCGGGCGACCCGGAGTGCGGCAGGAGGACCACGGCGACCACGGCACCGGCGGCGGCCACTCCGACGGCGGCGACGATCCCGGCACGGCGCCGGCTGCGGCGGGGGGTGGCCGGGGCCGCGGGGCCGGGGAGTTCGCCCTGGGGGGTGCGGAGGGGGTGGGGACCCAGCGCGGGGCGGGTGGCCTGTTCGGACGTGGGGGGCGGGCTCTGGCGGGAGCGACGCGGCTCGGGAGCACGCGCGCTGTGCTGTGAGCCCTGGTGGAGGCCGGTCGAGGAATCGGAACCGTTCCCCTGCGCGGGGCTCTCCTCGGTGACCGGGTGAGGGCGGACGAGCGAGACCCCGGACCGTCGAGGGGGCGCGGAACCGGCCACGGGGGGCGCGGAATTGGCGGACGGGGTCTCGGAGCGGACCTCCGAGCGGAGTTCGGAGGGGACTTCGGTGGAGGCGTTGGGGGGTTCAGCGTGTGTGTAGGGGGCGGGGGGCTGGGCGTGTGCGTGGGGAACGGGGGGCTCGGCGTGCGTGTGGAGCGCAGCGGGCTCGGCGTACGCGGAGGAGTCGTCGGGCTCGGCGTATGCGGAGTAGTCGTGGGGCTCTATGCGGGTGGACGGGAGGTTGGGCCCGGCGTGGGCGGGGGCCTCGCCGGATTCCGTATGCGTGGCGGCGGGTCCCTGAAGGTCGGCGGGTGCATGAAGTGGCTCCGCGGACGGGGGCGCCGTTGCCGCGGAGGTGGCAGGGGCTGGTTGTGCCGCTGTGGGTTTGTCGGAGGCGTCGGCTGTGCCGGCCCCGGCCGGGGCGCGGTCCCGGCGGAAGTCGTGGGTGTCCGGCAGGTCTTGCGGTACCGCGTCCTCGACGGAGTCCGATTCGGGTTGCCTGGGGTCACGGGCTGCGCGTACGAGTCGGGTGCCCAGGTAGGCCGGGGTGGGTGCTTCGTTCGGGTCCCAGGGGGCGGGAGAGGCCGGCTCCGAGGGGCTGGGGGCGTCCGCGGGCGCGTCCAGGTCCGCGGGCGCGTCCAGGTCTGCGGGCGCGTCTTGGTCTGCGGGGGCGTCTTGGTCTGCGGGGGCGTCGGTCCCGGTGCCGGCCCCTGGCCCTGACTCGGCAGCAGGCTCGGAACGCGCCACGCGCCCGTGCACGGGTCGGGGCGGGGGCTCGGGCTCGGATTGCGCGGGGGGTACGAGGCCGCCCGCCTCCGTTGGTTCGGCTTCAGAAGCGGGCCCGGGTTCCACCCCGGGTTGGAAGTCGCGCTGCACCGCGGGCGTGGGCCCGCCCGCCACGCTCGGTTCGGCTGCGGAAGTCCTCGTGGACCCCGCCGCGGGCATGGAGTCGCGCTGCGCTGAGGGGCTGAGCCCACCCGCCACCATCGACTCGCCTTCAGAAGCCGACCCGCACTCGGCCGCAGGCACGCTCCCTGCCGCTGACCCTGACCCAGGCCCAGGCCCGGCCGAAGGCACACTCCCCGGGCTTGGCCCGGATCCGACCGCAGGCGCACTCCCCCGCCCGGTCGCAGGCTCGGGCGCAGACGCACTCCCCGCGCCACGCCCAGGTCCAGCCGGAGACGCACTCCCCGAACCCGGCCCAGGTGCAACCTGAGCCGCGGACCCACCCCCCGGGCTTGGCCCGGATCCGACCGCAGGCACGACCCCCGGCCCACGCCCAGGTCCACGCTCACCCCCGGGTCCACGCCCAGGTCCAGCCGGAGACGCACTCCCCGAACCCGGCCCAGGTGCAACCTGAGCCGCGGACCCACCCCCCGGGCTTGGCCCGGATCCGACCGCAGACACGACCCCCGGCCCACGCCCAGGTCCACGCTCACCCCCGGGTCCACGCCCAGGTCCAGCCGGAGACGCGCCCCCCGGCCCAGGTCCAGGTCCGGCCACCGGCGCACCCCCCGGGCCCGCCCTCTCCCCCTTCTCTCTCTCCTCCCTCTCCTCCCTCTCCTCCCCCTCCGCCGGCTCGGGCTCACGTGCGCCCCGGGGAACCAATGGCTCTCCCCCAGCCGCCGGTTGACCCGCATCCGGGTCTGACCCGTGCGAGCCATGCGCCCCGCCCGTACCCTCCTTCGGTCGTGGTGGGCCGGATGGGCCGGGCGGGCCGTCGGCTTCTCCCCCGCCGACGGGGAGGGTCGGTGTGGAGGGTGGGTAGGCGAGGGGGCGGAGGGCTGCCTCCAGGTCCTCCAGGGCCGGGCGGACCGATGGTTCCTTCTCCAGCAGTGCGGCCAGGACGTCCCTGAGGGGGCCGGCCGCGGCGGGGAGTTCGGGCTCCTCGTAGAGGACCGCGTGCAGTGTGGCGAGAGTTGTGTCGCGGGAGAAGGGGGAACGGCCGCCGAGGGCCGCGCAGAGCGTCGCGCCCAGGGACCAGATGTCCGACGGCGGCCCCTGTGGGCGGCCGGAGATGCGCTCGGGGGCCATGTAGTCGGGGGAGCCGACGAGCATGCCGACCATGGTGAGCGCCTTGGCGTCCTGGATCGCGGCGATGCCGAAGTCCGTGAGGACGATACGTTCGCCGACCGCCTCCACCAGGACGTTCCCCGGTTTGATGTCCCGGTGCAGTACGCCGCGTGCGTGCACCTGGCGCAGGGCGGCCACCAGACCGAGCCCGATCCGGGCCGTGCCGGCCGGCCCCAGCGGCCCCTCCTCCACCAGCATCCGTTCCAGGGAGCGGCCGACGACCAACTCCATGACGATCCACAGGCGTTCGCCCTCGTCGACGACGTCGTAGACCCGCACGACATTGGGATGGTCGATCCGGGCCGTGGCCCTGGCCTCGCGCAGCGTGCGTTCACGACGGGTGCGGGTGTCCTCCGCGTCCAGTCCGTCTATCCGCATCTCCTTGACGGCGACCGGGCGATCGAGCATTTCGTCGGCGGCTCGCCACACCCGCCCCATTCCCCCCTGGCCGATACTCTCGACCAACCGATAGCGCCCCGTCACCAGTGTCCCTGGGACTCCGCCGCTCCTCGTGTTCCCCGAATTCCCCGGCAATCCGCTACACCCCCTCAATTACCTCAACAACACCCCGACTGAAACACAATGGTCACACTTCATGCCGTACCAGCATAGTGCGGAGAAATCTTGTGGTACCTCTTCAAGTACTGCGAATTCAGGCGCAGCCAAGGGGGATTTGAACATGAGTTCTCTTCGCACGACGACCATCGCGGGATCGCTGGTCGCGGCATCTTTCTCGGCGGTGATGATCCTTTCCTTCACCGCCAGCGCGGACGATCAGGGGCCCGGCAGTGGCAAAGGGGGAAAGGCCGTCGACGAGGCACCGGCAGGTGTAAAGCTGACCACTCTCCTGCCTTCGAAGATCTCCGTCGACAACGGCTCCCAAAAGACGGCTATTACCGCCACGGTCAAGAACGAGGGGACGAAGGACAGCGGAAAGATCCAGCTTCTGGTCGTCGGTTTCGACGGCCTCACGGTGAAGGGCGTCCAAGGCTGCTCCCAGATTGACGAAAAGAATCTTCCGGAGGGCTCGAACAGCGGTTTCTCCTGCCCGATCGACAATCTCGCGGCCGGCAAGTCGAAGTCGTACGCCGTCGATGCCACGTACGACCTGCGCAAGGCCGGCAAGATCTGTCTGCCCGTGCAGTCCGGTGACGGGAAGAAGACGTACTGGCAGCAGGGCCCGGTTCCGTTCGGTACGACGAACCCGTCGCCGAACGCCCCGGCCACCCCGCTGCTCCTCGGCACCGACAACAAGCCGGTGGCGCCGGGCGGCGACCAGAAGGAGCTGCCGAAGACCGGCGTCGGGCGGGACGTCCTGCCACTCGGTGCGGCGGGCGCGACGCTGATGGCGGCCGGTGCGGCGGGGCTGTGGTGGTCGTCCCGGCGGCCGACCCGGCAACTGCGCGGCTGAGCGGACCCACCAGAGGGCCGGGGTGCGGCAACAGGTGCACCCCGGCCTCGAACGACCCTAAAAAGCTGACGGCGTCTGTCAGGTTATGCGGGCACGATGCCTGCAATGAACTTCGCCGACCAGTCCGATCAGTCCCACGAGAGCGACCAGTCCGACGTCACAGTCCTTCACCCCGGCGACCCCGGCTACGAGGAGGAACTCGCCGGTTTCCAGACCGGGTTCACCCAGCGACCCGCCGTGGTGTTCGCCGCCTCCTCGGCCCAGGACGTGATCGCCGCCGTGCGGTACGCGGCCGAACGGGACCTGCCGGTCGGTGTCCAGGCCACCGGCCACGGACTGCCCGGCGCCTCGGAGGGCGGCGTCCTGGTCACGACGAAGCGCATGGACAGGGTGAGTGTCGACCCCGAGGCCCGTACCGTCCGGGTCGGGGCGGGCGTCCGCTGGGGGCAGGTCGTGGCGGCCGCCGAGCCGTACGGCCTCGCACCGCTCAACGGCTCCGCCCCGAGCGTCGGGGCCGTCTCCTACACACTGAGCGGCGGGCTGGGCATCCTGGCCCGGGAGTTCGGCTACGCGGCCGACCATGTGCGCGCCCTGGACGTGGTCACCGCCGACGGCCGGCTCCGGCAGGTGACCCGGGAGTCCGACCCCGGCCTGTACTGGGCCCTCCTCGGCGGCGGCCACAACTTCGGCGTCGTCACCGAGCTGGAGATCGGCCTCGTACCCGTGAGGACGCTGTACGGCGGTTCTGTCGCCTTCGACGGGCGGGAGGCCGATCCGGCGGTCCTGCTGCGGGCGTACGAGGAGTGGACGCGGACCGTGCCGGAGGGGCTGACCTCGTCCTTCGCGGCCGTACCGTACCCGGACATCCCGGCGCTGCCGCCGCATCTGCGCGGTCGGTACGTCGTCTCCGTGCGGGTCGCGTACACCGGCGCCGACGGCGAGGAACTCACCGCCCCGCTGCGGGAGTTCGGGCCGGTACTCGCCGACTCCCTGCGCGAGATGCCGTACGCCGAGAGCCGCACCATCCACAGTGATCCGGACTTCCCGCACGCGTACTACGGGGACAGTGCGGTGCTGAGCGAGCTGGACGTGGCGAGGGCCGGGGAGCTGCTCGCCGCCGTCGGGCCGGACGCGGGCGGGCCGATGTGCGTGGTGCAGATCAATCATCTGGGCGGGGCGCTCGCGCGGCCCGCGCCGAACTCGGTGCCGTATCGCGAAGGGCGTTTCCTGGTACGGCTGTTGACGGTGGGCGACCGGGACGCGGCACGGGCCGTGCTGGATCCGGCGTTCGCGCTGCTCGCGCCGGTCACGATCGGCCGTGCGCTCAACTTCGCGTTCGGCGCCGGCGACCGGACCGCGGGGCTGTACGACGCCGGGACGCGAAAGAGGCTCGCCGGGCTGAAGGCGCAGTACGACCCGGCGAACCTCTTCCGCGCCAACTACAACGTCGGCGCGTGAGCGACCGGCGCATGGAGGGCAGGCGCGTGAGCGACCGGCACGTCAGCGACCGGCACGTGAGCGACCGGCACGTCAGCGCTTGTCGACGAGCTTCCAGGCGGTGGGCATGGCCCCCATCGCCAGGGCGGCCTTCACGGCGTCGCCGATCAGGAACGGGGTGAGGCCGGCCGCGATCGCCGCGGACAGGGAGAGGTCGGCGGCGTAGGCCAGGTACGGGACGCCGACGGCGTAGATGATCGCCTCGCCCAGCAGCATCGTGCCCGCCATGCGGGGCACCGAGCGGTCGGCGCCGCGGCGGGCCAGGGCGCCCACCACGGTGGAGGCGAGCATCATGCCGAGGATGTAGCCGAAGGAGACGGAGACACCCGAGGTGCCGCCGGCGAACCACGGCACACCGGCGAGGCCGGCCAGCGCGTACAGCACGAGCGCGCTCAGGCCGCGGCTCGCGCCGAGCGTCGTGCCGACCAGCAGGGCGGCGAAGGTCTGGCCGGTCACCGGCACCGGGGAGCCCGGGACGGGCACGGAGATCTGGGCCGCGAGGCCGGTGAGCGCGGCGCCGCCGAGCACGAGTGCCACGTCCCGGACGCGGGACGCGGGCAGGAGGTCGGCGAGGACCTCGCGGGGGCGGACGGTGGCGGCAGCGGTGCTCATGGGGACTCCGCGGGTGACGGGGACATGCTGGGACACGATGACGCTATCCCGGCGGCCTCGCGTCGATCACCGTCAGCGCTCGACAAAGCGTGGAACGGGGGCTTGGTGGGCTCCCGACAAAGAGTGCCACTTGCACCGGTCTCGACGTGATGCCGGTCACTGAGGCAGGGAGGCCGCGGTCACCCCGCGAGGTGCGGGCGGTCTGTGGGATCCCACCAAATGAATCCTAGCGGTCTGGCCGGATTCACGCTTTCTGGCCTACTCTTCAAGCCATGGTTGCCCAGGCCCGGAACTTCACGTCGCGTCGCTATGTCGACCTGCGACGCCAGGGCACTGCCACCTGTCGCCGTCCGGTGTGAGGCGGCCCCGGAACGGTTTCGGCACGCCTCGACCTCCGAGACATGTCGGCCCCGGTCCCGAGGACGGTCTCCCATGCCCCGAACAGCGGCACCCCCTGTCACCTCCCCCGCCCCTGCCCCTGCCCCTGCCCCCACCGCCCGCCGCCGGACGAGCGCGAGCGTGGTGCTGCGGTCCGTGCTGGACCACGGTCCGGTGGCGCGCAGCACCATCGCCCGGCTGACCGGCCTGTCACCGGCGTCGGTGACGGACTACTGCGCCCGCTTCACCGAACTCGGCCTGATCCGCGAGGCGTCCGCGCCCCGGCGGTCGAACGGTGTCGGGCGCCCGCACGTCCCCGTCGACCTGGATGACTCACGGTTCGTGGTCGGCGGGGTGCATGTGGCGGTGCCGTACACCACGGTCGCGCTGCTCGATCTGCGCGGTCGGGTGGTCGCCCGGCGCGAGCTGAAGCACGAGGGCACCGATCCCGGCCGGGTGCTGGCGCGGGCGGCCGACGGGCTGGCGGCGCTGCTGGCCAGCGCGCCCGGCTGCCGACCGCTCGGCGTCGGCGTGGCCCTCGGCGGCTGGGTGGACCGGGAGTCCGGGACCGTGGTGGAGCATCCGATGCTGGGCTGGCGGGAGGTGGCGGTGCGCGAGGTGCTCGGCCGGCGTACCGGGCTGCCGGTCCATGTGGACGGACACTCCCGGGCGTTGGTCAACGCGGAGCGGCTGTTCGGTCCGGCGCGGGAGAGCGGGAGCGTGCTGCACCTGTTCGTCGGCAACGTGGTCGACGCGGCCTTCGCCACCAACGACGAGGTGCACCACGGCCCCCGCTCGCAGGCGGGCGCGATCGCGCATCTGCCGGTGCCGGGCAGCACGGAGCCGTGCGCGTGCGGGCGAATCGGCTGCCTCCAGGCCGAGTTGAGCGAGCGGACGCTGTGCCGGCGGGCGCGCGAGGCGGGCGTCGTCGAGGGCGTGAACCCGATGCACGTGGTCGCGGCGGCGGCAGCGGGCGATCCGGAGGCCGTACGGCTGCTGGTGGAGCGCGCGGCCGCGATCGGGCGGGCGGCGCGGCTTCTGCTGGACGTGCTCAATCCGGAGACGGTGGTCGTGACGGAGGTCGGGATCATTCACCGGGAGGACTGCCTGAGGGCGCTGCGCGAAGGGGTCGGGGACGAACGCGCGGCTTCCGTCGTGCCCACGAGTTTCCCGGATTCGGTGCTCGCCGTGGCCGGTGGTTCGGTGGCTCTCGACGTGCTCTACCGGGATCCCCTGGCCACGTCACCTGAGGCTATTTAATTCAGAAACTCCGAATGTTGACAGGGATAGCCGATGACCGGGAACATCCTGCTCATGAGCCCGTTCGTGAGCTGTCGCACCCTTTGTTGCTGACACGTTGCCGCGTGTGAAGCGCTCATTTCTTCCTGCGTGAATTTTCTTTCCTGGGCCTTCTTGTGCCCGGAATTCCGCATGCTTTCCTGCCTTCTGAACTCACGGAGTCCTCCCATGCCTTCCTCTTCCCTGCCGGGTGTCGACCGACGGCTCTTCCTCGCCTCGCTGCTCGGTGCCGCGGCCGGTGTCGCCGGGCTGAGCGGCTGCGCCGGCAGCAGCGCGGCCGCCGACAGCAAGGGCGTCTCGACCGCCCCGCTCGCCGACAAGGTCCCGGCCGGTACGAGCCTGAAGATCGCCTCGTACCTGGGCACCCAGCAACTCCAGTTCAAGCTGGCCAAGTTGGACGACCTGCCGTTCAAGGTGTCGAACTGGCTGAACATCGGCGCCGGACCGGACGTCATCAACGCGTTCCGCGCCAAGTCCCTGGATGTCGGCAACAATGCCGGGATTCCGCCGATCCAGGCGCACTACCAGGGATTCGACGCGAAGATCGTCGCGATCAACATCACCCGCAAGCCCAACTACCTCTTCGCCACCAAGCCCGGCAGCGACATCCGGTCGGTCGCCGATTTCAAGGGCAAGAAGCTCGCCTTCTCGCAGGGGCAGGCCCAAGGTGTCGTGCTTCTGCGGGCGTTGAAGAAGGCCGGACTGAAGTACGACGACGTCGAGCTCGTCCCGCTGACCAGCAACCAGTTCCTGACGGCCCTGCAGTCCGGCCAGGTCGACATCGCGCCACTCGCCAACACCCAGGTGCCCTCCTATCTGCAGCAGTACGGGTCCAAGGGCGCCCACGTCATCAAGACGGACGTCGTCGACCTCCTCAACCTCCTGTGGGCGCCGACCGCCGTGCTCAACGACTCCGCGAAGGCCGCCGCGGTCGCCGCGTACATCCCGTACTGGGCCAAGGGCCAGGTCTGGACGTACGAGAACCCCGACGCCTGGAACGAGGAGTTCTACGTCAAGACGCAGAACGTGACGCTCGCCCAGGCCCAGGGCATCACCAAGCTCGCCAACAAGCCGCTGTTCCCGCCGAGTTGGGACGAGGCGATCAAGTGGGAGCAGGAGACCGCCGATCTGCTGGCGAAGGGCGGCTTCGTGAAGAAGTTCGACGTGTCCACGCTCTTCGACCACCGCTTCGAGTCCATCGCCGCCAAGGCCGTGCCGGCGGAGTACCGGAGGTGACCGCCATGACCACCACCACGACCACCACGACCACCGCTGCCGCGCCGTTGACGGGCGAGGAGGAGGGCCACCGCCGGCCACGCCGACGAGCACGGCGCGGCCTCTCCCCCGGCAAGCCCTTCCCCGCCTCCCGGCTGGTCGGCCCAGCCCTCCTCGTCGCCCTGTGGGCCGCCGCCTCCGCCGCCGGACGGCTGGACCCCGGCGCGATCCCGGCTCCCTGGACGGTGCTGAGGACGGCCGGACGTCTGTGGACCTCCGGGAGCCTGCCCACCGACATCCTGACCTCGCTGGAGCGCGCCGCGTACGGCTTCGCGATCGGCCTCACCGCGGGCGTCGTCCTCGCGCTGGCGTCCGGGCTCAGCCGGGTCGGCGAGGCGCTGATCGACGGAACGGTGCAGCTCAACCGGGCGGTCCCGACGCTCGGTCTGATCCCGCTGTTCATCCTGTGGCTGGGCATCGGCGAGACCTTCAAGATCGCGATCATCGCCATCGTCGTCTACATCCCGATCTATCTGAACACGCACGCCGCGCTGTCCGGCATCGACAGCCGCTTCGTCGAACTGGCCGAGGTGCAGGGCCTGTCGAAGCTCCAGTTCGTCCGCCAGATCGTCATCCCCGGCGCACTGCCCGGATTCTTCGTGGGGCTCCGGCTCGGTGTGACCGGCTCCTGGCTCGGTCTGGTGGTGCTGGAGCAGATCAACGCCACCAGCGGCCTCGGCTACATGATGTTCCAGGCCCAGAACTACGGCCAGTCGGACGTCATCCTCGTCGGTCTTCTCGTCTACGGCGTCTTCGGCCTCATCTCCGACAGCGCGGTCCGTCTCGTCGAACGGAGGGTGCTGTCATGGCGCCGCACACTGAGCAGCTGACCCGGCCCGCCGTCCAGCTCAGGGGACTCACCAGGTCGTTCGAGGGGCGCACGGTCCTCGACGGCATCGATCTGGACCTGCCGGCCGGACAGTTCACGGCCCTCCTCGGGCACAGCGGCTCCGGCAAGAGCACTCTGCTGCGGGCGATCGCGGGGCTGGACCACAAGGTCTCCGGGAGCGGCCAACTCACCGCCCCGGACCGGGTGTCCGTGGTCTTCCAGGACTCCCGGCTGCTGCCCTGGCGCCGGATCCTGGACAACGTACTCCTCGGCCTGGACGGCAAGGAGGCGGCGCAGCGGGGCCGTGAGGCGCTCGCCGAGGTGGGTCTGGAAGGCCGCGAACGTGCCTGGCCCAACGAGCTGTCCGGCGGTGAGGCGCAGCGTGCGGCGCTTGCGCGCTCCCTTGTGCGGGAGCCCGAACTCCTGCTGGCGGACGAGCCGTTCGGGGCGCTGGACGCCCTGACCCGGATCAAGATGCACGGTCTGCTCAGGGAGTTGTGGCAGCGCCACCGGCCCTCTGTGCTGCTCGTCACCCACGACGTGGACGAGGCGGTTGTCCTCGCGGACCGGGTGCTGGTGCTTGAGCGGGGGCGGATCGGGCTCGACCTGGCCATCGATCGTGATGCGGGTGCGCGTGGTGAGTACCGGGCGCGGTTGCTCGCGGCGCTGGGTGTGACCGAGGACGTCAGGTGATCCTCGGTCCCGCCGGTTCTGGGGGCTGCCGCCCCCAGGCCCCCGCTTCGGCCTGAACGGCCTCGTCCTCAAACGCCGGACGGGCTGAAAAGCAGCCCCCTCCGGCACGGGCTGCCTCGTCCTCAAACGCCGACCGGGCTGGAAATCAGCCCCCGATCGCACTTTCTCCTGTCGCAAAGGACCCATCCATGCCCCGGCAACTCCACCTCAACGCCTTCCTCATGAACACCGGCCATCACGAGGCCTCGTGGCGGCTTCCCGAGAGTGATCCGTTCGCGCACGTCGAGCTGGCCCACTACGTACGGCTGGCGAAGATCGCCGAGCGCGGCACCTTCGACTCACTGTTCCTCGCCGACGGGCCGCAGCTGTGGAGCAATCTCGCGCAGCGCCCCGCCGGGGCCCTGGAGCCGCTCACCCTGCTGACCGCGCTGGCGACTGCCACCGAGCACATCGGGCTGATCGCCACCGCCTCCACCTCCTACAACTCGCCCTACAACCTGGCCCGTAAGTTCGCCTCGCTGGACATCATCAGCGGCGGCCGGGCGGGCTGGAACATCGTCACCACCGCCGGTGCCGAGGCGGCGCGCAACTTCGGTCTGGAGCACGAGCCCGCGCACGCCGAACGGTACGCACGGGCCGCGGAGTTCCTGGATGTCGCCGTCAAGCTCTGGGACAGCTGGGAGGACGACACGGTCGTCGGCGACAAGGCGGCCGGTGTCTGGGGCGACGACGCGAAGATCCATCCGCCCCGGCACAAGGGGACGTACTTCAGCGTCGAGGGTCCTCTCAACGTCCCGCGCTCACCGCAGGGTTACCCGCTGCTCGTGCAGGCGGGGTCGAGCGAGGACGGCAAGGCGTTCGCGGCCCGGTACGCGGAGGCGGTGTTCACCGCGCAGCAGACCCTCGCCGACGCGCAGGCCTTCTACGCCGACCTCAAGTCCCGTACGGCGGCGGCCGGCCGGGATCCCGAGCACATCAAGGTGCTGCCCGGGATCGTGCCGGTCATCGGGTCCACGGAGGCCGAGGCACTCGCGAACGAGCGGGTCCTGGAGGACCACATCGTGTACGCGCACGGCGTGGACCGCCTGGAGAGCCTCCTCCAACTACAGCCCGGCACCCTGGAGTTGGACCGGCAGCTGCCCGCCGACCTGCCGCCCGAGGACGCCATCGAAGGCGCCAAGAGCCGCTACACGCTCGTCGTCGAACTCGCCCGACGTGACCGTCTCACCGTCCGGCAGCTGATCGGCCGGCTCGGCGGCGGGCGCGGCCACCTCACCTTCGCCGGAACGCCCGAGCAGGTCGCCGACGCGATCGGGACGTGGTTCACGCAGGGCGCCGCGGACGGCTTCAACATCATGCCCGCCGTGCTGCCGTCCGGCCTGGAGACCTTCGTCGAGCACGTCGTCCCGATCCTCCGCGCCCGGGGCCTGCTCCGCGAGGAGTACGGCCCGCGGCAGACCCTCCGGGAGCGCTACGGCCTCCCCCGCCCCGCCAACCAGCACCTCACCACCACTCCCGCACCCGTCCTCGTCTGAAAGGGACCGCTCATGTCCGGCATCGAAATCCAGAAGGTCACCGCGCACATCGGCGCCCGGGTCTTTGGCGTCGAGATCTCCAAGCCCCTGGACGAGGAGACGGTCGTCGCGATCCGCGAGGCCCTCAACGTCCACAAGGCTCTCGTCTTCGACGACGTGAACCTGGACGACGAGGGCCAGCAGGCCTTCGTCCGCCACCTCGGCGACATCACCACCGCCCATCCGACGGTGTCGTCCGTGGACGGCGTCCCGAACGTCCTGCCCGTCGACAGCGAGCGGGGCCGCGCCGCCAACAACTGGCACACCGACGTCACGTTCGTCCTCAACCCGCCGCAGGCCAGCACCCTGCGCAGCATCAAACTCCCGCCGTACGGCGGCGAGACCCTGATCGCCAGTTCCGCGGCCGCCTACCGCCAGCTGCCCGAATCGCTGCGGCGGCTCGCGGACACGCTGTGGGCCGAGCACACCAACGACTACGACTACGCCGTACCGGACGAGGAGGTCGACGAGCAGCTCGCCGCCCAGCGGGCCCAGTTCACGTCGATCAAGTACCGCACGGTCCACCCGGTGGTCCGCGTCCACCCGCTCACCGGTGAACGCGGCCTGTTCATCGGCGGGTTCGCGCAGCGGATCGTGGGCCTGTCGCCGGCCGAGGGACGCAAGATCCTGGACCTGCTCCAGGCGTACGTCACCCGGCCGGAGAACATCCTGCGCCACCGCTGGTCCGAGAACCAGCTCGTGCTGTTCGACAACCGCATCACCCAGCACTACGCGGTCGACAACTACGACGGTCTGCCGCGCCGTCTGCACCGGGTGACCGTCGCCGGTGACGTGCCGGCCGGCATCGAGGGCAAGGAGAGCTACTCGATCGAGGGGGACGCCTCGCACTACACGTCCGTAGCCGCGTAGTCACACCCTGCGACAGGCGCGTCCGGATGCTGGGCAGTCTCCCCCTGCGAGCGGGGAGGCTGCCCAGACTGTGGGCGTTTTTGCCCATCTATTGCACTGGACGAGCCGGGCCCATGCCGAACAGCACCACCACGGTCGAGACACCGCCTCAGGCGGACGACGCCACTCTGTCCCACAGCCTCAAGCAGCGTCACCTGTCGATGATCGCCCTGGGCGGCGTCATCGGCGCGGGCCTGTTCGTGGGCTCCGGCGCGGGGATCGCCGCCGCCGGCCCCTCCATCGTCATCGCCTACGCCCTCTCCGGCCTGCTCGTGATGCTGGTGATGCGGATGCTCGGCGAGATGTCGGCCGCGTACCCCTCCTCTGGCTCCTTCTCGGCGCACGCGGAACGCGCCATCGGCCCCTGGGCGGGCTTCACCGCGGGCTGGTCCTTCTGGGTGCTGCTGTGCACCGCCGTGGGCCTGGAGGGCATCGGGGCCGCGAAGATCGTGACGGGCTGGCTGCCGGGGACGCCCGAGTGGGCGTGGGTGGCCCTCTTCATGGTCGTCTTCTGTGCCACGAACCTCGCCGCGGTGAAGAACTTCGGCGAGTTCGAGTTCTGGTTCGCGGCCCTGAAGGTCGGCGCGATCAGTCTGTTCCTGGTGCTGGGTGTGCTGGCGATCGCCGGCGTCCTGCCCGGCACGAACGCCCCGGGCACCTCGAACCTCACCGACTTCCTGCCGCACGGCAGCGAGGGCCTGATCATCGGCGTGCTCGCCTCGATCTTCGCGTACGGCGGCCTGGAGACGGTCACCATCGCGGCGGCCGAGTCGGAGGATCCGGTGCGTGGCGTGGCGAGCGCCGTCCGCACCGCCATGTGGCGCATCGCGCTCTTCTACATCGGCTCGATGGCGGTCATCGTCACCCTGGTCCCCTGGGACTCGAAGGAGGTCGTCGAGAAGGGCCCGTACGTCGCCGCCCTCGACCACCTCGGCATCCCCGGCGCCGGTCAGCTCATGAACGTCGTCGTCCTGGTCGCCCTCCTGTCGGCCATGAACGCCAACGTCTACGGCTCCTCCCGCATCGCCTACTCGCTGGTGCGGCGCGGCCTGGGCCCGAAGGCGCTGGGCCGGGTGTCGGGCGGGGTGCCGCGGGTCGGCGTCCTCGTCTCCTGCGTCTTCGGCTTCGGGTGCGTGGTGCTGAGCTACTGGCGGCCGGACGACGTCTTCCCCTGGCTGCTCAACATGATCGGCGCGGTGATCCTGGTCGTCTGGCTCCTCATCGCGGTCTCGCAGCTGCGGCTGCGCGCGCAGCTGAACCGGGAGGCCCCACAGAAGCTGGTCGTCCGCATGTGGGCGTACCCGTGGCTGACCTGGGTCGCGCTGGCGGCCATGGCGGCGATCTTCGTCCTGATGGCCCGGGATCCCGGCACCCGCACCCAGCTCTGCTACACCGGCGGAATGACCGCGGTCCTGGCGGCCGTCGGGTACGCCCGGCAGAGGACGCGCGCCAACGCCTGACGCTCCGCCCGCGCCGAATCACGAGGCCGCGAAGTCCCGGGCGAACGTGCTGCTGCCGGCTCCCTGAGAGCCCCCGCGAGGACGTGACTCGCGGGGGTTTCCCATGCCGCTAAGGCCTTCGTCGCTGCTACGGCTTTCGTCCGAGGCCGCCGTGCTGGCCGATCGGCGTGGTCGCCGCACCCGGCTCCGGATGCCACAGCGGGACGGACACGATGCCCGGTTCCACCAGTTCCAGCCCGTCGAAGAAGGCCGTGATCTGCTCCACCGGGCGCAGGAAGTACGGCACCGCGCCCGTCTCGTTGTAGGCGTCCTGGGCCCGCTCGTACTCGGGGTCGGTGCCGCGTGAGCCCTCGTTGAGGGAGAGGTAGCTGCCGGAGGGCAGGCCCGCCAGCAGGCCCCGGACCAGGTCGCGGGCCTGGTCGTGGTCGGCGACGTGACCGAGGATGCCGCTGAGGATCAGCGCGGTCGGCCGTGTGAGGTCGAGGGTCTTTCCGGCCGCTTCGAGGATGCGGTCGTGCTCGTACAGGCTCAGGTCCTCGTACGCCGTCACGCCCTCGGGCGTGGAGGTGAGCAGGGCACGCGCGTGGGTGAGGACCAGCGGGTCGTTGTCCACGTAGACGATCTTCGCCTCGGGGGCGTGGCGCTGGGCGACCTCGTGGGTGTTGTCGACGGTCGGCAGACCGGTCCCGACGTCCAGGAACTGCCGTACGCCCGCCTCCGTGACGAGATACCGGATGCTGCGTCCGAGGAAGGCGCGACTGCTGCGGGCGATGGTGACGATGCCGGGGAAGACGGCGGTGTAGGCGTCACCGGCCGCCTCGTCCACGGGGTAGTTGTCCTTGCCGCCGAGCCAGTAGTTCCAGATCCGGGCCGAGTGCGGCACGGAGGTGTCGATGTCCGTCATACGGTCATCCTCCTACTCCTCGTCCGGCTCGCACGGCACGTTCAACGAGATCAGCCCAACCGACATGACATCCATACGGAGTTCGGTGACCGCGGCGTTGCGCAGCTGCGGGAAGACACGGCGGTAGTCGGAGAGCGGGACGGACAGCAGACCGCACAGGACCAGCCGCAGCAGGGTGTTGTGGGCGACGACCAGGACGCGTCCGGCGTCGTGGGCGGCGGCGATGCGGTGCAGGGCGGCGGCGCCCCGTGCGGCGGCGGCCCTCGGGTCCTCGGCGCCGGGGAACGGGTGGGCCACCGGGTCGGCGCGGAAGGCCTCCGCCGCCCTCGGGTCCTCGCGCGCGAACTCGGCGAGCGTCCTGCCCTCCATCACCCCGAAGTCGCATTCCCTCAGGTCGGGTTCGCGATGCGGGGCGAGGCCGAGGGCGCGGCAGGCGGGGTCGGCGGTGGCGGTCGCCCGGGAGACCGGGGACGTCCAGATCGCGTCGACGGGATGGGCCGCGGCCCAGCGGCCGAGGGCCTTCGCCTGCGCGCGGCCCGTGTCGGTGAGCGCCACGTCGCTCACCCCCGCGTAACGGTTCTCGGCGTGCCAGACGGTCTGCCCGTGCCGGGCCAGCAGAAGGGTCGTACTCATGAAGGCGAAGTATCCACGGTGAGCCGCCTGTGTGCGTGGGCCGCCACCGTCGGCGAAAGCCAGCCCCGTGCCGTCAGTTCGTCGACCAGGCGGGAGTACGGCTCGGCGAACAGCGCCGTACGGCCGGGGCGCGGTTCGAGGACCGTGTCGATGCGGACCATGCGTTCGGCGACGTCCGTCAGGGGGCCCGATCCCGTGCCGTGGGCGGCCAGTGCGGCCATGCCCAGGGCGGGTTCGGTCTGCTTCGGTACGCGGGCCGGGCGGCCGAGGACATCGGCGCGCAGCTGGTTCCAGTACGGGCTGCGGGCGCCGCCGCCGGTGAAGGTGAGCGGGCCGTCCAGCGGCGCGCCGAGGTGGTCCAGATAGTCCAGGCAGAGCCGTTCCGCGAAGGCGACGCCTTGCAGCAGCGCGGCCCACAGGTCGGCGTCGCCGTCCGGCTCGCCCAGGACCAGGGCGGAGGCGTCCGGCGCGAGGAACGGGAACCGTTCGCCGGACGACACAAGGGGGTAGGCCACCGCGCCCGAGGGTTCGTGGGCTGCCGCCCGCGCGTCCATCGTGGCCGGGTCGGCGCCCGCGAAGGCGGCGGTCAGCACCCCCGCGCCCACGCTGGACGCCCCGCCGGGCAGCCAACTGCCGTCCGGTGCGCGGTGGTTGTAGACCACGCCGGTGGCGTCGTGGATGGGGGTGACGGAGGCCCCCTTCAGGACGAGCGTCGTGCCGAGCACCGAGTTCCAGGAGCCGGGGCGCAGCGCCCCGGACGCGATCTGGGCCGCGCAGCCGTCGGTCATCCCGGCGATCACGGGGGTGCCGGCCGGGATGCCGGTGGCCTCGGCGGCGGCCGGGCAGACCTCGCCGAGGGGGGTGCCGGGGCGGACGACGTCGGGCAGGGAGGGCGCGTGGGGGACGGCCGGCCAGGCGTCGCGCTCCACGTCGTACGCCGTCTTGAGGGCGTGGCTGGAATCGGTGGGGACGGGGTGGCCGACGAGGCGGGCGGTGACGATGTCGGGCTGGTGGGCGATGTGCCCGTGCCCATGGGTGCGCAACAGCCACAGCGCCTTCGGCAGCCCCCAGGTGTTCTGCACCGTGAGCCCCGCCCCGCGCAGCCGCTCCCCCTCGGCCCACGCCCGCCCGTCGTCGTACATCAGCGCGGGGCTCACGGGCCATCCCGCCGCATCCGTCAGCAGCACGGTCCCGGACGTCCCGCACACCGCGAGCCCGCCGACCCGGGCGGGCCGGTCCCTGAGCGCGACCCGGGCCGCCGCGCACACCGCCGTCCACCACTGCTCCGGATCCTGTTCGTGCCGTACCCCGTCGCGCCGCCCCTCCAACGGGGCCGAACCGGCGCCGAGGACCGTGCCGTCGGCGGTGACGAGCAGCACGCGGACGCTCTGTGTGCCCAGGTCGATCCCCAGCCACGCGTCACGCTCGTGTCCCATCCGGACCTCCCATGGATCGCGACCCGGCATGTGAACTTCTCACTCTGCACCGATATTTTCGCGTGCGCGAGGGATTGACGGTCATCTTCCGCCGTTACACCCTCTGTTAACGAGTCGACTCGACGTGTCAACCAAACAGCGCACCGGGCCCAACCCCACGCGGAGGTCACGGATGGACACGCACGCGCACGACCGCCGACGCTTCCTCGCCCTCACCGCGGGGGCCGCCGCGACCCCGTTACTCGCGGCCTGCGGCGCGGGCTTCGGCGGGGACGACAACAGGAGCGACGGCTCGGCCGCCGACGACGTCACCGGCTCCTTCGACTGGAAACGGGAGAAGGGCACGACGGTCAGGGCACTGCTCAACAAGCACCCGTACACGGACGCCCTGATCGCCGACCTGAAGTCCTTCACCGAGAAGACCGGCATCAAGGTCGAGTACGACGTCTTCCCCGAGGACAACTACTTCGACAAGCTCACCGTCGACCTGTCCAGCGGTCGCGCCTCCTACGACGTGTTCATGCTGGGCGCGTACATGGTCTGGCAGTACGGGCCGCCGGGCTGGCTGGAGGATCTCGGGCCCTGGATGCGCAACTCCTCGGCCACCGGCGCCGAATGGGACCAGGCCGACTTCTTCCCCAACCTCCTCCAGGCCGACCAGTGGTCGCTCAGGGCGGGCGCGCCGCTCGGGCAGGGCGGACAGTACGCGCTGCCGTGGGGCTGGGAGACGAACGTCGTCGCCTACAACACCGAGGTCTTCAAGAAACTCGGGCTGAAACCGGCGGAGACCTTCGACGAGCTGCGCGAGATCTCCGGGGCCATCAAGAGGAAGGCGCCCGGGGCCGGTTACGACGGCATGTACGGGATCGCCGTGCGCGGGTCCCGCAGCTGGGCCACCATCCACCCCGGCTTCATGACCATGTACGCCCGCAACGGCCTGCACGACTTCACCGTGAACGGCGGCAAGCTGAAGCCCGCCATGAACACCCCGGAGGCGATCGCCTTCACGCAGGACTGGGCCGGCATGGTCAAGCAGGGCGGGCCGCCGTCCTGGACCTCGTACACCTGGTACCAGTGCTCCAGCGACCTCGGCGCGAAGAAGGCGGGCATGCTCTTCGACGCCGACACGGCCGCCTACTTCCAGGCGGTGAAGGGCGCCTCCCCCGCCTCCGGGAAGATCGCCTTCCACCCGGGGCCGAAGGGACCGGACGGCTCCCTCGCCACCAACATGTGGATCTGGTCGCTCGGCATGAACGCCAAGTCCAAGAGGAAGAGCGCCGGTTGGCTGTTCCTGCAGTGGGCGACCGGCAAGGAGCACCTGCGCAAGGCCGCCATCACCGGCAACCACATCGACCCGGTGCGGAAGTCGGTCAGCCAGGACGCGGCCTACAAGGACAAGATGAAGCACCTGCCGGGCTTCATCGAGACCTTCGAGACGGTCGTCGACCAGACGAGGATCCAGTTCACCCCGCAGGCCCAGTTCTTCGACGCGACCACCAGCTGGGCCGCGGCCCTCCAGGAGATCTACGGCGGCAAGAACGCGAAGTCGGTACTGAACGGCCTGGCGGGCGACCTCGCCTCCAAGGTGGGCTGAGCGGCGATGGGCTGGCGGCTGACCCTGCGCCCGTACGTCCTCATCGTCCCGGCGCTGCTGCTGACCTGCGGGATCCTCTATCCGTTCGGACTCGGGCTCTACTACACGCTGTTCGACTTCTCGGCGAGCAAACCGCAGCCGGACATGGTGCGGTTCGAGAACTACGAGACGGTCTTCACGCAGGACGCCTTCTGGAACTCCGCGTGGGTGACCGTGCTGTACGCCGTCGGAGCCGCCGCGGTCGAGACCGTGCTCGGTGTCGCCGTCGCCCTGCTGCTGCACCGTTCGTCGATCGTCGGCCGGGTGCTGGAGAAGATCCTCATCCTGCCGCTGATGATCGCCCCGGTGATCGCCGCGATCATCTGGAAGCTGATGCTCCAGCCGTCGGTGGGGGTGGTGAACCACCTGCTGAAACCCTTCGGGCTGGGGGGAGTCCAGTGGACGGACACCCCGGCCGGCGCGCTGCTGTCGTCGATCGCCGTGGACGTCTGGGTCTACACCCCGTTCGTGGCGATCCTCGCCCTGGCCGGTCTGCGGTCGCTGCCCACCTCCCCCTTCGAGGCGGCGGCCGTGGACGGCGCGGGCTGGTGGTACACCTTCCGGCGGCTGACCCTGCCGATGCTGTGGCCGTACGTCCTGGTCGCGGTGATCTTCCGGTTCATGGACTCGCTGAAGGTCTTCGACATCATCTACGCCCTGACGGAGGGCGGCCCGGGCGACTCGACCGTCGTCCTGCAGATCCGTGCCTACCTGGAGGCGATCCGCTTCCAGCGCTACAGCTTCGGGATCAGCTACACGATCGTGCTGTGGGCGGTGGTGTACCTGGCCGCGATGGTGCTCGTACGCCATCTCGGCACGATCCAGCGGAAGGCGGCCGAGGCGAAATGACCGTCAGGAAACGCCTGTTGGGATGGCTGGCCGATGTCGCGCTCATCCTCTACTTCGTCTTCGCCCTGTTCCCGATCGCCTGGATGGTGATCCTGTCCCTGAAGCCCGCGAACCAGCTCTTCAGCACCTACTTCTCCTTCACGCCGACCCTCGACGGGTACCGGACCGTCCTCGGCGACAGCGAGGGCATCCCGTTCGTGCGGTTCTTCGTCAACAGCCTGGTGGTGTCGGTGGGGGCGGTCGTGCTGTCGCTGGTGGTCGGGCTGCCGGCGGCGTACGCGTCGGCCCGCTGGCGGTTCAAGGGCTCGGAGAACCTGATGTTCACGCTGCTGTCGTTCCGGTTCGCGCCCGAACTCACCGTGATCATCCCGCTGTTCGTGCTCTACCAGAAGCTCGGCCTTTTCGACACGTACGTCGGCATGATCTGGGTCCTGCAGCTCGTCACGCTGCCGCTGATCGTGTGGATCATGCGGTCCTACTTCGCCGATCTGACACCGGAGCTGGAGCAGGCGGCCCTGCTGGACGGGTACTCGCGCAAGCAGGCGTTCTTCAAGGTCGCCCTGCCACTGGTCAAGCCGGGCATCGCGGCGGTGTCGCTGCTGGCCTTCATCTTCGCCTGGAACAACTTCGTCTTCCCGCTGATCCTCACCTCCAGCGAGGCCCAGACGGTGACGGTGGGCGCCCTGTCCTTCCTCGGCGGCGACCGCCCCAAGTACAACCTCACGGCCGCGGCGGCGCTGGTGTCGGTCGTACCGCCCCTCCTGTTGGCCCTCACCATCCAGCGGTATCTGGTGCGGGGGCTGTCGTTCGGTGCGGTGAAGTCGTGATCGGGCTGCGGGGGATCACCAAGGCGTACGGCAGGGTCACCGCCCTCGACGGGCTCGAACTGGACGTACGCGAGGGCGAGTTCTTCTGTCTGCTCGGTCCGTCCGGTGCCGGCAAGACGACCACGCTCAAGACCGTCGCCGGGCTGGAACAGCCCGACTTCGGGACGGTCCTGCTCGACGGCAGGGACATGGCGGGCGTCGAGCCGTACGACCGGGGTGTGGCGATGTGCTTCGAGAGCTACGCCCTCTACCCGCACCGCTCGGCCTACGACAACCTGGCCTCCCCGCTCCGCTCGCCCCGCCACCGCCTGCCCGCCGCCGAGGCCCGCGACCGGATCGGCGCCATCGCCGAACTGCTCGGCATCAGCGCCCTGTTGGACCGCCGGGTCGGACAGCTCTCCAACGGCCAGCGGCAGCGCGTCGCGCTCGGCCGGGTCCTGGTCCGCCCCGCCCGCGCCTTCCTGCTCGACGAGCCCCTCTCCCACCTCGACGCCAAGCTCCGCCAGCAGATGCGGGCCGAGCTGAAGGCGATCGGAGCGGTCCAGAACACGACCACCCTCTACGTCACCCACGACTCCCTGGAAGCGCTGGCTCTCGGCGACCGGATCGGGGTGATCCGGGACGGGCGGATCGTGCAGACGGGGACGCGGGAGGAGATCTGGTACCGGCCGTGCGACACCGAGGTGGCGCGGGCCTTCGGGCGGCCGCGGATCAATCTGCTGCCGGGGACGGTGACCGAGGACGGCGGCTTCCGGTCGACGGACGGGAAGGTGGAACTGCCGCTCCGGGTGAAGGCGCAGGCCGGCACGGACGTACTGGTCGGCGTGCGGCCCCGGGACATCGCGCTGAAGGGCGTCGCCGGCCACGAACTCACCGGCACCGTCTACGTCACCGAGGTGCTCGGCCGTTCGGTGGAGGTGACGGTCCGGCTCGGCGGGCAGCACGCGTCGCTGGTCGTCCCGCGCGGCGACACGGCCGGGCTGCGTCCCGACGATCCGGTACGGCTGACCGTCCGGCCTGAGAACCTGCTGCTGTTCGAGGCCGACCGGCCCGGGCGCCCAGGACGACTGATCGGGACACGATGAGCAGCACCAGCAGCGCGCATCAGCAGGGGCCCGCGGCCCGCCAGGCCGCCATGGCCGAGCAGGTCCTGGCCGACGGATCGGCGACGGCGGCCGAGCTGGCCGAACGCTTCGGGGTGAGCCTGATGACCATCCACCGGGACCTCGACGAGCTCGAACGGCAGGGCATCGTCCGGAAGTTCAGAGGTGGGGTGACCGCCCAGCCGTCCGGGGTCTTCGAGTCGAACGTGCAGTACCGGCTGAAGACCATGCGCGCCGAGAAGGCCGCCGTCGCCGAGCACGCGCTGAAGTCGATAGAGCCCGGCATGGCGATCATGCTGGACGACTCCACCTCCACCCTGGAGATAGCCCGCAGGCTCCGCCTCGGCGACATCACCCCGCTCACGGTCGTCACCAACTTCCTGGAGGCCATCAACCTCCTCTCCGACCAGCGGGGCATCCATCTGATGGCCCTGGGCGGGGAATACGACCCGCTGCACTCCTCCTTCCTCGGCGTCTCCTGCGTCGAGGCCGTCCAGTCGCTGCGCGTGGACGTCTGCTTCGCCTCCACGTCGGCCGTGCACGGGGGCTACGCCTACCACCAGGAGCAGCACATCGTGTCCGTGAAGCGGGCGATGCTCGACTCGGCCGCCCGCAACGTCCTGCTGATCGACCACACCAAGCTCGCCCGGGTCGCCCTGCACCGGGTCGTCCCGCTGTCCCGCTTCGACCTGCTCCTCGTGGACGACGGGGCGTCGGCGGAGGCACTGCGGGACCTGGACGAGCACAAGGTCCGTTACGAGGTGTGCACCACGACAGCCACCACGGCCTCGACTATCACGACAGCCACAAGGGGCGGCGATGACCGAGCTGGAGCTACGTGATCTGCGCAAGACGTTCCGGTCCCGGGGCCGGCCGTCGGTGGACGCCGTACGCGGCATCGACCTCGCGCTGCACTCCGGGGAGCTGCTCGGGCTGCTGGGCCCCTCGGGCTGCGGCAAGTCCACGACCCTGCGGATGATCGCCGGCCTGGAGACCGTGACCGGCGGGGACATCCTGGTGGCCGGCAGGTCCGTGACCGACCGTCCCGCCCAGGCCCGCAACATGGGGGTCGCCTTCGAGAACTACGCGCTGTATCCCCCGCTGACGGTGGCGGAGAACCTGGCCTTCGGGCTGAAGGCACGCAGGGGGAGCGATCGGAGGGACGTGGCGCGCAAGGTCGCCGAGATCGCCGACCGCGTCGACCTCACCGGCATCCTCGACGCCCGCCCGGCGGGCCTGTCCAGCGGCCAGAAGCAACGGGTCTCCCTGGCCCGCGCACTCGTCCGCGAACCGGACGTACTGCTCCTCGACGAACCCCTCTCCCACCTCGACGCCGCCCAGCGCGACACCACGCGCCGCGAACTCAAGCGCATCCAGCGGGACTTGGGCCATACGACGATCCTTGTCACGCACGACCAGGAGGAGGCCCTCTCCCTCGCCGACCGGATCGCGGTGATGAAGGACGGCGTCATCCAGCAGCTCGGCACGCCCTACGAGATCTACGACAGCCCCGCCAACGTGTTCGTCGCGGACTTCGTCGGCGAACCCGCGATCAACCTCCTCCCCGGCATCGCGGATGCGGACGGCCACGCCCGGCTGTCGGCCGCGGTCAGGATCGCGCTGCCTCTCCCGGTGCCGGCGGGCCGCGAGGTCGTCGTCGGTATCCGCCCCGAGGACCTGCACCTCACCGGCGACGAGGGCCTGCCCGCCCGGGTCGTCGCCCACGAACCCCTCCTGGAGGCGGGCATCGCCACCCTCGCCCTCGACGGCGTCGAACGCTCCCTCGTCGTCCTCACCGACCCCGAGGTGCGCCTCGCGCACGACGAGCCCGTACGGGTCACCGCCGACGCGCGCCTCACCCATGTCTTCGACGCCGAGACGGGAGACTCCCTGCGATGAGCGATCCGACGAGTGAGCCGATGAGCGAACCGGTGAGCGAACCCGTGCGGGTCGTCGCCGCCGGTGACCACTTCATCCTGCCGTCGCTCATCACGGCGGCGATCGGCCGTGAAGCCGCCTGTGACGTGAGCGAACTGACCCTCGGCTGGCCGCTGGAACCCTTCGGCCCGGTCGCCGAGGTGACGGAGGCCAGCGACGCCGAGGAGGAGCTGATCGATGCGCTCGTCGGCGCGACCGTGCTGGTCACCCAGATGGGGCCGGTGACGGAACGCGTCCTGGAGGCGTGTCCCGACCTGCGGCTGGTCGTCGTGTGCCGGGGCGGACCGGTCAACGTCAACCTGGACGCGGCCAAGCGGCACGACGTCCGCGTCTGCTTCGCCCCGGGCCGCAACGCCGCCGCCACCGCCGAGTTCACCGTCGGCCTGCTCCTGTCGGCCCTGCGCCGCATCCCCCAGGCACACAACCTCCTTGCAGGGCAGGGCAGTTGGGAGGGGGCGACGTACTACACGTACGAGCACAGCGGTCTGGAGCTGGAGGACCTGCCCGTCGGGCTGGTCGGCTACGGCGCCGTCGGCAGCCGGGTGGCCCGCGCGCTGTGCGCCTTCGGCGCGCAGGTGATGGTGCACGACCCCTATGTGCGCGGCGAGATCCACGGTCTGCGGGTCGCCTCGCTGGACGAACTCCTGCGCCACTCCCGGGTGATCACGCTGCACGCCCGGCTCACGCCGCAGACCTACGGCCTGATCGGCGCCCGCGAACTGGCGCTGCTGCCGCAGGGCGCGGTGGTCGTGAACGCGGCACGCGGCCCGCTGCTCGACGAGGACGCGCTGTGCGACGCCCTGGAGAGCGGGCAGGTGTCGGCCGCCGCCCTCGACACCTACGTACAGGAGCCGTTGCCGGCGGACTCACGGCTGCGCGCGCTCGCCGAACGCGTCGTACTGACCCCGCATCTGGGCGGCGCCTCGCGCGCGGTGGCGGAGAAGGCGGCGCGGATCGCCGCGGCGGAGGTGGGGCGCTGGGTGCGCGGGGAAGCGCTGGCGCACGCTCTGACCTGAGTGCCGGGAAGTGTCGTCGTTCGCATGCAGCGCCGTCGTGGCCGGTCGCGCCCGCGCGGCCAAGCCGCACACCGATACCGCCCGCGTCCCTCCGGGGCGCTGCCGAACCGCAGAGGAGAGCGCGTCATGTACGTCGGGATCGACGTGGGTACGTCCATGGTGAAGGCCGCCGCGTTCGACGGCGAGGGACGTGAACTGGCCGTCGAGGCACGCCCGGTGGGGCTCGCGCTGCACGGCGGCGTCGTGGAGCAGGACATGGAGGAGGTGTACGCGGCTGTCGTCGGCGTGCTGCAGGAGTTGACGGCGCGGGTGCCCGAGCCCGTCGAGCTGGCCGGGCTGACCGGGCAGGGCGACGGGGTCTGGCTGGTCGACAAGGAGGGGCGCCCGGTCCGCCCCGCGGCCTCGTGGATGGACGGCCGCGCCCATGAACTGCTCGACCAGTGGCTGGCGGACGGCACCTTCGAGGCGGTGTTCCGGCGGACCGGGAGCGCCATGTTCCCGGGCTGCCCGGGCCCGCTGCTGGCCTGGTTCGACCGCTACGAACCGCACTCCCTCGATGCCGCGGCCACCGCCCTGTACTGCAAGGACATGGTCTTCCGGCGGCTGACCGGCGCCCCGGCGACGACGGACGTGTCGGACGCGTCGATGCCGTTCCTCGACCCGCGCACGAGGACGTACGACAACCGGGCGGTCGAGCTGCTCGGCCTCACCCACCGCCGCGGTCTGCTCGCGCCCGTCGGCGACCCGATCACGACGGCCGAGGCGCTCGGCGAGGGCCTGCCGTCGGGCACACGGCTCGCGAACGGCCCGTACGACCTCCCGTCCTGCGCTCTCGGCGCGGGCGTGACGACGCCGGGGGACGGTCTGCTGATCGTCGGCACCTGCCTGGCCAGCCTGGTCGCGACGACCGACCTCGACCTGACCGGGGAGCCGGCCGGCCTGTACATCTCCACCGACCGCCCAGGTCACCGGCTGCGCGCCATGCCCGCGATGGTCGGCACGGCGGCCCTCGACTGGGTGCTGTCGACCACCGGCGTCCACCACGAGGAGGTCGACGCGCTGCTCGCCGGGACCCCGCCCGGGGCGAACGGTGTGCGAGTCCTGCCGTACTTCGCCCCGTCGGGTGAGCGCGCTCCCTTCGTGGAGCCGCACCTGCGTGCCGAACTCACCGGTATCTCCCTGGAGTCGACGAAGGGCGACCTGATCCGCGCCACCTGCGAGGGCATCGGCTTCGCGGCCCGGCACTGCCTGGAGGCCGCCGGCCTCAAGGGCACGCTCGCGGTCTGCGGCGGCGGCACCCGCAGCGCCGCGTGGATGCGGCTGCTCGCCGACGTCCTGGGCCGCCCGCTGAGGATCGTCGAGGGTGAAGTGGGCGCGCGCGGCGCGGTGCTGGCGGCGGCGCAGCGGTACGGGATCGCCCTGGACGCGTCCGCCTGGACCGAGCCGACGGCGGTGGTCGACCCGGACGCGGCACGGGCGGCGTACTACGCGGAGGCCTACGAGGACCATCTGGCCCGGCTCACGGCGGCCCGGGGCCGGGCACGCGGGTGAACGACGAGGACGACTTCGGGGACGACTTCGGGGCGATTCCGGAGGCGCCTTCGCCGAGTACGCGCTGTACTACCCCTGAGGGTCGACGCGGGTGTGGCCGCCCGCGGCGGAGCCGCTGTCCGATACCGCCCGGACCTGGCGGTGATCGCGAGGAGGGGTTGATGACCGAGATCGAGCGGGAGTGCCCGACGTGCCGGAGCAGGCAGAGGTTCCGCCTGCTCACCAACGCGGAGAAGGCGGCCGTCCGCGAGAAGAAGGGCCCCCGCTTCTTCGTGGGCAACCTGTGGCGCTGCACGGCCGAGGGGTGCCTCTGGTACCAGCCGTACCTGAACAGGGGCAAGGGCGAGCGCTTTCCCGAGGAGTTCGGGGAGGCGGCCAAGGGGACGTGAGAGCAGCAAGAGCGTGACGTGGGGAAGGTTCCGCGAGAACGTGTCTCGCGGAGCCTTCCGGTGGCCGAGCCTCCGGTGGACCGTGACGTCATGGCGAATCCACGGAAGCTGTACTGCGAGACCTGCCGTCACGACGAGAAGCACAGTCCGCTGACGAAAGACCAGCAGGACAAGCTCCGCGACGCCACAGGGCGCAGGTACGTGGGCGACTTCTTCGTCTGCGACTGCGGGACTCTGCGAACCGGCCTGAACTCGTCCCCCTTCGACCGGCCCAGGCGGCTGCCCGACTGAGCCGCCCGGCTCACGGGGTCACAGGTTGCTGAAGTCCGGGCCCGCCGTCCGTGTCCGCTTGATCTCGTAGAAGCCGGGGACCGAGGCGACGGCGAGGGTGCCGTCCCAGAGCCTGGCGGCTTCCTCGCCCTTGGGGGCCGGGGTGACGACCGGGCCGAAGAAGGCGATCTGCTCGCCGTCCGCGCCGGGGACGGCGATGACCGGGGTGCCGACCTCCTGGCCGACCTTCTCGATGCCCTCCTTGTGGGAGGCGCGCAGCTCGGCCTCGAACTCGAAGTCCTCCTGGTCGGCGTAGTCGATCAGGTCGGCGGGCAGGCCGACGTCGGCCAGGGCGCCCACGATCGCCTCGACGGTCGGGCCCTCGCCCTGGTTGTGGATGCGGGTGCCGAGCGCCGTGTAGAGGGGGCCGACGACGTCCGCGCCGTGCTTCTGCCAAGCCGCCGTCACCACGCGCACCGGCTTCCACGCCTTGGTCGCGAGCATCTCCCGGTACTGCTCGGGCAGCTCGTCGATCCGGTCCTCGTTCAGCACGGCCAGGCTCATGATGTGCCAGTGGACCTCTATGTCCCGGACCTTCTCCACTTCCAGCACCCATCGGGAGGTCATCCAGGCCCAGGGGCACAGCGGGTCGAACCAGAAGTCGACGGGGGTCTTGGTGGACGACGTCGCGGTCTCGGACATGGCTCTCCTAGGAATACGGCCGTTTCCCAGGGCAACACCGGGCATCACCGACCCCATTCCCGGTGTCCGGCGTCAGGTGCACATGGCAGGATCGGTCCTGTTCCGCCGCACCCCACCCATGCCCGATATGTCCAGAGGGAGTACCGCCCGTGCCCGGTGAGAATCTGACCCGCGACGAGGCCCGGGAGCGGGCCGCCCTGCTGTCCGTCGACGGTTACGACGTGTCCCTCGACCTGCGTACGGCGGTGGGGGACGTGGCCGAGGAGGGACGGCGCACCTTCCGCTCGGTGACCACGATCCGCTTCCGCAGCAACGAGCCGGGCGCCACCACCTTCGCCGACCTGATCGCGCCGAGTGTGACGGCCGTCTCACTCAACGGCCGGGACCTCGACCCGGGCGCGGTCTTCGACGGTTCGCGGATCCTCCTGGAGGACCTCGCCGCGGAGAACGAGCTGGTCGTCGACGCGCAGTGCGCCTACTCCCGCACCGGTGAGGGCATGCACCGCTTCGTCGACCCGGAGGACGGCGAGGTGTATCTGTACACCCAGTACGAGCCGGCCGACTCCCGCCGGGTCTTCGCGAACTTCGAGCAGCCGGACCTCAAGGCCCCGTTCCGCTTCGAGGTGCGGGCGCCGGAGGGCTGGACGGTGTGGAGCAACGGGGTCGGTGAACTGGCGGACGGCGTCTGGAGGTTCGCGGAGACCAAGCCGATCTCGACATACATCACGTGCGTGACGGCGGGCCCGTACCACTACGTGACCGACTCCTACGAGCGGACCTTCGAGGACGGCTCGCGGCTGGAGATCCCCCTCGGCGCCCTGTGCCGCAAGGGCCTGGCCCCCTACTTCGACTCGGACGACGTCTTCCTCGTCACCAAGCAGGGCCTGGACTTCTTCCACGACCACTTCGACTACCCGTACCCCTTCGGGAAGTACGACCAGGCGTTCGTCCCCGAGTACAACCTCGGCGCGATGGAGAACCCCGGACTGGTCACCTTCCGCGAGGAGTTCATCTTCCGGGGCAAGGTCACGCGGGCCTCGTACGAGGGTCGGGCCAACGTCATCCTGCACGAGATGGCGCACATGTGGTTCGGCGACCTGGTCACCATGGAGTGGTGGGACGACCTGTGGCTCAAGGAGTCCTTCGCGGACTTCATGGGCGCGTTCGCGCTGGTCGGCGCCACCCGATTCACCGACGGCTGGATCACCTTCGCCAACCGCCGCAAGGCCTGGGCGTACCGCGCGGACCAGCTGCCCTCCACCCACCCGATCACCGCCGACATCCGCGACCTCCAGGACGCGAAGCTCAACTTCGACGGCATCACCTACGCCAAGGGCGCCTCCGTACTGAAGCAGGTGGTGGCGTACGTCGGCCAGGACGCGTTCCTGGAGGGCGCACGGCGCTACTTCAAGCGGCACGCGTACGGCAACACACGCCTCGGCGACCTCCTGTCGGCCCTGGAGGAGACCAGCGGCCGGGACATGGCGACGTGGGCGGGCAGCTGGCTGCAGACAGCGGGCGTCAACTCCCTCACCCCGCACGTGCTGTTGGACGCGGAGGGCCGGGTCGACGAGCTGGCGGTTGTGCAGGAGGCCGCCGAGTCGCACCCCGAACTGCGGCCGCACCGCGTGGCGGTGGGCCTGTACCGGCGTACGGCCGAGGGCGGCCTGGAGCGGTACGCGCGCGCCGAGGCGGACGTCGACGGCCCGCGTACGGTCGTGGCGGAGCTGGCCGGCGCCGAGGCCCCCGAGCTGGTGCTGGTCAACGACGACGACCTCACGTACTGCAAGATCCGCTTCGACGACAGCTCGCTGGCCGCACTGCGCGAGCACCTCGGTGCGATGGCCGACCCGCTGGCCCGCGCCCTGTGCTGGTCGGCGCTGTGGAACCTGACCCGGGACGCGCTGCTGCCCGCGGCCGACTTCATCGACCTGGTGACGCGTTTCGCGCACCGCGAGTCCGACATCGGCGTCCTGCAGATGCTGCACGCCTGGGCGAACTCGGCGCTGGTCAACTACGCGGCGCCGGCCTGGCGGCCGACGGGCGAGCGGCTGCTGGCCCAGACCGCGCTGCGGGATCTGCGGGCGGCCGAGCCGGGCAGCGAGCACCAGCTGGCGTGGGCCCGTTTCCTCGCCTCGGTGGCGTCGGCGCCGGCCGATCTGGCGCTGCTGCGCGGCCTGTTGGACGGCACCGAGAAGGTCGAAGGACTGGAGGTCGACCAGGAGCTGCGCTGGGCGTTCCTGGAGCCGCTGGCGGCCCACGGAGTCGCGGACGAGACGGCGCTGGCGGCCGAACTCGCCCGCGACGACACGGCGTCCGGCAAGCGCCACCAGGTCCGCTGCCTGGCCGCCCGCCCCTCGGCGGCGGTGAAGGCGCAGGCCTGGGCGCAGGTGGTGGAGTCGGACGCGCTGTCCAACGCCCTGGTGGAGGCCACGATCGCGGGCTTCGCGCAGCCTTCGCAGCGGGAGCTGACCGCGCCGTACGTCTCGAAGTACTTCGCGGTGATCGAGCGGGTCTGGCGGGAGCGGTCGATCCAGATCGGGATGGACGTGGTCCGGGGCCTGTTCCCGGCCCATCCGGCCGAGCGGGACGCGCAGCCGACGCTGGACGCGGCGGACGCCTGGCTCGCCGCCCACGAGGACGCGGCGCCGGCGCTGCGGAGGCTGGTGCTGGAGTCGCGCGACGACCTGGCGCGGGCGCTGCGGGCCCAGGCTTTGGCCAACGGTTGATCCGCCCGTGACCGTTACGGAATGCGGTCAATAACACCCGTAACCCCTGGTCCAACCCGAACGGACCAGGGGTTTTCCGTGCCCTATCGGCATCCGAACACCCGTCCTTTAGTGGCACCTTGTCCGTATTTGTCGACGAGCGTGTAACAGCGGTTAAAGAGCGGACCAGGCGCGGAAAACCCCCGGCATGAACCACAACACGCCGCTCCCCCCGGCCTCCCCCCGCCCCCTCCGCCACCTCGCCGAGGTGCACCGCCGCGTCCTGACGACCGCTCAGCTCCGCGCGCACGGCGTCACGTCCGCGGAGATGACCGAGCAGTGCCGCGCGGGCGGTCCCTGGCAGCAGATCCTCCCGGGCGTCTTCCTTCTCCACCCGGGCCCGCCGACCAGCGAGGAGCGGCTGCACGCGGTGCTGATGTACGCGGCGCGAGAGTCGTCCGCCGGGGTGCCGGCGCAACCGGGCGCGGACGACCCCCACCACCCGGTCTACCCGGAGGCGATGATCACGGGGCTGGCGGCCCTGAACCTGCACGGCTTCACGTCGGCGCCCCCGCTGCTGTCGCTGGAGAAGGTCGACGTCCTGGTCCCCCGGCTGCGGCGGCTGCGCTCGACGGGCTGCGCACGGATCGTCCGCACGCCGGCGCTGCCGACTCCCCAGCAGGTGACGGGAGTTCCGATCGCCCCGGTGCCGCGGGCCCTGGCCGACGCGGTCTCCGAACTGGCGGACGCGGGCGCGGTGCGCCGGCTGCTGACGGAGGCGGTGCGCGGCGGCCACTGCGAACCGGCCTCGGTGGTACGGGCGTTGAACCAGGCGAAGCTGCTCAGCCGGCCGCACGTGGTGGACGCGGTGGACTCGCTGCTCGCCGAGGGCCGCGCGATCGCCGAGGACCGCCTGTACCGGATGGTCCACGACCACGGCCTGCCCGACCCGGTCTGGAACGTCGACCTCCGCCTCCCGGGCGGCCCCCACCTCGGCGGCCTGGACGCGTACTGGCCCGAGCAGGCGGTGGCGGTGGAGCTGGACACACGGGCCCCCCGCCAGGACGAGGACGCGATGTGGTCGGAGTACGCCCGCAAGCGGGAGACCTTGGAGCGGCTGGGCATCACGGTCGTGTACGTCACCCCGAAGAAACTCCGCGACTCGATGGAGCAGCAGGCCACGGTCGTCCGTACGGCGCTCATGGCGTCCGGCGACCGGGACCCGGCCGCGTATGTCGTGGTGCTGCCCCGGTAGTGACGGACCGGGACCGGTATCCGGGAGGACCGGTATCAGGAGGGGAGAGGAGGGGGCCGCCGGGTGCCGGCGGCCCCCTCCTCGTACGCGGTCAGGAGGCCAGCGACTGTGCCCGCTCGGGCTGGAGCACGAGGTCGTAGGTGTCGTCGCAGCTGCCCTCGTCCAGGCAGGGAAGCAGCGCAGGGCGTCGCGGGCCGCGAGGTGCGCCGCCTCGATGACTCCCGCGTGGCCGCGCTGGCGCTGGTCACCGCCCTGGCCGTCCTGACCTGGCTCCCGGACGTCCCCGGCACGGCGGGCGCTACGGCCGGGCGGCTGAACCTACTGCGCCGGGGCCCGGTCCGCTGGGGCCTGGTGACGACGTTCGGCCTCTACTTCGCGGCGTACACGATGTACACGTATCTGTCCCCCATCGCACACCGGGCAACCGGCCTGGACAGCACGGGCGTTGCGGCACTCCCAGTTCCTGGGCGTCGCGGTCGCCGGAGCCCTCGGAGGTCTGACCCTGTCCACGGCCGGCGCGGCCGGGGTGCCCGCGGTGGTGGGCGCGATCGCGTTGGCGGCGCTGGTGAGTGTGCGTCAGGTACTGCCGGCGACCGAGGCCGGCGAGCGGGTGGGTGCCTCATCGACGACGCCGAGGTCGGCCCGCGTGGAGTGACGCCAGGGCGGCGGGCCCGACGGTCACCTCACCAGCCGGGCCCGCACCGTCCTGCCCACCTCGGCACGCAGGAGCCAGTCCGGTTCGACGGCCGCCCCTGCCGGGGTGCGACTGGGGCTGAAGCAGCTACGGAGATCAGGCCGACGACCACCGCGCTCCGCCCCTCGGGCCCGAAGCTCTCAGAGCGATTCCGGGAGCGCCGGCCTTGCGGCAGCCCCTGCGGCGACCCGGTCGAGCAGCGCGGCGTACGAGGCGATCATCCGCGTACGGCTGAAGCGTTCGCGGCTTGCGGCGAGGGCCGGGGCGAGGTCGGCGCGGGATGCCGCCGCTTCCGTCCAGGCCCGGGCGATCGCCGCCGGGTCGGGCGGCGTGACGAAGCCGTGGCCCGCCACGATCACCGCGCTGTCGCCGACGTCGGTGGCGACCGGTACGGCGCCGCACATCATGCCCTCGACCAGGCACAGCGGGGCCGCCTCGCCCCACGAGGACGTCAGCGCGACGACGTCGGCACCGGCGTACACGGACTCCATGTCGTGCCGGACGCCCAGCAGCCGGACCCGGTCCGTGGGTGACCGCTGTGCCCCGAACGCGGCCTCGATGTCCGCGTCCAGCCCCGGGTTCGCCGCTGTCATGCCCGCCCCGCACATCAGCACATGCCCGTCGGGCTCCCGCTCCAGCCACGCACGCGCCGCCCGCAGGAACAGCGGGACGTTCTTCATCGCGTCGTAGCGGGCCGCGAAGACGACCACCGGTGCCGCCACCGGGATGCCGAGGGCGGTCCGCAGGGCCAGTCGCCGGGCCGGGTCGGGGCGGAAGCGGAGCAGGTCCACGCCGTTCGGGACGACGTGAAGCAGGTCGGCCGGGATGCCGGCGGCCTCGTACGCGACCCGGGTCGACTCCGCACAGCACACGCACGCCACCACCGTGCCGTCGGCGATCGCGGCCTTCAGCTCGTCGAGGGCCGGCCCCTGGTTCTCCGGATCGGAGCGGTGCAGACAGACCACGATGGGGCGGCGCGGCAGGCCCGCCTGGTTGAGCAGGCGCAGCGGCTGCTCCTTGAGGGACAGGATGACGTCCACGTCGGCCGTCGCCCGCGCCGTATCGGCCAGCTCGGGGCCGGTGAATCCGGCCTGATCACCACTTGCGGGAAACACCCGGCCCAGGGAGGAGACACCCACTCCGGCCGCGGTCAGCGACCGGTAGCAGGCGTCGTCCTCCATGCGCTGCCGAGTGGCCTCCCGGTGCACCTCGGCATGGATGCTCAGCACACGATGATGCTGGTCACCCTCCTGTAGGCCCAGGAGGACATCGCTATGGAGTATCCGGGCCCCGCCGGAGAAGAAGCCCTCGTACACCGAGAGCACGTGCAGTCCGCGCCTCGTGCGCATACGACCACCCGCCTTGCACAAATCGAGCCATCCCCGTGAATGCCGGGTTAGCCGATATGAGGCGGCATGGACGTTTCGTACGGATGAACTCGGCGTCTCGTGTCGGAGTCCGCTGGATTACCTCACGGTCATTCGCTCCAGAACTCCGCATCGAGCACGGCGTCGGTGTCCCCGGACCAGTCCCCGTTGAAGTTGGACGCCTGCCGTTTCCGGCCCCGTTCTCAGCCCTTGTCCCTCAGGCCTTCTTCAGCACCAGTTCCGTGTTGCGGTCGTTCGCGTCGCCGCCGAGCGAGGTGCCGGCGCCTGGGGCGTTGTACGACAGCTCGCGGTAGAGGGCCGCGAGGCCGGTCTGGGTGAGGTCGGAGAAGTCCGTGTGGTGCGGGGCCGAGGACTCGACGAGCGTCGTGAACAGGGAGATCGTGCCGTCCTTGTTGTCCGTCAGCTCGATGACCCGGGCGAGCTGGGGGTAGTCCACGTGGGACGCGGTGGAGATCTCCCAGAAGGAGCGGCCGCCGGAGGCCGCGTGCGGGGTGATGTCGTTACGGTGGATGTGGCCGTTCACCCAGGCGAGGACGTTGCGGTGGGCGCCGAGGGTCGCGATGACCTCCTGGCCGTTGTGCCGCCGCTCGTTCGGACGGGCCGGGTCCACGTGGTTCGTGTTCGTCATGGTCTTGCTGGTGTGGTGGCTGAAGACGACGACGTACGAGTCCTTGTTGTCCCGCAGCTGCTTGTCCAGCCACTTCAACTGGGCCGTACCGATGGAGCCTTCGTAGTGGCCGCCCGGGTCGGTGGTGTCGAGGCTGATGCCGACGACGTCGTCGGCGATCCGGAAGGTGTAGTACTGGGTGCCCGCCGCGAGGTTGGCGCTGGAGTAGCCGTGCCCGACCGGACCCACACCGCGGTACGCGGGGTCGAGGTGGGCCTTGAGGTACTCGGTCGGGGTGTACGGGGCGCGCTTCTCGTCCGCGGTCACCGAGCGCATGTCACGGCTGTGCGCCTTGAGCATGTCCCGGAAGGCGGTGCCCTTGGGGTCGTTGCCGTTCTTGATGTGGTTCTGGAGCTTCGTCGCCTCGGACGCGGACAGGGACATCAGCTTCCTGCCGCCGACCGCGTACTCGGCGAGCCAGGAGTCGCCGTGGCCGTAGCAGCCGAGCGGCATGGCGTCGTGGTTGCCGACCGTGGAGTACCAGGGCAGGTTCAGGCCGGGGCTCTGGACCTCGCGGATGGCGGCGGCAAGGAAGCCCTGCAGATGCGGGAAGCCGAGCTGCTTGTCTCCGTCGCGCACGGTGGAGTCGGGCTGCCAGTACGTCTTGAGGCCGCTGTTCTGGACGCCCTCGTAGTGCCGCGGATCACCGGAGTTGGGGGTGATACGTCCGCCGCTCATGATCTTCAGGAACCATTCGAGCTCGGACTTGGCGTTGTTGTCCGTGTTGTCGCCCGTGGTCATCGCGAAGTGCAGCGGCGTCCCGGTGACGGGGGCGCCGCGCAGCGCGTTGATCCGCTCGACCAGCGAGACCGCGCCCTGCACGGTGAGCGCCTCGTGGGGACGCCAGGCGTGCTTGTCGGTGGAGCGCAGGTACTCCAGGCGCATCGGGTGCTGGGAGTCGATCAGGTGCAGGTCGGTGAGCTGCACGAACGCGGCGAGCGCGGTACGGCGGCCGGCGCGGCCCGTCCTGGGGGCGGCCAGCTCGCTGCGCACGACCCGGCTCCAGCCCGGACCGTCACCGAGGCGACGGTAGCCGGAGCCGGTGCGCGGGGCGGCGACGGTGGCGAGGGTGGTGCCCTTGGTGTACGGGGCGAGGGGGGCGGCCGGGGCCTGGCGGGACTGCGCCACGACCCGAGTGCCCTCGGTGGTGGCGGTTGTGGCGGTGGCGGCCTGGCTGTCGGTGGGCCGCAGGGCGTAGCCGAGGCCTGCGGAGACGGCCGCCGCGCCGGTGGCGGCGAGGACGGTACGGCGGTTGATCGCCGGGATGGTGGCGGCGACAGAGCGTATGCGCGACATGGCGCGATCTCCCCGAGTACTACGCGTCGGCAGTGGTCGCGGGTCGTTTCGCTGTCGCGAACAACCCGCTCGCTCTGGATGCTTGGCATCGGGGATGACCTGTGCGTGAACGAGACGGCAACGCGCAACGCCGATCACCGTACGTCGATCTTGGGCCACCCTGCGCGTTCACGCCCGCTCGTCGGACCGCCCGGGGGTGGTCACCCAGTGTTCATTTTTCGGGGTAGGGGAGGGAGTCCGCCCCTGCCTCACTCGCGGACGGCAGATGTCACATGCCCCGACGCCGGCCGCTCCCGCCAAAGCGCCAGTCCGGCGTCGACCAGTCCCACCCGGTTGAGGCCCGCCACCTCCTCCAGCGGATGCCAGGCCGCCATGTCCGTGGACCCGCCGACCTCGGGGCGCAGTTCGCCGCCGGTGATGCGGGCCTCGTAGATCAGCCGCAGGCCCTGGTGGTCGACCGTGCGGCCGAAGCGGCGGGGGAAGCGGCGCCGGTTCGTGTCGACGCCCAGCAGGCCCGTCACCTCGATGTCGTAGCCGGTCTCCTCGTCGACCTCCCGCCGGACAGTGTCGTAGGGGTCTTCCCCGTGTTCCATTCCGCCGCCCGGCAGGGTCCACTCGGGGACGCCGTCCCCGTCGATCCAACGGGCCAGGAGGAGCTGGTCGTCGCGGACACACATGGCGTAGGCCGCCACCCTCAGTTTCCTGCGCACATACGGACGTTAGACCGCCGGAGAGGGATTGGCAGGCGAGTATTCGGGCGCCGACCAGCGCAGCGGGATCGCGGACGGGGTCTCGACGACTTCCGTGACACCGAAGCGCACCCGTCGCTCCCCGTCCGCACCGAACTCCGTGCGCGCCTCGCCCGTCAGTTGCAGCGTCGTGCCGGTCGTCCAGTCCAGGAACAGCAGCCCCGCCCGCGGGTCCGCCGCGAGGTTGCCGAGGGTGAGGAACATGGAGTTGCCCGGGTAGTCCCGCCAGATGAGTTCCCGCGGTGAAGCAGCCCGTACGAAGCCCGGGTTGCCGCCACGATGGCTCACGTCGACGCCCCGGTCATGGACCGTGGCGACGAAGAAGGTGTCCGCGTCGAGCACGAACCGCCGCTGTGCGGTGCTCAGTTCGCCGCTCGTCTGGGACCGTCCCGGCGCACGGTCGTCCAGCAGCTCGTACGACTCTCTCCGCTGGATGTACTTGGGGCAGTTGGAGAACACCCGGTCCGCCGTCACCGCCAACCCCCGTGCCGTGGGCCTGAGTCGGCCGTTGAGACGCATCCGGCGGCGGGTGCGGGGGTCGACGGCGATGGAGCCCACGGGGGTGCCCTCGGTCGCGCATGCAGTCGTCAGCGGGTCGCCCGGGCGCACGCTGCCCGCAACCGACATCTGGTGCGGGCCCGTCGCCCGCGCGAAACCGGGGGCGCCGGTCAGCGCCGACGTCCAGACGCGGCCCGTCTCCGGGGCCGCGGCGCCCAGCACCAGCAGCGGCTGCAGTTCCAGGAAGGCCGCGGCCACCGGCTTGATGCCCTCGCCTATCGCCCGGCCCACATGGTCGGCGACCTCCCGCACGCCGACCCGGTCCTGCAGCGCCCGCGAACCCGCGTGATACACGGCCACGACTAGAAGAACCCGCAGGTCGGAGCCGCCTCATGGGGGGCCGGCGCGCCCTCGGCGCCGCTCGGCACCGAGATCTCCAGGCGGGTGCCGTCGGGGTCGTGGAAGAAGATGCCGCCCGACGCCGCGCCCTCGCCATGGGCCACCACACCGTCGTACGCGAAGTCGACGCCGTAGGTGCGCAGTGCCGTCTCGTACTCCCTGACCTGCTCGATCGACTGCGCCTGGAGCGCGAGGTGGTGCAGGCCGGCGTGGGTGCCGTCGTAGGGCTGCTGCGCCTGCTGCCAGAGGGTGAGCACCAGGTGCTCTCCGTCGCCCAGGAACGCGAACCGCCTGTCCTCGTCCTTGCCCTCCCTCAGGAGTACGAAGCCCAGGACGTCCCGGTAGAAGGCCAGTGATCGGTCGAGGTCGGTGACGTTCAGGCCGATGTGGCCCGTGTGCAGGGTCATTGCTCTCCCTCTCGGTCGCAACCGTCGAGTTATAACCATCATTAAGCACGTTAGAGGTTAGAATCAGGAGGCGTCAACCGGTCACGTAAACTTCAGTGGTTAGCCGAAGGTGGTTGCGAAAGGAGTCGCCCCATGCCCGCCGCCCCAGATCCGCGCCCCCTCACCGGTGAGCCCCTCGCGCTCGACCTGCTCAACACGCGATGGAACAAGGAAGGGGTCGTGCAGGATCTGCTCACCGACGTCGACGGGCTCGCGGTGTGGCTCGACGCCAACGGGCTCGACGGGCGGTTCGACGCCGACGCGACGACCCTGCGCCATACCCTCCAGGCCCGTGACGCCCTGAAGAAGGCCGTGGACGGATCACTCACGGAAGGCGCCGGCGCCGTCGACGCCGTTCTCACGCACGGGCGGATCCGGGCCACGCTCACCGCCGACGGCCCCGGCGAGCTGCCCGAGTTCGGCGACCCGTCCTGGGGCCCCGCCTGGCTTGCCGCCCGCAGCTATCTGGAGCTGCTCTCGACCGCCTCCGACCGCATCCGCGGCTGCGCCCACGACGCGTGCATCCTGCATTTCTTCGACACGTCGAGGAACGGCACGCGCCGCTGGTGCTCCATGGCCGCCTGCGGAAACAGGGCGAAGGCGTCCCGGCATTACGCGCGCACAAAGGAATCCTGAACCGCCGTAGCACTCCATACGATTTGATGCTATTGGGGACTCATACCCCTAAAGGGCATCGGGGGTTTTCCCCATACGTCGATATCGTTTCGGTCAACACTTCCCAAACAACTGTCCCTTGGGTAAAGCTGCGCTCGTCCGGCACTGGACTCTTCACCTCAAAGGGATGCCGATGACCCTCACTCCTCAGCGCGATCCCATATCGGGCGCGAGACGCGTGGCCCGCATAGCCGTGGCCGCCGGTCTTGTCACCGCGCTCTCCGCGGCGGGGCCGATACCGATGGCGTTCTCCGCCGACGCTCCGACCCCGGGCTCCACCGCCCCCTCGGACGGCAGCGTCAAGTCCGCCCACGACAAACTCGGTTCGGACGACGCGGACCTCCTCGCCGAGGCCCAGGCCGACGGCGACAAGAACGTCACGATGATGATCGCCACCGCGCCGGGGCAGACCGAGCAGGTCGCCGAGAAGCTGGACGCGGTCAAGGGCGGCTCGGTGGGCCGGACCTACGACAAGCTCGGCTACGTCCGCGCCACCGTCCCGACCGGCAGGGCCCAGTCGGCCATCGCGGCCGCCGCGAAGCTCTCCTCCGTGCACGGCATCGACCTGCGCGAGGAGATACCGCTGGACGACCCGAGCGTGAGCGCCGGCTCCGCCAAGACCTCGTCGGCGAAGGCCACTTACCCGGCCCCCGGCATGAAGACCCCCGCCAGGAACCCGTACAACCCGTCCTTCGAGACGGGCGCCGTCGACTTCGTGAAGAAGAACCCGAAGGCGGACGGCCGCGGTGTCACCATCGGCATCCTCGACTCGGGCGTGGACCTCGGCCACCCCGCCCTGCAGAAGACCACCACCGGTGAGCGGAAGATCGTCGACTGGGTGACGGCGACCGACCCGATCGTCGACAGCGACGCCACCTGGCGGCCGATGGTCACCGCGGTCTCCGGCCCCACCTTCACCTACAGCGGCCGGACCTGGACGGCGCCCGCCGGGTCGTACCAGGTCAGCACCTTCAGCGAGGCCGCCACCGCGGGCGGCGACGCGAAGGGCGACGCCAACCGGGACGGCGACACGACGGACAAGTGGGGTGTCCTCTACGACGCCGCCGCCGGCACCGTCCGCGTCGACCTGAACAACAACTACGACTTCTCCGACGACGCACCGATGAAGCCGTACAAGGACGGTTACCAGGTCGGCTACTTCGGGACGGACAACCCGTCGACCGACGTCGTGGAGCGCCAGCCGTTCGTCGTGCAGATCCGCAAGGACGTGCCGATGGACCCGTTCGGCGACGACTGGGTCGGCAAGAAGGCCGACTTCGTCAACATCGGCGTCATCGAGTCCGAGCACGGTACGCACGTCGCCGGCATCACCTCCGCCCACGGACTGTTCGGCGGAAAGATGAACGGCGAGGCCCCGGGCGCGAAGATCGTCTCGTCCCGTGCCTGCACCTGGAGCGGCGGCTGCACCAACGTCGCGCTCACCGAGGGCATGATCGACCTCGTCGTCAACCGCGGTGTCGACATCGTGAACATGTCGATCGGCGGCCTCCCGGCCCTCAACGACGGCAACAACGCCCGTGCCGAGCTGTACACGCGGCTCATCGACACCTACGGCGTGCAGCTGGTGATATCGGCGGGCAACTCCGGTCCCGGTGCCAACACCATCGGCGACCCGGGCCTGGCCGACAAGGTGATCTCCGTCGGCGCCACCATCTCCAAGGAGACCTGGGCGTCCAACTACGGCTCGGTCGTGGAGAAGAAGTACCAGATGATGCCCTTCTCCTCGCGCGGTCCGCGTGAGGACGGCGGCTTCACACCCACCCTGTCCGCGCCGGGTGCCTCGATCAACACCACCCAGACCTGGCTGCCGGGCTCCCCGGTCGCCGATTCGGGCTACACGCTGCCGGCCGGCTACTCGATGCTGCAGGGCACGTCCATGGCGTCCCCGCAGGCCGCCGGTGCCTCCGCGCTGCTGCTGAGCGCCGCCAAGCAGAGGCACATCGCGCTGACGCCGGCGGCCCTGCGCACGGCGCTGACCTCAACAGCCGATCACATCAAGGGTGTTCAGGCGTACGAGGAGGGCGCGGGCCTCATCGACATCGTCGACGCCTGGGACTCGATCCGCGACGCCGCCAAGGCCCAAGACGCCGTGCCCAACAACTACGCCGTCAAGGCGCCGGTCGACACCGCGATCGACTACGCCCTGAAGACGCCGGGCTTCGGCACGGGTCTGTACGACCGCGAGGGCGGCCTCAAGGCCGGTGACAAGAAGACGTACGACGTCACCGTCACCCGCACCTCCGGCTCGGACAAGGCGATCCGGCACGAGCTGCACTTCGCGAACAACGCCGGTGACACCTTCAGGATCGTCGGCTCCGACACGGTGAAGCTGCCGCTGAACCAGCCGGTGACCGTCAAGGTGCGGGCGAACCCGCGGTCCGCGGGCATCAAGAGCGCGATCCTGGAGGTCGACGACCCGAGGACGGAGGGGATCGACAAGCAGATCCTCACCACCGTCGTGGTCTCGGCGCCGGTGAACTTCACCTACTCCGCGTCGAACAGCGTGCAGCGCAACAGCACGCGGTCCTACTTCGTGACCGTGCCCGAGGGCGCCACGTCGCTGGAGGCGGCGATCAGCGGGCTGAAGGACAAGAGCCAGACCCGCTTCATCTCGATCCACCCCTACGGCGTCCCGGTCGAGGACACCGGCACCCCGTACTGCTACAGCAACTACCCGAACACCAACGGCTGCAAGCCCGACGTGCGTTCGTACGCGGACCCGCAGGCAGGCGTGTGGGAGATCGAGGTCGAGTCGCGCCGTACGTCGCCGCTGCTCGACAACCCCTACAAGCTGGACCTCGCCGTCTACGGCGCGGCCTTCGACCCGGCGACCGTGACCGTCCCCGAGGCGAAGGTGGGCACCCCGGCCGCCGTCTCCTGGAAGGTGACCAACAAGTTCGCCGCCCTCGACGGCAAGCTCGCCGGCGGCCCGCTCGGCTCGGCGAAGTCGGACCGCCCGTCCATCAAGCAGGGCGAGACCCGCACCACCACCGTCGAGGTGCCCGCGGGCGCCAAGTCGCTGGACGTCGCCATCGGCAACGTCTCGGACGCGGCCGCCGACCTCGACCTGACGGTGAAGAACGCCGCCGGTACCGTCGTCGGCCAGTCTGCCGACGGCGACTCCGAGGAGGCCGTGTCCGTCGCCTCGCCCGCCGCCGGTACCTACACCATCGAGGTCACCGGCTACTCGATCCCCGCCGGCTCCACGGACTACGACTACCGGGACGTCTTCTTCTCCCCGTCCCTGGGCACCGTGACCGTCGACGACTCGACCCCCGTCAAGCTCGGCACGGGCGACTCGGCGACCGTCTCCGGCAGCGTCACCGCCGCGGCGGCCGCTCCGGAGGGCCGCGAGTTCTTCGGCCAGGTCCAGCTGGTGAACGCACGCGGCACGGTCGCGGGCACCGGCAGCGTGAAGATCGAGAAGGTCACGCCGTAGTCGGGCAGTGATACGGCGGTGGGGGCGGGCGTCCGTAAGGGCGCCCGCCCCTTCTCGTCTTCCCGTCCCTCACTCGCAGGAGATGCCGGCCGACTCGGGCAGCGCCCGGCCGAGCCCGGCGCGCTCGCGGGCGATCGACTTCTCGCCCACGAGCACGTAGTCCGGGGTGACGGCGTGCTGCGGGACGGCCACGAGGATGCGGTCGCCCTTGTGCAGGGCCTTCTGGAGAGCGCCCTCGTCGATCACGAGGGTGAGCTGCTTCTCGGCCTTCTCCGGCTTGTACGAGCGGGTCACGTGCAGGGTGATCCGGTCCTGCTCGGAGGCTCCGGGCAGCTGCTCGACGTCCGTCACCTCGCCCTCGGCGACCAGACGGGCGCAGGCGAGGTAGCCGGGACTCGAGAAGGGGGAGCGGGCGGAGGTGTCCGCCTTGGCGCCCGAGGCACTGCCGGAGTCCTCGTTCGCACCGCTCCCGGCCTGGACCACCAGCCAGCCCATCCCCGCCAGGACCGTCGCGACGGCGGCCACGGCGAGTGAGCCGAAGGCGAACCTGCGCACCGGACGCCAGTTCCGCGGCGCCCGTACCGGAGCGGGTTCCTCCTGCGGCCGCGCGTCCTCGGCCAGCGCGTTGCCGATGATCCCGAGCTGCTCCCGCAGCAGTGCCACGTCGGCCGTCGCCCTGCGGTGTTCGGCCATGAACGCGGCGTCGGCACGGGTTTCGGCCGGCAACTCCTCGCCGGTGATCGCGGCCATCAGCGCGTCGGTGCCGTCGTACATCTCGTGCGTCTCGTGTTCGGCGGTCATCTCACACCACCTCGTCCTCGTGCAGGCGGGCGCGCAGGGCCCGTACCGCCGTGTGCAGCCGGCTCTTGACGGTGCCCTCCGGGACGCCGAGCTCCTCGGCGATCGAGCGGACCGGCAGGTCGGCGAAGAAGCGCAGGACGAGGACCTGACGCTGGGGGTCGGGCAGTTCGTCGAGGCCCTGGGCGACGGCGAGGGAGAGCACGCTGGTGTCCTCCCCGGAGGGGTGCTCCAGCTGCCTCAGGGAGGCCAGCCGCTCGCCGATCCGCTCCTGGCGCTTCTTGGCCCGGTGCCAGTCCATGGCCAGGTTGGAGGCGACGACGGCCACCCACGCGGAGACGTCGCGCGGGGCCTCGTACCCCTTCGCGGCGCGCTCCAGCAGCCGCAGGCGGACCTGCTGCACCCCGTCCGGCAGGTCCGTCTGCGGCACCCCGCCCAGCGCGAGCACCGCCCGCACCCGGCGTTCCTGAGCCGCGTCCAGAGGATCCCCCTGATCGTCCCTCTGGACCCGGCGGGCCTTTCTGCGCAGCACAAGCCACCCCCCTCACCGCGTTTCCTCTACGACGTCACAGCGCACGGAAACGTTCGGCCGGGTCCCCGGGAATTTCGCCGAGGCGTACGTCACACCGTCGCGCGACGCAGCACAGCTTGCGGCACGAGGGCCGTAGCGAGCTAATTTCTGCAGCTCAGCGGGGTGTGAGCACGAGTTCCGCAACCGTACGGGTGGTCCGGGTGTCCCAGGTGCCGGGCATGGCGTCCAAAGAATTGGACAGGCGGACCCCGGTCGGCCGCATGATGGAAATGCCGCAGACACGCAAGAAGCCGCAGACAGGCACATACACGTAGAGGGAGTCGCCGTGAGGGTCGGAATCGTCGGAGCCACCGGGCAGGTCGGCACGGTCATGCGCAGGATCCTCAAGGAGCGTGCCTTCCCGGCCACCGAGCTGCGCCTGTTCGCCTCGGCCCGCTCGGCGGGGACGGTCCTGGACGGCGTGACGGTGGAGGACGCGGCGACCGCCGACTACAGCGGCCTCGACATCGTGCTGTTCTCCGCGGGCGGCGCGACCTCGAAGGCGCTGGCCGAGAAGGTCGCCGCGCAGGGCCCCGTCGTGATCGACAACTCCTCCGCCTGGCGCCGTGACCCGGACGTACCCCTGGTGGTCTCCGAGGTGAACCCGCACGCGGTCGCCGACCGGCCCAAGGGCATCATCGCCAACCCGAACTGCACGACGATGGCCGCGATGCCCGTCCTGCGCCCGCTGCACGCGGAGGCGGGTCTGGAGGCGTTGGTCGTCGCCACCTACCAGGCGGTGTCCGGCTCGGGCCTCGCGGGCGTGGCGGAGCTGCACGGCCAGGCGCAGAAGGTGATCGCCGACGCGGACAAGCTGACGCACGACGGCGGTGCGGTCGACTTCCCGGAGCCCGCCGTCTACAAGCGCCCCATCGCCTTCAACGTGCTCCCCCTCGCCGGCTCGATCGTCGACGACGGTCTGAACGAGACGGACGAGGAGCAGAAGCTCCGCAACGAGTCCCGCAAGATCCTGGAGATCCCCGAGCTGAAGGTCTCCGGCACCTGCGTCCGGGTCCCGGTCTTCTCCGGCCACTCCCTCCAGATCAACGCCCGCTTCGCGCGCCCGATCTCCCCGGAGCGCGCGACGGAGCTGCTGGCCGGCGCCCCGGGCGTCGCGCTCTCCGACATCCCGACCCCTCTCCAGGCCGCCGGCCAGGACCCGTCCTTCGTCGGCCGCATCCGCCGCGACGAGACTGTGGACAACGGCCTGGCCCTGTTCGTCTCCAACGACAACCTCCGCAAGGGCGCCGCACTGAACGCGGTGCAGATCGCGGAACTGGTGGCGGCTGAGCTGAAGGGATAGTGCCCGGGCGCTAGCCCCTCCTGACCTCGTAGAGGAAGCAGCCGTACTCGACGGCCCTGACGTGGACGAGTGCCACGGACGGGTCGTCGAACGCGTTCTGGAAGGCCCTGTCGTCGGGGGCCTCGACCAGCTCACCGCCGAGGATGTGCCCGTCGGCCGAGTAGCGGCGGACCGTGCGGTGGGCGTTGGCGAACGGGTAGCCGTCGCCCTCCGGACCGGGGCACTCGTCCGCGTGGATGAAGACGGGGCCCTGCTCGTCGTACGCACCGGGTTCGGCGCCCGTCCCGGCCGCCCAGCGGCGCAGGGGCGCGTAGGAGACGAGGGCGATCACCTCGCCCGGCTCGCTGCGGCGCAGACAGCAGCGCAGTGGGGCGCCGCCTTCGTCGTCGATGCCGGCTGTCATCGGGCGGCCCGCGTCGTCGGCGGTGCGCAGCTCCTTGAGGACGGACGGTTCGATGGGTCGTGCGGTGTGGGTCGTCATGCGTTCCAGGCTGGCGCGGACGGGGCTGGATGACTGGCGGGATTCGGACGCGGCATTTTATGCGGCATGTGACGTGGCATTCCGGACGCCGACCGGGCGAGCCATCGGGAAAACCCTCGTCGCCCTCCCCACGGTCACGTGGAAGGATGGCGCAACCCACACATAACGAGGAGATGACCGCGTGCCTGGCACAAACCTGACTCGCGAAGAGGCGCAGCAGCGGGCGACGCTGCTCACCGTTGACTCGTACGAGATCGATCTCGACCTCTCCGGCGCGCAGGAGGGCGGCACCTACCGGTCCGTGACCACGGTGCGTTTCGACGTGGCCGAAAACGGTGCCGCGTCCTTCATCGACCTGGTGGCCCCCACCGTTCACGAGGTGACGCTCAACGGCGACGCGCTCGACCCCGCCGAGGTCTTCAAGGACTCGCGCATCGCCCTCCCGGAGCTGCTCGAGGGCCGCAACATCGTGCGGGTCGTCGCCGACTGCGCCTACACCAACACCGGTGAGGGCCTGCACCGCTTCGTCGACCCCGTCGACGAACAGGCCTATCTCTACACCCAGTTCGAGGTCCCGGACGCCCGCCGCGTCTTCGCGTCCTTCGAGCAGCCCGACCTGAAGGCGACCTTCCAGTTCACGGTGAAGGCACCCACCGGCTGGACCGTCATCTCCAACTCGCCGACGCCCGAGCCCAAGGACGACACCTGGGCCTTCGAGCCGACCCCGCGGATCTCGTCGTACATCACGGCGCTCATCGTCGGCCCGTACCACTCGGTCCACAGCGTGTACGAGAAGGACGGGCAGTCCGTCCCGCTCGGCATCTACTGCCGGCCCTCGCTCGCCGAGTTCCTCGACTCCGACGCGATCTTCGAGGTCACGCGGCAGGGCTTCGAGTGGTTCCAGGAGAAGTTCGACTACGCGTACCCGTTCAAGAAGTACGACCAGCTGTTCGTGCCGGAGTTCAACGCGGGCGCGATGGAGAACGCCGGCGCGGTGACCATCCGCGACCAGTACGTCTTCCGCTCCAAGGTCACCGACGCGTCGTACGAGCTGCGCGCCGAGACGATCCTGCACGAGCTGGCCCACATGTGGTTCGGCGACCTGGTCACCATGGAGTGGTGGAACGACCTGTGGCTGAACGAGTCGTTCGCCACCTACACCTCCATCGCCTGCCAGGCGTACCACCCCCAGTCCCGCTGGCCGCACTCCTGGACCACCTTCGCCAACTCCATGAAGACGTGGGCCTACCGCCAGGACCAGTTGCCCTCGACCCACCCGATCATGGCCGAGATCAACGACCTCGACGACGTGCTCGTCAACTTCGACGGCATCACCTACGCCAAGGGCGCGAGCGTCCTGAAGCAGCTCGTGGCGTACGTCGGCATGGACGAGTTCTTCGCGGGCGTGCAGGCGTACTTCAAGCGCCACGCCTTCGGCAACACGCGCCTGTCCGACCTGCTGGGCGCGCTGGAGGAGACCTCGGGCCGTGACCTGGGGACCTGGTCGCAGAAGTGGCTGCAGACCGCCGGTATCAACGTCCTGCGCCCGGAGATCGAGACAGACGGTGAAGGCGGGGCGGGCGTCATCACCTCCTTCGCGATCCGTCAGGAGGCCCCCGCCCTGCCCGCCGGCGCGAAGGGCGCGCCCACCCTGCGCCCGCACCGTATCGCCGTCGGCCTGTACGAACTCGACGCCGAGACGGGCAAGCTGGTGCGCGACGAGCGTGTCGAACTGGACGTGGACGGCGAGTTGACCGCGGTACCGCAGCTGGTCGGCAAGCGCCGTCCGGCCGTCGTGCTGCTCAACGACGACGACCTGTCGTACGCCAAGGTCCGCCTGGACGAGGAGTCCCTCGCGTTCGTCACCGAGCACCTCGGGGACTTCGAGTCGTCGCTCCCCCGCGCCCTGTGCTGGGCCTCGGCCTGGGACATGACGCGGGACGCGGAGCTGGCGACCCGTGACTACCTCTCCCTGGTCCTGTCGGGCATCGGCAAGGAGTCCGACATCGGTGTCGTGCAGTCGCTGCACCGCCAGGTGAAGCTGGCCATCGACCTGTACGCCGACCCGGCGACCCGCGAGGCCCTGCTGAACCGCTGGACCGACGCCACGCTCGCCCACCTGCGCACGTCCGCACCGGGCAGCGACCACCAGCTGGCCTGGGCGCGGGCGTTCGCGGCGACGGCCCGGACGCCGGAGCAGCTGGACCTGCTGGACTCCCTGCTCGAAGGTGCGCAGACGATCGAGGGCCTGGCCGTCGACACCGAGCTGCGCTGGGCGTTCGTGCAGCGGCTCGCGGCGGTCGGCCGCTACGACGAGACGGAGATCGCCGGCGAGTACGAGCGGGACAGGACGGCCGCCGGTGAGCGCCATGCCGCCAGCGCCCGTGCCGCCCGGCCGACGGAAGAGGCCAAGGCGGAGGTGTGGGCGCAGGTCGTCGAGTCCGACAAGCTGCCGAACGCCGTCCAGGAGGCCGTCATCGGCGGTTTCGTCCAGACCGACCAGCGTGAGCTGCTCGCCCCGTACGCCGAGAAGTACTTCGAGGTGGTCAAGGGCGTCTGGGACTCCCGCTCGCACGAGATCGCCCAGCAGATCGCGGTCGGCCTCTACCCGGCCGTCCAGGTCTCGCAGGAGACGCTGGACCGGACGGACGCCTGGCTGGCCTCCGCCGAGCCCGGCGCGGCCCTGCGCCGCCTGGTCTCCGAGTCCCGCTCGGGCGTGGAGCGCGCGCTGAAGGCACAGGCAGCGGACGCGCTCCGCTAAAGGTGCCGCGATGGGCCGTCGGTTGTCCGCGGCATCATCGTGGTTGGTCGCGCAGTTCCCGCGCCCCTTTGGGGCGCTCAGGGCGTCCGGCGATTTGCCGGGCGCCCTTCGCGTGCGTTCAGCGCGCGATCATTCCACCCGTCACGTTGACGAAGGTGCCGGTGATGCCGGCCGCGTGGTCGGAGGCGAGGAAGACGGCCGTGGCGGCGACGTCGGCGAGGGTGGGGTTGCGGCGGGTCATGCGCATCCCGGCGAGCTGGTCGATGATGCCCTGTACGGCGGCCGCGTCGATGGCCGGGTTGACCGCGGAGAGCTTCTCGACGGTGAAGGTCTCGGGCACTCCGGCCGCCCACAGGCCGACGGCCCGCACCCCGCGCGGGCCGCACTCCACCGCGAGGTTGCGGACGAGCGTGTCGATGGCGGCGTCGGCGGGCCCCGTGCCGCCCATCATCGGACTGCCGTGCGCGGAAGCGCTGTTGAGGGTGAGGATCACGCCCGAGCCGCGTTCGGCCATCCGGCGGGCGGCGCCGCGGGCGGTGATGAAGCCCGCGCGGGTGCCGTTGACGACGGGCCGCAGGAAGTCGTCCACGGGCATCTCGGTGAGCGGGGCGCCCTGCACGTCGCCGCGGCTGACGAGGTTGAAGGAGATGTCGACGTCGCCGACGCGGGCGAGATGCTCCTCCACGGCCGCCTCGTCGAGGGCGTCCACCACGGCGACCTCGGCGTCCTTGATGTCGTCGGCCACCGCCTGAAGCGTTTCCCGGGTGCGTCCGACGAGGTGCACGCGGGCGCCCTCGGCCGCGAAGGCGCGGGCGACCGCCCCGCCGATCGAGCCGCCGGCGCCGTAGACGATCGCCGTCTTGTCGGTGAGCAGCATGGTGGTCTCCTTCGGAGGTGTTCCGTATGCGGAGGTGTTCCGTATCGGTCGGTCATACAGACGCACGGCACCCCGAACGCTCATCGGCCGGCAGGGTCACAGGCGCAGCGGCAGGCCGAAGGCCGGAAAGAGATGCGGTTCGAAGGACATGACCTCCACGACGCGGTCGTCGCCGTCGAAGCGGAGGACGTCGAGGACCTGGGCGCGGTAGACGTTCGTTCCTGGCCTGCGGACGTAACCGCCCGCCGCCAGCTGGCCGTTGGCGCGGGCGGGCAGGTGGCGCCAGTGCCCGAAGAACATGGGGGACGCCGGGTCGAGGGTCGGGAGCAGAAAGTCGACGAGGGCGTCGCGGCCCGTGAACCAGAACGGGTTCGGCGGCATGGTGAGCGTGACGTCCTTGCTCAGCAGCTCGGTCATAGCCGCGAGGTCGAGCCGTTCCGCTGCGGCCATGTACCGCTGCAGGACGGCGCGTTGGGCCTCGGTGGGCTCGGTGGCGGTCCAGTCGGCGCGCCTGCGGGGCAGGTGGTCGCGGAGGGTGGGGCGGGCGCGCTGCAGGGCGCTGTTGGCGGAGGCCACGGTCAGGTCGAGGGCCTCGGCGGTCTCGGCCGCGGTCAGGCCGAGGACGTCCCGCAGGATCAGCACGGCGCGCTGGCGGGGCGGCAGATGCTGGATGGCGGCGAGGAAGACCAGCTCCAGGGTCTCGCGGGAGACGGCGGCGGCGTCCGGACGGTCCTCCTCGGCGGTGGGCAGCTCGTCGTCCGGGTAGGGCTGCAGCCAGGTGACCCGGGCGGGTGGATCGCCGGTGCCGTGGTTCATGCCGGGGATCGGTTCGTAGCGCTGTGGGCGGCGGGCGGTGCGGCGCTGGAAGTCGAGGCAGGCGTTGGTGGCGATGCGGTACAGCCAGGTGCGTGCGCCGGCCCGCCCCTCGAAGCCGTCCCGGGCCCGCCAGGCCCGCAGGAACGTCTCCTGCACGAGGTCCTCGGCGTCGTCGTAGGAGCCGGTCATGCGGTAGCAGTGCACCTGGATCTCGTGCCGGTGGGACTCGGTGAGGGCGGCGAAGTCGGCTTCGGTGAGGAGGGATACGGGGCGGGAGCGTTCCGTAACGGGGGCCGGTGTGACGGATTCCGTCACCGTGTCCCGGGACACCTTCGGCGTCTCCCGGGAAACGTTCGCCGTGTCCCGGGCCAGTCGTGCCACGCGCCGCAGCCGAGCGACGGAGGACGAGAGTTCGGTCGCTCCCGAGTACAGGACCGAGGGAGGCTGCGGTGCCAGCTCCTTCACCTGCCGGGCGATGTCCTCGATCAGGCCGTCCACTCCCGCCGCTCCGGTCGCCCCGGCCGCTCCGCTCCCATCGAACTCGTGTCGCCTGCGGTACGCCTTCTGCCGGCACGCGGCCGAGCAGTACACCGAGCTGCGGCCCGTGCGGCCGGCCCGGGCGGGAAGCGGTTTGCCACAACTGGCACAGACCTGGGCGACCACGGGCACCTCCGGAAGTCCGGGCTTTGCGTCACGCGGGGACGGTGTGACGCTATCGCGAGTCGGTGCCCGTGATGCGGGTCCGAACCGACTTCTCGGTGAGGCCCGCGGCAACGGTCCGCAACACCTCCAGCACCCGCCCCACCGCCGCCCCCTCCTCGGCCCCCTTCCGTACGGCCGCCACCACGTGCCGTCTCGGCCGGTCCGCCGGCAGTTCCCGCATGACCACGCCCTCCCTTCCCACGGCCGCCATGCGCGGTACGAGCGCGACCCCCATCCCGGCCTCGACCATCGCCAGGATCGCCGTCCACCCGGCCGCCGAATGCGCCTGGACGGGGCTGAAGCCGGCCGCCTCGCAGGCCCCGCGGGTGATGTCCGACCAGGGCCCGCTCCCGCCGAAGATCCACGGCTCCCCGGCGAGACCGGCGAGCCGCAGCCCGTCCGCGGCGGCGAGGGCGTGGTCGCGGGGCAGGGCGACGTCGAGGGGGTCGGCGAGCAGCGGGACCCGGGTGAAGCGGGGGTCGGCCGCCGTCGGGGCCTGTGCGGCGAGGGACAGCGCGAGGTCGACGTCCCCGGCGGCCAGCAGCTCGTACGCCTCCCCGGCCTCCGCCTCGCGCACCCGCACGCTCACCCCGGGGTGCGCGGTCCGCAGCGCCTTCACGGCCGGTACGACGAGGGCGGGTACGGCGGTGGAGAAGGCGCCGACCCGCACCTCGCCGACCTCACCGTGCGCGAAGGCCGCCAACGCGGCGTCGGCGCGCTCCAGTTGCTCGAACACCGCCTCGGCGTGCCCGAGCACCAGCCGCGCCGCGTCCGTCAGCCGCACCCGCCGCCCGTGCGCCTCCAGCAAGGGCACGCCGAGCTGTTTGGCCAAATTGGTCAGCTGCTGCGACACGGCTGACGGCGTCATCCGCAGCGCCTCGGCCGTCGCGGTCACGGTCCCGCGCTCCCTGAGCGTCCGCAGGATCTGCAGTTTCCGGATGTCCCACTCGGCCATGGCGGCAACCTATACGGCGGCGCCGAGCACCACTCCGCCGACGATCAGCGACATGCACAGCAACCGTGCCTGGCCGAGCGTCTCACCGAGCACGGCCCGGGACAGCAGAGCCACGCACACCGGCTGAAGGTGGTAGACGGCTCCGGCACGAGCCGGACCGACGAGCGCGATCGCCCTGTTCCAGGCGAAGAAGGCCACGGCCGAGGAGGCGATCCCGACGTAGAGCAGCGGAAGGACCGTGCCGGCCGTCGGCTGGAACCCGCCCTGGACGGCGAGGCTGACCCCGAAGGCGGGCAGCAGCATGGCGTCGCCCAGCAGGAACATGGTGAACAGGAAGGCCGCGCCGCCGAGTTCGGCCGGTTTGCGCCGCAGTACCGCGCTGTAGGAGCCGAAGCAGCACGCGGCGGCGATCATCCAGAGGTCACCCAGGGAGAAGCCGGCCCCGCCTCCCATGAGCAGCAGCACGCCCCCGCACGCCATCAGCAGTCCGGCGACCCTGCGTGCCCCCAGCCGCACACCGCCCACCCTCTCGAACACCGCCATCAGCACCGGCGAGGCGGCCATGATCATGCCCATGCCGGCGGCCGGGACGGTCAGCCCCGCCTGGTTGACGAGGGTGTTGTAGACGCTCACGCCGAGGAGCGAGGCGAGCAGCACGAAGCCGAGGTGACTCCGTATCAACTGCCGTTGCCGCCAGGCCTGTCGGGCTCCGAAGGGAGCGACGGCGACGAGCGCCACCAGCCAGCGCCAGAAGGCCTGCTGCACCGGAGGCACGCTGTCGTGCAGGGCCCGGGAGGTGACGAAGCTGCCGGACCACACGAGGGTGGCCAGCGCGGCGAACGCGAGCCCGCGGAGGAGGGCGTCGCGGGGCGCGGTGCGGGTGACGGAGGAGGTCTTGGTCGTAGGGGCGGTCCGGTGCAGGACGGCGGCCACAGATGTCCTTTCACTGATCGGGGATCTCGGTGGATCTACCGTCGCAGCGCCGCACCTGTCACGTCCATCGAATGTTTTTGACCGATATGTTCAGCTGAACTGAACGATTGCCGGGTCCCCCTCGGCCGGAGCTGCCCGGCCACCGTCGCCCCGAAGGCCAGGGCCATGCCCGTCAGCTGAAGGGGTGTCAGCGCCTGGTCGAGGGCCGCCCAGCCGACGATCGCCGCCGTCAGCGGTGACAGCGGGCCGAGGAAGGTGACCTGTGTGGCGGTGAGCCGGCCGATGCCGCGGAACCAGAGCCAGTACGCGACCGCCGTATTGGCGAGGGCGAGATAGAGGTAGCCGCCGACGGCGCGGCCGTCGAGCGCGGGCGGCGCGCCCTCGACCAGGAGGGCGAGGGGCGCGATGAGCAGGCCGCCCGCGGTGAGCTGCCAGCCGGTGAGGGCAAGCGGGCCGACACCCTCGGGGCGGCCCCACCGCTTGGTGAGCACCGTGCCGGTGGACATGGACGCGGTGGCGGCGAGGGCCGCCAGGACGCCCAGCCCGTCCAGCGCCCCGGCCGCCTTCAGTACGACGAGAGTGACGCCGAAGGCCGCCGCGATCCCCGTGAGCAGCGTCCGCAGGGTCGGCCGCTCCCCCAGCAGCACCGCCGCGAGCCCGGCGACGAACAGTGGGCCGACCGACCCCACGACCGCCGCCATGCCGCCCGGCAGCCGGTAGGCGGAGAGGAAGAGGAGGGGGAAGAAGGCGCCGATGTTGAGTGCGCCGAGGACCGCGGCCTTCCACCACCAGGCGCCGCGCGGAAGGACACGGGTGATCCCGAGGAGCAGCAGGCCGGCGGGGAGAGCACGCACCAGGCCGGTGAAGAGCGGGCGGTCGGGCGGCAGGAACTGGGTGGTGACGGCGTACGTGGTGCCCCAGGAGACGGGGGCGAGGGCGGTGAGGGCGGTGAGGGACATGAGAGCGCTGCGGTTCGCGGGCATGACGGGGACCCTTCTGCGACCCTTCGAAGTAGGTCGACGGTAAGTAGCTTAGCCCTAAGCTACTTACCGTCAAGCCACTGGCCATCAAGTCACTGATCGCCAAGTCACTTTCTTGCGGGCGACCGGAATGGGACGGATACTCGCCGCATGACTGCGCAGCACAACGACCCCGTCGACGCGATCATCGGCCAGTGGGCCGAGGTGCGGCCCGATCTCGACACCGCCGCGATGGAGGTCTTCGGGCGGATCTTCCGGCTGTCGCGCACGATGGGCGACCGGATGGAGCGGGCGTACGCGCCCTACGGGATCTCGCGCGGCGAGTTCGACGTCCTCGCCACGCTGCGCCGCTCCGGCGAGCCGTACACCCTCTCGCCCCGCCAGCTGTCCGGCACGCTGATGCTCACCACGGGCGGCATGACCGGCCGCCTCGACAAACTGGAGCGGGCCGGCCTGCTGCGCCGCTCCCCCGACCCGCACGACCGCCGTGCGCTCCAAGTGACGCTCACGGACAAGGGGTTGGCCATCATCGACGAGGCGGTCGGCGCCGGCCTCGCCGCCGAGACCGAGGCCCTGTCCGCCCTGGGCGCCGAACGGGCCGGCCAACTGGCCGACCTGCTGCGGGAGTTGCTCGCGGGGACGGCCACGGGGGCCGGCCGGCCCTGAGTCAGCCCAAGTGGCGCGCGACCGCCTCCTCGATCGTCGCCGCGTCCGCCGAGTCCGCCGCCCAGGCCACGTACCCGTCGGGGCGGACCAGGACGGTCGAGCGCCGGCCGCTCGCCCAGCGCTCCACCGCCAGCCGGTCCTTGCGGGCGCCCTGATCCTCGTACGCCTCCGGGGTGATCAGCACGAACCGGCCGCCGCGCAGGGCCTCGTAGAGGCGGCCGCCCTCCAGGGCGACGTCCGGGACGCGGGTGCCGGTGAGGCGGTGGGCGCCGCGGGGGGCGGGGTAGCGGTAGCCGATGCCCGTGATCTGGCCGACCCCCTTGCGCCGGGCGGGACCGACGGTGTCGAGGAAGGTGGTGAGCGCGGACCGCAGCGCCAGTTCCCAGGAGCGCTTGGCCATCGCGAGGCGGACGATGCCGCCACTGCTGCGCAGGACGGCCCGGCCGACGGGGTGGCGCTCGGCCTGGTAGGTGTCGAGGAGGGCCGCGTCCGCGTGACCCTGGACGACGGCGGCGAGCTTCCAGCTCAGGTTGGCCGAGTCCTGCAGGCCGGTGTTCATGCCCTGGCCGCCGGCCGGGGTGTGGACGTGCGCGGCGTCCCCGGCGAGGAAGACGCGGCCCACGCGGTAGGCGGGCGCCTGGCGTTCGTCGCTGTGGAAGCGGGACATCCAGCGGGCGTCGCGCATACCGAAGTCACGGCCGAAGGCGAGCCGGGTGACCTCCTTGACCTCATCCAGGTCAAGGAGCTCGCTGTCGGGGACGTCACGGGCCCGGTTCCAGGCGATGACGCGGTGGTAGCCGTCGCCGAACGGCGCGAGGAAGGCGAAGGCGTCGCCGACGGCGTTGACGGTCAGCAGGTTCTCGGGTTCCTCGGCCAGCCGCACGTCCGCGAGGACGACCGAACGGATGACGGAGCGACCGGGGAAGGGCAGCCCGATCGCTTCGCGCACGGCACTGCGCATGCCGTCCGTGCCGACGGCGTACGCGGCGCGCAGGCGGTCCGCCTCCCCGCCGGGTCCGCGGACCTCGGCCGTCACCCCGTCCGCGTCCTGGGCCAGCCCGGTCAGCTCGGTCTCGTACCGGAAGTCGACGCCCGCCTCGACGGCACGCCGCTCCAGGGTCTTCTCCACCTCGTACTGCGGGATGACGAGAAGGTGGTTGAAGCGGGAGGGGAGCGTGCCGAGATCGACGGTGAGGCGGCCGAAGAGGCGCAGGCTGTCGAGGCGGCGGCCGGTCGACTCCAGGCCGTCGGCGAGACCGCGGGCGTCGAGCTGTTCGAGGGTACGGGCGTGCAGGACGAAGGCGCGGGAGAGGTTGCTGGTGCAGTGCGGGCGCTTTTCGAGAAGGGTGACGGGAACACCGGCGGTGGCGAGATCTCCGGCCAGCAGAAGGCCGGCGGGGCCCGCGCCGACGACGATCACGGGGTGCCGGGTGCTGTTGGTGCCGGTGCTGTTGGTGCCGGTGCCGTTCATGGTGGCCTCCTGTTGCCAACGCCTGTTTGCCAACGCTTGTTGACGAGAGTAGGGGCGCCCGTCCGAAGGAGTCAACACTTGTTGGCCAACAGACGTTGTCCTACGCTTGTTGATGTGAGAGCCAGTGACAGCAGCAGTACGGAATCCGGTACCGGCGGTGGCCGCCGCCGTTCGAAGGACACCCGTGACGCCATCCTCGCCGCGGCCCGCGAACGCTTCGCCGCCGACGGCTACGAGCGGGCCACCATCCGCGCGATCGCCAAGGACGCCGGCATCGACCCGTCCATGGTGATGCGCTATTACGGCAACAAGGAGGGCCTGTTCGCGGCGGCGGTCTCCATCGATCTGTCGATGCCGGATCCGGGTTCGCTGCTGCGGCAGGACGTCGGCCGGACGCTCGTGGCGCATTTCCTCGGCATGTGGGAGGAGAACGAGGTACTGACGGCCCTGCTCCGGGTGGGGGTGACCAATCGCGCCGGGGCCGAGCGGATGCAGTCCGTCTTCCGGGACCGGCTGATTCCGGTCGCCCGCGAGGTGTGCCCCGATCCCGAACAGGCCCCGGCGCGGGCCGCGCTCGGTGCCGCGCAGCTGCTGGGGCTGGCGCTCACGCGCTACGTGCTGCGGTTTCCGGCGACCGTGGCGCTCAGCCGCGAGGAGATCGTGGCATGGCTGGCACCGACCCTGCAGCGGTATCTCACTGCGCCGAGCCCCTGAGAACACGCCGAGGGCGCCGGTCCCGCCCGCCTGCGGCGGGACCGGCGCCCTCGAACGAGTGTGAGGTCAGGCCTTGGCCTTCGGCTGACGGTCCTTGGACCTGTCCAGAACCATCACCAGGCCCGCGATGACCGCGAACAGGGCGAGGGGGGCCAGAACGTAGAGGCCCAGCGTCTCGCCGACGCTCAGGCCCGGGCCGGGGTCGTCGCCGTCGTCGCGGGTGAGCGCGAGCGCGGGGGACGTCATGAGCAGCATCATCAGCGTCGTACCGGCAGCCAGGGCGCCGGCGCGCAGGGCGTTCTTCTTGTCCACGGTGCCAAAAGTATCGAACGACGAATCGGCCCGCTCGTCCGGGGGTGCCGTACGGGCTCCGCCCTACTCCGGCCGCCCCGCCCGCAGCACATCGATCAACGCGTGCAGGCGTGGCGATCCCGCCAGCTCCTCCAGGGTCACCGGGCGGCCCTCCGCGTCCGCGATCGGGAGTCGCCAGTTCGGGTACTGGTCCCAGGTGCCGGGGAGGTTCTGGGGACGGCGGTCGCCGAGCGTGTCGGGGAGCCAGACGCCGAGCATGCGCGACGGGGTGGCGAGCAGGAAGCGGTGGACCGCCTGGATCTCGGCCTCCTCCTCCGACGTGCCGTGGCCGCCACCCGTGCCGTCCAGCAGACCGAGGCGGGCCAGCAGGCCCAGCCATTCGCCCGTGTCGGCCGCCGCCTCCGCGCGCTCCTCCTCCAGCGGACGGGTCAACAGGCCCAGACTGTCGCGGAGTTCGACGTGCTCGCCGGTGAGGCGCGCGGCGGTGGGCGGCAGGTCGTGGGTGGTGGCGGTGGCCAGACAGTCGGCGCGCCAGCGTTCCGGGGGCAGCGGGCGGCCGTCGCCGTCCCAGTCCCGTTCGAACCACAGGACGGACGTGCCGAGCACCCCGCGCTCGCGCAGCGTCTCGCGTACGCCGGGCTCGACCGTGCCCAGGTCCTCGCCGATGACGACGGCTCCGGCGCGCGAGGCCTCCAGCACGAGGACGGCGAGCATGGCCTCGGCGTCGTAGCGGACGTACGTCCCCTCGGTCGGCGGGTGTCCCTGCGGCACCCACCAGAGGCGGAACAGGCCCATGACGTGGTCGATGCGCAGGGCGCCGGCGTAGCGGAAGAGCGCCTTCAGCAGGCGGCGGTACGGCTCGTAGCCGGACTCGGCGAGGCGGTCCGGTCTCCAGGGCGGCAGGCCCCAGTCCTGGCCGCGCGCGTTGAAGGCGTCCGGTGGCGCGCCCACCGACATCCCGGCGGCGAAGTACTCCTGCTGCGCCCAGGCGTCGGCGCCCCCGGGATGCACTCCGACCGCCAGGTCGTGCACGATCCCGACCGTCATCCCGGCCTCGCGCGCGGCGCGCTGGGCGTCGGTGAGCTGGGCGTCGGTGAGCCAGGCCAGCCAGGAGTGGAAGTCGACCCGGTCCATCAACTCCCCGCGGGCGCGCGCCGTCTCGGCCGACCGGGGGTCGCGCAGGGCGACCGGCCACCGGCTCCAGTCGGAGCCGTGCACCTCGGCGAGGGCGTACCACGTGGCGTGGTCCTCCAGGGCCTCGCCCTCCTCGGCGAGGAAGTCAACGTACGCGGCACGCCGACCGGGCCCCGGCTCCACCTCGCGGATCAGCTCCAGCGCCTGCCGCTTGAGCGCCCAGACCGCGTCCCGGTCGATCAACGCGCCCTTCTCCAGCACCGATTCGCGCAGTCCGGCGGCGCGCCCGAGCAGCGCGCGCAGACGCTCGCGGTCCTCGACGTAGGCGTACTCGGGGATGTCCTCGACGCGCAGGTGCACGGGGTCGGGGAAGCGGCGGGAGGAGGGGCGGTAGGGAGACGGGTCGGTGGGGGCACCGGGCACGGCCGCGTGCAGCGGGTTGACCTGGACGAAGCCCGCGCCGAGGGCACGCCCGGCCCAGGCGGCGAGTTCGGCGAGATCGCCGAGGTCGCCCATGCCCCATGAGCGGTGCGAGAGCAGGGAGTAGAGCTGGACGAGCAGACCGTACGAGCGGGCGGCCGGCGTGGGCAGCCGGTCGGGGGCGACGACCAAGTGGGCTGCCGCGGTACGGCCGTCGGGCACGGTGGCCGTCAACCGGTGGACCCCGGGCGGGAGTTGCTCGGCGGACGCACGCGTCTCGCCCTGTTCGGTCTCGATGCGCAGCCGGGTGCCGTCCGGGAGGGCCGCGAGCGCGGGGGACGTACCGCCGCTCCAGAGCACCACCGTCGGCGGCAGCAGCCGCTCGCCCAGCTCCCGCTCGCGGTCGGCGAGTGCGGCACGGGTGGCCTCGGGGGTGCCCGTGTCGACGCCGAGGGCGGCCAGGACGAGGGTGACGGCGGTGGCCGAGGCCGCGACCGTGCGGTCCGGGGAGGGGCTGTAGGAGGTGGCGACGCCGTACAGAGCGGCGAGCCGGGACAGGTCCTCGGCGGGCGGCTCGGGCGATCCCTGCGCTGCTGCTGCCATCTAGGGCCTCGTGCAGTCCGGCTCGGGGGCCACCGCCTCGCTGGTCAGGTGCGCCGCGTCGGCGAGGGGCGGCTCGCTGGTGAGGGGCTCGGCGTCGGGCAGGGGCGGTTCGCTGGTCAACGGGATCTCGGCGCAGGCGCCCTCCGCACTGAAGACGCAGAAGTGCGGCTCGGGTTCGAAGGACGGCAGCTGCGCCACGGGTTTGGAGAGGGGGTAAGCCGGTGCGGCCACGAGGGGCCTCCTTGTCGGGTACGGGCAACGGGTTACCGCAGCCCTACCCCGTGCGCGCGGCGGCAGACGTACGGGATCGAACCAGGTGCCTCTTGTCACATTCTGCTCCACTTCTCCTCCATACCGGGAGCGCCGCGGGGCAGCGAACCTCCCCCCACTATTCACTCAGTACATGTATCGAGTGCATAATGATCGCCATGAGCACCCGCCATATCCTGCTGGGGCTGCTCGCCTCGGGGTCGAGCCATGGCTACGACCTCAAGCGACGCCACGACGAACGTTTTCCGCAGGCCCGTCCACTGGCCTACGGGCAGGTCTACACGACCCTGCAGCGCCTGGTCCGGGACGGCCTCGCCCAGGTCGAGGGCACCGACTCGGACGGCGGCCCGGAGCGGACGACATACCGCTCGACCGAGGACGGAACGCGCGAACTGACCCAGTGGGCCGCGGAGGTCGCCCCGCCCGCACCGTTCGTGACGAACGAGATCTTCGCCAAGGTCGTCGTCTCGATCCTGTCCGGCGGCGACCCGGCCGGCTACCTGGCCGCGCAGCGCGCCGCGCACATGGAGCGGATGCGGGAGCTCACGGCGGTCAAGACCGCCGGGAGTGCCGACCTCGCGACCGTGCTCTCGGCGGACTACGCCCTCAACCACCTCGACGCCGACCTCCGTTGGATGAACACCACGGCGGCCCGGCTCACCACCCTGACCGCGGAGGTCGACGCAGCATGAGCAACGGGGACTTGAGCAACGGGGACGGCCCGGACAGCGGGGTGCCGCTGCTGGCGGCCCGTGACCTCACGAAGGCGCACGGCAGGACCGAGGCCCTGCGCGGCGCCTCGGTCGAGTTGCGGGCCGGCGAGATCCTCGCCGTGACCGGGGCCAGCGGCAGCGGGAAGTCCACGCTGCTGCACTGCCTGGCCGGCATCGTCCGCCCGGACGCGGGCGCGGTGACCTATGCCGGGCAGCGGCTCGACCAGCTGCCGGAGAAGCGGCTGAGCGAGCTGCGCCGCACCGACTTCGGGGTGGTCTTCCAGTTCGGGCAGCTGATTCCCGAGCTGACGGCGCTGGACAATGTCGCGCTGCCGCTGATGCTCGCCGGAACACCGCGCGCCGAGGCGCAGGCGCAGGCCGGCGAGTGGCTGGAGCGGTTCGGCGTACGGGGGCAGGAGGCGCTGCGGCCCGGTGAGATGAGCGGCGGTCAGGCCCAGCGGACGGCGCTGGCGCGGGCGTTGGTCACCGGCCCGAAGGTCGTCTTCGCGGACGAGCCGACGGGAGCGCTGGACTCCCTGGCGAGCGAGCAGGTGATGGCGGCCCTGGTGCACACGGCCCGGGACGCGGGCACGTCGGTGCTGCTGATCACGCACGACGCCCAGGTGGCCGCGTACGCGGACCGCGAGGTGCGGCTGAGCGACGGTGCTGTGGCGCCCGCGGGGGTGGCGGCATGAGGGCCGATCTTCGGCTGGCCTGGCTGTTGACGCGGGGCTCCGACCGGCGGGAGTGGTGGCGGATCGGGCTGACGGCGGTCGGGGCGGCGTTGGCGACGGGCATCGGGCTCGCGGTCGTCTCGCTCGCCTCGCTGGACGGGTACTACTCCGTGTCCGTCGGATCGGGGCTGCTCGACTCCGACAGTGACCGGCGCGGAGTGATCTTCGCGTTGGGGCTGCTGCTCATCCCGGTGCTCGGGTTCCTGGGCCAGTGCGCGCGCATCGGAGCGGTGCACCGCGACCGGCGGCTGGCCGCGCTGCGGCTCGCGGGAGCCTCTCCCGGGCAGGTGCGGCGGATCGCGGCGCTGGAGTCGGGGCCGGCCTGTCTGGCCGGTTCGGCGGTGGCCACGGTCGCCTTCGTGCCGCTGCTGCTGGCTCTGTGGTCGCGCCCCTCGGCCGCGGCCTGGGCGGGCATCGTCCTGGTGGCCGCGGCCGTACCCGTGCTGGGCGCGGCCGTGAGCGCCCTGTCGCTGCGCCGGGTGGTGGCCTCCCCGCTCGGGTGGGTACGGCGGGTGCGGGCCACGCGGGGCCCGGGACGGCTGTTCAAGTCGGCGACCTGGCTGCTGGCGGCGACGCTGCTGTTCCTCGTCGCGGCCCCGCTCTTCAGCGACTCCTCCGCCTTCACCCCCGGCCCGCCGGCGCTGATCGTCCTGACGCTGCTCGTCAGCTGCACGGCGGTGTGGCTGTCCGGCTCGTCGTCCCGGCAGCTGGGCGCGGGCCTGGCCGCCCGCACCCGCCGCCCGGCGGTGCTGATCGCGGCGGAACGGATGTGCGAGGACCCGTGGGCGGCAGCCCGTACGCATGCGGCGGTACTGCTGGTGACGGTCGTGGGCTCGGGCTTCGTCGGCGTACGGCAGGTGCTGCTCACCGAGCTGCACGCCATACGCCGTGAAGGACACCTGGCCGCGAGCATGACGTATTACACGACGGGCATCGACCTGACGGCCGCCGCGATCCTGGTCGCCCTCGCGCTCGTCCTCACCGGCCTCGCCGTCGGCACCGCCGAGTCCCTCGCCACCCGGCGCCGGGGTCTGGCCGCGCAGTCCGCCGCCGGAGTACCGCACGGCGTGCTGGCCCGGGCACTGCTCCTGGAGACCGCGCTGCCGCTGGCCCCCGCGGTCGCGGTGGCGGGCATCGGCGGCCTGGGGATCGGCGCCTGGTACGCCTCGCTCAGCACGGACTACATCGCCGCGCCGGTGCCGTGGGGCATGCTCCTGGTGCCCGTCGCCGTGTACGCGTGCTGCCTGCTGGCGGCAGCCACCTCGCTCCCTCTGCTGCGCCGCTCGGTCCGCCCGGCCGAGCTGCGCTACGCATGAGCGGATGACTGTCCGGTCCGGGAGTACGGGGGGCTCCCGGACCGGACCGCGTGCGGCACGCCCCGCCACCGGAGCTATGCGAAAGCCCGGATCGTCAGGCTGAAATGCCGTCGATCCGGGCCATGGCGGCCTCCGCGCCGTATGGCTGCAAGTACGGCAGCCAGCGCGGGTCCCTATGGCCGGTGCCGATGATGCGCCAGGCCAGTCCGGTGGGTGGAGCGGGTTTGTGGCGCAGCCGCCAGCCGATCTCGAATAGATGTCGGTCGGCCTTCACGTGGTTGCAGCGGCGGCAGGACGCCACCACGTTGTCCCAGACGTGTTTGCCCCCGCGGCTGCGCGGGATGACGTGGTCGACGCTGGTTGCGACGCCACCGCAGTACATGCACCGGCCCCCGTCGCGCGCGAAGAGCGCCCGCCGGGTAAGAGGAACGGGCCCCCGATAGGGAACCCGGACGAATCGCTTGAGCCGGACCACGCTGGGTGCGGGGACTGTGACGGTTGCGCTGTGCATGAAGGCGCCGGATTCCTCCAGGGAGACAGCCTTGTTCTCCAGGACGAGGACGAGCGCGCGACGAAGCGGTACGACGCCGAGTGGCTCGTACGACGCGTTGAGGACCAGGACGTGCGGCACGGATGCCTCCTTGTGCGTCGGCGGCGCGTGGCTCGCGCCGGGACGATCTGTAGCCAGTCTCCCCTCTGGCCTGGTGGAAGCGCCACCATGTCCCGGTAACGGGCTGGGAGTGTTTTCGACCACATCTGATTCATCCCCCGAAGGGGCGATGGTTTATCCCACCTGCTCATCCCCCGATGGGCACCTACTCTCCCCCGAAGGCTGCAAGAATTCGCACACGATGCCCCGATAGTGTGGTGGACCCGCCCGTCCGGTGACCTTTCCGTGACCTTGACCAATCCGGAACCGGACGGCGGACCGCAGCACCTGGAGGTACCTGCCGTGTCCTTGCCCGCCGTCCTACTGGCCGCCGGTTCGTCGCCGTCGCCGACTCCCTCGGAGTCGACGACCCCGGCGGTCCCCACGCTCCAGGACGCCCAGCAGAGCGCGACCAACGCCGCCAGCTGGGTCGAGCAGAACTGGTCCACCTGGCTCGCCATCGGTCTCAGGGTCCTGCTGATCCTGGTGATCGCCGGGGTGCTGAGAGCGGTCGTGCAGCGGGCGATCACCAAGCTGATAGACCGCATGACCCGCACCGCCCAGGCCGTGGACGGCACGGCGCTCGGTGGACTGCTGGTCAACACCGAGCGCCGGCGCCAGCGCTCCCAGGCGATCGGCTCGGTGCTGCGCTCGGTCGCCTCCTTCGCGATCATGGGCACCGCGGCACTGATGATCCTGGCCGCGTTCCAGATCAACCTGGCCCCGCTGCTGGCCTCCGCCGGTGTCGCGGGCGTGGCGATCGGTTTCGGCGCCCGCAACCTGGTCACGGACTTCCTCTCCGGCGTCTTCATGATCCTGGAGGACCAATACGGGGTCGGTGACACGATCGACGCGGGCGTCGCCTCCGGCGAGGTGATCGAGGTCGGCCTGCGCGTGACCAAGCTGCGCGGCGCCAGCGGCGAGATCTGGTACGTCCGCAACGGCGAGGTCAAGCGCATCGGCAACCTCTCCCAGGGCTGGGCGACGGCCGGCGTGGACGTGACCGTGAAGGCGAACGAGGAACTGGACCGGGTGAAGTCCACCCTCGACGAGGTCGCCGAGAAGATGAGCGCGGAGGAGCCCTGGAACGAGCTCCTGTGGAGCCCGATCGAGGTCCTCGGCCTGGACAGCGTGCTCCTCGACTCGATGGTGGTGCGGGTCTCCGCGAAGACCATGCCCGGCAAGTCCCTCACCGTGGAACGCGAGCTGCGCTGGCGCGTCAAGCGCGCCTTCGACGCCGCGAACATCCGCATCGTGGGCGGCGCGACGGCCCCGCTGGACGAGGAGCCCGTCGACCCGACGGCAGCGGTCTCGGCCCCCTCGGCGCTCTCCAACCCCGACTCCCCGCAGGCGGCGGCCGCATCGCCGCTCGCCCAGCAGCGCTCGGCGGCGCCCAAGTAGGGGCCGGCCGGCCCCACCACCCACTCCCACCGCCCCCGAGGTAACGAGTCTGTTGCCTCGGGGGCGGTTCCTATTGACGCCTCCTTCGCCCTGGGCTTACGTTCCTCTCCAGCCAATAGGAAACTTTCCTAACAGTGATCAACGGCCACCCGCACAGTGATCAGTGAGAAGCTGAGCAGTCGAGCTGGGCAGTCGAAAGGCAGGTGTCGACCACATGGCAGGAACAGCCGGTACGCCGGGAACCCCGCGCGTCCTGCGCGCCATGAACGACCGCGCCGCCCTGGACCTCCTCCTGGAGCACGGGCCCCTGTCCCGCACCCGGATCGGCAAGCTCACCGGCCTCTCCAAGCCGACCGCCTCCCAACTGCTCGCCCGCCTGGAGGCGGCCGGCCTCGTCCTCGCCACCGGCACCACCGAGGGACGCCCCGGCCCCAACGCCCAGCTCTACGAGGTCAATCCGGCCGCCGCGTACGCCGCCGGACTCGACGTCACCCCCGAGCGCGTCCTCGCCGCCGTCGCCGACATCACCGGCCGCAGGGTGGGGTCGTACGAACTGGCCACCCCGGGAAGGCGGCCCACCCAGCCCGTCGTCCGACAGGTCACCGACGCCCTCGACGGCGCCGTGAAGGCCGCGGGGCTCGCCCGTGACGACGTCCACCGGCTCGTCATCGGCACCCCGGGCGCCTTCGACCCCAACACCGGCCGGCTGCGCTACGCCTCCCACCTCCCGGGCTGGCACACCCCGACCCTCCTCGACGAACTCGCCGCCGCCCTCCCGATGCCGGTCGAGTACGAGAACGACGTCAACCTCGCCGCCGTCGCCGAACAACGGCTGGGCGCGGCCCGCGGGCACGAGGACTTCGTGCTGCTGTGGAACGAGGGCGGCCTCGGCGCCGCCCTGGTCCTCGGCGGGCGGCTGCACCGCGGCTGGACCGGCGGCGCGGGCGAGGTCGGCTTCCTGCCGGTGCCGGGCGCACCCCTGGTCCGGCAGGTGACCAAGGCCAACAGCGGTGGTTACCAGGAGCTGGCCGGTTCGCAGGCCATCCCCAAGCTGGCCCGCCGGCTGGGCATCGAGGAGATCCCGACCGGCCCGTACGCCGAGGTCGCCGCGACTCTCGTCGCCCGCGCCGCCGAAGCCCACGAAGCCCACGAGAGCGGTGCCGACCCGCACCGGCAGCTGCTGGAGACCTACGCGACGCACCTCGCCACCGGTCTCGCCTCCCTCGTCTCCGTCCTCGACCCGGAACTCGTCGTCCTCAGCGGCAGCTCGCTCACCGTGGGCGGCGAAGTGCTCCGCGCCCTGGTCCAGGCCGAGTTGGAGGAACTGGCCGCCTCCCGGCCCCGGCTCGTGGTCGGCGACGTCCGTGAACACCCCGTGCTGCGGGGCGCGTTGGAGAGCGCCCTGGTGGCCACCCGCGACGAGGTCTTCGACACCTCCCGCTGACCAGCCCGTACACCTTCTCGCGCACCCTCCGAACTCACCCCCCGCCTTCCCTCACCCACCCCGTCCCGCCCCTGGGAGACCTCGCCATGCCCGGAATATCCCGGAAAGCGGCCCTCGCTCTCGCCGCCTCCGCCTCCCTCGCCCTCCTCGCCACCGCCTGTACCGGCCAGTCCTCCTCCGGCGCCGACGACGACGCCTCGAAGGACACGACCATCAACTTCTGGCACGCGTGGAGCGCGCCCAATGAAGTGAAGGCCGTCAACTCCCTGATCTCCGGCTTCGAGAAGGCGCACCCCAACATCCATGTGAACGTCGTCGCCAACATGACCGACGACAAGATCAACCAGTCGCTGCGGACGGGCGGTGACAAGGCTCCGGACGTCATCTCCTCCTTCACCACCAACAACGTCGGCAAATTCTGCTCGTCGGGTGCACTGGTCGACCTCAACCCCTTCTTCAAGAAGGCGGGGATCGACCCGGAGACGACGTTCCCGAAGGCGATGAACGAATACACCCAGTTCGACGGAAACCGCTGCACGGCGCCGTTGCTGGGTGACGCGTACGGGCTCTACTACAACAAGACGGCCTTCGCGAAGGCCGGCATCAAGAACCCGCCGAAGACCTGGTCCGAATTCGCGGCCGACGCCAAGAAGCTGACCATCGCCCAGGGCGACAGCTACAAGCAGCTCGGTTTCATGCCGGACTACCATGGCTGGGAGACGACGACCGAGCACTACTTCGGGCAGTTCTCCCCGACGTACTTCGACAAGGCCGGCAAGTCGCAGCTCGCCACCGACCCGGCTTTCGAGGCCGGATTCAAGCTCCAGAAGAAGCTCGTCGACGAACTCGGCGGTTTCAGGAAGCTGGAGACCTACCGCTCCAAGCTCGGCGACGAATGGGGTGTCAAGCACCCCTTCCACACCGGCCAGGTGGCCATGCAGCTGGACGGTGAATGGCGCCTGGGAATGGCCGTGGAAGCAAAGCCGAAGTTCGACATCGGCGTGGCCCCGCTGCCCGTCCCCGACGACCGGGCCGACCAGTACGGCAAGGGCTACATCACCGGCACCATCACCGGCGTCTCCGCCGCGAGCCATAAGCAGAACGCGGCCTGGGAGCTGGTGAAGTACATGACCACGGACACGGACGCGGTGGTGAACTTCTCCAACGCCATCCACAACGTGCCCTCGACGCTGGCCGCCCTGAAGTCCCCGAAACTGAAGTACGACCCGCGCTTCAAGACGTTCCTGGACATCGCCGCGAACCCGAACTCGACCACGTCACCGGCGTCCATCAACGGCGGCGTGTACCTCGCGACGATCCAGAACTTCGGCTACGACTACGAGAGCGGAAAGGTCAGCGACCTGAAGGCCGGCCTGAAGAAGACGGCCGCGCAGATCGACACGGACATCGCGCAGGCGAAGTAGGCCGACGATGAGCACCGTCACCCTGGCGTCGAAGCGCAGGAAGCAGGCCCTGCGCACGGCCGCCTTCATGTCGCCCTGGTTGATCGGCTTCGCTGTCTTCTTCGCGTATCCGCTGATCTCGACGGTCTATTTCTCCTTCATGCACTACGACGGCTTCAAACCGCCGACGTGGAGCGGGACGAAGAACTGGACGTACGTCTTCGAGCACTATCCCTTCTTCTGGCCGGCCCTGCGCAACACCCTGTGGCTGGTCCTGGTCATGGTGACCCTGAGGGTCCTCTTCGGTCTCGGGGTCGGCCTTCTGATCACCAAGATAAAGACGGGTACGGGGGTCTTCCGCACCCTCTTCTATCTGCCCTATCTCGCCCCGCCGGTGGCCGCCACGATGGCGTTCGCATTCCTTCTCAACCCCGGTACGGGCCCGGTCAATTCGATCCTCGAAAAGGTCGGCATTCCGGCCCCGGGCTGGTTCAACGACCCCACCTGGTCCAAGCCCGCCCTCACCCTGCTCGCCCTGTGGGGCATCGGCGACCTGATGGTCATCTTCATGGCCGCACTGCTCGACGTGCCCCAGGAGCAGTACGAGGCCGCGGAGCTGGACGGCGCGTCGGCGTGGCAGCGGTTCCGGTACGTGACGCTGCCGAACATCTCGCCGATCGTGATGTTCGCCGTCGTCACCGGCGTGATCCAGACGATGCAGTACTACACACAGCCGCTCATCGCCGGAAAGGTCGCCTCGGGCGTGATCCAGGGCGCGGGCACCCAGTTCGAGCCCGGCTACCCGGAGAAGTCGACCCTCACCCTCCCCCAGCTCGTCTACAACCTCGGCTTCCAACGCTTCGACTACGGCTCCGCGTGTGTCGTCGCCCTGGTCCTTTTCGCCCTGTCCATGGTGTTCACCGCGTTCCTGATGCGGCGCCGGGGCGGTCTCAACCTGGCAGGTGACTGACCATGGCCCAAGTACTGGACAAACCCGTGCGGTTGAAGGCACCCGTCTCCCCCGCCGAGCGCACGGCCCGCCGCCGGTCGCTCCTGGAGTGGGTGGCGATCCACTCCCTCGGCGTGGCGGCGGCGCTCTTCTTCGTGCTGCCCTTCGTGTTCGTGTTCCTGACCTCGCTGATGAGCGACACCCAGGCACTCAGCCGGGACCTGATCCCGCACACCTGGGAGTGGTCCAACTACAAGAAGGTCTTCGACACCCCGGGCTTTCTGACCTGGTGGAAGAACACGCTGATCTACGCGGGCCTTGGCACGGTCCTCACCGTGGTGTCGTCGATCCCGGTGGCCTACGCGCTCGCCAAGTTCCGCTTCCGGGGCCGCAGTCTGTCGCTCATGCTGGTGATCTCGATGATGATGCTGCCGCCGCAGGTGATCATCATCCCGATGTACCTGTTCTGGGCGAAGCAGCTGGACCTGTCGGGCACCCTGTGGCCGCTGATCATCCCGATGGCGTTCGGTGACGCGTTCTCCATCTTCCTGCTGCGCCAGTTCCTGATGACCATCCCGAACGAGTACATCGACGCGGCGAAGGTGGACGGCTGCGGCGACTTCAGGACCCTCCTGAAGGTCGTCCTGCCCATGGCCAAGCCGGGCATCGCGGCCGTGGGCCTCTTCCAGTTCTTCTACGCCTGGAACGACTACTTCGGCCCGCAGATCTACGCCTCGGAGAACCCGGGCGCCTGGACCCTCTCCTACGGCCTGGAGTCCTTCAAGGGCGCCCACCACACCGACTGGAACCTCACCATGGCCGCGACCGTGCTGGTCATGGCCCCCGTGATCCTCGTCTTCTTCTTCGCGCAGAAGGCATTCGTCGAGGGCGTCACGCTCACCGGAGTGAAGGGTTAAGCCACACATGAAACTCACCGTGGTCGGCGGAGGCTCGACCTACACACCCGAACTCATCGACGGCTTCGCCCGGTTGCGTGACACCCTGCCCGTCGAGGAACTGGTCCTCGTCGACCCGGCGCCCGAACGCCTGGAGCTGGTGGGCGGTCTGGCCCGCCGTATCTTCGCCAGGCAGGGGCACGGCGGCCGGATCGTGACGACCGACGACCTGGACGCCGGCGTGGACGGCGCCGACGCCGTGCTGCTGCAGCTGCGCGTCGGCGGTCAGGCGGCCCGCGAGCAGGACGAGACGTGGCCCCTGGAGTGCGGCTGCGTCGGCCAGGAGACGACCGGCGCGGGCGGCCTGGCCAAGGCGCTGCGCACGGTCCCGGTCGTCCTGGACATCGCGGAACGGGTCCGTCGCACCAACCCGGACGCCTGGATCATCGACTTCACCAACCCGGTCGGCATCGTCACCCGTGCCCTGCTGCAGGCGGGCCACAAGGCGGTCGGCCTGTGCAACGTCGCGATCGGCTTCCAGCGGAAGTTCGCGGACCGGCTCGGCGTCTCACCTGCCGACGTCCACCTCGACCACGTGGGCCTCAACCACCTCACCTGGGAGACCGGCGTACGTCTCGGCGGCCCCGAGGGCGAGAACGTCCTGCCCAAGCTGCTGGCCGAGCACGGCGACTCGATCGCCGCCGACCTGCGGCTGCCCCGGGCCGTGCTCGACCGCCTGGGCGTGGTCCCGTCGTACTACCTGCGCTACTTCTACGCCCACGACGAGGTCGTACGGGAGCTGCGCACCAAGCCCTCCCGGGCCGCCGAGGTCGCCGAGATGGAGCGGCGCCTGCTGAAGATGTACGCCGACCCGGCCCTGGACGAGAAGCCGGCCCTGCTCGCCCAGCGCGGCGGCGCCTACTACTCGGAGGCGGCCGTGGATCTGGCGGCCTCGCTGCTGGGCGCGGGCGGCAGCCCGTACCAGGTGGTGAACGCCTACAACAAGGGCACGCTGCCGTTCCTGCCGGACGACGCGGTGATCGAGGTGCAGTCGGCGGTCGGTCCCAAGGGACCGCTCCCGCTCGCCGTGCCGTCCGTGGACCCGCTGTACGCGGGCCTGATGGCGAACGTGACGGCGTACGAGGACCTGGCTCTGGAGGCGGCGCTGCGGGGCGGCCGCGACCGGGTCTTCCGGGCCCTGCTCTCCCACCCCCTCATCGGCCAGTACGAGTACGCCGAAGGCCTGACCGACCGACTGATCGCACACAACCGGGAGCATCTCGCGTGGGCATGACCGCACGTGTCCTCGCCGTCGACGCGGGCAACAGCAAGACCGATGTCGCGGTCGTGGCGGCGGACGGAACCGTCCTCGCCACGGCCCGCGGCGGGGGGTTCCGGCCGCCGGTGGTGGGCGTGGACGCGGCGGTGGACGCCCTCGCCGCCGCGGTGTGCAGCGCCTTCGCCGCCGCCGGGGTGGAGTCGGTCGACCATGTCTCCGCGTGCCTCGCCAACGCCGACTTCCCCGTGGAGGAGGAGCAGCTGGCGGCCGCGCTGCAGGCGCGCGCGTGGGGCGCGCAGGTGGAGGTCCGCAACGACACCTTCGCCATCCTGCGCGCCGGCATCACCGAACCCCGGGGGGTCGCCGTCGTCTGCGGCGCCGGGATCAACTGCGTCGGCATGCGCCCCGACGGCCGCACCGCCCGCTTCCCCGCACTCGGCCGTATCTCCGGCGACTGGGGCGGCGGCTGGGGGCTGGCGGAGGAGGCGCTGTGGTACGCGGCCCGCGCGGAGGACGGCCGCGGCGCACCGACGGCTCTCGCCCGCGTCCTGCCCGCCCACTTCGGCCACGACACGATGCTCGCGCTCATCGAGGCGCTGCACCTCGAAGAGGTGGCGCCTCCCCGCCGCCACGAGCTGACACCGGTCCTGTTCGCCACGGCCGCGGACGGCGACCCGATCGCCCGCGCGATCGTCGACCGGCTCGCGGACGAGGTGGTGGCGATGGCGACGGTGGCTCTGACCCGCCTCGATCTGCTGGAGGAGGAGACCCCGGTCCTGCTCGGCGGCGGCGTACTGGCCGCCCAGCACCCCCAACTCAACGATGGGATCAAGGAGTTGCTGGCGGCCCGCGCCCCGAAGGCGGTGGCCCGGGTGGTGACGGCGAGCCCGGTGCTGGGGGCGGCACTGCTGGGGCTTGACCGGGTCCACGCGGGACAGGGGGTGCATGACAGGGTGCGCGCCCACTTCGAGGACGGCCCCCAGGACGGAACCGATCCGATTCCCACGACGTATTGATGGGCAGGGGGTGATGCGAGCCCCTGCCCTCCCGCCGGAGGCATCCGGCAGGGATACTGGCGGCGACGGATGACCATGGGGGAGGTCAAGGTGACACACCCGCCGAAGAGCAGTACGGCGCCACCGGGATCCGGCATGCCCACGATGCCGGCCGTGCCGCCGCAGCCGGGACGGCCCGTTCCCCCGCCGCCACCGGGTCCCACAGCCGTGTCCGCGCCCGTTTCGGCGCGCCGTACCGCCTTCGCGGAGGGTGCCGAGCGCCTGCGTGAGGCGGCGACGACCGAGCCGGGGCGGCTGCGCATCATCGGCGCGCTCGTCGCGCTCCTCGTCGTCGCGTTCGGCTCGGTCACCGCCTGGCAGATGACCGACCGTGCGTCCGCCGCCGACCAGGTGCTCAACCGCAGCCAGCCGCTGAGTTCCGACGCGGCCGACATCTACAGATCGCTCGCCGACGCCAACACGGCGGCGGCCAGCGGCTATCTCGCGGGCCCGCAGGAGAAGCCCGAGATGCGGCAGCGGTACGAGCACGACATCGACACGGCCGCGGACAAGCTCGTCAGGGCCGCCTCCAACTCCGACCCCGGGTCGGACTCCGCGAAGACCATCGCCGATCTCAACAAGCTGCTGCCGCAGTACAAGGGCCTGATCGAGACGGCCCGGGCCAACAACCGGCAGGGCTACCCGGTGGGCAGCGCCTACCTGCGGGCGGCGAACGAGCAGATGCAGCAGCAGATGCTGCCGAAGGCCGAGGACCTGTACCAGAAGGAGAACGAGCGGCTGAGCTCGGACTACGCCGACGCGAAGTCGTTCCCGTGGGCCGCCGTCGGCCTCGGCCTCCTCGCGCTCGGCGGCCTGGCCTGGGCCCAGCACCGCAACTACCTGCGCACCAACCGGGTGTTGAACCACGGTCTGGTCACCGCCTCGGCCGCCTCCGTGGTGGTCCTGCTCTGGCTCGTCGTCGGTCACACCGTCGCCCGCGCCGGGCTGAGCGACTCCTACGACCACGGCGTCCGCTCACTGAACGTCCTGCACGACGCCCGCATCGCGTCCCTGACCGCCCGCAGCGACGAGAACCTCAGCCTGATCCGCCGCGGCGCGGACACCGAGAAGGTGGGCGACAAGCCCGTGGACGCCTACGCCGTGGGGTACGACCGGCAGATCGGCGCGCTGGCCACGTCGCTCACCAAGGCCGGCGGTCTCGCCGACGACTCCGCGGGCAAGAAACCCGTACAGGACGCGAACAGCTTCATGAAAGCGTGGAAGGACCGGCACGTCGTCGCCCAGGGCCTGAACGACAAGGGCGAGTACCAGCAGGCCCGTGACAAGGTCATCGGTGTCGGCAAGGACCCGACGAGCGTGTGCTTCGACAATGTGGACGCTGCCCTGGAGAAGGCACTCAAGCACGAGCAGATCGAGTTCCAGCAGGCGGCGGGCGACGGCAAGGACGCGCTGACCGGCCTGCCGTACGGGGCGGCGGTCCTCGCCGTCCTGGGCGCGGCCGGCGCGGTGCTGGGTATCGGGCGCAGGCTTTCGGAGTACCGGTGAGAGGGGGCGTGGAGATGGATGCACACCGTCTGGCGCGACGTCTGCGGGCCGGCCTCCGGGGCTGGGGCGGCGTCGGCGCGATGGCGGCCGTGTGCGCCCTCGCGCTGGCCTTCGCGCTGCTGCTGCCCCTGACGCAGTCGAGCGGGGCGGCCGGCGCCGCGGGCAGCGGCGGTCAGGGCGTCGCCCAGGGCAGCCAGATCAAGGCCGACGACTGCAAGACGCTGAACGACCCGCAGGACCGGAGCCTGTCCCCGTCGGGCGGCGACGGCAGCACACAGACCCTCGACAAGATCAAGGCCCGCAAGGACCGGCGTCTGATCGTCGGCGTCGACACCAACAGCTACCGCTGGGGCTACCTCAACCCGAACAACTCCTCAGGTGCGCTGGAGGGCTTCGACATCGACCTCGTCCACCGGATCGCCAAGGACATCCTCGGCGACGCGGACGCGGTCTCGTTCAAGGCGATCCCCACCAGCCGCCGTATCGACGCGATCCAGAACGGCGAGGTCGACATGGTGGTCCGCACCATGACGATCAACTGCGACCGGCTGAGCCAGGTCGCGTTCTCCGCGCCCTACTTCAGGACCGGCCAGCAGATCCTCGCCCCCCGCACCTCGACGATCACCGGGTACAACGGCACGCTCGCCCACAAGAGGGTCTGCTCGGCCGACAGTTCGACGGCGCTGGACCGTCTGCAGGCGGACCGGAAGGCCGGCAGGCTTCCGGCCGGCACCGACATCAGGACGGTGGTGCCCAACCAGCTGGACTGCCTGGTGAAGTTGCAGCTCGGCGCGGTCGACGCGGTCGTCACGGACGGCGCGCTCGCCGCGAGCCAGGCCGCGCAGGACCCGACGGTGGAGCTCAAGGGCGGCCTGTTCACCGACGAGTACTACGGCGTGGCGATGAAACTGCACTCCGACGATCTGGTACGCCAGGTCAACCGGACCCTGCAGAACTACATCAAGGACGGTGGCTGGGCGGACTCGTACGAGAAGTGGCTGCACCCCACCATGGACCAGGGCGACAAGAAGTCGACGTCCGCGACCCCTCCCGCCGCCCACTACAAGTGACCGACCATCGGACGTACGAGACCACACCACGGACCACGACAGCAGCGAGAGGTGATCGATGGGCGTCACGGACCCCGCCGGGCCGGTGATGGACCGGGACGAGGTGGACCGTGCGCTGGCGCGGCTCGGCGCCGAGCACGAGGCGATCGAGACCTCGCTCCTCGCCCTCCAGGACCACGCGGGCCGCAGACTCCTGGAGGGCGCGGAGCTCACCGGCGTCACCAAGGAGCGCTGGGCTGCCGCGGAGACGTCGATCACGCTGCTGTGGGCGTACTTCGACGCGTACACGGACGCGCTGCGCTCGGCCCGTGAGATCCGCTCCCGCCGCCGCTGGTCCAGCCGTGAGGACCTGGTGGAGCTGACGGAGCTGCTGCGCGGCGAGTCCGTGACGCTCGCCGGCTCGACGACGGCCACGGCGAACGCGCCGACGCTGACCGGAGGTTCGGGCAAGCTCAGCCGGCAGTTCTCGCTGGCCGGCCTGGTCGACCTGATGAACGACCTGTACGCGACGAGCCTGGACATGGTCGTCACCGCCGACGCGGTCTGGTCGGCGCTGCCCGCGCGGATCGATTTACTGGCCGCGGAGCTCCAGCGCACCCGCAAGCTCGCCCACTCGGTCGGCGTGCGCCCCGGCGAGCACCCCTCCGGCGACGACCTGGAGCTGATCACGCGCACCCTGACGTCCCTGCGCGAGCAGGTGGTGTCCGACCCGCTCGCGTACTGGCTTCCCGCGCAGGGGAGTTCGGCGCCCGGCGGTGGCCGCCCTGACACCACGGTGTACGACCGGGAGGCGCGCGCTCTGGAGGAGGTGCGCCGGGAGATCGACGCCGTGCTCACCGTCCGGCAGGACGCGGAGCAGCGGCTGCTGCGGCTGCGGGACGTGCTCAGCCGCGCGGACCGCACCCTCGCCGAGGCACGCAACGCACGCGGGGAGGTCCTCGCGAAGATCGCCGCGACGGAGGTGCCGGTGGTCAGCGGTCCGCCGACCGTGCTGCAGGAGCAGCTGGCGACGGCGGCCGAGTACCGCAGACACGCCCAGTGGCACCGCCTGTCCCCGCTCCTGGAGTCCCTGGAGGAGAAGGCGGAGGACGAACTGCTGCGCGCCCGCGAGTCGTTGACCGCGGTCACCGCGCCGCTGGCGGTCCGCGCGGAGCTGCGCGGCCGCCTCGACGCGTACAAGGCGAAGGTCGCCCGGCACGGGTACGCCGAGGACCCGTTCCTGATCGAGCGGTACGACGCGGCGCGCCGCATGCTGTGGAGCGCCCCGTGCGATCTGCGCGTCGCCGAGCAGGCCGTGCTGCGCTTCCAGCACGCGGCCGCCGAAGTGTTGGGCGGCCCGCGCGTTCCGGGGCAGAGCGGGCCCGAGGACCGCAGGGGGCCCGGAGCGTGAGTGACAGAGGGGGTGCTGTGACGTCATGAGTCAGGCGCAGCAGAACTGCCAGCGGCCGGGGTGCGAGGGCGCCTACGAGGACGTGGGCGGCGGCGAGCTGTACTGCGACACCTGCGGCCTCGCGCCGGTCGTGTCGGCGAACGGCATGGTGAGTTCGCCGGCCACGGGCATCACGGGCGGCGGCAAGGGGTCGCAGGGCAGCGGCAGTTCGCGTTCCAGCGGCCGCAGCAGCCGTAGCAGCTCGCGTACGTCCTCGCAGTCGTCGAAGTCCCGGCGCTCGGTGTCGGGACGCCTGTCCCGTTCCCTTTCGGGCCGTTCCACGGGCCGTTCGGTGTCGGTCAGGAGCTCCGGTTCCTCCACGAACACCAGTGCCCGCGGCCGGCTGGGCGTCGGCCTGGTGCAGGTGCCGGACGTGCCGCGGCCCGAGCCGCGCGCGATGGTGCTGGACAACCCGGAGGTGCCCGAGCGCAAGCGGTTCTGCTCGCGCTCCGACTGCGGGGCGCCGGTCGGCCGGGCGCGCGGTGAGCGGCCGGGCCGTACGGAGGGCTTCTGCACCAAGTGCGGGCATCCGTACTCCTTCGTGCCGAAGCTGAAGGCCTCCGACGTGGTGCACGGCCAGTACGAGGTCGTGGGCTGTCTGGCGCACGGCGGGCTCGGCTGGGTCTACCTCGCGGTGGACAAGGCGGTCTCCGACCGGTGGGTGGTCCTCAAGGGCCTGCTCGACACCGGCGACCAGGACGCGATGGCGGCGGCGATCTCCGAGCGGCGCTTCCTGGCCGAGATCGAGCACTCCAACATCGTGCGGATCTACAACTTCGTGGAGCACCTCGACCAGCGCACCGGTTCGCTCGACGGCTACATCGTCATGGAGTACGTCGGCGGCAAGTCGCTGAAGGAGATCGCCAATTCGCGCCGTACGTCCGCGGGCAAGCGGGATCCGCTGCCGGTGGAGCAGGCGTGCGCGTACGGCATCGAGGCCCTGGAGGCGCTCGGCCATCTGCACAGCCGCAACCTGCTGTACTGCGACTTCAAGGTCGACAACGCGATCCAGACCGAGGACCAGCTCAAGCTGATCGACATGGGCGCGGTGCGCAGGATGGACGACGAGGAGTCGGCCATCTACGGCACGGTGGGCTACCAGGCGCCGGAGGTCGCGGAGGTCGGCCCGTCGGTGGCGTCCGACCTGTACACGGTCGCCCGCACCCTGGCCGTCCTGGCCTTCGACTTCCAGGGCTACACGAACGTCTTCGTGGACTCGCTGCCCGACCCGGACAACATCGAGGTCTTCCGGCAGTACGAGTCCTTCTACCGCTTCCTGGTCCGGGCCACCGACCCGGACCCGGCCCGCCGGTTCGCCTCCGCGCAGGAGATGGCGGAGCAGCTGACGGGCGTGCTGCGCGAGGTCGTGTCGCTGCAGACGGGGCGGGCCCGGCCCGCGCTGTCGACGCTGCTGGGGCCCGAACTGAAGGTCACGGACGCGGAGTTGTTCCCGAAGCTGGAGGGCGACGTGTCGCTGCTCGGGGCACGGGTGGCGAGCAAGCGGAACCAGCAGGGGAAGCAGCAGCAGCCCTCGCTTCCCGCCTCCGCGAACGGCACCCCGGCGATCGTCAAGCCGGTCAACTCCCCCGTCGCCGCCCTCGCCCTGCCCGTCCCCCGTGTCGACCCCTCCGACCCGAACGCCGGTTTCCTCGCGGGCCTGATGACGACCGCGCCGGCCGAGCTGCTCGGTGCGCTCGCCGCGGCGCCGGCGGCGTCGGTCGAGACCCGTCTGAGGCAGATCCGCGCCTGGCTGGAGAACGGCGACGCGTACACCGCGCTGGAGGCCCTGCGGAACCTGGAGGAGGAGCGTCCCGACGACTGGCGGGTCGTCTGGTACCGGGGCGTGGCCGCACTGGCGACCGGCGACCACGAGGGCGCCGCGCTCGCCTTCGACGCGATCTACGACGCGTTCCCGGGCGAGCCCGCGCCCAAGCTGGCGCTCGGCCTGTGCGCGGAGGTACTGGGCCAGCTGGACAACGCGGCCGAGTACTACCGCCTGGTCTGGTCGACCGACCCGAGCTATGTGAGCGCCGCGTTCGGTCTGGCCCGCGTCCAGCTCGCGGCCGGGGACCGCACCGGCGCCGTACGGACGCTGGAGTCGGTGCCGGAGTCGTCCATCCACTACACGGCCGCGCGGGTGGCCGCCGTCCGGGCGCGGCTGCGCGGGCGCGCGGCGACCGCCGCCGACGTACCGTTCCTGGGCGACCTGACCGCCGCCGCCGGGCAGGTCGAGGCGCTGGACGCGTACGGTCTGGATCCGGCGCGCCGGGAGCAGTTGTCGGCCGAGGTCCTCGGCTGTGCGCTGGACTGGATACTCTCCGGTGGCCAGGGTTCCGCACCCGCGGGACAGCAGGTGCTGCTCGGCAGTGACCTGGACGAGCGGGGACTCCGCTTCGGCCTGGAGCGCTCGTACCGCACGCTGGCCCGGCTGGCGCGGGGCGGCGAGGAGAGGATCGACCTGGTGGAACGTGCCAACCGTTACCGCCCCCGGACGTGGGTGTAGTTGATGTCGCAGATGCCCCAGCAGGCCGCCCTGTCGAACTGCCCGAGCTGCGAGTGGCCGCTTGAGTCGGGTGACCGTTTCTGCGGTGCGTGCGGATACGACCTGTCCGTAGTGCCCGTACCGCCGGACGACCATCCGACGGTCGCCCTGAACGGCTCGGTCCCGCCCGCGGGCGACGGTGGCGGCGCCTGGCCGCTCGCCGCCGGGCCGGGCGGCTCCGGCACCCCGGTGCCGGCCCATCTGCCGACGGACCTGCCCGGACAGAGCTCGGGCGGCTCCCCGCTGCCGCCGGAGCAGTCACCGCCCACCGGATCGCCGGTGTCCCCGGCCTCCGGCGTGCGCTTCGACCGGCCGCCGGAGCCCGACGAGTACCCGCTGCAGGCACCGGATCCGCGCGTCGCCGACCTCGCGGCGTCCGCCGAGGAGGCCAAGATGTGCGTGGCCTGCCGCGCCGGCCGCGTCGACAGCGACGGCTACTGCGAGAACTGCGGGCACGCCCAGCCCCGGGAGCGCGATCACATGGAGCAGGAGTGCGGCCCGCTGGCCGCCGTCAGTGACCGTGGCCTGCGCCACCACCGCAACGAGGACGCGTTCGGCCTCGGCCACACCGCGCTGCCCGACGGCTCCCCCGTGTCCCTGGCCGTCGTCTGTGACGGCGTCTCCTCGGCGACCCGCCCCGACGACGCCTCGCTCGCCGCCGCCCGGGCCGCGAGCGAGTCCCTGTCGGCCGCGCTGCCCCGCGGCACGCACCCGCAACAGGCCATGCACGACGCGATCGTCGCCGCCTCGCACGCGGTGAACGTCCTGGCCGACGAGCCCGCCACCGCCCGCGAGCACAGCCCGCACCAGAACGCGCCCGCGTGCACGATCGTCGGTGCCGTCGTCACGTCGGGGCTGCTGGTCGTCGGCTGGGTCGGCGACAGCCGCGCCTACTGGATCCCGGTGGACCGCGCCTCGCCTCCGGCCCGGCTCACCGAGGACGACTCGTGGGCCGCGCAGATGGTCTCCGCGGGCCTGATGAACGAGGCGGAGGCGTACGCCGACGAGCGCGCCCACGCGATCACGGGCTGGCTGGGCGCGGACGCCTACGAGCTGGAGCCGCACACCGCTTCCTTCAAGCCGGACCGGCCCGGTGTGGTGGTGGTGTGCTCGGACGGGCTGTGGAACTACGCGGAGGCGGCCGAGGAGATGGCCGAGGTCGTGCCACTGGATGCCGCGGTACGTCCGTTGCACAGCGCCCGCGTGCTGGTCGGTCACGCCCTGGACGGCGGGGGCCACGACAACGTAACAGTGGCCGTCGTGCCGTTCCCCGCCGTGTCTCAGGGGGCAGGATCGGACTGAGGCGGGCCCATCGAGCACGACGGGGTCGCGGCGGGCCGGAGGGGACCGGTCCGCATCCAGGTATCGCCTCGCACCTGTGAGGTTCTCAAGGGGGATTTGAGTAGGCATGGCCAATTTCTCGAAGTCCAACGTGCCGCAGTTCTCGATGGACGTGTACCAGAACGAGTACCTGCCGGACGGCGGCCGCGAGGTCAACGCCATCGTCACGGTCACCGCCACCGGCGGCGGCACGGTCGGCAGCGCGGTCGCCGCGCCCCACCTCTACGGGCCGGGACAGGGCCCGTCCGCGGGGGTGGCGATCATGGTCGACTGCTCCGGCTCGATGGACTACCCGCCGACCAAGATGCGCAACGCCCGTGACGCGACGGCCGCCGCGATCGACACCCTGCGCGACGGGGTGCACTTCGCGGTGATCGGCGGCACGCACGTCGCCAAGGAGGTCTACCCGGGAGGCGGGCGCCTGGCGGTCGCCGACGCCACCACCCGCGACCAGGCCAAGCAGGCCCTGCGCAAGCTCAGCGCGGGCGGCGGTACGGCCATCGGCACCTGGCTGCGCCTCGCCGACCGTCTGCTCTCCTCCGCCGACGTCGCCATCCGGCACGGCATCCTGCTCACCGACGGCCGCAACGAGCACGAGTCGCCGGAGGACCTCAAGTCCGCCCTGGACTCCTGTGCCGGACGGTTCACCTGTGACGCACGTGGCGTGGGAACCGACTGGGAAGTGAAAGAAGTCACAGGAATCGCCTCCGCCCTCCTCGGCACCGCCGACATCGTCGCCGACCCGGCCGCCCTCGCCGCCGACTTCACGCAGATGATGGAGGCGGCCATGGGCAAGGAGGTCGCCGACGTAGCCCTCAGGCTGTGGACGCCGGTCGGCACCGCCATCAAGTTCGTCAAGCAAGTCGCGCCCACCGTCGAGGAGTTGACCGACCGCCGCACGGAGGCCGGCCCGCGCGCCGGGGACTATCCCACCGGCTCCTGGGGAGACGAGTCCCGTGACTACCACGTCTGCGTCGAGGTCCCGGCCGCCGCCCTCGGCCAGGAGATGCTCGCCGCCCGGGTCTCGCTCGTCGTCCCGCAGCCCGACGGCAGCGCCCAGAACCTCGGCGCCCAGGGCCTGGTGAGGGCCGTGTGGACCGATGACATGGCGGCCTCGACATCGATCAACCCCCAGGTCGCCCACTACACGGGCCAGGCCGAACTGGCACAGGCCATCCAACAGGGGCTGGATCTTCGCAAAGCGGGCGATTTCGACGGAGCAACGGCCAAACTGGGCCGGGCCGTTCAGCTCGCGAGCGCCTCCGGAAACGCGGATACTGCGAAACTGCTTGCGAAGGTGGTGGACGTGGTCGATGCCGCGACAGGTACTGTGCGACTGAAGGCGAAGGTCGAGGAGGCCGACGAGATGACCCTCGAGACCCGGTCCACAAAGACTGTTCGTGTAAAGAAGTGACATAGCAAGCCGCGAGCCCGGCCCCCTGGGGTTGGAGAAACCCGGCCCACGGGCCGGAACAGGAGAGGGGGAAGCGCCGACATGCCGACCTGCCCGAACGGACACCAGTCGGGTTCCGACGACTGGTGCGAGGTCTGCGGTCACCGCATGGCCGGTGCCGTACCCCCGCCCCCTCCGCCGCCCCCGCCCGGCGGTGGCTACGGCTTCCCGCCACCCGGCCCGGGCCAGCCCGGTCAGCCCGGCGGCCGTCCGCACCTGTCCGCCGTGCCGGACACCCCCGAGCCGGAGCTCTGCCCGCAGTGCCGTACGCCCCGTGAGGGCGGCGCGCCGTTCTGCGAGGAGTGCCGGTGGAACTTCCTGACGAACACGGCGACCTCGTACACCCCGGCCGCCCCGCGCCCGCCGGCGCCTGGCCCTGCCGTGCACTTCCAGCAGCAGCCGCCTGCGGGACCGTCGTACGGCGGCGGTGACTCGTACGAGTACCAGGGCTCGCGCCCGTCCCAGATGAACCGTCCCGCCGAGCCGATCCCGCCGTTCGGCAGCGAGCCGTCCGGCCCCGCCGGGTTCGGCAACGACCCGCGCCCCGGCGGCCCGTACGGCAACGACCCACGTCCCGGCGGCCCGTACGGCAACGACCCGCGCCCAGGCGGCCCCTCCGGCTTCGGCGGCGACCCCTCCCGCCCGGTCCCGCCGCCGCCCGGCCCGACACCGACCACCGCTCCCGGCGGCCAGGGAGGATACGGCGGCCCCGGAGGGTACGGCGAACCCCAGGGCCCTGGCGGCCCCGGTGGTGCCCCGCAGGCGTTCCAGCAGCCCGGTCCGCCGGCCCCGCCCGCCTACCCGCAGGAGACGGGCCGGCCGCCGCAGCCCGGCGGACCCTCCGGCTTCGGCGGTGACGACGACTGGGTGATCTCCCCGCCGTCCGGTGGCCCGGGCGGTCCCGGTGGCCAGGGTGCTCCCGGCGGTCCGGGCGGTCCCGGTCAGGGCGGTGGCTACGGCTATCCGCAGCCCGGCTCCACCCAGGCCCCGCCCCCGCCCGGCCAGGGCTACCCGCAGCAGCCCGCCGGCCCCGCCACCTGGATCGCCACCATCGGTCCGGACCGCGAGTACTTCATGGCGATGATGCAGCGCTCCGGCCCCGAGGCCGCGGGTCTCAACCTGCCCGCGTACTCGCCCGAGCAGCAGCGCACCCTCAGCGGCAACCAGATCACCATCGGCCGCCGCCGGCACTCCACCGGCGAGTCCCCCGACATCGATCTGGCGGTGCCGCCGGAGGACCCGGGTGTCTCGCACCAGCACGCGGTGCTGGTCCAGCAGCCGGACGGCAGCTGGGCGGTCGTCGACCAGAACTCGACGAACGGCACGACGGTCAACGGCTCCGAGGAGCCCATCCAGCCCTTCGTGCCGGTGCCGCTGCAGGACGGCGACCGGGTGCACGTGGGCGCCTGGACGACGATCACGATCCGCAGGGGCTAGACGCTGCGCTTGCGGCGGCCGTTGTCCGGCTGCGGCAGCGTCGTGGCCGGTCGCGCGGTTCCCCGCGCCCCTTCGGGGCGCTACCGAACCGTCGGCTTCACCGGAGGGGCCAGGTGTACGGGCCCTCCGGATCGTCCAGCCACGCCCACTCCCGGTCTTCGGCGACCGTGATGCCGTAGCGCTCGCGTTGCGGCTGTTTCTCGTGCTCCCACAGGGCGAACGCCTCCTGGGGGGCGAGGCTGCCGCGGGTCAGGGTGAGCAGGAAGCGGAACAGTTCGTGGTCCCTGGCCCGGCGTGGAATCGCATCGAGGTGTGACGGTTCCGGTTCGGGGCGGCTCTCGCCGCGCAGCGGCACGAAGTAGGCGGCCGTGTGGAGGAAGCGGCCCTCCCCGTGCCCGGGGTCCCGGACCGTCAGGGCGATCAGGCCGGTGGCCAGGGGCGCCAGGATGCGGGCGCCGGGGGTGCACTGGGCGAGCCAGGCGGGCGGGACCGAGGCCAGGGTGCAGGTCGCGATGATCCGGTCGAAGGGGGCGCGTGCGGGCACTCCACGGGCGCCGTCGCCGGTGACGACGGCCGGGTGGTGTCCGGCCGCGGCCAGGTGCCGGCGCGCCGACTCGGTGATCTCCGGCTCCAGATCGACGGTGGTGACCAGGTCGTCGTCGCCGAGCCGGTGCGCGAGCAGGGCCGCGTTGTAGCCGGTGCCGGCGCCGACCTCCAGCACCCTGTCGCCGTCCTCGACCCCCAGCTCGGCCAGCATCTTCGCCATCAGCGACGGCTGGCTGCTGGAGGAGACCAGCTCGCCGTCGCGCAGCCGCGTGGCCAGCGGAACGTCGGCGTAGGCACCGCGCACCCACCGCTCGCGCGCCCGCGGATCGGGACTCTCGCCCCAGCGCCGCTCATAGCCGCCGGTGACGCCGACGTAGTAGTACGGCACGAACAGATGGCGCGGGACCGCCTCGAACGCCGCCCGCCACACCGGGTCGTCGTCCCAGGCCCCGCTCGCGTCGATCTCCCGCACGAGCGCCGCCCGCGCCGAGACCGCGAGAGCGGCGAGAGCGGCGAGGCCCCTGTCGTTCCTGTCGAGTGCATGCGCGCCCATACGTCCACTGTGCTGCGGGACGGAGCGCGAGGCGAGCACCGGAGCCGGCCGATCCGGAATCGCCCCAGGCCTGGAGTCCTGGTCCGCCCGGTCTGAGAGCATGGACGGGTGAATGAGATTCGGCGCGGCACGCTTCAGGAGCAGACCTTCTACGAGCAGGTCGGCGGGGAGGAGACCTTCCGCCGCCTCGTCCACCGTTTCTACGAGGGTGTGGCCGAGGACCCGATCCTCAAGCCGATGTACCCCGAGGAGGACCTCGGCCCGGCCGAGGAGCGCCTCACGCTGTTCCTGATCCAGTACTGGGGCGGCCCGACGACGTACAGCGACAACCGCGGCCACCCCCGTCTGCGCATGCGCCACGTCCCCTTCACCGTGAACCGCGAGGCGCACGACGCCTGGCTGAAGCACATGCGGGTCGCCGTCGACGAGCTCGGCCTTGCCGCGGAGCACGAGCAGCAGCTGTGGAAATACCTGACCTACGCCGCCGCCTCGATGGTGAACACCCCGGACTGACCACCGGCCGTGCCCGCATGACGTGCGGATTCCGGTCGTACGACGCCGGAATCCGGTCACGATCCGGTCAAGCCGCGGGTACAAGCGCTTACCGGTGACCCGCCCCCTCTGACAACATCACCCGGAGGTCTGGACAACCACGGGGGGTTGGCGTGACGGCGTTCGGCGCGGTGGCACGGTTCGTCCTGTTACGTGCCCGCGCGCACCGCCTCCTGCTCGCCGCGGCGCTGCTCACCGTCCTGCTGACCACCGCCGTCCTGGCCACGTTCGCGGCCTACTCGGGCGCGATCGGCGACGCGTCCGTGCGCCACTCCCTGCGGAGCCCGCAGAACGCCGCCGACGCCGCGCTGATCGTCAAGGCGGATGTGCCGGCGGACCGGCGCGCGGCCGCCGGCACGGCCGTACGGGAGGGTGCGCGGCGGACGTTCGACGGACTGCCGGTGACCGTGCGGACCCTGGTGCGCTCGGGCCCGTACGGACTGCCGCGTTCGCTGCAGCCGCCGGCCGAGCGGTCCGGGGACCCCGATCTGACGTATGTCGCGGCGCTGGACCCGACGCAGGTGCGGATCGTCTCGGGACGAGCACCCCGCGAGGGCTCCGGCACCGCCGTCGAGGCGGCCCTCCCGCAGAGCGCCGCCCAGCGCCTCGGCCTGGGACCCGGCGCCCGCCTCACCCTCACCGACCGGCTCGGCGGCCCGAAGGTGCACGTCACGCTCACCGGCCTGTACCGGCCCGCGCAGGCGGACGCGCCCTACTGGCGGCTGGACGACCTGGGTGGCCGGGGCGTCAGGACGGTCGACTTCACGACGTACGGCCCACTGCTCGCCGCTCCAGGGGTCCTGACCGGTGGCAGGGTGAGCGCCGGCCCGTCCGGATGGCTGGCGGCGGCCGACTTCTCGACGCTGACGACCGCGCGGATCGGCGAGCTGCGCGAGGCGGCCGCCTCCGGAGGCGCGGCCCTGCGCAAGCGGCCCGAGCTGAGCGGCACGACGGCCGCGGGCACTCCCCTGCCCGAGGTCCTGGAACGCGTCGAACGCTCGCTGCTCGTCTCCCGCTCGACGCTGCTGATCGTCGCGTCGCAGCTCGCCCTGCTGGCCGGCTGTGCGCTGTTGCTGGTGGCCCGGCTGCTGAGCTCGGAACGGGCGGGCGAGGTCCGGCTGCTGCGGGCGCGCGGGGCCTCCCGTGCCCGGGTCGCGGCGCTCGCCGCCCTGGAGGCCCTGTTCCTCGCGGTGCCCGCGGTGGTCTGCGCACCCCTGCTGTCAGGACCGCTGACCCGGCTGCTGGCCGGGCAGGGGCCGCTGGCCCGTATCGGGCTGCACTTGGACGTGCCGGCCGGCGCTCGGCTCGGGGTGTGGCTGGTGGCGGCGGGGGTGGCGCTGGGGTGCGCGCTGGCGGTGACGCTGCCCGCGCTCACGGTCGAGGGGTTCGGCCCGGTCCGGGCCCGTACCCTGCCCGCTTCGGTGCGCGCGGGCGCGGACCTGGGCCTGCTCGCGGTGGCCGCCGTCGCGTACTGGCAGCTCGGTCGGCAGACGTCCGGCGCGGTGACCGGCGACCGGTCGGGCACCCTCGGCATCGACCCCTTGCTGGTCGCGGCGCCCGCGCTCGCGCTGCTCGCCGGCACGGTGCTGACCCTGCGGCTGCTGCCCCTGGTGGCGCGGCTCGCCGAGCGCCGGGCGGCCGGTGGGCGCGGGCTGACGGCGGCGCTGGCGGGCTGGCAGCTGAGCCGTCGCCCGATGCGCGGGGCGGGACCGGTGCTGCTGCTGGTCCTCGCCGTCGCGCTCGGCATGCTGGCCATCGGACAGGGCGCCTCCTGGAGCCGCTCGCAGAACGACCAGGCGGACTTCGCCGCGGGCGCGCCGGTCCGCGTCCTCGCCGAGGGCGGCGGCGGCCTCGGGAGCACGGACAGGTACGCGGACCTTGCGCACGTACGGGAGGCGGCCCCGGTCCTCCGTACGGAACTGCCGCTGTCCGGCGACCGTACGGCGGCGCTGCTGGCGGTGGACACCACGCACGCGTCGGACACGGTGCTCATGCGCCGGGACCTGGCCCCGCAGCCGGTACGGCCGCTGTTCGCGGCGCTGGGCCCGAAGGGGCCGACGGCCGGGGCGAAGGTGCCCGCGCACACCGCCCGGCTGCGGCTGACGGCGAGCCTGCGCAGTTCGTCGGGCCCGGGGGCGACGGCGGACGTGACGGCCACCCTCGAGGACGGGTACGGGACGCCGTACGCGGTGCCGGCGGGCGAACTCCCCTCCGACGGGCGGGCGCACACCCTGGACCTGCCCGTCTCCGAGGGAGCGCTGACGCTCACCGGTGTGCAGTTGGTGATGCCCCAGCCGATCGGCAAGCGCGAGCAACACCGGCTGCGACTGGGCGGGTTGACGGCAACCGGGGCGGACGGGACCGCGCGGAAGGTCCCCTTGCCGGCCACCTGGAAGGCGTCGGTGAGCAGTGACGGGCAGGTCTCGTCGCCGGACGGGAGGACCGACCCGACGAAGCCGGTCACGAGTTCGTCGGGGCCGCCCACGGTCGAGTACGGCACGGGGTACGTGCCGGTCGAGGACACCTGGGTCAGCGCGTCGCTCACGGTGCGGCTGCAGGTCGCGCAGCACCGGCCGCCGGAGATCACGGCGGTGGCGACCGACCGTTACCTCACGTCGGCGGGCGCGCGCACCGGCCAGCGGGTGGACGTGACGGTCGGCGGGCGGAGCGTGCCGGTGCGGATCGTGGGTGCGGTACGGGAGTTGCCGACCACGGGGGACGCGGACGGGGGCGCCGTGCTGGTCGATCTGCGGTCCGTGAACCGGGTGCTGGAGGCCCGGTACGGGGAGGGCGTCACGCCCACGGAATGGTGGCTGCGGACCGGACCCGGCGATTCGGCCGACGTCGCGGCGGCCCTGCGGGCGTTGCCGGATCTCGATCCTGCGCAGGTCGTGGTGCGGGACGAGACGGCCGCGCAGTTGCGGGACGACCCGTTCGGGGCAGGCCCGGAGGCGGCGTTCGCGGCGGCGGCCGGGGTGGCCGCGGCGCTGGCCGCGGTCGGCTTCGCGGTGAGCGCGGCGGGGTCCCTGCGGGAGCGGGGCGCCGAACTGGCGGTGCTGCGGGCCCTGGGCGCCCCGCGCCGCCGCCTTGCCCGCATGATCGCCGTCGAGCAGGGTGTGCTGGTGGCGCTCGCGCTGGTGGTGGGCGCGGCTCTGGGGACGGTGCTGACCCGCGCGGTGATCCCACTGATCGTGCTGACCGCACAGGCCACACGTCCCGTCCCGCGGGTGCTGGTCGAACTGCCGGTCCTGCACGTGGCCGTACTCCTGGCGGCGGTGGCCCTGACACCGTTGCTCGTGACGGCGGGTCTGGCGGTACGGCGCGGGCACCCGGTGGCGTCGCTGCGGGAGCAGGGGGGTGAGTGACGTGAGCCAGCTGCCGGCTGCCCGGATCAGTGCGCGTCTCAGGATCCGTGCGCGCCTCCGGATTTGTGCGCGCCTCCGGATTTGTGCGCGCCTACGCCTCTCCGGTGGCGTTCCTGCGGGAGACAGGGGACGAGGGGCATGAACCCGATACCGGCCCCATGGATCCGCACCCGCCTGCGCGCCGCCCCCGGTGCCGCCTGGGCGCTGGCGCTGCTCGTGGCGCTGACCGCCTGTCTCGCGGGCGCGTTCCCGCGGGCGGTCGACCGGTACGAGGACGCCGGTCTGCGCCGGGCCGTGGAGCGGACGCGGCCCGCGAGCACCAGCGTGAACGTCTGGGCCCAGCGGCCCGGCCTCCTCATGTCGCAGGAGGAGCGCGAGGAGGCGCTGCGCCCCGGCACGCTCGGCGCCCAGAACGCGAAGGTCCTCGCCGCCGTACCGCGGCCGCTCGTCGCCGATCCCGGTCAGTCGACGTACGGGGTGCGCACCGCCATGCCCCTGGCGGCACCGGAACGTTGGCTGCCCCGGCCAAGCGGTCTGCCGCCGCAGCTCACCCTCTCCACGCAAGCCGGACTGGCCGATCACGCGACGGTACGCGAGGGACGCCTGCCCCGCGCCGACGGCCGGGTCACCGCCGCCACACCCGAGGTGGAGGCCGCCGTCACCGCGGAGACCGCCAAGAGCCTGCACATCGAGGTCGGTTCGGTCGTCCATCTCCCCGGCGTGGAACGTGCCCCGCTCGCCGTCCGCGTCACCGGCGTCGTCGCCCCCCGCGACCCCGACGGCCCTTACTGGGCCACCCAGCCCCTTCTGCGCAGCCCCAGCCTGGTCCTGACGCCGGGGTCGGGCGCCGACGGCGACAAGTACTGGCGCGCCGCCCTGCTGCTTGCTCCCGAGGCGGCCCCGGCGATGCTGGGCACCCCCGGAAACCCTTGGCGTTACTGGCAGTTGGCCCCCTCGATGGCCGCCCTCCACGCCTACGAGGCGGACGGTCTGAAGTCCGCCGTCGCCTCCCTGGAGGCCGGTCCGGCCCTGCGGAAGGTCCGCACACTGACCGACCCGTCCACGGTCGTCGACACCGACCTGGACGACGTACTGAGCGGCTTCACGGAGCTGCGCGGTGGCGTCCGCCCACTCACGGCCGTCGCCGCGTTCGGTACCGGCACGGTCGCCGCAGTCGTCCTGCTGATGGCGGGCGGCCTCACCGCCGACCGACGCCGCGCCGAACTCGCCCTGCTGCGCGCCCGCGGCGCCTCCTTGCGCGGTCTGGCGGGCCGTCTGCTCGCCGAGACCGCGGTCATCGCGCTGCCCGCGGGAGCACTGGGCCTGGGGATCGCGCTGCTCGCGCTCCCCGGCGGCCGCGCGTTCTACGCGATCACGGCGGCGGCGACGGTCACGGCGGTCGCCTGCGCGGCCCTGCCCCTGCGGGCGGCCGTCGCTCACCGTACCGTCCGGATCCACGGCGGCCGAGGGGACGTGGCATCCGTACGACCGTCCAGGCGCCGTACGGTCGCGGAGCTGACCCTGGTCGTCGTGGCGCTGGGCGCGGTCGAGACCCTGCGCAGACGGGGCGCGTCGGGCGATCAACTGACGTCACTCGCACCGGTGTTGGTGGGAGTGACGGCGACTCTGCTCCTGGTCCGCCTCTATCCCCTCCCCCTGCGCGGCCTGAGCCGTCCTGCCGCCCGCCTGCGGGGTGCGGTGGGGCATCTCTCGCTGGCCCGGGCGGGCCGTACGTCCGCTTCCGCGGTCCTGCCCCTGCTGGCGCTGTTGACCGCCCTCACCACGGCGGCCTTCGGCGGCTCGGTCCTGGCCGGTGTGCGTGAGGCCCGCGACCAGGCAGCCCTCCTCACAGTCGGCGCCGACGCCCGTATCGAGGCGACGGCCCCGCTGCCGTCGGGCCTGCCGGACCGGATCCGCCGGACGCCCGGCGTGCGGGAGGTGACGGCGGTGAGCATCATGTACCAGGCCAGGCCGACCGATCTCAGCCAGTCGGTACCGGTGGCGGGCGTGGAGCCGCAGGACTACGCGGAGTTGGCGGGCCGCACCGGCATCGGCCCCTTCGGAGCGGACGAGTTGAAGAGACGGACCGCCCACGGCCCCCTCTCGGCGCTCGCCTCTCCGACGGCCGCCAGGACCTACGGCACCCGGCCCTTCCCCGTGCTCCTGGAGGACGGCACCACGATCACCGTCCGCATCACCGTTGTCCGGGACCGTACGCCCGCCGTCGCGGGCGACAACTTCCTGGTCGTGGACCGCGCCGGCCTGAACGCGTCCGCGTCCCGCCCCACCGCACTGCTGCTGACCGGCACCCGGCTGGACCGGGCGGCGCTGCGCGGGGCCGCGCCCGACTCGGCGGACGTACAACTGCGTTCGGAGGAACGCGCCCGCTACGCCGACTCGCCCCTCCAGACCGGCGCCGAGCGTGTCTATGCGGCGGCGGGCGCGGCGGGCGCGGGCTACGCCGTACTGGCCCTGCTGCTGTCCCTCCTGCGCGCGGCGCCCGAACGCACCGCGCTCCTCGCCCGTCTGCGCACGATGGGCCTGACCCGCGCGCAGGGCCGCCGGCTGCTGGTCCTGGAGTCGCTGCCACAGGCCGGACTGGCCGCGGCAGGGGGTGCGTTGACGGGCTGGGCGACGATTCGGCTGCTGTCGCCGGGAATCGACCTGACGACGATCGCGCTGGCGTCGAGGCAGGCTCCCGCGGGCGAAGCGGTGTTGCGCACGGACGCACTGTCACTGGCGGTACCGGCGGTGGCGATCGTGCTGGTGACGGTCGCCACCGCCGGCGTACAGGCGTGGTGGACGGGACGGCGGGGAGCCGCCCCGGAGTTGCGGGCGGGGGATGCGCGATGAATCATGCGGCGACCGCCCGGGGACCAGCTGTGGACATGTGCCGAGGAGAGTTTCGATGACGACGACGAACCCGACCCTCGCCGACCTCGCCCAGCGTGCCACGGAACACCGCGACCGCCCCGCCTACGGCCATGACGCCCTGATCACCTGCGACCGGCTGGTCCGCATCTTCACCACGGACGGCATCGAGGTCCAGGCCCTGCAGGGCCTCGACCTCCTGGTCCGCGAGGGCGAACTCATGGCCTTGGTGGGCGCGTCGGGCAGCGGCAAGTCCACGCTGATGAACATCCTCGCGGGCCTGGACACCCCCACCGCCGGCGCCGCCCGCGTGGCCGGCCGCGACCTGCTCACGATGACCGCGAAGGACCGTCTGGCCTACCGCCGCACCACCGTCGGCTTCGTCTGGCAGCAGACCTCCCGAAATCTCCTCCCCTATCTCACCGCCGCCCAGAACATCGCCCTCCCCCTGCAGATGACGGGCGCCCGCAGGCGCCGGTCGCAGTCCGAACGCGCCCTGGAACTACTGGAGTTGCTGGACGTGGCCGACTGCCGGGACCGCCGCCCGCACCAGATGTCCGGCGGTCAGCAGCAGCGCGTCGCCATCGCCGTGGCCCTCGCCAACAACCCCGCGGTCCTGCTCGCCGACGAACCCACCGGCGAACTCGACTCGCACACCGCCGAGCAGGTCTTCGCCGCCTTCCGCACGGCGAACGAGCGCCTCGGCACCACCATCGTCATCGTGACCCACGACCAGGCGGTCGCCGGCGAGGTCCGCCGCACGGTCGCCATCCGCGACGGCCGCACCTCCACGGAGGTCCTGCGCCGGAGCGAGGTCGACGAGACGACCGGCGACGAGAGGGTGGTCGCCCGCGAGTACGCCATGCTCGACCGCGCCGGCCGCCTCCAGCTCCCCGCCGAGTACACCGAGGCACTCGGTATGCGCGACCGCGTGGCCCTGGAACTGGCCCCGGACCACATCGCCGTACGACCGGACGACAGCGAACGCGCGTGACGGCTGCGGGAGTTCAGCAGACCGCTGAAGTTCAGGGGAGTTGGAGTTCAGCGGACGCTGACGGCCAGTGCCCCAAGTCCCGCCCGCCGTACGGCGATCGACCCGAACGGCGTGCGCAGCCGTAGCCACGCGCCCGACGAGAACAACGCCTGGCCGCCCGCACCGTGCGGGGACCGTAGGAAGCCGAGCGACTGTGCCGCGTGCGCGGCCCGCACCGGGAGCGGGGTGTCGCCGACGGTCCGGGACCAGATCTCCCCTCCGATACGGTCGAGTTCGGCCCGCGTACGCTGCTCCGGCGCCAACTCCTGCGTACGGGACCGGAATTCGGCGACCGCCGCACCGACCATCGCCCGCAGGGCGTCCGGCGCCGGGAGCCCCGGCTCGGCACGCCAGCCACCGCGCGGCGGCAGCACCCCGGCCCACGGCGGGCCGGTCACCGCGGCCGGCACGGCGGCCGTTGCGGCCGACTCGTCGACCGACTCCAGGAGTTCACCGGCGGACACGGTCACATCGAGCGTGACGTCCAGCCCGTCCTCGTACGGCTTGGCGAGGCGGACCGCCCGGATCGCCAGCACCTCGAAGGACGGCGGCCGCCCGAAGACGGCGAGCGCGGTACCGGCCGCCTGCAGCCGCACCGCCGCCGAACGGTCGTAATGGATCAGCCGGGAGAGGAAGGCCGCGAGGTCCGCCGCCTCCCCTTCGTCGGCGAGGTGGAGCACCGTCATGCGGCGACGGCCTCCTCCTCGTTCTCGTCCCGGTATCCCTCCAGGAACTCCCGCTCCTCGGAGGTGATCCTGCGTGGCCGCTGTGTCTCGAAGTCGAACGGCACGACCACGGTGCACGCCCGTACATAGACCAGGTCGTCGTCCTTCACCTCGTAGGTGATGGTGAAGGACGCCGCCCTGACCTCGGTGATCCACAGCTCGACGTCCACGGGGTGGTGCCGGTGGACCAGCTGCCGCTTGTAGTCGATCTCGTGGCGCGCCACCACGGACCCCTGCTTGAAGTCCTTCTCCGGGCGGAACAGGAAATCGATACGGGCTTCTTCCAGGTAGCGGATGAAGACCGCGTTGTTGACGTGGCCGTACGCGTCCATGTCCGACCAACGCAGGGGGCAACGGTAGATGTGGCGCAAGATCGATCAGCCCCGGGTCAGCTTCTTGTACGTGGCACGGTGCGGACGCGCGGCGTCCGGCCCCAGCCGCTCGACCTTGTTCTTCTCGTACGACTCGAAGTTGCCCTCGAACCAGAACCACTTGGAGTCACCCTCGTAGGCGAGGATGTGCGTGGCGACTCGGTCCAGGAACCACCGGTCGTGGGAGACGACCACGGCCGCGCCCGGGAACTCGAGCAGCGCGTTCTCCAGCGAGGACAGGGTCTCGACGTCGAGGTCGTTCGTCGGCTCGTCGAGGAGCAGCAGGTTGCCGCCCTGCTTGAGGGTGAGCGCCAGGTTGAGGCGGTTGCGCTCACCACCGGAGAGGACTCCGGCCGGCTTCTGCTGGTCGGGACCCTTGAATCCGAAGGCCGAGACATAGGCGCGGCTCGGCATCTCGACCTGGCCGACGTTGATGTAGTCGAGCTCGTCACTCACGACGGCCCACAGCGACTTCTTCGGGTCGATGTTCTCGCGGCTCTGGTCGACGTACGAGATCTTGACGGTCTCGCCGACCTTGATCGAACCGGAGTCGGGCGTCTCCAGCCCCTGGATCATCTTGAAGAGGGTGGTCTTGCCGGCGCCGTTCGGGCCGATGACACCGACGATGCCGTTACGCGGGAGCGTGAAGCTCAGGTCATCGATGAGGACCTTGTCCCCGAAGGCCTTGCTGAGGTTGTTGACCTCGACGACCACGCTGCCCAGCCGCGGGCCCGGCGGGATCTGGATCTCCTCGAAGTCCAGCTTCCGCATCTTGTCCGCCTCGGCGGCCATCTCCTCGTAGCGGGACAGACGCGCCTTCGACTTGGCCTGCCGGCCTTTGGCGTTGGAGCGAACCCAGTCGAGCTCTTCCTTGAGCCTCTTGGCGCGCTTGGCGTCCTTCTGCCCCTCGACCTTGAGGCGGGAGGCCTTCTTGTCGAGGTACGTGGAGTAGTTGCCCTCGTACGGGTGGGCGCGGCCGCGGTCCAGTTCGAGGATCCACTCGGCGACGTTGTCCAGGAAGTACCGGTCGTGGGTGACGGCGACGACGGTGCCCGCGTACTTCGCCAGGTGCTGCTCCAGCCACTGCACGGACTCGGCGTCCAGGTGGTTGGTGGGCTCGTCGAGCAGCAGCAGGTCGGGGGCTTCCAGGAGCAGCTTGCAGAGCGCGACGCGACGGCGCTCACCACCGGAGAGGTTGGTGACGGGCCAGTCGCCGGGCGGGCAGCCCAGGGCGTCCATGGCCTGCTCCAGCTGCGTGTCCAGGTCCCACGCGTTGGCGTGGTCCAGGTCGTCCTGGAGCTTGCCCATCTCCTCCATGAGCGCGTCCGAGTAGTCGGTCGCCATCAGCTCGGCGACCTCGTTGAAGCGCTTGAGCTTGCCCATGATCTCGGCGGCGCCGTCCTGCACGTTCTCCAGGACCGTCTTGGACTCGTCCAGCGGCGGCTCCTGGAGGAGCATGCCGACGGAGTAGCCGGGCGACAGGAAGGCGTCCCCGTTGGACGGCTGCTCCAGCCCGGCCATGATCTTGAGAACGGTGGACTTACCGGCACCGTTAGGACCGACCACACCGATCTTCGCGCCGGGCAGGAAGCTCAGCGTCACGTCGTCAAGGATCACCTTGTCGCCGTGCGCCTTACGCGTCTTGCGCATGGTGTAGATGTACTCAGCCAAGAGAAACCGTCCGGCAGCTTGAATTCTGGCAGTGGGCAGATACACCCCATCTTGCCTGACGGCCAGCCCTCGGGGGAAACGCGTATGGCCGGGGGGCTCTGAACTGGGGGTTCGCTGCTGGCGGCTGCGGCTCGACTGTCACTGTCGGTCGTCGTCGAGTGGCCTCGGGGGGCGTCGGACGGCCCAGGGACGGCCCAGGCTTGATCGGTACAGGTCTCGCGCCCGGTCAACGGGAGGCACTTCGACCACCCGTCTGCTGCTCAGCCGACGAACCCCGGCGCTGTGGGACTCAGCAGGTCTACCACCCCTGCCACCGAAGTAGAAGCAGCCTTATAAATCCAACTACATTCGCGCGATTGATATGCCACAATCATGCAATGGTGATCAGAATAAACGAAACAAGTCGAACACTTAGTTTCGATGGTGTCGAGATCGAACCTTGCGGCCTCGGATATTTGTACGAGTACGAAGAATGCAAGGAAATCAATCTGCCCGGACTCCGGCGCGCAATTGCCAAGCTGGAAGGGAAAAAGATACCGCCACTCAATACCAAGCCGACAACCTTAGGGGAAAACGCCGTCACGCCCGAAAGGGAGGCTGCACTACTAGAAGGCACGACCGGGAATGTGACATTCTGCCTACGCGGCAACATCAGGCCAGAGTTCATTACAATAGATGTAAACAACTCGGGAGACCTTATCGCCTCTTTCTTCATTCCTTGCGAGATAGATGATCCATCTTACGCAACCGAATCCTTTTCTCCTCACCTTGCAATTCGAGGCGCCCGCCTCATCCAGTGTAAATACTGGGATGACCCTGGCCCAGGAATCCCGTCGGGATGGGACATTGACATCCTTCTCCCTCGCACTAGGAGTCTACTTTCGAGTGTTCGCGAGTTGGCCGTAACACTCGCTAGGTCAGCAGGGATGACACCTGGCGCCCCGATGGGACCCGAGTTCGCAGCGGGCCTTTGCCATGGCGGTGCGCCCGACTCACTTGTGGGACTTGAGGAGTCAGACTGGCTAGAAGTGAAGTCTCAGGGCTATGACCTGGACAACATCAAAGACAAGATTGAGCTTGCCCAAGATGTTTCACGTTTCGCCAATAGCGAGACAGGAGGAATTCTCGCCATTGGCTACAGGACTAAGAAGAACCGGAATGGTGAGGTGATCTCCAAATGCACGCCCATCCCCGAGAGGTTTGCACAAGCTGTTCGCTACCGGGCAGTCATCGACAGTCGCATATTCCCGCCAATTGATGGGCTTAAAATCCGAGCTTCTCCGCATGATGGAGGGTGGGTACTGACCGTGTTTGTCCCATCACAGGCAGAGGAGAATAAGCCATTCTTGGTCCACGGCGCGATTGTCGGCGGAAAGGTGGAAGGAGCTTTCATTTCGATCGTTAGGCGGCGAGGGGAAGCTTCAATTCCAATTACAGGGCCAGCAATTCACAGCATGCTGGCCGCCGGACGGTCAATATTGCACCGTAAGGACATTGGCCAGTAGTAGGTGCGCTGCTTAGCGAGGTCGGCGGAGCGGCTTTGGGCTGGAGCTGCTTTGGGGCGAGTGATCATGGCCCCGTAAGCTTCCGGCGAGTCGGGCAGTCTGTGGACCTGCCCGTTAAAGCACGACGTTGGGGCCATGATCTTCGAGGCTCGCCCCAAAGTGGCTGCCTAAAGCCGTGGAGCCGACCGCCCCAGCCACAGAGGGTGTCTCCCAACTTCTGCCCGCAGCTCGCGAGCGCGCCGCCGGGCGCGGCCAGCCGGGGCGAAGACAGGAGGCAGGCCGCGCCGCAGAGGCGGCGCGCGCCCGCGCCGTGCGCGGGCCTTGAATCTGTAGAGAAGGTTGAACTCAGCCGGTCTATTGGGGCGTGTCATGTCTCGGTTAGTTGGTCTGCGGCTTCACAGATGCTTGGCACCGCTTGCCTCGGCTTCGCCTCGCCCGTTGTGAACCACATGGTTGTGCCGGACGCCGTTGGTGAGCCGGCGCCCGCTCCCTACTACGTCAGAACGGAGGGGCGCTAGTCCGCATGCGGGGCGCCCGTGCCGCTCGTAGGCTGATGTTGCTCGGGGTTCTTGCGGAGGTCTGCCATGCCCCGAACGATCTGGAGTGGTGCGATCAGCTTCGGTCTCGTGACGGTGCCGATCAACGTCCAGAGTGCCACCGAGGATCATTCGATCCGCTTCCACCAGTACCACCTGGAAGACATGGGCCGGGTGCGGGTGAAGAAGGTGTGCGAGCTGGAGGACCGTGAGGTCACTCAGTCGGAGATCGGCAAGGGCTACGAGTACGCCAAGGACCAGGTCGTCGCCATCAGCGATACCGATCTGCGGGAGCTCCCGCTGCCGACGGCGAAGGCCATCGAGATCGAAGCTTTCGTGCCCCTCGACAGCATCGACCCGATCCGGATCAGTGAGGGCTACTACCTGGCGCCGGACGGGCAGGTCGCAGCGAAGCCGTACAAGCTGCTGGTACAGGCGCTGGGCCGGTCATCCAAGGTGGCTGTGGCGAAGTACGCGTGGTCGGGGCGGGAACGCCTGGGCCTGCTGCGGGTGAAGGATGACGTGATCGTGCTGCACGCGATGCGCTGGCCGGACGAGATCCGCGATCCCGCCGAGCTGCTGCCGCCGCCAACTGAGGTGTCGGACGGGGAGATCGAGGGCGCGCTTGCACTGATGGAGTCCATGAGCCGCGACGATCTGACGGGGCCGGAGTTCGAGGATGCCTACACCGACGCCATGGCGAAGATCATTGAAGCGAAGCGGGAACACCGCGAGCTGCCGGACGCTCCGGAGCCTCAGGAGACGGGCAAGGTACTTGACCTCATGGCCGCCCTGAACGAGTCCGTCCAGCAGGCCAGGGCTTCCCGCGGCGAGGACGCCGACGTGCACGAGCTGCCGAAGAAGAAGACCGCTGCCAAGAAGCAGCCGGCGAAGAAGGCAGCGGCGAAGACCACGAAGAAGGCTGCCGCGAAGAAGACGGCAAGGCGACCACGCAGTGCCTAGTCCAACATCCCCAGGGCCGTGTCTGGCTGGCACTGCCGACAGGCCTTGACTCCGTCGGCGAGCGCTCTGCGGGCCTGGTCCCGGTTGATGGCCCGGCTGCGCTTGCCCGCCATCCAGCAGTCCCCCACGTGCACGAACACGGGCGGGGCATGCCGGTTGAGCCCCACTTCGAGCAGCCACTCCGGCGCCGGCGGGCGCGCTTGGACGCCGCGCTGTCGCTCGGCTTCGTGCCGCTCTTCGTCGGCGATCCACCGGCGGGTGCGGGCAAGGTCCCGCTCCTGCACGCGCTCCAGGAAACGGAGCAGCGCGAGTCTCGACGGAGCTAGATCGTTCACATGTTCGATTCTAGACAGTAGGCTTCCGCCTGCACATCGAGGGAGGCCACGTGCGAGACCGGATCGACCTGGGCGAGCTGCTGCGTCAGCAGCATCGGGCGGCCTCCAGTGCCACGATCACGATCGCAGGATCGCCGTAGTACGTAACGCACGGTTCATCCCTCCCTGGAGCCACGAAGCGGGTGCGGTATCGCTGGAGGTCGCTCTCTGAGAAGTAGATCGAGTTGGGATCGTGTGCGTGGGCTTCGTTGCGCTTGCTGATCCTCGCCCAAAGGTCATCGTGACTGGCGGCGAGATAGACCAGTACAGGGGTGGCGCCGGCGTCGGTCGCGACGGCTCGCCATCTAGCCCGATCTTCCGGGGTCCAAAAGCCGTGGTCGACGACGACGTCATGTCCGGCCTTGAGCTGTTCCCTGAGTTCAACCGCCATGTCTTCGAGCACCGGCCGTTCAAGGGTCGGGAACGTGCCTCGCGGGAAGTCGACTCCGTAGACGCCATGCCTGCGGTACATCTCTTCATCCGGGCACAGACGAACGAACCCGCGATCCGTGAGGGCGCGGGAAAGGGTGGTCTTGCCGGAGCCGGGTAGTCCGGCCATCAGGACGCAGAAGGGTGGACGTGGTGACATCGGTCTCGTCATGGTCTGGGAGATGGCGGCGATCTCCGCTTCGCCTCCGAGCGTGATCGTGCCAGCCCTGCGCGCCGCAAGCAGTGACCCTAGGCGTTCTTCGAGCACGCTCGCGAGCGTGTCATCGATCACCGTCATGGGGTGACCTCCGACTCCGTGCGCCATGTGCGGCCCGGGCCTCCGAGGTCCACGCCGTATTCCACGATGTTTCCCTCGCTGTCCACGAACTTTGCCGTCATCACGACCACCGGTTCCGTCGGCAGGTGTGCGGGGTCCAGCTCCAAGAGCTGTGCGTACTCCGGCGTCAGCAGGCGCGCTGAGGCTGTGTCGATGCGGTGACTGATCGGGTGGCCGGTCACCTGGGCGATGAGCTGGAGCGAGGTTCCCCCGGTCAGCCGCTCGCTCTCTGCAAGCTGCGGAATCAGCTTCGCGTAGCGGGCGGGAATCCATGACGTGCTGTGGGCCACGATGCCGTGCCGGTCTCGGTAGACCCGGCTTCGGCGGATCACGTCGGAGCCGGGCTGAATGTCCAGCGCTTGGGCTACTTCAGCAGGTGCGGACACGATGGCTGCTTGATGCGAGTCGGACCTTTCGCCGTCCCCCCAACTGGATCCGGTACGGCGCCCCCGGTCCTGGCGCTGAGAACCGGAAGACATCGGAGCCGGCTGGTCCAGAACCTCCGTCCCGATCCCGTGGATCCCCCGCACGAGTCCCTCGTTGCGCAGCTTCCGCAAGGCCTTCTCAGCGGTCGCGGTGCTCACTCTCCACTCTTCCGAGAGGTTCTTGATGCTCGGCAAGAGGGTTCCTGGCTCTAGCTGGCCAGACGTAATCAGCTCTGCGTAGTGGGCGGCAATCTTCGCGTACGGGGCCCGATTGTCGGCCTGGCCTGCCATGTCGTCTGCTCCTTGTCGTCACATCCCTGAGGTTCCCTACCTTACCGCTTGACACCGCAGGGAACCCTAGGGAACCTTAGGGATGTGCCCGCCGGTCGCTTCGGGGAGCGGCGGTCGCTGAACCTCGGCACACCTGTGTTCAAAACGGGCGTGAACCGGGGGTTGCGCCAACGCCCGGAGGGCTCCGTGAAACGGGCTCGAAGGAAGCGATAGCCGCTTGAGAACTCAACAGAGGGCTGATGAGGAAGACCGCCCCACCTCTGCGAGCAAGAGGGCGGCGTGCGCGGGTTCTGTCCCTGCGTGCGAGTACGGCGCCATTCGACCTTTTCGCAGCTCAAGGGCTGCGGCCGGTTGCCTCCGCTGCTCGTCTTTGACGAGCAGCGCTGAGGGGAGCCGGGTCTACCGACTTCAACCGTCTTGAGAGGACACCGCATGTTCGGCACTCGCCATCAGTTTTCCGTCTGGCCCGCCCGAGGCGGCCGCAAGGTCCAGTACCGCTGCAGCTGCGGCGCCACGGGCTACGAGACCGTCAGCGACGCCCGTGCCCGGCAGATGGGCAACGAGCACGTCGCCCGGGCCAAGGCCAGGGCCAAGAACCGCAAGGGCCTGTTCCAGAGCTGATCCACCGCACAACGGCGCGCGCCCCCGGAGCTGGAACTCCGGGGGCGCTGTTCGGGCCGTTTCCACCTAGCAGGGAGACCACGACCCAATGAGCCACATCGTCACTGTTCAGGAAGCTGTTACCGCGTTCGCCGACTTCATGGAGCCGACGGCCGCTGAGCTGGACGCGATCGAGCGGGAGATGCCGCTGATCCTGGCGGACGTCGACCTGATCGACGCGCAGATCATCACCCTGGACCGCACCCCGAACGAGCTGGACGCCCGCCGTATCCGCCGCGCCCGCCGTCGGGTGCTGGCCGAGCGGCGCGCGCTGGCCAACCGCACCTCTGGTGCGACGGGCGGTGCGGCATGACCGGCCGGACCCCGAACCCGAAGGGCTTCGCCCTGGCCCTGGTCTTCACGGGCATCGTCATCGCGACCACCGCGTCCCTGGCCGCCCTCGTCACGGGCAACCACCGGCTGATGGGCATCGCCGCCGCCGGTTTCGCCCTCCAGCTCGCCGGATGGACGCGCAACGGCCGCCGGAACGGGGGCCAGGCATGACCACCGATCCGAAGCTGGCCGCCGCGCACGCGGAGGTGAAGGCGGAGATCGCGCGGACCGACAACAAGACCGCGCTGCTGCTGGCGTTCGTCGGCGCGGTCCTGGCCGGCGCCTGGAGCATCGCCCGCGACCTGCCCCTGAACCCGGCCGCCGGGTGCGCGGGCGGTGTCGGGATGGCGCTGCTGGTCGCGGCGGCCGGATTGCTGCTGCGCTCGGTACGCCCCAACCTGCGCGGCCGGCACGGCTTCCCGCTGTGGGCCACCCTCACCGCCGACGAGATCACCGCCACCGTCAACGGCGGCGACCTGGCCGCCGACGTCGCGGGCCTGTCCCGCCTCGCGGTCACCAAGTTCACCTGCCTGCGCCGCGCGGTCGACCTCACCCTGACCGGCGGCGCCCTGCTCGTCCTCGCCCTCCTGCTCACCGCCGGAGGCGCCTGATGAACCGCACCGAACTGACGAAGGCTCAAAAGGGTGTGCTGACGACCGCGTTCGTGCCGATGCTGGCCACGGGCGTGATCGGCGGGATCGGCACCTACAGCAACATCGGCCGCGCCTACGGCAAGGGCACCGCACTCGGGGCGCTCGCCGCAGGCGAGGGCGCCACCGCCGTGCTCGCCCTGGTCCTGCTCGGGCTGACCATGCTGGGCCAGTCCTCCCCGTCCGTGGTGCGCATGGGCCTGTGGGCGCTACCGGCCGCCGCGTCCGCCATGGGCGCGATGGCCGCACCCGACCCCGGCCGCACCGTCATCTACGCCCTGACCCCGATGGGCATGTCCGTGTCGGCGGAGGGCATGGCCTTCCTCGCCCGCCGGATCGTCGTGCACACCGACGGCCGCGACGCGGAGCACGAGCGACGCACTGCCGACATCGTGCAGGCCCTCGCCTACCACCGCGCCCGCGCCACCCACCACCCCAGCGATCGGGTCAAGTGGTGGTCGGAGCGCAAGTCGTGGCGTCTGGCCCGCAAGGTCGGCGTCGGCGACGTGGCGCTGGGATCGAGGCTGCTGGACGTCCAGCGCGACCGCGTCACCGCCGGAGCCGATGCCGCACTCGGGTCGATGTTCGGCACTCTCGACCCGACTCCCGCCTCGATCGCAAATGCGGAGGAATCCACCGAGACCGTAAGGAAACGGTCTACGGCTGAGCTGGGGGAATCGACCCCGCCCCCGGCCGTGACGTTGACCCGGCTGACCGTGCCGGATCCGGTCGCGGTCGATGCGGGCAAGTCGATTCTTCCGCTCAAGTCGATGCCCGCGATTTACGCCCCGCTTCCGGCACCGGTGGTGGCGCCGGTGGGGCGGACCGTGGCGGCGGGATCGACCGCGCCGCGTCGGGCGACCGGCCGGATTCCCGAGGCGGCCCGATCGCCCCGGCCCAAGCGCACCCCCGAGCAGCTGCTCGACGAAGCACGGTCGGCGACGGCCGCTCTTGCGGACGCGAAGGTGACCGCTGAGGGCATCCGTCGCGCGATCCACACTTCACCGGCCAACGCCCGCAAGCTGCGTGACGCCCTGCTCGCCGAGCGCGCCACCGCCCTCGGGACGCCGTGATGGGGGCGCTGCCGGTGTTCCGGTGGCGCCTGGCACCGGACGGCTACGCCACCCGCCGCCAACTTCGGGCGCGTGATCTGCGCCCCGGTGGTCAACAGGTGGCCGCGCAGCTGGAACGGCCGCGCCGGCGTCGTGGGCCGCTGGTCGCCTACCTCTACCGGATCGACCTGGCCAAGCCGGTGCGGCCGATGACGCCGGCGCGGTGGGCGGCTTTGGCCAAGGCCAACACCGCCCGCCGTATCTGCCCCGAGTGCCGCCGCGATGCCGGATACACCATCCCCACCTCGCTCGGCATGTGCGTGACCTGCGCCTTTCCCGACAACTCCGACGCCTTGAGGAGTGCTTGACCATGGGCAAGCCCAACACCCGCCGCCTGGACCGCGAAATCCAGCTGACACAGCGCAAGTTGGCTGCGGTGCAAAACGAGGAGATGTGGCCGCTGAACGGCGAGGAGCGGCGCAAGGTCGCCCGCGCCATGGTCGGCGGCTCCTACCGCGTCGCGCGCGGCAAGAGCGCCGGCCGCGCCGAACGCGCCGCGGAAAGCGTCTGGAACACGGTGCTGATCCGGCTGACCGCCGAACTGAGCGCCCTGCAGAGCGAGCGGCAGCACATCGTCAACGACGCCGCCAAGGACAAGGCCGCCAAGAAGTCCTCGGGGTGGTGGTGACCATGGCCAGCACGAACACGCCTGCCGGCCAGTGCCCGCAGTGCTGGCAGCACGCCCACGACCGCAGCATCCACCGGCGCCTTGGCCCGCGTGAGGACTGCCCGCAGTGCGTGGACCACATGCACAACGGCCACCCCTACCTCGTGCCCAAGCCGAAGCGGAGTTGGTGGTGAGCGTGGACGGCCGTTGCCCCGCGGCTCACCCGGAAGACCCGACACCCTGCCTGGGCCCGGTCGTGGTGAGCGTGCTGGACGCGTTCAACGCCGGCGCCGAGGGGTGCGAGCACCACGGCGCCCGGCTGCTGGCCTCCCTCGACCGCGGCCGCGTCTACCCTCTCCCGGACGCCCCGCCCGGTGCGGCCATCCGCACGTTCACGGCCGCCGCCGCCCTGCGCCCGTTCTGCTGGGTCGACGGCCCGCGTACCGCACCGTCGCAGCTCAGTGACATCGCGTCAGCGGCCCGTCAGGGCCGCTGACGCGCACCTTCCCGGGGGTGGCCGCGCCCTCCCGCGTGCCCGGCCACCCCCGGCATCCATTCTTCTCAACTCCCGCCCCGCTCAGGGCAGTCAGGAGTAGTCCCCGCATGTCCGAGAACGTCGTTCATCTGCACAAGGACACCGACCCGCCCACCGATACGGCGACCGTGACCACGCTGACCGTCGTACCCGACCCCGTGCCCGACCCGGTGCCCGTGCCGGTGCCGATCGTGCCGCTGTGGGTGCGCTCCGGCCGCGCCATCAAGACGGCCGTCACCCACGAGCGCACCCGCACCACCGCCCGCGCGGTGGCCCGCCACGGCCTCTACACCATCAACGGGGGCCGAATCGTGGCCCGCCGGACCTGGGACGGCAAGACCGGAGCCCGCTACGAACGCATGCTGCGCGCGGCTGAGGCTGCCGGGAACTACGAGGTCGCCGAGGAGTGGGAGGAGCGGTTGCAGCGCTTCCGCGAGGCGAGGCACCGCCGCCGTATGGACCTGCTCCACTCGCCCGTGGACGTGGCCAAGGGCGTCGGAGTCGGGGCCGGTATGAGCGTCGGGGTGCTGGTCGCGCTCGGGGTCGTGATGGCCATCAACAACCACCACGCCGGCGACGTCATCACCCCCCTTGCGGCCACGATCGAGTTCGTCGGCCTGCTGATCCGGATCGTGCAGGTCGTGTGGGGTCCGGCCCTCACGATCGGCCCGTTGCTGGCGCTGCTCGCGCTGTGGGCGGTGGGCAGCAAGCAGCAGGCCGCACCCGCGTGGGCGCTGCCCGCCAACGTCCGATCGAGCGAGGGTGAGCCGATCACCCCGTCCATCGTCGTCAAGGCTCTGCGCGACCTCGGGGTGCCCGCGCTGCGCAACGCCATCAAGGAGATGGGCGACGCCGGCGCGGCCATGCTCGGACCGATCCGGATCGCCGGATGCGGCGTCGAGGTCGACGTCACCCTCCCGTCGGGTGTGTCGACGAACGAGGTGCAGGGCAAGCGGCGCAAGCTTGCCGAGAACCTCACCCGGCACGAGCACGAGGTGTTCATCACCATCCCCCAGGCCGCCCGCACGGTGAGGCTGTGGATCGCCGACTCGGGAGCGCTGGACGAGCCGATCGGGCCGTCTCCGCTGGTCATCGACGAGACCATGACCGCGAACTACAAGACGGGTAAGGCCCCGTGGGGGCAGGATCTGCGCGGGGACGCGGCAGCGCTGAGTCTGTATCAGCGGCACCTGCTGGTCACGGGCCTGTCCAACCAGGGCAAGACCGCCGCCCTGCGCGCGCTCGCCCTGTGGCTGGCCCTGGACCGCAACGTGCAGTTCTGGATCGCCGACCTGAAGGGCATCGGCGACTGGGCCGTGTTCGAGGGCATCGCGAAGATGCTGATCGAGGGCCCCTCCGACGACCACTGCATCCAGGCGACTGAGATGGTCGAGGACGCGGTGGGGGAGATGAACCGCCGGATCGAGGCGCAACGCCGGGACCCGAGCATCGTCTTCCCGCCGCTGATCGTGCTGGTCGACGAGGCACAGAAGGCGTTCATGTGCCCGGCCAAGGGCGAGGACAAGCGGCCCTACGGAGGCTCCAAGGCCACGTCCCGGTACTTCATGGCCGTCCGTGAGATCCACAACCAGGGCCGTGCGGTCGACGTGCTGATGTGGCAGGGCACGCAGGACCCCACCGACCAGAACCTTCCCAAGCTGGTCCGCGAGGGCGCGCACACCCGCGCCTCCCTCGTGGTGGGCACCGAGTCCCAGGCGGAGATGGCGCTCGGTGCCAAGGCCGTCAACGCCGGTGCGGCTCCGCACCTGCTGCGTCAGGGTCTGGACAAGGGAACCCTCGTGGTCGCCTCCGACGGCATCACCATCCCGGCCGGCCAGTCGTCCATCACGGTGCGCACGCACTTCATCGACGACGAGCCGGCCGCCGAGATCGCCGCACGGGCCAAGGCCCTTCGCGATGGCGTCACCACCCTGCGCGCGGTCGAGCAGGGCGAAGAGCGGGACGCGCTCGCCGACGTTGCTTCCGTCCTCGGCGACGCGCCCCGGCTGCGGACCAACGAAGTCCTCAAGCGGCTGCACGCGCTGGACCCGAGCGCCTACGGCGACCAGTGGACCAACGACCGGCTCAAGAGCCTGTTGGAGGAGTACGGCGAGGAGCCGAAGAAGTCGCACGGGGTCATGGTCATCCACCGTGATCACATCCTCCGGGCGCTTGCCAACCGCGACGCCGATGGTTCCGCTTCCGCCGCCGAGTAGCGGGGAGGCACGGCCGCCCGGCCCGGGGAGGCGGGGAGAACTCCCCAACCCCCTCCCCGGGCCGCCTCCCCCACGTTGATCAGCGAAAACACCGTTTCGGGGAGGCGGGGAGGCACCCCAGGTCAGACCCCGAAACCCCCTCCACAGCGCTCCCGGCAGGGGGGCTTCCGCCTCCCCGAACCTTCACCGGAAGGGATTCCGCATGTACCCCGAACATGTCCGCCACGCGCCCGCCGCACGGGCCGTGGAAGTCCATCAGCCCACCCCGATACAGCCCGCCGTGGTGACGCCGGCGCCGATGGTCGCCGTGCATCCGGGCTCCGTCCCGGCGGTGGCGAGCATCGTCCTGCCCGACGGCCGCGTCGTCACCGGCTACTCGCTCTCCCCGATGCAGCCGGACCCGGTCACCGCGGTGAAGCCGCCTGTCTCGCGCGCGGCGGTGAACGTCGCCCTCGGGGGCGTGGGGTTCCTCGCCGTGTGCGGCGGACTGCTCCTGCTCACCACCTTCATCACCGCCCTGACCGCGCTGATCACTCAGCTCATTACCCTCGCCGCCGTCCTCTTCGGCGGCTGGATCGCCGTGCAGGTCTTCCGCACGAACGGCCACCGCGAGGGGACCACGGTCAACATCCGCAAAGCGATCTTCAAACGCAATCACTTCGGCTGATTCACACACTCGTTTGCGGGTGGGCTGACCAATGCGCGGACAGCGCCGGCCACCAGAGTGGATGCTCGGTCACCACGTGAACGAGGGCTGGAGACGATTCACGCAGCCTGAGTGCGAAGGCCCGCCACCCTCCGTACCCCTTCAGCTCAGGGTTGAGTGCGTTGATCATCAGACCGTAGTTCACCGTGTCGGCGAGCATGCCGGTGAGAACAAGCACCCGCGCACGCACAGTCTCTTCCGTCGGAAGATCCGCGGATCCATAGAAGTAGTCGTACATCTCGGGTTGCGCGGCGATCATGCCCTCAATGTGATGCAGCCGTTCCATTCCGTTGTAAATCGCTGCCGCTCCCGCGACACCGTTGTTGATGGCTGTCTGCCGTGAGAGTTCTCGCGTCTGCCAAGCAGAAACGAGTAGAGAAACCACCACGCCCATGGACGCGATCACGCCGAATATGTCGGTCACTTCGTCCCCCAGATCGCAAGTATCGGAGGCAGTACCCAGAGCCATTGATCAAGTAACAATCCGGTCATCACTGACCAATCGCGCCAAGGGCGGCCCCCCATTCCGCCAAGAACCGGGGCCGCCCTTGTCCAGCCAGTCACCATCAAGGAACTGGAGACCACCCAGCATGACGCAACCCACCGAGATCCGGCGAGACGACCACCAGCCCTTACTGCTCGATCTGTTCTCCTGCGCCGGCGGCGCCGCCATGGGCTACACCCGCGCCGGATTCCGCGTCCACGGCTGCGACATCGCCCACCGCCCCAACTACCCCTTCCCCTACCACCAGGGCGACGCGTTGGCCTACCTCGCCCACCTGATCGCCTCGGGCGAGATCCACCGGTACGCGTTCGTGCACGCCTCCCCGCCCTGCCAGGACAAGTGCACGCTGACCGTGGGCACCAACGCCTCACAGGGATGGGGCGGCACCCACGTCGACCTGGTCGCACCAACCCGCGCACTGCTCGAACTCACCGGTCTGCCCTTCGTCATCGAGCAGCCCAACGGCCGCGCGGACATCCGCAAAGACCTCACCCTGTGCGGCGAGATGTACGGGCTCGGGGTCATCCGGCACCGCAAGGAACTGACCGAGGCCATCCCGCCCGCCTACAGCGAATACATCGGCCGTACCTTCCGCGCCTCCTGTGCCGTATCGGGGGTGGCTGCATGAGTGAGCACCAGTGCACCGCGCTGCGGCTCGCAGCCTCCGGGGTCCCGCCCCTGCCCCTTCGGGCGGGGAAGCTGCCGTTCGGGAACTGCCCGGCATGCGCCCGCAACGCGTGCGGCGGCCGGCCGAACATGAAGACCCCCGGCCCCTGCACCTGCCCGGCGCCCTGCCACGGATGGGCCGCCGCCACCACCGACCCACACGTCATCAACTCGCAGACGTGGGCTCGCGCGTGGCGGGAAGCGGCAGCGGTCGCCTACCACCCCGGCGGCGCCGGCCTCACCGTCGTCGACCTCGACAACGCGGAAGCCATCTCATGGGCCCGTGCGAGCCTGCCCGCCACCCGGATCGTGCTCACCACCCGGGGTGAGCACTGGATCTACCAGGGCACCATGCCGTCATCAAACGCGGTCCGACCCGGCGTCGACATCAAGTCCCTTACGCAGTACGCCCGTTGGCTCGGTCCCGGCACCGGCACAACGGCCCCTCTCCCGGACACCGTGCGCGCCCTGGCAGTAAAGGAGCCCTCCACGGCTCGCAGGGCGCCACAGAGGCTCACAATGCCCCTCAGGGGCGGACAGGGCGAGTGCCGCCACCGCACGCCCGCCTACCTGGACCGTGGCATCGCCATGGCGGAGCAGCGCATCACCGAAGCCCGCAGCGGCGTGCACAGCACCGTCTACCGCACCTTCCTGGCCGTGCTCTCCACGCATGGCCGGTGCGGCTGCCTCACCGACGCCCACATCGCGCGGCTGTTCACCGCCGCGCAGACCAAGGGCGAATCACCCCGGCACTGCACCGACGCGTGGACCAACGCCCGCACCGCACTGGGGATGTGACCGTGTCCGAGGACGAGAAGACTCCGGCCCGCCAGATCATCACCGACTACGCGCAAGCGCACTTCCGGTACTTCCGCACCATCGACGGCACCGTGTACGCGCAGCGCAACGGCCACCCCGTGGCCCGGCCCATCCGCTCCCAGGGCACCACCGGCAGCCACCGCCAGGAACTCATGGTCGGCCTCTACAAGGACGGGGTCGGCGTGTTCAACGGCACGGCACTCAAGGAGGCACTGGACTTGATCGAAGCACTCGCGCTGACCGAGGACGTACAGCCCACCCACATCCGCGTCGCGCCCGGATTCGACAGCGCGACCTGGCTCGACCTTGGCCGCAACGACGGCAAGTCCGTCCGCATCCACCCCACAGGCTGGGACATCCTCACCCCCGACCCGCAGGAAGTCTGCTGGAGGCGCACCCAGCTCACCGGGGAACTCCCCCTGCCCGCCAAAGACACCAACGGCAAGGGCATCGACCTCCTGCTCCGCTTGTGCAACTTCGCCGGCGCCGAGACCGAATGCCTGGCCATCGCCTGGCTGATCGGCTGCCTGGAACCCTCCGTGCCCGTTCCCGCACCGTTCCTCACCGGCCCCCAGGGGGCGGGCAAGTCCACCGGCGGCCGGATGCTCGTGCGGATCATCGAAGGGATGAGCGGCGACCTGCGCCGGGCCCCGAAGGACGAGGAGAACATGATCACGGCCGTTGCCGCCGGATGGGTCACCGCCCTGGACAACCTCTCCCACCTGCCCCCGGACCTGTCCGACCTCATGTGCTGCATCGTGACCGGTGCCGAGAGCATCAAGCGCGCGCTCTTCACCGATGGTGACGTCGTCCGCTCCCGCTACCGGCGCCCCATGCTGCTGACCGGTATCGACGTCGGCGTCATCCGGCCCGACCTCGCCGAACGCCTCCTCCCGCTGCGTCTCGTGCGGCCCCGGGTGCGGCGCACCGAGGCAGAGCTGTGGGCGGAGTACGCGGAGATCCTGCCGGTCGTTCTCGGCTCCCTGCTGGATCTGACGGTGAAGGTGCGGGCCGCTCAGGCGGACACCCCCACCGACCTGCGGATGGCCGACTTCGCCCACCTGTGCGCACAACTCGATGCGGCTACCGGCTTCAGCTCGCTGGCCGCGTACCGGGCCAGCCTCGACGACCTCAACGACGACGTCATCGAAGGTGACCTGCTGGCTCAGACCGTCTTGAAGCACGCGGCCGGGCTCGATGCGGGCGCGGAAGTCCGTATGGCGTCCTCGGAGTGGCTGCACTGCCTCACCACCCTCTACAGCGGTGAGGAGTGCCGTCCCCTGCCCAAGGGCTGGCCGACCACCGGGAAAGTTCTCTCCGACCGTCTCAAGCGGCTGCAACCGACCCTTGCCGCACGCGGCGTGCTCGTCGACTGGGGGCGCACCAGTGCCGCCCGCTACATCGAGATGACCCGGGCCGCCGCGCTCGCCCTCACCCAGCAGGAAGCGGCGTTCTGACCACACCGGCCGGACAAGCAAGAGGAGCACCCCCCGCGGCGGCTGGTGCTCCTCTTGTTGTTCCGGCGGCGTGCCGCCGCTGCACAGGCGTGCCGCTGCGCGGCTCCGCATTCGCGTTCTGAGCAGCGCACCACCACAGACACCACCCTCCCTTTTTCCTAAGAGAAGAGCCCCTGCGTCACCCACGTCATCAACCACCCGAACCCGGTCGCTGACCAGCGATTACGACCGTGACGCAGACGGCCGAACCCAGCGTCACGGCCCGTCATCCGCGTCACAGGTGACAGAACCCCGCCCCGGCCTGTGACACGCCCGCACTGCCCGCGTCACCGCATAACCACAGGTCAGAGCCACAAATGACGGGCGTGACGCGATGACGCAGAAATCCGAACCTCGGACAGACGCACGCTCCGGGCCCGCCCGCCCTCAACTCACCGCAGGACACCTCACCCCACCCCGCCCCGGACATGAGGAGTCACCAACCATGGCCACGGAAGAGCCGACCGACCCGCGCGCCCTCCTGCGCGGCGGACTCCCGGACCGCTACCTCACCCCCGAAGACCTGGTCACCATGTTCAGCCTCCCCAGCGTCGAAACCGTCTACCAGTGGCGACGCAAGCGCATCGGCCCGACCGGCTTCCGCGTCGGCCGCTACCTCCGCTTCAACCCTGCCGCCGTACAGGCGTGGGAGACCGAACGCACCGTCCTCGAAGACGCCGCCTGAGACAGCCACACCCCGCACCACCCAACTTCCCCGGGGAGGGCCACACCGTGGCCCTCCCCTTCCCGTGCCCAGAAGGGACAACGCCCCACATGGCAGGCCACATCCAAGACCGCTGGTTCAAGACCGAGACCAACGCCGCAGGCAGAACGGTTCGCGTCAAAACCGACCGCCACGGCATCGGCCTGCGCTACCGGGCTCGCTACGTCGGCCCGGACGGCACCGAGAAGTCCAAGAGCTACCCCGACGGACAGAAGCGCCTCGCCGAGAAGTGGCTGACGCGGATCGAAGCGGACATGGACGCAGGTCAGTACATCGATCCGAAAGCCGGGAAGATCACGTTTCGCGAGTACGCCGAAAAGTGGTTGGGCGGGCTGACCACGGACCCGGTAAGTCAGGAAGTCGTGGACAGGCGGATTCGCCTGCACGCGATCCCTCACCTGGGATCGCGCCCGATGGGGTCGTTCAAGCCCGAGCACATGCGTACGTGGTTGAACCGCCTCAACTCCGCAGTGCCCAACGGCACGTACCGCCGTGCGATCTACGACTCTGTGTCGTCTGTCTTCAACGCTGCGGTGGACGATGGCGTGATCAAGTCAAACCCCTGTCATGCACAGTCCGTCAAGCCTCCGGTCCCCGAGGACCGGCTCGTCGTCCCGTGGACCAAGGAGCGCGTACTTAACGTGCGCGAGGGGCTGCCCGCTCGGTACGCGGCCACCGTGGACGCCGGCGCGGGCTGCGGGCTCCGACAGGGGGAGATTCTCGGGCTTGCCGTGGACAACCTCGACTTCGACACGGGTTGGGTGCACGTGCGCCAACAGGTCAAGCGGGTGGGTGGCAACCTGGTCTTCGCCCCGCCCAAGCGTGGCAAGCTGCGGGACACGCCGCTCAGCCCAGTGGTGGCGGCGGGGCTGCGTGAGCACATGGCACAGTTCCCGCCCACCGCAGTCACGTTGCCCTGGAAGACTCCGGACGGGTCGCCGGTCACGCTAAAGCTCGTCTTCACTAACGGCGTGGGCAATGCCATCAGGCGCAGCTACTTCGACGACTTCGTGTGGAAACTCGCTCTCGCCCGCGCTGGCGTCATCCCGCCGAAGGAGCCGGGCCAGCGCTACGCTGCCGCTCCGGACGACGGCATGCACGCACTGAGGCACTTCTACGCCTCAGTCGTCCTGGAGACTGGAGGGAGCATCAAGGCCCTGAGCACATACCTGGGACACTCCGACCCGGGATTCACGCTGCGGATCTACACGCACTTGATGCCGAGCAGTGACGAGAAGGCACGGGCGGCCGTATCCTCCGTGTTCCAGCGCGTCAGCCCAGTGCGAGAGCTTCCGGCAGCGGCCTGACGGCCCACAGGCGGCCCACGGCCCCGTGACGGCCCCTGCCCGGCGGTTCCGCCGCTGGTCAGGGGGCGTTTGGCGCCTTGGAGGCGGCAGAAACACCCCATCTTGCCCGACCGCCACCCTCCGGGGGAAACCCGTTTGGCGGAGGGGCTCTGACCTGGGGGTTCGGTGATCGCGCCGGCAGCCGAACCCTGGCCTGGTGCTCCCACCGAGGCGCGATCCAGATTTTTCGGAGTTCGGCGGTCCGCGCATGTCGAGAACGCGCCACCGGCTCCGTCCCAGGGACATCGGCGGCCATCACCGGCCGCACGAGGAAGGCCGTACGAGGAAGAAGGAGAGACCAGCATGGCGATTCAGCGGATGGACAACGTCGGCATCGTCGTCGAGGACATGGATGCCGCCGTCGCGTTCTTCGTGGAACTCGGTATGGAGCTGGAGGGCAGGGGGGAGGTCGAGGGCCCCTTCGCCGACCAGTGCACCGGACTCGACGGCGTCCGCTGTGACATCGCGATGATGCGGACCCCGGACGGTCACAGCCGGCTGGAGCTGGCGAAGTACCGCAGCCCCGAGGTGATCAGCGCCGGGCCGCGCAACCGGCCGCACAACATTCTGGGCACGCACCGCGTCATGTTCGCCGTCGACGACATCGAGGACACCGTTGCCCGCCTGCGCCCGCACGGCGCCGAACTCGTCGGCGAGATCGCCCGGTTCGAGGACGTCTATCTGCTCTGCTACCTCCGCGGCCCGGAGGGCATCATCGTCGGACTGGCCGAGCAACTGCGCTGAGAAGGCGGAGCCGAACCGCGCAGCCGAACGGATGACCGCGGGGCGGGCAGACAGGGCTCCGGCCTGGCACTTCCCTCCGCCTCGCGGTAACGGCAAAGTGACTGTCAGTGGCCCTCAGTGACGCCCAGTCCCCCTGGGAAGCCGCCGGGCCAGCAGCAGGGCCGCCACCGCGGTCACCCCCACGGCCCCGACCGCAGCATTCACAGTGCCCACAGCCCCCACGGAGCGGAAGGCGTGGGAGGAGCGCCAGGACAGGATCGACCACTGAGACTGCGCGGACAGCACCGATCCCTTGCTCAACCAGGATCCGGCCGAGAACAGTGAGAGCGCCGAACCGATTGATCCGACGGACAGGGCGCTCCCGATCGACCCGATGGACAGAGACGAGCCGACGGAGCCGATGGACAGCGCCGACCCCACCGAGCCGATCGACAAAACCGAGTCCTGCGACCACAGGGACAGCAAGGAGCCCGAGGGGGCGTGAGGCGTGGGCGGTGCGGGGGGCTTGGTCATGAGCCCATCCTGCCCAGCGGACGGTCGGCTCGCATGACAGTTCCCCGAGATGACTCAGCGCAGGGCCGCGGCGAACTCTGCGCGGTGCGCGGCGGTGTGGTCGTGTTCGCGCCTGGACCAGGCGATACGAGCGAGGATCTCGTCCTCGCCCGTACCGCGCGGTCCCGGTCGGCCGAGGTATCCGTGCCACCAGCGGGCGTTGCATGCCTGACGGTCCATCATCGCGTCGATCAGGTCCGGGCGCCGGTGCGGAGCCAGACCGTAGGCGTCGGCCAGCAGCCGGACCTGGGCTGCTTGGGCGGTGACGGGGCCTCTGTCGGGCCGGGACGAGACGCACCACGTCCAGGCCATGTAGCCGAGGTCTTCGAGCGGGTCACCGGGTGCCGCGGTGTCGAAGTCGATGAATGCGACGGGCAGGTCGTCGCGGAAGACGACGTTGTTGGGGCCGGGGTCGTGGTGGCACACGACAAGGTCCGTGCCGGTGAGGTCGCTGGTGTCAGTGAGATCGCTGGTGCGAGTGAGGTTGTCACTGGTGCGCGTGAGGTTGTTACTGGTGCGCGTGAGGTCGCTGGTGCGGGTGGCCTCGTGCAACCCCCGCAGCAGCGCGCCGGCCGCCCCGACCTGCCCATCCGACCAGCGCCGGAACGTGGGCGGCACCCATCCGGAAATGTACGTGAGGATGTCCCGCCCCTTCTCGTCGGTGCCGAGGTAGCGGGGTGCGCCCTCGAACCCGTACCGCTCAAGATGGGTGAGAAGGGCGCCCACGAAGGTGGAGGACGCCGTCGAGGGCCGGCGCACGGTGTCCCCGACCCGCACGACTCCCTCTGTGACGCGTCCCCCTGCCAGGGGCATCTCTTCGTCGTCACGGGACACCGCTCCCCCGGATCCTCGTCGCCGCAGTCATCGCGGTGGACAGCGCGACGGACATCGCCGCAGGCTCACTGCTGCGTCGGCGTCTCCTTCTTTCCTACGAGCACCAGTGCCGCGCCTCCGATCACGACCAGCGCGATGGCAACGCCCACGATCAGCGGGGTCGCGCTGGAGCCGCCGGTCGCGGCGAGGTTGGTGTCGTCCGCCGTGCCGCCCACCGTCGCGGGGCTCGGCTCACTGAGGATCTGGGTCGCGTCGCCGCCGGCGCTGCCCTGTGTCCTGCAGTCGAGGATGCCGGTGAACCGCTTCTCGAGTGCGCCCGGCGCCTTGATCGTGAAGTCGTACGCCTGGTCTTCCTGCAGCGGGATCGTCACCGTGCGGGACTGGCCCGCGGGGATGCTGTACTCGGTCCCCATCAGCTCGAAGGTGAACGCCTCGTCGCCCTGGTTGGCAGCGGCGATGTCCACGCCGCCCTTGGCGCAGTTCTTCGCCGCGGACAGTGCTGGTATCGGCCCCTTCTCGGCCCAGGTCGCGCCGGCCTGCGCCGAGACCGTCGACTCGCTGGACCCCGCCAGGATCTGCGTCTGGCTGCGAGTCTCGGAGGCGAAGGCCCGGCCCACCGGGACGGTGGTCGAGGCCTGCACGGTGATCTCGGCCGACCCTCCCGCACTGCTCGACGCCACGGCGGTGCCGTCGGCGGCGTCCTCGGGAACGTCGAAGAAGATCTGGCTGCCGTTCACCGCGGATGTGAGCGGCTTGCCGTCCTTGCCGACGATCCGCACCCCACTGGTCGCCGCGTCCGCCGGCGGCGTGACGGCCACGCCCGCCGCGTTGGTGTGCACGGTCACCGGGCCGAGCAGCTCGCCGGGACGGCCGGAGACCGCGGGCGGGTCGAGCGTCAGCGACGCCTGCGGTTCCACCAGGTCGACGGCGCTCTTCTGGAGATAGTCCGCGAGCTTCTCGGCCTGCGGGTCGACGGCGTCGACGGCAGCCGCGTCCGAGTAGCGCCAGATGGCCACCTGGGTGCCGGCCGCCGCGTCCTGTTCGGTCAGGCCCCGGACACCGGCCTTCGCTGCGAGCGCAGCGAGGTCGTTGACCTGCGGGTAGGAGTTCTGCAGGATCCAACGGATCTTGCCGGCGTCCTTGTTCGCACCCAGCGAGGTCCCGCTCCAGGCGGTCTCCTGGTACTTGGCGTCCCGCTGTGTGGGGTGGTGGATGTCGACGCAGTACGTCTGCAGGGTGCCGCCGCCGTCGACGGACATCTCGAACAGGCCTGCCGAGACCTGCTGGTCGCCGGTGTCCTCGTGGATCACGGCGGCGCCGTAGGTCTTGAGGCCGCCTATGGTGGCGGTCGCCCCGCCCTGGCTCTGAGTCGTCTCCTCTGCGGTGGCCGCACCAGCTCCGGCGAGCACGCCCATCGCCACGAGACCGGACACCAACGTCGCAGCGGCGAGGCGGGCGGCGCCTCGCTTGCGTACGGACAGCGCGGAGAAAGAAGAAAACACCAAATTCCCTTCGAGCAGGACCCATTGATGTGGGGGTGTGGTCCCACCAGCAGAATCAGAAGCCCCGAGAGCTATGCCCGGCATCCTAAGGACGCTGCGCACCCACGCTTGCCGGTCATACTGTCGGACAAGCGATCCGACTCGGAATCGTTATCGCCGAGACGGCCTGTGAGCAGGGCCTATCGACAAATCCACCGGGTCGCGCGGAACGCATTCACCGATAAGCCGCAGTACGGTCAGCTCGGGACACCCTCTGACATCCGAGATCCGAGATCCGAGATCTGACGTCCGACATGTGACATCACGTCACCGCAGCGGGTACCGCCTCGGGTTGGGCCGGTACGGACCCGGAGTCCCCCGGCTGCGTCTCCCAGTTGGGCTCGGGCCGATGCGGTGCCGAGGCTGTCGTACCCGTCCCCGTCCCCATCCCTGCGCCCATCCCCATCCCCGTCCCTGTTTCCGGCCTGCCAGTGCGCCGGAAGGCCGACGTCCCCCGCGACAGGTCGTGGCCGATCGACACCGCGTCGAGATCCGCCGAGGTCCGGTTCTGCCCCTCGCGCGTCTCCGAACGGACCTTGAGCCTGCCCTGCACGATGACGGGGTCGCCCACATTGAGCGACGACGACACGTTCAGGGCCAGCTGGCGGTTCGCCCACACCGTGAAGAAGCTGGTGTGACCGTCGGTCCACTCGTTCTTCTCCCGGTCCAGATAGCGCGCGGTCACCGCCAGCCGGAACCGCGCCGAAGGTCCCGACGCCAGCTCCCGGAACACCGGCTGCGTCGCCACGTTCCCCACGGCACAGATGGTCGTCTCGTTCATCACGAACCCCTCCCTCGCCCGGCCGCCGAGGCCGGACGGACATGCCGACGGGCCCGTCCCGTACGGCTGCGTCTGCCGCCGCGACCGCGCCCCTCGCGATCGCCGCACAACCAGACTGCCTCCGCCGGGCTGAGCCCGCTGAGCCCTGTGGACCGCCCCCCACCTGTGGAAAACTCCGTCACCCGGACGAGTGGCGCCAGGACGCCCCTGACGAGTGATGACCCACCGATGGCCCCGCCGTCACGCTCAGAGAGACACCGTCCCCCTCCGGGAACCATCGCCCCATTCGGGCCGTCGGGCACCCTCCCCCACAGGCCCCCGAGTCACCGGGCCACGGCCCCCGCTCCCGTAACCCGCCCGTACTGCTCCCGAACCTCCCGGTACCGCAGCAGCTCCGCCGCCACTGGATCCAGCACCCGGGCCCTCCCGCACCCGGCGGCCGCCTCCCGCAATCGCCGCTCCGCATCGGTGCCGTAGCGCCGGGCCGGCCCGCGTGCGGCCATCCGGCAGCTCCACTCGACGAGCGGGCCGCCGACGATGCCGGTCAGCATCAGCAGCACCGGCACCCCCAGGTTCGGCACCATGAACCCGATGATCTGCCCCAACAGCCACAGCCCTCCGACGATTTGAAGGAGCGTCATGGCGGCCTGGGCCAGCACGGCCACGGGCCACCAGCCCGGTCGCGGTGGCCGGCCCGGCGGCAGACCCGCCCGTGCCGCCAGGTCGTCGAGCGCCTCCGGCAGCCCCTGGGAGCCACGTGCGGCCGCCTCGCGCACCGCCTGCGCCCACGGCGCGGGCAGCCCGGTGGAGGCCCGGTCGGCCAGCGTCCGTACCGCCTGCTCGACGCGCTGGCGCGCCGTGGCCTCCTCGTCCGCCTGGGAGCGCAACGGCAGCCGTCCCGTCGCCGGTTCGTACCGGTCCTGGTACCACCGCCACAGCCGCAGCCATGGGGTCCCGCACGCGCGGTTGGCGTTGCGCAGCCACGCGCGTTCGGCCGCCTCCCCCGCGGCGGAGGCCCCCACCGCGTCCGCGAGCCGGGCGGCGAACTCGTCGCGCGCCTCCTCGCTCAGACCGGTCCGCCGCCGCGTGGCGTACACGGGCCTGAGCCCCGCCGCCGCGCTGTCCAGATCGGCCGAGATCCGTCGCGCGGGAGCCCCGCGCTCCGCCACGAACTGGCCGAGTGCCTCGCGCAGTTCACCGACGCCGTCGCCGGTGAGCGCGGACAGTGCGAGCACGGTGGCACCGGGTTCGCCGTACTCGCCCAGGGCGATCCCGTCCTCGTCGAGCAGCCGCCGAAGGTCGTCGAGGACCTGGTGGGTGGCCTCGCCGGGCAGCCGGTCGATCTGGTTCAGCACGACGAACATGACTTCCGCGTGCCCCGCCATGGGCCGCAGATAGCGCTCGTGGAGCATGGCATCCGCGTACTTCTCGGGATCGACGACCCAGATGACGGCGTCGACGAGGGCCAGGACGCGGTCCACCTGCTCGCGGTGCTGTACGGCCGCCGAGTCGTGGTCGGGCAGGTCGACCAGGACGAGCCCGCGCAACTGGGCCTCGGCCTCCGGGTTCTGCAACGGGCGCCGCCGCAGCCGGGGCGGAATGCCGAGCCGCTCGATGAGGCTGGCCGCGCCGTCGCTCCAACTGCACGCGATGGGCGTCGCCGTGGTGGGCCGCCGTACGCCGGTCTCCGAAATGGGAACCCCGGCCAGCGCGTTGAAGAGCTGCGACTTGCCGCTGCCCGTCGCGCCCGCGATGGCGACGACGGTGTGCTGCCCGGAGAGCCTGCGCCGCGCCGCGGCCTCGTCGAGCACCCGGCCGGCCTCCGCGAGCGTCCGGCTGTCGAGCCGAGCGCGCGAGAGCCCGACGAGTTCCCGCAGCGCCTCCAGTCGCGACCGCAGGGGGGCGTCGTACGCGAGGGGGCCCACGCTCTGGGCAGCACTGTGCACGCGGGTCTCCACCACGGCGACGTGCTCGGCGCCCGCGCCCTCTTCGGTCACGCGTCGCGCGATCAGCCCGTCGTCCCAGGCACCCGCGGGGTCCGTACGACCGCCCGCGCGGTCGTCCGTACGACCGTCCGAGCGCCTGTCCGTACGACTGCCGGCGTCCCCGCCCTCCACGCGCGCCTCCACGCGCGCGTGGTCGTCGTTCCCGTGTGTGTCGGCCGTGCCCGAACCGCCACCACCCTCGGACTCGTCGCCCACAGCGTCACCCTCTGCAGGCAGCCCCTTCCCACGTTTCCCGCCCTTACGGCCCTTCCCGCCCTTTCCGGAGGTGCCCCCATCGGGGAGGCGCTCTTCGGAACGCCCACCCCCGGCACCCTGTTCACCCGCATGATCGACGCGCTCCGCATGATCGGCGCGTTCCGCGTGATCGGCGTGTTCCGCGTGATCGGCGTGTTCCGTGCGATCCGCAGGGCTCTTACGGTCCGTATGGTCCGTGTGGTCCTGGTCAGTGACGGCAGTCACCGGTCACCTCTCCTTCTGCAGTACGGACAGCGCGGCGATGAGTTCGGCCTGGGGTTCGGGGTGGACGTCGAGGGCGTCGAGCGGCGCGAGACGGCGCTCCCGTTCGGTGTGCATCACCCGGTCGACGTGCTCGGCGAGCAGCCGCCCGCCCCGGTCCCGCAGCCGCAACGCCCCGTGGGCGCCGATCCGCTCGGCGAGTCCCTCACCGGCCGAGCGCGCCCGGCGGCCGCCCAGCAGCACGGTGGCGACAAGGACGGCGACGACCTCCGGGTCCGGCGCGACATTGCGGTCGAGGTCACGGACCTCCTCCTCGGCGAACTCCTCAAGCTCGCGCCGCCACCTCCGCACGGCCATCCCGATGCGGTGCTCGGCGCTCTCCAGGGACGGGTCGCGGTCCGTCAGCTCCGGGGCGAGCGCCGCGGGTTCGCGTCGCCAGGCCTCCTCGACGCGCTCGTCGGCGGCCGTGACGGCGCACAGCAGGAGGGAGGCCAGGCTCTCCACGAGCGCCTCCAGCAGCTCACCGGCGGCGCAGTCGAGCGGAAATGCGCGCCACCGCTTCAGCGCGTCCCCGGCGAGCACGGCACCGGCCTGCAACCGCCCTCGTACGCGCGCGTGCTCGCTGTCGTACGCCGAGTCGACGGCTGAGGTGAGCCGGAGAGCGGCCGCGTACTGGGCGGCGGCGGCGCTTGCGAGTTCGGGCATGCGGGCCTTGAGGGAGTTGAGCATCCCGTGTGCGGTACGGACCATGGCGTGCTGGCGGGCGGCCGGGTCCTGCGCCAGGTGGACCAGCCAGGTCCGCAGCGAGGCCACGGCGCTGGCCGGCAGCAGCCCGCTTCCCCAGGCGGACTCGGGCAGTTCGGGCACCGTGAAGCGCGGTACGTCGCCGAGACCGGCCTTGGTGAGCAGCGCGCCGTACTGCCGGGACACCTCGGACACGACCTGGTGCGGCACCCGGTCGAGCACCGTCACGAGCGTGGCGTCGTACTCCTTGGCGGTACGCAGCAGATGCCAGGGGACGGCGTCGGCGTACCGGGCGGCCGTGGTCACCATGACCCAGATGTCGGCCGCGCAGACGAGTTCGGCGGCCAGGACTCGATTGTCGGCCACCAGGGAGTCGATGTCGGGGGCGTCCAGGAGGGCGAGGCCGCGCGGCATCGTGTCGGCGGTCTCGACGCGCACCACGCGCGCGGGGTCCTCTCCCGGGAGCAACAGGTCGTCCCCGCCTTCCTGATGGGGAACCCACACGCGCGTGAGATCGGGCAGCACCCTCATCCCGCTGAACCAGTGATGGTCCTCCGGATGGCACACCAGTACCGGCGTCCGCGTGGTCGGCCGCAGCACGCCCGCCTCGCTGACCCGCCGCCCGACAAGGGAGTTGACGAGAGTCGACTTGCCGGCTCCCGTAGAGCCGCCCACGACGGCCAGAAGCGGCGCTTCGGGCTCCTTCAACCGGGGCACCAGATAGTCGTCGAGTTGCGCGAGCAGTTCGTCGCGGTTGGCACGCGCGCGTGGAGCCCCCGCCAGGGGCAGCGGGAAGCGTGCGGCGGCGACACGGTCGCGCAGGGCGGATAGTGCGTCGAGCAGCTGAGGCCGTACGTCCAAGGTCACCACATGCGAAGAATGCCCAATTTTAGGGGAATTCTGAAGCATATGAGCATGTCTGCGCGCCGATAGGACACAAGGGACGGAAGGGATGACTGGGACGCAGGCACAGTCCAGGCATAACGAGTGCACAACACCCGGTGCGTGAGAGCCCAAAAGCGATGCACGATTCGTACCTGCCTGCGATTATCAGGACCGCTTCACCGAACCTCCACATCGAGCCACGGAGGCGAAGCAACAGGGACATGGACGCAGGAGCCCTATCCTTGTCCCCGGCAACGTCACGGTTCGGCCCACACCCGGCCACCCACGACAGAGGCCACACACCCGGCCCCCGTAGCTCAGTGGATAGAGCAGGCGCCTTCTAAGCGCTTGGCCGCAGGTTCGAGTCCTGCCGGGGGCGCACGTCTCCGCCCTCCCTTTGGGAGGGCATTTTTGCTGCTCAGAGCACGTTTCACCCGCCACGCCGAAGCCCCGGGCACTCCCCCGACGATCAAGGGAAGGTTCCGGGGCTGTCCGGCTGTCACCGGGTTTTCGCGGGTGGCCCTGTCGAATACGTGTCGAAATTCTTGGCGCGAAGCCTCAGTCGGTGTCGGCCGACTCGGGGAGATCTCCGGCAGCCTCCAGGCGCCGTTTCAGGTCAGGCAGCTGCCCCTCGACGCACCGCGCGTAAGTGGCCAACAGCACCGGCACGCTGTTCCCGGCCCATTCGGCCACCTGGGCAGGTGGGATCCCGTCGTTGAGCCACTTCGTGAGGCGCGTGTGCCGGTTGTCGTACACCCGCCTCCCCGTGGGCGAGTCGAAGACGTGCGGGGGCAGGACGGCCTTGCGCGCACTGCGCCAAGCCCGGCGGATGACCGAGCCCGCGAGGATGCCACCTGTCTCCCCCTGGAACAGCAGATCACCTGGCTTGAGCTGTTCATCCTCGATGTGCTGCCGCAGGATGCGCGTCAGGGCGGGATGCCCCGGCACGGTGCGCGTCTCGCCCTCGGCACGGCCCTTCAGGTCGCGTTCCTCGTGGATCTCTCCGGTGTCGGTCCACTGCTTGCCGACTTCCGGAGTCGCCGTGTGGATCAGCAGCTCGCACCACTGGTCCCTGACGTCGGAAGCGGGAAGCGTCACGTCCTGCACCCGCATGGCTACGGCTTCCTCCGGCCGCAGAGCGCAGTAGTACAGCGTGGCGAAGAACGCGTGCAGCCGATTCCCTCCACGCGGCCGGCGGCGAATCCAGTCGAGGAGTGCCGCCGCCTGGTCCGTGTTCATCAAGGACCGCTTGTCCACGGCATTGCTGGTCTTGGTGACAGTCGTCGACTCCTTCCCCTTGGGGAGAGGGTTGGTCCGCAGGATGCGCCGCCTGATCCCATGCTTCATGACGACGTTGAGGATCCGGCGGTGGCGCTTCCTGGACCAGGCCGCCGCCTGCTTACCGTCGAGGCGCGTGTCGACGGCTCGCAGGACCTCATCGACCCTTTCCGCCTCCTCCCAGGCCGAGACCGGCAGGGAGTTGCGCTCCACCCATCTGAGGATCGTCACCACGTCTCGCGGGGCGTCCTCACGGCGGGTCGCATTGAACGCCCATTCGCGCAGCGCGGTCCGCACGGCCACCGGCGTGAACTGGGTCGGTTGGACCCGCAGCAGTGCGATGGTGACCGCTGTCAGGGTCTTGGCGATGTTCTTACGGCTGTTGCCCCCGAGCTCCGGCCAGCGGGCATCCACATACCCAACGGCGAACGCGTACCAGGTCATCGAAGCCGACTTGGAGCGGTGGGACACCGGCAGCCCGGTGGCGATGACGAAGGCCTCGCCCTTCCCCATTGCCCGGATCAGTTCGGAGCGGAAGCCCTCAGCGAGTGCGACGGTACTGAAGGGCTCACGCCAGCGCTTGCCTGCGACCTCCCAACGCACGGTGTACGTGGTCTTTCGGGCGCCCTTGTACGTGAGGATCTTGTACACCTTCACGTCGTACGTGGTCTCCATCAGGCGGCGTCCTCACGGTCGTCGAGCCAGTGGTCGAGATCGCTCCGCCGGATCCTGAGGTCGCCGTTCGGGAGCTTGATGCAGCGGGGCGCACGGCGTTTGGCGCGCCAGTCGTAGAAGGTCGAGCGCGAGACGGCCAGTTCGTCGCAGACCTCCGCGAGGGTGAGCATGGTGCGTGACCGGATGGCCGTGGTCATTCCGTGCTCCCTTCGGTCAGGAGGGCGTCGCGGGCGGTCTCGCGGTTGGTCTGGAGGTCGCGGGCGATGGTCGCAGCGAGGGCGGCTTCGCCGGGTGTGTGGCCGTGGCCGGCGTACTGCCAGTCGGTCAGCACGAGGACGGTGTCCGGCTCGCGGTCGTCCAAGCCGAGGACGGAAGCCTCCTGTGCGGCGCGGTAGTCGGCGCGTTCCTGGCGGAGGGCGGCGAGGGTGGTGGAGTACATGCGCGACTTGGACGAGAAGTGCCCGCGGAAGCCGAGCATGTGTGCCCAGGCCCAGAGGCGCCGGTCCGGATAGAGGCTGTCCAGGTCGCGGCACGCAGTGATGAGCCATCGGGTGTGGTCGGGCACTTGGTGACGGTCGAGTTCGGCGAGTTCGCCGATACGGCGGTCCAAAGTGCCGGTGTTCTCGGCGGCCTTGGTGGCGTACTTGGCCACGTACGAGGCGACTGCCTGTTCGGTGATGTCGGAGCCGTCGCCGAAGGCTTTGACCGGGCGGACGTCGAGCTGTCGGCCCCATCGGAATGTTCGGCCGGGTTGGTCGTCGGCAGCCGGGACCGAGACGGACGTGTAAGAGTGCGCGGCAGCGGCACGTATCGCATCCGTGAGCAGGTCGACGGTGGCCCAGGCGGGAGGCGGTGTCCCGGGACCCTCGGGGCCGTCGAGGCGTACGACTGCATGGAAGTGGAGGGCCCCGCGCTTCTGGAACTCGGCGACCTTGCCGTACGAGACACGCAGGTGGTCACCGAGTTCCCGACGGGCCAGGCCGCCGCGGGCAGCGAGTTCGCGGCGGAGCCGGGTGGTGAAGCGCTGCCAGAGCTGGCCGGCGTGGTTGTTGAACAGAACGGCGCCCGCGTAGTCGTAGGTGTTCGGGTCGAGGGCGGTGCCCAACTCCGGGGCGTCGGAGGCATGTCGGGTGCCGCAGCGGCAGGAGCTCCCGTGATCGGGCCGGTTGTGGACCGGGCCGAACGAGGGGGCCGTGAGGGTGGCGAAGACGCGCGGGTGATCGCGGACGGCGGCGGGAATGTCTCGGCGGTCGTCCCCTGCGAGGCCGGTGCGGATCAGGTGGTAGGTGTCGCCCGCGTAGGTCCAGGCGCAGGACGGGCAGCGGGAGGCACGGCGGTTGCCGCAGGCAAGGCGCAGGCGTCCGCCCGGCTCGCTCTCGGTGGAGTAGTGGTGCAGCGTCTCGCCGGTGGTCTTGTCCTTGGTGAGCGTCCAGCCGGTCAGGTGGATCGGGTCGGAGCAGCCGCCGGTGCGGCGGATCTGGTCTTCCCAGCGGAGGTAGTCGGAGGCCGAGGCCACCCGGAGGATGTCTCCGAGGGTGATCGGGTCGAGCGATTGGGCGGGCGTGGGCATCTTCAGTGCCGCAGGTGGGGCCCGGTGGGCCATGCTGGGGGTTCCTTCCGGTTGCGAGATCGATCGGTGGGGACGGCTCCCGGGCGGCGGATGCTTGGCGGTATCAGGGCCGCCCGGGGGCCGGTCAGCGTCGCTTGGCCTCGGAGGTGAGCAGGGAGCGCAGGACGACGGCGCAGACGGCGACGGACGCGCCGGTGACGGCGACCGCGAGGAGCATCGAGACGAGAACCGCGCCGACGACCAGGACCACGGCTGTACCGCCGGCGACCAGGGCAAGCACGGATCCCGGAGTGAGCTGCACCGTGGGCCGCGAGGACGCCGGGGCCGCGACCGGCGAGGCGACGGGAGCGGGCTGTTGCTGGATGACGGCGGTCGGCTCGATGCCCCGGGCGGGCGGGGTGAGGAGGCCGGTCGGCTGAGGCATGACCGGGATCTTGGGACGGAGCATGGCGGATCTCCTTTCTCAGGTGGCTACTTGACGGCGGTGTCGATGACGGGGGCGAGCAGGCTGTCGGCGATGAGGTAGCCGCCGAGGAGGAGGACCAAGACCAGCCAGAGCGGCGGGCGGAAGAGCTTGCAGCCGAGGTAGCCGACGACGGCGAGGGCGAACCAGAGCGGAACCTGCATGGCGGTGTCTCCTAGCGGACGCGGCAGCGGTGGGTGCGGGCGGCGAGCTGGGCGGCGGTCTGGCTGGAGTAGTCGGCGGACCAGCCGCAGCGGTCGGCGGTGCAGACGGCGGCGTGCATGGTCCGGCCGTTGCGGTCGCGGTGGGTGCCGATCTGCACGGGGCCGATCCGCATCACCGAGTGGAAGTTGTCGCGAGCGGGCATGGCGGTGGTTCTCCCTTCGAGGTCAGGCGAGCTGGGCGGCGATGGCTTCGGCGAGGTGGGGCGGGACGCCGAGGCGGGCGCGCAGGGTGTCGGTGTCGATCGGAGCCCCGTTGCGGTCGCGGTACTCGTCGGCGACCTTGCGGGCGTGGTCGACCAGAACGGCGGGGACCGGCGGAGCGGGCGTCGAGGCGGGAGCCGTGGCCGTGGGCGGGGCCGGGATCGCGTCAGGCTCGGGCACGGCTTCCGGCGGCGGGCGCTCGTCGTTCGGGGCGTCCGGGACGGGCGCCGGCGGAACCGGCTCCGGCTCCGCAGCCGACGAGTGAGCGAGGAGCGTGCCGCCGAGGAAGGCGAGTGCGGGCCATCCTGCGATGCCGAGGCGGAGCAGGGCGGGCGGGTCGGCAAGGTCGAGGAACCCGGCGGTGGCGATGTTCGCGCCGAGCGAGGCGAACAGGGCAATGAGGAACCAGCACCAGGCCAGCCGAGACGGGCCCTCGGAGCGCAGTCGTCGCCAGGCGGCGACCAAGAGCAGGTCGACACTGACCGGGTAGGCCCACGCCTTCCAGCCGTCCTGTCCGGCAGCGGCGGCCAGGTCGTGCAGGTGCGCGAAGGACAAGGCACCGGCGATCACGGCTTGGACCAGGACCGCGTCAACTCGGAGACCGTGCCGGGCGCCCATCAGATGTCGCCCGGGTAGGCAGGGCCGCCGTCCGGGTCGTAGTCGTCCGGGAACATGCCGGGCGGCGGCTCGGGCAACGAGACGGCGAGGGACGTGCTGACCGCTTCGACGAAGTCGAGGTCGGCACCGGCCATATCGGCGTACAGGGCGAGTTGGCCGAGGAGGAGCACGGTCCGAGCGAAGTCCTCGCAGTTCGGGCACATGCCGAGTTCTCCCTTCATCAGACATGGCGGGGGTAGGGACTTGGCGCGAAGGTGGTCGCGCCGACCGATGGGGACGAGCGAGAGATCAGGCGGTGGCCGGAGAAGCCTTGGCCGAAGGCACGGGAGCGGCAGCGGGGCCGGAGAGGGCGGGCCGGAACGGCGCCAGCTCAGGTAGGTCCGGGGTCCGGTCGGCGTGCCGGTTGCAGAGGTTCACAGCCTGGCGGAGCGATGTGTGCGGGGCACGGATACGGTGCCAGCCTCCGGAGGAGTCGCCCGCGATGGCGATCCCCCGCATCTCCGCCGGGATCTGGATGGCGGCGAGGACGGCGTCCGGGGAGATGTCGCCGAAGGCCATGTTGGCGGAGGTCTCGTCATTGACACGGTGAGCGGTACGGCCCGTGAGCTGGGCACGGAGCATGGTGATGCCCTTGCCGAGTTCGGATCCGAAACGCTGCCCGCAGATTTCGAGATAGATGCCGGCCGCGCGGCCGAGCTGGGCGAGGCGGACCAAGGCCGTGATGATCCGATCTCGCCGCTTCTCCTCCTCCTTGCTGGCGTACAGGGCGAGTTCGGCAACCTCGTCTACCAGGACGACGACCGGGGTCGGACGCAGTCCGTCTGGCAGGTCCCAGATGTCGGCGGCGATCTCCGCGTCCGGTACGTCGACGGTGATCCGCTGCTGGGCACGGATGAGCTGATAGACGTCTGCCATCCGAGCCACGAGCGCGTCGAGCAGTTCGACGGCCGTGTCCGGGTTGTCGGCCAGCGCGGAGAACCTGCGGGCCAGCGGGAACAGCTCAACCCCTTGCTTGCAGTCGATACCGACGAGGGCGACGTCCATCGGGGCGAGTCCGGCGACCAGATTGCGTTGGTAGACGGACTTGCCGGATTCCGTGGCGCCGAGGGTGAGGGCGTGGGGTATCGCCCGGTAGTCGCGGTAGTGCACCGAGCCGTCCTGCCGCAGGGCGACCGGTACCCGCATGGGCCGAGTGTCGGACGCTGCGGGCATCTGCACCCGTTTGAGCACGTCGTAGCCGGTCATCCGCACTTCAATGACGCCGGACCGCAGCTCACGCGAGGTCACGCCGTACATCGAGAACGAGTGGCGGAGCCTGTCCGAGGCTGCGGCGATGTCGAAGGCGTCCTGGCCGGGGCGCAGCTTGAGCCGCAGAACCAGGCCGGTGCGAGTCGGCCGCAGCCGCAGGATGCGCGGCGGACGGGACTCCGGCATCGGGCGGTTGGTGGCCCGTGCCAGGGCGAGCCGCCATCTCGCGGGCGGTACGGTCAGCCCGCACGCGTCCATGACGGAGCCGTACCGGACCAGGACGCGCAACGTGGCCAGGGTGACCCCGAAGGCCAGCCAGTACCAGGCGGGACGCCGCCACCGCAGGAGACCTGCGGCAGCGACGACCAGCACCAGAGCGACCGTGAATCCGGTCATGATCAGGCCGCCTTCGGCCCGGCGGTGGCGTTGACGTTGGCGAGCGAGGTGACCGCGACCGCGCGGAACGCAATGCCGTGTCGCTTCTGGCCGTTGAAGTCGTTCTCCCAGGGCCGGGCGATCAGGCCGGTGAGCGCGACCGGTGTACCCATGGCCAGTTCACCGCTGATCCCGGGCTCGGGAACGGTGATCGACAGGATCTCCACCTCCTCGTTCGCCGCGAACATCACGTCGACCGTCATCAGCTTCGCGCCGGACTCGATGTCCATGGCGATCTCACCCGTCCGGCGGTCCTTGACCTTGGGCTGCGGGGTCTTGGCGACCATCACGATCGCGGCGGAGGTGTCGACAGGAATCTGACGCACAGCAGATCACTCCTCTATAGATGCTGAACTCCGCCACTCATGTACATGAGTGACATGAAGAAGAGTGCATCACTCCTGTACATGAGTCAACCCGCCGCGAAGAAGAACTCGCGACGGGTTGCGGTGAGTTGAGCGGGCGTCAGTCGTCGGCAGGGATCCGGTACTCGAAAACGAACTGGTCAGCGGCCATGAGCGTGTCGCACACCTCGACCACGAGACCTGCGGTCGTACGAGCTTCACGGATCAGATGAACCACAGGGGCACCCGGGCTCAGCGCCAGCTCCGAGGCCTCCGACTTCGAGGCCGGCCGCGCTTGCAGCGTCTCGACGAACTCCGCGAACTCATGTCCGTGGTCTTCGAGTCGGGCGTAAATGCCACCGCCGCCCGGGTTCTCGGCGAAGAGCTCCGGGATCTCCTTCACGACGTCCCACGGCAGGTAGGACGCGGCAGTCTCGACCGGAACGCCGTTGCGGAAGTACAGGCGCCGCCGAGCCAGCACCTGCGCACCAACGGGGACGCCCAGCCGTTGGGCGGCATCCTCGGGAGCCTCCATGGGCCCGATGTAGAGGACGCTGACCTTTGCGGTGGCGCCGGACTGCGCGGACTCCGCAATGTAGGCAGCCTGCCCTCCCTGCCGCAGCGAGCGCCGGAAGCGATCGGAGGAGCGGTGCCGCACAGGAGGCCGGTTCTTGACGATCGAACCCTTGCCATGCCGGGTCTCGACGAGCCCACTCGCCCGCACCTCGACCATGGCCTTACGGATCGTGCCGCCAGACACGCCGTAGCGATCCACCAGGTCCGCTTCACTCGGCACCATGTCACCGGGCTTCAGAACCCCCGCCCGGATCTGCTGCACGATCTCTTCCGCGATCTGAACGTACCGAGGGCCAGCCGCGCCCCCTCCAGCAGCAGTTCCCATAGTGCTTCTCTGCCTCCTAAGCTCCTCTACATGAGTCAACCACAGGAAGCGACACCGTCTCCCCTGCACTCCGTGTCCGTAGCCGGAGTAGTGGTGCGCGAGGACGGCCGCCTCCTGGCGATCCGCCGAGCCGACAACGGCACCTGGGAGCTCCCGGGCGGCATCCTCGAACTCAACGAGACTCCAGAGGCCGGCGTCGCCCGCGAGGTCCTGGAGGAGACCGGCATCCACGTCGAGGTGGACGAGCTCACCGGCGTCTACAAGAACATGGCCCGCGGCGTCGTCGCCCTGGTCTTCCGCTGCAAGCCTTCAGGCGGCACGGAACGCACCTCCAACGAGTCCACGGCGGTCTCGTGGCTTACACCCAACGAGGTCAGCGAGCGCATGTCCGAAGCCTTCGCCATCAGACTCCTGGACGCCTTGGACGGCAACGGCCCCCACGTACGGAGCCATGACGGACAGCACCTCATCACAGCGGGATAAGACTTTCTCTCCTTCATCAAGGCTCGCTGCGCTCGCTCGTCCGGTGGCCGACGGCGCTTCGATCTTCGGGCCGCATGGTCCGCCCAGGCGCATCAAGGGCCGCCGCTCTGGCCCACATGCCACCGCCACCACGATCCGGCCTCAGGAGGGGAAAAGAGCAACAGCAGCTAGACCCCAACGCCCCGCTTCAGGGGCCACGCCGCACCCCTTTCCACCCGGTTGCCTACACCAGTAGGTCGGATCAAACCGAGGGCCGCACCAACGCGGCGGCGCCTGCCGGTCGCCGCCGCGCCGCCTCCATGTCTTCGCCACCGGCCGCACGTCGCCGCCCGTCCGTCGCCGCCACAGCGGCCACATTCCAACACGGGCACGGGGAACTAACGGTGATCCCCAACGGTGCAGGTCAAAGACGCTTTGTGTTACCGAAAGAGGCCGGATCGTGGTGGCGGCGGCATGCGGACCGACGCTGCCAGATGCGCAGGCGTCCATGCGACCCGCTGATCCCGCACCGGGCCACCGACCGGACTGCGAACGCGGCCGTGAACGGGGCGAACCCCGCTGTGGCTGGGGCGGTCGGCTCCACGACTTTAGCCAGCCACTTTGGCGCGAGCCTCGAAGATCATGGCCCCAACGTCGTGCTTTAACGGGCAGGTCCACAGACTGCCCGACGCGCCGGGAGCTTACGGGGCCATGATCACTCGCGCCAAAGCAGCTCCCGGCCAAAGTCGCTCCGCCGACCGCTCTCGTGACCAGGGGCTGAGAAGCCCTAGTGCCTCACAATGCACTCATGGATGCAGGTCTCGCAGCACTCCTCGGCGCCGCTGTCGGAGCATGCGGCACAGCTCTCGCAGCGGGAGTCGCCGGGTTCTTCACGCGATCTCAGACGATGGTTCAAGTAGCAGCGCAACTACAACAAACGGAACGCCAGATACGTGCTGATCTCGCAACACAGCTGCGGGAACCACGGCGGCAGGCTTATGCCGATTACGGAGCAGAGGTCTCAGCGAGATTGGACGCGCTCTGGTGGGTCGGCCAGGCGCTCTCTCACACTCCGCCAAGGTGCGATGTGGCCGAAGAGCGCATACGAGACAGCATCGCAACGTCTTTGAGCACCGCCTACGAGCGGGTCCTGCTTGAAGGGCCCGAAGAAGTTGCTGGCGCTGCCGCAGAGCTAGGAGTGGCTGTCGAGGACGCGACACACGTCGCCCTCACGTGGCTGATGGAGGTTCAGGCAGATTCAGCGCTTGATCAGCGTGACTTCGCGAGCGAACTGAGACGAGCCCGGGAGTCCGCAAGCCGCCGCCGACTGCAGTTTCGTATGATCGCGATGGACGTTGTTCGGTCGGATGGCGGGGGACCGGAATCAGAGCAGGCCCAGCTCCGTACCGCCATCATCGCTGAGCAGCTTCGTCAGCAGTCTGCAGATTCGCAGTCGAGTAGTTGACGATCACGGGTTCCCTCGATCATGTGACCATTTGCGAGCCAAGTGCAGTACAGCAGAGAAGTACAGCAACCACAGCAACCGACCATGGCTCCGGGCGTCCATCGACATCCTTCGAACGACCTGTATGACCGTCAAAGCCTGATCTATATAGAACTACGGAACAGAAGGTCATCCGTCCCCCTGCCTCATTCGTCATCGTGCCTGGCAAAATCACTGGCACAACGACAGCGAGGCGGGGGGATGCTCGGTGGGTAGCCAGTTGCGGGTCGGTGAGGTGCTGCGGTCCTCGCAGAACAGGGATCCGTCCGTCGAGGTCATGAACGGCTACCCGAACATCCACCATTTCACGGCTTCACAGATCCTTGCTCCGATACAGCTGAGCAAGGGGATCAACCCGATCGCCGAGGTCAAGGTCGCACGCGTCGCACGGCGACCGGCGATCCTCATACGTTCGAGCCCGTGGAAGGCCGGCTCTGTCGAGACGCCCTGGCACGACGAGTTCGACCTAGGAAGCGGGCGCGTTACCTACTTTGGAGATCATCGCGTTGATCACACCGTTCCCGTGGGAGAAACGCAGGGCAACAAGGTGCTGCGGAAGGCATGGACAAGCCATCGCGCGACGACCGTGCAGGAGCGGACCTTGGCGGCGCCACTGCTCGTCTTCGCAACGGTCACGCGCAACAAGACTCCCAAGGGATACGTAAAGTTTTGCGGCTTGGCGGTCATCGAGGACGTCGAAGAGATCGAGCAGAGCGACAAGGGACGGCCGTTCCCCAACTTCCGCTATGAACTGGCCCTTCTCGACCTGAGTACAGAAGATGACCTACTGAACTGGGCCTGGATCGAAGCACGCAGCGATCAGAGGCTCTCGACGGCTGAGGCGCTGAAACACGCGCCGCGCTCTTGGCGTCGTTGGGTGGAAGGTGGCACTGCCGTCTTGTCGGAGGTACGCCAACGTCCCCTTCAGCTTGAGGAGCCCGAAGCAAGCCCTCGATCCGTCAACCGCCCTGCGGATGAAGACACGTTGTTCCCCACTCCTCCGCAGCCGCAGAGCGGGCCTGTATCCAGCGTCGAGCACGACGACCGGCAGCCAAAACTCACGGCAGCTCTGCTCATGGAGAGGCTAAGGAGTCTCAAGGTTCATCGCCAGGACGGACGCCCGAGCCGGCACAAACCCTTGGCGTTGATGTGGGCCATCGCGAGAAACGCCCGAGGAGAGTCGCGACTCTCTCCCTGGCCAGAGTTTCGTGACGAGGTGGGCAAGCTATTGATCGAGTTCGGCCGTCCCCAGTCGCCCCCGACTCCGGAGAAAGCATTCTGGCATCTGCGGACGAGCGGCTTGTGGGACATTGATGGCCTCCCGGCGGAGCAGGCAGGCAAGATCAGCGTCCCGGCGCTCGATAGATCCAAGCCTCAAGCAGGGTTCACTCACCAGGCTGACCGTCTGTTGAGGGATCCGTTCGTACGGTCCCAGGCGATCGCCGTCCTGCGAGAGACCTACTTCGCCGAGTTCGCTCAGCACAAACTGATGGAGCAACTTGGGCTGGCCGGCTACGAGAACGCAAGCGGCGTCGATGCACTGCCAGAAGAGCAAGAACAACAAGGTCCTGCCACTCGCCGCGCCACGAACACGTCCCGCATAGTGCGCGATATCGGACTGGCCAACAAGGTCAAGGAGATGCACTCCGACCACTGTCAAGTCTGTGGAAAGCAGCTAGCGAAACGGTTCGGCACATACAGCGAAGCGGCCCACATCCGCGGCCTCGGGCAACCGCACAACGGACCCGACGAGCTTGCCAACCTCCTTGTGCTATGCCCCAACCACCACGTGCAATTCGACACTCTGGCGATCTACATCGATCCACACGGGATCATCCGCTCGACCGCGGACGGCCGTCGCAGAGGGGAGCTACGACGACTCCCGGCGCATCCCATCAGCGAAGCTCACCTGCGCTACCACCGGGCGCTATGCGGAAGAGACATACAGGTCGAGTCGGACGATCAAACAGGGATTTAACTGCGTCACGCAATTCAGGCCCGCCGTAAGTCATCACGATCCGAGAGAGGTCGCCATGATTCCCGTAACAGACTACGAACCAACAGTCGAAATACCCGAGCAAGCCAGCTTTTGGATGCCAACAGAGGATGACATTCCAGACGATGAAGGGTTGGGGTATTTTCGTGACGTTTGGATGATCCTGAATGAGCCATTAAAATATAGTCAACCTCTCATAAAATCCGAAACGGAATTTATCGAGATCGTTGATAGCGTCGCAAAGTCAGTCGAGGACTACGAAACTCTAGCTAGTCTGATCGAAAACGGCGAAACGGGCCGAGTCGATCTCGGTTCACTCCAACACCGCTTCGAGGTGGAAGCGCCGGCAATCTTCGATCGAGCAGAAGAGGACGAACTACCTCTGCGAAGCCTGGAGCTCGGCGTCGCCGGCCTCTCGTATGCCTTGTCGACGATCGGAGCTGTGCCCGTCGCGAGCTGTCGGGGCCACATCGGCGGGTGGTCAGACCAACCCGTAGTTTACGCCGCGATAGACGAACAACGGGCCCATTGGCTTCAACCGCTGGTGCGAGAGGCGGGATGCGGATTCCACATTGGCGTAAATCGGGAAGAATTCTTGGCCATTGATGGGCCATCCATCCGTCACACGAATGATCTAGCGCGAGCTGTCATATCAAAGTTTGACGGGCGAGCGAAAATCTTTGATAGGTGGCTCGACGTAGAATCGATTTACCATCGCTACGAGTGACGTCGTCGTCCTTGATTTCCGAGGACGACAAGGGCCACCAGGATGCCAGTCGAAGCCAAACGGTCGACCTCGCAAAGTCAAGCACACCACACACGTAGAGTATCTAGCGGGAATTACCACGCTACCGCCGCACACTTAGAATTGAGAGCTAAGGAATTTTCCATGCCCCAAATGAAAGATTGGAAAGAGTATCAGATCAAGGTATCCGAAACACTCGCGGAATTCGGCTTCACGACAAAGGTTGAGGAGGTAATCGAAGGAGCCAGGGGACGGCATGAGATTGATGTCACAGCGCGAATTAGATACGCAGGAGTCGATCAACTATGGATCATAGAGTGCAAGAAATGGAAGCGCCCAGTGCCGAAGGAACGCATACTGGCCTTTACTTCGATTGTCGAAGACGTTGGAGCAGACCGTGGACTGATTTTCGCGGAAGGCGGATTTCAGGCTGGCGCAGTACGCGCATCCCGCAATACCAGCATCACACTCACAAACCTGACTGACTTCGTCAGTAATTCTGAAGATGAACTTTCCTCAATCAAGATAGGCGGCCTGATGAGAAGAATCGCCGAGCTTGAAAACAAATACCATTCCATTTGGAATCTCGACGAGAAAGAGAGGGGGAGAGTTCAGTCTCGATATGTAGGTCCAGAGGCCTTCGGCTTGAAAGAACCGATCGCAGTAATGGCCTGTCTCTCCACCATGAAGGATTCGCTTGAAGCGGCAAGTTTCGGGCGGTGGCCTGTACCCTACCGCGCGCTAGACCAGGATGACTCAAACGGGCTGATCGATGTTAAAAACTGGGATGGCCTCCTCTTCGTTACCGAACAAACCCTTGAGACATGCTCTCGGATTTACGAACACATGGTGGGTAATGGAAGTAGCGTTAGCCGTTGGCAAGATCTACAACCGTCGGATCTGACAGACCTTTTGTCTGCGCTTCGCAACGGGCGCTCTCCTAGATAATGCGGAACCGTAGCTCCGGGAGCCTAAGATCTCGCCGAGCGCGTAATAATCCACCCCACATCCCTTGGTTTCCCAGCCGTTTACGCTCCAGACCTATGCGCCACGAGAATGTTTATCGTCCGCAACGCCCTGTGGCTCGCTCAAGCAGACGTGCGCGGCACCGATCAGGGCTTGGTGCGGCGCATGGTCGTACAGCAGCAAAGTACAGCAACTGCGCCAACCAGCATCAACCGTGAATGGCTCCCACAGGATCCCTGACCAGCCCGGGAGACCTCAGCAACCCTCCCGCCCGTAGTTCGCACCGAGGGGCGCGCAAGGCGGCCATCCCATCATCAATCGCCGGGGTATACTGCAGGTTTCCATGTCGGGTCCTCTCACCAATCGACCCGAGTTACTCGATATCCTGGTAGTTCGACCAATAGGGCCGCTCGTTCGACATTGGTCAAACCCTCATGGGATGACTCGTATGTCTCAATGAAGGCATTGACACCCTTCGATTTTGCGGCCTCTATAAACTTCACTCTCTCGGTGGTGTCTGAGGACTGATCCAAAGCGCGTTTACTCATTGCGCTCTCGATCATCTTTACACCCATGCACTCTAGCACTTTCGCGGCTCGGAATCGCGGAATGAAACTAACACCATCCAGGATCAATTGCGTCAACGCGACAGCCGCCTTGGGATTTGTCAAGTTTCGACGGACCCAGAAAGGCGCGCCATCGGCGGTACGATGAATTGCCGATACTAGAGCGAACGCAAGAATGTCCCGGTCCACAGGTGGGGTGCTCCGCAATTTTGCTAGCTGGTGCGGGGTGAGCAGGTAATCTTCATCCCATTCGTCGTTCCACAACTCGTATAGCCGCCTAGGTGAATCCTCAAAGTCTCCGGCGGTTTTCCATCCGGTCTTCGGTCTAACTGAGCACTTGATGGCTTCGAGTGCGCGCTTCAGATCTTCCCGACCTGCCTTTGTGTCGAGCGATACGCGATTAACGCCGTCGATGTCAGAAAATACGCGTCCCACGCCTACGGAGGCGATTATGGTTTTCCCGGGATAAAGAGCGCTAGCCATACCAGCTTCGAAGATTACGTTCGGCCGAGACTGTCCCGCTGGATGCAGCAACGAGGCGTCGTCGTGCGCCTGGTTGAAAAATTCCTTCTTTAGCGCTGCGTCTTCGTCAGGTGTCATCAAGACGATAATTGCTTGGACGGGCTTCATCCCCGCTTCGACTATTTGGAGATTCGTGGGGAGGCCACGCCCGGTATCCTCAATTGCTGCGTGTCGAGCGTCTGCCCAGCTGAATTCTTTGAGCCCGAACAGAGCAAGAAGCGATGTGAGGGAATCCTTAGCCACGTAGTTGCGGCCATGAACGACGAAATATCTTTTCCGCTGTTCATCTGCTGGGTTCATGTTAGGAGACGTGTTACGCCTAGGCCTAGAGCTCATGTTTCCGCCTCTCCAATGAAGCCCCAACTTCTGGCTGAACCGAGAGATCCCTCGTCTTCAAGGCTAGGACCCAAGGAGTTGCGTCGCACGTCAGGCCTCGCAGCCGCAGCCGACCGCGCCTGTCCGGTCCCGCCGGGATAAGGCCCTGGCCTGCCCGAGGGCTACCCGAGGGCTACCCGAGGATTACCGAGTCCAACAAGGCTCCTCACAACGGCAGCATGTCGGTGACTGTGCCACCCAGGAGACCGACCGGGCGGCTTACATCCGCACTGTCGCGGAGGACTGAGTCCAAGAGTGCGGACCATCTGTGGACTGGATCCGCCTGACCTACCGCGGTTGAGCCCGTGGCCTGCTGCGTTCCGTGGGTGCCAAAGGCCTCCGGAGCCGTGTGCTAGTCGGCTGGCTTACCAGTAGACAACACCGCAGATGTGGCGGCATGCTCCGCGCAAACAGCCCACCAGCTCTCGCCACCCGAGTCCGTGACAAGAGCGCTCCACATTGCGGGCTTGGGGCATGGTGCTGCCCACGAACACTCACCCCGCGCTGATGCCGTGTTGGCCTGGTGACGGCTTGCCTCCCACGGGCCCAACCACTGAAGTTCCATGTCTCACAGTGAAGCGGAGGTTCAACCAGCATCGCCATGTGTGTGCCAGACCCGTGCCAGATCGTACGGGGAACACCGGGGAACCGGCCGACGGCGCACCAAGCGCCGACACCGGTCAGCCGCAGGTCAGCACCGAAGCAGGCCCCGAATACCCTCAGCTTCCCAAGCTCATGTCTTCGTGAGCTGCTCGGAGCCGTACGCGACGGATCTCGCTGTCAGACCGTCCCTGTACGGTCCGCTCCATGGCTGAGAGACCGACAATGAGTTGGCGCAGAGGCGTAGCTGAGGAAGCCCAAGAGCTTGCCGCCGGCACCCTGGATTCCGACTGCGCATGCATGGCGCCCTCTTTCCGGATGAGTTGCTGGTGGCCACCGATGCTGTCCTCGGCACCTTCGAGGCCGAGTTGCCTGCGCTGGCCGAGGACGACGACGCACAGATCTTCGCAGTGGTGGAGCGCGTCGTCCTCGCTCTGAACGCCGTGAACGACGCCCGTAACGGATGCGCCTTCGAAACCGGCGAGCGCGAAGAGTTGTGCGCCTACATCGACGAGGCGCTCACCGAGCGCGGCGTCGACGTCGCAGCGCTGACCGCCCGACACGGAATCGGCCGGTACGAGCTCACCGACAAGTGGCGGAAGTGGTGAGTAACTCGTCGACATGGCCGGTCACCCCAGGACCGGCCGTCTCAATTTCCGTCTCATCTGCGTTCAAGAGCGTTCAGGCGCGTTCTGCGGCAGGCTTGACAGAGTCGATCAGTCGCCCATGAACCCAGGTGAACGCCCCCGCACTGAACCCACCACCCCACCACCACAGTTGGAAAGCGTGTTGGGGGCAACCCCTCACGAGTTCGAATCTCGTATCCTCCGCCAGTGCCTCACCGGGTGATGTCGAAGGGCCCCACCGTTCGCGGTGGGGCCCTTCGACGTGTTCCGTCTCAGTTCGCTTTGGGCAGCTCCCAGAGCGCGTCGCCAACTTGCTGCGCGACTTTTCGGAGATGGTCCCGGTCACGTGCATGTAGCGGGCTCGCATCCGGGCCGCTCCCCCGGGCTCCCAACCCATGATCGAGTCTGTCTCCGCCACCGGCGCACGCCGCCGCCCGCCCGTCACCGCACGCAGCGGCCAAACTCCAACAAGAGCACGGGGGCGAACGATGATCCCCAACGGTGCAGGTCAAAGACGCTTTGTGTTACCTAAAAGAGGCCGGATCGCGGTGGCGGCGGCATACGGTCCGACGCTGCCAGATACGCGGGCGTCCGAACGGTCCGCTGATCCCGCACCAGGACACCGGCCGTACGGCGAACGCGGCCAAAGAGCACCCCACAACCGACCACGGACCAGCGCAGGCCCCCACCATCCGCAGCGGCCAAGCATCCCCCGACATGCGACCAGCACGGACGCGAGCAACCTGACGACGGCGAGAAGAGTGAAGGTGGCGGGGTGAGGGGTGAGTGGGTGGCTGGGGCGGTCGGCTCCGCCACGAGAACACCAAAGGGGCACGCTGGATCCTCAAGTTCTCCTCAGAACACCGATCTTCTAATTGTCGCGGACATGCCCTGCACATAATGTCCAAGTGCTCGATCGCCACGGGGGCGGTCCACCAGCAAAGGTGTCACATGGGCATCAGCTCACGGCGCGCACTGACCGGCGCTGCCACTGCACTGCTTCTCTGCCTCACGACTGCGGGCACTGCCGCCGCTGATGAGGCGCCGTCCGACAGCGCAGCATCCGCCAGCACGGCGATATCCGCCGACCAAACGACGGATATCAACGACAGACAGGATTGGGAAGACACCGACTATCAGCCGCTCGACGAAAAGTCACCGACCATGTGTGACAGGGCGGAGACGTGGTACACCATCACCTCGAAGAAGAAGGTTCACGTTCCTTCCTGGTGGAACGGAACCGAGTACCAGGACGGTCCGGGCGGCACCATGAGCGGGACTGTCACCAAAAGCGGCACCATCTCAGCCGATGTGACGGGCACTGGGGGGGTTGACGTTGACGCCATCATCCTGACGGCCAAGGTCAGCGTCAGCACCAAGATCGGCGGCAGCGTGAGCATTAGCACCGGGCACACCTACTCTCACCCAGTCAGCAGAAACAAGTACGGCCATCTGCAGTACGGTTCGTGGGGTTGGAAGACGACCTGGAAGAGGTGGCGTTCCAGTAGCGGCAGCAGCTGCAACACCGTCGAGATCGGTCACGGATCAGCAACCTTGCCCACGTCCTCGACCGGCTGGAAGTATTGGGAAACCTCGTCATGACCAGTTTCAAGCCGCGGGCCTGGTTCGCTGGATCCGCTATGGCAGTGTCGGCATTGCTGCTGACCTCGTGTACGTCCAGTAGCAGTGAAGGTGGGGCCGCCAACAAGACGTCGTCACCGCCCACGGTGAGCGCGTCTCAGGCTGCGGCCAAGCAGGAGAAGAAGCTCACCGACCAGGCCCAGGCGGCCCTTGCCGCCGTTCACAGCGGGACGATGATTGAGGCTGGCGCGGAGCGCGTGACCGACGGCATCCACACTGAGCCCACCCTGAAACAGGGCAAGTCGTACAAGCTGAACCTGGTGTGCTTCGGCAGCGGCAGCGCGCACTTGACATTTACACCGGCGAGCACCGGGCCGAAGGGCGAGGTGCCGTGCGATCAGTCAGTGGTGGAGCAACGGATCACCGCGCACAAGCTGCCGGTATACATCGATGTCGATGGTGCCAAAGGATCTACAGGCATGATCGCATGGCAGATCGACACCGTCTGATCGAAGCAGCCAGTGCGTACAGCAGTGACGTACAGCAACCGCAGCAGCCACGAGTGACCGCCCGAAGCCGTTAATACCCCCTTGAGTAGGGCGGATGACCTCAGCGACCTACCCGCCCGTAGTTCGCATCGAGGGGCGGCCTGAGTGTCTAACTGCGTGACAATGCCCGCGAACGGCTCCGAACAACCGCGGACGCCAGGGAACTATCGCAGCAGGCCAGCAGCACATGCCGCCCAGCTCAGTCCCTGAACCAAGTTGCTTCGGGACGAAGAGGTCGTGAGCTAAACGCCGTCGTTCTCGATCCGCCGGGCACGATAGGGGCACCGCCGACGCTGGTCGACGGTGCCCGGGGTGGCGCGGGGTCAGCAGGCGTCGTACTTCCAGGCGCCGCCCTCAACCGTCCACGGCTGCCCCTGCTGGTCAAACTTCGGCAGGCCCTTCACCTTGTACGAGACGCGGCCCATGTCTCCTGAAACCGTCGCGTGCACGTCCGTCGCCGGATGGTCGGGGCCGTAGTCCTTCGCGGCCTGCCCCACGGTGGCCGCGTACGTGGCCGGGTCTGCCTTGGCGCGGCAGCGCTTCGACAGGAAGGCGTACGCCCCCTCCCCGGCCCCTCCGAAGTAGAGGTTCACGTACGTGTCCGCGACGCGCTCCAGTTCGATGGCGCCGGGCGGCGTCGGGGTGGTGTTCGGCGTCTCGGCAGCCGTGGTGGGGCTGCTGTTCGGGGTGTCGGCTTTGTCGTCGCTGGACGAGGAGCAGGCGGCGAGGGTGGCGAGCAGGGCGGTGGTGAGTGCGATGGTGGCGCGGGTGCGCATGTGTCCCCCATGAACGGTGTGCTGGAGGGGGCATGGTGCCACGCCGGGCAGGGCTAGGGCCCCGCCCGGGGGAATTCGGCGGGGCCGTGGGACCAGTCTGCGGCCGCTGTTTCAGAAGCTGTGCAGTGCGCTCACCCCCAGGAGGTGACCGCGGCTGGTAGCCACGCGGAGCACGTCTCGGAGAGTCCCGGTCAGTTCCCCGGTCAACCGTCGTAGGTCCTCCGGGTTCGCGTCCTGGTCGTCGAGGGTGGCCGAAGCGTGCTCCAACAGGAGCGCCGCCGCGTCGAGTTGGTCCGCTTCGATGTTGTCGGCCAGGCGGGACATGTAGCCGCCCTTGTCATCCGTACTCAGGTAGCAGGGCTTGCCCTCCGGGCCCGACCACGGGAGGAGGCGCAGTTCGTTCCGTGCTGTCATCCTGCCGTCTGCCTCTCGTCGGGCGTGTGGTGGGTGGTGAAAACCGCGTCGGCTCGATCCCCTGGGAAGACCAGGAGGGCCGCCTCGACCACTCGGCCGGTGCGGTCGGTTGCGACGCGCGTGATCGCCAGAACTGGCGTGATGGAGTTGGTTCGTAGGATCGATGACTCGTCCGGCGTCGGCGGACGGGCGCAGAGCGTTTCCCGGACAGCGGCCGGCGGAGGGCCAAGTACGGCGAATCTCCTGGCTGCCTCCGGGCCCAAGGATTCGTCGTCGAGCACTCCGGCCGGCGCCAGGTCGCGTGGGATGTAGATACGGGCCAGTCCGTGCGGTGACTCCCCCTCGTGGCTGACGCAGAAGAACTCCGCGAGAGGGCTGCCCGTCGGCACCCTCAGCAGAGTCGTCAGGTGCCCGTCGGCCTGGACCGTAGCGGTGCGAACGGTGACGCGCAGCGCTGCTTCGGCGGCGGTCCACGGGTCCAGCGTTCCCCAGCCACCGACGTACATGATCCGGCTGAGGGGGCGGCGGACGAAGTTGCCCTTGCCGTGGATCTTCTCGACTAGGCCTTCGCCCTGGAGCACCGCAAGGGCCCTCCGCAGGGTCACTGTGCTGACCTTGTACCGGTCGGCCAAGCCGGTCTCAGACGGGAGTCGTTCGCCGGGCTTGAGGTGGCCGGTCGTGATCTGGTTCCGGAGGTCGTCGGCGATGTCGTGGTGGCGAGGAGACATGGACCGGATCACCGCCGCCTCATCATCCGCACGGCAGCGAGCCGGGTTCGCGTGTGTATGGTCAGCAACTCGCCCGAGTCGAAGAGGATTTGCTTCGCGCCCTGGGAGAGCTGGAAGAGGTCTTGTACCCGGCAGGCCCGGCCTCCGAGTTGGATGATGTCGCCGCGCTGCACGGTGGCCGCGGTCACCTCGACGTTGGATGCCAGCGTGCCGCCGGGCACTCGCTCCCTCACCGTTGCACCTCCGAAGACGCCGTCTGGCCGGACATCGAATGACACGGGCAGTCGCACGCCTCGTAGACCACCGGGAGGTCGACCGGCGCCGAGGCCGGGGAGGACTCCGCGCAGGCGTGGTGGGTGCCGATCCGGCATGCGGTCGATCGGTAGGGGACGGCCGAGGCGTCCGTGACGCGGGTCTGTCCTCGGGGAGGCATCAGTGGGCCCCCACCAGGGCCGACCACGCGTCGGCCGGCAGGTAGGGAGCGACAACCACTTCGCGCGTTCTCACGAGCTTCTCCCAGGCGAGCACGTACGGGCGGACGAGCGCGATGTCATCACCCCTGAGCGTTTGCCGGTGGTCCACGTCGTCGGAGGCACACCAGCGCGCTGCCGTCCTCCTGTCCGAAGACAGGGAGGAGGCGGGGGTGGCGGACGGCCCGGAGGTCGCTAAGGGGCGGCGGTGCCTGCCCCTGGGGAAGTGCCGTTCTCTGGTGAGCGAGACGGCACGGCGGATACGGTTGAGCACGCTGCTCAGCTCCTATCGCTGATGGCCCGGTCCCCCGACATCGCCCGTCGTGGGGGCCTTTTTGCGTACGACCGCCCAGAGGGTGCGGCCGTTCATGCTGGTGGCCAGGAGCCCGAATCGATCGGCCTCCGCCACCACGTCCAGGACCGCCCGCCACGACTCGGCGGAGAGCGCGTCCGGCACTTCTGCTTCCACCGACGTGTGCTGGGGGTGTTCCTCCACTCGCGTGAGCAGCCCGAGGGCGGACAGCCGGGCGGCGAGGGCCGCCGCGCTAACTCCCGAAGCGGGCACAGGGCAGCCTCCGTCACGAGCGATCACTTTGAGTAAAGCTAGTTAACTAGATTAGAGCTAGTGGACTAGATTTTCCATATGCCTGAGCAGCCGCCCTATCTCCGCATCGCCGATGAACTCCGGCGGCGGATCGCGGAACATGTCTGGGAGCCGGGAGACCGCCTGCCCTCCCGTGCCCAGATCGGCGAAGAGTGCGGCGTGGGCGAGAACGTGGTCCGCCGGGCTCAGGAGTTGCTGATCTCTCAGGGCGTCCTGGAGGGTCGCGCCGGATCGGGCACGTACGTCGCCGAGCCGCGGCAGCGAGTGCGGGTGGTCCGTTCCTCGGCGCGCGAGCAGCCCACCGGCTCACCATTCCGCGCGGACATGAAGGCCGTTGGCAGGCAAGGGGATTGGGAGAGCCGGACCGACGCCAAGGTGCCGGCCCCGGCGGAGATCGCCGCTCGGCTGGGCATCGTCGAGGGCGAGCCGTGCGTCCGGACGACGTACGAGTTCCTGGCGGACGGCAGGCCCGTGCAGTTGTCGACGAGTTGGGAGCCGTACGACCTCACGGCCGGCACTCTCGTCATCCTCCCTGAGGGAGGGCCGCACGCCGGGGCGGGCGTCGTGAACCGCATGGCCGAGATCGGCATCACCGTCGGACACGCCGTGGAGCAGCCGGAGCCGAGGCAGGCGACCGCCGAGGAGGCGTCGCTACTCGGCATCCAGAAAGCCGCGCTTGTCACGCACATCCGGCGGACCTACTACAGCGACGAGGGGCGGCCCGTGGAGACGGCGGACATCGTTGTGCCCGCCGCCCACTGCGAGATCGTCTATGAGATCCCGATCAACCGGTAGCCGACGCACGCATGACGACAGCTCGGCAGTTCGGCCAGCCGCCCCAGGGTCACGCAGCTGTCGCTCCGCTAGGGTCCGCCGCATGACCAACGACGCTCCCGCCTGTCCCGATTGCGGCCAGCCCACGGAGTTCGGTGGCCTCCTACTGTCCAGGCGGGAGGACGACGGCCGACGGGTCTGCCGGTCGCTGTGGAGATGTGCCGGTCCGCATGGCTGGTGGAACTGGGCCGACCGGCCGGAGGAACCATTGGAGGCCTGCCCAGTGCCGCAGCTGTTCCGCTGACATCCAAGTGCGCCCGGGATGCGTGGACGTAGCCGAAGCGCGTTCGTATCCTCGTCGGTCGAATGCGTGTCGAAGTCGCCGAACGTCCGGAGTCGATGCCCGGAAAGCGCCAGGTCAGACCCGCTCACCCAGTGGTCCGCTCAAGCGCCTTCTAAGCGCTTGGCCGCAGGTTCGAGTCCTGCCGGGGGCGCACGTCTCCGCCCTCCCGCCGGGAGGGCGTTCTTACTGTTCAGGTCCGCGCCGATCCAGACCAATCCAGCAGGGACTGTCCGGGGCCGCGCAGCGTGCCGTCAAGCTCCGATCCGTCCTCCGTCTCGTCCCGCAGACGCGATCACGGCCGAAACAACGGCGGTCGCGACGAAGCTCCCCATCATGACCAACCCCACGCCGACCACGAAGAGGCCGCTGGAGTCGTCCGACCAATCGGCATAGGCGGCAACGGTGAGGCCGGCCGTGGTGCCGAGCACAGCGCCCGCGATGTGGCGTCGGTATGCCGCCCAGCACACCGGTGCCAGCAGAGTCAGCACCAGCCCGATCACCTGCCACGCCTCGTACGGTCCGGTCGTCGAGCCATCGGGTTGCACGTCGCGATGCTGGTCCCAGCCCAGCCAGGCGGCCCAACCCGCCAGCGACACCCCGGCCAGCACGAGGATCGACAGCAGTTGGGGAACAGGTTTCAGTAGTCCTTGACGCATGACCCAAGCGTTGCCGCTCACCCCGTCACCGACCAGAGCGCACGTACTCAACTCGGCCCGAGTACATCAGTCCTGGGCGGAGTTGAGTACGACACGGCTGGGCCCGGCACAAGCCGGCTCCTACGGCGCCGAGTCCCTCTTCCCCGCTGCCGCCGCGTACGCCTGAGTCGGTGTCATTGCCACCCCGTTGATCTGGACCGTCTTGTAGGGGCTGACCTCCGCGCAGTTCTTGGCCTTGTCGGCGGTCTGGGCGTGGGCGTCGGCGACGGCGGCGTGGGTGTCGGCGGGGGCTGCGGAGCCGTACGACGTGCCGCTCGGCCAGTCGCTGCCGATGACGAGGACGATCCCGCTCGCGCTCCCCTGGGTGAGGTGCGAGGTGGGCAGTCCGAGGGCGGAGGCCGCCGTCCGGGCCTCGTCCTGCTGCCCGGGGCCGTAGGTGATCGTCGTCCTCGACGACTGCTCGGAGGCGTTGCCCGAGGTGGTGCCCGAGCCGAAGCCCTTGGCGAGGAGGCCGTCGGCGATCGCTGAGGCGCGTCCGCCGGTGGTGGTGCCGTTCTCGACCCGTACGGCCACCTGGGAGGCCGGGACGGTCGCCGACGCAGACGCAGACGCAGACGCGGACGGGGAGGCGGAGGCCTTCTTGTCGCCGCTCGCCTTCTTGCCGCTGCTCGACGTCAGCGACTGGTCGTCGGCGATGGTCGCGAACAGTGCCTTCGCGGCGGCCGCGGGCACGACGCGCTCCTTGTTGGTCGGGTCGGCCCCGGTCTGCATCGTGGTGAACGTCATCCGCTGCGAGGGCACCTTGTTCAGGTCCGTCGCCAGATCGACGAGCTTACCGACGCTGCCCAGACCGGTGTCCACGGTCAGCGCGTTGGTGGCCGCGTCGGCGAGCGAGTAGACCTTGGCCGGGTTCCCCAGCGTGCCCGCGCTCTTGAACTTGCGGATCATGGCGCCGAGGAAGAGATGTTGGGAGACCGTACGGCCCAGGTCGCTGCCGTCCCCGAAGCCGTGCCGGGAGCGGACGAACTCGAGCGCCGCCTCGCCCTGGAGGGTGTGCGTGCCCTTGGCGAGCTTCAGATGCGAGTAGGTGTCGTAGACGTTGTCGCTGACACACACCGACACGCCGCCCACCGCGTCGGACATCTTCACCACGCCGGAGAAGTCGAGCATCACGAAGTGGTCGATGGGGATGCCGGTGAGCTGGTGCACGGTCTTGACCTGGCAGGCCGCGCCGTACTGGAGGGCGCTGTTGATCTGCCCGTAGTAGCCGCCCGTCGACTGGCCGCTGCCGGGATCCTTGCAGGCGGGGACGTTGGTCATGGTGTCGCGCGGCACGCTCATCACGGTGGCGTTGGAGCGGTCGGCCGAGACGTGGACCACCATCTCCACGTCCGCGTTGTGCCCGGCGGTCGAACTCGCGGAGCCGCAGCCGCCGCCCAGTTTGCAGTCGGCCGCGTTGTTCCTGCCGTCCGAGCCGATCACCAGGAGGTTGATCGGGGTCCGGCCGAAGGCGTCCGCCTTCTCCTTGCCGTCGGCACCGTCGTCGATGGCGACGCTCTTGATGTTGCCGTTCAGATGCTCGTACAGCCAGGCGCCTGCTCCGGCGGTGACCAGGATCAGCACCGACACCGTGAACAGGGCTGTGCGGGCTATTCGTTTGCGCCGGGTGACGAGCTTGGCCCGGCGGCCCGAGCGGTGGCCCTTGGAGCGTGCCGCCTGCCGGGCGGCCGCCCGGCCGCCGTGCGACGGTCGAGGCGGTCCGTCGTCGGTCTCGCGCTGGCGGGGAACGCTCTTCGAGCGATCACGTGTGACGGAATGGCCGCGAGTTCTGCCCTCGCCCCAGGGATCGCTCAACTCCCACTCCCTACGCTGTGACCGACGCCGACGGATGCCAACCGACGGCGCTACGGCGCGCCCCTCGGATTGGATGATTGCGCAATATAGCAAGTGTTACTGCGGGCGCAGTTGCTGGGCCGCGCCCCGCCCCCGGGCTCCCGGCGACGCGTCGCGACCCTGGTCAAGGACCCCCTGGCCTCAGATCTCGGTCCGCCTCTGCGTCTGCGTCTACGTCTAGGCCCTCGACTGCATCGACTCCACCGACTCCACCGACTGCGTCTGCTGCGCCGGATCCTGCGAGCTGCCGCCCTCGTCCTTCATCGCCTTCGCCTCGCTCTTGAGGATGCGCATCGACTTGCCCAGCGCACGCGCCGTGTCCGGCAGCTTCTTCGATCCGAACAGCACGATGATGACGATCGCCACGATCAGCAGGTGCCAGGGTTCCAGTCCGTTGCGGAGCATCCCGCCCACCCCATTCTTCTTCGCATGACGGCCTGATGCGCGGGAGCGCGGGACACCGTCTTGATGGTCGCCACCTTGATGGTTGCTACATTGCGCAACTGTATAACCGAGAGCGCCCCCTGACGGCAAGCAACCCGATCGTGTACATGACGAGCACGGCGCCCAGCAGCAGGTAGTACAGAGGCGGCAACGGTGTGAAGCCAAGCAGCGAGCCGAACGGGGAGACCGGCAGCAGCAGTCCTACGGCGGCCAGCGCGCCCGCCGCCCAGCCGATCGGCCCCGGCCCGCGCCCGGCCGCAGCGCTCCCGGCGCGCAGCAACAGCATCACCAGGCCCTGGGTGAGCAGGTTCTCGGTGAACCAGCCGGAGTGGAACACGGCCGCGTCGTCGAGACCGTCGGACCCGTGCAGGGCGAGCGCCAGCACGCCGAAGGTGGCGAGGTCGGCGACCGCGTTGAGGAGGCCGAAGCCGGTGATGAAACGCAGCATGTCGCGCGGGCGCAGGACGATCGGGCGGCGCAGCACGGACGGATGCGGCCGGTCGTGGGCGAAGGCGAGCTGGGCGGCGTCGAAGCACAGGTTCTGCACCAGCACCTGGGCCGGGAGCATCGGCAGGAAGGGCAGCAGCAGGCCCGCGGCGAGCATCGCGATGACGTTGCCGACGTTCGAGGAGAGGCTGACGCGCAGATACGTGGCGATGTTGCCGCCCGAGTACCGTCCGGCCGCGATGCTGTGGTCGATCGCGGTGAGGTCCTTCTCGGCGAGGACCACGTCCGCGCTCTCCCGGGCGACGGCCACGGCGTCCCGGGGTGCGATACCGACGTCGGCGGCGCGCAGGGCGGGCAGGTCGTTGACCCCGTCGCCCAGGTAGCCGACGGTGTGCCCGCTCGTACGCAGGGCGGTGGCGATACGGGCCTTGTGCTCGGGGGCGCAGCGGGCGAAGACGACGGTGCGGGCGGCGGCCTCGGCGAGTTCGGGATCGGTGAGGCCGTCGATGCGGTCCGCGGTGAGGACGGCGTCCGCGGGCACGGGGACACCCAGGTCGCGGCAGGCGCGCACGGCGGTGCCCGGGTGGTCGCCGGTGAGGATCCGGACGGTGACGCCCCGCTCGGCGAGCGCCCTCAGCGCTTCGGCGGCGGTGGGGGCGAGGGCGTCCTTGAAGGTGACGAAACCCCGGAAGTCCAGGCCGCGTTCGTCGACGGGCGTGTAGTCGCGGGTGCGCGCGGGACGCTCGGCGGTGGCGACGGCCAGCACCCGCAGCCCCTCGTCCGCCTGTCGTGCCGCGAGCGCGAGCAGCTCCGCGCGCTCCTGGTCCGCCAGGACACAGCGTTCGAGTACGGCCTCGGCGGCTCCCTTGACGACCAGGGAGTGCGTGCCGAGCCGGCCCGGCGTGCGCACTACGGCGGTCGCGAGACGTCGTAGCGGATCGAACGGAAGGGCCGCCACCCCGTCGTACGCCATGACGTCGTCCTCGTCGGCCGCGTCCAGGACCGCGTCGTCGAGGGCGTCCGGGGCGGGCAGGTCGGCGAGCTGGAGGGTCCACCAGGCGTTGACCGCGGCCCAGCGCAGCACCTCGGGATCGTCGTGGCCGCCCGGGGCGAGGGCGCGGTCGAGGACCGGCCGGTCCTGGGTGAGGGTGCCGGTCTTGTCGAGGCACAGGACGTCGACGGCGCCGAGGTCGTGCAGCGAGGGCAGCCGCTTGACGATCACCCCGTGGCCGCGGGCCAGCAGCGAGGCGCCGCGCGCGAGGCACATGGTGACGATGACCGGCAGCATCTCCGGCGTCAGCCCGACCGCCACCGCCACGGCGAACGGCAGCGTCTCCAGGCCCCGGTCGCGCAGGGCGGCGCCCGCCATGAGGACCAGCGGCGGGGTCAGCAGCATGAACCGGATGAGGATCCAGGAGATGCCGTGCACGGACCGGTCGAAGGCGCTGGCCTCGGGCCGGGCGTCCTCCCCCGGCCCGTGCGCCGCCGCGAACCGCGTCCGCGCGCCGGTCGCCACGACGACCGCGGTGGCGCTGCCGGAGGCGACGCTGCTGCCCTGGAAGCACAGCTGGGACCGCTCGAAGTCTCCGCCGCCCGCCTCCGCCCCGTCAGCGGCGTCCTTGGCCACGGGCGCCGACTCGCCCGTGAGCACCGCCTGATGCACGGTCAGCCCCTGCGCCCGCAGCAGCCGTACGTCCGCCGCGACGAGATCGCCCGGCCCGAGCCGGATCACATCGCCCGGCACCAGCTCCTCCACCGGGATCTCCCGGACGTCCGGGGGCAGGTCCTCCTCGGGGCGGCGCAGGACGGTGGCCGTGCTGGCGACCAGGCCGCGCAGAGCGGCCATGGACCGGTTCGCCCGGTGCTCCCCCGACGTGCGCAGCACGCAGCTCACCACGACCAGCAGGAGGATCACGCAGGCGGTTCCCCAGGAGGCGACGGCCGCCGACACCAGCCCGAGGCAGAGCAGTACGGCGGTGAACGGGTCGCGCAGGCTGCGCAGCAGCGCCGTCGGCCAGGAGGCCTCCCGCCGGCTCGGCAGCGTGTTCGCCCCGAACCGCGCCTGGCGTTCCTCGGCCTCCGCCTCCGTCAGACCGCGAGGACCGCTGTCCAGGTGCCGCAGCGTCTGCAGCACGGTCAGCGCGTCGAGACCCGATCCGGACACGGGCACCGCTCCGGACTGCGCACCCACTCCGGACTCCGGATCCGCGCCGGGCTGCGTACCCGCGTCGGGGGGCCGTCCAGCGGCTGTTCCGGGGTCCGGTGCCGAGGCCGCGGCCCTGTCAGCCACCGGCCCCGCGCAGGCTGCGCACGGATACGGACGTCCCCTCGGCACGCGCGGCGAGCTGACCCACCATCACCCGGACCACGGTCACGACGTCGGGGTCGTCGACGAAGTAGATCTGGCGCCGCCCCTCCCGGCGGGACCGCACGAGCCCCGCGAGCTTCAGCTTCGCCAGATGCTGGCTGACCGCGGGCAGCGCCCCGCCGACCCGGTCCGCGAGGTGGGTGACGTCGCTCTCGCCCTGGGCCAGCGCCCACACGAGGTGCAGCCGGGCCGAGGACGCCAGCAGTCCGAAGGAGGCGGCCGCCTCCGCGAGCACCTCGGCGGACGGATCCTCGAAGCCACCGATGTCTGCCGCCACTGTCCTTCTCCTGTCCCACCCTGGTCCGCGCGCCGCACTCGCGCCGCCTCAGTCTAGGTGCCCGCCCGCGGCCGACTCCTCGTCCGGACCGGGCCGGTCGCGGGCCGCCAGGAGAAACCATCCGAGGTCCCCGACCGCCGCCCCCGCGGCCGCGGCCCCCGCGATCAGCCCCGCCGTGATCAGCCCCTGTCCGACGTAGGGCCGCCCGGCGTAGGCGCTCAGGCCGAAACCGAGGACCAGGAACAGGGCCGCGGCGACGGCCGGCACGCCCGTGAGGAGCAACGCCCGCGCGCACACGAACCCGCCGGCCCGGCGCGCACCTGCAGCCTGCTGAGGATCCGGCACGTGTCTCCCCCGATGGATGAAGCCGTCTGTGGATGAAGCCCGTATGGGGTGGCGAGTGTAATGGTTCTCGACTTGCGCAATCTTTAAAGGCTTGATGATCCGCCCTCATCCACCCTCATCCACACCAGAGGCTCACCTGATCTGCTCGGCCGCCCACTCGGCCCACTCCCGCCTCATGGCGTTGAACCGCAGCCCGTACTCCAACGCGATCCTTCCGTAGACCGACAGACTGCCGTCGTCCCAGTCGATGGACTCCGACAGCCGGCTCAGGCTCTCCACCCCTTGCTCGGACATCTCCATCAGCTCGGCCAGATAACCCCGCGCCTGCTCGGGCGTCAGCACTCCGAGGAAGAAGACCCGCAGCAGGATGTCGCTACGGGTGTTCCGCTGAGGCTTGGTCTCGGTCAGCCAGTGCCGCAGTTCGGCCAGCCCCTCGCCGGTGATGGCGTACTCCTTGCGGCCCCGTGGCCCCTCCGCGGCGACCGCGATGTGGCCGGAGTCCGCGAGCTTGGTCAGCTCGGTGTAGATCTGGCTCTGCGTCGCGGGCCAGACCGTGGCCAGCGACGTCTCGAAGAATTTCAGCAGGTCGTACCCGCTGGCGGTGCGTTCGGAGAGAAGCCCGAGCAGGGCGTGTCGAAGGCTCATGCCTCCCAGCCTACCTTCCACTATTGACATGTCACAGGGTGACCTTCTACTTTCGACATGTCAGAAGAGGAACTTAAAGAGCTCGAAGAGCTTGAAGACCCGGGGGTCCCCATGTCGTACCTGCGCACTTTCCTGCCGTGGATCGTCTTCGCCGTCATCCCCTCGGGTGACTGGCAGTGGGGAGCCCTGGCAGCCCTGGTGGTGGCGGTGGCGGTCATCATCGGGCAGAGGCGGTCTGGCGCCGGGTTCGACGCACTCATCATCGAAACGGGCTCGGCGGCCTTCTTCGCCGCACTGGCGGCCATCGCCTTCGCCGACCCGCACTCCGGCGTCCACGACTACTCGGCGGCGCTGTCCTCCGCAGTCCTCGCGGTCATCGCCGGGGCCTCGCTGGCCATCGGGCGGCCGTTCACACTGGGCATCGCCAAGCGCACCACGCCCCGTGAACTGTGGGAGCTCAAGCCGTTCATCCGCGTCAACGTCGTCATCACCGCCGTATGGACGGCCGCCTTCACCCTCACCGCCCTCGCACTCACCTACGAGGCCCACACCGGACACGGCCACTCCACCCCTGCCACTGTCATCCAGATCGCCGGTTTCGTGGTCCCGATGCTCTTCACGGTCCGCTACGTCGCCCACATGCAGGCCAAGGCAAGCCAGATCGCCTGATCGGTAGGGTGATCACGAGCGTCCTGACCGGACACGCCGAAGAAAGGGGACCGCCGTGCGGCTGCGCTGCGCTGTGCTCGACGACTTCCAGCAGGTGGCGACGGAAGTCGCCGACTGGTCACCCGTGGCCGACCGGGTGGAGACCGTCACCTTCTCCGAACACTTCGGCAGCGAGGACGAACTCGCCACGGCCCTCCTTGACTTCGACATCGTCGTCACCCTGCGCGAGCGCGTGCCCTTCCCGGGCTCCCTGCTCGCCCGCCTGCCCCGGCTGAAGCTGCTCGTCGCCTCCGGTATGCGCAACAGCGTCATCGACTACGCCGCCGCCGAGGCCCAGGGCGTCACCGTGTGCGGGACGGCGAGCACCTCGACGCCGCCCGTCGAACTGACCTGGGCCCTGCTGCTCGGCCTGGCCCGCGGCATCGTCGAGGAGAACAACTCCCTGCGTTCCGGCGGCCCTTGGCAGCAGACGGTCGGCGCCGACCTGCACGGCCGCCGCCTCGGACTGCTCGGCCTCGGCAAGATCGGCAGCCGGGTGGCACACGTGGGCCTCGCGTTCGGCCTGCACGTCAGCGCATGGAGCCAGAACCTCACCAAGGAGTACGCCGACGAGGTGGGCGTCGAACTCGCCGCATCCAAGGAGGAGTTGCTGTCCACCAGCGACTTCGTCTCCGTCCACCTGGCCCTCGGCGACCGCACCCGCGGACTGCTCGGCCCCGCCGAACTCGCCCTGCTCAAGCCCACCGCGTACCTGGTCAACACCTCCCGCGCCGCGATCGTCGACCAGGACGCCCTGCTCGCCGCGCTGCACGAGGGCCGCATCGCCGGCGCCGGCATCGACGTCTTCGACATCGAGCCCCTCCCTGCCGACCACCCGATGCGCACGGCTCCCCGCCTGCTCGCCACACCCCACCTCGGCTATGTGTCCCGGTCGAACTTCGAGACGTACTACCGGGAGGCCGTGGAGGACATCCGAGCGTTCCTGGACGGGACGCCCGTGCGGCGGCTGGGCTGAGGAGCCGTGCGTGAAGCCGGTCAGGCGTACCGGTAGATCCCGCTCACGTCGTCCATCTGCTCCGGCGTCACACCCCACGGCGGCATGGGCTCGTGCCGGGCGAGGATCCGCCCGCGCTGCTCGTTGCCGGGGCCGGGCGGGCTCGCCGGCAGATAGCGGGCGCCCTTCTTCTTGTGTCGGCGCTGCCATCGGGACCACTGCAGGTCGACGAAGGCGTGGTGCAGCCAGAAGACGGGGTCGTTGACGGAGGCGCCGCCGAGCATGGCGCCGCCGACCCAGCGGTGGACGCGGTTGTGATTGCGCCAGGCGACCTTGTCCTTCCCGGTCCCCCACCCCTCCAGTTTGTTGCGGAACCCCTTGGTGCAGGTGGAGTCCCAGGGCGAGGTGTCGTAGACCGGTTCGGCGAGCGCCGACTCCAGCTCCTTCTTCGTCGGCAGGGCGATGGGGTTCGAGGCGCGTCCGAGGTCACGGGTGAGGAACCCGCCGTCGGTGATGCCCTGCCTGATGGGCCAGTAGCCCTGCGCGTAGGCGAACGGCCCAGTGACGACCTGGCGGTCGGGGCTGCGCCCGTTGCCGCCCAGAAGGTCGTCGGTCCAGGGCACGGCCGTCGTCGAACGGTCCCGCGTCCAGTCCCAGTACGGCACCGTCACCGACGGGTCGACCCGTTGCAACGCCCACTCCAGGTCCAGCAGGAAGCGGCGGTGCCAGGGCAGGAAGGAGGGGCCCATGTGGGCCGCCCGCAGGCCGTTCTCGCCGTCGGAGGTGTAGTACGCGATGTGCAGCCGCACGAACTCGTCGTACACACCCCGCCATTTGATCTCCAGCAGCGCGTTGACGAACCGCCGCCGCTCGTCGCGCGTCAACTTGCTGACGTCCTTACGCACGTACACCATGCTGCTCCCCCATGTGCGCGTATCCCTCGCCGAGCGGGCCGGGTGCCAGGTCGCGCAGCCGCTGGCCGGGGCCGAGTTCGTCGACCGCCGCCCGGGTCGCCGCCAGCGAGGTCCGGTACGAGCTGTAGTGGTCGACCATGGTCAGCCAGGTGCCGTCGGCGCGGCGCATCAGATGCAGCGGGTGGCCGTCCACGGTGACCTGCCAGGCACAGCCGTCGTCGCCGCAGCCGTCGGCGCGGAGCAGGGTTCCCCGGATGCGGCGCCCGCGGTAGATCTCGTCGAAGGCCGGCTCCTTGGTGTCCGCGGGGCTCACGGCGTCGTCCCCGCTCCGCCGCGGGCGCGAGGCCCCGACCAGAGGGGTGAGCGCCAGACCCACGGCGGAGGCGAGCAGCCCGCGCCTTATCACCCACCAGGTCCGCCGCTCGGACCCGCTTCCCGCCCGGCCCTCGGCATTCGGCTCCGCGACCGTCGGCGCCCCGTCAGCACTGATCACCATGCTTCACTCCCTGGGGACAGACTCGTATGACCGCAGCGTCAACTCCGGTCGCGCCGTACGGTCACGACCGATTCGGCCGTACGGACCTGTGTTCCCACTCGGGAGAGTCAGCCCGGGAGAGCCGGCCCGGGAGTCAGTTGGTCCAGAAGTCCCACCAACGCGTCAGGACCAGCATGCCCACGACGCCGATGTGCAGCAGCGGCAGCACCCAGGTGAACTCCGCGAAGAAGGACTTCACCGGAGTCGGCACGGGCAGGAAGCCGCCCCGTACGTTGAAGGAGGTGACGTACCAGAACAGCAGGATCGTCGCGACCCAGGCCAGACAGCACCACAGGCACAGCGCGTTGATCCGGTACAGCGACTCGTACTGCAGCCAGGACACGAACCCGATCCCGAACAGACAGCCCGCCTCGAAGACGAGCCAGTACCAGCCGGGGAACGTCGCCCCGGCCAGCACGCTCATCCCGACGCAGACCACGACGCCGTAGGCCACCAGGCCCAGCATCGGGTTGGGGAAGCCGAAGACCGAGGCCTGGGCGCTCTTCATCACGCTGCCGCAGGACACCACCGGGTTCAGGCTGCTTCCCGGGACGAAGCCGGGGTCCTTGAGCAGCTTGAACTCGTCGATGGTGATGACCCAGGAGGCCAGCAGCCCGGCCGCGCCCGTGATCACCAGCAGCAGGGCGTAGGCGGGGCCGCCCCCGGCCCTGCGCATCAGCCGCGCGGGCGCTGGGCCGGCAGGACGACGTGCGCGGCGGCGCTGAGGGTCTTTTCGGCGCCCACGAAGGCGGCCAGCGCGCCCGGCTCGATCGGTTGCCCCGGCCTGCCCTCGGGCCACGGACGGGTGGTGAACACCAGGTAGGCGTAGCCGCGTTCGTCGACCGCCGTCAGCCAGGCAGGCGGCGCGGTGCACTGGGCGCCCAGCTGCGGCATGCCGACGACAGCCTGATCCGCCTCGACATGCAGGGTGAGAGCCAGGTCGGCCCCGGTGGTGCCGTCGACGAGATCCGCGCCGACCGTCAGCCCGTTGCTCGCCAGCAGGCCCTCGACCGCGGCGGACGTCATCTCCGGGCCGCCCTCGGCATCCCCGAGGGAATAGGCCAGCAGATATGGCATGTCGGTGCCGTCGGGTGCCGCGCCGCTCCAGGGCAGCAAGACGAGCGTGCCGAGCTCGGCGACGCGGAAGGGGCTCGTTTCGCTTGAGGTCGAGGTCACGCCCCGCTCAACGAGCCCCGACCGGGGCGGAAACTCCGCGTCCGGAAGACATATGAGATCCCCGAAGGGTCCCGGACCGGAAAACTCCGTCGTCGGAACGGCCATGACGGCCGGTCCGACGGCGGAGTGCACGGTCCATGTCAGATCGTCACAAGGTCACCGCGGACTCACCGGAGGCTCACCCCACCGGCAGCGGCAGCGGCAGCGGCAGCGGCAGCGGCAGCGGCAGCGGCAGCGGCAGCGGCAGGGTGGGCAGGCCCGGCAGGTTGGCCGCGGGCAGCCCGCCGCCGAGCAGTGTCGCGGCGAGGAAGTTGACCAGGGCGGTCAGCACACCGGTGACCGCCGGGACGACCTGGCCCACGTCGCCGGAGGTGACGGCCGCGAGCAGGGCGTCGACCGCCTTCTGCAGGGCGGCGAGCGCATCGGCCTTGAGGTCCTTGGGCGCAGGCGTCTTGCTGTCACCCTGCTTCGCCGGCGAGGGCAGCTTGATCGGCGCGGCCGGCGAGACCACCGTGGAACCCGACGGCGCATTTCCGGCTCGGTCACGGCACCGGGGGTGAGTCCGGGCGTGGTCGGGGCCGCCGCGGTGATGTTGGCGATGGCGTTCTTCACGGCGGTGAATCTTGAGCCCACCGTGAAATCGCCTGTCGCCGTCTGCAACCGCTCGCACTCTCTCCGTCACCGCCCGGTTCCCGGGCAGGCAGCATCGTGCCTGGTGAGGCTGCCTGTTCTGACGCCCCGTCGGAGCCGGACGGTGACCCCGTCAGGGGGGAAAGGCCGTTGGGCCGACCGCTCAGCGGTAGACGCGGAGGTGGTGGGCGGCGAAGGTGACCGGCCCGTGGCCGGACGGGGCCGGGTGGTACTCCCCCGCGCACAGCGACAGGTTCAGGATCAGGTACGCCGACCAGTCGGCACCCACGCCGGTGCCGTCGCGGTAGACCCGCTCGCCGTCGACGTACCAGTCGACGGAGTCCTCGCCGCAGGAACTGCCGATGGTCACCCACCCGTCCGGGACGATCGCGTCGGCGTCGGTGTGGTAGGTGCAGGCGTCGTTGACGTGGTTGGACAGCTCCAGCAGGTTCGGGTTGTCCGGGTGGTACTCGAAGGTGTCGATCTCGTTCCCGCCGTCCTTCCAGGTCCACAGCGCCGGCCAGGCACCGGGCCGGGAGGGCAGTTTGACGCGCGCCTCGATGTAGTCGCCGGTCCTGACCTGGAAGCCCTCGGCGGAGTACTCGGTGGTGAGCAGCCCGGTGCGCCAGGCCTGCCGGCCGCCCCTGAGGATGTGGCCGGCCGGGGTGGCGGTGAAGGTGGCCACGCCGCCGGAGACGGTCACACAGCCCGGGTCGAGCCAGTCGAGCTTGTTGTCGTCCGGGTTGTGGTTGCCGTATCGGTAGGCGCTGGTTCTGTCGCCGACCCATTTGGCGCCCCAGGCGATCGGGGCGTTGAACTCCTCCGACCAGACGAGTGATTTGCCGGGGGCCGATCGGGTGGCACCGATGGCGAGGGCGGCGGATGCGGTCGGCGTGAACCTGGGGCTGTCGGCGGTCATGGCGGCGAGGGTAGGGCCGCACCGCACCGGCCCGGCCGAAGTACCGGCCGCCCGCCGGAATTCTCTTTCAGACAACCCGCTTGGCCGAATCCGGGCGCACCATACGATCAATTGATTCACCGACCATGCGAACTCCTCCGACGCGTCCGCACGCAAAGCATTGTTTCACCCCTCCGACTTTCACGCGTATGGCGTAACGCATCGCATTTGCATAGGGCATCGACTGCTATGTTCTCCAGCCGTCGGATCAGAGGTAACTTTCAACCGAGGTGATTCATGAAGAAGGCAGTTTTCACCACTGCGGCGTTGGCCATCGGCGCGAGTCTGGTAGGTGGCGCCGCCGCCGCTGCGTCGGCCGCGCCGGCGCCGGCACCGGCGCCCGCATCAGGTCTGCTCGGTGTCATGTCTCCGACCAAGGTGACCCCGGCGGTCGTGCCCGCGGCCGACGTCGTCACGCACCTGGCCCGCGACGGCAAGATCGCCAACGGCAGCGCGTTCGACCAGAAGCGCCCGGACGGCGGCTCCGGCGTTTACCTGGACGGCATGGACCCCAACTCCGCCAAGAAGCCCACGATCCCGGTGAAGAACCCGGCCGGCCGGGGTGACGTTCAGGTCCACCCGCTGCAGGCGCCGACCGCCGTCGGCCTCGGCAGCCTCCTGGGCAAGTGACACGACGGAAGCCGTAGGAGTCGGCCGCACCGACCCGCACCCGGTCTCGGCGCACCGAACACCGCGGAGACCCACGAAGCATCTCTCCGGCCCACCGGCCCTCCCTCTTCCGGTGGGCCGGACACGCGTCGGCCCTCGTTCCGTACGGGCCGATGCGGGCAGGCACGGCGGAATTTTCTCCGAGTTGCGGGCGGCCGCCGCCTTTCGGATTGTCGTTCATATGAGCCACAAGGATTCCACGCCCATTACAGATCGGCCTGCCGGGGCGCATCCCATTGCGCCATCCGATGGAATAATCCCTGTTTAGCCCCTCTTCCCGTGACTTATGCGCGCATATCAAGGTTTCCTGGTATGCAAGCGTGCGCAACCGTGAATTGAGGAAGGAACCGAGTTGCCCAGGAAGTTCGCGGTCATCACTGCCCTCACCCTCGGCGCTGTGGTCAGCAGTGTCGGCATTGCCTCGGCGAGTGACAACAACACCGAAATCAAGGGTGGCGGCGGCTTCTCGTCGTCCCCGGTCGTGGTGAACGCCCCGCAGCAGGGCGTTCTCATCGTCAACGGCACGGTCGTCGACGGCCGGTGCATCGCACCGTGGTCCAACGGAGCAGTCCTCGCCGGCGTCCTCGCGCCGAACTCGCACTACTCCGCGTGCAACACCGACAAGGTCGACCAGTCGCAGAACGCCGGTTACAAGGGCGGCCTGCTCTTCTGACCCCTTGCCCCGAGTAACTCGGAGCAGGTGCACCACCCCATTACAGCCCCGAAAGGCGCAACTCATGCGTAACAAGGTTACGGCCATCTCCGCCCTCGCCGCGGGCATCGTTCTCGCGGCGGCCGGCAGCGCCGCTGCCGACAACTGCACCACCGTCAAGGGTGGTGACGGCTTCTCGTCGTCCCCGGTCGTCGTGAACGCCCCCCAGCAGGGCGTCGCTGTCGTCAACGGCACGGTCGCCGACCTCCGTTGCGTCGCGCCGTGGTCCAACGGTGCCGTCCTCGGCGGTGTTCTCGCCACGAACTCGCACTACGCCGCGTGCAACACGGCGGACATCGACCAGTCGCAGAACGCCGGTTACAAGGGCGGCCTGCTCCTCTGACCTGCTCCGAGCAATTCGGAGCACGGAAATCCCCAACCGCCCCACCGAAAGGCGCATCACATGCGTAACAAGGTTACGGCCATTTCCGCCATCGCCGCGGGCATCGTTCTCGCGGCCGGCGGCGCCGCCGCGGCCGACGACAACAACACCACCGTCAATGGCGGTGGCGGCTTCTCGTCGTCCCCGGTCGTCGTCAACGCCCCCCAGCAGGGTGTCGCTGTCGTCAACGGCACGGTCGTCGACGGCCGTTGCATCGCCCCGTGGTCCAACGGTGCCGTTCTGGGTGTCATCCTCGCCCCGAACTCGCACTACGCCGCGTGCAACACCGACAAGGTCGACCAGTCGCAGAACGCCCCGACCGTGGGCGGCCTGCTCTTCTGAGTCACGCTTCTCTCCCGTTGGCGGCCCACCGGAACTCCGGTGGGCCGCCAACGGCATTTCCGCAGAGGGACGGGCCCCGAGGTCGTAAAAAGCCTCGGGGCCCGTCTGCGTCCCATGCAGACGGGCCCCGAGCTGAGGAGATGACCGACGAAAGCCGGCAGGAAGACCGCCGGTCGAGCAGAGCGCGCCAACAAGGAGGAAAGGCGCTCCGCCGCCTACGGAATTCCTGCCGGCGCGCCGTAATGCGAGCGACGCCGGGCTGTTCCAATGGGACCAACGGCATCGCGCCGCCGACGGTCACCCTGAATCGTTCGTTTGGCCCAGCGCACGTGGAGTGCGCTCCCCCTGCAGTGCATTGCGCTCCCCCCACATATGACGAAGGGCCGGCTCCCAGGAATGCGGAGCCGACCCGAATCGTCGAGTCATTGCCTACTTGCCGACGGGAAGGCCGCCGAGGAGCTGGCCGTCGACGGAGCCCGGCAGGGCGGACTTCGGCAGGGCGCCGCCGACGATCGGGGTCTTCACGACTCCCGTGTTCTTCACGCCGCCCTTCACGCTGTTGTTCACACTCTGCGCCATCTGCTCGACGTTGTTGCCCACGTAGCCCGCCGACACCTTGGCTGCCGTGGGGACACCGCCCGCGACCGTCTTTCCGCTGTCCACGAGGCCCTGCGCCGGCATGTCCGCCGCGATGGCGGGCACGGCGACGCCGGCGATGGCAAGGGAACCAGCGACGACGACGGCAGCCTTCAGAGTCTTCATGGTGTGCCTTTCTTTTGTAAGCCTGACTTCTCCCGGCCTAACGAGAGGGCGACCTCCTGGAAACCCTGTTGCCGCCAGTTCGGGGAACTCATACGAAAGGACCCGGGTCGATCAATGCTCCAAACGAGTGACTCAAGGTGACAAATAGCCCATGGAAACGCCACCATTCCGACACAGTTCACCGGTCCGCAGATAAATACGGCGGAGCAGCTAGAGTGGCTCACCTCGTGATTCCAGCGATGCCGCTTGAACAACGGACCTCACGCCCTCGAACGGGTGCGGGATCTTATATCAAGAACACGAGCCGCACGTCCTGGCCCCCGGCTCGCACTCTTTTGTTCGGAAGGGCAGCGTCGCTCATGCGTAATTCCCCATGCGTGCCGCACATTTTGCATGTCACCCAGCCCGTCGAGGGCGGTGTCGCGCGGGTCGTGACGGACCTGGTGGCGGCCCAACTCGCCGCGGGACTGCGGGTCACCGTCGCCTGTCCGCAGGACGGCATGCTGTCGGACGCGCTGCGCGCGCAGGGCTGCACGGTGCTGCGCTGGGACGCGACCCGCTCGCCGGGGCGTCGGCTTCCCGGCGAGGTACGGCAGTTGGCACGGATCGCACGCGACGTACAGCCGCACCTGGTGCACGCGCACAGTGCGAAGGCGGGACTCGCGGCCCGGCTCGCGGTACGCGGCCGTATCCCCACCGTCTTCCAGCCGCACGCCTGGTCGTTCGAGGCCGCGGACGGTGTCGTCGCACGCCTGGCACTGGGCTGGGAGCGGTTAGGGGCCCGGTGGGCGACGCGCATCGTGTGCGTGAGCGAGGCGGAGCGGCGTACCGGGGAGCGCTGCGGAATCAACGCCCTGTGGCGTGTCGTCCCCAACGGCGTCGACACGCTCAGGTTCCGGCCGGAGGGGCCGGAGGAGGACCACGGGTCCGGCACGGGCCCCCTCGTCGTGTGCGTCGGCCGGCTGTGCCGCCAGAAGGGGCAGGACGTGCTCCTCAGGGCCTGGCCCGAAGTGGAACGGCAGGTGCCCGGCGCACGGTTGGCGCTGGTCGGCGACGGCCCGGACGCGGAACGGCTGCGCTCAGGCGCGCCCGATTCGGTGCGGTTCACCGGCGCCGCGCCCGACGCCGCCCCCTGGTACCGGGCCGCCGACGTCATGGTCCTGCCGTCTCGCTGGGAAGGCATGGCGCTCGCTCCGCTGGAGGCCATGGCATGCGCCCGGCCGGTCGTGGTCACCGACGTGGACGGGGCGCGCGAGAGCCTGCCGCCGGAGCATCCGCCGTACTGCCTGGTGCCGCCGGAGGACTCCGACGCGCTGGCCCGGGCGCTGTCGGCGCTGTTGCGGGACGAGCAACTGCGCGCGGCGCTGGGCGCACAGGGTCGTAGGCACGTGCTCGCCGCTCACGATCTGCGGCACGCGGCGGACGCCGTGATCGACGTCTACCGCGAATTGCTCGGCGTCGTTGTCGCGCCGGTCGTCGTACTCAACCAGAGCAGGAAGTGCATCACCAGATGACTGCGGAAAGTACCGTTCCCCCTCCCGCGGGGCAGCAGCCGCGGGCGGCAGGGCGCGCTGTCTCCGTTCTCGCCCCTCGCCGCCCCGCAGCCGGACGCCGACTGCCCGCCGGACGGAGAGGCCGCCCTCCGCGGCGCGCCTCCCGGGTGCCCTTGCCCCTCGTCGACGCCGGCGCCACCGTGCTGGGCGCCCTGGTCGTGCCCCGGGCCGTCGCCTACCCGTTGGTCGTCGTTGTGCTGGCCCTCGGTGTGATGCTGCTGAACCGGCGCGCGGGCCTGTACGACGCCTCCGTCACGCGCGGCGCGCTGGACGAACTCCCCGCCGTCTGCGGCCGGATCGCCGTCGGCTGGGCGGCCGTGGCGGCGCTCTCCCCGCTGCGACCGCTGCCGCTGACCGTGCTGGTCACCGCGTTCGCCGTGCACTGTGCGGCGGGCTGCGCGGGTCGCGCGGCGGTGCACGGACACCGTGCGCGGCGGCGTCGGCCCAGTCCCGCGCTGGTGGTCGGGCCGGTCACGGCGGCCCGGCCGGTCGCGGCCGCGCTGCTGCGCCAACCCGGCTGCGGTGTGCGGCCGGTGGGCCTGGTCAGCGACTCCCTGGACGTGCTCACCGGTTCCGGTGACGGTCGCGGGTGTCCGGTGCTCACCACGGATCAGGAGACGCATCGGGCGGTCATCCAGAACGGTGTGGAGACGGTGCTGGTGGTGGGCGCCGCCACTCGGGTGGAGAAGGCCGCACTGCTGCGGGACCTCGCCGCGTACGGCTGCCTGGTGTGGGAGCTGGACACGGACCCGCCGTCGTACGGCTCCGGCGGGCTGCGTGAAGGAACCGGGCATCTGGCGGGCTACCCGCGCCGACTGCTGTCTCCGGGCGGCGGACGGCAGCGGGTCAGCGCGGGCAAGCGGGTGCTCGACATGGTGCTGTCCGGCTCGCTGCTGCTGCTGGCCTGCCCGGTGCTGCTGGTGTGCGCGGTCGTGCTGCGGGTCGTGGAAGGGCCCGGAGTGATGTTCCGGCAGGAGCGCATCGGCAAGGACGGGCGGCCGTTCACCCTGCTGAAGTTCCGCACCCACCGGCCCGCCAGCGCGCACGAGGCGGCGACCCGCTGGAGCGTGGCGAACGAGCACGAGATGAGCCGCTTCTGCCAGTTCCTGCGCCGCACCTCGCTGGACGAGCTGCCGCAGCTGTGGAACGTCTGCCGCGGCGACATGAGCCTGGTCGGTCCGCGACCCGAACGGCCCTACTTCGTGGCCGTGTTCAGCCAGACCCATCCGGGCTACCGGGAGCGTCACCGGATGCCTACCGGGATCACCGGGCTCGCCCAGGTCCACGGGCTGCGCGGCGACACCTCCATCGAGGACCGGTGCCGCTTCGACAACGCCTACATCGACAACTGGTCGCTGTGGCAGGACATCTGCATCCTGGTGCGTACGGCGGTGCTGTTCGTGCGCCCGACGGGGAGCTGAGCGCGGGTGAGCTCTCCCTCGGCGGCCTCCGTACCGCTCGTACCGCGGCCGGCGGCGCTGTCGGCCCTGCGCCGGGCGGCTCCCGTGCTGCCCGTCGTGGCGGTGATCGCCCTGCTGGGGCTGCCGGGCGCGCCGGACAGCGGTGCCTCGCCCGCCGACCTGGCCTGCGGGCTGGTCGTGCTCTGGGCCGCCGTGACCACCGTACGAGAGGCGCGGCGCCCGCTGACGCGGTCGGCGGCGGTCGTGCTCGGTCTGCCCGTGGTGGGCATCGCGGCCGCCGCGACCGGGGCGGTGACGCCCGGCGACGGGATCACCGGCCTTGCCCGCTACCTGCAGGTGTTCGTGCTGTTCCCGCTCGCGGTGGTGCTGCTGGTGCGCGACCGGCGCGACGCCCGGCTTGTGCTGTGGTCGCTGGCCGGCCTCGCGCTGTGGCAGGGGGCCGTCGGGGTGCACCAGTTCCTCACCGGAACCGGGGCCTCGTACCAGGGGGCGGACATCCGGGCGGTGGGCACGTTCGGGCCGTCCGACGTGATGGGGATGGCGAGCGTCGTCGCGTGCGGAGTGGTGGCCCTGACCGGTCTCGCCCTCGGGACGCGTGCGCGGCGCCGGCGGCTCGTGGCGGCCGGCTGTGCGCTGGCGCTGCTCGTGCCGCTCGCACTGTCCTTCAGCCGGGGTGCCTGGATCGCCACGGCCGTGGCCTGCGGGACGCAGCTGCTGCTGGCCGGGGTACGGCGGGCGGTGACGGTGTTCGCGGCGGCGGTCGCGGCCGCGGTGGTGCTGGTGGGCGGGCTCGGCGTGGGCGCCGCGGCGCTGCAGGAGCGGCTGACCAGCATCACCCAGGTCACCGACACCCCGGACCAGTCGGTCGTCGACCGCTACACGATGTGGGCGGCGGCCACCGACATGTGGCACGAGCATCCGGTGACGGGCGTCGGCCTGAAGGCCTTCCCCGCCTACCGGGACGCCCATGCCTCGCTCGCGCTGTCGTCGGGCAGCGACACCGGAGGAGCGGGCCAGGCCTACCGGCGCCAGCCGCTGCTCTCCCCGCACAACATGTACCTGCTGCTCCTCAGCGAGCAGGGCCTGCTGGGTCTGCTGACGGTGGCGGGCAGCTGGCTGGCGCTGCTGGTCTGCGCGCTGCGCGGGCTGCGGCGGGCGGGACGCGCCCGGGACTGCGCGCTCGCGGCCCTCGGTCTGCTGCTGTGGCAGCTCGTGAACTTCCTGTACTCCGACATCGGCGGACCCTCCACCACGCTGACGGCCGTCTGCTTCGGCCTCGTCGCCTGGTGGTCGCTGGCAGGCGGGGCGCCGACCGGCCCGGGCGCCGAATCGGGCACGTGGTGAGGCCCGGCCCCGCGAGGACGGCGGGCGCCACTCGCCACGCGACCGGCATCTACCGCGCCCGCCCGGCGAGTGCGGGGCGGCCGGCCACCCGGCCGGCGGGCAGCTCACCCTCGCGCCGCTTCATCGCCCGGGCGACGCTGCTCTCCGCCGCCCTGTCCATCGCCGGGGCGGTCCTCGGCCTCGGACGCGACCAGGCACTCGCCCACCTCTTCGGTGCCGGCGCGGAGACCGACGCGTTCCTGGTGGCCTGGACCGTGCCCGAACTCGCGGCGACCCTGCTGATCGAGGACGGCCTGGCGTTCGTGCTCGTGCCCGCGTTCAGCGCGGCGCTGGCCCGGCGGGCGCTCGGGAAGGACACTCCCGACCCGGTGCGCGCCCTGGTCGCCGCTTCGTTGCCACGGCTGTGCCTCGCCTTCGCCGCCACGGCCGCCGTCCTGGTGGCCGGGGCGCCGCTGCTGGTCTCCGCCCTCGCGCCCGGTCTGTCCGACCCGTCCCTGGCCGTCTCCTGCACACGGCTGACCGCGACCTGCGTACTGAGTTTCGGGCTGGCCGGGTACTGCAGCGCGGCGCTGCGCGCCCACCGCTCCTATCTCGCCCCCGGCGCGATCTACATCGCCTACAACGTCGCGATCATCGCCACGATGTTCGTCCTGGGTGAGCACTGGGGCGTGCGCTCGGCCGCGCTCGGGGTCGCCCTCGGCGGGTGCCTCATGGTCGCCGTACAGGCTCCGTCCCTGGGCCGGCGCATCGCCAGGCGGCCCGGCCGCAACGCCTTCGCCTACGACGGGGACGGCGGCCGCCCCCTTGCGCCCGCCCTCGTCTGCGCGGTCCTGCTGTTCGCCCTGTGCCGGCAGTCGCAGGTCCTCATCGAGCGCTACCTCGCCTCCACGCTGCCCGCCGGCGCCATCTCGCACCTCAACTACGCGCAGAAGATCGCCCAGTTGCCGATGTCGCTGTCCACGATGGTGTGCGTCGTCACCTTCCCGGTGGTGGCGCAGGCCGTCGCCGAGGGCGACACCCGGCGAGCCAGGGACCGGGTCGAGCGGGACGTGGCGCTGATGGCCGGCCTCGTGCTGCTCGGCGCCGCGGTGGTCGTCGCCGGAGCGCCGCAGATCGTCGAACTCCTCTTCCAGCGCGGGGCGTTCACGGCGCAGGACACCGCCGCCACCGCCGCCGTGATGCGGGTGTACGCGACCGGACTGCTCGGGCAGACCCTGGTCGGGGCGCTCGCACGGTCGTACTTCGCGGGTGGCCGTGCCACCTGGTTCCCGCTGGGGGCGATGGGCGTGGGCGCTCTCGCCACCGTCAGCATCGGCGCCCTGGCCGTCGGCCCCTGGGGGGCGTGCGGCATCGCCGCCGCCAACGCGGCCGGCATCACCGTCACCGCTCTGCTCCTGCTGCACGGCCTGGGGCCGGGCAGCGTACCCGTGCGCGTGCGCCGGGTGCTCGCCGAACTGGCCCGACCGGTGTGCGCGGCCGTGTGCGCCACCGCAGCCGGGCTCCTGTGTGCGGGGCTGTTCGCCTCGCCCGCGGCCTCCGTGGCCGCCTGCTGCACCGGCGTGACCGTCGTCTTCCTGCTCCTGGCCTGGATCCTCGACGCAGCGAACGCCCGGTCCCTCGTGCTTCCCGCCGTGCAGTTCCTCCGCCACTCCGTCACACGAAAGCTGGGCCATGGTCGCTGACGTCTCCGCTGCATCGCGTACGGCCGAACCCGTCCCCGGACCGCCCGCGCGAAGACTCGCGGCGCGGGGGCCGGCCGCCTGGGTCGCCATGTACCACTCCGTCTCGGACTGCCCTGACGACCCCTACAACGTCACCGTCACTCCCGCACGTCTCGACCGGCAGTTCGCCTGGATGTCCGCGCGCGGCCTGCGCGGGGTGAGCATGCGGGAGCTGCTCACGGCCCGCGCCCGCGGCGCGGAGCGCGGCCTGGTGGGGCTCACCTTCGACGACGGGTACGCCGACTTCGCGAGCACCGCGCTGCCCGTGCTGCACCGCTGGGGATTCACCTCGACCGTGTTCGTGCTGCCGGGGCGCCTCGGCGGCGACAACGGCTGGGAGCCGCAGGGGCCGCGCAAGCCGCTGCTCGACGTGGACGGCATCCGCCGGGTCCTGGCCGCGGGCATGGAGGTCGCCTCGCACGGACTGACCCATGTCGATCTGACCAAGGCCACCGACCAGGAGCTGCACACCGAGGTCGACGACAGCCGTCACCGTCTCGCCGGGATCACCGGCGGCGACATCGAGGGCTTCTGCTACCCGTACGGGTACATCGACGAGCGCGCCGCCGCCGCAGTGCGCTCCGCCGGTTACCGCTACGCCTGCTCGATCTGGCCCGGCCCGGCCGGCTGCGGCGACTTCGCGCTGCCCCGCATCCACGTCGGGCAGAGCGACACCGCGCCCCGCTTCGAGCTGAAGAGACGTCTGGCCCGGGTCTACGGCCGCGCTGTGGGGGCCGCGTGAGGGCCCTGCACGTCATCACCGGCCTCGGCGTCGGTGGAGCGGAACAGCAGCTGCGCCTGTTGCTGCGTCACCTTCCCGCGCAGTGCGACGTGGTGGCCCTGACCAACCCCGGCCCGGTCGCCGCGGGCCTGACCGCCGACGGCGTCCGGGTCACCCACCTCGGGATGGGCGGCAACCGCGACCTGGGCGCGCTGCCCCGGCTGACCGGGCTGATCCGCGCCGGCGGCTACGACGTCGTACACACCCATCTGTACCGGGCCTGTCTCTACGGCCGGATCGCCGCGCGGCTCGCGGGCGTGCGGGCGGTCGTGGCCACCGAGCACTCGATCGGTGAGACCCGGCTGGAGGGGCGGCCGCTGACCGCGGGCGTCCGCGCGCTGTACCTGGCCGGCGAGCGCCTCGGCCGCGCCACCGTCGCCGTCTCACCGGCGGTGGCCGAGCGGCTGCGGCACTGGGGTGTCCCCGGGCCACGCATCCGCGTCATCCCGAACGGCATCGACGCGCACCGTTTCCGCTTCGACGAGGTGGGCCGCAAGGAGGCCCGGAACCACTACGGGCTGCCGGAGGACGCGTACGTCGTCGGCGGGGTGGGCCGTCTCGCCCCGGGCAAGCGGTTCGACCTGCTGCTGCGCGCGCTGTCCCGGCTGCCCGGCGACGTACGGCTGCTGCTGGTCGGTGGCGGGCCCGAGGAGGCGGCGCTGCGGCAGACCGCCCGCGGGCTGGGGATCGCGGACCGGGTGGTGCTGACGGGCGAGCGGCCGTATCTCCCGGAGGCCGTCGACGCCGCACCCGGCCTGGTCGACCTGCTGTCCGCGATGGACGTGCTCGTCTCACCGTCGGCGGAGGAGGCCTTCGGGCTGGCCGTGGTGGAGGCGCTGGCGGCCGGGCTGCCCGTGCTGTACGCGAGCTGCCCCGCCGTCGAGGACCTGCCGCCGGACGCGGCACCCGGCGCCCTGCGTGTCACCGGCGGCGCCGGGGCGTACGTACGGGAGCTGCTGCGGCTGCGGGCGGTGGGACCGGGTGAGCGGACCGCCCCGGAAGCCGTGCGCCGCTACGACATCGCGTGCAGCGCCCGGCAGTTGATGGATGTGTACACGGCCGCTGTGACCGGCTCGACCCTGGAAGTGAGTTCTCCATGACCGACACCCCCACTCGGCGTGACCGGCAGTCAGGCCGTTCGCGCCCACGCGCGAGGCGGCTGCCCTCCTGGTGGCTGCTGCCGGCCGGCGCGCTGCTCGGTGCCGTGGCCGGCGGCGCGTACGGAGTGGCGAAGCCGCCGCAGTACACGGCGACCAGCTCCGTCGTCGCCGTGGCGGCCGGCCGGTCCGACGTCGACTGCGCCGACGCGCTCGGCTTCGCGCAGGCGTACGGGAGGGTGGCCCCGCAGCTCGCGGTGCTCGGGGACGCGCAGGTGACGGCGGGTGTGCCGGTCGCGCAGCTGCGTGACAGCGTGCAGGTCGCGACCTCGCCGGACGCGCCGATGGTCGCGGTCTCGGCGACCTCGTCGAACCCTGCCCAGGCCGTCGAGATCGCCAACGCCGTGTCCGGCGCGCTGGTCACCCAGGCGGATCACACCAAGGCCGGCACGGGCATCCGGCTGGAGCGTCTGTCCCGGGCTCTGCGGCCCACCGAGCCGTCGTCCCCGTCGTGGAAGCTGACCTCGCTCGTGGGCGCGAGTGCCGGCGGGCTGCTGGGCGGCCTCGCGCTGCTGGCACGTCCGCGGCGGGCGAGGCAGGACGACGACGGGCCCGGCCAGGCGACGGTGCCCGCCCCGACCCACGCCGTCGACGCCCACGGGGCGCTCGGATGACCGCGCCCGGCCGTGCCCTGGCGGTGGAGCTGTGCACCGACGAGCGGACCTTCGCCGCGCTGGCCGAGGAGTGGGGACGGCTGCACGCGTCCTGCCCGTCGGCGACACCGTTCCAGACCCATGCCTGGCTGCACTCGTGGTGGCTGTCGTACGGCACGCCCGACGGGCTGCGGCTCTTCCTGGTGCGCCGGGGCGGTGAACTGGTGGGCGCCGCACCGCTGATGCGCGTGCGGCGCCCACTGCCCAAGCTGGTGCCGATCGGCGGCGCCATCTCCGACTTCCGTGACGTGCTCCTCGACGCGGAGGTGACCGAGGAGGGCAGCCTGGTCCTGGCGGACGCGCTGTACGACGCGGCCCGTACCGCTCTGATCGACTTCCGGGACGTCCGGCCGGGCAGCGCCGTGGAACAGATCTACCGGCACTGGCAGGGCCCGCGCTGCCGGCTGCGCGACTCGACCTGCCTGGAGCTGCCCGCGCTGCCCATGACCGAGCTGGTCAAACGGCTGCCGACGGCGCGCGCCCAGCGGGTGCGCAACAAGGTCAACAGGCTGGGCCGACTCGGTGTCGAGTGGCGTGTCGTGAACCACGACGAGACCGAGACGGCGCTGCGTCGGATGCTTGAGCTGCACCAACTGCAGTGGCAGGACAAGAAGGTGACGCCCGAACACATCCGGCCGCGGTTTCTGGAGCACCTGGTCCGGTCGGTGGGCCCGATGGCCCGCTCCGGACAGGCCGCGGTGACGGAGTTCCTGTACGAGGGCACGGTGGTCGCGGTCAATCTGCTGCTGCTGTCGGGAGGGCTGACGGGCGAGTACCTGTACGGCTTCCACCCGCGGCTGCGGGAGAGCAAGCTGGACGTGGCGACGATGCTGCTGCGGGCGTCCAGCGAGGTCGCGTCCGGTCGTGAGGGCGGGATCCTGAGCCTGCTGCGCGGCGACGAGCCGTACAAGTACCGCTGGTGCCCCGAGACGGTCCACAACCAGCGTTTCCTGCTGGCCGGTCGACGCACGGTGCCGCTCCTTGCGGCCAGCGCCTGCCACTCCGGGGCCCGGCACGGGGCCAAGAAGGTCCTGCGCAGGAAGGCCGCGGCACAGGACCACGGGTAGCGGTCCGGCGGTCCCCTCAGTGCGCGCAGCCGGCGCGTCGACCCTCCGCCGGTTGCGCCGCCCCGTTCGCCGCGCCGGCCGGCGTGCACTCGGGCGGCCGGGCGGGCGTGGCCGGTTGCGCCGGCGGCAGTGGCACGGGCGGCGGCACCGGTGTCGGCAACGGCACGGCGGGCGGCGTGGGCGCGGCCGGGATCGGCATCGGGACCGGAATCGACGGTTCCGGTGTCGGCGGCGGCGCGGGGGCGCTGGACAGCACCTCGCGGTACAGGGCCGAGGAGCGGGGGTTGGTGGCGCACTGCCACACCCCGTGCGGGCAGTAGTCGGTGATCGTGTTGTACAGCGGCTTGTGCTCCTCCATCCAGGCGAGCATGCGCAGCATGTACGTGGGGTTGTCGCCGTTGCGGAACAGACCCCACTCGGGATACGAGATCGGCTTGCCGTGGGCCTGCGCGAAGTCGACGTGGAACTGCAGTCCGTAGGGCTCGGACACCTCCCCGTCGAACGACATTCCGTGCGGCTGGTCGTAGGAGTCCATGCCGACGATGTCGACCACGTCGTCGCCGGGATAGCACTCCGGCCACGGAATCGCGTCCGCGCCCCTGTTCGGGGCGAAGTCGAACTGGAACTTCTGGCCGGGGACCGAGCGCATGACGGTGACGATGCGCCTCCAGTACTCCTTCCAGTCCTCCGGGTCGGGGGCGCAGCGGTGGGTGTACGTGCTGCCGTTCATCTCCCAGCCGAGCACGAGGACCGTGTCCGTCGCGCCCAGGTCGACCAGTCGCTGCGCCAGCACCCGGAAGTGCTCGTCGAACGCGCCTGCCGCGGCGTGCCGCAGGAGCCTTCTGACGGCCGTGTCGGAGACCTCCGCCTCGTTGTGCTCCATCAGCGGGACGTTGAGCACGAACATCCGGTCCTTCTCGGCCCGCCGCCACTCGGCCCAGCTGTCGAGGAAGCCGTTCCCGCCCTCGATGTTGCTCCACACGTCCCCCGGCAGATACGTGTGCCCGACGCGCAGTTCGGTGCCGTCCAGCCAGCCGCTGAACCTCTTCAGGAGCGCGAGGCCTTCGGGTTCGGAGTCGAGGAAGGCACCGAAGGCGTCCCGCTGTCCGTCCGCTCCCGCGGGGGGCCCGCCCTCCGGGGGCGAGGGGGTGGGGCCGGGTGCGGTGGGCACCACGAGCGGGGGGCGCGGCGGGTCGGGATGCCGTGCGTCGTCGACCGGGGAGGGGGTCGGCGCACAGGCGAGCAGGGCCGCCGAGAGGAGTCCCGCAGTCACGAGCGCCAGTCGCACGAGGGCGGAACGGCGGCGATGAGGGGCCACTCGTCCTCCTTCGCCGCAGCTCCACTAAGTGACATATAGTCATATATCACTCAAATCTAACATTCCGGACAGGCAGCTCGCCGTCGTACAGCGCCTCTATCTCCTTCGAGTACGCCGTCGTCACCGCGTGCCGCTTGATTTTCAACGACGGAGTGAGCAGTCCGTTGTCCTCTGGCACCTTCTCGGCCTTGAAGGCGCGGATCGACTCGGCCCGGGAGACGGCCTCGTCGGCGTGGTCCACGGCCCGCTGGACGTCTTCGCACATCCGGGGGTCCCGTACGACCTCTGACATGGGAGTGTCGGCCGGCAGCCCGCGGACCGTCAGCCAGTGGGCGACGGCCTCCGGTTCGAGGGTGATCAGGGCGCCGACGAAGGGGCGGTTGCCGCCGACGAACTTACTCACAGGTAAGGAAAGGTCAATGGGGCCGGCGATGTCGGGACTGGTGTTCTAGTCCTGGCCCCGGTTTCTAGTCCTGGCCGCGGTTTCTAGTCTTGGCCGCGGTCGGCCTGTTCGATCGCGGCGGCGAGCTGCCGTACGTCCTTGTCCTCGGTCTTCCTCGCCAACTCGTGGGCGCGGTCGCCGAGTTCACCGAGGCCCGGGTCGCCGGGGAGGCTGCTCCAGCGGTGGTCGCCCTGGCGCAGGGAGTCGGCGAAGTAGGCGGCCACGGCCGTGACCTGGAAGCGGGGGCTCGCGTCCCAGAGGGAGTCGTGGAGGGCTCCGGTCTCCAGTTCGCCCGACTGCTCGTGCGGGTCGCGGGTGTCGGGGTCGAGCCAGCGGACGGTCGCCGTGGCGAGGTGGCCGTCGGCGCCGGGCTTGGTGCGCACGGCGTACAGGGCGGTGACGGTGTGGCCGGGGCCGACCTCGCCGCCGTCGACGCGGTCGTTGCGGAAGTCGTCGTCGGCGACCCGGCGGTCGTCGTAGCCGACGAGGCGGAACTCGGCGACCGTCCCGGGATCGAAGGCGACCTGGGCCTTGGCGTCACGGGCGGTCAGGTCGATGTTCTGCGGGAGCTGGTCGCAGAAGACCTTGCGGGCGTCGTCCTCCCGCGACACGTACACGGTGTGGCCGTCGCCCTTGTCGGCGAGGCGTTCCATGAGTGCGTCGCCGTAGTCACTGCCGACGCCGACGCCGAAGAGGGTGATGCCGTACTCGCGGCGGGCCGTGGAGATGCGGTCGAGGATGGAGTCGGGGTCGGTGTCGCCGTCGTTGGCGAGGGCGTCCGAGATGAGGACGACACGGTTGGTGGCGTTCTCGCGGCGGCCCTCGACGGCGGTGGCGTAGCCGGTCTCGACACCCGCGCCGAGGTTGGTGGAGTAGGTCGGCTCCAGGCTGTCGATCGCGTCATGGATCTTGGCCCGGTGGCTGCCGAGGCGGGTCATCGGCAGGACCGTCTCGGCCTTGTCGCTGAAGGTGACGATGGCGACCGAGTCGTCCTCGCGGAGCCGGTCCGTCATCGTGTCGAGGGACTGCTGGGCGAGGTCGAGACGGCCGGGCTCGGACATCGAGCCGGAGATGTCGATGACGAAGGTGAGCGCGGCCGGCGGGCGTTCGCCGGACTGGTGGGCGGGGCGGGTGGCCAGGCCGACGCGGACCAGCGACCAGTTCTTCCGGTCGGTGCGGGCGCCGTCGACGGTGACCGTGAAGCCGTTGCCGTCGGGGCGTTCGTAGTCCTGGCGGAAGCTGTTGACGAACTCCTCGGGGCGGATGGTCGAGGGGTCGGGGCGCCGTCCCTCGGCGAGAGTGCGGCGGGCGTAGCCGTACGAGGCCGTGTCCACGTCGAGGGCGAAGGTGGAGAGGTAGTCGGGGGACGGGCTCTCGAACGACTCGTCACCCTTGTTCTCACCGGCCGTCGGGGCGGCCGGCGCCGGGAAGCCGGTCCTGTCCCGGCCGTCCGAGGCCTTGCTGCTGCTGTTGTCGGAGCCGCCGCCCGCGCTGCAGGCCGTGAGCAGCAGGCCGCTCGCCGCCGTGAGGGCGAGAAGGCCGGCGCGCAGCCGTCGTGTGCGGCGCTGCGATGTGCCCGGCCGTGGTGTTCGGTACCGCTCCATCTTCCGTGCCCCCTCGGTGCGTTGACGTCGACGTCTGTGACTGTGACGGCGCGGGGGGCCGGAACGTGCGGCACGGGGTGTTGCGGATGAGTCTCAAGACGGCCACGATCATGGCCGGTCGAGACCGGTAGGTGATCCTCCGTTGACCTAGGACACCACGTCCTTGCGGGCGAAACCGCGGAAGGCCAGGGCGAACAGCACGAGCGCGTACGTTATGGAAATCGCCGTGCCCTGGATCATGCCGGACCATTCGAGGTTCGGCTGGACGGCGTCAGCCCAGGCGAACTGCCAGTGCGCGGGAAGGAAGTCGCGCCAGTGGCCGAGGGCGGTCACGGCGTCCAGGACATTGCCGACGATGGTGAGGCCGACCGCGCCGCCGACCGCGCCCAGGGGTGCGTCGGTCTTCGTCGACAGCCAGAACGCCAGGCCCGCGGTGACCAGTTGGGACACGAAGATGAACGCCACGACCACCAGCAGGCGCTGGGCCGCCGTCCCCGAGTCCAGCGACCCGCCGGTGGGGATCTGCAGCGGCCCCCAGCCGTACGCCGCCGTGCCGACGGCGAGCGCCACCACCGGCAGCAGGATCATCGCGGCCAGGCTCATTCCCAGTCCGACGACGAGCTTGGACCACAGCAGGCGCGCCCGCGGCACGGGTGCGGCCAGCAGATAGCGCAGGGAGGACCAGCCGGCCTCCGAGGCGACCGTGTCCCCGCAGAACAGGGCGACCGGGATGACGAGCAGGAAGCCCGCGGAGACGAAGAGGTTGACGGCGGCGAAGTTCGCCCCGGAGGCGGTGGCCGTGTCCATCAACGTCACCGTGTTGTTGCGGCCGTCCGGAGTGCCGCCGATCGCGAACGCGATGAGCAGCACGAACGGCAGGGCGGCGAGAATGCCGCCCATGACCAGCGTGCGGCGCCGCTTCACCTGCCGGGCCAGTTCCACCCGCAGGGGCAGGGTGTGGCCCGCCTTGTACCCGGAGGCGGTCTCGGTGCGCTCGACGAGCGTGCTCATGCGGAACCTCCGATCAGGGTGAGGAAGGCGTCTTCCAGGCGGCGGTGGGGGCCGAGCGAGGCGACCGGGACTTCGAGGCGCACCAGCTCGACCAGGAGGTGGGCGGCGGCGCTGCCCGTGCGGGCGGCCGCGGGGGGTTCGGCGGGGAGTGCCACGGTTTGCAGCATTTCGTCCGCGGCAGCGTCGTGGCTGGTCGCGCCCCGCGGCGGAGCCGCCGATGGAGGCAGCCCCGCGCCCCTGAGGGACGTTGGTGCCAGCCGGACCAGCAAGCCGCCGTCGGTTCGGGTCGCCGACTCGACGCCCGGTAGGGACGCCACCTTCTCCACCATCGGGTCCGGGATGTTGGCGGCCAGGCCGACGAGCAAGGTGTCACCGGAGCCGATGATCTCGGCGACCGGGCCCGCCTGGACGAGGCGGCCGCGGTCCATGACGACCAGGTGGGTGCAGGACTGCTCGACCTCCGCCAGGAGGTGGCTGGAGACGATCACCGTGCGGCCGGCCGCCGCGTACCGGATCAGCACCTCGCGCATCTCGCGGATCTGCGGCGGGTCGAGGCCGTTGGTCGGTTCGTCGAGGATGAGCAGGTCCGGGAGGCCGAGCATGGCCTGGGCGATGGCGAGGCGCTGGCGCATGCCCTGGGAGTAGGTGCGCACGGCCCGGGCGAGTGCGTCGCCGAGGCCCGCGATCTCCAGGGCCTCCTCCAGGTGCGCGTCCTCGGGCGGGCGGCCCGTCGCCTGCCAGTACAGCTCCAGGTTGTCGCGGCCCGAGAGGTGCGGGAGGAAGCCCGCGCCCTCCACGAACGCGCCGACCCGGGACAGCACCGGGGCGCCGGGGCGGATGGCGTGCCCGAAGACGCGGATCTCGCCTTCGTCCGGCTTGATCAGGCCCATCAGCATGCGCAGGGTGGTGGTCTTGCCCGCGCCGTTCGGTCCGAGGAGGCCCAGGACCTGGCCCTTGGCCACGCGGAAGGACAGGTCCCGTACCGCGTAACGGTCCGTCGACCTGGCGTACCGCTTGCTCAGGTCCGTGATCTGGAGGGGGACTTCGGTGAGCGCCGGGTCCGGTGGCACAGCGGTCGTGCGACGGCGGCCGCTCAGCAGCAGGGCCAGGGCGATCACCGCTCCGGCCAGCGGGAGCCACCACACCCAGGACGGCAGCGGGGCGGCAGCGGTGGTCACGCCGGGTGCCGTCGGCACCTTCAGGTCGCCCTTGAGGGAGACGGTGTACGTCGCCGGGGTGGCCGGGGAGGCGTAGCCCAGGTCGGTGGAGGCGAGGACCAGGCGCAGGCGGTGCCCCGGCTCGACCTCGTGGTCGACGGCCGGCAGCGTGATCGTCACGTCCTTGCCCGCCTTCGCGCCCTCGACGCGGACGGGCGTCACCAGCTGCGAGGGCAGCACGGGCGTCCCGCCGCCGGGAGAGACGTCGTACACCTTCCCGAACAGCACGGCGTCGTCGCTCGTGGACTTGACGTGGACGGTGACCGTCGGCGATCCGGTGATCCGCACATGGCCGGACATCGGCGCCGACTCGAACCGCGCGTACTGGCCGGGGAAGTCCAGCGACACCCCGACGCCGAGCGAGGACAGCTGGGCGAGTCCGCCGGAGCCGCCGAGGCCGGGCAGGGCGGAGACGGCGGGCGGGGTGGCGCCCGCCGGGTTGTCGAAGGTCTGCCGCGTGCCCCTCAGCGGCACGGAGCGCTGCCCGCTCTCCAGGCCCGGGTAGGTGTCGTCGCTCGCTCCTCGCAGCAGGGCCGAGCCGGTCGTGGAGTCGACTCCTCCGGTGCGGCTGACGCGGAAGGCCGGGCCCGTGTCCGTGGTCTTCTCGTCCTTGAGGTAGCGGTCGAACCAGGCACGCACGCGTGTCTGTACGCGGCTCGTCTCCATGTCGCCGCCGTCGTGCCCCCCGGCGATCCAGTCGACGTCCACGGGGGCTCCGTTCGCCCGGATGGCTTTCGCCGCCGCGTCCGCCTGGCCGAGCGGGAAGAGGGAGTCCGTCTGGCCCTGCAGCAGGAGGGTGGGCACCTTGATGCGGTCGGCGACGGCGGACGGGGAGCGGGCGGACAGCAGCTCACGCGCCTGCGCGTCCGGCCTGCCCGACTCCGCGACCCGCTGGTACATCCGGCACAGCTCGGTCTGGAAGCTGTCGCATCCGCCGCCGGAGTTGACGAAGATGCCCGCCCACAGCTTCTTGAAGACGTCGTTCGGGAAGAGGGCGTCCGCCAGGTTCCAGTACGTGATCGCCGGGGCGATGGCGTCCACGCGGTGGTCGTATCCCGCCGCGAGCAGCGAGATCGCGCCGCCGTACGAGGCGCCCGCGACGCCCACGCGCGGGTCGCCGGGCTTGTCGAGCCGGACCTGGGGCTGCTTCGCCAGCCAGTCGATCAGCTGGGAGACGTCGGCGACCTCGCCCTTGGGGTCGTTCAGTCCGATCTTGCCGGTGGACCTGCCGAATCCGCGTGCCGACCAGGTCAGGACCGCGTAGCCGTCCCTGGCCAGGTCCTGCGCCTGCTGCCGTACGTCGTCCTTGTTCCCGCCGAAGCCGTGGGCAAGCAGGACGGCGGGGCGGCGTGCGGCGCTTGAGCCGGACGTGAAGAACGAGGTGTCGATACGGACGCCGTCCACGGCCATGACCCGGTTGGTCCGGTGCACCGCGGGTGCGTCGTCGGAGGCGGCGGCCGTCCATGTCCCGGCACCGGCGAGCACGACGACGGCGGCCCCGGCGGCCAGCAGGCGCCGGGGCCTCCGAAGCAGCCCTCGCAGGCGGGGCATTCGAAGATCCATGCCTCAACGGTACGGGGCGTCTCTGACAGTTGGAGCAGCCTCGGGGGTGAGGGGGGCGCCCTCCCGCGGGAGTACCGGGCGATCAGCGTGTACCGCGGTTGCTGTACGGCTACTGGCTCGGTCTGTCCTGTGCTTTGCCGGGTGCGGGTTCGTCGAGGCTTGTCGTGCGGTTCCCCGCGCCCCCAGGGCGCCCCTGCGGGGCGATCAAGGCTGGGCGTCCTCCGGGACGGAGACCAGCCACCGCGTGTCCTTGCGCGGCCGAAGGTAGAAGGCCCAGTACAAGGTGGCCACTGCCGTGATGCCGCCTGTCCAGAGCAGGTAGCTCGTCTCCTGCTGGCTGAGGATGTACGCCAGTACCGCGATCAGCAGGACCGGCATCGCGGGCCACAGGGGCATGCGCCAGGCCGGGGTGTGCTTGTGGGAGGCGCGGCGGGAGAGGAGGGCGGCCACGGCGACCAGGAGGTACATGCCGGTCACCGAGACGCCCGTGACGCCGTACAGGGTGTCGAGGTTCACGAAGCAGAGCACGGCGCCGGGGATGCCGACGGCGAGGGTGGCGACCCAGGGGGAACCGAAGCGGCCGAGCTTGGCGAAGACGTGGTTGACCGGCTCGGGCCAGGCCTTGTCGCGCGCCGAGGCGAACAGGACGCGGGAGTTCTGGATGACCATCACGATGCCGGCGTTGATGATCGCGAGGGCCACGCAGAGGCTGACGAAGGTGCCGACCGCCGAGTTGGACCAGGCGGTGACCATGGAGCTGATGTCGCCGCCGGTCAGCTCCGTGAGGTCGGAGGCGCCCAGGGTGATGGCGACGACCGGGACCAGGATGATCACGGTGGAGATGGCGAGGGTGGCCAGGACGGTGCGGGCGACGTTGCGGCGCGGGTGCTCCAGCTCCTCGGAGAGGTAGACGGCGGTCGAGAAGCCCTGGGTGACGAAGAGGGCGATCGCCAGGCCGGAGACGACCAGCATCGCCGTCACCGTGTCCGTGTGGCCGCCGGTACCGGCCACCTGCATGGCCACCAGGCTGCCCGCGCCCCGCTCGCTGTGTGCGAAGCCCAGGACGGCCACGACGGCTGCGGCGATGACCTCCAGGACCAGGAAGATGCCGGTGATCCAGGCGTTGGCGCGCAGGTCGAGCAGGCCGGCCAGGGTGGCGAGCAGCATCACGCCGGCGCCGGCGATCGACGGGTCGAGATGCACGACCGGTGCCAGGTAGTCCGCCGTGCCCATCGCGATCACCGGCGGGACGATCATGACGACCAGGAGAGAGAGGACGAAGACCAGCCAGCCCGCGAGGCGGCCCGCCAGCGTCGAGACCATGGCGTACTCGCCACCCGCGCTGGGGATGAGGGTGCCCAGCTCCGAGTAGCAGAAAGCCACGGCGATACAGAGCAGGGAGCCGATGGCGATCGTCAGGGCGGTGGCGGTGCCGAGCGAGCCGAACAGGTCCGGGACGACCACGAACAGCGTGGAGGCGGGGGTCACGCAGGAGAGGGTCAGCAGTGTCCCGCCGACCACTCCGATGGAGCGCTTGAGCGTCCGGGGACTGCTGTCCGCTGACTCTGCGACGTCGGTGGCGACAGGGCGGAGCGTGTCGGTCATACGGCGGGTTCCGATCGACTCGTGCGGATGCCTCCGGCGGCTGCGGCGGTGCTGCATCGAACCCCGACGAAAACCGGCGCGTCAATAGGTGTTTACCTACGGAATCCGTAGATCGAAAGGCTTTCTGGGCGCGTTTACGGCAGTGGGGTGTGGACTGTTCGGCTCTGTTCGGTCGTACGGGAACCGCAGCACGAGCTCGCAAAAAAATGGGGCCGTCCGTATGACGGACGGCCCCATCAGGGGATCAGGTCACCCTCAGTGGTTGCGCGGGAAGCCGAGGTCGACGCCGGAGGGGGCGTCGGCCGGGTCGGGCCAGCGGGTGGTGACGACCTTGCCGCGGGTGTAGAAGTGCGTGCCGTCGTTGCCGTAGACGTGGTGGTCGCCGAAGAGGCTGTCCTTCCAGCCACCGAAGGAGTGGTAGCCGACGGGGACCGGGATCGGGACGTTCACGCCGACCATGCCGGCCTCGATCTCCAGCTGGAAGCGGCGGGCGGCGCCGCCGTCCCGGGTGAAGATCGCGGTGCCGTTGCCGAACGGCGAGCTGTTGATCAGCTCCACGCCCTCGTCGTAGGTGTCCACGCGCAGCACGCACAGCACCGGGCCGAAGATCTCGTCCTGGTAGGCCTTCGCGGACGTGGGCACCTTGTCGAGCAGCGAGATGCCGATCCAGTGGCCGTCCTCGAAGCCCTCGACCGTGTAGCCGGTGCCGTCGAGCACGACCTCGGCGCCCTCGGCCGCCGCGCCCGAGACGTACGACGCCACCTTGTCGCGGTGGACCCTGGTGATGAGCGGGCCCATCTCGGAGGTGGGGTCGTTGCCGGGACCGATCTTGATCTTCTCGGCGCGCTCGCGGATCTTCTCCACCAGTTCGTCGCCGATGGAGCCGACCGCGACGACCGCGGAGATGGCCATGCAGCGCTCGCCCGCGGAGCCGTAGGCGGCCGAGACGGCGGCGTCGGCGGCCGCGTCCAGGTCGGCGTCGGGCAGGACCAGCATGTGGTTCTTGGCGCCGCCCAGGGCCTGCACGCGCTTGTGGTTCGCGGCGGCGGTGGTGTGGATGTAGCGGGCGATCGGGGTCGAGCCGACGAAGGAGACGGCCTTGACGTCCGGGTGCTCCAGCAGGCGGTCGACGGCCACCTTGTCGCCGTGCACGACGTTGAAGACGCCGTCGGGCAGACCGGCCTCGGCCAGCAGTTCGGCGATCTTGATCGACGCCGACGGATCCTTCTCGGACGGCTTCAGGACGAAGGTGTTGCCGGTCGCGATGGCCATCGGGAACATCCACATCGGGACCATCGCCGGGAAGTTGAACGGCGTGATGCCCGCGACGACGCCCAGCGGCTGGCGGATGGAGGAGACGTCGACGCGGCTGGCGACCTGCGTGGACAGCTCGCCCTTGAGCTGCACGTTGATGCCGCAGGCGAGGTCGACGATCTCCAGACCGCGGGCCACCTCACCGAGTGCGTCGGAGTGCACCTTGCCGTGCTCGGCGGTGATCAGCTCGGCGATCGCGTCCCGGTTGGCGTCCAGCAGCGCCCGGAACCGGAAGAGGATCTCCGTGCGCTTGGCCAGCGAGGACTGGCCCCAGGTGACGTACGCGTCCTTGGCGGCGGCGACCGCGGCGTCGACCTCGTCGACCGACGCGAAGGCGACGTTCGTGGTGACGGCGCCGGTCGCAGGGTCGGTGACCGGCCCGTACGTACCCGACGCGCCTTCGACGGTCTTGCCGCCGATCCAGTGGTTGACGATCTTCGTCATGCCCAGATACTCCTTCACAGATGGCGGCGTCGGGTGGAGACGTGCCGTTCGTACAGCTCTCGGGCCTTCACCGCTGACGGTCGGGTCGCGGTCTCGGCCACAGGTACATCCCACCAGGCCTGCGCCGGTGGCGGGCCCGACACAGTGTCGGCCGTTTCGGTCTCGACGTAGACACATGTGGGCGTGTCGGCGGCGCGGGCCTCGGCGAGCGCCTCCCGAAGATCGGCCACGGTCTTCGCCCGCAGGACGCGCATGCCCAGGCTGGCGGCGTTCGCGGCGAGATCCACGGGCAGCGGCGCCCCCGTGTACGTGCCGTCGTGCGACGGGAAGCGGTACGCGGTGCCGAACCGCTCGCCGCCCACCGACTCGGACAGGCCGCCGATGGACGCGTACCCGTGGTTCTGCACGAGCAGCACCTTGATCGCGATGCCCTCCTGTACGGCGGTCACGATCTCCGTCGGCATCATCAGGTACGTGCCGTCGCCGACCAGCGCCCACACGGGCCGGTCCGGGGCGGCCATCTTCACGCCGATGGAGGCCGGGATCTCGTAGCCCATGCAGGAGTAGCCGTACTCCAGGTGGTACTGGTCCCGCGAGCGCGCCCGCCACAGTTTGTGCAGGTCGCCGGGGAGGGAGCCGGCCGCATTGATGATCACGTCCGTCTCGTCGACGATCGCGTCCAGCGCGCCGAGCACCTGCGGCTGCGTCGGCCGTACGTCCGGCTCGTCGGCCTCGTAGCAGGCGTCGACGCGCTGCTCCCAGCGCTCCTTGTCCTCGGTGTACTCCGTGACGTAGGGCGACTCGACCCGGTGCGCGTGCGTGTCCAGGGCCGCCGTCAGTTCCTGCAGGCCGCTGCGGGCGTCCGCGATCAGCGGCTGACCGGCGAGCTTGTGGCCGTCGAAGGGCGCGATGTTGAGGTTGAGGAAGCGCACGCCCTGGCCGGAGAAGAGGGTGCCGGAGGCGGTGGTGAAGTCGGTGTAGCGGGTGCCGACGCCGATCACCAGGTCGGCGGTGCGGGCGAGTTCGTTCGCGGTCGCCGTGCCGGTGTGGCCGATCCCGCCGACGTCCTGCGGGTGGTCGTGACGCAGGGAGCCCTTGCCGGCCTGGGTGGAGGCGACCGGTATGCCGGTGGTCTCCGCGAACTCGGCGAGAGCCTCCTCGGCGCGGCCGTGGTGGACGCCGCCGCCCGCGACGACGAGCGGCCTGCGCGCGGCCCTGATCACCCGTACGGCCTCGGCGAGTTCGGCCGGATCGGCACCCGGACGCCGTACGGCCCAGGTGCGCTCGGCGAAGAACTCGTCCGGCCAGTCGTACGCCTCGGCCTGCACGTCCTGCGGGAGAGCGAGCGTCACGGCGCCGGTCTCGACGGGGTCGGTGAGCACGCGCACGGCGTTGAGGGCGGACGGGATCAGGGCTTCCGGGCGTGTGATCCGGTCGAAGTACTTCGACACCGGGCGCAGGCTGTCGTTGACCGACACATCGCAGGCGTACGGGACTTCGAGCTGCTGGAGGACCGGGTCGGCGGGGCGGCCGGCGAAGACGTCGCCGGGCAGCAGCAGAACGGGCAGGTGGTTGACGGTGGCGAGGGCGGCGCCCGTGACGAGGTTGGTGGCGCCGGGGCCGATGGAGGTCGTCACGGCGTGCGTGGACAGGCGGCCCGACTGCCGGGCGTAGCCGACCGCCGCGTGCACCATGGCCTGTTCGTTGCGGCCCTGGTGGAAGGGCATGTCGGCGGAGTACTCGACGAGCGCCTGACCGATTCCGGCCACGTTGCCGTGGCCGAAGATGCCCCAGGTCGCGCCGATCAGCCGCTGCCGTACGCCGTCGCGCTCGGTGTACTGGACCGACAGGAAGCGGACGAGTGCCTGCGCGACCGTGAGCCTCGTCGTTGAGGACGTCATCGGTAACCCTCCGTATGGTGCGGATGGAAGCAGATCCGCCACTCCCGCGTCTCGCCCGGCCCCGCCATGACATTGAGGTAGTACATGTCGTGGCCGGGCTGGGCGATGGACGGGCCGTGCCATCCGTCGGGGACGAGGACGGCGTCGCCGGAGCGGACCTCGGCGAGGACGTCGGATCCGCCCTCACGGGAGGGAGATACGCGCTGATAGCCGAACCCGTTCGGTCCGTCGATCTCGAAGTAGTAGATCTCCTCCAGCTCCGCTTCCACACCGGGCCGGTGCTCGTCGTGCTTGTGCGGCGGGTACGAGGACCAGTTGCCGCCAGGGGTGATCACCTCGACGGCGATGAGCCTGTCGCAGTCGAAGGCGTCGGCCGAGGCGAAGTTGCGGACATGCCGCAACTGGGCGCCGCTGCCACGCTCTTCGACGGGGACCTCCGGCGCGGGGCCGTAGCGGGCGGGGAGTCGTCGCTCGCACTTCGCTCCTGCCAGGGCGAAGCGGCCTCCCGCGCCGGAGGCGATCTGGACCCGGGCGTCCAGGGGCACGTACGCGAAGTCGGAGACCGACGCGAACACGCTTTCCCTGCCCAGGAGTTGGAACTCTTGGTCCGTCTTGTCGTCGGCTGTCCGCACGGTACATGCGCCCTGCAGCGGAAGCACGATCCATTCGCTGTCACCGGTGGTGAAGGTGTGTGTGCCACCCGGCTCCAGCTCCACGACCCGCAGACTGCTGTACTCCCAGCCGGCCCTTTTGGGGTCGATGTCCAGCACATAGTTGCCGTTCGCGGTGGTGCCGCGCTCGACGTGCAGCTCGCCCACGGTCATCAGGTCCTCACAACAGTCCGACGGCGGTGTCCACTGCGGCGGCCACGTCGCCGTCCGCCGGGTACAGCAGCGAACGCCCGACCACCAGGCCGCGCACGGTGGGGAGTTGGAGGGCGCCGCGCCACTTCTCGTACGCGCCGTCCTGATCGTCGCCGACCTCGCCGCCCAGTAGCACGGCGGGCAGCGTCGACGTCGCCATGACCTCGGCCATGTCGTCGGGGTTCTCGGTGACCGGGAGCTTGAGCCAGGTGTAGGCGGAGGTGCCGCCGAGGCCCGAGGCGATCGCGATGGACTTGGTGACGGCCTCGGCGGACAGGTCGTTGCGCAGCCTGCCCTCGTCGGTACGGCGGCTGATGAACGGCTCCACGAAGACCGGAAGCCGGCGCGCCGCCATGTCGTCGACGGCGCGGGCGGTCGACTCCAGCGTGGTGAGGGAACCGGGGTCGTCGTAGTCGATGCGCAGGAGCAGCTTGCCGGCGTCGAAGCCGAGGCGCTGGATGTCCTCGGGGCGGTGGCCGGTGAACCGGTCGTCGAGTTCGAACCGGGCGCCCTGGAGGCCTCCGCGGTTCATCGAGCCCATGACGACCTTGCCGTCGAGGGCGCCGAGGAGGAGCAGGTCGTCGAGGATGTCGGCGGTGGCGAGGACACCGTCGACGCCGGGGCGGGAGAGGGCGAGGCAGAGGCGTTCGAGCAGGTCGGCACGGTTGGCCATGGCGAGTGGGCGGTCGCCGACGCCGAGCGCGCCGCGGGCCGGGTGGTCGGCGGCGACGATCATCAGCCGGCCGGAGTCGCTCAGCTGCAGCCTGCGGGTGCGGCGGGCCGCGGCCTCGGCGATCGCCTCGGGGCGGTGGGCGCGGATGCGGACGAGTTCGGTGACGTCCACGCTCCGGCTCTTCGCGGACGCCGGCGTCACGGTCACGCCCAGGCAGCCCGTGTCGCCCGTCTCGTCCACGCCCTTGCGGCGCCGGCGCGTACTCACAGCACCGCTCCGGCCTTGAGGGCGACGTCGATCTCGTCGGTGGTCGGCATGGCGGAGGAGCACTCCAGGCGGGAGGCGACGATCGCGCCGGCCGCGTTGGCGTGCCGCATGATCGTCTCCAGGTCGTGGCCCTCCAGCAGTCCGTGGCAGAGGGAGCCACCGAAGGCGTCACCGGCGCCGAGACCGTTGAGGACGTTGACCGGCAGGGGCGGGACCTCGGCCGACTCGCCCTTGCTGTTGACGGCGAGGACGCCCTTGGGGCCCTGCTTGACGACGGCGAGTTCGACGCCCGCGTCCAGCAACGCCTCGGCGGCGGCCCGCGGTTCACGCACTCCGGTCGCGACCTCCACCTCGTCGAGGTTGCCGACCGCGACGGTGGTGTGGCGCAGGGCCTCCTGGTAGAAGGGGCGGGCGGAGGCGGCCGGACCGCGCCCGGCTGTGCCCTTCCAGAACATGGGGCGCCAGTCGAGGTCGAAGACCGTCGTACCGGCCTTGGCGCGGTGGGCGAGGGCCGCGAGCGTCGCCGTGCGGCTGGGCTCCTCGCTCAGGCCGGTGCCGGTGACCCAGAAGACACGGGTGTCGTGGATGGCGTCGAGGTCCAGCTCGTGGGCGTCGATCTCCAGGTCGGGGGCCTTGGGCAGGCGGTAGAAGTAGAGCGGGAAGTCGTCCGGCGGGAAGACCTCGCAGAAGGTGACCGGGGTGGGCAGGCCCGGGACCGGGGTCACCCAGCGGTCGTCGACGCCGAAGCCCCGGAGTGCCTCGTGGAGGTAGGTGCCGAAGGGGTCATCGCCGGTGCGCGTGATCACCGCCGTACGGCGTCCGAGGCGGGCCGCGGCGACCGCCACGTTCGTCGCCGAGCCGCCGAGGAACTTGCCGAAGCTCGTCACCTGCGGCAGCGGGACGCCGGTCTGGAGCGGATACAGGTCCACTCCGATCCGCCCCATGGTGATCAGGTCGTACGCCATCGACTTCCCTTCGTCACAGCTCTCTCCGCGTTTTTAAACCCCCGCACCGAGCCCTGTCAATGTTTTGTCCAGACATACGGACGACAGCTTGACAGCGCTTGCTGTCGCCCGGAAGCTGACCGCCATGACGTCCTTGCCGCCTCAGTCCTCACTGTCCCGCATCCGCGTCGGATCGGCGCCCGACTCCTGGGGCGTCTGGTTCCCGGACGACCCGCGGCAGGTCCCCTGGCAGCGCTTCCTCGACGAGGTCTCGCAGTCCGGCTACGAGTGGATCGAGCTGGGTCCGTACGGGTACCTGCCGACCGACCCCGCCGTGCTCACCGAGGAGACGGCCCGCCGTGGCCTGAAGGTGTCGGCCGGCACGGTGTTCACGGGCCTGCACCACGGCGAGGCGGTGTGGGAGAAGACCTGGGCCCACGTGGCCGACAACGCGGTGCTCGCACAGGCCATGGGTGCGTCTCACCTGGTGGTCATCCCGTCCTTCTGGCGGGACGACAAGACCGGCGAGGTGCTGGAGCCGGACACGCTGACGCCCGAGCAGTGGCGCAACCTGACCTCGCTGACGGAACGGCTGGGGCGGGAGGTGCGGGAGCGGTACGGGCTGCAGATCGTCGTCCACCCGCATGCCGACACGCACGTCGACAGCGAGGAGAACGTCGTCCGGTTCCTGGACGGGACGGACTCCGACCTGGTCTCGCTGTGCCTGGACACGGGGCACTACGCGTACTGCGGCGGCGACAGCGTCAAGCTGATCGAGACCTACGGGGAGCGGATCGGGTATCTGCACCTCAAGCAGGTGGATCCGGAGATCCTGGCGGACGTGCGGGCCGATCAGGTTCCGTTCGGGCCGGCCGTCGCGCGCGGTGTGATGTGTGAACCGCCCGCCGGGGTGCCCGCGTTGGGCCCGGTGCTGGAGGCCGCGCAGAAGCTGGACGTGGATCTCTTCGCGATCGTGGAGCAGGACATGTACCCGTGCGAGCCGGACGTTCCGCTGCCCATCGCGCAGCGGACGCGGGCGTTCCTCCGGTCCTGCGGGGCGTAGCCGCCGACCGCGCCCGCGTGGCGGTGTCGCACGCGCCGTAGCACCGCCAAGGGGAGGCGGGGGAACCGGTGTCAACGCGCCGCGCCTTCGAGCCCGCGCACGCCTTTGCGGCACTCGTGTCACAAAACACCCCCTCCGTGTCACACATGTCCCGTGTACGCGGGAATTGCGTCACACCCGGCCCACAGGCCCTGACCTCCCCTCACGCTCCGTCGTTGACGGGGGCGCAGGATCTGTGATCGCCAGCGCAGCGCCCGGCTCCCCCGACGGCCGCCCCCGGCCGCCCCCGCGGCGCGCGCAGGGAGGTGCTACCCATGACCGACCGAAGGCTCTGGTCGTACAAGGAGATCGCGGCGCACATCAAGGTGCAGCCGGACACCGTGCGGTCCTACCGCAAGCACGGGCTGCTCCCGCCGCCCGACCACGTCGAGGGCGGAAAGCCCTTCTGGTACGCGGACACGGTCCGGGCGTGGGTCGCCTCCAGGCCCGGAAACCGCGGCCGAAGAGAGGACTGACCTGCCGCGGCCGTCCTCCCGAAAACCACCTGTGCCCCACCGTCCCCGTGGGGCACGGTTGTCCCATGAGCTTCTCCGTCAAGCCCGTTCTCACGGGTGCCAGGACCGAACTGCGGCCGTTCACCGAGGCCGACGCCGACGTCATGTGGGAGATCATGGAGGACCCGGACGTCCTCCGCTTCACCGGCGAACCCCCGCGTGAACTCACCTTGGAGCACCTACGGTCCTGGTACGGCTCCCGGGCCGCTCAGCCCGACCGCCTCGACCTCGCCGTCACCGACCGCGCCACCGGCGAACTCGTCGGCGAGGTCGTCCTGTACGAATGGGATCCGCAGGACCTCAGCTGTACGTTCCGCACCCTGATCGGCCCGCGCGGCCGCGACCGCGGTCTCGGAACCGAGGCCACCCGGCTCGTCGTCCGCCACGCCTTCGAGCAACTCGGCCTGCACCGGATCCAGTTGGAGGCGTACGGCCACAACCGCCGGGCCCTGCACGTGTACGAGAAGGCCGGGTTCGTGGTGGAGGGGATCCGGCGGGACGTCGAGTTGCGCGACGGCGAGTGGGTCGACGAGGTGATCATGGGCATCCTCGACCGTGACTGGGCCGCTCTCAGTTCCACGGCTCGATGACCGTCACCCCGGCTCCCGGCGCCGTCCCCATCGCCGCCAGCGCCGCCGGTGCGGCGTCCAGGGTGATGTGCGAGGTCACCAGGAGGTCGGGGCGCAGCACGCCGGCCCTCACCAGCTCCAGCATCGGCGGGTAGGTGTGCGCCGCCATGCCGTGGCTGCCGAGGAGTTCGAGCTCCAGGGCGATCGCGCGGGCCATCGGGACGGGGGTCGTGCCGGTGGGTGAGGGGAGCAGGCCCACCTGGACGTGGCGGCCACGGCGACGCAGGCCGTTCACGGAGGCGGCGCAGGTGAGGGGCGAGCCCAGGGCGTCGAGGGACAGCTGGGCGCCACCCCCGGTCAGCTCCCGGACCGCCGCGGCCGTGTCCGTCGTGTCCGACCCGTCCACGCACTCCGCCGCGCCGAACTTCCGCGCCAGGTCCAGGGCTCCGGGCGATACGTCGACCGCGATCACCCGCGCCCCCGAGGCCGCCGCGATCATCACCGCGGACAGGCCCACGCCTCCGCAGCCGTGCACCGCGACCCACTCCCCCGCCGCCACCCGGCCCTGCTGCACGACCGCGCGGAACGCGGTGGCGAACCGGCAGCCCAACCCCGCGGCCGTGGCGAACGACAGCTCCTCGGGTACGGCGACGAGGTTCACGTCGGCGTGGTCCAGCGCCACGTACTGCGCGAACGAACCCCAGTGCGTGAAGCCGGGCTGCGTCTGACGCTCGCACACCTGCTGGTCACCGGCCGCACATGCCGCGCAGCCGCCGCAGGCGCACACGAACGGGACGGTCACCCGGTCGCCGGGGTGCCAGTTGCCCACGCCGGGACCCACCGCCTCCACCACACCGGCGAGTTCGTGTCCGGGCACGTGCGGGAGGGCGATGTCCGGGTCGTGGCCCTGCCAGCCGTGCCAGTCGCTGCGGCAGAGGCCCGTGGCCTCGACCTTCACGACGACCCCGTGTCCGGCGGGCCGAGGGTCCGTCACGTCACGTACCTCGGCCGGCTCCCCGTACTGCTCGAACACCACTGCCCGCATGTGCGCTCCCATCACCGTCCGTGGCTACGGGTACATCGTGGCCGGTCCCGCCGTTCCGCGCGCCCGTGTCGGGGCGATCTCGGGGCGCTCATCGTCTGCGACGCGGACGTCACCACGACCCCGGACCTGATGGAAAAATACCCCCTAGGGGTATAGCCTTGGAGAGTGGAAGGCCCCCGTGGGCCCTTCAGCCCCACACACCTCGACGAGGAGAACGACATGACCACCCAGACCGACACCTCGGGCACCGTCACCGCCGTCTACAAGGTAAGCGGGATGAGCTGCGGACACTGCGAGGGTTCCGTCTCCGGTGAGATCCGGGAGCTTCCCGGCGTCAGCTCGGTGACGGCCGTCGCCGCGTCCGGTGAGGTCACCGTCGTCTCCACCGCCCCCCTCGACCAGGCCGCCGTGCGCGCGGCGGTGGACGAGGCGGGCTTCGAACTCGTCGGCCAGGTCTGACCGGAAGCCGGGTACCCGAGATGACCAGCACCACCACAGAGACACCGGCACCGATACGCACGGCAGCGGACGCCTCCGAGGTCGAGCTGCTCATCGGCGGGATGACCTGCGCCTCCTGCGCGGCGCGCGTCGAGAAGAAGCTCAACCGCATGGACGGCGTCACGGCCACGGTGAACTACGCGACGGAGAAGGCGAGGATCACCCACTCCGCGGACATCCAGGTCGCCGACCTGATCGCCACCGTGGTGAAGACGGGCTACACGGCCGAGGAGCCACCCCCGCCCCGGCCGGAGCCCGCCGAGCAGGACTCGCCGGAAGACCCCGAACTGACCTCCTACCGCCGCCGGTTCACCGTCTCCGCCCTGCTCGCGCTCCCCGTCGTACTGCTGTCGATGATCCCGGCCCTGCAGTTCGACGACTGGCAGTGGCTGGCGCTCACCCTCGCCGCGCCGGTCGTCGTGTGGGGCGGGCTGCCCTTCCACCGGGCGGCCCTGACGAACGCCCGGCACGGCGCGGCCACCATGGACACGCTGGTCTCGGTCGGCACGCTGGCCGCGTTCGGCTGGTCGCTGTGGGCACTGTTCCTCGGCGACGCGGGCACGCCCGGCATGCACGACGAGTTCAGGTTCACCGTCACCCGCACCGACGGCGCCTCCACGATCTATCTGGAGGTCGCCGCCGGTGTCGTCGCCTTCATCCTGCTGGGCCGCTATCTGGAGGCCCGCTCCAAGCGGCGTGCGGGAGCGGCTCTCAGGGCGCTGATGGAGCTGGGCGCCAAGGACGTGTCCGTACTCCGCGGGGGCCGTGAGATCCGTGTCCCCGTGTCCCGGCTGGCCGTCGGGGACCGCTTCGTCGTACGGCCCGGGGAGAAGATCGCGACCGACGGCACCGTCGTCGAGGGCGCGTCCGCCGTGGACGCCTCGATGCTGACCGGCGAGTCGGTGCCGGTGGACGTGGGCACGGGCGACGCCGTCACCGGGGCCACGGTCAACGCCGGGGGCCGGCTGGTCGTCGAGGCCACGCGCGTGGGCGCCGACACCCAGCTCGCGCGGATGGCGAAGCTGGTGGAGGACGCGCAGAACGGCAAGGCGGAGGTGCAGCGGCTCGCCGACCGCATCTCGGCGGTCTTCGTGCCCGTCGTCATGCTGATCGCCCTCGCCACGTTCGGCGTGTGGCTCGGCGTCACGGGCGACACGGTCGCCGCGTTCACCGCGGCCGTCGCGGTCCTGATCATCGCCTGCCCGTGCGCGCTGGGCCTGGCCACGCCGACCGCGCTGATGGTCGGCACGGGGCGCGGCGCGCAGCTCGGCATCCTCATCAAGGGCCCGGAGGTCCTGGAGTCCACGCGCCGCGTCGACACCGTCGTACTCGACAAGACCGGAACGGTCACCACCGGCCGGATGACCCTTCACGAGGTGTACGTCGCCGTCGGCGCCGACGAGACGGAGGTGCTGCGGCTCGCGGGCGCCGTCGAGCGCGCCTCCGAGCATCCCGTCGCCCGCGCGCTCGCCCTGGGCGCCGAGGAGCGGGTCGGACGGCTCCCGGAGGTCGAGGCCTTCGAGAACGTGCCCGGGCGTGGCGTACGCGGGCGGGTGGAGGGCCGCGAGGTGGCCGTGGGGCGGCTCTTCGAGCGGCTGCCGGAGGAGTTGGCCCGCGCGAAGGACGAGGCCGAGAAGGGCGGTCGTACGGCCGTCGTGGTCGGCTGGGACGGAGTGGCACGCGGTGTCGTCACCGTTGCCGACGCGATCAAGCAGACCAGTGCGGAGGCAGTGCGCGAGCTGCGCGCGCTGGGGCTCACGCCGGTGCTGCTGACCGGGGACAACCGCGCGGTCGCCGAAGCCGTGGCACACGCCGTCGGCATCGAGCAGGTGATCGCGGAGGTCCTGCCCGAGGAGAAGGTCGAAGCCGTACGACGGCTGCAGCGCGAGGGCCGCAGCGTCGCCATGGTCGGCGACGGCGTCAACGACGCGGCCGCGCTGGCCACCGCCGATCTGGGGCTGGCGATGGGCACGGGGACCGACGCGGCGATCGAGGCGGGCGATCTGACGCTGGTGCGCGGGGATCTGCGGGTGGCAGCGGACGCGATCCGGCTGTCCCGCAGGACGCTGTCCACGATCAAGGGCAACCTCGTGTGGGCCTTCGGATACAACGTGGCCGCGCTGCCGCTGGCCGCGGTCGGGCTGCTGAACCCGATGATCGCCGGGGCCGCGATGGCCTTCTCATCGGTGTTCGTGGTGACGAACAGCCTTCGGTTGCGGACGTTCCGCTGATCTGCGGCGAAGTTACCGACGGTTAGGCGAAGTCGAGGTGAGAGCACCCCTGGAGTCCGGAGCCAGGCTCACATAAGCTCTTCACAAGGCTCGCGCATCATCCTTACGCTTGGGTCCCGATCGGCATATTCGGGCTCTTGCGCATCTAACGGACATATGCAAGAGACGCAGATCACACTGATGTGAACGTAACCATCGAAGGGGTTCGAAGGTCTAAGTTGACGATGTCAGGCAGCGTCTTGGGGGGCGTTTCCTGGCATCTGAGGATGTCTTGGGGGACTTCCTCAGAGGTGTGTTGCCGGGGCACGTACACCGGAGAGCTTTGAGCGGCCCTCCCGAGCGTGCGTTGTCCCGGCAGACCGCACAACCATGAGTACGGCGAGTTTTGCTCATTCTGCTCAACGCTCGCCGTATTCGACAGCGATCAGGCGCTGTTCTCACAGACGCCCGGCCGGATCCCGTGGGGGGAATCCGCACCGGGACATGGGAAGGCGCCCTGGACGTCGGCCCGTGGGGGGACCGCCGCCAGGGCGCCTTTCTTCTTTCCCGGACCACCTGTTACCGGACCACCTGAGGGGCGCGGGGAACTGCGCACCCGGCCACGACGTGCCCGCACCCGCCCGGAACGGGAATCACCCCCCCCGACATGCGCAAAGCCCCTCCGCCCATGGGACGGAAGGGCTCTGAACTCACGGGCACCAGTGAACCGGCACCCCCACCGGAGGAATCAGCGCTCCTCGACCGGCACGAAGTCGCGCTCGACGACACCCGTGTAGATCTGGCGCGGGCGGCCGATGCGGGAGCCGGGCTCCTTGATCATTTCGTGCCACTGGGCGATCCAGCCCGGGAGGCGGCCGAGGGCGAACAGGACCGTGAACATCTCGGTCGGGAAGCCCATGGCGCGGTAGATCAGGCCGGTGTAGAAGTCGACGTTCGGGTAGAGGCTGCGCGAGACGAAGTAGTCGTCCGAGAGCGCGTGCTCCTCCAGCTTCAGCGCGATGTCCAGCAGCTCGTCGGACTTGCCGAGCGCCGAGAGGACGTCGTGCGCCGCAGCCTTGATGATCTTCGCGCGCGGGTCGAAGTTCTTGTAGACCCGGTGGCCGAAGCCCATCAGCCGGACGCCGTCCTCCTTGTTCTTCACCTTGCGGATGAAGGAGTCGACGTCACCACCGGAGGACTGGATGCCCTCCAGCATCTCCAGCACGGACTGGTTGGCGCCGCCGTGCAGCGGGCCCCACAGGGCGTTGATGCCGGCCGAGATCGACGCGAACATGTTCGCCTGCGAGGAGCCGACGAGACGGACCGTGGACGTCGAACAGTTCTGCTCGTGGTCCGCGTGCAGGATCAGCAGCTTGTCGAGGGCGGCGACCACGACCGGGTCGAGGTCGTACTCCTGCGCCGGGACCGAGAAGGTCATGCGCAGGAAGTTCTCGACGTAACCGAGGTCGTTGCGCGGGTAGACGAAGGGGTGGCCGATCGACTTCTTGTACGCGTACGCCGCGATCGTCGGAAGCTTGGCGAGCAGGCGGATCGTCGAGAGGTTGCGCTGCTTCTCGTCGAAGGGGTTGTGGCTGTCCTGGTAGAACGTGGACAGCGCCGAAACGACCGACGACAGCATGGCCATCGGGTGGGCGTCGCGCGGGAAGCCCTTGTAGAAGTTCTTGACGTCCTCGTGCAGCAGGGTGTGCTGCGTGATGTCGTTCTTGAACACGGAGAGCTCGTCGACGCTCGGAAGCTCGCCGTTGATCAGCAGGTAGGCGACCTCCAGGAAGGTGGAGCGCTCCGCCAGCTGCTCGATGGGGTAGCCGCGGTACCGGAGGATGCCCGCCTCGCCGTCGAGGTAGGTGACGGCGGATTTATAGGCGGCGGTGTTGCCGTAACCGCTGTCCAGCGTCACCAGACCGGTCTGGGCGCGGAGCTTCCCGATGTCGAAGCCCTTGTCGCCGACGGTGCTGTTGATCACCGGGTAGGTGTACTCGCCGTCGCCGTACCGCAGTACTACAGAGTTGTCGCTCACGTCTTCCCTCACCGACGTAGTGCCTCATCTTCGAGGTTGCCCTGACTGTCTCTACCATCCCCCAATTGGCTCAGGAGAGTGCACTCGGGGTCGACCATCGGGCCTATTGACGGCACTGAGTGCCGCCAACTTGCACATCCTGCCCCCTTGATTCCCCATCCGGAAGTGCTCTGTGACCTTCGCGACTCATTTGATCGATCATTTTTTGTGATGCCTGTCTCGAAGAGGCCCCACGGGGGGTGGCGAGGGCCCTCACGGCGGTCCGAGAGCCTCACAGACGTCCCAGAAGCCCTCACAGGGGTCTCACAGGGGTCTGGGTGAGAGCCGGAAGTCGAGTGCCGTGCAGCGCCGTCCCGCCGACACTGTGCGCACCGCCTGGCCAATCGCCTTGCGTGAACCGACCAGGACGACCAGCTTCTTGGCCCGGGTGACCGCCGTGTAGAGCAGGTTGCGCTGAAGCATCATCCAGGCGCTGGTGGTGACCGGGATCACCACGGCCGGATATTCACTCCCCTGCGAGCGGTGGATGGTCACCGCGTACGCGTGAGCCAGTTCGTCCAGCTCGTCGAATTCGTACACAACCTCCTCGTCCTCGTCGGTCAGCACCGTCAGGCGCTGGTCAACCGAGTCGAGCGAGGTGACGACGCCGACGGTGCCGTTGAAGACGCCGTTCTTGCCCTTCTCGTAATTGTTGCGAATCTGGGTGACCTTGTCGCCGACGCGGAAGACCCGGCCGCCGAACCGCTTCTCGGGCACATCGGGGCGGCCGGGGGTGATGGCCTGCTGGAGCAGGCCGTTGAGGTTGCCGGCGCCGGCCGGGCCGCGGTGCATGGGCGCGAGAACCTGGACGTCCCGGCGCGGATCGAGGCCGAACTTGGCCGGAATCCGACGGGCCGCCACGTCCACGGTGAGCCGCCCGGCCTCCTCCGTGTCGTCCTCGACGAAGAGGAAGAAGTCCTTCATGCCGTCGGTGACCGGCTGGTGCCCGGAGTTGATCCGGTGCGCGTTGGTGACCACGCCGGACTGCTGGGCCTGCCGGAACACGCGCGTCAGGCGCACGGCGGGGATCGGGCCGCCGTCCGCGAGGAGGTCCCTGAGCACTTCCCCCGCGCCGACGCTGGGCAGCTGGTCGACGTCGCCGACGAAGAGCAGGTGAGCGCCCGGCGGGACCGCCTTGACCAGCTTGTTGGCGAGCAGCAGGTCCAGCATGGAGGCCTCGTCGACCACCACCAGGTCGGCCTCCAGCGGGCGGTCCTTGTCGTAGGCCGCGTCGCCGCCGGGCTTCAGCTCCAGCAGGCGGTGGACGGTGGAGGCCTCGGCGCCGGTGAGTTCGGCCAGGCGCTTGGCCGCGCGGCCGGTGGGGGCGGCCAGTACCACCCGGGCCTTCTTCGCCCGCGCCAGCTCCACGATCGAGCGGACCGTGAAGGACTTGCCGCAGCCGGGGCCGCCGGTCAGCACGGCGACCTTCTTGGTCAACGCGAGCTTGACCGCGGCCTCCTGCTCGGCCGCGAGGTCCGCGCCCGTACGCCCCTTCAGCCAGGTGAGCGCCTTGTCCCAGGCCACGTCATGGAAGCCGGGCATCCGGTCCTCGTCCGTGCGCAGAAGGCGCAACAGCTGGGCGCAGAGGGACAGTTCGGCACGGTGGAAGGGCACGAGGTAGACGGCGGTGACGGGTGGGCCGCCGTCCGGGCCGGGCACCTTCTCCCGTACGACACCGGGGTCCTCGCCCTCCTCGGGCGGCTCGGCGAGCTCGGCGAGGCACTCGATGACGAGCCCGGTGTCGACCTGCAGCAGCTTCACCGCGTCCGCGATCAACCGCTCCTCGGGGAGATAGCAGTTGCCCTGGTCGGTGGCCTGCGACAGCGCGTACTGCAGGCCTGCCTTCACGCGCTCCGGGCTGTCGTGCGGGATGCCGACGGACTGGGCGATCTTGTCGGCGGTGAGGAAGCCGATGCCCCAGACGTCGGACGCGAGGCGGTACGGCTGATTCTTGACGACCGAGATCGAGGCGTCGCCGTACTTCTTGTAGATGCGCACCGCGATGGAGGTGGACACCTCGACGGTCTGGAGGAAGAGCATGACCTCCTTGATCGCCTTCTGCTCCTCCCAGGCATCGGCGATCTTCTTGGTGCGCTTGGGGCCGAGCCCGGGCACCTCGATGAGCCGCTTGGGCTCCTCCTCGATGATCTGCAGGGTGTCCAGACCGAAGTGCTGGGTGATGCGGTCGGCGAAGACGGGGCCGATGCCCTTGACCAGCCCCGAGCCGAGGTAGCGGCGAATGCCCTGGACGGTGGCCGGCAGCATGGTCGTGTAGTTCTCCACCGTGAACTGCTTGCCGTACTGCGGGTGGGACCCCCAGCGTCCCTCCATCCGCAGGGCCTCGCCGACCTGGGCGCCGAGCAGCGCGCCTACGACCGTGAGGAGGTCGCCGCCACCTCTGCCGGTGTCGACCCGGGCAACCGTGTAGCCGTTGTCCTCGTTGGCGTACGTGATGCGCTCCAGCACGCCTTCGAGCACGGCGAGCTGCCGTTCACCCGTGGGGTTCCCCGCCTGTTGAGCCATGATCCGACGGTACCGGTGACGACTGACAGTCAGCGCAGACGAGCGGTTTTCAGGGCTTCGAGGAACGTGGTGAAGGTGGGGGTGGGGAAGGTGAGGGTGGCTCGGGTGGGGGTTTTCGAGTCACGGACGGCAACGTGGGTGGGAGTGGTCGCCATCTCCACACAGTCGTCACCGTCGCCCCCGGCCGAATAGGACGACTTTCGCCAGTTGTCGTGGAGAGCCATGGGTTGCCTCACAGTTCTTTCGCCAGCCTCTGGATGAACTCACGCGACCGATCCGGGTCGAGAGCCCTGGCTCTCACTTCCTGGAAACGGGCTCGATACGTTCTCAGTTGTTCTTCAGCGTCCGCATAGAACGCACCGGTGGGTACGTCGCGGATCACTGTGTCCAGTTTGGTCACTCCGCCGCCCACGTAGGCCATTGTGCTGCTGCCCCAAGGGAAGCCCTCCAGGTCGAAGGGGACGACACGCACAGTGATGTGATCCGGTTCAGAAAGTTCCAGGATGCGGGTGAGCTGGGCTCGTGCCATGGCCCGGTTGCCGACCCTGCTCGCCACCGAGCTGGTCGCCAACGCCGTGCGGCACACCAAGGGGCCGGCCGCCCTGCGGTTGCGCTGGGCGCCGCCGGGCACGTTGCGGATCGGGGCGTGGGACGCGGACCCCGAACCGCCCGAGCCACCCGTGGCGTTGGCGCGGCTCGCCGAGGCGGAGCAAGGGCGGGGACTGGCGCTGGTGCGGGCCTGTTCCGACGTGTGGGGCTGGCATCCGCTGTCGAGACACGGCAACCGGGGAAAGTACGTGTGGTGCGAACTTGCGGCGGCGTAGCTCGTTGATCAGCGCGATGGAAAGGAGAGCTGATGGTCGGCTCGTCGCATGAGGCCTTGCACCGGATCTTCCAGAAGGATCCGACACTGCTGACGAAGGCGTTACAGAAGGTGCTGCACGTGCCCTTCCCCGAGACCCGCGAGATCGCCGCGCTCAACGTGGACCTCACCGAGATCGAACCGGTCGAGCGCCGCGTAGACACCCTGCTGCGGGCGGAGACGGACGAGGGCACGTACCTGCTGGTGGTGGAGTCACAGGGGAAGGTGGACGAGCGCAAGCGGGGCAGTTGGCCGTACTACCTCTCCTACCTGTACGAGAAGTACCGCTGCGAGCCCGTCCTCATCGTCATCACCCAGAGCAGTACGACGGCCAAGTGGGCGTCCCGGCCGATCCGGTTCGGCTTCCGGGACTGGCACTCGTTGACGGTACGGCCCCTGGTGCTCGGTCCGGACAACGTGCCGGTGATCACGGACGAGCGGCAGGCCGAGAAGGACGTCCCCCTTGCGGTGCTCTCGGCCATGACACACGGCCGTGGACCGCAGGCTCCGGCCATACTGGAATCCCTGGCCGCCGCCCTGCGGACCATCGATCCGGAGAGCGCCGCAGTCTTCGTGCAGTTCGTCGACTCCTGCCTGGCCGACCCCCAGGCAAAGCAGATGTGGAGGGACCTGATGACGGCAATCCAGTACTTCTGGCGACACCCGCTCGCTGAACAGGTACGCGAGGAAGGACGGGAACAGGGCCTGGAACAGGGCCGGGCCGAGGGTCGAGAAGAGGGCCGGGCCGAGGCCAAGGCCGAGATGGTTCTCCACATCCTGGGATGGCGTGAGCTTCCCGTGCCCGATGCCGTGCGCGAACGTATCCAGTCCTGCACGGATCTGAACCAACTGGAGACCTGGGCGCAGCGGGCCATCCACGTCAAGGATCCGACGGAGCTGTTCGCCACGGAATGAGCAGGTCTGTCGACTCCTGCCTGGCCGACCCCCAGGCAAGCAGATGTGGAGGGACCTGATGACGGCAATCCAGTACTTCTGGCGACACCCGCTCGCGGAACAGGTACGCGAGGAAGGACGGGAACAGGGTCGGGCCGAGGCCAAGGCCGAGATGGTTCTCCACATCCTGGAGTGGCGCGAGCTTCCCGTGCCCGATGCCGTGCGCGAGCGTATCCAGTCCTGCACTGATCTGAATCAGCTGGAGGCCTGGGCGCAGCGGGCCATGCACGTCAAGGAACCGGCGGAGCTGTTCACCACGGAGTGAGCGGGGCCGGGGGTAAAACCGCAGGAGAGCAGCGCGGTGCCGTAAGCGCCAGATCCGGCCCCCCTTCCGCTTTCCGTGAGGCCCGGGATACCTCTGGAGCATGAGCGAAGTCATGGGAGCCGAACTGCCCACGCCCGCCTGGCACATCGACGGGCGCTGCACCAACTGCGATGTCGCCCGGCAGCTCGCCCCGGGCCTGATCGGTGAGGCCGACGGCCGTTCGGTCATCCTCCGCGAGCCGCAAGGCCCGGACGAGACAGGGCAGTTGTACGCCGCCGCGCACGCCTGCCCCACTCGGGCCGTCCGTCCGCCGACCGGACAGCTGGAGGCGGACCGGGACCCCTTCCCGCTGGCCCTCGACGACACCGTGCGGTTGTGCGGGCACAACTCCCGGCACACGGCGGGGGCCAACTCCTACCTGCTGCACCGCCCCGACGGCACCACGATGATGGTCGACACCCCGCGCTGGAGCCCGGCGCTGGCGGCCCGCCACGAGGCGCTGGGCCCCGTCACCGACGTCCTGCTCACCCACCGCGACCATGCCGCACACGGCCGCCGTTACGCCGACCGCTTCGGCGCCCGGCTCTGGATCCACGAGGGCGATCTCGACGCCGCCCCGGACGCCGACCGCGTGCTCCGCGGCACCGACCCGACGGTGATCTCCGACGGTGTGATCGCCTTCCCTCTGCCCGGCCACACCCGAGGCAGCGTGCTCTACCTGGCCGACGAGCGGTACTGCTTCAGCGGCGACAGCTTCTACTGGTCCCGAACGACGGCGGACATCGAGGTGGTCGACAGCGTCACCTGGTACTCGATCGAAGCACTCGCCGACTCCCTGACCCGGACCGTCGACCGACTGCGCTTCGAGTGGCTGCTGCCGGGCCACGGAGACCGGCGAAAGCTCCCCGGTGACGAGATGGCCCGGCGCATGCGCGAGCTGGCGTCCCGTACCCGTCGGCTTCGGCCCCGACCGGTGGACTTCAGCGCGGTGCGCTGGTGAGGCGTCGTTCTCGTCCTTGCGGAAACTCCGGCGCCCTCGCGGGCGGCTGACCATCCGCGCTGCCATGTGACCGCGGACCTCAGCGACCTCAGCGACCACGGCGACCACGGCGACCACGGCGACCACGGCGACCATTGATACGCCGACCCCTGATCGACGCCGACCCCCTCATCACGATCGCAGTCACGATCACCGTCACGATCACGATCTGATCTCGGGGGCTTGCGCAACATCCTTGTAATCGATTCCAATCCTCCTTACACGTCGATGTAATCGATTCCACAAGGAGGTGGAGCGGCGATGGCGAGCATCAAGAACGTCGCAGCCGAGGCGGGGGTCTCCGTCGCCACGGTGTCGCGCGTCCTGAACGACCATCCGTCGGTCAGCGCCGACGCACGCACGCGCGTGCTGGCCGCCGTCGAGGCGCTGGGCTACCGCCCGAACGCCGTCGCCCGTTCGCTGCGCACCGACCAGACCCACACCCTCGGCCTGGTCATCAGCGACGTGATGAACCCGTACTTCACCGAGCTGGCCCGCTCCGTCGAGGAAGAGGCCCGCGCGCTCGGCTACAGCGTCATCATCGGAAACGCCGACGAGCGGCCCGACCTCCAGGACCACCACGTACGGAACCTGCTGGACCGCCGTATCGACGGACTGCTGGTCTCCCCCACCGACGGCGGCTCGCCGCTGATGCTGGACGCCGCGCGCGCCGGGACGCCCATGGTGTTCGTCGACCGGTGGATCCCGGGCTTCGACGTGCCGGTGGTGCGGGCGGACGGGCGGGCCGCCGTCCGCGACCTCGTGGCGCATCTGCACGGGCTGGGGCATCGCAGGCTCGCGATCATCGCGGGGCCCGCGGCCACCACGACCGGGCGGGAGCGCGTGGAGGCCTTCCGGGAGGCGCTCGCCGAGTACGGACTCGGGCTTCCCGACACCTACATCGGACAGGGCGACTTCCAGGCCGAGAGCGGACGGCGGGTCACCGAGGGCTTCCTCGACCTGCCCGAGCCGCCCGAGGTCGTGTTCGCCGCCGACAACCTGATGGCGTTGGGCGCCCTGGACGCCGTACGCGCGCGTGGGCTGCGTGTACCGGAGGACCTCGCGCTGGCCGCGTTCGACGACATCCCGTGGTTCGTGCACATCGATCCGCCGATCACCGCGATCGCCCAGCCCACCGGCGAACTGGGCCGGGCCGCCGTACGGGCCCTGGTCGACCGCATCGAGGGACGGACCCCGCAGTCCGTCACCCTCCCCGCCCGTCTCGTCGCACGCCGCTCGTGCGGCGAGTCACTCGCTTCGCCAGACCGGGCGGCTCCCCCCGAGCCGTCCCCCGTAAGGAAGAGGAGCCAGTCGTGAGCAACCCGGACGAGTTGCTGCGCATCGAGGGCATACGGAAGAGCTTTCCCGGAGTCGTCGCGCTCGACGGCGTCGACTTCGATCTGCACCGCGGCGAGGTGCATGTGCTCCTCGGCGAGAACGGCGCGGGCAAGAGCACGCTCATCAAGATGCTGTCGGGTGCGTACACGCCCGACGCCGGCCGGATTCTGGCCGGCGGCGAGGAAGTGCGCATCCATGGTGCGCAGGACTCCGAGCGCCTCGGGATCGCCACCATCTACCAGGAGTTCAACCTCGTACCCGACCTCACCGTCGCCGAGAACATCTTCCTGGGGCGGCAGCCGCGCCGCTTCGGGATGATCGACCGGAAGAGGATGGAGGCGGACGCCGAGGTCCTCCTCGCGCGCGTGGGCGTGAACGTGTCGCCACGCGCGCGTGTGCGCGAACTCGGCATCGCGCGCCTGCAGATGGTCGAGATCGCGAAGGCGCTGAGTCTGAACACGCGCGTGCTGATCATGGACGAGCCGACCGCCGTGCTCACCTCCGAGGAGGTCGAGAAGCTCTTCGCGATCGTGCGCAAGCTGCGCGAGGACGGCGTCGGGATCGTCTTCATCACGCACCACCTGGACGAGATCGCCGCCCTCGGCGACCGGGTGACGGTCATCCGGGACGGCAAGTCCGTCGGGCAGGTGCCCGCCTCCACGCCCGAGGACGAACTCGTACGCCTGATGGTGGGCCGCTCGATCGAGCAGCAGTACCCGCGCGAACGGGCCGACGCGGGCGCCGCGTTGCTCACCGTCGAGGGCCTGACCCGCGACGGTGTCTTCCACGACGTCAGCTTCGAGGTGCACGCCGGCGAGGTCGTCGGCATCGCCGGGCTCGTCGGAGCGGGCCGTACGGAGGTCGTACGGGCCGTGTTCGGCGCGGACCCTTACGACAAGGGGGCCGTGAAGGTCGCCGGGGCGGGCCTGAAGGGGCATGACGTCAGCGCCGCCATGGCGGCCGGTATCGGACTCGTGCCCGAGGACCGCAAGGGCCAGGGGCTGGTGCTCGACGCGTCCGTCGAGGAGAACCTCGGCCTGGTGACCATGCGGGCCGCCACGCGCGGGGGCCTCGTCGATCTCAAGGCCCAGCACGAGTCGGCCGCCCGGATCGCCGAGCAGCTCGGGGTGCGGATGGCCGGACTCGGCCAGGACGTACGGACGTTGTCCGGCGGCAACCAGCAGAAGGTCGTCATCGGCAAGTGGCTCCTCGCCGACACCAAGGTGCTGATCCTCGACGAGCCGACGCGCGGTATCGACGTCGGCGCCAAGGTCGAGATCTACCAGCTCGTCAACGAACTCACCGCGGCCGGCGCCGCCGTACTCATGATTTCCAGCGATCTGCCCGAGGTGCTCGGCATGAGCGACCGGGTGCTGGTGATGGCCCAGGGCCGGATCGCGGGCGAACTCTCGGCCGACGAGGCCACCCAGGACTCCGTGATGGCGCTCGCCGTCAGCAACCCCACGAACGAGAAGACCGGAACGGAGGCCAGCCGTGGCCACTGACACGCTCAAGAGCAGGGCGGGCGCCAAAAGCGCCACGAGCGGCCTGCGCCGTCTCCTGCTCGACAACGGCGCGCTCACCGCGCTGATCGTCCTGGTCATCGCCCTGTCGGCGCTGTCCGGGGACTTCCTGACGACCGACAACCTGCTCAACGTGGGCGTCCAGGCGGCCGTGACCGCCGTCCTCGCCTTCGGCGTCACCTTCGTGATCGTCTCGGCGGGCATCGACCTGTCGGTCGGCTCGGTGGCGGCCCTGTCGGCCACCGTCCTCGCCTGGACCGCCACCTCGCACGGCGTGCCGGTCGCCTTGGCGGTCGTGCTGTCCGTCGCCACCGGTATCGCCGCGGGTCTCGTCAACGGATTCCTGATCGCCTACGGCAAACTGCCGCCGTTCATCGCGACGCTCGCCATGCTCTCGGTGGCCCGCGGTCTGTCGCTGGTGATCTCCGAGGGCTCCCCGATCCCCTTCCCCGCCTCGGTCTCGCACCTCGGCGACACGCTGGGTGGCTGGCTGCCCGTGCCGGTGCTGGTCATGATCGTGATGGGTCTGATCGCCGCGTTCGTGCTGGGCCGGACGTACATCGGCCGCTCCATGTACGCGATCGGCGGCAACGAGGAGGCGGCCCGACTGTCGGGTCTGCGGGTGAAGAAGCAGAAGCTCGCGATCTACGCCTTCTCCGGCCTGTTCGCGGCGGTCGCGGGCATCGTGCTCGCCTCCCGCCTGTCCTCCGCGCAGCCGCAGGCCGCCGACGGCTACGAGCTGGACGCGATCGCCGCGGTCGTGATCGGCGGTGCCTCGCTGGCCGGTGGCACCGGCAAGGCGTCCGGCACCCTGATCGGCGCGCTGATCCTGGCGGTGCTGCGCAACGGCCTCAACCTCCTGAACGTCTCCGCCTTCTGGCAGCAGGTCGTCATCGGTGTCGTCATCGCGCTGGCGGTACTGCTCGACACGCTGCGCCGCAAGGCCGGGGCGACGCCGCTGGCCGCCGGCACCGGTGGCAACAGGGGCAAGCAGGCGGGGACGTACGCACTGGCGGCGGTCGTCACCGTGGCTCTCGTCGGCGCGACCTCCTTCCTCCACAACGGCGGGTCGCCGGCGACCACCCCGAAGATGGGTCTGTCCCTGTCCACCCTCAACAACCCCTTCTTCGTGCAGATCCGGGCGGGCGCCCAGGCCGAGGCGAGGAAGCTGGGCGTGGACCTGACCGTCACGGACGCCCAGAACGACGCCTCCCAGCAGGCCAACCAGCTGCAGAACTTCACCAGTTCCGGCCTCGGCGCGATCATCGTCAACCCGGTGGACTCGGACGCGGCGAGCAACTCCGTGAAGGCCGCCGACAAGGCGAGGATCCCGGTCATCGCGGTCGACCGCGGCGTCAACAAGGCGACCGTGGACGCCCTGGTGGCCTCCGACAACGTCAAGGGCGGTGAACTCGCCGCCAGGACGATCGGCGAGAAGCTGGGCGGCAAGGGCAAGATCGTGATCCTTCAGGGGCAGGCGGGCACCTCCGCGGCCCGTGAGCGCGCCGCGGGCTTCGCGGCCGGGCTCAAGGCCTACCCGGGCATCCAGGTCGTCGCCCAGCAGCCGGCCGACTTCGACCGCACCAAGGGCCTCGACGTGATGTCGAACCTGCTGCAGGCCCACCCGGACGTCCAGGGCGTCATCGCCGCCAACGACGAGATGGCCCTCGGCGCGATCAAGGCCCTCGGCTCCAAGGCCGGAAAGTCGGTCCAGGTCGTCGGCTTCGACGGCACCCCGGACGGGCTGAAGGCGGTCGAATCCGGCACTCTGTACGCATCCGTGGCACAACAGCCCTCGCAGCTGGGCAGGATCGCCGTGGACAACGCGCTGAAGGCCCTGCAGGGCAAGACGGTCGAGGAGACGGTGAAGGTGCCGGTGAAGGTGGTCACGAAGGAGAACGTGGCCGGCTTCAGCGGCTGACGACGGGAACGGGCGGGCGGTCGTCGTCCGTTGGTGACGACGACCGCCCGCCTCAAGTCATCTCTCAGAGGAGTCGTGTTGACGTACGCCGCGATGCACGACGCGATGTGCGTGGCGATGTGCGAAGCGATGTGCGTCTCGATGCACGGCTCGATGTACTACGGGGAGTCCTTTTGATGTACGACTACGACCTGCTGGTCGTGGGATCGGCCAATGCCGATCTGGTGATCGGCGTCGAGCGCCGGCCGGGCGCCGGCGAGACGGTGCTCGGTTCCGACCTGGCCGTCCACCCGGGCGGCAAGGGCGCGAACCAGGCGGTCGCGGCGTCCCGACTCGGCGCCCGTACGGCTCTGCTGGCCCGGGTCGGCGACGACTCGTACGGCAGGCTGCTGCTCGACTCGCAGCGGACCGCCGGCGTGGACACGGTGGGCGTGCTGGTCGGCGGGGCGCCGACGGGGGTGGCGCTGATCACCGTCGACCCCTCCGGGGACAACAGCATCGTGGTGTCGCCGGGAGCGAACGGGAAGCTCACGTCGGCCGACGTCCAGGCCGCGGCCTGTCTGTTCCAGGCCTCGCGTGTCGTCTCGACGCAGCTGGAGATCCCGCTGGAGACGGTCGAGGAGATCGTCCGCGGTCTGACCCCGGACAGCCGTTTCGTCCTCAACCCGTCCCCGCCACAGCCCCTGCCGCCGGAGGTGCTGGCGGCCTGCGACCCGCTGATCGTGAACGAGCACGAGGCCAAGGTCGTGCTCGGCGACGCATGCGTCTCCGACCGCCCCGAGGACTGGGCCCGGCTGCTGCTCGCCAAGGGCCCACGCTCGGTCGTGGTCACCCTGGGCGCGGAGGGGGCACTGGTGGCAGACGGGCGAGAGGTGACGCGGGTGCCTTCGGTGAAGGTGGACGCGGTCGATACGACGGGTGCGGGCGACGCGTTCACGGCGGCGCTGGCGTTCCGGCTGGGCGCGGGGGCGTCCCTCGCCGAGGCCGCGGCGTACGCGGCCCGCGTCGGCGCGGCCGCCGTCACCAAGGAGGGCGCCCAGGTGTCCTTCCCGACGGCCGAGGAGGTCGAGGCGCTGTGAAGAAGGCGGGAATCCTGAACCGTCATCTCTCCGGGGCGCTGGCCGAGCTGGGCCACGGCGACGGAGTGCTGGTGTGCGACGCGGGCATGCCGATACCCAGGGGTCCGAAGGTCGTCGACCTGGCGTTCCGCGCGGGGGTGCCGGCCTTCGAGGAGGTACTGGACGGGCTGCTGGCCGAGCTGGTGGTGGAGGGGGCTACGGCGGCGACGGAGATCCGGGGCGCGAACCCAGCGGCGTCGACCCTGTTGGACGGCCACTTCCCCACGCTGGAGCTGGTGTCGCACGAGCGGCTCAAGGAGCTGTCGGCGGGGGCACGGCTGGTGGTGCGCACGGGCGAGGCACGACCGTACGCGAACGTGCTCCTGCGGTGCGGGGTCTTCTTCTAGTACGGGTTCCAGTACCGGGTTCTGGTACCCAGTTTCTGGTACCGGGACAAATTCGAGGGGGCCCGATCCGTCGACCGGGCCCCCTCGGCTTTTCCCCTCCACCATCAGAACCCCCGCGATCCCCCCGGATCCCCCTCCGAGAAGTCCTGATGCCAAGTACGACCCGCGTAGTGGGGGAAGGGTTGTACAAGTTCTTCAGATTTTTTTCGCGAGGCCTCGGCTGCGGCGTCCGCCCAGGTCAGCGGCCACCCAGGGCTCTGATCGTCAGCTGGCGGGTCAGCCGGTGTGTCAACCGGCGGGTCAGCCGGTGTGCTCGGCGAAGCGCCGGGCCGTCTCCGTCAGTACCTCGCGGCCGTCCCGTGCCCACAGGGCGTCGTTGAACAGTTCGACCTCGATGGGGCCGGTGTAGCCGGCCGCCTCCACGTACCCCTTCCACTCCCGCATGTCGATCGAGCCGTCGCCGATCTGCCCGCGGCCGGTGAGCACGCCCTCGGGCAGCGGTGTGGTCCAGTCGGCGAGCTGGAAGGAGTGGATACGGCCGCCCGCGCCCGCCCGGGCGATCTGCGCGGGCGCGTTGTCGTCCCACCAGATGTGGTACGTGTCGACGGTGACGCCGACCTGCTGGGCCGGGAAGCGCTCCGCGAGGTCGAGCGCCTGGGCGAGCGTCGAGACCACGCAGCGGTCGGCGGCGTACATCGGGTGCAGCGGCTCGATGGCCAGGCGGACCCCGTGCGCCTCGGCGTACGGGCCCAGCTCCCCCAGCGCGTCGGCGATGCGCTCCCGGGCGCCGTGCAGGTCCTTGGAGCCGGCCGGCAGCCCGCCGGAGACCAGGACCAGGGTGTCGGTGCCCAGGGTGGCCGCCTCGTCGATCGCACGACGGTTGTCGGCGAGGGCCGCCGTGCGCTCGGCCGGGTCGATCGCCGTGAAGAAGCCGCCGCGGCACAGGGTGGTGACGGTCAGGCCCGCGTCGCGGATCAGCTTGGCCGTCGCCTCCAGGCCGTACGACTGGACCGGTTCGCGCCACAGGCCCACCCCGGGCACGCCCAACTCCAGGCAGGAGTCGACCAGTTCGGGCATCGCCAGCTGCTTGACGGTCATCTGGTTGATGCTGAAGCGTTCGAGCGCGGTCACTGGGCCACTCCGTACAGGGCGAGCAGGTTCTTCATCCGTTCCTCGGCCAGTTTCGGGTCGGGGAACAGGCCCAGGCCGTCCGCCAGTTCGTAGGCGCGGGCGAAGTGCGGGAGGGAGCGGGCCGACTGGAGGCCGCCGACCATCGTGAAGTGCGACTGATGGCCGGCCAGCCAGGCGAGGAAGACCACGCCCGTCTTGTAGAAGCGGGTGGGGGTCTGGAAGAGGTGGCGTGAGAGGTCGACCGTCGGGTCGAGCAGGGCGCGGAAGCCCGCCGTGTTCCCCGTGTCGAGGACCCGGACCGCCTCCGCCGCCAGCGGGCCCAGCGGGTCGAAGATGCCGAGCAGGGCGTGGCTGAAGCCCTGCTCGTCGCCGGCGATCAGCTCGGGGTAGTTGAAGTCGTCGCCGGTGTAGCAGCGCACGCCCTGCGGGAGCCGGCGGCGGATGTCGATCTCCCGCTGGGCGTCCAGGAGCGAGACCTTGATGCCCTCCACCTTGTCGGGGTGGGCGGCGATGACCTCCAGGAAGGTGTCCGTCGCCGTGTCGAGGTCGCTCGACCCCCAGTAGCCCTCCAGCGCCGGGTCGAACATCGGGCCCAGCCAGTGCAGGACCACCGGCTCGGCGGCCTGGCGGAGCAGGTGGCCGTAGACCTCCAGGTAGTCCTCGGGGCCCGACGCCGCGGCGGCCAGCGCCCGGGACGCCATCAGGATGGCCTGCGCGCCGGACTCCTCGACGAGGGTGAGCTGCTCCTCGTAGGCCGCCCGGACCTCCACGAGGGATCCGGCGGCGATCTGGTCGGTGCCGACGCCGCAGGCGATCCGGCCGCCGACCGCCTTGGCCTCGGCGGCGCTGCGCCGGATCAGCTCGGCCGCGCCCGCCCAGTCCAGGCCCATGCCGCGCTGGGCGGTGTCCATGGCCTCCGCGACACCGAGCCCGTGGGACCACAGGTGGCGGCGGAAGGCGAGGGTGGCGTCCCAGTCGACGGCGGCGGGCGAGTCGGGCGACACGTCCGCGTACGGGTCGGCGACGACGTGGGCCGCCGAGAAGACCGTACGCGAGGTGAAGGGGGAGCCGGTGGTGAGGGCGAGGGGCTCCGGGCGGGGGTCGTACGCCCTCAACCCGCCTTTGAAGTCGGGGAGTTGGATGGTCACAGCGCGATCTCCGGTACGTCGAGACGGAGGCCCTCGGCCGAGGACCTCAGGCCCAGGTCGGCGAGCTGGACGCCGCGGGCGCCGGCGAGGAGGTCCCAGTGGTAGGGGGCGTCGGCGTAGACGTGCTTGAGGAACAGCTCCCACTGGGCCTTGAAGCCGTTGTCGAACTCCTCGTTGTCCGGGATCTCCTGCCACTGGTCGCGGAAGGAGTAGGTGGCCGGGATGTCGGGGTTCCAGACCGGCTTGGGGGTCATGGTGCGGTGCTGGACGCGGCAGTTGCGCAGGCCGGCGACCGCGGAGCCCTCGGTGCCGTCGACCTGGAACTCGACGAGTTCGTCGCGGCCCACGCGCACGGCCCAGCTGGAGTTGATCTGGGCGATCGCGCCGCCGTCGAGCTCGAAGATGCCGTAGGCGGCGTCGTCGGCGGTGGCGTCGTAGGGCTTGCCGTTCTCGTCCCAGCGCTGCGGGATGTGGGTGGTGGCGATGGCCTGGACGGACTTCACCCGGCCGAACAGCTCGTGCAGCACGTACTCCCAGTGCGGGAACATGTCGACGACGATGCCGCCGCCGTCCTCCGCGCGGTAGTTCCAGGACGGGCGCTGGGCGGCCTGCCAGTCGCCCTCGAAGACCCAGTAGCCGAACTCGCCGCGGATGGACAGGATCCGGCCGAAGAAGCCGCCGTCGATGAGGCGCTTGAGCTTCAGCAGGCCCGGGAGGAAGAGCTTGTCCTGGACGACGCCGTGCTTGATGCCCGCGTCGTTCGCGAGGCGGGCGAGCTCCAGGGCGCCGTCGAGGCCGGTGGCGGTGGGCTTCTCGGTGTAGATGTGCTTGCCCGCCGCGATCGCCTTCTTGATCGCCTCCTCGCGGGCCGAGGTCACCTGGGCGTCGAAGTAGATGTCGACGGTCGGGTCGGCGAGTACCGCGTCCACGTCGGTGGAGATGTTCGCCGGGTCCAGGCCGTGCTGTTCGGCGAGCGCCTTGAGCGCGTGCTCACGGCGGCCGACCAGGATCGGCTCCGGCCACAGCACGGTGCCGTCACCGAGGTCGAGGCCGCCCTGTTCGCGGATGGCCAGGATGGAACGGACCAGGTGCTGGCGGTAGCCCATGCGCCCGGTCACACCGTTCATGGCGATACGCACCGTCTTGCGTGTCACGTCATTCCCTTCGCAGGCGTCGTACTCAGCGTCGTACGCGGATGCGCGCGCCGCGTCGGCCTCACTGACGAGCGTCACAGCAAGCGCTTTCTATCTATGGAGAAGCTAGCCTCTGAGCGGTGGTTCCGACAAGACCGTGACCGCTTCGAGTTGTTCGAGGGGACGAACAGCGGGGGGTTGTGGCCGTAAGGTCTGCTCGACGTGCTCGGAACCGGGGGGCCTGGGGTCGACCTGTCCACGAGGGCGTACCACGAACCGATGAGGGCGTACGACAGGTACGACGAGATGCGTGACCGGAGGACGACGAGATGACGGTGACCCTGGCGGACGTGGCGGCCCGCGCGCAGGTCTCGCCCGCGACGGTGTCGCGCGTACTGAACGGGAACTATCCCGTGGCCGCATCCACCCGTGAGCGGGTGCTGAAGGCGGTCGACGAGCTGGACTACGTGCTGAACGGGCCCGCGAGTTCGCTGGCCGCGGCCACTTCCGACCTGGTGGGGATTCTCGTCAACGACATCGCCGACCCGTTCTTCGGGATCATGGCGAGCGCGATCCAGGCGGAGATCGGGGGGCCCGGGGGCCGAGCCGGGGGCGAGCGGCTGGCGGTCGTCTGCAACACGGGGGGTTCGCCGGAGCGTGAACTGACCTATCTGACCCTGCTGCAGCGCCAGCGGGCGGCGGCGGTCGTGCTGACCGGCGGAGCCATTCAGGACGCGCCGCACGCGGCGGCGGTGGCGGCGAAACTGCGGAAGCTGACGGACGCGGGGACGCGGGTGGTGCTGTGCGGGCGGCCGCCGGCACCGGACACCGGAGCGATCGCGCTCGCCTTCGACAACCGCGGCGGCGGACAGCGGCTCACCGAGCACCTGATCGGTCTCGGGCACCGGCGGCTCGGGTACATCGCGGGGCCGGAGGAACGGACGACGACGCGGCACCGCCTTGAGGGGCACCGGGCGGCGCTGGCCGCGGCGGGGATCGAGGAGGATCCCCGGTGGACGGTGTGGGGTCGCTACGACCGGACCTCGGGGTACGAGGCGACGCTTGAGCTGCTGCGCCGGGATCCGTCCCTCACAGCGGTGGTCGCGGCGAACGACTCCGTCGCGCTGGGGGCGTGTGCCGCGCTGCGGGAGTCCGGGCTGCGGATTCCTCAGGACGTGTCGGTCGCCGGCTTCGACGATCTGCCGTTCAGCATCGACGCGGTGCCCGCTCTGACGACGGTGCGGTTGCCGTTGGCGGAGGCGGGGGCGCGGGCCGGGCGGATCGCGATGGGGCGGGAGGAGCCGCCGCCCGGGGACATCGCGACGGTTCGGGGAGAGCTGATGGTCCGGGGGTCCTCTGGGGGGCCGCGCGGCTGAAGGGTGCCGCTGAGGGGCGGCCGCGCGACTGAGGGGCGACACCGAGGGGGTGGCCGCACCGGCGCTCGGGCCGTGGTGGACGGACGGGGCCGGGCGGGGGTTCGAGCTCGTCTCCATGACGAGGGGCAGAACCGGCGTGCACTCGTCTCCATGGCGAGGGGCAGGACCGGCGTGCACTCGTCTCCACGGTCAGGGGCAAGTCCGGCGTGCAGGTGGGTGTCTGCCGGCCGGTGGGCGACGAGGGGTAGTCCCAGGGGCGTGGGTGTCCTAGTCTCGACCCGACGGTATCTCTGACTGAGTCAACTGTTCGGGGTCAACCATTCGGGGGTCGGCACTCATGACCGTCCAGGACATCCGCACCTTCAACCGCTTCTACACGAACGTCATCGGCGCTCTCGACTACAGCCGCCAGCTGTACGCCCCGTACACGCTGACCGAGTCCCGGGTGCTCTACGAACTCGCGCACTCCCCGCGTACCGACGCGGTGGATCTGCGGACCGAACTCTCCCTGGACGCCGGGTACTTGAGCCGGATCCTGAACAAGTTCGAGGACGACGGGCTGATCGAGCGCGCACCGTCCGCGCGTGATCCCCGGCGCCGCGAGGTCACCCTCACCTCGCGCGGGCGTGAGACCGCGGGCCTGCTCGCCGAGCGGGCCAACGAGTCCGTGGGCGCGCTCCTGGCCACCGTGCCCTCCGCCGACCGGCCCCGCCTGTCGGAGGCGATGCGCACGGTCCGCGAGATCCTCTCCGACGGCCGCCCGCCCCGCCGCGAGGACGTCGTCCTGCGCGAGCCCGGTCCCGGCGACCTGGGATGGATCGTCCAGCGCAACGCCGCGCTGTACGCCGCCGAGTACGGCTTCAACGCCGACTACGAGGGGCTGGTGGCCCGTATCGTCGCCGACTTCGCCGAGGACCACGACCCGCATCTGGAGCGGGTGTGGATCGCCGAGGTCGACGGCCGGCCGGTGGGATGCATCATGTGCGTACGGGACGACGCCCCGGCCACCGCTCGGCTGCGGCTGCTGCTGGTCGAGCCCGAGGCGCGGGGGCTCGGCATCGGCGACCGGCTCGTGGGGTCCGTCGTCGACTTCGCCCGCGAGGTCGGCTACCGCGACGTCGTGCTGTGGACCAACGACGTCCTCGGCGCCGCCCGCCGCATCTACCAGCGCCACGGTTTCGTCCTGGTCGCCGAGAAACCGCACCGCTCGTTCGGAAAGGACCTGACCGGCCAGGACTGGCGGCTGGACCTGCACGGCTCCCCGGGGTGACAGTAGGGACCATGAGACTGGCGTTCTCCACCCTCGGCGTCCCCGGCCTGCCCATCCCGGACGTGGTCCGGCTCGCGGCCACCCACGGCTACCACGGCGTCGAGCTGCGCGCCCACCCGGAGGAGCCGGTCCACCCGGGCATAGACCTCTCCGAACGGGCCGACGTGGCCTCCGAGTTCAAGGCGGGAGGCATCGAGATCCTGGGCCTCGCCGGGTACGTGCGCGTGGCCGCGCCCGGCGACGACGGCCCCGTGATCGAGGAGATCCGCCGCCTCCTCGACCTCGCCCGCGACCTCGGCGCCCCCTACGTCCGGGTCTTCCCCGGCGCGGACCACGAACAGACCACCGAGCGCGCCGACGCCCTGGCCGCCCGGCGGCTGGGCACGGCCGCGGAGTACGCCGCCGACCTCGGCGTACGCATCCTCCTGGAGACCCACGACTCGCATCGCAGGGCAGCCGACGCGATCCGGATCCTGGGCCCGGTCGGCCACCGTCATGTCGGCGCCCTGTGGGACGTCATGCACACCTGGCTGGGCGGCGAGCAGCCGTCGGAGTCGTACGCCGCCCTGTCGCCGTTCCTCGGCTATGTCCAGGTCAAGGACATCGCCTCCGCCGAGGACACGACCCCGCTCGCGCTCGGCGCCGGCGTCCTGCCGCTCACCGAGTGCGTGGAGGTCCTCTCCCGGCACGGCTGGGACGGCTGGCTGTGCTGGGAGTACGAGAAGCGGTGGTACGAGGAGGCGGCGCCGCTGCAGGAGCTGCTGGCGGCGGGACGGGAGCACTTGGCGCGACTGCTCAACGAGTGCGCCTGAGCGCTCCGCCGGAAGCGCGGTGATGAACCTGCGGGCCGGTGGGGGCTGGTCGCGGGGACGGCCGTACGGCGTCCCCGCCCGCCCTCGCAGTCCCCGTCGCGCCCTGTCATGCCTTCAGGAGCAGCTCACCGGCCGTACCCCAGTACGCCCCTCAGCTCCGCGAACGCCTCGTGGAAAGCGGGGAAGGTCTTCCGTACACAGCCGGGGTCGTCGAACGAGATTCCCGGTGCGCGCAGCGCGGTGACCGCGAAGGACATCACGATGCGGTGATCGCCGTAGGACTTGATCTGCGTGCCGGCCCCGGCGGGTGGGCCCGGGTGGATCTCGATCCAGTCCGGGCCCGTGGCCACCTCGACCCCCAGCCGTCGCAGGTTCTCGGCGCACGCGTCCAGTCGGTCGCACTCCTTCACGCGGGTGTTCGCGACGTTCTCGATCCGCACCGGACCGTCCGCGAACGGCGCGATCGCGGCCAGCGTCGGCATCGTGTCCGAGATGTCCCGCATGGTGACGGTGAGACCGTGGGGCACGCCCGTACCCCGGACCGTCGTGCCGTCCGGGCGCACCGAGACCTCCGCGCCCATCCTGCGCAGGACGTCGACGAAGCCGAGGTCTCCCTGCAGGGCCCCCACGCCCAGCCCCGGCACCGTCACCTCGGCGCCCGGCGTCACCGCCGCCGCCGCGAAGAAGTAGCTCGCCGTGGACGCGTCGGGCTCGATCGCGTAGGTCGTGGCACGGTAGCCGCCGGGCTGGACCACGAACACGTCGGCGTCCCGCTCCACCTCCACCTCCACCTCCGCCCCGAACGCCCGCATCATCGCGAGCGTGATCTCCACGTACGGTGCCGAGACGAGGTCGGTGACCCGGATGCGCAGGCCTTGGCGGGTCAGCGGGCCCAGGAGCAGGAGCGCTGTCAGGTACTGCGAGGACTGGCCCGCGTCCAGGACCACCTCGCCGCCCTCGACGCCCGCCGCCCGTACGGTGAGGGGGTGGTGCCCCTCGGCTTCCTCGTGCGTGAGGTCGACTCCCAGGTCGCGCAGGGCGCGGGTCAGGGGCAGCAGGGGGCGGCGGCGCATCTGCTCGGACGCGTCGAAGCGGTACGTGCCGCGGCCCGCCGCCGCGAGCGTCGGCAGGAAGCGGGCCGTCGTGGCGCCGTCCCGGCAGTACACGTCCGCCTCGGTCAGTGAAGGGCCCTGCGGGCGGCCGTCCACCTGCCAGGCGCCCGGGGTCCGGCCGACGCGATACCCGAGCCGCACCAGCCCCTCGGCGAAGCCCTCCGTGTCGTCCGAGCGCAGGGGCCGTACGAGGGTGGTGACGCCGTCGGCCGCTGCCGCCAGGAAGAGCGCGCGGGCGGTGATGGACTTGGAACCGGGGATGTCGACTACGGGCATGGCCTCATGATCGGCCGCCCGTCACCGGCGACGCTGCCGCGTCCACGGGATGGACCTCTTCCCGTCGCCCGCGTGTCACCGAAGCCGGAGAGCGGCCCGCCGCCCGCCGGGGTGGCCGGAGTTCGCCCGGACCCGGCTCCGGCAAGGCGGTCGTACGCCCTGTGGCGCAAAGGAGCCGCTCGTCGTCCGGCGATCGCAGGGACCGTACGCACACTGCAGGAGCAGTGGCCGAACATCACGCCTCATCCGGCCCTGTGACCCCTCGGTCACCAAGTTCCGGGAATCGCCCGGAACGCGGGAACCAGCCCCCCTTACGGTTCGTCCAACCCGCAAGCTGACCGGATGAGTCTCCGCCGTGCGGTGTCGGCCCTCGCTGCTGGCTGCGATCGCTGACCTACCCTCTCCGCCGTACTGCGGCCGGCAGCACGCCGCCATCGGCGCGCCCCCCTCCAACAGCGCCGATGGCGGCCCCTCTCCGGTTGCTGCGCGCTCCCTTGACTGGCAGAAACTTTCCCACTATTGCTGACTCCTTGGAAGTTTCCTTCAGTTGATCTCCAACGGATCACTCCGGAAGGAGCGCACGTGCCCTCCAGACGTACCGTTCTCGCCGCCACCGCAGGAGTCACCGCGGCCCTGGCGATCGGCACCGACGCCTACGCCGGCACACCCGACGACAAGAAGCTCCGCTCGCTCATCTCCCGCATGACCCTTCCCGAGAAGGTCGGCCAGCTCTTCGTCATGCGCGTGTACGGTCACTCCGCCACCGCGCCCGACCAGGCCGACATCGACGCCAACCTCAAGGAGATCGGCGTCCACACGGCCGCCGAGCTGATCGCCAGGTACCGCGTGGGCGGCATCATCTACTTCACCTGGGCGCACAACACCCGGGACCCCCACCAGATCGCCGGCCTCTCCAACGGCATCCAGCGCGCCTCCCTCACTCAGCCCCGCGGTCTGCCCGTCCTCGTCGCCACCGACCAGGAGCACGGCATCGTCTGCCGCGTCGGCGCACCCGCGACCCTCTTCCCGGGCGCGATGGCCATGGGCGCCGGCGGTTCACGCCGGGACGCGCACACCCTCGGCCGCATCTCCGGCGCCGAGTTGCGCGCGATCGGCATCAACCAGGACTACTCCCCCGACGCCGACGTGAACATCAACCCGGCCAACCCGGTCATCGGTGTCCGCTCCTTCGGGGCCGACCCGGACGCGGTGGCCGGTCTGGTCGCCGCCGAGGTCGCCGGGTACCAGAGCTCGTCGGTCGCCGCGACCGCCAAGCACTTCCCCGGGCACGGCGACACCGCCGTCGACAGCCACTACGGCTTCCCGGTCATCACCCACAGCCGCGAACTGTGGGAGAAGCTCGACGCCGTCCCCTTCCGTGCGGCCGTCAGGGCGGGCATCGGCTCGATCATGACCGCGCACATCCAGTTCCCGGCCCTCGACGACTCCGGCGACCCGGCCACCCTCTCCCACCCGATCCTCACCGGCATCCTGCGGGGGGAACTCGGCTACGACGGGGTCGTGGTGACGGACTCCCTGGGCATGGAGGGCGTACGGACGAAATACGGCGACGACCGCGTTCCCGTGCTGGCGCTCAAGGCCGGCGTCGACCAGCTCCTCAACCCGCCCGACCTTGCCGTCGCCTGGAACGCCGTCCTGAAGGCCGTGCAGGACGGCGAGCTGACCGAGGCGCGGCTCGACGAGTCGCTGCTGCGGATCCTGCGGCTGAAGGCACGGCTCCGGCTGTTCGAGCAGCCGTACGCCGACGGGCGCGGCGTGGACCGCATGGTCGGCACCGGGGCGCATCTCGCGGCGGCCGACCGCATCGCCGAGCGGACGACGACACTGCTGGTCAACGAGGGCAGGCTGCTGCCGCTGTCCCGCCGTACGCACAGGAAGATCCTGGTCGTGGGCGCCGATCCGGCCTCTCCTTCCGGGACGACGGGCCCGCCGACGGGCGTTCTCGCGAAGGCCCTCACCGACCTGGGATTCACCGCGACGGCCCTGTCCACCGGTACGGCCCCCTCCGCCGCCACCATCGCCAAGGCGGTCGCTGCGGCACAGGACGCGGACGCGGTGGTCGTGGCGACCTACAACGTCACGGCGGGCAACGCGCAGCAGACCCTCGCCGCGCAGCTGGTCGCGACCGGGAGGCCGGTCGTGGCGCTCGCCGTCCGCAACCCGTACGACGTGGCCCAACTCCCCTCCGTCCCCGTCCACTTGGCGTCGTACTCCTGGACCGACGTCGAACTGCGGGCGGCCGCGCGGGTGATCGCCGGGAAGGTCGCGCCGCGCGGGCGGCTGCCGGTGCCGGTGCAGAAGGCCGACGATCCGACGCAGGTGCTGTACCCCATCGGCTACGGGCTGTCGTACTAGACGGGACGTAGGGCCCGTACGTAACACACCCGGCGTACGACCACCAATTAGCCCAAAGCATCCCGCGCGTCTGGCGTGTGCCCGCTGCGGCGGGTCACGCTGGGGGCGGGTCATCTGGGGAGGTGCCCGGGGGGATCGCGATGCGTGAGAGAAGTTTTGTGGGGGTGGTCTGCACACTGCTGGTACTGGTCGCTGCCCTGACGACGGGCTGCCAGGTGCTGTCGTCCGCGTCCGGCAAGGGTGACGAGCCCAGTGCGGCACCGAGGACGACCTCGACGCAGCCCTCCGGCTACGGGTCGGTGTTCCTCGCCGTCGACGAGTGCAGTTCCTTCGGTACGACGAGCTTCACCGAGGTGCCGTGCACCAGTGAGCGGGCTTTCGCCCGGGTGGTGGCACGCCATGACGGCAAGGTGGGCGACGGCCCGCTGTGCCCGGCGACCACGGACTTCGTCCTGCACATCAGCGAGCAGAGTCCGTCCTCCGACGAGGACGGCGACGGCTCGGTGCCGCAGGGCTACGCCTGTATGCGCGATCTGGAGCCACCGCACCCCGGCGACCCGGGCGGCGGGGGCGGGCCACGCACCATCGTCGGCGACTGCGTCTACGGCTCCGGGAACGGGCAGGTCCGCGAGACGGCGTGCGACGGCAGCGGCAGGAAGAAGCCGCAGTACAAGGTGGTGGAGGCGGTGGCCAAGCGCACCCGTTGCCCCGCGGGGACGGCACTGTACGTGCAGCTGGAGGGCAGGCAGCCGGTGGGCTGTGCCCGGCCGGTGTGACGTGAGCAACGGCCGGGCACAGCAGGGGACTTGACCGGTCCTACGGTCGCAGAGCCGGTTCGCGCTCCACGTCCCGTACGTCCAGCTTCCTGTCGAACGCGGCCAGCGGCTTCGCCCGATCCGTGGAGGAGGCGGGGACACCGGCCCACTGCAGGATGCGGGCGGTGGCCAGCGCCTTCTGGTCCGCGACCAGGCCGGCCACGTTGGCGCCGTGGTTCAGCCCCGGGGCCGTGAACACGTACGAGTCCTTCGCGCCCTTGCCGACGCGGAAGCGCTCCGCGCCCCACGGGTCGTTCTGCCCGTAGACGAAGAGCATGTGGTGTGCGTGGTCCCGCACCCAGGAGTCGACGTCCCGCATCGCGTACGGCTGGAACTTCATCGGGATGTCGCGGGGTACGAAGTTCCGCGGTGCCTGGTAGCCGTAGCGGACGTACTGCTTCTCGATGTACGGGAAGTGGATGGTGGGGGCGCCGAGTTGGGTGCCCGCCTGGTAGTAGTACGGCGTGTACGGCTCCAGGCCCTGGTCCGTGTAGAAGGAGAAGCCGGAGATCGTGTCGACGGACGTCCAGATCGCGTCGTCGGTCGCCGTCTTCGCGTCCGCCGGGACCGTGGCGCAGTCGGACAGCAGGCTGTACTGCCAGAAGCCCCAGACGTAGTCGAGGACGACGGCCTCGTAGGCGCGGTCCAGACTGCCGATGGTGGTGAAGGTGTAGCCGTTCTCGGCGGCGTAGGCCGCGTACTTCTTCTCCAGCGGCTCGCGGCGCACCAGCGCCTCGCGCTGCACCGCGTTCAGCCGGTCGCGGCACTCCTTGGTGCCGACCTTGGTGAAGAAGCGGTCGTAGGCGGAGTCCTCGTTGTTCACGACGTCGTTCGGGGCGACGTACGCGACGACGCCGTCCATGTCGCGCGGGTAGAAGCGCTCGTAGTAGGTGGCGGTCATGCCGCCCTTCGAGCCGCCCGTGGAGATCCAGTTCCTGGTGTAGATCTTCTTCAGCGCCTTGAAGATACGGTGCTGGTCACTGGCCGCCTGCCAGATGTCCAGCTTGCTCCAGTCGGCCGGGGCGGGCCGGGACGGGGTGAAGAAGCGGTACTCCATGGAGACCTGGTTGCCGTCCACGATCTGGGTCGGCTCGCGGCGGCTGGGTGTCGTGGAGACGTTGTAGCCGCCGGTGTAGAAGACCGTCGGGCGGCTGACGTCCTTGTGCAGCACGGTGATCCGCTGCTGGAACGTGCCCTTGGACGGGTGGTGGTGGTCGATCGGCTGGGTGTAGTCGAGGACGAAGAAGCGGTAGCCGGTGTACGGCTTCTCCTCGATCAGGCTCATCCCCGGTATGGCGAGGAGCTGGTCCTTGATGTCGGTGGTGGCCTTGGTGGCCGTGGCCCCCGGCTCGGCGGCGGTGGCCGCCCCCGCCGTGCTCACCGTGCCTATGAGCACCGTGAGTGCCAACAGCCATCTGAGCGCCTTGCGCATGCACCCTCCCCTGTGAATCAGATGTGCGTGCGGAAGCTATCGGAGCAACTCCGGTACGCACCAGGGGAGATAGGGAAGTCCCTCGGTTTTTGGGTGGGTTCAGTGGGCTCTACGGGTTCAGTAGCGCTTCCAGCCACCGGAGTCGTAGGACCCACGGCCCACCGAGCCCTTGATCCACACCTTGCGGTGCCCGACGTAGGCCCGCACCGGTCCGGCGTGACTCGTGAACTGCCCCTTGTCGACGATGGGTTCAAAACCGCGCACCTGCATGCTGACCATCATCGGCCGCTTGGCGGCGGCACCCTTGGGGACGGTGAGGGCGCACAGGTAGTTGCCGCTCCTGTACAGCTTCACGGAGCCGGTGGAGAAGGCGAACGTCCTGATCTTGTGCCCCGAGCAGGACTGCGCGGCGGCCTGCGCCTGCCCCGGCGCCGCGACGGCCAGGAGCCCGGAAGCGGCCAGCACGGTGAGGAGCGTCGCCAACCGCCGCCGTATCGCACCACTGTCCACTGTTGTCCCTTCCCGTATCCGGCAATGAGCGTACTGGTGTACGGACGCACGACATGTGTCGGATGGTTGCACGGGCGTCGATGAGCGGGCGCCCTTCGGTCGGGCGAGCGTGCAACGGGTCTGCCCTCCCAGCTCTTGCGGCGACCCGTCGTCTCTGTGGAGATGTGAGAGGAGTCCCAAGGAGGTCCCGTAGTGCACGCCAAGGAACTGCCGGAGAAGAACACCGGTCAGCGTCGATCCCCGGCCCCGTCGTCCCAGGTGGCGGGGGTGGTGCAACCCGCTGTCGGGACACGGTCCCCGCAGTCGCTCGCCACCCTTCAGCGCACCGCCGGCAACGCCGCGGTGGCACGCATGGTCGAGGTCCAGCGGGCGCGGTCCGACCACGAGGAGCACCAGCACGATGCGGGATGCGGCCATGAGGACACCGTGCAGCGGTCGGCCGCCGACGAGGTGAGCTCCGTGGTGCGGTCCGGGGGAAGCCGGATGGCCCCCGGGTTGCAGCGGGAGATGGAGACCCGGTTCGGCGGCGAGGACTTCTCCGACGTCTCCCTCCACACCGGCACCGCGGCACGCAGTTCCAGCGAGGCCGTCGGGGCCGAGGCGTACACCACGCACACCAACCACATCGTGTTCCGCAGCGCGGTCGACAAGAAGACCCTCGCCCATGAGCTGGAGCACGTCCGCCAGCAGCGCGCCGGCGCGGTGGCCGGCACCGACAACGGCAGCGGTGTACGGATCAGCGACGAGTCCGACCCCTTCGAGAAGGCGGCGGAGCGCACGGCGCGGCAGGTGATGCGGGGCGGGGCGGACGTTCAGCGCGCCGTCGCGAAGGGGTCGACGGCCCCGGCGTCGGCCGCGGTGCAGCGCATGCCGAAGAAGAAGACCCCGAAGACCGCGCCGGCCGAGACTTCCGCGCAGGCGGCCGCTCCCGCGAAGAGCGAGGCCGAGAAGATCATCGAGTACTTCGACGCGCTCGACGAGGGGTTCAAGGCGAAGGAGCAGAACGCGAAGGAAATCATCCTGGAGAACATCGGCATCGGGACCGCGTACACCACCCTCGCCGACGTGGAAGGGGACGCCGAGCTGTCGGCCCTGTTCCACGAGGAGCTGGGGACCGCGGAGCACGAACCCGGGTTCCAGACGGCCTCCGTCGGCGGTGGCGGCAGCAGCGACTGGGCGGCGAAAGCGGTGACCAACGCGCACGCGGACATGCGGATCAGGCATCCGTTCTGGGGCGACAAGACCTCCCTCCACCACAAGATCGCCCGCACCCAACTGGACGACATCCTCGCGTCGGCGGACGCGGACGGCCCGCGGGCCTCGCCGGTCTTCATATTCCTGGACGAGATCCGGAACGTGCTCGAATCCACGGCCGGGAACAAGAAGGCGCTGCACAACATGCCCGCCAACCTGGAGATGGGGCCGGCCAGTGACACGAGGACGGGGGACCCCGGTAGCGGAACCGACTTCAACTACGACTCGGGTGCGATGACGCCTCGGTCGAGCGAGTTGAACGACGCACTGCAGCTGACGCGTGCGACGCCCGTCGACTGGCAGGCAGTCGCCGACAAGCTCCGGGAGGCGCAAAGGATCCAGGAGAAGGAGCACGGCGGCGCGATCATCTCGCCGCCGGTCCTCGCACGCTGGAAGCAGCGCGGCGCCAAGTGGGAGAAGCAGGACACCTGACCGCTCAACGCACCGCGCCCACCGGCTCCTCCGTGTCCGGCGCTCCCACGAACGTCCGCCACAGCTCGGCGTACTGCCCGTCCAGCGCGAGCAGTTCGTCGTGCGTGCCGTCCTCCACGACCCGCCCGTGGTCCATGACGACCACCCGATCGGCGCGGGCGGCCGTGGTCAGCCGGTGGGCGACCACGAGTGTCGTACGGCGGCCCGCGAGCCGGTCCGTCGCCTGGTTGACCTGGGCTTCCGTGGCCAGGTCCAGGGCGGCCGTGGCCTCGTCCAGGAGGAGGACGTCGGGGTCGACCAGTTCCGCGCGGGCCAGGGCGATCAGCTGGCGCTGGCCCGCCGAGAGGTTGCGGCCGCGTTCGGCGACCTCGTGCAGATAGCCGCCGTCGAGCGTGGCGATCATCTCGTGCGCGCCGACCGCGCGGGCCGCCGCCTCGACCTCGGCATCGGTGGCGTCCGGGCGGCCGTAGGCGATGGCGTCGCGGACCGTGCCCTGGAAGAGGTACGCCTCCTGCGGGACGACGCCGAGACGGTGCCGGTAGGAGGTGATGTCGAGGGTGCGCAGGTCCTGGCCGTCGACCGTGACCCGGCCGCTCGTGGGGTCGTAGAAGCGCGCCACGAGCTTGACGAGGGTGGACTTGCCCGCGCCGGTCTCGCCGACGAAAGCGACCGTCTGCCCGGCCGGGATGGCCAACTCGATGCCGTCGAGCGCCTCTTCCCCTTCTGCCTCGTCGGCGGCACCGTAGGCGAAGTGCAGGCCCTCGAACGCGATGTCGCCGCGCAGGGAGAGGACCTCCAGCGGTTCGTCGGCGGCCTTGGTGGAGGTCGGCTCCCGGAGCAGTTCCTGGATGCGGCCCAGGGAGACGGTGGCCTGCTGGTAGCCGTCGAAGACCTGGGAGAGCTGCTGGACCGGCGCGAAGAACAGGTCGATGTAGAGGAGGTAGGCGACCAGCGCACCCGTCGTCAGGGTGGCGGCGTCCACCCGTCCCGCGCCCGCGATCAGCACGGCCGCGGCGGCGACGGACGACAGGAGCTGCACGAAGGGGAAGTAGACGGAGATCAGGAACTGGCCGCGGATGCGCGCCTGGCGGTAGCTGTCGCTGCGCTCCGCGAACCGCCGCCCGCCGTCGACCTCGCGCCCGAAGGCCTGCACGATCCGCAGCCCGGACACCGACTCCTGAAGGTCGGCGTTGACCAACGACACACGCTCACGGGCCAGTTCGTACGCCTTCACGCTCGCCCGGCGGAAGAAGAACGTGGCGACGATCAGCGGAGGCAGCGTGGCGAACACGACGAGCGCGAGCTGCAGGTCGATCACCAGCAGGACGCCCATGATGCCGAAGAAGGTGACGACGGAGACGAAGGCGGTGACCAGGCCGGTCTGCAGGAAGGTGGAGAGGGCGTCGACGTCGGTCGTCATCCTCGTCATGATCCGGCCGGTCAACTCCCGCTCGTAGTAGTCGAGTCCGAGCCGCTGCAGCTGGGAGAAGATCTTCAGGCGCAGGGAGTACAGGACCCGCTCGCCGGTGCGCCCGGTCATCCGGGTCTCGCCGATCTGCGCCGCCCACTGGGCGAGGACGGCGAGCAGGCCCAGCAGCGCGGCCGCCCAGACCGCGCCGAGCGCCGCCGCGGTGACGCCCTGGTCGATGCCGTGCCGGATCAGGACCGGAAGGAGCAGCCCCATCCCGGCGTCGACGGCCACCAGAGACAGGCTGACCAGCAGCGGAAGGCCGAAACCCCGCAGCAGTCGGCGCAGGCCGTAGGACTCCTCGGGCGTCACCGCACGCGCCTCGTCGATCTCCGGGACGTCGGTCGCCGGCGGCAACGCGTCGACCTGGGCGAGGAGTTCGGGCGTGGCGGGCATGCCCTCCATCGCGACGTCCCTCGGGACGCGCTCGCCCGCCCAGAGCCGGGGCGTGATACCTCGCTCGGCGTCGAACTCGGCGTCCAGCTCGTCCCGTACGGACGTGTCCTCCTGCGGGCAGGCGGCCGGGGTGTGCCCCGGTGAGACTCCGCCCAGCTCGTCCGGGTCGGTGAGCAGTCGGCGGTAGAGCGCGGACCGCTCCTGCAGCTCCTCGTGGGTGCCGATGTCGGCGAGCCGGCCGGCGTCGAGGACGGCGATGCGGTCGGCGAGGTTCAGAGTGGAGCGGCGGTGGGCTATCAGCAGCGTGGTGCGGCCCTGCATGACCTGCTTCAGCGCCTCGTGGATCTCGTGCTCGACGCGGGCGTCCACGGCGGAGGTCGCGTCGTCCAGGACGAGGAGCCGCGGGTCGGTGAGGATCGCGCGGGCGAGGGCGACGCGCTGGCGCTGGCCGCCGGAGAGGGTCAGGCCGTGTTCGCCGACCTTGGTGTCGTAGCCGTCCGGGAGCTCGCTGATGAAGCGGTCGGCCTGGGCGGCGCGGGCGGCGACGAGGATCTCCTCCTCGGTCGCGTCGGGCCGGCCGTACGCGATGTTGCTGCGGACCGTGTCCGAGAAGAGGAAGGAGTCCTCGGGGACCAGCCCGATCGCCGCCCGCAGCGATTCGAGGGTGAGCTCGCGGACGTCGTGGCCGCCGACGAGGACAGCGCCGCGGGTGACGTCGTAGAAGCGCGGCAGGAGCAGCGAGACGGTGGACTTGCCGGAGCCGGAGGAGCCGACCACGGCGAGGGTCTCGCCGGGACGGATCTCGAAGCTGAGCCCGTCGAGGACGGGGCGCTCCTCGTCGTAGCCGAAGGACACGTCGTCGAACTCGACCGTGGCGGGAGCGTCGGCGGGCAGTTGCCTGGTGCCGTCCGTCATCGACGGCTGGGTGTCGATCAGCTCCAGGACGCGCTCGGTGCCCGCGCGCGCCTGCTGCCCTACCGTGAGCACCATGGCCAGCATGCGGACCGGGCCGACCAGCTGGGCGAGGTAGGTGGAGAAGGCGACGAAGGTGCCCAGGGTGATGTGCCCGCGGACCGCCAGCCAGCCGCCGAGCGCCAGCATGGCCACCTGGCCGAGGGCGGGGACGGCCTGCAGGGCAGGGGTGTACGTGCTGTTCAGCCGGATGGTGCGCAGCCGCCCGGCGAACAGCCGCCGCCCGACCTCCCGCAGCTTGCCGGTCTCCTGCTCCTCCTGCCCGAAGCCCTTCACCACGCGTACGCCGGTGACGGCGCCGTCGACCACACCCGCGACGGCGGCGGCCTGGGCCTGCGCGTACCAGGTGGCGGGGTGCAGCCTGGAGCGGCTGCGCCTGGCGATCCACCACAGGGCGGGGGCCACGGCGAGGGCGACCAGGGTCAGCGGAAGCGACAGCCAGGCCATGATCACGAGGGAGATCAGGAAGAGGAGGACGTTCCCGATGGTCATCGGGAGCATGAAGAGCAGGCCCTGGATCAGCTGGAGGTCGCTGGTCGCGCGGCCGACGACCTGGCCGGTGGACAGCTCGTCCTGGCGGCGGCCGTCGAGGCGGGTGATCGTCTCGAACATCTCGGTCCGCAGGTCGTGCTGGACGTCGAGGGCGAGCCGGCCGCCGTAGTAGCGGCGGATGTAGGTCATGACGTAGACCACCACGGCGGCGGCGATCAGGGCACCGGCCCAGGGAGCCATGTCACGGCTGTGATCGCCGATGACGTCGTCGATGATCACCTTGGTGGCGAGCGGGACCAGCGCCATGACCGCCATGCCACCGAGAGAGGAGCCGAGCGCGAGCAGGACGTCCTTCGGGTAGCGCCATGCGTACGCGGCCAGCCTGCGCGCCCAGCCTCGTGTCTCGCCCTGTTGCGCTGCCACGCGGGTGCCCTCCTTCAGACCTGATCTTCCGGAAGGCACCAACGCGTACGGGCGCGGATTTCATCCCGCCGCAACAATTCGCTCCGCTGGGATCGGCCGTTTCCCGGGTGCGGCCGAGTGGGGGCCGGTCGCGCGGTTCCCCGCGCTCCTAGGAAGCTGTGCTTACCCGCAGGTAATAGAACCGCGTGATCTGGGTGGCGTTCTGGTTGTCGTCGCTGACCAGGAGGACCTTGAGGCGGCCCTTGTCGTGGCCCGTGATCGCCATGCCCTCGATGTTGTCGAGGAGCGGGTTGGGCTGGGGCTGCTTGGCCGTGGCGCCCAGGGACGGACAGTCCGCGATGTCGGCCAGCAGCGTCTTCTTGATCAGCCGTACGCCGGCCTGCCCCGTGAGGTTCTCGATGCCGCTGGTGTTCGTCGCCCTGCGCGGGTCGGCCAGGTAGAGGCGGACCGTGTTGCCGACGCCGGAGGTGAAGCCGCGCTCCAGGACGAGCAGGCGGCCGTCGGGGGTGGCCTGCACCTCGGGGACGCCGAGGCCGGAGTCGATGGGGTAGGCGTACTGGGCGCCGAGCCGGAAGTGCCCGCCCTTCGTCCTCTCCCAGGTCTGGAAGCGGACGATGTTCGCCGAGTCGCCGGAGATCGCGTTCTCCATCGACGCCAGCAGGGTGTGGCCGCCCGGGAGGCGGGTCAGGCCCTCGAAGGTCTGGTTGGACGTGGCGCGTCCGGCGGGGGCGACGAGGAGCGAGGAGGGGACCGGGAGGCGGTCGAGGATCCTGCCGTCGCGGGAGTAGCGGCGGACCGACGGCTCGGTCTCCGAGGTGATCAGCCGGGTGCCGTCCCGGTCGATGACGAGGCCCTCGCTGTCGAGCGCGGCGCCGTTCTCGTCGGCCAGCGGGACGACGCGCTTCGGCTGGAGCGTCTTCGCGTCGAGACCGAAGAGGGAGGAGCGGTCCTCCAGGGCCGCGATCGAACCGTCACGGTCGACCGCGAGCGCGGAGAAGTTGCCGACGAAGGTGCCCTGGTACGTCGTCTTGTCGAGCGCGTCGGAGAAGCGGTCGATGGAGACGGAGGGCGAACAGGCGTGGGCGGCGGAGGAGTTGGCCGCGTACGAGTTGGCCGCAGGCGGGTTGGCCGCGGCGGGCCCGGCGGCGGTCACAGTGGTGGCCGCCGCCAGGGCTGCGGTGACGGTCGCGAGTACGGTTCTCAGGCGCATGCGCGTCACCGTAGGGCGGGACGGTGACGCACGGGAGACCGACGCTTGAAGCGTCAGCTTGCGGCCAGATCCTTGTGAATTGCCTTCGAGACGCCCTGGATGGTCGAAATGCCGTAGTTCATGGTGCTGTTGCCCCAGGTGAGGACCGTGATCATGTAGTCGTGGCCGCCCCCGTTGAAGGTGCCGACGCTGTGCACCCGCCAGCCGTGCGTGGAGCGCTGCAGCCAGCCGTTCTTGACGTGCCAGGAGACCCCGGACGGGGCGCCGTAGGGCGTGCCCCAGCGCTGCGAGGAGATGACCTGGCCCATCAACTTCAGGATGTAGGCACGGGAGTTGTCGCTCAGCACCGAGTTCTGCGCGGTGACCAGCTTGAGCAGCTTCTGCTCGTCGGTGACGTTGATCTGGGTCAGGCCCCAGTAGTTGTTGGCGCCGGGGACGGTCTTCGTCATGCCGGCGGCGCTCAGGAAGCCCTTGATCTTCGTCATGCCGAGCTGCTTCCAGAGCTTGCTGGTCGCGTCGTTGTCCGACTTGGTGATCATGGCCTTGGCAAGCGAGTTCTCGGTGTCGGTGAGATACCGGTTGTGCTTCTTCGCGTCCCACAGCAGCGTGGCGAGGACGGTGACCTTGACGACGCTCGCGGAGTCGTAGGAACTGGTGGCGCGCAGCGAGCAAGTGGTGTTGGTGGAACGGTCGTAGAGGCCCACCGCGATGGTGCCCTTGCGGTCCGTGAGCGCCGCGCTGATGTCCTTCTTGAGCTTGGTGGCGAGGCCCGCCTTGGCGGACGTGCAGCTGACGGCCGGGGTCGTGGCGGCCGCCGCGGGCGCGGCTGCGGCCACGCAGGGTATGAGGATGCCGGCCGCGAGGCCCGCACCGAGTACACGGGCACGTCTGGACACGTGCTGAGTCATGGAGATCCCCCGTCATTCTGAAATGGTGACGAGCGCACCCTAGGCGCACTCGCCTCTCTTGACTCACATGGATATCCGAAAGTTGTACGTACGTTCCCCATGCGGGAGTTCAGCCGTCGGGGCGAATCCGCCCCAACCGCCCGCCCCTCGCCCGTCACCGCGCCCTGCGCGTTTTCACAGCCGGGGGCCAGGTTCGCCACAGCGCGCACCCACCCGCGGTCCCCACGATGCGGGGGTGACATCTGCCACCGATCCACTCCCCCACACCGAGACCGTGTCCGCCGACCGGCCGCCGTCCGCCCCAGCGGCGACGCCGCCGGACAAGGCCCCACGCTGGTCGCTGCCCGCGCTGATCGCGGTCCTGGCCCTGGCCACGGTCCTCTACGCCTGGAACCTGTCCGGCTCCGGCATGAACACCTTCTACAGCGGCGCCGTCTGGGCCGGCACGCAGAGCTGGAAGGCCTGGTTCTTCGGTTCGCTGGATCCGGGCAACTTCCTGACCGTCGACAAACCGCCGTTCGCGCTCATGGTCATGGGCCTGTCCTGCCGTGTCCTCGGCTTCGGCACCTGGCAGATGATGGCGCCGCAGATCGTGGCGGGCGTTGCCACGATCTGGATCCTGCACTCGTCCGTGAAGCGGATCTGGGGCCATGTCGCGGCGACCGTCGCCGCGCTGGTGCTGGCGCTGACCCCGATCACCGTCGCCATCAACCGCGACAACAACCCCGACACGCTGCTGGTGTTCCTCATGGTGTCGGGCGCGGCGCTCGCGATGCGCGCCACCCGTGACGAGAGGCTGCTGCCACTGCTCGGTTCGGCGGCCTGCTTCGGCCTCGCCTTCAACACCAAGCTGCTCGCGGGCTACATCGCACTCCCGGCCGTCTTCGCGCTCTACCTATACGCGTCGAGGGCACCCTGGGTGAAACGGATCGTCAATCTGCTGCTCGCCGCGGTCGTTCTGGCGGTCTCCAGCTTCTGGTGGGCCATCGCCGTCTCCCTGGTACCGGCCTCGGACCGGCCGTACATCGGCGGCTCGACGGACGGCTCCGCCTGGGACCTGATCATGGGCTACGACGGTCTCGGCCGCGTCTTCGGCGGCGAGGGCAACGGCGGGGGCGGCCGAGGCGGAGGCGGAGGCTTCTCCGGCTCCGCGGGCCTGGGCCGGATGTTCAACGACATCCTCGGCGGCCAGATCTCCTGGCTGCTGCCCTTCTCGGCGATCGCGCTGATCGGCGGCCTTGTGCTGTGCGGGCGCGCCCCGCGCACCGATCCGAGGCGGATGGGGCTGGTGCTGTGGGGCGGGTGGACGCTGCTGCACTACGTGATCTTCGCGACGGCCCAGGGCACCATGCACCCCTACTACACGACCGCGCTCGCCCCTGGCATCGCGGCGTTGTGCGGCGGCGGTGGCGTGATGCTGCTGGACGCCCTGCGCGCGGACAGGCAGTGGGCGTGGGTGCTGCCGCTCGCCTTCGGCGTCACCGGCATCTGGGCGATCGTGCTGCTGCGCCGGGCCTCCGGCTGGAACACCTGGTTGTGGCCGGCCGTCGGCGCGGTCATGGCCCTCGCGATCGTGGGCGTGCTCGTCTTCCGGTCCGGCAACAAGGCACGTCTGCTCACCGCGTCCGTCGCCGCGGCGGTCGTGGCGTCCCTCGCGGGCCCGACGGCGTACGCCGCCTCGCCGGCCTTCGGTTCGACGACCGGCATGATGGGCGGCACCAACCCGACGGCCGGCCCCTCGACGGGCGGCGGCATGGGCGGCGGACCCGGCGGTGGCGGCGGCAGCCGCAGCGGCTTCCCGGGTGGCGGCGAGATGCCGGGCGGCACCCGACAGAACGGCCAGAACAGCCAGAACAACCAGGCCGGCGGCCAGGCGGAGGGCGGCGTCCCAGGCGTCCCGGGCGGCCCGGGCGGCCCCGGCGGCCAGCAGGGCCAGAACGGCCAGGCTGCCGGCGGCAGGGGCGCGATGGGCGATACGGCCCGACAGCGCGGCGGCTTCGGTGGTGGTGGCATGGGCGGCGGTATGGGCGGCGCGAGCAGCGAGCTCATCTCGTACCTGGAGAAGCACCGGAACGGCGCCGAGTGGCTGCTCGCGGTGTCCAATTCGCAGAGCGCCGCGCAGATCGAGCTGAGCGCCAGGCAGCCGGTGATCTCGATGTGGGGCTTCACCGGCTCCGACAACGCGATGACGGTCGCCAAGCTCAAGGAGCTCGTGAAGAAGGGCGAGCTGCACTACATCCAGATCAGCACAAGCGGCGGCGGCATGGGCGGCGGCCCCGGCGGCGGCAACAGCCTCAGCGCCGAGGTGGCCACCTGGGTGAAGAAGCACGGCACGGCGGTCAAGGAGAGCGCGTACAGCAAGAGTTCGACGTCCGACGCGACGTCCAACTCGACCGCCGGTACCACCACCGGCACAAACTCCTCACCCCAGTCCAACCAGTCCTCGCTCTACCGCCTGGACCCGTCGGACGTCAGCTGACCGACACAGGCGCAGTCGGCCCCCGACCACCCGCCCGGTCGGTCGGGGGCCGTCTTCGGATGTCGATCTCGCCAACTCGTGTAGACACGGGGCAGATTGTCGGTTCCGGTCACCTGATGGACACGTTCAGTTTATTTACAGGACCGCATGTCCATGCCACGCTCCCGTCTGCCGCCTTCATTCAACCCGCGTAGATGGGACCCCCACATGCCGGCGACACGTATACGCCGCTGGAAATCGGTGGCCCTGGCCACCTCCGCCGTCCTGGTCGGCCTCACCGCCCCGGCCCTGACCGCGACTTCGGCCGCGGCCACGACGACCGACTACGACTCGACGTACTACAAGAACGCGGTAGGCAAGACAGGTACGAGCCTGAAGTCGTCCCTGCACACGATCATCAGCGCCAACGTCTCGAAGATCTCGTACTCCGACGTCTGGAACGCGCTGAAGGTCACCGACCAGGATCCGAACAACAGCAACAACGTGATCCTGCTCTACAGCGGCGTCTCCCGCGCCAAGTCCCTCAGCGGCGGTGACACGGGCGACTGGAACCGGGAGCACGTGTGGGCCAAGTCCCACGGCGACTTCGGCGAGGTGACCGGGCCCGGCACCGACCTGCACCACCTGCGCCCCGCGGACGTGACGGTCAACAGCGTCCGTGGCAACAAGGACTTCGACAACGGCGGCAGCACCGTCAGCAACGGGGGCGGCAGCCTCACCGACTCCGACTCCTTCGAGCCGCGCGACGCGGACAAGGGCGACGTGGCCCGCATGATCCTCTACATGGCGGTGCGCTACGACGGCGGCGACGGCTTCGCCGACCTGGAGCCCAACGAGAAGGTCAACAACGGCACCAACCCCTTCATCGGCAAGCTCTCCGTCCTCAAGGAGTGGAGCGACGAGGACCCGCCGAGCGCCTTCGAGGAGCACCGCAACCAGGTCATCTACGACACCTACCAGCACAACCGCAACCCGTTCATCGACCACCCGGAGTGGGTGGACGCGATCTGGTAGACCGCGACCGGCCGACGCACGAGAGCACACCACTGAGCCCTCCCGGTACCCCCAAGCCGGGAGGGCTTTGCGTATCCGTTGAACTCCGACGCCGATCAGGGCACCGCGCCGCGGCCAGGACGGGCCCGGTTCACCGCTGTGCGGCTACGCGGTGGTCAGGTCCCGTATCAGTTCGGTCATCCGGGAGGACGGCGACACCCTCAACTCCCGCTGGAGCAGCCTTCGGTACTCCAGGTAGTGCTTGACCGCACAGGCGATGTTGCCCTCCGCCGCGTGGACCTCGATGGCGATACGGTGAGCGGTCTCACGGTAGGGGTCGACGGTGGTGGCGGCCAGCGCCGCCTGATGTGCCGCCAAGTAACGCCCGACGGCGAGAAAGTGCTGGGCCAGGCCCTCCAGCGCGTACAGCCGCATCTGGTCCCAGCGCTCGCGTTCGAGTATCAGCCATTCGTCGCCCCAGCCCGGCAGCAGCGGCCGGACCAGGTTCTCGACGAGTCGGTCGAGGTCGTCCGGATCCGCTTCCGTCCCGCCCCCTCCCTCCAGGAGCCGGCAGGCCGACCGCCAGGCCTCCCGGTAGTCAACGGAAATGCACGCCGACAGCGCGAGGCGCTGCCCCTCGCTGTCGACGACGGCCTTGGGCCCCGACTTCCGGCACTGACACAGGGCAGATCTGAGGTTGGCCGCCGCCCGCAGCGAGGGGCACTCGGGCCAAAGCTGGTCTGCGGCGGCCCTCCGGTGAATCCCGTCGCCGCGCACCGCCAGAAGGGCGAGCAGACGCTGAGCCCCCGCCGGAACCGCGGCCCTTCGCCCACCGCGGATTAATTCAAATGGACCCAGGATTTCGATCCGCAATGCGTTCATCACAGCTAACACTGTGCTCGGGGCGTTTATCGGCTGCAACCGGTGTGACCCCATCGGACCAGGCACACCCTCACCCGGACAACGTTCAACAAAACACTCTTCCGCATGCCGAAAACTCTCTTCCCGACATATTGGAAACGCCCCTTAAACGCTCCAATAACGCATCCGAGATGCCCCATGAATGGAATTTTTACATTCCACGGAACACGGGCGTGGGAAACCTGATGTGTATCCGAAAAGGCCCTGCGGTCGGGAAATGGGAGGCTCGTATGGACGTCCGCTCGGTACTGCGTGGGCTCCCTGGGAAAGCCGGGCTTCTCGGCGACCGGGCGGTCCGCGTCGCCGTGCTCGACGGGCCGGCCGACTTCACGCATCCCTGTTTCGCGGGAGCGGATCTCACCCGGCTGACAACCCTCGTGACGGACCCCGTCGGTACCGGCCCGATGTCATTGCACGGCACGCATGTCACGAGCCTGCTCTTCGGACAGCCCGGATCTCCGGTGGCGGGACTCGTGCCGCACTGCCGCGGCCTCCTCCTCCCGGTGTTCCGGGACTCCCCGGACGGACGTCTGTCCCGTGTGCCCCAACTCGACCTCGCACGAGCCGTCGAACAGGCCGTGGAGGCAGGAGCGCACGTCATCAACATCAGCGGCGGTGAGCGCACCGCGGACGGCAAGGCGGAGGCCATGCTGGCGCGGGCACTGCGCCTCTGCGCGGACAAGGGTGTCCTCGTGGTGGCGGCGGTCGGCAACGACGGCTGCGACTGTCTGCAGGCTCCCGCCGCCACGCCATCCGTGCTCGCCGTCGGAGCGACCGACAGCGAGGGGGGACCACTGGACATCAACAACTGGGGGGCCGCCTACCGCGCGAACGGGATCCTGGCCCCCGGCCGGGACATCGAGGGCGCTGCCCCCGGCGGCCAACTCGTCGCGCTGACGGGCACCAGCTTCGCCACCCCCGTCGTCACCGGCGTCGCTGCGCTGCTCGTGGCGCAGCAGATCGCCGAGGGGCGCAAACCCGATCCGCTCGCAGCCGGCCGCGCCATCCTCGCCTCCGCGAACCGACCGGTGTGCGGTCCGGACGACGCGCCGCACTGCCGTCGGCTCCTCGGCGGCCGTCTCGACGCCGCGGCGGCCTTCGAACTCATCAGCCGGGGGAGCTCGGTCGCCCGGGCGGTGCGGGGCGACACCGTGAACACCGCAGGCGAGCCTCTGGCACTGCGAACGACGCCCGCCGAACCGAAAGGAAGAGTCATCGCCATGGACACGAACGCCGTACAAGCGCAAGCCGGGGAAACGGCGGAGGGCCTCCCCGCCGCCGCAGCCCCGCCCTCTGACGCCACCGGAACAGCGTCCACCGCATCGAGCCCGGCACCGCCGCTTCCGCCGATGCCTCAGACGGCTCCCTCCATGACTCCGCCACCGGTCGAAGCGTCGAGCGCGGCCCCGCCGGCACCTCCCCTCGGGCCCGACTCCGTGGCACAGACACCGCCGCAGCCCGTGCCGCAGGGCTTCCAACAAGCCGTCCCCCAGGCCGGGGTGCACACCGCCGGGTACGCCGGGCAGCCGATGGGGCAGGCCATGACACAGGCGGTGGCCCAGCCGGCGCCGCAGCCAGTGGTCCAGCAGGTCCCACCGACCCCTGCCCAGACCCTCACACCGGTCGCTGCCGCCCCGGTGGAACAGGGGGTGCGTCCCTCCTGCCCGGACTGTGGCGGCACCTGTGGCGGACGCCCGAGCGGCGGCACCGCGCCGAGCGGCGGGGGACGTCAGCTCGTCTTCGCGGTCGGCACGATCGGCTTCGACTACCAGACCGAGGCGCGCAGGGACAGCTTCCGCCAGCAGATGCCCCCCGTGACCAATCCACCCGGGGGCGGCCGTCCGGAACAGGAGGTCCAGCCGAACATCTACGACCCCCAACAGCTCCACGACTATCTGGCGAAGAACCCCTGGGCGTCCGACAAACTCACCTGGACGCTGAACATGGACGCCACCCCGATCTACGCCCTTGAGGCGGAGACGTCCGTGGGCATGGACTGGACGAAGCCAGTCATCACCGACCGCACGGCATCGTCCGCGGAAGTGCGAGCCGCCGCCGAGAAGGCCGTCCGGGAACGGGGCGACGCCTTGACGGACTTCGTCGAGTCCCTCTCGTATCCGCCTGTCTCGACCGTCCACCGGACCTTCCGGGACGCGATCGTCGGGCAGATCCAGGACTCGAAGAGCGACGTCTACGTCTCGCGGGTCTCCATACCGGGCGTCCTGACCGGCCGCACGGTGCGCCTGTTCTCCGGTCAGGTCGTCCCCGTGGTCGAGGTGAAGAGCCGCGGGCTCTACACCTGGAACGAGAACGTCTTCGTCGAGAACCTGCTGACGGCGCTCGCGGCGAGCAAGGACCCCGCCGGGAACAGCCCCGACCGGGAGAAGCTGAGGAGCATCCTCTACGCCGTCCTGGACAAGATCTACTACCAGCTCCGCAACCTCGGGCAGAGCTCCGCGGACCGTGCGCTCAACTTCGCCGGCACCAACGCCTTCCTCGTCGGGAAGGAGATCCGGGACGCCATAGCCCCCACCGGTCTGATGGACCACCCGGGCAGGGACGCCGGCAACCCCTACGCCCTGGACACCATCCGGGTCTCCAAGAGCCCGTTCTGCCGTCCCGGTTCCGACTGCCAGGACGTCGTCTTCACCTTCTTCGACCCGGAGAACGACCGCAGGGCGAACCTGTCGCTGCTGTTCACCTGCGATGTCAGCGACGAACTCCCCGTGACTCTCGCGCAGGTCCACCACTTCATCGGCGGATCCTGACCGCCCACCCCCACGCATCAGGGAGATGTCATGCCCGAGAAACCGAACAGTCCCCAGCTCACCGCTCCCGTCCAGGCCCCGCCGGTCCACCGCGACCGGGGCACCGAACCGGGCGACCAGGACACGGAACACGGCGCGGAAGCGGCCAAGTCCGCCTGCGCGGACCTGCCCGGGCCCGCCCGCAGCATGTGCCGGGCCCTGCAGAGCGGCTGAGCGGTCAGACGTCCGGCGGCAACCGTTCGCCGGCCCACCGCAGAGGTGAAAGGAGAGAACGATGAAGGACACGGCATTCACCCGCGAGGAGAGGTCCCCGCGGCCCGTGGCACTGCAGACGCCGTTCCAGACGCCTGCGATCGACCGGAACCCCACCGCGGCGCGGGGCACCGACGGAGCCGACGCCGACGGCGTCGAGGCCAACATCAACGTCGGCGACATCCTGGGCACGGTGGCGAAGTTCCTGTTCTGAGGCACCTCACCACGGCACCTCGCGCGTCGGTGGTGGGATAACTCGCCCCGCCACCGACGGGCGGATCCGAAAGGACTCCGAAGAGACCCCAAAAGGACCCGAAAGGACATCGACATGACGGAGAAGATCACGCGTCTTGGGGGCACGCCGGTAGCGGCCACCGCGCTGCGAACGCCCTACCAGACGCCCGCCGTCGACCGGAACCCCGCCGCCTCGCACACCGGCCGCAACGGCGCCGAAGGCGTCGAGGCCGACCTGAGCTGGTCGGACATCCCCTGGCGGAGCCTGGGCCAGGCAGCCAAGGGCGCGCTGGACGCCGTGCTGTAGGGCCGGCGCACAGCCAGGAGCGCGCGGAAAGGACATTGCCATGAACGAACTCACACCGCGGGGCCCGGGTCCCGAACCGGTCACCGCACTGCGGACGCCCTTCCAGACGCCCGCCGTCGACCGGAACCCCGCCGCCCGTCAGGGGTACGGGGGCGACAACAGCGGCGTCGAGGCCGACTTCGGCTTCCTGCCCCTGCTCAGCCTGGCCGGAAAGGCAATCGGCGCACTGGCCGGTTGAGACCGCGTACCGGCGGCGCGGCCGACACCGGCCCGCCGCCGGTGCGGCGGTGCTGAAAGGAGATCAGGATGAACGACACGTCCAGCCAGAAGAAGCCACCCGCCCGACGCGGGACGGCCTCCCGGTCCACCACCCGGGGCGAGACCTCCGCCGGTGGCGACCGGGGCAAGGCCGATGAGCCCACGACCGTGCCAGGCCACCAGCTCGATCTCCCCATCCAGGGAACGGCCGTCGAACGCAGGGGCGGGTTCTACCAGCCGTATCTGCAGAAGTCGGGCGAGTACGACGTCGTCGGCAAGCCAGACGAGAAGGGTGAGTACATGGACGAGCCGCCGCCCGCAGAAGGGTACGGCTCAGACGTAGGAGACCCCGCCCCGTCGGCCGGACGGGACACGCGCGGCTGGAGCTGCCCGCCGGACGGCCCCTGCGAATGGGACGGCCTCGTCTGAGGTACCGCACCCGCCCCGGCCCACTCCCCGTTCCGTACGCGCAGTCCGAGAGCACCGCGAAGAGGTGGGAACCATGGCCACAGTAGATACGCCGGCAGCAGCCGAGACAGCGGGCGGGACGCCGCACGACCTGCGGCAGCGTCACGCTAAGGCCGCCGCGCAGCGCTACCGGGAATCGGCCGGGGTACGGGAGCGTGCCGAAGCGCGGGCGGCGGACGGAGTGCCGTACCCCGACACGGACCAGGCGCTGGCCGCCCGGGCCGAACGCATCCTCACCCGGGCCGGTATACCGCCCGGCGCCGTCGTCGCCGACATTCACGCCGAGCCCCTGGATCTGCCCCAGGTCCACGAACGGATCATCGGTCTCGCGAACGATCTGCAGGCCGTGAGCTTTCTGCCCCGCGGGGTCCGGGCGGCGGCCGCGGTCGCCCGGATCTCCCTCCGCCAGAACGGGCGCGAACTGCCGCTCGGAACGGGCTTCCTGGTGTCGCCCCGGCTGCTGATGACCAATCACCATGTGCTGCCCGACGTCGGCTTCGCCCGGTCCTGCTTCGTCGAATTCAACGCCCAGGTCACCGTGGACAACGTGCCCGCCACGGTCGTCCGTACGGAACTCGCCCCCGACGCGCTCTTCGTCGCACACGAGCCGCTGGACTTCGCCCTGGTGGCTCTCGCCCCGGTCGACGGGAAGGCTCTGCCCGGCGAGGTCTTCGGCTGGAACCGGCTCAGTGCTCAGTCCGGCAAGCTGGTGGTCGGTGAGCTGGTGAACATCGTGGGGCATCCGAGCGGCCGTCTGAAGGAGATCGCCCTCCGCGACAACAAGCTTCTGGCGCGGCTGGACGACTTCCTGCACTACCAGACCGACACGGAACCGGGTAACTCCGGCTCTCCGGTCTTCAACGATCAGTGGGAGGTCGTGGCCCTCCATCACAGCGGGGTACCAGAGACCGATCCGCAAGGGCACGTGCTGCGCAAGGACGGCAACGTCTGGCAGCCGAGCGACGGAGAAGACGCCGTCTCCTGGATCGCCAACGAAGGAGTCCGTATCAGCTCCGTGCTGCGTCGGCTGGCGTCCCTTCAGCCGTCCCCTGCCGAGCGTTCCCTGCTTGCGGACATGGGGCCGGAGTCAGGTCTTGGCAACCAGCTGCCCCACGACGGCATGACACAAGCACCCGAACGCTACCCGGGGACCGGGCTGCGTCCGCCCCCTGTGGAATCCACTGAAGCCACAACGCCCGCCACCAAGCCCACAGCGCCTCCCACAACTCCGGCAGCACCACACGTCCGGACCGGGCTGCGGGGCCGGCCCGGCGCCTTCGGTGGCCACCGCAACATGGTGTTCCTGCACGGCAGGAGCCAGCAGGGCAAGGACCCCGAGGCGCTTCGCCGTGAGTGGACGGCGGGCTTGAACACGGGCCTCACCCGGGCCGGAACGGCGACAGTCGAACCCGCCGACGTCTGGTTCCCGTACTACGGCGACCGGCTGGCCGAGCTCATGGGCAAGGAAGCAGCCGTCTCCGCCGGTACCGCGCTGCTCGGAGCGACCATCCCTTCGGCCGCCGAGGCAGCGGGGCGGTTCGCCGCCGAATCAGCCCAGGATTCGGACGCGTACGGGCAACTGCTCCTCGAGGCAGCGGCCAAGGTGGGCATGCAGGAGGAACCGGGCGCGTCGGACGGGCTGGTGGTGCCCCTGGAGGGACTGGACCAACTCGTGGGGACGTTCCAGCACGCTCTCACATGGCTGGCGGCCACCACAGACGTCGACGAGTGGACCATCGCCACCGTCTTCGGGGACGTGAGCCGCTACCTGAGCGTCCCCGGTGTCCGCGACGCAGTGCTGGACACGGTCCTCGAAACCATGCCGGACCAGGATGAACTGATTCTGGTCACGCACAGTCTCGGCACCGTCGTCGGCGTGGACCTGCTCAGTCGGCTGCCGGCCGGGATCGACCGCGTCCTGCTGGTCACTGTGGGCAGCCCCCTGGGCATGGACGCGGTCAACGGCCGACTCCTGGCCGGCGGACCGCATCCGCCCCCGGGCGTGCATCAGTGGGTGAACGCCTGGTGCCCGACGGACGCGGTCGCCATCGGCTGTCCGCTCAAGGATCCGAGGTGGGGCGGGCCCACTCAGCCGGGCGTCACCAACGCGCAGGGCAAGGCGCACAACATCACCGAGTACCTCGCCCACGCGAACGTCGCCGGGCCCATAGGCCGAGCGCTCGCCTGACGGCACAGCGGGTGCCGGTGACCGACGAGTTCACTCCAGATGCGTCGCCGCGAACATCCGCAGCACCGCCGGGAGTACGACCACGGAGGGCCCCGCCTGCGACAGCGCCTTCGCCAGGTCCGTCTCCAGCGTCCGCGCAGTCGTACGCACCCCCGGGACGCCGAAGGACTCCGCGAGGGCCACGTAGTCCGGGCGTGTCAGTTCCGTCGCGGTGGGCTGACCGAACGCGTCCGTCATGTACTCGCGCAGGATGCCGTAGCCGCCGTCGTCCACGATCAGCCAGGTGACGTTCAGGTCGTACTGGCGGGCCGTCGCCAGCTCGGCGATCGAGTACAGGGCACCGCCGTCGCCGGACACCGCCAGGACCGGGCGGGTCGGGTCCGCCGCCGCCGCTCCCAGCGCCGCCGGGAAGCCGTAGCCGAGGCCGCCGGCGCCCTGGGCGGAGTGCAGGAGGTTGGGACCCTTGGCGTCGAAGGCCGACCAGGCCCAGTAGGCCAGGATGGTCATGTCCCAGAAGGACGGGGAGTCGGCGGGGAGGGCCCGGCGGACGGACGCCAACACGTCCTGTTCCAGGGTGAGTTCCTGAGCGGCGATGCGGTCGGCGACCTTCGCCAGCACCTCGCGCACCCGCTCCGGGGCAGCAGGGTCCGAGCGCTCCTCCACCGTCTCCAGCAGCGCCTGCAGCGCGAGGCGCGCGTCCGCGTGAATGCCCAACGCAGGGTGGTTGGACTCCAGCTTGCCGAGGTCGGCCTCGATCTGGATGACGCGTCCGCTTGGCTTGAACGTGTGGTAATTCGAGGAGAGTTCGCCCAGCCCCGAGCCGACCACCAGGACTACGTCCGCGTCCTGAAGAAACTCCGTGGTGTGCCGGTCCTCGATCCAGGACTGGAGCGAGAGCGGGTGCTTCCAGGGGAAGGCCCCCTTACCACCGGGAGTCGTGACGACCGGCGCCTGCAGCCGCTCCGCCAGCTGCTTCAGCTTCCCTGACGCGTCCGCCCGTACCACTCCCCCGCCGGCGATGATCGCCGGACGCGCGGCCTTCGACAGCAGGTCGGCTGCCACGGCGGTGAGTTCGGGACGCGGAGGCAGCTGCTCGGGAAACGCGTCGCCACCCGTCACCACCGGGATCGACGTCCGGTCCAGCAGCACGTCCTGCGGGAGCTCCACCCAGACCGGGCCGTGCGGAGCGGTCAGCGCGGACTTCCAGGCCTCCGCGATCGCGGACGGGATCTGGGACTGGGCGCGGACGGTGTGGACGGACTTCACCACGCCTCTGAACGAGGCAGCCTGGTCCGGGAGTTCGTGCAGATAGCCGTGCCTGCCACCGCCCAGGCCCGCCGTCGGGATCTGGCTGCTGATCGCCAGTACGGGGGCGGAGGCGGCGCGCGCCTCCTGCAGCGCCGCGAGGGAGGTCAGCGCACCCGGGCCCGTGGAGAGCAGGAGAGGGGCGGCCTCTCCGGTGATCCTGCCGTACGCGTCCGCCGCGAACCCCGCGTTGTTCTCCACCCGCAGGCCGATGTAGCGGAGCGAGGAGCGGCGCAGCGCGTCGAACATGCCGAGCGCGTGCTGGCCGGGCAGCCCGAACACGGTGGTCGCGCCGAGCCCGGCCAGCGTCTCCACGACCAGGTCCCCGCCGTTGCGGCCCGGAGGAGGATTCAGTGCCGCCTCCGTCTGGGCGGCCGTCGGGCGGAGTTCCAGGTCGTGGTCGTGGGTCACTTGCCCTCGTTCTCCTTGCGGGACTCGGCAATCTGGCGGGACATGATCGTGGTCAGTTCGTACGCTGTGTGGGACGCGGCCACCGACGTGATCTCCGCGTGATCGTACGCGGGCGCCACCTCGACGACGTCGGCCGATACGAGGTTGCAGGATGCCAGGCCGCGCAGGATCTCCAGGAGCTCGCGCGAGGTCATGCCGCCGGCCTCGGGCGTGCCCGTGCCGGGCGCGTGCGCCGGGTCCAGGCAGTCGATGTCGATGGAGATGTACAGCGGGCGGTCGCCGATGCGCTGGCGGAGCTGGTCGGCGACCTCGTCGGCGCCCCGGCGGTAGATGTCCGCGGAGGTGACGATGCCGAAGCCCATCTTCTCGTCGTCGGTGAGGTCCTGCTTGCCGTAGAGCGGGCCGCGGGTGCCCACGTGGGACAGCGCCTCCGTGTCGAGGATGCCCTCCTCCACCGCGCGGCGGAACGGCGTGCCGTGGGTGTACTCGGCGCCGAAGTAGGTGTCCCAGGTGTCGAGGTGGGCGTCGAAGTGGAGCAGGGCGACCGGGCCGTGCTTCCTCGCCACCGAGCGGAGCAGCGGGAGGGCGATCGTGTGGTCGCCGCCCAGGGTCATCAGGCGGGCGCCCGTGCCCAGCAGCTCGTCCGCGGCCGCCTCGATGGTGTCGACGGCCTCGTTGATGTTGAACGGGTTCGCCGCGATGTCACCGGCGTCCGCCACCTGCGCCAGCGCGAACGGGGATGCGTCCTGCGCCGGGTTGTAGGGCCGCAGCAGCCGGGACGCCTCGCGGATCGCGTTGCCGCCGAAGCGGGCGCCCGGCCGGTACGAGACGCCGGAGTCGAACGGCACGCCCACGACGGCGACGTCGGCGCGGCCGACCTCGTCGAGGCGGGGCAGCCGGGCGAAGGTCGCGGGTCCGGCGTACCGCGGGATGCGGGAGGAGTCGACGGGGCCGCGGGGCGTCTCGTTGCTGCTCATGGGGTGATGCCTTCTTTCCTACGCTTCATCGCGTATCAAGCGATTTGTAGTACTTAAGTTACGACTCTACTGGGGCGCCGGGACCGGCTCGGAGACGGCTTCGGGGGCCCGCCCGGCAAGACGCTCGCGCCAGGCGGCGAGTACGGCCGCGTCGGTCGCGGGGGTGGCGAGGGAGACGGCCACGTAGGCGACGAGGGACGACAGCAGGCCGTAGTACACGGGCTCGTTGGCGAGGATGCCGTAGCCCGCCATCAGGCCGACGACCGCGAGGCCGCCGACGACGACCGAGGCGAGGGCGCCCTGCGCGGTGCCGCGCTTCCAGAGCAGCCCGCCGAGGATGGGGACGAGGAGTCCGCCGACGAGGAGGTTGTAGGCGACCGTCAGCGCCTCGACGACGTTGTTGAGCGCGATGGCCGTGCCGATCACGCCGAGGCCCATGATCAGGATGAAGACGCGGTTCCCCCTGACCTCGTCGTGCTCCTCCTCCGACCTCCGCACGGCTCCCCGCAGCCGTGACCAGATGTCGTTGTTGGCGACGGTCGCGCAGGCGATCAGCGCGCCGGAGGACGTGGACATCACGGCGGCGAGCGCGGCGGCCAGCACCACTCCCCTGACCCCGACCGGGAGTTCGTCCTTGACGATGGTCGCGAAGGCGTCGTCGGGGCTGCCGAGCTTGGGGTACAGCACCTTGGCCGCCGTACCGATGACGGCGCCGGCGAGGGCGTACACGAGGCAGTAGGTGCCTGCGACCGTGCCGCCCCACTTGGCGGTCCTGTCGCTTCCGGCCGTGAAGACGCGCTGCCAGATGTCCTGCCCGATGAGCATGCCGAAGGTGTAGATCAGCAGGTAGGTGAAGATCGTCTCGCCGCCGATGCCCAGCGGGTCGAAGTACCCGGTGGGCAGCTTGGCCTTCATCTCGCTGAAGCCGCCGGCCTTGACGACGGCGATGGGCAGCAGGAGCAGCAGCACACCGATCGTCTTCACCACGAACTGCACCATGTCGGTGAGGGTGATGGACCACATGCCGCCGAGCGTCGAGTAGGCGACGACGATCGAGCCGCCGAGGATGATCGCGACGGTCCGGTTCATGTCGAAGAGGACGTCGAAGATCGTGGCGTAGGCGATGGTCGAGGTGACCGCGAGCATCAGGGTGTACGCCCACATGACCACGCCGGAGATGAGGCCCGCGCGGCCGCCGTAGCGGAGGTCGAGCATCTCGGAGACGGTGTAGACCTTCAGGCGGGCGATGCGGGCGGAGAAGAAGACGGACAGGGCGAGCAGGCCGAGGCCGATGGTGAAGACCATCCAGGCGCCGGAGAGGCCGTACTGGTAGCCGAGGCCGACCCCGCCGATGGTGGACGCGCCGCCGAGGACGATCGCCGCCATGGTGCCGGAGTACATGGCGGGCCCGAGGCGGCGCCCCGCGACCAGGAACTCGCTCTTCGACTTGGCGCGGCGCATGCCCCACCAGCCCATGGCCAGCATGCCGGCCAGGTAGATGACGATGACGGTGTAGTCGACGGCCACAGGAGCCTCCTTCGCTCGGTCTCGCCGGCGGGTGATGAGCACCGACATTAGGTGGCCGGAAAGCGACTGCGAAGTGTACGTTTCATCCATTCGATCCGTCTTGGATGGAGGGAACGCACACCATGCCGGATCCCGCTGTTCCCCCTACTCCCCCGGTGCCCCTCGCGTCCCTCCTGGCCCGTGAGGACCTGGCCCTGCGGCGGATCGCGGGTCCCTCCGATGCGGACATCGTGATCCACTGGGCGCACACCTCGGAGATGGCCGACCCGTACCCGTATCTGCTGGGCGGGGAACTGCTGCTGACGGCGGGTGTCCACATCCCGGAGGCGGCGGGCTCGGGCACCTACTTCGACGATTACGTGTCGAGGATCGTCGCGGCGGGCGGGGCCGCTCTCGGCTTCGGCCTGGCTCCCGTGCACGACACGGTGCCGCGCGCTCTGGTGGCGGCGTGCGACGCGCATGGGCTGCCCCTGCTGGAGGTGCCGCCGCAGACCACGTTCTCGGGGGTGGCCCGCGCGGTCTGGCAGCTGATGGCCCAGGCCCGCCTCGCGGAACTCCGCCGGGTCACCGACGCCCAGCAGAGCCTCGCCGCGGCGGCGTCCCGCCCGGACCCGGTGCCGTCGGTGCTGCGGCAACTGGCCCAGCGGGTGGGGGGCCGGGCGGTGCTGTACGGGCCGGAAGGAGCGGAGATCGCGTCCGCGGGGCGCACGGCGGGCACCGGGGCCGGGGAGGCGCTCGCCGAGCTCGCGCAGGTCGTCCGCCCGTCGGGTGCGGGGACGCCCACCTCCGCCACCGACAACAAGTCCGGCACCCATCTCGCCGCCTACGCCCTCGGTGCAGGTCAGGGCTTTGTCCTCGGGGTGGCCGCGCCGCGGCGGGATCCCGGTGACCACACCATCGCCTCCGTCGCCGCCGTCCTGCTGTCCCTGCTCACCGGCGAGCACCAGAGCGGCACGGGTGCGGCCCGGTCGTCGGCGCTGGTACGGCTGCTGCTGGGGGCGCCGCCGGCCGACGTGGCCCCGCTCCTGGGGTCCGGCAGGTGGCTCGTGGTGCATGCCCGGCCGGACGCGCAGGCTCCCGACCCGGTCGCCGCCTCCGCGCTGGGCGCGGCCCTCGGGTCGCCGCTGGTCGACCTCGCGCAGGACGTCGTACGCGTCCTCGTGCCGGCCGACCGCGAACCGGCCGCGCAGCCCGGCTGGACGCTGGGCGTCAGCGCCGCCGCGGCCCCCTCGGCGTGGCCGTCCGCCGACACGCAGGCCGCCCGTGCGCTGGCCCGGGCCCGCGCCACCCGTACCGCCCTGGTCCGTCACGGCGAGCACGCGGGCCTCGCCGACCTGGTACCGGCCCGGGAGGCCGAGGCCCACGCCCGGATGCTCCTCGCCCCGGTCGCGGACCCGCCCGCGCTGGCCGAGACGCTGCGCACCTGGCTGTCCCTGCATGGCAGTTGGGACCGTACGGCGGTCGCCCTGTCCGTCCACCGCAACACGGTCCGCCAGCGCATCGCCCGCTGCGCCGCGCTCCTCGACACGGACCTGGACGACCCGGACGTACGCATGGAGCTGTGGTTCGCGCTGCGGCAGGGGTAGTGCGCGGCAGCGGGCGGCAATAGGTACCGCGGCTCATGAGAATGAGTACGTGACCCACGTCCCAGCGCTCGGGACGCCAGGGACTCGTACAGTCGCCTGCCTCACAATGGGATCCATGCCGATACCCGGGACACCCAGCCGCGCCGAGCTCGTCGACCACCTCGTACGGACCCGCATCGCGGGCGACGTCGCGACGCCCCGCGAGAACAACCTCAGCCACTACCGCAAGCTGGCGAACGGCGACCGCCACTACTGGCTCGGCCTGGAGCTCGGCGACCGCTGGAAGGACGAGCAGGACGTGCTCGCGGTGATGGCGGAGCGGGTGGGCGTGAACGACGATCCCGAGTACCGGTACGGCCAGGACACCATCGACCCCGAGCTGACCGTCGACGGCCTGGAGCGGATGGCGGCCCGGCTGCGCAAGGCGGCCGACGGGCAGCAGCGGGTGCTGTTCGCGACCGGCCACCCGGGCGGTCTGCTCGACGTGCACCGCGCCACGGCCGCCGCGCTGCGTGCGGCGGGCTGCGAGATCGTCGTGATCCCGGACGGGCTGCAGACCGAGGAGGGCTACGTCTGGCAGCTCGCGGACGTCGCGGTCCTGGAGCACGGCGCCACCCTGTGGCACACCCACTCCGGTGAGCCGATGCGGGCCATCCTCACGGCACTTGAGCACAGGGAGCGTCCGCTGCCCGACCTGGTGGTGGCCGACCACGGCTGGGCGGGCTACGCGGGCCGGCACGGCGTCGACTCCGTCGGCTACGCGGACTGCAACGACCCGGCGCTCTTCCTGGCGGAGGCGGAGGGCACCGTGCAGGTCGTGGTCCCGCTGGACGACCACGTCGTCAACCCGCGCTACTACGACCCGATGACGGCGTATCTGCTGGCGGAGGCGGGGCTGACCCAGGGGGCCTAGTGCCGCGGCAGGGAACGTCTGCGCGACGGGGCGAACGTTGCCTGTTGCGGTACTAGATCCCGGCGATCGACGTGGGGGCACGCTCGGCGCGGGCGAGCCCCCGTACGACATCCACGACGCCGTGGCGACGGACCGCGAGGCGGGCGAGCAGCTCGACGACCGGTGCGGTCACGTGGTCCGGGAACCGCGGGGTCGGCAGGCCCACGCTGAACGCCAAGTCGTCGGCGTGGACGACGAGTTCCATGAGCCGGGTGAGCAGGAAGTCGTCGAGTTCGAGGGACCAGTCGCCCCAGGAGGGCATGCGGATCGGCCGCTGTGCGGGTGCGGCCGTGAGATCCGGACGCAGCCGGCCGACCGTGTCCCGCACGCGCACGAGGAGCGCCTCGTGGCCCTCCGCGCCGGTGGCCTCACCGCCCTTGCGGATACGGATGTTGACGGCTCCGTCGACACCGGCGTCCAGCCAGGTCACCCGCTCCAGGTAGTACTCCCGCAGGGACACCACCGGCTGTACGGGCACCGGCTCGGCGAGCAGCTCCGGCAGCGCGAGTTCCTGATGTGCGGTGTGCCCCGCGAGGCCGCCGACGCTGAAGTCCCGCAGGGCGCTGGGTTTTTCCCAGGCGGCGGCGACGGCGGGATCCGCGATCAGCTCGGCGACGATCCCGGAGGCGTCCAGGAACGCTTCCCGGATGCGGCCGCCGCGCCAGTTCCACGACTCTTCTGTCACAGTCATGGGCCCATCCCAGCGCGGTGGCAGCGCCGTCTCAACCGAGTTTCCGCCGAGGGGCTCGGACCACGCCTTCCTGGATGACCGAGATGGCCAGTTGCCCGTCCTGCGTGTAGATCCGGGCCTGGCCGAGACCGCGGCCGCCATGTGCCGACGGCGACTCCTGGTCGTACAGGAGCCATTCGTCGGCGCGGAACGGGCGGTGGAACCACATCGCGTGGTCCAGCGAGGCCCCGACGACGTCCCCGACGGCCCAGCCGCCGCGGCCGTGCGCGAGGAGGATCGAGTCGAGCAGGGTCATGTCGGAGACGTAGGTGGCGAGGACGACGTGCAGCAGCGGTTCGTCGACGGCACCCTCGAGCTTGCCGTTGGTGCGGAACCACACCTGGGAGTGCGGCTCGCGCGACTCGCCGAACTTTCCGAACGGCGGTTCGTCGACGTAGCGCAGGTCGATCGACTCGCGCGCCTCCAGGAACTTCTCCACCACCGCCGGGGCGAGGTGGTCGTAGCCGCGCAGCCGCTCCTCGGATGTGGGCAGCGTGGCCGGGTCGGGCGCGGACGGCATCGGCGCCTGGTGCTCGAAGCCCTCCTCGTACCGCTGGAAGGAGGCGGAGAGGGCGAAGATCGGCTGCCCGTGCTGGACCGCGATGACGCGGCGAGCGGTGAAGGAGCGGCCGTCGTTCATGCGCTCGACGGTGTAGACGATGGGCGCGCCAGGGTCGCCCGGGCGCAGGAAGTACGCGTGCAGGGAGTGGGCGTGCCGGTCAGCGGGGACCGTACGCCCGGCGGCGACGAGCGCCTGGGCCGCGACCTGTCCGCCGAAGACGCGTGGGACGACGGCGGACCGGGACTGGCCGCGGAAGATGTTCTCCTCGATCTGCTCCAGGTCGAGCAGATCGAGGAGATCCTGTAGTGCCTGGCTCATGGCAGACAGTTGTACCCGCCAGTAATTTCTTGAGGTTTCGTGGCCCTTACAGGCCCATGTCCTTGGCGATGATCGTCTTCATGATCTCGCTGGTGCCACCGTAGATGCGGTTGACGCGGTTGTCCGCGTACAGGCGGGCGATCGGGTACTCGTTCATGAAGCCGTAGCCGCCGTGCAGCTGGAGGCAGCGGTCGATGACGCGGTGCGCGACCTCGGTGCAGAACAGCTTGGCGCTGGCGGCCTCGGCAGGCGTCAGCTCACCGGCGTCGAGGGCTTCGAGCGCACGGTCGGCGACCGCTTCCGCCGCGTCGACCTCGGCCTGGCAGGCGGCCAGCTCGAACTTGGTGTTCTGGAAGGAGGCGACGGGCTTGCCGAAGACGGTGCGCTCCTGCACGTACTCCTTGGCGAACCGGACGGCGGCCTTGGCCTGCGCATAGGCGCCGAAGGCGATGCCCCAGCGCTCGGAGGCGAGGTTGTGGCCGAGGTAGTAGAAGCCCTTGTTCTCCTCGCCGAGGAGGTCCTCGACGGGCACCTTGACGTCGACGAAGGCGAGTTCGGCGGTGTCGGAGGTCTTCAGGCCGAGCTTGTCGAGCTTGCGGCCGATGGAGTAGCCCTCGGACTTGGTGTCGACGGCGAAGAGGGAGATGCCGTGGCGGCGGTCCTCGGCGGTCGGCGCCGCGGTGCGGGCGCAGACGATCACACGGTCGGCGTGCACGCCGCCGGTGATGAAGGTCTTGGAGCCGTTGAGGACGTAGTGCGTGCCGTCCTCGCTCAGCTTGGCGGTGGTCTTCATGCCCGCGAGGTCGGAGCCGGTGCCCGGCTCGGTCATCGCCAGGGCCCACATCTCCTCGGCGGAGACGAACTTCGGCAGGAAGCGCTTCTTCTGCTCGTCGGTGGCGAGCATCTTGATGTACGGCAGGCCGAGCAGCACGTGCACGCCGGAGCCGCCGAACTGGACGCCCGCGCGGGACGTCTCCTCGTACATCACGGCCTCGAACTTGTACGAGTCGATGCCGGCGCCGCCGAACTCCTCGTCGACGCGGATGCCGAAGACGCCGAGCTCGGCGAGCTTGTAGTAGAAGTCGCGCGGCGCCTGGCCAGCTGCGAACCACTCGTCGTAGACCGGAACGACCTCGGCCTCGATGAAGGCCCGCAGGGTCTCCCGGAACGCCTCGTGGTCCTCGTTGAACACCGTACGGCGCACCGCCGCCACCGCCCTTCTCTGCGCCTGAACCGGCGCCGCTCTCGCGGATGTGGTTGCTCGCCGTCGGGGTTCCTCAATGGGTGGTTGCGGATCCGATGGCTAAGCGCTTGCTCAGAACATCACGGTACCGGCGGGTAGGTAGAGGCGTCCAGAGGTGATCCCGTAACGCTCGTCACTCCGTCCCGGCCGCCGCGAAGGCCCCCCTCGCCATCCGGTGCAGCAGCTCCGCCGTCGTCCCGCGGCCCGGCAGCGAACCGGGGCGGCCCAGGTGCGGGGTCGAGTTCAGGAGTCCGAAGACGGAGTGGACGGCCGAGCGGGCGGCGGGCTCGGACAGGCCGGGGTAGACCTCGCGCAGGATCTCCACCCACAGCTCGACGTACTGCCGCTGCAGCTGCCGCACCAGCTTGCGGTCGCTGTCCCGCAGGCGGTCCAGCTCGCGGTCGTGCAGGGTGATCAGGGGGCGGTCGTCGAGCGCGAAGTCGATGTGCCCCTCGATGAGCGAGTCGAGGATCACCTCGGGCGCCGTCCCGTCGGCCTCCTTCAGGCGCCGCTTCGCGCCGGTCAGGAGCTGGCCGCTGATCCCCACGAGCAGTTCGGCGAGCATCGCGTCCTTGCCCGCGAAGTGGCGGTACAGGCCCGGCCCGCTGATGCCGACCGCGGCACCTATCTCGTCGACTCCGACCCCGTGGAAACCGCGCTCGGCGAACAGCCGCGCGGCCTCCTTGAGGATCTGCTCACGGCGGGCGGGGGCGTCGGTTCTGGTGGCCATGGAAGCAATTCTAGACAGGGAGGTTAGCGGTCGTTAACCTGAAGGAAATGGTTAACGCTCATTAACAGTCGACCACTGGGTGAGGGGACCGCAGGATGCAAGAGGCACCGGAGCTGACGAGCGCGGCAGATCCCGCGTCGGAGGCCTGGCAAGCCAATGAGGCGGCGCACCGGGCGCTCGTCGAGGAGCTGCGCGGCAAGCTGGCCGCGGCCCGGCTCGGCGGCGGCGAGAAGGCGCGGGCCAGGCACACCGCGCGCGGCAAGCTGCTGCCGCGCGACCGGGTGGACACGCTGCTCGACCCGGGCTCGCCGTTCCTGGAGCTGGCACCCCTCGCGGCCGACGGCATGTACGACGGGGCGGCCCCGGCGGCCGGTGTGATCGCCGGGATCGGGCGGGTGAGCGGCCGCGAGTGCGTGATCGTCGCCAACGACGCCACGGTCAAGGGCGGCACGTACTACCCGATGACGGTGAAGAAGCACCTGCGCGCCCAGGAGGTGGCCCTGGAGAACCGCCTCCCGTGCATCTACCTGGTCGACTCCGGGGGCGCCTTCCTGCCCATGCAGGACGAGGTCTTCCCGGACCGGGAGCACTTCGGGCGGATCTTCTACAACCAGGCGCGGATGTCCGGGGCCGGCATCCCGCAGATCGCCGCCGTCCTCGGCTCGTGCACGGCCGGCGGTGCGTATGTCCCGGCCATGAGCGACGAGGCCGTCATCGTCCGCAACCAGGGCACCATCTTCCTGGGCGGTCCTCCCCTGGTGAAGGCCGCCACCGGTGAGGTGGTGACCGCCGAGGAGCTGGGCGGCGGCGAGGTCCACTCCCGGGTCTCCGGCGTGACGGACCACCTCGCCGAGGACGACGCGCACGCACTGCGGATCGTCCGGAACATCGCCGCGACACTCCCCGCGCGCGGGGCGCTGCCCTGGGAGGTGCGGCCCGGCGTCGAGCCGAAGGTGGATCCCTACGGTCTGTACGGCGCGGTCCCCGTCGACCCCCGCACCCCCTACGACGTACGCGAGGTCATCGCGCGCGTGGTCGACGGCTCCCGTTTCGCCGAGTTCAAGGCCGAGTTCGGGCAGACGCTGGTCACCGGGTTCGCCCGGATCCACGGCCACCCGGTCGGCATCGTCGCCAACAACGGCATCCTGTTCTCCGAGTCCGCCCAGAAGGGCGCCCACTTCATCGAGCTGTGCGACCAGCGCGGCATCCCGCTGGTGTTCCTGCAGAACATCTCCGGGTTCATGGTCGGCAAGGACTACGAGGCGGGCGGCATCGCCAAGCACGGCGCCAAGATGGTCACGGCGGTGGCCTGCACCCGCGTGCCGAAGCTGACGGTCGTGGTCGGCGGTTCGTACGGCGCGGGCAACTACTCGATGTGCGGCCGGGCCTACTCCCCCCGCTTCCTGTGGATGTGGCCGGGCGCCAAGATCTCCGTCATGGGCGGCGAGCAGGCCGCCTCCGTCCTCGCGACCGTCAAGCGGGACCAGCTGGAGGCGCGCGGCGAATCCTGGCCCGCGGACGAGGAAGAGGCCTTCAAGGCGCCGATCCGGCAGCAGTACGAGCGCCAGGGCAGCGCCTATTACGCCACCGCCCGCCTCTGGGACGACGGCGTGATCGACCCGCTGGAGACCCGCCAGGTGCTGGGTCTCGCGCTGACCGCCTGCGCCAACGCGCCACTTTCCCAAAGGGACTACACAGCGCCCCAGTTCGGCGTCTTCCGGATGTGAGGAGGGACCCATGTTCGACACAGTGCTCGTGGCCAACCGGGGCGAGATCGCCGTCCGCGTGATCCGTACGCTCCGTTCGCTGGGCGTGCGCTCGGTGGCCGTCTTCTCCGACGCCGACGCGGACTCACGGCACGTCCGGGAGGCCGACACGGCGGTACGGATCGGTCCGGCGCCGGCCGCCGAGAGCTATCTGTCGGTGGAGCGGCTGCTGGAGGCCGCCGCCCGCACCGGCGCACAGGCCGTACACCCCGGATACGGCTTCCTCGCGGAGAACGCGGCCTTCGCGCGCGCGTGCACCGACGCCGGGCTGGTGTTCATCGGCCCGACGGCGGAGTCCATCGCGTTGATGGGCGACAAGATCCGGGCCAAGGAGACGGTGCAGGCGGCCGGGGTGCCGGTCGTTCCCGGATCGAGCGGCAGCGGCCTGTCCGACACCCACCTCGCCGACGCCGCCCGCGAGATCGGCATGCCGGTGCTGCTGAAACCGTCGGCCGGCGGGGGCGGCAAGGGCATGCGGCTGGTGCGGGACGCCGCCGTGCTGGGCGACGAGATCGCCGCCGCCCGCCGCGAGGCTCGCGCCTCCTTCGGCGACGACACACTTCTGGTCGAGCGGTGGGTGGACCGGCCGCGGCACATCGAGATCCAGGTGCTGGCCGACGGCCACGGGAACGTGGTGCATCTGGGCGAGCGCGAGTGCTCACTGCAGCGGCGCCACCAGAAGCTCATCGAGGAGGCGCCGTCCGTCCTGCTGGACGAGGCCACGCGCGCGGCCATGGGCGAGGCCGCCGTCCAGGCGGCCCGCTCCTGCGCCTACCGGGGCGCGGGCACGGTGGAGTTCATCGTCCCCGGCGGCGACCCTTCGTCGTACTACTTCATGGAGATGAACACCCGGCTCCAGGTGGAGCACCCGGTGACCGAGCTGATCACGGGCCTGGACCTGGTGGAGTGGCAGCTGCGGGTGGCGGCGGGCGAGCGACTGCCGTACGGGCAGGGCGACATCCGGTTCACCGGGCACGCGATCGAGGCCCGGGTGTGTGCCGAGACCGTCTCCGTCAAGGAGGGGGCACGCGGGTTCCTGCCGTCCGGCGGCACGGTGCTACGGCTGCACGAGCCCCGGGGCGACGGCATCCGCACCGACTCCGGACTCAGCGAGGGCACCGAGGTCGGCTCGCTGTACGACCCGATGCTGTCCAAGGTGATCGCCTACGGACCCGACCGGGAGACCGCGCTCAGGAAGCTGCGCAAGGCCCTCGCCGAGACGGTGACGCTGGGTGTGCAGACCAATGCCGGGTTCCTTCGTCGGCTGCTGGCCCATCCGGCCGTGGTGGCGGGCGAGTTGGACACGGGGCTGGTCGAGCGGGAAGTGGACGCACTCGTGGTGGAGGACGTGCCCGAGGAGGTCTACGCGGCGGCGGCGCTGACACGCCGGGCCGCGCTCACGCCCGCCGACGGACCGGGCTGGACCGACCCGTTCGCCGCTGCGGACGGCTGGCGCCTTGGCGGCGAGTGGGCATGGACGCCGTACCACCTGCGGGTCCCCGGCCACGAGCCGGTCGTCGTGCGCGTGCGCAGCACGCCGGCCGGCACGACGGAGCTGCTGCTGCCCGGGGCGGACAAGCCTCTTCGGGGGTCCGGGGGCGTGCCCCCTCGGCCTGGCGCCGAGCACCGGTTCGCCTTCCGGCTCGACGGCGTCTGCCACACCTTCGCCGCCCTGCCGGACGGCACCTGGCTGGGCCGCGACGGCGACGCCTGGCAGGTGCGCGACCACGACCCGGTCGCCGCGTCCCTCACGGGCGCGGGGCATGCGGGCGCCGACTCGCTCACCGCGCCCATGCCCGGGACGGTCACCGTCGTGAAGGTCGCCGTCGGGGACGAGGTGAGCGCCGGTCAGAGCCTGCTGGTCGTGGAGGCGATGAAGATGGAGCACGTCATCTCCGCCCCGCACGCCGGCACGGTCGCCGAACTGGACGTCACGCCGGGCACCACGGTCGCCATGGATCAGGTGCTGGCCGTCATCACCCCGGCCCAGGAGGAGAAATGACCGTCGAAGGTCTCCCCATGGTCGTCCCGGCTCCGGATCTGCCCCAGCGGGTCAGGATCCACGAGGTCGGCGCCCGTGACGGCCTGCAGAACGAGAAGTCGGCGGTGCCCACCGAGGTGAAGGCGGAGTTCGTCCGCCGCCTGGCCGACGCGGGGCTGACGACGATCGAGGCGACGAGCTTCGTACACCCGAAGTGGGTGCCCCAACTGGCCGACGCCGAGCAGCTGTTCCCGCTGGTGCGGGATCTCAAGGGCGTGCACCTGCCCGTCCTCGTCCCCAACCGGCGCGGCCTCGACCGCGCCCTCGCGTTCGGCGCGGACCGGGTCGCCGTCTTCGCCAGCGCCACCGAGTCCTTCGCGAAGGCCAACCTCAACCGCACGATGGACGAGTCGCTGGCCGTGTTCGAGCCCGTCGTCAAACACGCCAAGGACGAGGGCGCCCATGTCCGCGGCTATGTCTCCATGTGCTTCGGTGACCCCTGGGAGGGCGCGGTCTCGCTGCACCAGGTCGCGGGCGTCTGCAAGGCGCTGATGGACATGGGCTGCGACGAGCTGAGCCTGGGCGACACCATCGGCGTCGCGACACCGGGACACGTGCTCGAACTGCTCTCCCTGCTGGGCGAGGAGGGCGTGCCGGCCAACGTCATCGGCGTCCATTTCCACGACACCTACGGCCAGGCCCTCGCCAACACCCTGGCCGCCCTCCAGCACGGCGTCACCACGGTCGACGCCTCCGCCGGCGGCCTCGGCGGCTGCCCGTACGCCAAGTCCGCCACCGGCAATCTCGCCACCGAAGACCTCGTGTGGATGCTTCAGGGTCTCGGCATCGACACCGGGGTCGACCTCGGCCGTCTCGTCGCCACCAGCGCGTGGATGGCCGGCCAACTGGGCCGACCCAGCCCGTCCCGCACCGTCCGAGCCCTGTCCCACAAGGACACCGAGGCCGCCGAGGCCACTGAGGAGCAGTGACCGTCATGGACTTCCGTCTCTCCCCCGAGCTCGAAGAACTCCGCCGCACCGTCGAGGCGTTCGCGCACGACGTCGTGGCACCCAAGATCGGCGAGTTCTACGAGCACCACGAGTTCCCCTACGAGATCGTCCGCGAGATGGGCCGCATGGGCCTGTTCGGGCTGCCGTTCCCCGAGGAGTACGGCGGCATGGGCGGTGACTACCTGGCCCTGGGCGTGGCCCTGGAGGAACTGGCCCGTGTGGACTCGTCGGTGGCCATCACCCTCGAAGCCGGCGTCTCCCTCGGCGCCATGCCCCTGCACCTGTTCGGCACGGACGCCCAGAAGCGGGAGTGGCTGCCGCGCCTGTGCTCGGGCGAGATGCTCGGTGCCTTCGGCCTGACGGAGCCCGACGGCGGCTCGGACGCGGGCGCCACGCGCACGACGGCCCGGCTCGACGAGTCGACGAACGAGTGGGTGATCAACGGCACCAAGTGCTTCATCACCAACTCCGGCACGGACATCACGGGCCTGGTCACGGTCACGGCGGTCACCGGCCGCAAGCCGGACGGCAAGCCGCTGATCTCGTCGATCATCGTCCCGTCCGGTACGCCGGGCTTCACGGTCGCGGCACCGTACTCGAAGGTCGGCTGGAACGCCTCGGACACCCGTGAGCTGTCCTTCTCCGACGTCCGCGTCCCGGCCGCCAACCTGCTGGGCGAACTGGGCCGCGGATACGCCCAGTTCCTGCGGATCCTCGACGAGGGCCGGGTCGCCATCGCGGCTCTGGCGACCGGACTCGCCCAGGGCTGCGTGGACGAGTCGGTGAAGTACGCGAAGGAACGCCACGCCTTCGGCCGCCCCATCGGCGCCAACCAGGCCATCCAGTTCAAGATCGCCGACATGGAGATGAAGGCCCACACGGCCCGCCTGGCCTGGCGCGACGCGGCGGCCCGCCTGGTGACCGGCGCCCCGTTCAAGAAGGAGGCCGCCCTCGCCAAGCTCCACTCCTCCACGGTCGCCGTGGACAACGCGCGCGACGCCACCCAGATCCACGGCGGCTACGGCTTCATGAACGAGTACCCGGTGGCCCGTATGTGGCGCGACTCCAAGATCCTGGAGATCGGCGAGGGCACGAGCGAGGTGCAACGGATGCTGATCGCACGGGAGTTGGGGCTGGTGGGCTGACCCGACCGGAGAGACGCGGCACACGGGGCTGCCGCAGGTTCGGGCTCGGGACGCCCGCACCCCTGGACATCTAGTGAGGTTAGGCTAACCTACATTCGACGTGTCCGGCGGGCGTTCCGCCCCGTTCGAAAGCAGCCATATCCATGCCCCATGCCCGTGCCACGCACTTCACCCGCCGCGGCATCCTCGCCGCCGGCGGCGCCCTCGGTCTCGGGGCCGCGCTCGCGGCCTGCGGGGACGACGACGCGAAAAGCGGAGCCTCGGGCAAGGACACGGCCGCCGCCAGGTCCGGTTCGTGGTCCTTCAAGGACGACCGCGGCACGACCGTGAAGCTCGACAAGGTGCCGGCGAACATCGTCGCGTTCACCGGTGTCGGTGCCGCGCTCCACGACTACGGCATCAGCGTCAAGGGCGTCTTCGGCCCCACGAAGACCACGGACGGCAAGGCCGACGTCCAGGCCGGCGACATGGACATCAGCAAGGTCACGATCCTCGGCAACACCTGGGACCAGTTCAACGTCGAGAAGTACGCGGCCCTCGCGCCCGACGTGCTCATCACCACGATGTTCGACGACGCCGGCACCCTCTGGTACGTCCCCGAGGCCTCCAAGGACAAGATCGCCCAGCTGGCTCCCAGCGTCGGCATCTCCGTCTACGACCGCCAGTTGACCGAGCCGCTGCAGCGCATGTGGGCGCTGGCCGAGTCGCTCGGCGCGGACATGAAGGCGGCGAAGGTCACGGACGCCAAGAAGAAGTTCGAGCAGGCCGCCGCCCGGCTGCGCAAGGCGGCGAAGGCCAAGCCCGGCATCAAGGTGATGGCCGGTTCCGCGAGCGACGCGCTCTTCTACGTCTCCGGCACGGACCTCTCCGTCGACCTGGAGTACTTCAAGGCGCTCGGCGTGAACCTCGTCGAGCCCCCGGCGAAGGCGAAGGCCAAGGGCGGCGGCTGGTACGAGTCGCTGAGCTGGGAGAACGTCGACAAGTACGCGGCGGACATCATCATGATGGACGACCGGTCCTCCGCGATCCAGCCGGCCGACATCACCAAGGCCACCTGGAAGAAGCTGCCCGCGGTCAAGGCCGGGCAGGTCATCTCCCGCTCACCCGAGCCGATCCTGTCCTACGACAAGTGCGTTCCGCTTCTCACGAGCCTCGCCGAGGCGCTGGAGAACGCGAAGAAGGTCAGCTGAATCAGGGTGGCTCGGGTCGTGGGTGAGCTGCGGGCCCCGCTGTGGCTGGTCGCGCAGTTCCCCGCGCCCCTGAAAGACGCTGCCCTCCCCGACGTTTCAGGGAGCCCGCATGACTGCGGCCGTCGCCGCCCCCTTCCGGTTCTTCTCCCTCCGTGTCGTGCGGACGAGGCGGCTCGGACCGTCTCTGGTGCGCGTCACCTTCGGCGGGGACGATCTGCACGCGTTCCAATCCGACGGGTGCGACCAGTCCCTGTCCCTCTTCCTGCCGCACCCGGGGCAGCGTGAGCCCGCCGTGCCCTGCGAACTCGGCGAGAGCTGGTGGCAGGGCTGGCGTGAACTCCCGGACGGAGTACGGGCGGTGATGCGGTCGTACACCCTGCGCGCCCTGCGCCGTGAGCCCGACGAACCCGACGAGATCGACATCGATTTCGTGCTGCACACCCCGGCCGGCCCCGCCTCCGCGTGGGCCGCCCGGGCCGCCGCCGGTGACCGTGTCGTCCTGCTCGGCCCGGCGATCGCGGACAACCGGGCGATCCGCTTCCGGCCGCCCGAGGACACCGATCTGACGCTGATCTGGGGTGACGAGACCGCTCTGCCCGCCGTCTCGGCGATCCTGGAGTCGCTGCCGGCCGGTGCCCGCGCCCGGGTGTGGCTGGAGGTGCCCGACTCCGGGGACATCCAGGACCTGCCGACGGGGGCGGACGCGGAGATCACCTGGCTGGTCCGGGACGCGAGCGGCGCCGAGGGGTCCCCCATGGCCCTCGGCGCCCTTCGCGGCGCCCAACTGCCGCCCGCCGAGCACCCGTACGTCTGGATCGCCGGCGAGTCCGGGTGCGTGAAGGCACTGCGGCGGCACTTCGTCGGGGAGCGGGGGATCGATCGACGGCGGGTGACGTTCGTCGGTTACTGGCGGCGCGGAATGTCCGAGGAAGAACTGCGCGCCGCCGAATAGTCACCACCGAGGCCGGAGTGATCACGGTCACGGTCGGTGCTGCCCAAACACAGCGTTACTAAGGTTAGCCTTACCTAAGTTGCCACCCTCACGTTGCAGCCCCAGGAGGACACCCCACATGCGCTCGCACCTGCTCAATGACACGACCGCGGAGCAGTACCGCCGCTCCGTGACGGACGGCGTCGAGCGGGTGGCGGCCAAACTCGCCGCCACCAAGCGCCCGTTCACCGGCGTCACGGTCGACGCCCTCGCTCCCCGTATCGAGCGGATCGACCTCGACGCCCCGCTCCACGACACCGCGGCGGTGCTCGACGAGTTGGAGGAGGTCTACCTCCGCGACGCGGTCTACTTCCACCACCCCCGCTACCTCGCCCACCTCAACTGCCCGGTCGTCATCCCGGCGGTGCTCGGCGAGGCCGTCCTGTCCGCCGTCAACTCCTCCCTCGACACCTGGGACCAGTCGGCCGGCGGCACCCTGATCGAGCGCAGGCTCATCGACTGGACGACGGCCCGCATCGGTCTGGGCCCGGCCGCCGACGGCGTGTTCACCTCGGGCGGCACCCAGTCCAACCTCCAGGCGCTGCTGCTGGCCCGCGAGGAGTCCAAGACCGACAGCCTCGCCGACCTGCGCATCTTCGCCTCCGAGGTCAGCCACTTCAGCGTGAAGAAGTCCGCGAAACTGCTCGGGCTCGGCCCGGACGCCGTCGTCTCGGTCCCCGTCGACCGGGACAAGCGCATGCAGACCGTCGCGCTCGCCCGTGAGCTGGAGCGCTGCAGGAAGGACGGCCTGGTCCCCATGGCCGTCGTCGCCACCGCGGGCACCACCGACTTCGGGTCCATCGACCCGCTGCCCGGGATCGCCGAGCTGTGCGGCCAGTACGACACCTGGCTGCACGTCGACGCGGCCTACGGCTGCGGGCTGCTCGCCTCCCTCAGGTACCGGGACCGCATCGACGGCATCGAACGCGCCGACTCGGTCACCGTGGACTACCACAAGTCCTTCTTCCAGCCGGTGAGTTCGTCCGCCGTGCTGGTCCGGGACGCCTCGACGCTGCGCCACGCGACCTACCACGCGGAGTACCTCAACCCGCGCCGCATGGTCACCGAACGCATCCCCAACCAGGTCGACAAGTCCCTGCAGACCACTCGCCGCTTCGACGCCCTCAAACTGTGGATGACGCTGCGGGTGATGGGCGCCGACGGCATCGGCGAACTCTTCGACGAGGTCTGCGAGCTGGCCGCCGAGGGCTTCGGTCTGCTCGCCGCCGACCCACGCTTCGACGTCGTCGTGGAGCCCACGCTCTCCACCCTCGTCTTCCGCTACATCCCGGCCGCCGTCACCGACCCGGCCGAGATCGACCGCGCCAACCTGTACGCCCGGGGTGCCCTGTTCGCCTCCGGCGACGCGGTGGTCGCGGGCACCAAGGTGGGCGGCCGCCACTACCTCAAGTTCACCCTCCTCAACCCCGAGACCACGACGGCCGACATCACCGCCGTCCTCGACCTGATCGCCGGCCACGCCGAGCAGTACCTGGGAGAGTCCCTTGACCGCGCGTCCTGAAAATCCGGCCACCACCCATGACTTCGTGGGGATCGGGCTCGGCCCGTTCAACCTCGGCCTGGCCTGTCTCACCGAGCCGATCGACGAACTCGACGGCGTCTTCCTGGAGTCGAAGCCGGACTTCGAGTGGCACGCGGGCATGTTCCTGGACGGCGCCCACCTCCAGACCCCGTTCATGTCGGACCTGGTCACCCTCGCCGACCCGACCTCGCCGTACTCCTTCCTCAGCTACCTGAAGGAGCGGGGCCGGCTGTACTCGTTCTACATCCGCGAGAACTTCTACCCGTTGCGGGTCGAGTACGACGACTACTGCCGCTGGGCGGCGAACCGGCTGAGCAGCATCCGCTTCAGTACGACGGTCACCGAGGTGACGTACGAGGACGGGCACTACCTCGTCCGCACCGACGCCGGTGACGTCCACCGCGCCCGCCATCTCGTCCTCGGCACGGGCACCCCGCCCCACATCCCTGAGGCCTGCCAGGGTCTGGACGGCGACTTCATCCACAACTCCCGCTATCTGCGGCACAAGCGGGAGCTGCAGAAGAAGGAGTCGATCACCCTGGTCGGCTCCGGCCAGTCCGCGGCCGAGATCTACTACGACCTGCTCAGCGAGATCGACGTCCACGGCTACCGGCTGAACTGGGTGACGCGCTCCCCCCGCTTCTTCCCGCTCGAATACACCAAGCTCACGCTGGAGATGACGAGCCCGGAGTACATCGACTACTACCGCGAACTCCCGGAAGCCACCCGCTACCGCCTCACCGCCGAGCACAAGGGCCTGTTCAAGGGCATCGACGGCGACCTGATCAACGAAATCTTCGACCTGCTCTACCGCAAGAACCTCGGCGGCCCCGTCCCCACGCGCCTGCTGACCAACTCCGCCCTCACCGGCGCGCGTCACGCGAACGGCACGTACACCCTCTCCTTCCGCCAGGAGGAGCAGGAGAAGGACTACGAGCTGGACTCCCAGGGCCTGATCCTGGCCACCGGCTACCGGTACACCGAGCCGGAGTTCCTGCGCCCGGTCAGGGACCGGCTGCGCTACGACTCCCGGGGCAACTTCGACGTCGCCCGCAACTACTCCATCGACAGCACGGGCCGGGGCGTCTTCCTGCAGAACGCCGGCGTGCACACCCACAGCATCACCAGCCCCGACCTGGGCATGGGCGCGTACCGCAACAGCTGCATCATCCGTCAGCTGCTCGGCACCGAGTACTACCCGGTCGAGAAGACCGTCGCGTTCCAGGAGTTCGCCATATGACCTTCGCCTTCCGTCCCCTCGACCCCCTCCAGGACGCCGAGCTGCTGCACGGCTGGGTCACCCATCCCAAAGCGGTCTTCTGGATGATGCGGGACGCCACGCCGGTGGACGTCGAGCGCGCCTACACGGAGATCGCGGCCGATGAGCACCATCACGCGCTGCTCGGGCTCGACGCGGACGGCGTGCCCGCCTTCCTGATGGAGAAGTACGACCCGGCCAACCGTGAACTGGTCGGCCTGTACGAGCCGTTGCCCGGCGACATCGGCATGCACTTCCTCACCCCGCCGGCCGAGAAGCCCGTCCACGGCTTCACCCGGTCCGTCATCACCGCCGTGATGGCGCACCTCTTCGAGGACCCGGCGGTGGAGCGCGTCGTCGTCGAACCGGACGTCTCCAACCGGGCTGTGCACGCCCTGAACGAGGCCGTCGGGTTCGTGCCCGACCGGGAGATCCAGAAGCCGGAGAAGCGGGCGCTGCTGAGCTTCTGCACCCGCGGGCAGTTCGAGAAGGCGACGGTGTCCGCATGACCCTCGCCGACGCCGTGGCCCACCTCTCCCCCGAACGCTGGGAGAAGGCCAACCGCCTCCTCATCCGCAAGGCTCTCGCCGAGTTCGCCCACGAGCGGCTGATCACGCCGGAGCGGGACGGTGACACGTACGTCGTCCGCAGCGACGACGGTCTGACCCGCTACCGCTTCACCACCACCCGCCACGCCCTCGACCACTGGCAGGTGGACGCCGGGTCCGTCACGCGCCACCGTGACGGCACCGAACTCCCGCTCGCCGCCCTGGACTTCTTCATCGAGCTGAAGGGCGCCCTGGGTCTGAGCGAGGCGGTCCTGCCGGTCTATCTGGAGGAGATCTCCTCCACCCTCTCCGGCACCTGCTACAAGCTCGCCAAGCCGCAGATCCCGGTCGCCGAGCTGGCGCGCGGCGGCTTCCAGGCCATCGAGAGCGGTATGACCGAGGGCCACCCCTGCTTCGTCGCCAACAACGGACGGCTCGGCTTCGGCATCCACGAGTACCTGTCGTACGCCCCCGAGACCGCGAGCCCGGTCCGCCTGGTGTGGCTCGCCGCGCACCGCTCGCGGGCGGCGTTCACGGCGGGCGTCGGGATCGAGTACGAGTCCTTCGTACGGGACGAGTTGGGCGAGAAGACGGTCGAGCGATTCGACGGCGTCCTGCGCGAGAAGGACCTCGACCCCGCCGACTACCTCCTCATCCCCGTCCACCCCTGGCAGTGGTGGAACAAGCTCACCGTCACCTTCGCCGCGGAGGTCGCGCGCGGCCGTCTCGTGTGCCTGGGCGAGGGCGACGACGAGTACCTGGCCCAGCAGTCCATCCGGACCTTCCTCAACCGGTCCCATCCCGAGAAGCACTATGTGAAGACGGCCCTGTCCGTCCTCAACATGGGCTTCATGCGCGGACTGTCGGCCGCCTACATGGAGGCCACCCCCGCCATCAACGACTGGCTGGCCCAACTCGTCGAGGGCGACCCGGTGTTGAAGGCCACGGGTCTGTCGATCATCCGCGAGCGGGCCGCCGTCGGCTACCGGCACCTGGAGTACGAGAAGGCGACGGACCGCTACTCGCCGTACCGCAAGATGCTCGCGGCGCTGTGGCGCGAGAGCCCGGTCTCCGGTCTCCGGGACGGCGAGTCACTGGCCACGATGGCCTCGCTCGTCCACGTCGACCACGAAGGTGCGTCCTTCGCGGGCGCGCTGATCGAGCAGTCGGGGCTCGCGCCGACGGAGTGGCTGCGCCACTACCTGCGGGCGTACTTCACCCCGCTGCTGCACAGCTTCTACGCCTACGACCTGGTCTACATGCCGCACGGCGAGAACGTGATCCTGGTCCTTGAGGACGGCGTGGTCCGGCGCGCGATCTACAAGGACATCGCCGAGGAGATCGCCGTCATGGACCCGGACGCGGTGCTGCCGCCGGCGGTCGAGCGGCTGCGCGTGGACGTACCGGAGGACATGAAGCTCCTCTCGGTCTTCACGGACGTCTTCGACTGCTTCTTCCGCTTCCTCGCCGCGAACCTCGCGGGTGAGGGGATCCTGGAGGAGGACGACTTCTGGCGCACGGTCGCGGAGGTCACCCGCGCCTACCAGGAGTCGGTGCCCGAACTCGCCGACAAGTTCGAGCAGTACGACATGTTCGTCCCCGAGTTCGCGCTGTCCTGCCTCAACCGGCTCCAGCTGCGCGACAACGAGCAGATGGTCGACCTGGCGGATCCGTCGGGCGCCCTCCAGCTGGTCGGAACCCTCAAAAATCCCATCGCCGGGCTCTGATCACAGGGACGGGCACCCTCGGAGTACGGTCCTCCGGGGGTGCCCGTCGGCGTCCGGCACCTCTAGCGCCCTCAGGGGCACGGGGCCGTATCGATGTGCGGCTCCGCCGCGTGGGCGCGATCAGCCCCCACCGGCGGTCAGACGAATCACCAAGGCACCTGCGGCGATCGGTAGTAGCTGATCCCCAACGCCTCCCACCGCGGAGCCTGCGCAGCAAGACGCACCTTGTAGGTGTCCCAGTCGTGCGTGGAAGCCGGCGACCAGCCGAGCTCGGCCACTCCGGGCAGCCTCGGGAAAGCCATGTAGTCGATGTCGGCGTTCGTCACGATCGTCTCGGTCCACAGCGGCGCCTCGACGCCCCTGACCGACGAACTCGGCGCTCCGGCAAGGTAGTTGCCCGGGTCCCAGTCGTAGGCGCGCCGCACCTCCACCAGGCCGGCCCAGTCCTGGCCGAGCGGGGTGTCCTCGGTGTACTTCATGTCGAGGTAGATCCGGTCGGCGGGCGAGAGGATCAGCCCCGTCCCGTTCTGCGCGGCCTTCGCGACCTGCGCCTTCTCCGCCGCGTCGGTGTCGTCCAGCCCCCAGTACTGGGCGATGGCGCCCTTGACCGGGTGTGCGCCGGTCAGCTGGTGCCAGCCGATCACCGTCTTGCCGTACTTGGCGACGACGGGCTGCACCCGGTCCATGAACTTCACGTAGTCCTCGTGGCTGGTGGAGTGCGCCTCGTCACCGCCGATGTGAAGATAGCGGCCCGGCGTGATGGCGGCCAGCTCGCGGATGACGTCGTCCACGAAGTCGTACGTGATGTCCTTGCCGACGCACAGCGAGCTGAAGCCGACGTCGGTGCCGGTGTAGAGCGGGGGCGCCACGCCGTCGCAGTTCAGGGCGGCGTACGAGGCGAGGGCCGCGTTGGTGTGGCCGGGCATGTCGATCTCGGGGACGACCTCCAGATAGCGGGAGGCGGCGTACCGGACGATCTCCTTGTAGTCGGCCTTGGTGTAGTGGCCGCCCTCGCCGCCGCCGACCTGGGTCGAGCCGCCGTACGTCGCGAGGCGTGGCCAGGAGTCGATGGCGATGCGCCAGCCCTGGTCGTCACTCAGGTGCAGATGCAGCTTGTTGACCTTGTAGAGGGCCAACTCGTCGATGTAGCGCTTGACCTGGTCCACGGTGAAGAAGTGGCGGGAGACATCGAGCATCGCCCCGCGGTAGGCGTAGCGCGGGCTGTCCTTGATCGTGCCGCCCGCGACCAGCCAGGGTCCGCGCTGCACAGATTCCTTCTCGACGGCCGCCGGGAGCAGCTGGCGCAGGGTCTGGACGCCGCGGAAGAGGCCTGCGGGCTCGGCGGCGGTGATGGTGACGCCCTTGCCGCCGCTGTCCAGGCGGTAGCCCTCAGCGCCGAACCCGCCTTTCTCCAGGCGGAGTCGGATGCCGCCCCCGCCGTGCGCGGTGAGGGGCAGGCGGTAGCCGGTGGAGGGCCGCAGGATGCCCGCGAGGTACTCACCGACGCGGCGCGCCTCGCGCGAGTCGTCCACACGGATGTGCGTGTCCCGGGTGATGCGGTACGGGGATCCGCCCGGCGTGACCGACGCGGGAGCCGGAACCACCCGGTCCAGCGGGGCCGCCTTCACCTGCGGTGCGGGTGCCGCGCCCGCGGTGAAGGCGCCGGCCGCAGCGACGAGCAGCAGGGACCCGAGGACGCGGGCCATACGGGGAGTCGTTCTGTGGTGCCGTCTCACATGCGCTCCCTTCGACAGTGATCATCGGTGATCACCACTGACCAGGATTGGTAGAGACCACTCTCCCGCAGATCCGGTGAAACAATCCCCCCATGGCGGAAATCATCCAGAAGGACGGCACGTGGGCCTTCGACGGCGATGCCGTGCGACTGACGCCCGGCCGGGACAGAAACGTCAGCCTGCTCCGCCGGACCCTGGGCGAACTCGTCGTCCCGCTGGGGGCGTTGGCGGGGATCTCGTTCGAGCAGGGCAGGAAGTCGGGACGGCTCAGGCTGCGGCTGCGCGACGGTGCCGACCCGCTGCTGCACGCCTCCGGCGGACGGCTCACCGAACCCAACGACCCCTACCAGCTGCTCGTCGAGGCCGACCGCTACGGCGTCGCCGAGTACTTCGTGGAAGAGGTGCGCAACGCCCTGCTGCTGGACGGCGTTCCGTCGGACCCGGTGACCGAGTACCTGCTGCCCGGCCCGTCCGTCCCGCTCTCCGTCGCCGCCGGGGACGGCGCCGCGACCTTCGACGGCGAGCACATCCGCCTGGAGTGGAACTGGAAGACGGAGGACGCCAAGGCGGCTGCCGGCGCCCGCACCCTGGCCGTCACGGACGTCGTCGCCGTGGAGTGGCAGCCGGCGGCCGGTCTGGAGAACGGGCATCTGCGCTTCAACGTGCGCCACGCGCCCACCAAGGCGCCGCCCAAGTACGACCCCAACTCCGTGGAACTGTGGGGCTTCAAGAAGGATCCGCTGATGGCCCTGATCGCGGCGGCCGTACAGGCACGGCTGCGGCATCCCTCGGCGGCCACGACGGCCACCACGGCCGACGTGCCTCCCCCCGAGTCCCCCGAGCGGCTCGTGTCCGCCGGCGGGCGCGAGGACGACCACGACGCGCTGCTGCGGCGGCTGCGCGAGCTCGGCGAGCTGCACCGCACGGGCGTGCTGACGGACGAGGAGTTCGCGCTGGCCAAACAGGCGGTCCTCAAGCGCATGTAGCGCATGCGAGGACCGCCTGTGTGACGCGGGTGTGCGCCCCGCCTCCCGGGCGCACGGCTGTTACTTGGCCTTGCGCGCCACCGTGAAGTGGTCGATGCGGTCACCGGTCTCGGCGATGCCCGACACCTTCAGCTTGGCGTAGTGACCCCGCGGCGCGGGCTCGACGTCCACGCGCAGGAAGGAGTAGTTGAGGTAGCGCACCCGCGACCAGGCGACGGTCTCGTTGACCTTGCCGTCCTTGGTGTTGATGAAGGAGGCGACGGAGTCGACCTCGTTCAGGTGCCCCTCGTAGGAGTCCGGCGCGGTGAACGCGTACAGGCTGCGGCCCGCGGCGCCCGCCGTCACGTAGACGACGCCCTCGGTCTCGGGGTACGCGGTCTCGCCGATGGGCAGCTTCTTGGTGACCTTGTCGCCCTTGATGACGTCGGTGCGCTCGTATTGGTGGTTGTGGCCGTTGATGACCAGGTCCACGGTGTACTTCTCGAACAGCGGCACCCACTCCTGTCGCACGCCCCCCTCCGAGGCGTGCGCGGTGGAGGTGCAGTACGCGCAGTGGTGGAAGAACACGACGATGAAGTCGATGTCCTTCGCGGCCCGGTACTTCTTCAGCTGGGCTTCGAACCACTTGGTCTGGGTGCCGCCGGAGATGCCGAGGTTGGCCGGGATCTCGAAGGAGACGTCGTTCGGGTCCAGCGAGATGATCGCCGTGTTGCCGTGGACGAAGGAGTACACGCCCGGCAGGTGCGCCTTGTCCGGCCCGTTGTCGGGGAGCGTGAAGCGCGCCTCCTCGCCGCCGTAGCCGTTGGGCGAGTACCAGGCCTCCATGTCGTGGTTGCCGTAACTGACCATCCACGGCACGGACTTGGCGACCGACTCGGTCTGGGCGAGGAACTGGTCCCACACCCGCGAGTCGAAGCCGGTGTCGGCGGTCTTGCCCGCGCCCGCCGGGTCGGCGTAGGCGATGTCGCCGGCGTGCAGGTGGAAGCTGGGGTTCTGGCCGAGGATCAGGCTGTCGTTGGCCAGGCCGTGGTAGCTGACGCCCTGGTCGCCGAAGGCCGTGAAGGTGAACGGCTCCTTGTGCGAGGGCGCGGTCCTGAAGGTGCCCAGGGTACCCAGCAGATGCGGCTCGGCGGGATCGAAGCCCTGGTGGCCGACGCCGTAGTAGTACGTCTTGCCGGGGCGCAGGTGGCTGAGCCTGGCGTGCACGTAGTACTGCGTGTGGTCGCCGCTCGCGCCGACGCCGGCCGGCGTGTAGAGCGTGCGGACCTCGGCCTCGATCTTGCGGGAGAGGTCCCAAGGGTGGGCGCCGATGCGGATGAAGGGCTTCTTCACCGCGACCGGGACCTGCCAGGAGACGGTCATCTCGGTGCTGGCGTCTTTGCCGTAGGCGAGGTGGCGGCCGAAGGGGGCGACGAGCGAGCCGTCGACGTGCTCGGTCGCGGGGGCGGAGCGCTGTGTAGGTACGGCCGCCTGGGCGACCGCACCCGGCACGAACGCGCCACCGGCGACGGCGCCGATCGTCACGGCGCCGCCTCTCATCAGGTTGCGCCGCGAGAATCTTGCGCGCAGGTACTCGTGCTGCTCGGCCATGCTCATGCGCTCGGCGAGCTGCTCCGGTACTCCCATACGAGGAATGTCCATGGCGTCTGAAACTCGTGCACATGAACGACGTCGCACAAGACTCAGGATGGACAGTCCGCAAACAGAGGTTCATAAGAACACCAAGGAACCCCCTCAGGCCCTTGCCCGATATCGGGCAGGATTCTTGCGAAACGCCTTTCGGTACCCCAGGATCTACCGGGTGCACGACGAACTTGTTGATCACCTGACCCGTTCCACGCCCCTGAGCCGGGGCGAGGCGCTGCGGGTGATCCAGGACGTGCTCGCCTACTTCGACGAGACGACCGAGGACTACGTCCGTCGCCGCCACCGCGAGCTGCAGGCCCAGGGCCTGGTGAACGCGACGATCTTCGAACGGATCGAGGCGGACCTGAAATACCGCGCGGTCGCGCCGCCGGAGCTTACGCTCAGGCAGCTGCGCCGCATCGTCTACGGCTGAGGGATTCATCTGCATGTGCGGAATCGTCGGATACATCGGGAAGCGTGACGTGGCCCCGCTGCTGCTGGAGGGGCTGCAGCGGCTGGAGTACCGCGGCTACGACTCGGCGGGCATCGTCGTCACGTCCCCCAAGGCGGCGGGCCTGAAGATGGTCAAGGCCAAGGGGCGCGTGCGCGAGCTGGAGGCCAAGGTCCCGGCCCGCTTCAAGGGCACCACGGGCATCGCCCACACCCGCTGGGCCACCCACGGCGCCCCCTCCGACGTGAACGCCCACCCGCACCTGGACGCCGAGGGCAAGGTCGCCGTCGTCCACAACGGCATCATCGACAACGCCTCCGACCTGCGCCGCAAACTGGAGGCGGACGGCGTCGAGTTCCTCTCCGAGACGGACACCGAGGTGCTGGTCCACCTCATCGCCCGCGCCCAGGCCGAGACCCTGGAGGAGAAGGTCCGCGAGACCCTGCGGGTCATCGAGGGCACGTACGGCATCGCCGTCATGCACGCCGACTTCCCCGACCGCATCGTGGTGGCCCGAAACGGCTCCCCGGTGGTCCTCGGCGTCGGCGAGAAGGAGATGTTCGTCGCCTCGGACATCGCCGCCCTGGTCGCCCACACGCGGCAGATAGTGACTCTGGACGACGGCGAGATGGCCACCCTCAAGGCCGACGACTTCCGGACGTACACCACCGAGGGCACCCGCACGACGTCCGAGCCGACCACCGTGGAGTGGGAGGCGGCCTCCTACGACATGGGCGGCCACGACACCTACATGCACAAGGAGATCCACGAGCAGGCCGACGCCGTGGACCGCGTGCTGCGCGGCCGCATCGACGACCGCTTCTCCACCGTGCACCTCGGCGGCCTGAACCTGGACGCCCGCGAGGCGCGCCAGATCCGCCGGGTGAAGATCCTCGGCTGCGGCACCTCGTACCACGCGGGCATGATCGGCGCCCAGATGATCGAGGAGCTGGCCCGTATCCCCGCGGACGCCGAGCCGGCCTCCGAGTTCCGGTACCGCAACGCGGTCGTGGACCCCGAGACCCTCTACGTCGCCGTCTCGCAGTCCGGCGAGACCTACGACGTCCTCGCGGCCGTCCAGGAGCTGAAGCGCAAGGGCGCGAGGGTGTTCGGCGTCGTCAACGTGGTGGGCTCGGCGATCGCGCGCGAGGCGGACGCCGGCATCTACGTGCACGCGGGCCCCGAGGTCTGCGTGGTCTCCACCAAGTGCTTCACGAACACCACGGTGGCCTTCGCCCTTCTCGCGCTCCACCTGGGTCGCACCCGCGACCTGTCGGTCCGCGACGGCAAGCGGATCATCGAGGGCCTGCGGAAGCTGCCGGCGCAGATCACCGAGGTCCTGCAGCAGGAGGAGGAGATCAAGAAGCTGGCCGCGCAGTACGCCGACGCCCGCTCGATGCTCTTCATCGGCCGGGTCCGCGGCTACCCGGTGGCCCGCGAGGCCTCCCTGAAGCTGAAGGAGGTCTCGTACATCCACGCCGAGGCCTACCCCGCCTCCGAGCTCAAGCACGGCCCCCTGGCCCTGATCGAGCCCGCCCTCCCCACGGTCGCGATCGTCCCCGACGACGACCTCCTGGAGAAGAACCGCGCGGCCATGGAGGAGATCAAGGCCCGCAGCGGCCGCATCCTCGCGGTGGCGCACCAGGAGCAGGAGAAGGCCGACGCGACGATCGTGGTCCCGAAGAACGAGGACGAGCTGGACCCGATCCTGATGGGCATCCCGCTCCAACTCCTCGCCTACCACACGGCCTTGGCCCTCGGGCGGGACATCGACAAGCCGAGGAACCTCGCGAAGTCGGTGACGGTCGAGTAGCGCCTCGTCAGGGGCGCGGGGCTGTGCCAATGTGCGGCTCCGCCGCGTGGGCGCGAGCAACCACAACGCTCCTGCAGAGGCCGAGCAAGGGAACGGACCCCCACGTGTTGCCACCAACCACGTAGGGGTCCGCTCCATTCGCCGGGGGCCGCCCAAACCCCCGGCCTGCGCGGCTAGCCGGTGGCCGTCACGCCCCGGCCGGCGGCACGTCGAGGAAGCACGGTCGGCCAGTGCGCGAGGGCCGCGGTCGCCGCGTACCAGGCCACCGCCCCCGCCGCGACGGAGAACCAGCCGCCGGCCTTCGCCACTGAGTCGCTGGTCGCGAACTGCGCGATGGCGAGGAGCACGAGGGAGACGAAGAACAACCCGTAGGTGCCCTGGGTGAGTTGGTCCCCGCCCGCGAGGGTCAGGGTGAGCGCCACGAGGGCGAACAGCAGCAGGAAGAGTCCCGCCGCGTTGGCCGACATGGCGCTGCCGGCCGCGAGCGCCCAGGTGAACCAGAGGGCGCCGAGGGCGGCGTAGGCCGTACCTGTCGGCACGTCACGGTCGCGGAAGGCGAACAGTCCGGCGACGAACAGCGCAACGCCGCCTACGTAGTGGGCCAGTGATACGGCGTCAGCGGCCGACACCCCATTGATCACGTCGGTGTGTCCGAGTCCGAACGCCAACAGGGTGATACCCAGGGCGAGTCGGCCGACCACGGTAGTGGTTCCGCTTCCCGCGGAGACGTCGTTGTCCACGGCGGGGCTCCCTTCGTGCATGTGCAGTTGTGCGGTGACCGATGTATGCCCTTCACAAAGGCACAAACACCTCTACGCGCGAGTAGGTTTGCACGCTGCACAAAGAAGGCCGCCTGTTCCCGGATCGCATCTCACCTGGGGGAACGAGACGTTACGGAATCACAACGACGGGTCGCTTTGCCCGCTTGGCGAGCCGCCCGGCCACGGAGCCGAAGATACGTCCGACGATGCCGTGCGTGGAGCCGACGACGATCGCGTCCGCCTCGTACTCCTGACCCACCTCTTCGAGTTCGTGGCAGATGTCGCCGCCGCGCTCGACCAGGATCCAGGGCACCTCGGCCAGATAGTCCGCGCAGGCGAGTTCGAGCCCGAGCACCTCGGTGCGGTGGTCCGGCACGTCGACGAAGACCGGTGGCTCGCAGCCGGCCCACACCGTGGTGGGCAGCCGGTTGGCGACATGGACGATGATCAGGCCCGATCCGGAGCGGTGGGCCATGCCGATCGCGTAGGCGAGGGCACGCTCACTGGAGGTGGAGCCGTCGAAACCGACGACGACACCGTGCTTGAAGGCTGGATCGCAGGAGTGGCGTGAGTCTTCCGCCGCCTGGGGCTCGGCCGCCGTGGGATCGGCGACGGGCCGCTTGCGGTCCGCGGGTTCGAAGAATTCGTGACCGGCCATGGCTGTCTCGGGGATTTGATCCTTTTGGGAGGGACGACAGTGTGCGGCGGAGCTGTGTCCGGGAATCATCTTCCCAACCCCATACCCCCAAGGGTACGGCGGCACGCCTCCTTCGCCCAGATCCCGCACACGGCGCGTGGGGGTTCCAGGGAGCATGCACGAGGGGGCGCCCGTAACGCAATGGTTGCTGCGCTGTACAGGCGGTTCGCACAGGATTCACTTACCCGGCGGCCGGCAGGACGGGGGCGTACAGTGACCGACCGGTCGAACAGGCGTTGAACACCGTGACCCAGCCCCAGGGAGCACGCATGCCCGGACCGCACCCCACCCCCGAGACTCCCCGCACGACCGCCCCGCCCCAGGACACCGCGACCGACGTCGTCCGCTGGGCGGCCTTCAGCTGCGTCCTCGTCCCCGTGGTCCTCCTCTGGTACGGCACCTCTCTCGCCGGCGCGACGGGCACGGCACTCGGTCTCGCCGCCGTCACCGGCGCCTGCCGCCTTCTGCTGCGCCAGTCCGAACGCTGCGCGGCGCGCCCGCCGGGCGGGGAACCCACGTCCCGCCGCGGCCGCCATCACAGAAGCGGCACGGGTGCTCACAGAGGCGGGCGTCACACTGGGGGAAGTACACCGGTCGGCTGACCGGTTTCCGCGCACGCGTCCGACGCTTTTCAGCCAACTTCCGGACACCGTGCATTCCTTGCCCCAACCACCCCCCAACCCCCGTTCCACCTGCACGGACAGGGGTGCGAGGGGACCGCGTACCCTACGTGGATTGGCCACTGCGACAAGGCGCACTTCCCTGCACGGCCCGTGAGTGCAACGCTTCGTGATCGAATGCTTCACGCCAAGTTGCCATGTCGACAATGTGCCGGTTGCCGAACCGGGTCACCCCGGCACCACGCGACACAGTAGATTCGATCTTGACGTCTTACGGCGGGGGACTCGTGCAGGACCGAGGGGAAACGTGCAGGAGCGACACAACCGAGGAGCCGCGACCACCGAGGGGGGCTTAGCAGTATGAGCCACGACTCCACTGCCGCGCCGGAAGCCGCGGCCCGGAAGCTTTCCGGGCGACGCCGCAAGGAGATCGTCGCGGTGCTGCTGTTCAGCGGCGGCCCCATCTTCGAGAGTTCCATACCACTGTCGGTGTTCGGTATCGACCGCCAGGATGCCGGCGTACCGCGCTACCGACTGCTGGTGTGCGGGGGTGAGGAAGGCCCGCTGCGGACCACAGGGGGCCTGGAACTCACGACGCCACACGGCCTGGAGGCGATCTCACGCGCAGGCACGGTCGTCGTGCCGGCCTGGCGCTCGATCACGTCTCCGCCACCGGAGGATGCGCTCGACGCACTGCGTCGGGCGCACGAAGAGGGTGCCCGCATAGTCGGCCTGTGCACCGGCGCCTTCGTCCTGGCGGCGGCGGGCCTGCTGGACGGCCGTCCCGCGACCACACACTGGATGTACGCGCCGACGCTGGCCAAGCGCTATCCGTCGGTGCACGTCGATCCGAGAGAACTCTTCGTCGACGACGGCGACGTGCTGACGTCCGCCGGGACGGCGGCCGGAATCGATCTCTGTCTCCACATCGTGCGGACGGACCACGGCAACGAGGCGGCGGGCGCGCTGGCCCGGCGTCTGGTCGTCCCGCCGCGCCGGTCGGGCGGTCAGGAGCGCTACCTCGATCGATCTTTACCAGAGGAGATCGGCGCCGACCCGCTCGCCGAGGTCGTCGCCTGGGCGCTGGAGCATCTGCACGAGCAGTTCGACGTGGAGACGCTCGCCGCGCGTGCGTACATGAGCAGGCGCACCTTCGACCGCCGTTTCCGCTCGCTCACGGGAAGCGCTCCCCTGCAGTGGCTGATCACTCAGCGCGTACTGCAGGCGCAGCGTCTCCTGGAGACGTCGGACTACTCGGTGGACGAGGTCGCGGGTCGCTGCGGCTTCCGCTCGCCGGTGGCCCTGCGCGGACACTTCCGCCGTCAGCTGGGTTCGTCTCCGGCCGCCTACCGCGCCGCGTACCGCGCTCGCCGTCCGCAGGGCGACAGGCCGGTCGACGTGGAGGGAGCGTCCGGCCCACCCGGGCCTCCGCCCCTGCTGCATCCGGAGGGACCGGTGCCGCTGCAGAGCCGACGGGCTGCGGCGAGCGCGTTGGGAGCGGCGGCGCTGTCCGCGTCCGCCCCCCTGGAGAACGGCCGTGAGGCATACGTCACGAGCCGGGCGAGCGTGCCGGGGCAACGCAGCAGCGGTATGTGAGCACGTCCTCGGACACCGGTCGGGCATGCTGTCTTCTCAGCCCGTCCGGCGTCCGAGGATCAGGCGCCTTCAGGACCGAGCAGGGATCCGGGGGCCGGAGCCCGCGGCGAGGCCCGCTGCCACACCGGGCACCCCAATAACCGGGCGCCAGCCTTAGGGTGGTCGCATGAACGATCGCATGGTGTGGATCGACTGCGAGATGACCGGCCTCTCGCTGTCCGACGACGCGCTCATCGAGGTGGCCGCCCTGGTCACCGACTCCGAGCTGAACATCCTCGGAGAAGGAGTCGACATCGTCGTCCGTCCGCCGGACCGGGCACTGGAGACGATGCCGGAGGTGGTGCGTCAGATGCACACCGCGTCCGGGCTGCTGGAGGAACTCGCCGGCGGCACGACGCTGACGGACGCCGAGGAGCAGGTCCTCTCCTACGTCCGCGAACACGTGAAGGAACCCGGCAAGGCCCCGCTGTGCGGCAACTCGGTCGGCACCGACCGCGGCTTCCTGCTCCGGGACATGCCGACGCTGGAGGACTACCTCCACTACCGGATCGTCGATGTGTCGAGCATCAAGGAGCTCGCCCGGCGCTGGTACCCCCGGGCCTACTTCAACAGCCCGGAGAAGAACGGCAACCACCGCGCCCTCGCCGACATCCGCGAGTCGATCGCGGAACTGCGCTACTACCGCGAGGCGATCTTCGTACCCCAGCCCGGCCCCGACTCCGACACGGCGAGGACGATCGCCGCGAAGCACGTCCTGCCTGCGCAGTAGACGCCCAAACGGGGCGCCGGAAAAGCCGTGCGCGAGCACCCCTTCGGACCCTGTACACTTTTTCTCGGCCGGTCGGAAAACCACGAAGTTAACCGCCGGTCGTGGTGGGTGTAGCTCAGATGGTAGAGCACCTGGTTGTGGTCCAGGATGTCGCGGGTTCGAGTCCCGTCACTCACCCTGAAGGATCAGCCGGTGATCCCGCGGAAGCGGGGTCACCGGCTGATTCGCGTTCAGCCACCGCACTGCCGGCCCTCAAGTCCCTCGCTGATCCGGTGACTTGGCGCTCGGCGTAGGCTGCCGCGGATGACCGAGCCGTTCCGCACCGCCCGTCTGGACGTCGTCCCGCTGCGCGTCGGGCACGCCGCCGAGATGGCCGCCGTCCTGTCGGACCCGGCCCTGCACACGTTCATCGGCGGTGCCCCCGCCTCCCCCGAAGACCTCCGGCCCCGCTACGAGCGCCTGGTCGCGGGATCCTCCGACCCGTCCGTCACCTGGTGCAACTGGGTGCTCAGGCTGCGCGAGGACTCCCGGCTGGTGGGGACCCTCCAGGCCACGCTCGGACAGGCCGTCGCGGAGATCGCCTGGGTGGTCGGCACCCCGTGGCAGGGGCGGGGCCTGGCCTCCGAAGCCGCCCGCGGACTCGTCGCACTGCTGGGACAGACCCCCTCCGTGCTCACGGTGGTCGCACACATCCATCCCGAGCACCGGGCGTCGGAAGCGGTGGCGCGGGCTGCCGGACTGGAGCCTACGGACGAGGAGCAGGACGGCGAGCGGACGTGGCGGCTCCCGCTACGCCCCTGACCACCCGCCGCCCACCGCGCAGACGGAGGCTCGACGGCGGCAGCCTCGCCAAGGGCCGGCAGTGGATGAGGAGTCATTCGCCCCGGCGATCGTCATCAGGAACAGGTGGGGCAAGGGGCGACGAGGCCGTGATCAGGAACCGGTGGGGTGACGAGGCCGTGATCAGGACGACGTCCGCGTCACCAGTTCCGTCGCCAGTACCACCTGTCGGCGTTCCAGATCGCGGGAGACGGCCGGGCGGCGGTCGGCGATCTCGCCGAGCAGGAGGTCGATCATGCGGCGGCCCATCTCCTCGATGGGCTGGCGGACGCTGGTGAGCGGCGGGTCCATGTGGCGGGCGATGGCCGAGTCGTCGTAGCCGACGAGCGCCACGTCGTCGGGGATGCGGCGGCCCTTCTCGCGCAACACCTGGCGGGCGCCGGCCGCCATCACGTCCGAGCCCGCGAAGACCGCGTCCAGGTCGGGGCGGCGGGCGAGCAGCTTCGTCATCGCCCGGCGACCGCCCTCCTCGGTGAAGTCGCCCGGCTCGATGAGCTGTTCGTCGACCTCGTGGCCCGCGTCGCGCAGGGCGTCGCGGTAGCCGTCGACGCGGCGCTGGGCGCCGTAGACGTCGAGGCGGCCGGTGATGTGCGCGATGCTGCGGCGGCCCCGGCCGGCCAGGTGCTCCACCGCCGAGCGGCCGCCACCGTAGTTGTCCGAGTCCACCGACGTCAGCGTCTCCGCGGCCGACCTGGGACCGCTGATCACCGCCGGGATCTCCAGCTGGGCCAGCAGATCCGGGAGCGGGTCGTCCGCGTGCACCGAGACCAGCAGGACGCCGTCCACGCGGTGGGCGGCCAGGTACTGGGCCAGCCGGCGGCGCTCCTTGTCGCCGCCCGCGAAGATCAGCAGGAGCTGCATCTCGGTGTCCGACAGCTCGGCGCCGACACCTTTCAGCATGTCCGAGAAGTACGGCTCCGAGAAGAAGCGGGTCTCCGGCTCGGGGACGACCAGGGCGATCGCGTCCGTGCGGTTGGCCGCGAGGGCGCGGGCGGCCGTGTTGGGGACGTAGCCGAGCTCGGCCACCGCCGCCTCGACCGCGGCGCGGGTCGCGTCGCTGACCCTGGGCGAGCCGTTGATCACCCGGGAGACCGTGCCGCGGCCCACGCCGGCGCGGGCGGCCACCTCTTCGAGCGTGGGCCGCCCTCCGCTTCGGCTCCGCGACATTGGCTCCGCCCTTCCGCCGTTGACCCCGTGTTGGCCTGGAATCTAACAGTCCCGTGGGACCGGTGAGCGCCCCTGGGGGCTGCCCCGGGTGGGACGGGTGCTTCGGCCCGAACAGCCTTGCCCCCACACGCCGAACGGCTTCGCCCTCGCACGCCGACGGGCCGGAAGACGACACCCGGCACCGGAACCATCAAGTCCACTTAACGGCCCGATAACTGAACGCATCTCGCCCCGCGCACTCCCTTGACACCCCCGCCCGAACCGACGAACCTTCAACACATCACTTGTGGGAGCGCTCCCACAGTACCTGACACATACACATCCCGCACGTTCCCCGCCCGAGCCGCAGCGAGTAAGAACGGGCCCAACCAGTGCAGTTGGCCGGGGGGTCGGCACGTCAGGCAACAGGAGGACGCAAATGGGCACGAGTACCCGACGGTCCCGCAGGCTGATGGCTCTAGCGGCCGTCGCCGCGCTGGCGACGGGACTGCTGGCCGGCTGCTCCAAGGACTCGGACGACGGTTCGTCGAACGACAGCGGCGGCAACGCCAAGGGCAAGACCACGTTGACCATCGGCACCTTCGGTGTGTTCGGCTACAAGCAGGCCGGTCTCTACGACGAGTACATGAAGCTGCACCCGGACATCAGCATCAAGGAGAACGTCACCACCCGTACCGACGTGTACTGGCCGAAGGTCCTCACCCGGCTGCAGGCCGGATCCGGCACCGACGACGTCCAGGCGATCGAGGTCGGCAACATCACGGAGGCCGTGCAGACGCAGGGCAGCAAGTTCGTCGACCTCGGCAAGGACGTCGACAAGTCCCAGTGGCTGGGCTGGAAGAACTCCCAGGCCACCACCAAGGACGGCAAGCTGATCGGGCTCGGCACCGACGTCGGCCCGATGGCGATCTGTTACCGCAAGGACCTCTTCAAGAAGGCCGGCCTGGACACGGACCGCACCAAGCTCGCCGCGCAGTGGAAGGGCGACTGGTCGAAGTACGTGGACGTGGGCAAGGAGTACATGAAGAAGGCGCCCAAGGGCACGAAGTTCGTGGACTCGGCCTCGTCCGTCTACAACGCGGCCCTCGGTGGCGCGAGCGAGCGCTACTACGACAAGGGCGGCAACGTCATCTGGGACAAGTCCAACGGCGTGAAGAGCGCCTGGGACGACGCGATGGCCGTGGCGACCAGCGACATGTCGGCGAAGCTGAAGCAGTTCGACAAGCCGTGGGACCAGGGCTTCGCCAACGGCACCTTCGCCACCGTGGCCTGCCCGGCGTGGATGATCGGCTACATCGAGCAGAAGTCCGGTGACTCCGGCAAGGGCAACTGGGACGTGGCGGCGGCCCCGACCGCGGCCAACTGGGGCGGCTCCTTCCTCGGCGTGCCGACGGCGGGCAAGCACCAGAAGGAGGCCATCGCCCTGACGAAGTGGCTGACCGCGCCCGAGCAGCAGGCGAAGGTCTTCGCCAAGCAGGCCAGCTTCCCGTCGACCCCGTCGGCGTACGCGGGCCTGAAGCCGGCCGCGGACACCACGGCCTACTTCTCGAACGCGCCGATCACACAGATCTTCGCGGACTCGGCGAAGACCATCCCGGTCCAGTACTTCGGCATCAAGGACCAGCCGATCAACACGGCGATCACCGACGTCGGCATCCTCCAGGTCGAGCAGAAGGGCAAGAGCCCGACGCAGGGCTGGGACGCGGCCAAGAACGAGGTCAAGGACGTGCTCGGCCAGTGACCAGCTCCAAGCAGGCTCTCGCGCATCCCGCGTCGAGCGCCGAGGCCGCGCCCGGCACCCCGCCGGGCGCGGCCCGGGGCGCTCACGGTCGCGGTACACCGCCGGGCCCCGATTCGTGGCGCAGCCGGCTGTACCGCTGGGACATGAAGGCGTCCCCGTACGCGTTCATCGCCCCCTTCTTCATCATCTTCGGGGCGTTCTCGCTGGTCCCGCTGCTGTACACGGCCTGGTACTCGCTGCACGACGTGCAGCTGTCCTCGCTGGACCAGCAGACGTGGGCGGGCCTGGACAACTACCAGAACCTGCTCACCTCGGACTTCTTCTGGAACGCCCTCAAGAACACCTTCACCATCGGTGTGATCTCGACCGTCCCGCAGCTGATGGCGGCGATCGGCCTGGCGCACCTGCTCAACTACCGGCTGCGCGGCTCGACCGTGTGGCGGGTCGTGATGCTCACCCCGTACGCCACCTCGGTGGCGGCGGCGACGCTGGTCTTCACGCTGCTGTATTCGTGGGACGGCGGCATGGTCAACTGGTTCCTGCACTTCGTGGGGATCGGTCCGGTCAACTGGCGTGAGTCCGACTGGGGTTCGCAGTTCGCGGTGTCCTCGATCGTGATCTGGCGGTGGACCGGGTACAACGCGCTGATCTACCTGGCGGCGATGCAGGCGATCCCGGTCGACCTGTACGAGTCGGCGTCGATCGACGGCGCCAACCGCTGGCAGCAGTTCCTGCATGTGACGGTCCCGCAGCTGCGGCCCACGATCCTCTTCACGGTCGTGGTGTCCTCCATCGGCGCGACCCAGCTCTTCGGTGAGCCCCTGCTGTTCGGCGGGGTCAGCGGCTCCAAGGGCGGCTCCGAGCACCAGTACCAGACGCTCGGCCTGTACATGTACGACCAGGGCTGGATCATCGGCAACCTCGGCAAGGCGTCCGCGATCGCCTGGTCGATGTTCCTGATCCTGCTGATCGTCGCCGTGATCAATCTGCTGTTCACCCGACGCCTGAGGAAGTCCCTATGACCACCAGCGAACTGACGTTGCCTCAGGCGCGGAAGAAGAAGGGCCGCGGGCCGACGGAACGCCGCCGGGTGATGGGCGCGGGCAAGCAGCTGCACGCGGGCCCGGTGACGTACATCGTCCTGACGGTCTTCGCGCTGCTCTCGCTGGCACCCCTGGTGTGGACGGCGATCGCGGCCTCGCGCACCGACCGGCGGCTGGCCGAGACGCCACCGCCCCTGTGGTTCGGCGGGAACCTGTTCAAGAACCTGGAGAGCGCCTGGGACCAGGCCGGGCTCGGCACCGCGATGCTGAACAGCACGGTCGTCGCGGGCACCATCACCATCAGTACGGTGCTCTTCTCCACGCTCGCCGGGTTCGCCTTCGCCAAATTGCGGTTCAGGTTCTCCAGCGTTCTGCTGCTGCTGACGATCGGCACGATGATGATCCCGCCGCAGCTGGCCGTCGTACCGCTGTATCTGTGGATGAGTGACCTGGGCTGGTCGAACCAGCTGCAGACGGTCATCCTGCCGACGCTGGTGACGGCCTTCGGGACGTTCTTCATGCGGCAGTACCTGGTGCAGGCGCTGCCGACCGAGCTGATCGAGGCGGCCCGGGTGGACGGTGCGAGCAGTCTGCGGGTGGTGTGGCACGTGGTGTTCCCGGCGGCGCGGCCGGCGATGGCCGTGCTGGGCCTGCTGACCTTCGTGTTCGCCTGGAACGACTTCCTGTGGCCGATCATCGCCCTCACCCAGCAGAACCCGACCGTGCAGGTCGCCCTGAACTCGCTCGGCACCGGTTATGTCCCCGACCAGGCCGTGATCATGGCGGGCGCGCTGCTGGGCACGCTGCCGCTGCTGATCGCGTTCATCCTGTTCGGCAAGCAGATCGTGGGCGGCATCATGCAGGGCGCGATCAAGGGCTGACCGCGCTCCCTGCCCTCCCTCTCCCCCCTCGCCTTTCTGTCCTTTCTCTCCTTACCCCGTACGACGTTCGGGGCCGGGTCACCGCCGCCTCGGCCCCCTTCTCCCCCCTCCGACTCTTCGGTCTGCACGACCAGTTATGGGAGCGCTTCCATGCTTGAAACCGCACAGCCGGCGACTCCGGTGACCTTTCCCCCCGCCTTCCTCTGGGGGGCGGCGACCTCCGCGTACCAGATCGAAGGGGCGGTGCGGGAGGGCGGCCGGACGCCCTCGATCTGGGACACCTTCAGCCATACGCCGGGCAGGACGGCCGGCGGTGAGCACGGTGACATCGCTGTCGACCACTACCACCGGTACCGCGAAGACGTGGCGCTCATGGCCGAGTTGGGCCTGTCCGCGTACCGCTTCTCGATCTCCTGGTCGCGGGTGCAGCCGACGGGGCGGGGTCCGGCCGTGCAGGTGGGCCTGGACTTCTACCGGCGGCTCGTGGACGAGCTGCTCGCCCACGGCATCAAGCCCGCCGTCACCCTCTACCACTGGGATCTGCCGCAGGAGCTGGAGGACGCGGGCGGCTGGCCCGAGCGGGACACGGCGCTGCGGTTCGCCGAGTACGCGCAGATCGTCGGGGAGGCGCTGGGCGACCGCGTGGAGCAGTGGATCACGCTCAACGAGCCGTGGTGCAGCGCGTTTCTCGGCTACGGCTCAGGGGTGCACGCGCCGGGCCGTACGGAGCCGGAGGCCACGCTCAGGGCCGCGCACCATCTCAACCTGGCACACGGACTGGGCACTTCGGCCCTGCGGTCGGTGATGCCGGCCCGCAACTCGGTCGCCATCAGTCTCAACTCGTCGGTGGTCAGGCCGCTTTCGCCGGGCGCCCCGGCGGATCTGGCGGCGGTGCGGAAGATCGACGACCTGGCCAACGGTGTCTTCCACGGCCCCATCCTGCACGGGGCGTACCCGGAGTCGCTGTTCGCGGCGACCGAGCCGATCACCGACTGGTCGTACGTCCTCGACGGGGACCTGCGCGCGATCAACCAGCCGCTGGACGCGCTGGGCCTCAACTACTACACCCCGGCGCTGGTTTCGGCGGCGGACGCCCGGATCACCGGCCCGCGCGCCGACGGCCACGGCGCCAGTGCCCACTCCCCCTGGCCGGGCGCGGACGACGTCGCCTTCCACCAGGCTCCGGGCGAGCGGACCGAGATGGGCTGGTCGATCGATCCGACGGGCCTGCACGAGCTGATCATGCGGTACTCGCGGGAGGCACCGGGCCTGCCCCTCTACATCACGGAGAACGGCGCGGCCTACGACGACAAGCCCGACTCCGACGGCCGCGTCCACGACCCCGAGCGCATCGCCTATCTGCAGGGCCACCTCTCGGCCGTGCGCCGGGCGATCACCGACGGCGCGGACGTCCGCGGCTACTACCTGTGGTCCCTGATGGACAACTTCGAGTGGGCGTACGGCTATGAGAAGCGCTTCGGCGCGGTCTACGTCGACTACGCGACCCTTGCCCGTACGCCGAAGTCGAGCGCCCGCTGGTACGGGCGGGCGGCCCGGACGGGGACGCTGCCTGCGGTGGCGGGCGACTAGCGGGGCCCCTGGGGAGGGGCCCACTGGCGGGGGGCGGGGCGGGCGGTCCGGGGGCGTCGCGCCCCGGCCGGGTGGGGGGTGGTCCGGCCGGGGCGCAGTTGCCCCCGTTCCGCGGTGGTCAGGTGTCCGCGGTGAGGCGTCCGTGGTCAGGTGTCCGTCTGGTGTGCGCCGTGGTCAGGTCAACTACCCGGCTCTGAAGGGCCAGGCTTGGAGGTAGAGCCCAACTGGCTGCTGGGTGGTCTCCTCCGTCCAGCACCCTGAGTGGGTGCAGGGGCGTGTGACTGCGCCCCGCTTCGCCACAACTGCCACGCACGGGCGCGGATGTTGCGGGAGGCATTGCGGTCGGCGTGATCAACGAATCCGCACGACCGGCACGCGAACCGTCCCTGAGAGACACGGTTCAGCTTGTCTGTGTGTCCGCACTCCGCACACATGCGGGAGGTGTAGGCGGGGTCAACGAACAGCACCGGGACACCGGCCCTGCGGGCCTTGTACTCCACGAACTGTCCGAGCTGGGCGAAGGCCCAGGAATGCAACGCGACCCGTTGGGGCTTTCTCAGCCGTACCCGCTGGCGGATACCGGCAAGGTCTTCCATGCCGATTCCGCGCCCGGTGCGTTCAGCCTCGGTCACAATGCGCTTTGAGATGATGTGGTTGGCCTCAGCCGCTTTGCGCTGCTCCCTGCGGCACTGCCGCTTGAGGACCCGCTTGGCTGACTGGGTGCCCTTCTTCTGGAGCTTCGCCCGCAGGGCAAGCTGACGCTTGCGGTAGCGGTTCAGCCCGCGTCCGGCGTGGATCTTCCCGTCCGAGGTGGTGGCGATGTTGACGATGCCCAGGTCCACGCCGAGGAAATCGGCCGGCTCGTACTGCTCGGCCTCGGGGACTTCGCACGTGGCGATGAGGAACCACATGCCGTCACGGTGGACAAGATCAGACTCGCCCTTGCGGCGATCGGCCAGCAGCTTGCGGGCCTGCTCGGAGCAGGCGAACCGTACGCCCCGGATACGTCCGGCGGTGGTCCAGATGCTGACGGTCTGCTCATCGACCTGCCAGCTGAGACACCGGTCGTCATACGGCTGTGCCGCGTCCGGCCGGAAGCCGATCGGCTTTCCCTCTGCCCTGCGGCGACGCTTCGACCCCGGCTTGCCGAGGTTCCCGTTGCGGATGTTCGCCCGCAGGGTGGTGTAGGCATCGGCGACCTTCCGCAGCACGTGCAGCGCGGGTTGCGCCGACAGTCCCCGGTCTTTCAGGTCGCGGTAGGCGAAGCCCTGCAACGCCTTGCGGGAGCTCTCACCCCGCTCATACGCCTGGCCCGACAGCCAGTTCGCCGCGTCGTTCGCCGTGCGCAGGGTGCACTCAAGTGCCGACGCCACCTCGGGTGTCGGCAGGAGACGAACCTGCACGACGAGCTTCATGCGGATCATCGTAGCATCGTGTCTATGTCACCTCGATGGGAACCAAACCCCGATATCCGTAGGGGCCGCAGCGTCGTCTACACCCTTCATGCACATCTGGTCTTCGTCCCAAAGTACCGGCGCGGAGTCTTCACCGACGAGATCCTGACGCGCTGCGAAGAGATCATGCGGGAGGTCTGCGAGAAGGCCAACGCCGAGCTGCGCGAGTTCAACGGCGAACGCGATCATGTCCATCTCCTCATCCACTACCCGCCGCAGGTCAAGCTGTCCACGCTGGTCGGATCACTCAAGGGCGTGTCCGCCCACTACCTCCGCAAGGAGTACGCCGACCACATCCGCAAGTACCTGTGGGGCGCGCACTTCTGGTCACCCTCATACTTCGCGGCCTCCGCCGGAGGAGCACCGCTGTCCGTCATCAAGGAGTACATCGAGCAGCAAAAACGCCCGCTGTAACGCGGGCGTCAGAGCAGTCCAGACAAGCCATTCCTCCCGAGCCCCAAAGGGCCGGGATTCCTGGCTAGATCATGTTGAAGGCGCCGAACGCCTTCGAGAAGGCGAACTTGTCCTGGACGATCGAGCTGCAGGTGGCGTCGGCGGTGGGCTTGGCGCCGCCGTCGCACTGCTTGTCGCGGGTCGCCGACCACATCGACAGCCAGCCGAGGCCCTTGGACTTGGCGAAGGTCACCAGCTGCGCGGCGTCGTCGGCCTTGAAGACCTCCGACGAGACGTCGTTGACGCCGATCATCGGGGTGACGGCGACCGCCTTCCAGGCCGCGCTGTCGGACAGCCCGAGCACGCTCTTGACCTGGGCCTGCGTGGCGGTGGCGGCCTGCTCGGCGTAGGTGCCCATGTCGCCGCTGTACGAGGCGCCGTAGTCCATCGCCATGATGTTGACGGCGCTGGTCCTCACACCGTTGGACTTGGCGTTGGAGAGCAGGTTCACGCCGTCCTGGGTGAGGCCCTCCGGCATGACCGGGAGGGTGAAGGAGACGTCCAGGTCGGGGTGGGCCGCCTGGAGCTTGGCTATCGCCTTCGCGCGGTTGGTGTTCGCCGTGGTGTTCGGCAGCGCGCCGCCCTCCACGTCGAAGTCGACCTTGGTCAGCTTGTACGCGTCCACGACCTTGCCGTACGCCGCCGCCAGCGCGTCCGCCGAGGAGCACGTCGTCGCCAGTTCGGAACCGGAGGCACCGCCGAAGGAGACCCGGACGTCGCCGCCCTTGGCGCGCAGCGCGCCGATCTGTGAGGCCACCCCGTCGCTGCCGAGGTCGCTGACCCCGCCCCACTTCGGCGTGCAGCCGCCGCCGTCGGTGACGAAGGCGAGGTTGTAGTTCTTCACCCCGGTCGCCTCGGCGCTCGCGAGCAGGTCGAAGGCCGGGTAGAGGGAGGTGTCGACGTAGGGCGCGAAGCCGGCGCTCGCCGTGGTGCCGGTGCCGGAGCTCTGGGACGGGGTGGGGGTGGGCGTGGGGGTGGCCGACTTGGTGGGGGTCGGGGTCGGCATGGAGGTGGGTGTCGCGGTCGGGGTCGGGGACTCGGTGGGGCGGCCGCTGGGTTCGGGGGTCGCGCCGTCGTCCGCGGAGCAGTTGGCGCCGTCGATGAGACAGCTCTTCGGGTCGGCCGTTCCGTTGACGACGAAGCCGACGGTGACGGACTTGCCGGGCGCGAGGCCGTCGGTGTCCCACTTGGGCGGTGTCACGGTGACGTGCTGTCCGCTCACGCTGGACTCGGCGTTCCACAGCGAGCTGAGCCTGGCGCCGGTGGGCAGGTCGAACTCCAGCTTCCAGGCCTTCTCCGTCTGGCCGCTGTTGTTCGTGACGACGTACTGGGCGGTGTAACCGGTCGACCAGTCGCTGGTCTTGGTGTAGGCGGCGCCCACGCCGGCCGCCTGCGCGGTTCCGGTGAGCAGGATGGCGCCGCCACCGATCACGGCCGCCACGACAACGCCGCCGATCGCCTTGTTCCTGCCACTGACCTTGTGCCGGTGCGTGCTCATGCGCGTGCCTGCCTTCGCTGTTCACGGGGATCCACGGGGGCTTCCCGAGGTGGGGTGCGGCAGCACGCTAGCGATCCGGAATCGGGCAAAGCTCCTGATCCGGGCGGGGGTTGAGGATCTTAGGGTGCGCTTAAGGAAGGGATGGGGGCTGGTTAAAGGTAGAGACCAATTCGGCCTGCACGGTCACCGGTTCCGACGGCGGCCGTCACCTGGCGAAGGCCTTCCTGCGGCGCCGTACCGACCGGTGCCCGCGCCCGCCGGGCGTCCGCTCCCGCCCGTCCAGCTGGATCCAGATCCGCACCTCGGCGCCGCCGAGGACCGACGACCCGATGCGCACATCCCCGCCGGTCGACTCCGCGAGCCGGCGCACGATGTCCAGCCCGAGGCCGGTCGAGCCGTCGCTGCCGGAGCCCCGGCCGCGCGCCATCGCCCGCTCCGGGTCGGGGATGCCCGGGCCGGCGTCCGACACCAGCACGATCACCGCGTCCTCGCCGTTGTGCAGGTCGACCGCGAAGGCCGTGCCCTCGGCGGTGTGCCGGAACACGTTGCCGAGCAGGCCGTCCAGTGCGGCCACGAGGTCCGCCCTGGCCACCGGTATGCGCACCGGCCGGTCGGCGCCCGCCACCCGCCACTTGCGGCCCTCGTCCTCCGCGAGTGCCGACCAGAACGCCATCCGCTCGCGGACCACCTCGGCCGCGTCGCATCCGGCACCGGGGCCGGCCGCCGCGGTCTGCGGTTTGGCGTCCCGGGCCGTGCGGATGATGGTGTCGACCTCGCGCTCCAGCTGGGCGACGGCGGCCCGGGTCTGGTCGGCGGCCGGCCCCTCGCCCAGCGAGGCCGCGTTCAGCCGCAGCACGGTCAGGGGCGTACGCAGCCGGTGGGACAGGTCGGCCGCCAACTCCCGTTCGTTCGCGAGGAGTTGTACGACCTGGTCGGCCATGGAGTTGAACGCGACGGCGGCCAGCCGCAGTTCGGCCGGCCCTTCCTCGGGCACTCTCGCGCCCAGCTTGCCCTCCCCCAGCTCGTGCGCACCCTCGACCAGCTTCTGCGCGGGCTGCACCATCCGTACGCCCAGCCGGTCGGCGACCGCGACCGAGCCGACGATCAGCGCGACGCCGACCCCGGCGAGCACCGCCCAGGCCGTGCCGACGCCGTTGCTGACCTCGGACTCGGGGACGTACACCTCGACGACGGCGATCGAGCCGGAGCTGAGGGCGACCGGCTGCAGCAGGGTCGCGCCCCCGGCGACCTTGGTGGTGGAGGCGCGGCCCAGCTTGCGCACGGTCGCGATGTCCTCGTCGGCGGCGCGCCGCCGGCCGATGTCGACGGCCGTCTGTGTGCCGGCCGCCGGTATGTGCACCGCCATCCCGGAGTCCGAGCCCGCGGATGCCACGACCCGTTCCAACTGGTCGCGTTCGGTGGTGATGGACAGTGCCGGGGCGACCGCGGCCGCCTCCCGCTCGGCGTTGGAGAACGCGCGGTCCCGGGCCATCTCCTTGATGACGAGCCCGAGCGGCACCGCGAAGGCGACCACGACCATGGCGGTGACCGCCAGACAGACCCTGACCAGTGCCCATCTCATCGCGGCGGCCCCGATTCCTCGGAGGCGGGCGGCTCCAGCTTCACGCCGACGCCCCGCAGTGTGTGGAGATAGCGCGGCTGTGCCGCCGTCTCGCCCAGCTTCCGCCGCAGCCAGGACAGATGGACGTCGATGGTCTGGTCGTCGCCGTAGGACTGCTGCCACACCTCGGCGAGCAGTTCCTTGCGCGGGACGACGACGCCCGGCCGGCCTGCCAGGAAGGCGAGCAGGTCGAACTCGCGGCGGGTGAGGTCGAGCCGGACGCCGTCCAGTTCGGCCTGGCGGCGCAGTGGGTCGACGGTGAGGCCGCCGACGCGCAGGACGGTGGACGGCGGGGCGTCCGCGGGGGCGGACCGGGACCGTCGCAGGACCGCGGCCATCCGTGCGGAGAGGTGCTCGACGGAGAAGGGCTTGGTCAGGTAGTCGTCCGCGCCCGCGTTCAGCAGCCGGACGATCTCCGTCTCGTCGTCCCGCGCGGTCGCGATGATCACCGGCACGTCGGTGATGCCGCGCAGCATCTTCAGGGCCTCGGACCCGTCCAGGTCGGGCAGTCCGAGGTCCAGGATGACCACGTCGAAGGTGAAATGGGCGACCTCGCGCAGCGCCTCCAGCGCCGTCCCGACACTGCGCACGATGTGCGCGGCGTCCGTCAGGTGCCGGATCAGCGCCGAGCGTACGAACTGGTCGTCCTCGACCACGAGCACACTTGCCATGCGCGGCACCGTACGCCATGCGCAGGAGCCGCATCGGGGCCTGTGGACAACTCCGCTCATGTGGACAACGGGCGGGACACCGGTGGGACGTGTGAGGCAGTATGGCCCGCGATGCGCAGAGCCCTCGTACACGTACTGGCTTGGACGCTCGCCACGGGCGCGGCGGTCACGCTGTCGTGGTGGGGCGTCCACACGGTCATGGCGGGCACGGCCTACGACCCGCCGCGCGCCCTGCCGATCACGGCGGCGGACGCGACCACGCAGGAGTCGAAGCCGCTGGCGTCGTCGACGAAGCGGCCCTCCCCGTCAGCGTCGAGGAGCGCGTCGCACAGACCCCCACCGGCCCCGACCCGCACGCCGTCGACGACACCGACGGCCGGCGCCACCCCGACCCCCACCTCGTCCGGGCAGGTCAAGGCCTACGACACGGACGGCGGCCGTGCGGTGTTCGACCTGGGCAGGACGGACGCGACGCTGGTGTCGGCGACGCCGGGGGCGGGCTGGTCGATGCAGGTCTGGAAGACGGAGACATGGATCCGGGTGGAGTTCAGCTCGGGTGCGGACCGGGTGTCGGTGTTCTGCACCTGGCACGACGGGCCGCCGCATGTGGAGATCGGGAACTACTGACGGCCCGGGTCCGACAGGGCCTAGCGGAACACCGAGGGCGGCGGCGCCGGGGAGGCGACCGCAGCCGCGTCCGTGACGGGCGCCGCTCCGCCGGTGAAGTCGACGAGCGCGCGCCCGTGTTCGACCCGGCCGGGGTGCGGGTCGGAGGCGGCGCCGCGGGTCAGTTCCGCGATCGGCAGCGGGGCGTCGGAGGCGACGAGGACCGCGTTGCCGAAGCGCTTGCCGCGCAGCACGGTCGGGTCGGCGAGCAGCGCGAGTTCGGGGAAGCGGGCGGCCGCCGTGGCGATCTGGCCGCGGAGATGCGCGAGCGGCGGCCCGTCGGCGATGTTGGCGGCGTACACGCCACCCGGTTTCAGGGCCCGGCGGACCTCGTCGAGGAACTCGGCCGAGGTGAGGTGGGCGGGGGTGCGGGCCCCGCTGAACACATCGGCGACGACGAGGTCGGCCCAGCCGTCGAGCACCTTGGCGAGCCCTTCGCGGGCGTCCACGGAACGCACCCGGATCCGGGCGTTCGGGTCCAACGGCAGCTCCCGGCGGACCAGTTGGACGAGCGCCGCGTCCCGCTCGACGACCTGCTGGGTGGAGCGGGGGCGGGTGGCGGCGACATAGCGGGCGAGGGTGAGGGCTCCCCCGCCGAGGTGCACGGCGTGCACGGGCTTCCCGGCCGGCGCGACGAGGTCGATGACGTGCCCGAGCCGGCGCTGGTACTCGAAGGAGAGGTGGGAGGGGTCGTCGAGGTCGACGTGCGACTGCGGCGCCCCGTCGATCAGCAGCGTCCAGGCCCGCGCCCGCTCCGGGTCGGGCATCAGCTGGGCGAGGCCGCCGTCGACGGCCTCGACGACTGCTTCGGCGCCGCCACCACCGCGCCGTGACTTCCTGGTCTTTCCCACTGCGCCATTATCGGCAGCCCGGGACGGACCCGCCCGCGCAGGGGTCGGCACGGCCCCGGGTCAGCGGCAGCTGTCCGCGGCCTTGATGATCCGTGCCGCCTCGCCGAGCGCGGCACGCAGGACCGCCGGATCGGTGGCGAGGTCGGCCTCGCCGGGCGGGAGCAGCCAGTCCGAGCCCTCCACGGGCGGCTCGGGGTTCAGGCGCAGACCGCGGCCGTCGGTCTCCGTACAGGTGCTGCCCGGGACGTCCCAGGCGGCGGCCGTGCCGGGCGGGACCAGGAAGCCCAGGGTGGTGCAGCCGTCGTCGTGCAGGACGGGACCGACCGCGTCGCCCGTCCCGCGCCGCAGGATGTCGACCGCCTCAAGGCCCTGCCGCGTGGGCACGGTGACGAGATCGCACGCGCCGCCGGTGAGGGGCGGCTCGCTGCGCTCCGGGGTCGGGGCATGCGCCACCGTCGTCGACGGCGTACGAGGAACGACGCTCTGGCTGGTCTCCATCGCGGCCTCCACTACGGAACCCCTCCTTGAACGAAGCGGGTCGGGAGTTCGGGCGGCTCCCGGTCCACCGGGTTCAACGCGTCGCCGCGTCAACGGCTACGGCGGAAGTCAGCCACAAAGGATGGCAGTTCATGGCAGATCCCGTATGAGATATCCGGTTTGTAGCCAAACCCTGCGTGGCGGGTCGTGCACAGCCGGTACGTTCTTGCTCCGCCGGAAGCAGGGCGCTACACGGACAACTCACCCCGAATCCGGCATGGTTCGACGGTTCGCACGAGAGGACCCGGCCATGACGTCGTCCAAGCCGACCTCGTCTCAGCCCACGCCCACACGGCCACCGCGGCCGAACCTCGTCTTCCGGCAGTTGCGCGGACAGCGCTCGCCGGCCGAGTTCGCCGCGGCGGTCCGACGGGCCGCGCGCGAGATCGGGGAGCGGGTCAGCTGCGACGCGCGCTACGTCGGCCGGGTCGAGGCGGGCGAGATCCGCTGCCCCAACTACGCATACGAACGGGTGTTCCTGCATATGTTCCCCGGCCGCACGCTCACCGACCTGGGCTTCGCGTCCCGCGCGTCCGTACGCGGACGCCGGGCGCACGCCTCCGGTGAGACGCAGGGGGCGTACGAGCCGTATGAGACGCAGAACCGGCAGGAACCTCAGGACCCGTACGACCCGCATGAGCATCACGAGAGCCATGCGTTTCACGAGAACCACGAGGAGAGCGACGTGCTGCGTCGCGCATTCATGACCGGCGGGGGCGCCACGGTGGCCGCCGCCTCACTGAGCCCGATCGGGCTCGCCTTCGACGCCGCGGCAGCGGGGCGTCCCCTCCGCCGCCCCGGTACGAACGACGCGTACGCGCTCGAAGAGGCCGTTCGCAGAATCCGGCTGCTCGACGACCGGCACGGCGCGGACGGGCTCTACCGGCGCGCGTCGGAGCCGTTGCGCGCCGCGTACGCGCTGCTGGACGCGGGCGCGACCCGTCAGGCGACCGCCGAGCGTCTCCACTCCGGCGCCGGTGAACTCGCCATCTCCGTGGGCTGGCTGGCCCACGACTCGGGACGCTTCGACGACGCGCGCTCGCACTACGCGGAGGCGCTCGCGACCGCCCGGATGACCGGCGACGACGCCCTGGAGGCGCATGCCTTCTGCAACACGGCGTTCCTCGCGCGCGACGCCGGGCGCCCGCGCGAGGCGGTCCGAGCCGCGCAGGCCGCGCAACGCGTCGCGCACCCCCTCGGATCTCCCCGTCTGATGTCGCTGCTCGCGCTGCGCGAGGCGGGCGGCTGGGCGGGGCTCGCCGACCGCACCGGCTGCGCACAGGCCCTCGTCCGCGCCCAGACCTTCTATGAGCGGGGCCCCACGGAGGCGGATCCCGAGTGGATGAGCTTCTACGGAGAGGCCGAACTGGAGGGCCTGGAGGCGCAGTGCTGGTCGACGCTGGGCGACTGGCCGCGCGCCGCCCGCCACGCGCGCCGTGCGGCGCAGCTCCAGAACCCGCACTTCACCCGCAACATCGCCCTGTACACGGCCGAACTGGCCGACGACCTGGCGAGAGGCGGCCGCCCCGACGAGGCGGCGGCGGCCGGGATGCGGGTGCTGGATCTGCTGGACCAGGTCCAGTCGTCACGGATCCAGACCATGCTGGCGGGGACGGCACGCGTACTGCTGCCGCACCGGCGCGCGTCCGGGGTGTCGGGGTTCCTGGAGCGGCACGCCTCCGTGCCGCGCACGGCGTGAGCGGTCCGCGGCGGCGGGGTCAGCCCGCGAGGTGCCCCAGGTCGTTCCAGCTCTCGACGGCCGGCTCGCCGTAGGCCCATCCGAGCACCGACAGGGACGTCGGGTTGAGCCGGATCCGGGCCGCGAAGTCCAGCGGCAGACCCAGCCACCGTGCCCCGATGGACCGCAGGATGTGCCCGTGCGCGAACACGAGCACGTCGCGCTCCGCCTCGCGCGCCCACGCCACCACATCGTCGGCCCGGGCGCTCACCTCGGCGAGGGACTCGCCCTGAGGGACACCGTCCCGCCAGATCAGCCAGCCGGGCCTGACGGCCTGGATGTCCTCGGGCGTCATGCCCTCGTACGCCCCGTAGTCCCACTCCATCAGCGTGTCCCAGGCGGCGGCCCGCTCCCCGAACCCGGCCAGTTCGCACGTCTCACGCGCGCGTGCCAGCGGGCTGGTGCGCACCTCGACGTCCGGGAGCCCCTCGAAGGGCGCCCGGTGCAGCCGCTCGCCGAGCAGCTTGGCGCCGCGCCGGCCCTCCTCCAGCAACGGCACGTCGGTCCTGCCGGTGTGCTTTCCGGACAGCGACCACTCGGTCTGTCCGTGCCGGGCCAGCAGGATGCGCGGTGCCATGGGAGAAGGAACCTTTCCGGAAGAGTTCGCAGGCGGAACCCTTCCATCATCGCGCACCCCGCGCGGGGGCAACCCGGCGGGCGATCTCAGCGTCTTTGAGAGCCGGGGCGCCCGAAACGGGCGCGCACGTACGCCGTAAAGTGACACGACCGGGCCTCCGGGCACCGCGCGAGAACGAAGGGGGAGCGATCGGATGCCGAAGACCGAGACGGCACCGGGCATCGAGGCAGCAACCCCGCGGACCCGCCTGCGCTGGTGGACCGAGTTGCCACTGATACTCCTGGTGTACGCCTGCTACTCGGCCGGCCGGCTCCTCGCCCGCGGCGACACCGACGGCGCCGTCGACCACGGCCTGTCGATCCTGCGGATCGAGAAGGTCCTGCACATCAACGCCGAGCATCCGCTCAACCGGCTCTTCACGCACGAGGCGTGGCTCGGCGTCCCGGCCGACTTCTGGTACGCGTCACTGCACTACCTGGTCACGCCCGCCATCCTCATCTGGATGTTCCGGTCCCGCGCCGTGCACTACCGCGCCGCCCGCACCTGGCTGATGACGTCCACCTTCATCGGCCTGATCGGCTTCACCCTGCTGCCGACCTGCCCACCGCGCCTGCTCTCGGCGGGCCACGGATTCGTCGACACGATGGCCCAGTACAGCTCGTACGGCTGGTGGGGCGGCGAGGCCAGCGCCCCGCGCGGCCTCGGGGGCATGACGAACCAGTACGCGGCCATGCCGAGCCTGCACGTGGGCTGGGCGCTGTGGTGCGGGGTCATGCTGTGGCGGTACGGCAGGACGCCCGCGACGAAGGTCGCCGCCGTCGCCTACCCGCTGCTGACCACGATCGTGGTCATGGGCACCGCGAACCACTACTTCCTCGACGCGGTCGCGGGTGCGGCCGTGATGGGGGTCGGGCTGGTCCTGACGCCGTACGTGATACGCGGCGCGGACCGGGTCCGGGCGCGGATCTCGTTCGTCTCAGGGCGCTCCCAGGCCGCAGGTTCCTCCATTGTCAGTGCCGGATGCCAGACTTCCGCGGGTGAGCGAATTCCACGGCAGCGCGACTCCCGGACCGGATCCGGAGCCGAACCGGGTGCCTCTCCCACGGACGCGGGGGAAGGCGCTCCGGCAGCGGCTCGCTGAGCTGCGCGGGCCCGACGTACCACCCAAGGCGCTGGACGCGCGCGCCCTCGCGGCGCTCGCCGCCAACCCGGGCTGCCAAAGGCGCGCGATCCTGGACGGCGCCGGGGTGAACAAGGCCGTGCTGGCGAGCGCGTTGGGCTCCCCGTCTGCCTTCGGGCAGTCGCAGTTCGCGTTCACGCGGGGCAACGCGTTCGAGGCGAAGGTCAAGGGGGACGGCGGCGCGGAACTGCTCAGGCTGGTGCACGAGAAGCTGGACCGGCACGCCGAGCCGCCCGCCGAGGCGCAGGTGCCCGACCTCTTGGCCACCGGCCCCGAGGGCCGCGCGGCCCGTACGGCACTGGCGCTGCGCGAGGCCACCGCGGCCCCCGGCACCTGGACCCTGCTCGACCATCCGATGCTCGCGCTCGACGTCGCCGGCTCCCCCGCGTTCCTGGAGCCGGACGCCGTGGTCGTGCACCCCGACGGCAGCTGGACGGTCGTCGAGATCAAGTCCTTCCCGATGCTGGACGGTGCCGCGGACCCGGCGAAGGTGGGCGCGGCCGCACGACAGGCCGCGGTGTACGTGCTGGCCCTTGAGGAGGTCGCCGCCCGCCTCGACCCGGCCCCCCGGGTGCGCCACCGGATCCTGCTCGTCTGCCCCAAGGACTTCTCCAACGTGCCCACCGCCTCGGCCGTCGACGTGCGCAAGCAGCGCGCGGTCACCGGCCGCCAGCTGGCCCGCCTCACCCGCATCGAGGACATCGCCGACACGCTCCCCGAGGGCACCTGTTTCTCTCCGGAGCTGCCCGCCGCCGAGCTGACGTCCGCCGTGGAGTCGGTCCCGGCGACGTACGCGCCCGAGTGCCTGTCCGCCTGCGAGCTGGCCTTCCACTGCCGTGACCGCTCCCGCGCGGCCGGCGCGGTGACCACCCTGGGCCGCTCGGTCCGCGCCGAACTCGGCGGCCTGTCGACGGTCGAGGACGTCCTCGCCGCGGCCCGCGGCGAGAGCGGCGACCCCGAGGACCCGGCGGTGGCGGCGCTGCGCCGAGCGGCGCGACTCCGTGCGCAGGCCCTCGGCCAGGAGGTCACCCCATGTCGCTGATCTCCACCCTCGGCCGGCTGGAGGCCGTGCGCACCGGCCACGCCCAGCCCGCCGCCACCGTCCGGCACCGGCATCTGTCGGAGCGGCCCCTGGTCTTCGTGCCGCTCACCACCGCGGGCGAGGCCGGTGCCCCGCTCGGCGCGCTGGTGGGCACCGACCGGGACGCCCCGCGTCTGCTGGCCGTGTCCCAGCCGCGCGACCGCGACCTCAGGTTCGCGTTCCTGGCGGAGCTGGCCGACATCGTCCTGCCGTATCTCGACGCGTACACGGACGCCGTGGAGGCCGCCGAGCGCAACGAGACCGACCCGGAGACCGGCAAGCGGGTCAAGGTCGAGGTCGAACTGTGCGCGGACGCCCCGCAGTTGATCGTCCCGAGCCGCGCGGGCGTCGACTTCGTACGATTGCTCGGCCGCTCCATGCGCTTCAGGCGTACGGCGGAACAGGACCCGGAGACCCCGTATCCCGCGCCCCCGCGCGTGCCCCTGCTGGGCCGCTGGCTGACGCACTTCGGGGAGCGCGCCCGCGTCCCGGGCTCCTCCCTCCTGCTGGCGATGACGGACGTCCTGGCCCGGCACTGGGCGACCGGCCAGTCCACGCTGGAGGACCAGCACCTGGGCGCACTGCTCGCCTGGATCGCCCCGCCGGAGGGATCGACGGGTGCCGACGCGGCGCTCGCCGCCGAACTCGCCCGCGACGCCCGGGGCCAGCTGCTCTGCCCGCCCGCCGGACCGGCCACCGACCCGGCGTTCGACAACAAGCTGCTCGCCCCCGCGATCGAGCGCCACGACCGTGCGCGTACCGCCCTCGCCGCCGCCGAGGACGGTCTGGAGGCGGACGACCGGCTCGGTGAACTCACCAACGCCGAGCGGGACATCCGCGCCCTGGTGCTCAGCCGCACCCTGCCGACCTGGGAGAAGGTCTGGCAGGGCCTCGACCTTCTGCGGGCGCTGCCGGACGGGGCGCATGTCGAGGAGCGGTGGACGCGCGACCGCTGGTCCTTCACCGGCCACCGCGACCGGATCGTCGCGGGCGAGCCCCCGCAGCCGCGCCGCGACGACGCGGTCACCGCGGCGGGCAAGCTGGCCGCCCGCGAGCGCGAGCAGGCGCGGCTGGAGGCCCAGGAGGCCCTCGACGACCCGTTGGTGATGGCGGGGCGGCGGCTGTCCGGGGAGGCGTTCGCCGGGGAGGTGACGGACGTCGTGATGGCGTACAGCGAGGGCAAGCGGCCCAGTCCGCGCCCGCTGGTCACCGTACGGACCGAGGACCTTCCGCACCTGGGCGAGCGGGCCAGGGTGTACCGCTCGCTGGGCGGCAAGCCGCAGTCGGCGGAGTTCGTCGGGCGGGAGGGGGACGATCTGCTCGTCCTGCGCATCGTCGACAAGATGGGCCGCGGCAAGGTGCCCGAGTCCGGCTCGGTGCCCGAGAAGGGCGACCTGCTCTGCTTCACGACCTTCGAGCACGAGCAGCGCGGCGGGCCGAAACTGCCCGACGCGGAGGAGACACCGTGGACCCACGGCGGGCCGCCGGGCGAAGCCGTTCACGAGACCGCCGATCCCCCGACCGCCGAGGACGTCCTGTGACCGCCGCCTTCGATCCCGGTGCCCTGGCCGGCGAGGCCACCGACGCCATCCTCCGCGACACCCTGCACGGCACCCATCGCGGCGTGGTCGTGGACTCGCCGCCCGGCGCCGGCAAGTCCACGCTCGTCGTCCGCGCGGCCCTCGAACTGGCCGACGCGGGCCGCCCGTTGATGATCGTGGCCCAGACGAACGCACAGGTCGACGACCTCGTGCTGAGGCTCGCGGAGAAGAGCCCGCAGCTCCCCGTGGGCCGCCTGCACAGCAGCGAGGCCGACCCGTACGACAAGGCGCTCGACGACCTGCCGAACGTACGCAAGTCGGCGAAGGCGGCAGAGCTGAGCCGCCTCTCGGTCGTCGTCTCCACGTCCGCGAAGTGGGCGCATGTGAAGGTCGACGAGCCGTGGCGGCACGCGATCGTCGACGAGGCGTACCAGATGCGCTCGGACTCGCTGCTCGCCGTGGCGGGGCTGTTCGAGCGGGCACTGTTCGTCGGTGACCCGGGCCAGCTCGACCCCTTCTCCATCGTGGGCAGCGAGCAGTGGGCGGGCCTGTCGTACGACCCCTCCGCCTCCGCCGTGACCACCCTTCTGGCCCACAACCCCGAGCTGCCGCAGCACCGCCTCCCGGTGTCCTGGCGCCTCCCGGCCTCCGCCGCGCCCCTGGTCTCGGACGCCTTCTACCCGTACACCCCCTTCCGCAGCGGCACGGACCACGGCGACCGCCGCCTCTCCTTCGCCGTCCCGTCCGACGGCTCCGGTCCCGACCGGGTGATCGACGAGGCCGCGGAGTCCGGCTGGGGCCTGCTGGAACTGCCCGCACGGCACACCCCGCGGACGGACCCGGAGGCGGTGCGGGCGGTGGCCCTGGTCGTACGACGGCTGCTGGACCGGGGCGGCGCGGCTACGTCGGAGCGCGCACCCGAGGAGCCCCTGCCGCTCACCCCCGACCGGATCGCCGTCGGCACGGCCCACCGCGACCAGGCGGCGGCCGTCCGCGCGGCACTCGCGGAGCTGGGCGTCACGGACGTCACCGTCGACACCGCGAACCGCCTCCAGGGCCGCGAGTACGACGTGACGGTCGTCCTGCACCCTCTCTCCGGCCGCCCCGACGCCACCGCCTTCCACCTGGAGACGGGCCGCCTCTGCGTCCTCGCCTCCCGCCACCGCCACGCGTGCATCGTGGTCTGCCGGGCGGGCGTGAGCGAGCTGCTGGACGACTACCCGTCGACGGAGCCCGTCCAGCTGGGAACGCTCGTGAAGTTCCCTGACGGATGGGAGGCGAACCACGCGGTGCTGGCGCGGCTCGGGGAACATCGCGTGGTGTGGACGCCTTGAGCATGCGGAGGCCGAGGCCTTCGTGCTCCGCGGCCCACTTGCGCGGGCGCGGGACAATGGACGGTGGTCCGCTCTTGGACGGGCCGGACGCGACGTACGAGGAGGAGAAGACATGGCGGAGCCCACGCCGCGTCGGAACGAACCGCGGCTACGCCCCGCGCCCCTGCTGTTCGAGCCCGCGGAGGCGGCCTCCGACCCGGAGCACTTCTTCGACCTGGAGTCGATCGACGACCCACGGGCGCTGCTGGCCCGCGCGACGGAGCTGGCGCACGCGTTCCGCGCGGCGGCCGACCGTGCGGTGGAGTTCCAGGCGATGGCGGCCGCCCAGCTGGCGGACCCCAGGCACTTCGACCGGCTGACGCCGGCGGACATCGCGGAACGGGCCGAGTGGACCGAGGACTATGCCAAGAAGATGGTCGAGTTCGGACGCGACCTGATGAGCGGGGCCGAAGGCCGGGGCTCCGCGGACCCGGTCTGAAAACGGGCCACTTCGCTGTGGCATATGCCAGGCGGGCAAGATACTCCCTCCCCCTCCCGCCTGTCCCGATTTCCGGCAACTCTCGGGAGCGGTGCGTTCACGGCCGGTAGATATAGATGTCATGAGCAGCGAACGCATCGATCCGTTCTCCGACCGCTTCGACGTCTCGGGAGTCACCGCGGACGGAGCCGCCTGGCTCGCCTCGGCAGGAACGTATCCGCGAAGCACGCTCACCCTCTGGAGGGAGCGCCCGGACGCTCCGGTCGTGCTCCCCTGCGGCACCGCCTTCGACGTCGTCAGCACACCCGCGGTCTTCGGCCGCCGGATGGTCGACCGGCTGTGGGACGAGGGACCCGGTTCGGGGCCGGTGGCGACCTTCCGGGGACGCATGCTGCTGTTCGCCGCGCCCGGCGCGGCCCAGCGGCTGCCCTCCCTGCTGCGCTGGGAGGAGGTCGGCCGTACGGCGGCGATCCCGCCCCTGCTGTGCCACGGCAACGGCGACGCGGTGACCGTCCCGGCCCTTCTCTCCACCGACCGGCCGACCTCGTGCGACTCCCGCTGGCTCGTCGCCCCCGACACCCGTCACCCCTGGCTGCCGGGCGCCGAAATCCTCCTCTGGGCAGCCGTCCGGGCGGCCCGCGCCGCCGTGCGGATATCGATTTTTCCCCCGGCCGATCAGGATGCTAAGGTCTACGACGTCAGCAGGCGCCGCTAGCTCAGTTGGTTAGAGCAGCTGACTCTTAATCAGCGGGTCCGGGGTTCGAGTCCCTGGCGGCGCACAGTCTGTGACCTGGGCATCCTTCTCTTCGGAAGGGTGCCCTTGGTCGTTTTCAAGGTCGGATGCTAGCGAGGGGCTAACGCCACCGTCGTCCGGCCGCGTGGTGGGCGGTTGGGGGACGAGCGCGGCCGCAGCTTCAGCTGCCTGGCGGGCGATCTCCGGCAGCACCGAGGCGTACGTGTCAGCCGTGATCTGGATCGTTGAGTGCCTGAGCATGGCGGAGACCACTTTCATTTCTGCTCCGGCAGCGAGCGCCAAGGTGGCGGCCAGGTGCCGTAGGTCGTGCAGACGGATTGGTGGCAGGTAGCCGGGGTGCGGGTACGGCCGGAGCGGGCGCTCGGGGAAGAGCTGGTACCAGACGTGGGGGTCGACGATGCCGTTGGCCTTGAGCCCGCGTACACGTTGGAAGCCGGTCACAGCCCGCCGCGTCAGCGGCCCGAAGCACCCATCGATCGTCAGGCCGAGCGTCGCTTGGACATCCTCAACGGCGAGACCGGTGTCTCCCGTGCGCAGGGTGTTGGCCCGCTTGATCGTCCGGACGAAGTGGCGGCTGACGTAGTCGGGATGCAGCGGTTTGCCGGTCTCGGTGGTGAAGACGTAGTGGCTGTCGGTCCAGCCCGAACCCAGTAGCTTCCGCTCCTCCAGCTGGCGTTGGCGATGTGCTCGCAGAACCGTGACGGTCATGGAGTCCAGCGCGATGATGCCGTCGCTGTCGTCCTTGGGCCGGGTGACGGCCGTTTTCCAGCCCACCTGCACGATCTGCTGGACGATGGCCAGCGTGCCGGTGTCCAAGTTCACGTCCGGCCAGCGCAGTCCGATGCCTTCGCCTCGGCGCGGTCCTCGGAAGACCAAAAGGTGGTAGTAGGCGTAGAGCCGGTCGGCCGTAATGAGGCCGAGGAAGGCGCCGGTCTGCTCAGGTGTCCAGACAGCCACCTTCGGGCGTCGGCCAAAGGCCATCCAGTCGATGACTCGCGGCGCGGTCCAGACGACCGCCTTCGGTCGGGGTGCGCTCTCCACTTCGACCGCCAGTGCTGGGTTGTCGATGATCTGGCGCTGCCGGACGGCGGCGTTGAGCGCCGCCCGGAGCGTGGCATGGATGCGTTGGAGGGTCGCCGGGCCGATCGGACGCGAGCTCGTGGCAGCGCTGGCCACGATGGCGTCATAGGCGGTCCGGATCTGCGCCGGCCGTAGCTTCTCCAGGGGGATGTCACCGATCTGGGGCTTGAGGTAGTTCTGGATGAAACCCACATAGGAGCGGCGGGTGTTGTCCGCCAGCTTGCGCTTGCTACCCATCCACTCGTCCAGCCACTCGCCGGTGGTCTGCTGCACGGTGAGTGAGACGCCGGCGCTGAAACGGCGGCGTACGTCGGCGTGCTCCGGCAACTGCTGATAGCGGCGGTAGTGGTCACGGATGAGGTCGACGATCTCCAGCCGACCCGCGTCATCGTCTGTGCCGGGTATCTCCAGGAGCTGGATGGCCCGCCGCAGCTCCGTGACCGCCATGGTCTGACTGGCGAAACCACCCCGGGTAATCTGCTGCCGCCCGTGCTCCCGTCGGCCCGCGTCGGACAGCGGTACGTCGACGACATATGACCAGGTGCCGTGCTTCTTCGAGCAGGCCAGGCGCCTACCGGCCGCGTTGTAGCGGGCCGGACACTTGCAGCGCTTATAGGTGGTGCCCTGCATGATGCATGCCTTACCTTGCCGTCTGCGCGTCGCCAGGATGGGCCGCGCGCAGGTCGTGTTCCAGTTCGGTCAGCAGCTCCCGGGTGATGTGGCCGCGCAAGGTGGCCAGTTGGCCCTGGGATGCCTTGGGCCGACGTTCCTGGAGACGCAGATCTCGCTCCTGCGACAAGGTCCGGTCCCACCGTTGCAGCGCCACCAGGTTGACCCACTCCGGCGACGTTCCGACCTTGCGGGCTACGTGCCGCTCGGCCTCACCGACGCTGGCGACCGCCCGCTCCACCAAACCGGGGTCTGCCCGCCCAGATCGCTGCACCTCCGCCAGGAAGTCGGACGTCCGATTGGCCAGCGCCAACGACTCGGTGATCTCGACCGCCCGCTCGGGCAGCGCCTGCACGGCGGCCGTGTTGCCGGACAGCAACGCCTTGACCGCGCCAACGGTCAGCCGCGCCCCGGGCGACAGCTCGACAAGGTCATCCGATGCTCCGGCCACGAAGTCGGCCGGCGATACCTCGAAGGCGAGCGCCAGCAGGAGCACTTCCTCCAGCGCTATGCGCCGAGCCCCGACCTCTGCCTGCGCGACGGTTCCGCGGATCCAGGTCGTCAGACCGTGCTGCTGAAGCAGTGCGGCAGCCTCTTCCTGCTTCAGGCCACGGGCTTTCCTGATCTCTCTCAGGCCAGCTCCGAGCACCTGTCGCAGCGTTTGTGGCGTCCGTTCCATGAGGTCACCTCGGGGAGGAAAGTGTCTCAACGGTACGTCGTGATCTGCTCAGCAACAAGAGCGGTTGACTTGCAACAAACTAGGACGGATCATCTGCTCTTAGAACAGAGCACGCCACCGCAGGTGAGGTGAGCCGCATGGTCGGCATGAGCCGGGCCGAGTTGCTGGAGCTACCGGTCACCATCGACCTCGTAACCGCCGCCCGAGCCCTGGGCATCGGGCGCACGCGAGCCTTTGAACTGGTTCGCCAAGGCGAGTTTCCGGTACCGGCAGTACGCGTCGGGACAACGTGGCGGGTGCCTACCGCTCCCCTCCTGCGCCTCTTGGGCCTATCTGGCGATCAGTAGGCCCAACCTCCGGGGAGGTTGGGGACGGCCCCCACCACCACGTCCCGGCACACAGGCAGCGTCGACGCGTGGCGCATGAGCCAGCGCACGCACCCCCTGAAGCATCGAACGAACGGGCGCCGCCCCGGAGCCGCAGGCAACTCCAGACAGACCACGGGCCCTCGATGTAATCCGTTCGGGGGTACATTCGCGGGTCCTCGGCGTGTCGCGACCAAAGAGAACAGTGAGAGAGTCCGTTGATTTCCGTGCCCTCTTGTTGAAGTCCGGGTCGATGCGGGCGCAAGAAATGTCTGGATTCGCTTTATATGAGCTAGCGGAAGAACGATTCTGCTTTGGCCATAGATTTATGCGCCTGGTGCGAACCGTCACGACACTTCGACATGTCGACTTGGTGACGGCGTACACAGACACGCTAAGTCGACCCCAATGCACTAACCTTCGACTGGACTCAAGGCGGCCCGCTCCCCCGCGCCTCCGTGAGTCCTTTGCTCCAAACGCGCCAGTGGGAGCCTCCCACCGGCGCTCGCCACTCAAACCCGTAATACGGGCGATACGAGCGAAGGGTTCAACGGTTCAATGGCGCGTGAAGTGCCGCGCGAGCTCTCCGGGCGGACGATCCGAAAGGATCAGCTGGAAGATCTCGTTGAGGTCGTGGAACGTGAGTTTCCTTCATCTTCGGAGCGCAAGTTCTCCATAGCAGGCGAGGATGGCGTCCACAAGGACATCTCCTTCGAGGCCGTCATGAAGGCGGCGGGTCGCCCTGCCGTAGTCGATAATCTGACGATCTCCGACCGAGTTGGGGACAAGAGCTTCACTTTTGAGGCCAAACGTGGCTTGATCAAGATCAAAGCTGAAGGGGGAGAGCGACACTTCCCTGTTGGGTTTTGCGAGGAAGTCCAGGGGATTCTCAGGACCCGTACCTCCAGGCTGCGCCGGATCCTCCCGGCACGCATGCGGTTCATCGCCTACTGGTGCTTGGGGGCAGAAACAGTGATGGCCCTTATCGCCATCCTGATGACGTCGATTCTCGTGGGCTGGGTAGCGGCCATCAGCTCCATCTGCATCTCCGCGGCCACCCTCATGATCACCTGGATCATCCGGCGTCACTTCACCACGTACATCTTGCTGAAAGACGACGCCCGGGAGCCCTGGAAGCGGACGGAGAAGCTGGCCGTCGTAGGTGTCGCGGTTCAGATCATCGTGGCCCTGATGGTCAACGGGCCGAAGTGGCTTCCGGACAACGGGACACCGGTGACGCCAAAGTCCGGTTCTACCGGGCAGTCGTCAAGCCACGCTGGCGCCACGGCGTCGCGGGCCGCGGCCTCCGCCCTCTCGCGAGACACTCAGCGCTCACCGCTGGCCAAGATCATGGTGAAGCCAGCGGTCGGCTCGGCCGGCGAACCGTTCGTGCTGACCGGCACGGGCTTCGAGCCGGGCGCTGATGTCTGGGTGGAGCTGGTGGCGGGGCCGGGGACGACCTTGTCCAAAGACAAGGGTGAACGCCACCTCGTTCGCGTGAACGGCAAGGGTGAGATCGAGCCCGAGAAGATCACCGTCGGGCGGGGCGTCTGCTGTACTGACGGAACGCTCCGAGTCGTCGTCAACCCGGAGGGAAAGATAGCTGCGGTCGAGACGACGTACAAGCTGAAGTGACTGCGGTGGCGGGCTTCTCGGGCCCGAGGGCCCCGGGTGGATGGGGCACACGCATACCGCTGCAGGATTTGAGGCCGTCCGTGTGCCCAGCCCCGGACGGCTTCGTCTTTCTCTATCGCCCCAATACTGCTGGGTGACCTCGCCGCTCGAAAGAGCGACCATTGAGAGGACAAGGCAAGGGCAAGTGGTGCCCACCGAACCTCACTGAGCCAGCAGCCTGACAGAAGAGGCATGCTATAAGAAGCATTCGGGCCGCTCGGGCGGCTGAAGCCGTAACTCTCATCGGCACGTTGGCAGTGGTCGGCTGCAGTGGCAGCACGACAGGCGCCGGGACAGCCAGCACGTCAGTACAGACGATCTCCTCCCCATCGCCCACCAGCAGGCTGCCTTCGACTGCACAATTGGAAGCCGCGCTACTGGAGGCGGGCGAGTTGGGACCAGATTTTGCCAAGGAATCGGCCAGCCCATCACCGTCCGAGTCCAACAGATCAGACGAGGGGTGACACGTTCAAGGGCTGTCGGCCCTTGGCGATGCTGTTGAACGCAGGAGCTGGTCGCTCAAACAATCCCCAAGCCAGTATCACGTTCAAGGCTCAGGAGGGGGCACACGGCCTGCTGCTCACTACTCCTGAACACCAGAATCGTCGCACCGGACACGCTCACCAGAGACGATTCACATGATCGTGTTACGAGCTCTTGGCGCCCTCGGGGCGGGGGACGATTCGCCCTGCCTGAGGCATCGCTCTCACGGCGCGGCGGCCTCTTTGGAGATTGTCACGACGGCAGTGGAGCGCACGCTGAAGATCCTTTTTCCATCGACGGTGGTGAAATCCAAGAAATCACCATGGATGGCGAAATCTTCCGCTTCAATTCTCCGTTCCCTGAGCGGCTCGTCTTTTGGAGTCGTGTACTCGACGGTGAAAATAGCCATGCGCGGACCTCCTCGGCAGAATCGTCTCAAGTCTGGCGGGGCTCACCGCCACTGCGGGCCCGACACGCCGACGTCCGAGAGGCCCAGGGGGCTAAGATTCCCATCCCAATCGGGAAGAGCCGCGCCGCAGCCGGATCCTGCCCGTCAGCTCCCACCGGCTCACCCGAACGGACGGGGAACCGAAAGCGTCTATGGTCCGTCCTGACGAGTTCCACAGGCAGTTCCCTGCTTCGATCACCGCCTCAGCGGCAACCTTTAACACAATCGTCCAATCGTAATCGCCCTGAAAGCGTGACTCGATGAACCTCCGGCTCGAAGTCCACCTCACCGATGCTGTAGGCCAAACCCCCGAAGGGGGCGGATCATGGCGAGCCATTGTCAAGGATGGCAATACGCTGCGCCACGACACGGGTGTGTTGCCTTATCAAGGCAACACATGGACGGCCGATTTGCCGATTTCAGCGACCTGGACTCATGCTTCCCTGCAACTGGACCCCGACCGCTACGCTGCCCAAGGCGTACAGGTAAACCCTTCCGCCGGGGGCGTATACCGCAACAACTCGGCCGCGCGGATCGTACTCGATGGCGGTAATACTCGGCTACGGCTTGATCTCCCCTTGCTCAGAATCCGCGAGGCTCCAGGCGTTCAGATCCCTTCGACCCCGAAGCCCGGAGACGACCCCAAGGCAGCCTGGCTGACCACCAGTAAGAGTCAGACCAGGGCTATCAGTCTCCGGTACCGCGAGGTGAACGTAAACGACTGGCCCAACGCCCGCAAGACGCGGATGGTGACACCCGGCCCCGCACCCTCCGCCGTACTGGATGACCCCGACCACCCCGACTGGGGCCGCCTCCATCACCAGGACAGGAGTTCAGATCCGTCGACTGCGGGTGCGCCACTGGTGCTCGAATACGGCGAAGTAGGCAGAACGAGCGCCACCGAGCCGAGATTTCTCGTCGGAATCTGGGCACCTGCGCCAGCCGGCTCCAGCGCCGTTCCCGCCTGGCGGGACATGGTCGCGTTCTATCACCCGAGCACTGCGAAGACATGGTTCCCCGCGGACACCTACCCCTTCAGGAATCATTATCCCTATCCCGTCAGCAGCAACACACAGGTCGATCCGAGCCATCCTGATCGCCTGTTTCAGCCCTACGTCAATCTCGCCCTGAAGTACATGTTCGGCCACTGGAGCCACTTCGTGGACAAAGATCGGCAGCTCGTCCTGGTGACGCCGATCCTGCCTCACCCCCTCCCGGGACCCAACCCGGCGAAGCCCTCCCGAGACGAGAACGAGTACGGCCTGCCGTTCCGCGCCCAGTCCGGTCTGGCCCGGCTGCTAACGGAAGTAAACCTTTTCCTTCATCAGCGGAGGTATGGCTGGTCCGGTACGAACCTGGATGATTGGTGGGGGGCCAGAGCACCGATGGGGCAACCACGCTCGCCTGCGGAGGTCCCCACCTTCTTCCTGGACGAACGTGCGGCCCCTCAGGTACGGCGCGTGGCGGTCGCTGCTTTCAGTTCGTCTTCGCAGCTGCTGGAAGCTGCCCTGACAACGAAGGATTTGCCTTCCGCTGCCCGCTACACGGGACGCAACTGGGGAGTTCCAGATGTGCGGAAGGCGCTCCTTGAGCCGTGGATGGAGACATGGTGCCTTGATCCATTGCTCGGGAAGACCACGGTTCAGGCTCCCGTTTTCGAGAAAAATTTGATGAAGTGGTGGAGTGAGTCGGAGAGCCGACGCTTCCTTCTGGCGAATTCCGGCACGACAGGAGGAAGTAATCCTGGCGCCCTCTATCCCGCGATTCGAACCGCATCCAGTGCCTTGCGCAAACGCTCCAAGTCCGATCCGAACCGGAATGCCGAGGCTTGGTGGGGGCCGAATCAACGCTGGATCGGGATGTTCTGCTCCAATCCCTATCTTTCGGCTGTCGCAGACGTCCTGGTCCCGTGGCCGCCTTTCACCGCGCACCCATCATCCGATGACGCGCACGCGTTTATGCATGTGCTGGCTGTCGGGCTGGCCCTTGGCTGGTCGACACTGGGGCGGCCGTAGTCGAACACCATGTCTCACAACTGCTGGCCGGTCTTGGCGTCGTAGCGCACGGCCGTCGCGACTACCTGGTCGGTCGGCAGGACCTCGACCCACTGATCGAAGACCTGGTAGGGCTTGGCCGGCTGGAATCCTCCCGCCAAAGGATCGAACCCATTCTCGAACACCTTCTCCGACGCCTGCGTGGTCGTGGGGTCGGCATTGGTTGTGCTCAGCTCCTTGGCCAGCAAGGTCAGGACCTCACCGACCTTCTTGCCCTGGTACGTGGAGGGATCGCCGTCGCTCGGGACGTAGCCGACGTCGAGGCCGGCTTCGCCCTCTACTTGAGTCAGCCAGTTCAACGCGGCCTGCTCCTGACCCGGCCGGACTGGCAGGACGGCCTTCACCCACGCGGCGTTGAGGAATTCGTTGCGCCGTTCGTCCGAGTCGATCTGGATCAGCCACCCCAGGGAACTGCCCAGCGGAGCGGGCTGGGTCTGATCGGTGATGAGGTAGTCCACCCGCCATTCGTCCGGCGACGTCGCCTGCCCGTCGTTCGCCTTGTACTTCTCCGCCCGTGAATACCATCCGGCGACTGTCTGGCCCTGCAAGGGCAGGGGGGCGTCTCCGGTCGGCGAGGTCTCGTCCTCGGGAGGCAGCGGATACCGGCCCGTGCTGCTGGTGGTGGTCGGAGGTGCGGGTAGCAGACCGGGGCGCCAGTAGTCGGGGGCGACGAAGTACAGCATCTCCTCCACGTCGAAAAGGTGCTGAATTCCCTCTGCCTCCGGAAACGGTTGGAAACTCGGGTCCTTGGGGTACTGCTTAGCCTGCTCTAGCCGGCGAATGAGGTTCCTGAACACCACACGGCGCTCCTCACTGCGCAGATCTTCCGGGGTGCGGCTGCGCATGGTGCTGACCAGTTGCAGCCGCTCGCGCACGGCCTTCCCGTACGCGTCGTGCTGCAGACGCGCGACCTGCTTCTGGTAGGCGTCCTGCGCATCCTGATTGGCTTTCTCGATCGCCTGCGTGGTTTCTGCCTTCGGCGAGTACACGATAGTGGCGCTGAAGGGAAGAGACTTGTTCCCCTGGAAGTTGGCATACGTCAACCGCAGCCCGAGGGACTTCTTGTCCCGATCTGGGTTGTCAGTCATCCCCAGGTCATGAGGATTGACGGTGTATTGCACTTGGGCGCCGTGGAAATCGACTTCCGGAGGCACACCCTTCTTGATTTCGTATCCATCGGGCGGCTCTGGCAGGGAAAAGTCGAACCGGAACTGGATGAGATCGTTCGCACCCACATCCGGCTTGAAGATGCCGACATTGGGGTCGGTGTCCGGTGTGTAGGTGTCCTGCGCATCGTGATCGGCGCCGTGGGTCAGAACGAAGGGCAGCGACAACTGGTGTGTAAGCTTCTGGTCCTGCGGAAGCGGCTTCATCTCCGGCTTCTGGACCGCTGTCAGATCGGGCGCCTCGGCCACATGGACCATGTCACCTAGTCCGAGCTCCCGGCCCGGATCGCCGATGAACACCTGCCAGCAGAGCCGGGTTCCGACGTGCTGAAGTTGCACGCCGACCTTGCGCATCTTGCGTCGCAGCTCGTAATTGACCAGATCGCTGCCGGTGGGGTTCGTCAGAACATAGCGGCGGCTGGAGGTATCCGTCGTCTCGGTCACCGTCTTGAAGCTGGTCTTGAAGTTACGCGTGATCTCGCTCGTGGCTTTCGCAGACTGGGTACGCGTGTGCTTGTGTGTTTCCTCGGACCCACGTTTGACGGTGTTCTCCGTGCCGAAGCTGGCACTCACATCGGCATGGTAGATTTTCGCGTTCACCCCGCCGGTGGCACTGACTCCAAGTTTCGTGTCAGTCGAGTTTTCTTCCTTCACCGCGTCGGCGACGTCGTCCTGATCGGTCAGACTCTCCTCGGACTTCTGAGAGGCCGACTCCGACACCTCGCTCACTTTCTCGACCAGCGTGCGCCTGGTGCTGGTCTCGACCACTTCCACGGTGCCTCCCGGGCTGACCCAGATGTGGCCGACGGGAGAACCAAGGAAAGTGTCGAACTCGAAGAAATACTCCCGGAACAGGTTCACCAGCCCCACTGGGGACAGACCGCCGATAGCGCCCGCGTCGTAGTACCCGGCCAGCGCTGCAAGTGGTTGATCGACCATCGTGCGGGCGTTCGCGCCCTTGAACTGGCCGAGGGTAGTGAGCCCGGCGAACGCCGACTCGGGATGCGCCGTGGCGGCGGCCATGGAGGAAGAAGCGCCAAACCATCCCGTCAGCGGATGATAGATCCCGAACAGTTCACTGGCGTAGGGCGGTGCACCGGTGAAGTCGGCCAGCGGTCGCCCGGCATAGGCAGGTGCTCCCCGCCCCGGCATGGTGATCTTCTGTGCATGGCTGGTGGGACCGTTCGTCGTGACAGCGAAGGGTACCGACACGAGGGGATTGCCAGGTGTGGTCTTCATCAGAAGGATCTCTCCAGTGGCCGCTCGGACCGGAGCGACAAAGGAGATCGTCTGTGGACCGGCCGTGGCAGTCAGACGGCCCACATACTGGCGAGGATCAGCCGGGTCCTTCTGGAGGAATGTGCCCTGCAGGGCCGTCACCCCGGGCAAGGTTGCGGGATCCAGTACGTTGATATCACTGGACAGGGCGAGAGCGAGGCGCTGTCCCTGCGGGATCTCCTGATTACTGCCATCGATCTTGTAGGTCCAGAGGTTGTACGCGACTCCGACCGCACCGCCGAGTACGGGCGACGTGCCGACGAGTGTGAGCACCAGCGTCATGGGAGGGCCCTTCGGTTCGTCATCTCCCTTTCTGTGCTCCCATGACATGCAGCAGTCATCACCGTGCCAGGCCCGAAATCACTCGACTGCATATTCCTGTGGCGTATTCCATACGCCATAGGACAGGGCTCGCGTGTGGCGCGACACAGCAGTCCCGGCGCACGCGGGCCTTTGAATTGATCCGCCGGGGAGAGTTTCGGGTGCCGGCAGCACGTGTCGGGGCCACGTGGCGGGTGCCCACCGCCCCGCTCCTGCAACTCTTGGGCCTCTCAGGCGATCAGCAGACCTAGAGACCACGATCCGCACTCGCCCCGCCCTTGGACGGGTTATTGGGCAGGCAGCGCGGTCGCTGGCGTGCTCCCCCGGGTGCGCCCCGCCGATCGGAGGAGCGGGGCCCACCCGATCAGTCACCATCTGTGCGCCCCGCCGTCCCGGCTCCCCGTACGGCTCGGGGGCAGCGGAGATGCTGCCCTCCCCGGGAACAACCGTTCCCGAGGGGAACAGACATCGGAGGTGGCCATGCCGCAACTGAATCGCGTCGACCACAAGGTGAAGCACAAATCGACTATTCCGGCGAACTCCGGCGAGGAAATCGAGCTCTTCGTGCGGGAATACACGAAGGCCACCGGGCCCGCCGGCACCCCTAAGCCGGTTCTCATGCTCCATGGCAGGAGCGTTCCGGCCCTGCCCGGCTTCGACCTCGTGCTCCCTGACAAAGGCAGTTCCCCAAACCCGGACACGAGCTACAGCTGGGCCCAGTTCCTGGCGGGCAAGGGCTACGACGTGTACATCATGGATCTCCAGGGCTCCGGGCTCTCCCCCCGCCCGAAGATGGAGGACCCGTGCAACGCCAACCCCGCCCAGCGGGGCCTGCTGGAAACCAACCCCGGCACGGCGACCTGCTCCCCGACAGCGCCCTACCCGCACCAACTGGGCAACTCCCAGAGCGAATGGGACGAGCTGGCCACCGTCGTCAAGTTCATCAGGGCGCGGTGCAGCAACGAGAAGGTCTCCTTCGTCGGCTGGTCCGCGGCCTCGTTCGTCATGGGGCCGTATGCGCTGCAGCATCCCGAAGACGTGGCGAGACTGTTCCTTCTCGCGCCCATCTTTCCCCCGGCCGGCCGGTGGTCGACCCACACCGACGCACCCTTTGCTCCGCCTCCCGGCACGGGTCTGCCGACGCAGCCCGAGTCCAAGCCGCCCGCGGTCTTCGGCTTCCCGATGAACCTGACCAGCAAGGCGGGCCTGCAGGCCACCATCAGTGACAAGGACCTGGCCGGCCACGTGTGGCAGACCATCATGGACTGCGACAGTGTCGGCCAGAAGTGGGGCGGTACCACCGCGGGGACACCCGAAGGCATCATGCGGTGGCGGAACTCCTACTGGTGGGGCTGGAACACCAGCACCGTGCCGTACGGCTCCACGCTCGGCACCGCTGTGCCGGTGTGCATCGTCTACGGAGACCAGGACACGACGGCCAACACCGCGGAGGCTCTGGGGCCGGTGCTGCACTTCTCCGTTCCGGACCTCTACCAGGCCATTCCGGGCGCCGACAAGCTGATGATCCGGGTCGAAGGCTGGGACCACCAGCCGGTTTGGGAACGCCGGCCCAACCAGATCCTGCAGCAGATGTCCTGGAAGTGGCTCGAAGACAAGAAGGTGTACGGCGTCGAGAGCGGAAGCTGGGTCATGGACGCGGACGGCGTGGTGACCGAAGTGGAGTGAGACCCCCGGCCGCGGGTGACACGCGGGACGAGCCGGGGCCGGCCGACACCGGGCCGCGGTGTGAGAACGGCCCGGTGTCGACGGCCAGGACCAAAGATTGGTGATCACCGCCTGGACAGACACGTCCGGCTGACTGGCCCAGTCAGCCAAGAGGCCCGCTCTAGTAGTGCGTCGGTGAATGCGGGCGCATCACCGGCCTGTCCGGCGGTGAGAACGAACGCCGGGGGCCTGCCAGAGGGCATTGTGAGCGGTCGCGCAATTCCCCATCAACAGCACCTTCAGCACCGCGTAATTCCCCACCTCGGCCGAGGCCGGTGACGGGCCGCCCGACTGCTGAGTGTGGGGCTGGTCCGGCCGGTCAAGGGCGCCTGCGGCGGCGCTCCGCGCTGGCCTGCGGCCACCCTGGACAGTCCTGACCAGCCCGAACGATCGGCGGATTATCGGGCGGCCCGGGAACCCTGGCGCCGTGGGGACGACGACGCGCCCCCATCATCCCCATGGGCACGACGACGCCGACTCCGCCGTCCCCATGGCCAATTACGAGGAGTTCCGCATGGGGAAATACGAGATCGTCGACAGGCATCGGCAGCGAGGTAGATCTTGGTGGTCAGCCCGCCGCGGGAGCGGCCGATGGCGTGGTCGGCCGGTTCGCCAGCCGCGGCCCCTTTTTGCGGGCCCCGGCCGCGTGCTGGTGAGCCCGCACGGCCTCTGGTCGATCCGACCACGGCCACACGCTCGGCGCTCTCAAGATGCAGTCTTAAAGTCACTGTGATCCAATAGATGTTAGCTCCGTACCTCCAGTCGGTGTATGGGTCGTCAAGACCACACAAGTCCTGGGCAACTGCCTCTACGACACTTCGCAGAGGTGCATGAGATGCAGCCGTTCATCTACCTATCTTCTTCTCGAGGAGCCATCTGCTTGCTCCTCGTCGTGGTCGCTCTCGGACTTTTCGTTCTCCCGATTGCCGCTCCGCGCCTCGGCTGTTGGAAGGTTCGAGGACTACTAGTTGGGATGGCGCTGCTCTGGCTGTGGGCTGCCTACCGAGTTGGAACATATACAATCAAGGAATCCAATCTCTCCAATAATTCACTCTCCTCAGATAAGATAATTGGAAGGGGTGCCAATGCCGCAACATCTTGCCTAATTAATCATCAACTAGAATGTTTTGGAGCGCAAGACTCTCTAACCTATCCACATCCGCCAGGTTACATTACATGGATCGCAATTTTTATTGCACTCGTAGCTTTTGTGCGCTGCATCGAAGTGCGCAACGCGCGCAGTGCTCCGATTTCAATTCAGGTGGAAAGTTTCCTCGATCCCGAAAACTCCAATGGGGCGAACCAGAAAGAAATTCACCCTAATCGTTCCGAGATTAGCGCCTCCATAGTGCGTAGGGTTCTGTCTAGTTATGTGCAGACCCCGCCACCGATGCCCGGGACGGCTCCGATATTGAGCGTACCTGCAGTACTCAATGAAGCGAGCCCTAAAGACGGCAACATTATTACTAAATTTTTGGCGCTAGCTTGGCAGACTGCTTTTCCCGAACGAGGATGGAAGCTTAGAGGAACCATTGAACCCGCCCCGGTAACTCCACGAATTAATCCTGCCGGCGTTACAGTCCAAGTAGCAGAGCGCTCAGGAAACCGCAGCATCGAGCAGCGCACATACTGGAAGGAAAACTTCGAAGAAGCCAGCTACGCGGCTGCTTATGGAGTAGCTCAGCTCGCGATTGGAAGCTCCCCTAGGCTACCCGAATGGGCCAAGTGGCGCGCCAGGATGGGGTACGGGCTTCGGATGTACCGAGACGGTGTCGACCATGCACGCGGTGGAAATTTCCTTGAGGCAACCCCCCTGCTCTGCGGTGCGGTGAAAGCCGATCCAGGCAACATGCTAGCCCAGGCAGAATATGCCCTTGCGCTGGAGGGATCGGGAAATTACCTTGACGCTTTGGAGATATACCTAAAACTGAGCAATCCCAACAATGAGATGCTCCAGCCGCGTTATCGTGCTGCCGTCGTGATGGATTTGGTGAGCTTCTGGCTACAGGACTGGAAGAGCGCGGCAGGCACCTCTACACGAGAACGACTAAGGGTCGCTTTGACGGAAGCAAATCTCTCGGTGGAAAACTATCCTGCCGCTGACGCTTCGGATACTTCAATAAAAGAATTCTTCCTCCAGCGCTCTGGCGAGCAGCTTCAGCGGCTCATCTCCTCCATGTCCTACCGGCGACTTTTGATGAAATGGCTGCCCCAAAGTGGCAGGATCCTCTACGGAGACTTCGTGCGACCGCTAGGAACTCTTCGCCCAACTGCGAAGTCAGCCATTCTCATTTCACAATGTTGCCAAGAGTTGAGCACCTTCCTCAATAAGCCGAACGTCACCACTCATAAATCTCTAGCAGAATATCGCGAAGATTCAGAGTTCCCGAAACTTGAGCATCGACTCTATAAAGCCTTGGAGATAGGACTCCTAGCGAAGTGGGCCGGCCGTCGCGGCCAGCTTGGCACATCTGGAAGAAATGTTCGGGTTGGAAAAATTGGAGCCCTGGAGAATTCCCACATATTCGGCTTGCCGCTCTATAACGCTGCCTGCTTCTATGCGCGTCTTGTGAATGGAGATAGGACTACGAGCGGCCAACAAGAGCTAAGCAATGAAGCTGCCACCAAAGCGCTCGACTATCTCAGCAAATCGTTGCAACGATCGGAGCTAAAAGAAGGCTGGATGTATGCAATCGAGCAGGATTCAGACTTCCGGGATCTACGAACTCACAAACTCTACCGGGAATGGTTCCTGAAGCGCCTTGATGGCTAGCCAAAAAGGAAAGAGCCTCGCTGCGTGAGCAGCGAGGCGTGTATTTATGAACACATGATACTTACCAAGCTAGGGATCAGATCAGGTTCGTTGGTGTCCAGCCGAGTATGGGCCGTCCCTTGGGCGGGTTATCAGGGCGGAGAAATTCCTTGTGCTCGCATGTGACACACTTCAGGACAGTGCGCCAGGGAACAAGGAAGCTTCTTCGGGTGAAGAAATCGTGGTTCCCTTCCATGCCGACGCTGCAAGACCTACTGCCAGGGACAACTCCCATGTAAGGCACTCTTTGCACGACTTACTCCTTAGCTCTGCAGACCGAAACTCCAGCTAACGCAAGTGTGTGCTTACTGCGGGTTAACTGAAAGCAATCCGATAGAGACGGAAAACCCAACAAAGCAAATCAGGTATCCGTTGATAGATTAAATGAATTTCCAGAAAAAGACAAGACGACAAAAACCGAACACGGTTTAATTGGGCGCGCATTCATCGACTATCTGCTCAACTTTCGTCGGACTAAACCGCATATTTGCCTCAATCGCAAGAGATAAGTGACTGACGTCACAGAGCCTGGCGTACGGCCTGCAACCGCACACAGATCACGGTGAAATTTCGCCTTGATAGCTCGACACCGACGGTCTCTAGCCTCGATCTTTCGTGAGATCCAGTAGGCGGAGCAAGACTTGATCACTGAAGCAGCACCAGGTACCCCGGCTGCACGCCGTAGATCGTCTCGATCGCCGTGCCAGCCGTGACCCAGACACTCGTCGGTTTGTCACCCGTCGGAATCTCGAAGACGCCGTGCACTGGCCCCTGACTGCCGGGGTTGATGCCGAAGGTTGGTGGTGTCTGGCCCTGGCTACTCCAGTACTGGGCGTAGTCCGTGGCGTACTCGTCATCCTTCTGCGTCTCGGTGTACCGAGTGTCGCCTACGTTGAGGCTGACCGTGTTCTGCGCATTCCAGCTCGCCATGCTCTTGCCGACGTTGGTCCCGTTCATGGTCAGGACGCAGAACTGCTTGCCAGCCTCCGGGGCCGGCGTGGTCGTCGGTGCCCCAACGGAGTCCGCGGCGTACGCCATCACCGCCTGGTCCAGCGGCTTGCCGCAGTCCACACTGCGCACGGTGAGCTTCCATTGATCAGGTTCACTGGGAGTGTCGGACGTCAAGAGAGCGAAGGTGAAGGCCTCACCGGGGTGGACCGTGCCGAGCAGCTTGGCACCAGGAGGTATGCCAGCGGTGGAGCCACCGCCCTCTGAAGACGGTGATGTTCCAGTTGAGACGCTCGCCGACGGCCCCGTGGTCCCGGAGCTGCTCGGAGTTCCTGAGCCTCCGGAGCAAGCCGTTGCCACCACGACGAGTGCTGCTGTGGCCGTCGTGGCGTAGAGCGGTCGACGCCAGGCCATATCTCAATGCTGATCCTGGTCGCGCTCTGCCGCGACTCGGACAGCGCATGGTCAGGGATGTACCCGCGAGCCCAGGTGACGTCCTACCTGGGGCACTGTCGGCGTCGGCTGAACCTGGGCGTCAACGAGAGGCACACTGGCTGTCGGTACGTCAGTACTCCCGCGAGTCGACGGTCACCGCCGCTCGCCAGAGCGCGACACCTTTCACCGCCTACGACCCCGATCGCCGAAACGGGATAGTGCGCGCCGGTCAGTCTCCTCATTGTGTTTAGCCGTTGTTAGGGCCGATCGGCAGGTCAGGCTTCGCGACGGCCAGCTTTCTCGCACAAGCTTGTGCTGTGGCAGCTCAAAGATTGAGGTTTGTTCGAGCCTTGTCGACGGCGAGCTGGTAAAAGGCACTCGCCAGTTGCGACGAACCTCCGCCTGCTTGGAAGAACGAGTACGACAGCACCACGTTCTTGCTCAGCCGCTCGATCGCGATATAGCCGTTTACGAGCACTCCTCGGTAGGTACCGTCCAGGCGGACAGCAGACGAGCCAGGACCACCAAAATGGATTGGCGTGAGCGAGAAGTCGATCGTTTTGCCCGCCGAGACGAGGGTGATGGAGTCGCAAGACTCTAGCGCTCGCTTGGTCGCTGCGTAGTCAGTGCCCAAAGCGGCTGGCGGCTCGGCCAGCAGCTCTTCAGCCACGGCGACCGCCCCCTCCCGAGCCTTGAACGTGACGGTGGCCTGGGGATTGTTTGAGCGCCCAGCTCCTCCGTTCAACAGCATCGCCAAGGGCCGACAGCCCTTGAACGTGTCACCCTCATCTGATCTGTTGGACTCGGATGGTGACGGGCTGGCCGATTCCTTGGCAAAAGCTGGTCCCAGCTCGCCCGCCTCCAGTAGCGCGGCCTCCAATTGTGCAGTCGAAGGCAGCTTGCTGGTGGGCGATGGTGAGGAGGCCGTCTGTACCGACGCGCTGGCTGTCCCGGTGCCCGTCGTGCTGGACGACGTACTGCCATTGCAGCCGACCACTGCCAGCGTACCGATGAGAGTTACGGCTTCAGCCGCGCGGGCGGCCCGACTGCTTCTCATAGCACACCTCTACTGATCAGGTTGCTGGCTCCGCGTGGCTCGGTTGGGATCACTTGCCCTTGCCTTGTCCTCTCAATGGTCGCTCTTTACTGCGGCGAGGTCACCCAGCAGTATCTGGTGGCGGAGGAAGGCGAAGCCGCCCGCGCGGACATACCCCCGGCGAAGCGGGCCAAGGGGTCTCGTATATCTGCTGGCTACTCCTGGAAGGGGCGGGGGCGTCCGGAACTGGCACACAGACGTCACGAAATCCTGCAGATTGACCGGACGAGGTTGCAACGTCGTCGCTGATCGACTGGCGAGGCAGCGGGCCCGACTACTGGCCCCATCTCGATTAGGGCTGATGGGTCCCCAGCGGGGCTGTAAATCCTCGGCGCAGCCGGGTGCTACATCACTACCGTGGCCATGTGGCCAAGACGAACATGCCCCCAGCGGGCGAACCGCTCACGCCGGTCTACCCGTACAACGAACCCGGCCAGGCCATCGTCCTGCACGACGGCCTGATCGGTGGGCTCGGGGCGGCCGATGTTCCTGGTCGCGTCGAGCTCACGTGCTCGAACGGCTTCAACTTTGAGTGGAATGTTGGCGCTGGAGCGTCGCCGTTCTTTGCCAACCGAGACGAGGTTCCTCTGACGCTCAGCCGTCGGACGGGCGACATGACCATGCTCGGCGTGCCGCGCAACATCGACGGTGGCTGGTCGAACGGAGCCGTGTATGGCGACTCCGCAACTCCCCTGACTCGAATCCGCGTCCATTGGTTCAACCTGCCCAATTGGCACGGCCCACTGGGACTGGTCGAGAAGACGCCTCGTGGCGAGCACGAGTGGTCGGGCCGTTGGTGGCTCGAAGCTGACGGCTGGAAGATCACACTCGATGTGCGTCCCGACTACCGGCAGGTTTGGCGGGAGCTCCACAAGACCGATGTGTACGTGATGACGCATGTCATGGAGGTGCGCCGCGCCGATGACGCGGTCTTCACGGCCGATGAGGTCGACCCGTTGCTGACCGCGCTGCACGTCGGGATCTCGTTCGCCCTCGGCCGCTGGGCCGCTCCGATGCTGCCAGTCGGCGAAGACCGCGACGGACAAGTGGTGTGGGAGCAATGGCGAGCCGCCTTCTGCGACCCAGCCCGCCCGAACAGCGACGGCTGGTGGTACGACCAAGATCACGAGTCGTTGGGTGACTTCCTGAGCCTCGTGATCGACGCCTTCGCTGACCCGGACAAGCTCACGCCGCTGCGCTTCCAGATGATGTACGCCATCTCCTCGATGAGGAGCCGAGACTTCGTCGAGCCGCGGATCATCATGGGGACGGCAGGCTTGGAGCACATCGTGTGGCAGAGCCTCGTCCTCAGCGGGGTCATGACCAAGCAGCAGTACGCGGGAAGTCATGCACACGTTCGACTCCGCAAGGTTCTGCGTGATGCCCAGATCCCCGTTGACATCGATCCTGCTCTCTTGCCGGCAGCCGCACAGTACGCCGCCGAGGTGAAGGCGAACGAGAACAAGGACATCGACGGAGCTGACGTCGTGACGTGGGTCAGGAACCGACTGGTGCACCCGCAAGAGTCGCAGGTGCGGGTCTACGGACTGGACGGGCTGACGCGGGACGCATGGCTGCTGGCTCGGCACTACCTCGTACTGCTGATCCTCAACTCGCTCGGATACAACGGAAGTTACAGAGATCTCACACACATCCGAGGCTGGGTAGGGGACGTGAGTAAGGTGCCCTGGATCTGAAGGGTTCCGAGCGCGATGTCGATGTCGAGGTCTCCTCGTGCCGGCTTGTTCCGGATGGGGTACCGCCTCCTGTAGGCCAGGCTAGGAAGACCGTGTTCCGTCAACGCGTTGTGCCGTGGCACCGGGCCGCCGCTCGCACGCTCCAATCCGGACATCTCCTGGAGTGTCCAACCCAAAGATGTGTTTGATCTGGATGACCCTGAGTACTGAACCAAAGCTTCGATTGGCGGTTTGACCCAATCGAGGTCACCATGGAGGTATTGCCGACGGCCAGCAATTTAGCATCGCTGGGGCCGAGACCGGCGTTGCTTCTCTGCCTTCTGCGGGCACGCGACTGAGACCGGCAGGGGTGATCGCTAGACATCGGTTAGTGGCGCAACGGAGCAGGCGATCGTCAGGTCATTCGTTCCTGGAGAATCAACATGGAGCAGCAAATTACCGAGGCTCAGCTCGAAAAGCTCCAGCATCGAGCATCCCGCGTCCGTTCGTCTCTTAATCGCCGGGCCGAGAAACCACTCGTCGTGGAATTTGCAGGAAGCCCCAAGGCCGGTAAGTCCTCTACCATCGACACAGTGGTTCACTTCTTCAAGCGCACTGACTTCCGCGTCTTTGCGCCAACGGAAGGAGCCAGTAAACGTACTCCCGAGCAGCTCCGTCAAGACAAGGTTGCATTTAACGTCTGGACCATTAACGACGCTATTTCGCAACTTCTCGCCGCATACCATGAAGGTCAGTCAGACCTAATCATCCTAGATCGCGGCTGCTTCGACTCAATAGCCTGGTGCGATCTACATGTAAAACAGGGAAAGCTCAGCCCTGAAGAGGCAAAGGTAATTAAAGACTTCGCTATCCACCCACACTGGATAGGCTACATCAGTCGTCTATACCTGTTCACTTGCGCCCCAGGGGTGTCAATGCAGCGCGAGACAGCGGCCACATTGACAAGCCTGGAGGGGAGCACCATGAACTCGAATACGCTCGCAGCCTTGCTCCAGGAGTATGACGGGCTCGTGCAGACCTTGAGTGACGAGTATGAGGTGCGTAAGCTTGACACAACCAGCCCGGGTTCCCCACGAGCCTCTGGATACTTCATCGCGGATGACATTCTCAAGATCTGGGAATCAAATCTCCCAGGTGAACTAAATTGACCTAATTAGCCAGGATTGCATAATGCGACTCCGCGTGTTTTACTTGACAAGATGCATTACGCATCAATAATTGTCATGACTACAGCAAGGGATCTCTGGGTCTTATGTGTGTAGACGTTAAAGTCACGCGCCGTGCACTCCTCGTTAGGAACTTCGAGAGCTCCGTATACAGTCGAGTGCTAGCGGATGACCTGTCGGTACGAGCGCGATGCGAACAGATGATTTTCATCAGGCGCAATCGACTCCGTGAGGTTGGCTGGTCTGATACAGAAATTCTCGCGTTTGAGCTTGAGGTCGAAGAACGCGCTTGGGCTCACCGGAAATGGCTCCTCCATCTGGAGGGTTCGAAAGTGAGCTAGGATCTCCATCTCTTTTCTCCGCTTAGTTGTTTTGGCTAGGCGGATTTTTTTGTGATCGTTAACCCGACTCTTGGCAATGTGCAACTGCTAGTTGGCCTTGGAATTGGGCGCCATTGCAATGACGCCCAATTTTGTCAGCGGAAGGCGGTGACGAGGTCCTCCAGCTGGTGAGGCAGCTCAGGGCTGGGCTGGGGAATGGCACCGAACTCGTCTATGAGGTCGACGTCCAGATCCTCCAGTGCGTCTCTGACCGCGGCCTCCGGTACAGCTACTTGATGGTCCGGTAGGTCGATGAGGACAGTGACGCCCCCGGTGGCGGAGGACGTTTCGACGATCTCGTGGGCTATGGGCGAGTACTGCCACGGCTCGTGCTCGAGACGTGCCATCTGCCTCGCCCAGTGCTGGGCGTCGCGCCACTCACCTCGGCGCAAGTGGAGCAGGTACAGGCAGAGCGCTCCCGTAGCTTGGCCACCGCCGGCCGCAAACTGCAGCCAGAACTGAGCCCCCTCCTCTCGGTCGGCCAGCATGAGCAAGCAGGCAAACGCGAGGGCGCCACCAGGGTCGCGCGCGGTGTCGAAGCGGGCCAAGCGGCGGGCGGCATCGTCGTCATGAATGACGCCTTGGCACAGGGCTCGTAGGTCGTGAGCTGCACGCTCATGAAGCATCAGAGGTGCCCACGCCGAATGACTCCCAGAGCTTGGCATGGGGGACGCCAATGCCTGCATCCAGCGCAATTCGAGCAGCTGCTCGGTGATGCGTTGTCGGGAGCTGTCCAGGTCTGCTCGTGTGTACTCGCCAGCAAAGACGCGAGACCGCGCAAGGGCTTCTTCGATGGTGCGCGGGCGTTGCGAGCCCATGACTATGTCACTCCTCATCATCGACGTCCCCGATTTCGTCGATCTTCAATCCCAGGTCCGCGGCCAGCCGGCGTTTGGCGGCGCGACGGGTCGAGCGGACCGTCGCCTCGCAGATGCCCATCACCAGCGCAGTGCGCTTGGTGGGGAAGCCGAGGGCGAACTGGAGCACCATCACATCAAACTGGCGCTCCGGTAAGCGGGCCATTGCCACATACAGGCCCAGGCTGTCCTCAAGTTCGGTAACCTGCGCACGAAACTCCTGACGGAAGCTGTCCAAGATGGGATCGCAGGCCGCGCGTATGGCGCGTTCGAAGGCCAGTGTTTCCGAGGCTGCTGGATCACGGCCCTGCGCTTCCAGCTCGCTGGCGACCCGCTCCTTGAGCAGGGTCCAGGCGAATGCGCCGGGGTTCTCTTGGGCGGTTACCTGGTGCCAAATGACGGCCAGGAAGACGAACGTTGTGTCCACCAGCCGGTCAGCAGAGACCTTGTCGCCCAGCTGCACGTGGGCGTACTCGAAGTACGCCTGGTGGTACAGCTCATGGAAGGCCCAGAAGGCCGGAGGCATCACGTCGCTCGGTTCGCGCAGAGCGCGCTCGTCGCGATCATCCGGGGGCTGTGCGTTCATCGCCGGCCCCCTTCATCGAGCCCAGGCTGGTCAGGTTGGGCGACGGGCTGCTGCTGTTGGATGAGAGTCGCAGCACCGACCCGTACGCCAGCGCTCAGGAGGCGCCGGAAACCGGAGCGCACGTCGGGCGCAAACGCCCGTGCGGCGGCGGCCGAGGCCAGCCCAAGGCTGGCAACGTCGTCGAGTGTCACCTGGTGGTCCTCTTGATCTCACACGGCGCCAGTCTGCAGCTCGTCCCCGCTCGTCAACTCTCAGCGCCTGGAGCCTCGTTGCTCCTGCCGAGAAGCAAACCGTGTGAGGGGGCCGGTTCGTGCAGAGCACCTCACCACCACTTTTTAACGGATAGTAGCTTTCCGGTTACAGCAAATCCCGTACAGGGGTTCGCACCATCCCTCGCCCAGTCGCGCCACCCCATGCGCCACGCCTGCCACCTGCGGGACGGTCGGCACGACCTGTGATCTGCCATGATTTGCGCAAACTCTGAGTGACCACCCAACTACGCTGGTGTGACAGAGGTCACGGTCGGCGACTGGCTTGTGCGACCCTTCGGCCAGGGTTACGAGGCGTCGACCAAGCACGGCGAACGCGGATCAGGGGGCAGCGTCCCGGTCCCCCTCGGAGACATTGGCTGGCGGCGCCAGCGGTGACGGACGCAGCTGGCGCCGGACTCCCGTGAGGGCAGTCGCCTGAAGGCCTGCGCTATCCCCGCTTAGCGAAGGCCACGAACGCTGCCCAGGTGGTCGGCTGGACGGCCATGACTCCGCGGTTGCGTGCCTTCGTGTCCCGCACCATCACCTTCGTCGGTTCGTTGTCGGCCACTTCGATGCAGTTCTCGGTTCCGGTGTAGGTGCTGGTCCGCCAGTTCGGGGCGACACGCTGCATGGGGTTCTCCTAGTCGCTCGGCATCTGATCGAAGGACTGGATGGCGGTGAGGATGAGGTCGCGGACGGCGGTGCCGTAGACCGCGGACTGCTTCAGGAGGGCGAAGGCCTTGGTGTACAGCTCGATCTCTCGGGGCTGGGTGACGGAGAATTCCGCCGAGTAGGTCTCCACGAGGACGAGTTTGTCGTCGAACATCGAGAACCCGTGACCGAGCCAGATCTCCGTGGCCGCGGCACGCGGGACGATGCCCAAGCTCACCCGGGGCAACCCCATCAAGGCCAGCAGCCGGTCGAGTTGGGCCTTCATGACCTCTGGCCCACCGACGTTGGAGTACAGGGCCTGCTCGCCGAGGAGCACGTTGTAGATCCGGTTGCCCTCGTAGAGGTACCGCTGACGTTCGAGCCGCTTCCCGACGGCGGCCTCGGTGTCATTGGGAAACTCCAGGAAGCGAACGGCTTGTTGGAAGATTTCCGCGGCGTAGTCGGCCGTCTGGAACGTTCCCCAGATCAGGTTGGGGTGCCAAATCCGGAAGACCTTGGTCTTGGCATAGACGGGCAGGGATTTCTGCTGCCGACGCTCGGCGCCTGTCTGCACCTGCCGGCGCCACTCAAGCCATAGCTCGTCGATGTGGCGCACAGTGGCAATCAGGTCAGGGATGTGCTCGTCCTGCCGGGTCGCCATGCACCAGGCCCGAATGTCTTGCTCGCTGACGTTCTGCTTTCCGTGCTCGAGTCGGGAAACCTTCGATTCCTGCCAGCCGAGAGCACGCGCAAGGGCCCGACCGCTGGTGAATCCAGCATCCTTTCGGAAGCCGCGCAGCCGGGCACCCAGTGCCTCGCGCGTTTCTTGTGCTTGGTTGCTCACGGATGGTTCAGGGCTTGTACTCGCGGTGGGGGGTCGCCAGGTCCCACAGCAGATCCCGGACGCGGACACATTCGGCAACAGCGTCGGGAGCCTCAACCAGCTCTGATCCGAGCACCCGGCCGTCGCTATCGAAGTGCCCTACGGCCAGGAGCCGGCTGTCGAACAACCACCAGTCGTTGCCGCCGGCAGGGAAGACGAGCTCGCCGGGGAGGAAATGACGGGGCAGCCACCGGATCTGCTCGCCCGCCTCCTCGTTATAGCTGGTGGCAGCGTGCTCCCACTGGATGTAGGGCGTGTGCGGTTCGGTGACGACGCGGACGCGCCGGACGGTCTTGCCCTCCCCGGTGACCCGCTTGATCAGCTGCGTCCATGGCTCCATGTAGGAGTAGTCGACTGTTTCTCCGCGGAGCCAGCTCTCGTACGGACCGTTCTCATCGGGAACGGAGTAGTCGTCCCTCAGCTCCAGATGGAAGGCGTCCTCGGTGAAGGTCTCAAAGAGCCGGTTGCGCTTGGCGCTGGAGATCAACTCCACGCGGTTCCTCCAGTAGGGCGGTGATCGCGTCCTTGGGGACCTCGACCACGATCTCGTAGTCCGGAATCTCCATCTGGGCCAGGGCCTCGGGGTCGGTCACCTCCAGGCCCTGGACGACGTAGGTGCCGCCGGGCGTGAGGATCATGATCGGGTCCTCGATGCGCCTGAACTCGCCGACTGCCAGCCCGTCCCCCTTCAGGAACTCGAACAGCTCCGTCGGTACTTCCACTGCCGTCTGCCCCTCGGGGATGTCGAGCTGCATCAGCAGGTCATTGGCGAAGATCTTCCAGCCTTGGACGAGGTACGTGTCCCGATCCGTGGCGTACAGGGTCGGGCAGTCGCCCACGGTGGAGTTCTTACCAAGGAACCGTAGCTTCATGGCGCTCTCCTGTCTGCTGCCTTGCGCTTGTTTGCGCGACATCACGATGGTCGAGGGTCCGTTCAGGGTCGTCAATCGACTTGCTGCAAACTCGCGCAATCTCCTTGGGAGTTGAATAACGGCCGCTCTACGGTCGTCATCGAACCCAAGTCCGCGCAGGCAGCGTCGAGGGGAGAAGCGTGGTGGCGAGCGTGACCGAGGAACCCGAGGCCGGCGTCGACAGCTTGCCCATCGATGTGGAGCTGATCTCGGACGTCACGGATGACGTGCTGAAGATGGAGCTGAGCACGTCGACCCGAAAGGACATCGACTTCAAAACGACGAGGGTCGTTGGTCTCCTGAGTGTGCTCCTGGCCGAAGACCTGGGCGCGGACGCCGATGACGAAGTCTTGGAGCTGTTCCGTCGGGCGTACAAGCTGCTGGAGCTGACCAACCGTCCCGGCAGACAGACGCCGAGCTTCACGGCCTTCTTCTTCATGCGCGACGTAGCCAACCTCACCCGGCGCCTGCTGTGGGTCTACGTCGAGAGGAACGGCGGGGTACGGCAGTGACTGACAGACAACTGCCTGGCGTGGGTGACGAGGTCGAGTACCAGCCCGGATGCCGAGCGATCGTGACAGACGTCAGCCATGGCGTGCCCATCCTCCGGACCGCTGCTCGTTCCGAGTGGCCAGCCGACAATCCAGACCAACTCGTTGTGACGCGCACTCGGCAGAAGCGCACCGAGGCCGGAGCATGACCCCTCGCCAGTGGGTCAGGGGGACATGTCTGCTCTGCCGTCGCTCCGATCAACTCGTGATCTTCATAGGCCCGGTCGAGGTAGGCGGCTTATCGGCCCCGGCATTCGCTTGTGGCGACTGCTGCGAGTGGTGTCGCCACATCGTCTGCTCCTACAACCAGCGGCGGGACGCGCGTCCTGCCATATAGCTCCCACCCCGGCTCGGTTCCCCCGTACGAGCCGGGGTGGGGCTCAGCCCCAGGAGGTATCGGATGCACCAGCTGATCGTCAGCCCGTTCCTCGACGGCTACCTGGCCGTTCGACCGGGGGGTACCGCTTGCGTACGCCTGCCGGCCGAGCTCTACGAAGACGTACGACAACGTGCTGGCACCGACGACCCCGTGCCCGAATGGCTGGCCACCACCGCGGCTGAGGCGTGGGATCTCGACCTGGACGGCCAGACCGCTGGATCGGCGTTGCTCGTACGGGAGCCGACCGAACTCGCCTTCGCGCGGGCGAGTTGGGAGATCAACCTCTACTGCAACTTCGGCTGCAAACACTGCTATCTCGGCGAACGGCCCCTGGCCGGCTTGAGCTGGGAACAGAAGGTCAGGCTCATCGACATCTTCTGTCACTCAGGGGTCCTCTGGCTGCAGATCACGGGCGGCGAACCGACGGTCGATCCCGACTTCGAGGGCGCCTACCGATACGCCTACCGCCAGGGCATGATGCTCACGGTCTCGACCAACGCCTCGCGTCTGTGGAAACCCGAGGTGTTGCGGCTGTTCCGGGACTGCCCGCCGTATCGCGTCGTCGTCAGCATGTACGGCGCCACGGAGGAGTCCTTCGACGAACTCACGCAGCGCAAGGGCGCCTGGAAGAACTTCCACAGGGGCATGGTCGCGGCCCGCAACGCCGGTCTGCCCCTGCGGGTCTCCGTCGTGGTCACCGAGGACAACGCCCACGAGGTCGACGCCATGGTGGCCCTGGTCCGCAGCTGGGGCCTGGACCACCACGTCTACACCAACATGCAGCCGACCTTCTCCGGCACCGGCGAACCCCTGCTCGTGCAGTCCACTGAGCATCTGCGCAAGCGCCCGGTCTTCCAGGGCTGCAACGCGGGAGTGACCTTCTTCCACGCCGACCCGCACGCCAAGGTCTCGATCTGCAAGATCGGCCGAGACGACCAGATCGACCTCATAACGGAGGGCATCGACGGACTTCGCCGACTCGGAGCGATCTCCGATCGGCTGATGCTTCGCACCGGTGGCTGCTCGGGTTGCTCGCTTTCCGGCTCCTGCCGGGTATGCCGACCGCTCGCCAAGGTCTACCAGGAGGCGAAGGCACCACTGAACACCTACTGCCAGCACGGAGACACCAAGGAGATGGTCCACTCATGAGTTCTGTTCTCGTCGAGATCCTGACCCGCCGCCCGGCGGTCGTCCGTCCGGCTCTGCCCTCCACCCTCGTCGCGACCACGGCGGTCGTCATCGAGGCCGACGCCGACGCCCTGATGGAGGGCAGTGCCTGCTCCTGCGCGGCCGGCGACGACAACCCGAACTGACCCCTTCGGTCACCTGCGCTCAGGCCCTGGCGCGTCAGCGTCGGGGCCTGAGCTCTGAGCGCGAAATGAGTACCTTAAGCACATGCGATTCCGCTGGGACTGGCTACGTCCAGTGGTGCTGGCGCCCTACGTGCCGACGATCGGGCCGGTCCACCCGTCCGTCCTGACCGAGGACCTCTTCACTGACACCCTGATCGCGGCTTCCACCGACCGGAGGTTCTTGCGCTACGACAAGGACATCCGCTGGTCCGACAGCAAGGTCGAGACCGTTCTCGTCGAGGCCGTCGTTCACCGGCCTGGTGAGACGTTGATTCCCACGCTGTCCCGGCGAGGCGCCGGCATGGTCAAGGTTCATCTCTACGGCATCGACGACAGCGCCCTCGCGGCGACCGAACTGGCTCAGAAGCTGGCCGCCGAGCATGGAGCGGCGAAGGCACGCATCGTGCGTTTCCTCGGCCCCGAGGCACCAGACGGGCGCGGTACGCGCATCCAGCTTCAGGACTTCAGGGCGACCATCCGGCCGGCAGGCGATGGCCCCGTCCGCTCCTTTGACGAGTGGCCGGCGAATGCACGAGGCACCTTCGATGACTTCGCTGAGGAGATGGCCGCAGACGGCTTCGCCTTCCTCTACGAACAGATGCAGGCCGGAACGGTCGGCCCGGTCCTGACCGCCGTCTTGGGCGGCCGGGTGGCCGGTGCCATCGGCCCCATGGAGATCCGGCCCGACGCGATCGGCACCCCACAGCTGATGCCGCAGTACTTCGGTGTCCTCCCAGAGCACCGTGGCAGGGGTCTAGGCCGCCTGCTGTGGCGAGCTGCGATGCACTGGGGGCAAGCCAACGGAGCTGCCTACCAACTCCTTCAGACCGAGGTCGGTGGCGCTTCGGATTGCCTCTGCCGGTCCGAAGGGCTGATGTCACTCGGCTTCACGTACTGGCAGGCCAGCTGAACTTACCGCGGGCTGCTTCCGAGCAACGATCGCCCCGGGGAGTTCGATGAGAACCCGCTACCCGCGCCCTGGTAGCCCAAGACCTGACATCTCCGGGCGGCGAGGGTAGCTTCGGTCGAGTCGCACTGAACTGCGAAAAGAATAGCTCGTGGAATAATTGACAACGGTTGGTTAAGTCGGCAGGATGCCGGTGTGACGCAACCGATCTCGGCTGAAGCCGCCACCCGGATCTTGTCCCCACACCTCGACAGCATCGGTTTATGTATCGACCAGGGCTGGAAGCGCTGGCGGGCGCTACTTGCTCGCGATGCCGAACTGGGCGTCATCATCAGTAACCGCTCCCGCGCAAGCCTGGTCTACGACTTCATCCGCTACGAAGCGATGAACACCTTCGATGGGAACCCGAAGGTAACCGTCAGTGACAGCAGAGGGTTCCTTCTCCTCACGTTCGCCGACAAGATCGTGATGCGGTTCAAGAAGTTCCGCGACGGCAGTCTGCGCACCAGCAGCATCCCGACGCAGCAGAGCATCGAGTACGCCAACCAGGTGCTGCCTGGCATGGACGAGTTGACGCACCTGGTGGCTGGTTACTTGCCAGATGAAACGGGCCTTGACCTGCGCTTGGCGGCCATCACCTGCACTTTGGACAAAGATCAACTCTGGGTTCTTGACCTGGACCTCGGGATCGACCAGGCCGCGCCGGTCACCCCCATCCCGCTTGCAAGCACGCAAGATCAGCTGGATACCATCGTCCGGCCCAAGACGGCCGCAAAAGACACAGGCCAAACCGCTTCGGAAGAAAGGTAACCACCATGAACCCGCGCCTGCTCCAACTCGCGCGGGAGTCACGCGGACTGTCGCAGTCCAAACTGGCCAACCTGGCGGGCATTTCCCAGGCAGCACTGTCTAAAGCGGAGAACCAAGTCGGACCCTTGTCACCTGAACGGCTGGCTGCTCTCGCCGACGTACTGGGCTACCCCCAGGAGCTGTTCGACTGGCCTGATGAGCCCGTAGGCCTGGGACCATCGGGCTTCTACCACCGCAAGCAGTCGGGTCTGGGTAAAACAGCGCTGCAACGCATCGAGGCCGAGGTAAACCTTCTACTGATGCAGCTCCGTCGGCTGGAAGCCAGCGTGGAGATCGACCCGCCCTTCCGTCTCCCTGTGCTGGATGCCGAGGAACACGAGCCAGAGGAGGCCGCCGCGAAAGTACGCGCGAGCTGGATGATTCCAGACGGGCCGGTGCACGACGTCATCCGCACCGTCGAGCGGGCGGGCATCGTGGTGGTACGTCGGGACCTAGAATCCCTGAAGATCTCCGGCCTTAGCGTCCACCCGCCCAACGGCCTTCCGGTGATAATTCTCAACACGGGGATGCCACCCGCTCGGGAGCGGTTCACTGTCCTACACGAGCTGGGACATTTGATCATGCATCAGATCCCCAGTGACGATGGAGAGCGCGAGGCGGACCGATTCGCGTCTGAGTTCCTCATGCCGGCGCGCCTAATCGGTCCCCACTTGACCGGTCTGAACCTTCAACGTGCTGTTCAACTCAAACAGTATTGGAAGGCGTCGATGGCCGCGATCATCCAGACCGCACGCCGTCTCGACAAGATCGACGACCGCAAGTTCAAAAGCCTCCAGGTGCAGATGTCGCAGCACGGCTATCGCCGCAACGAACCGGCCGAGCCGGAGAGGGAAGAGCCCCGCATCCTGCCGAGCATGCTCGATCTACACCGCAGCGAGCACGGCTACTCGGATGCCGAGCTCGCGAAGGTGGTGGGCCTGCGAGTTCGCGAGTTCCATACCGAATACGGCGCGGCCCGCGGGCTTCGCGCCGTCTGACCCCGCGCACCCCCCCCGCTGCCTCCCTGGACGGCGAGGACCGTCGTCACGTCCGCGCGGTTTCCTCACGGAACAACCTTTGCGACCTCGGTGAGCGCTCTCTTGATCGGCAGCTTGGCGAAGTAACCAGCACCGAAAGCGACGCACATCAGGACGTACCAGAAACGCTCCGCCCCGGTCATCTCGCCGTATCCGAAGTCGGCAAGTGCTTTCTTGGCGGGGACCTTGGCGAAGTACGAGGCGCCAAAGGCGATGCAGCCGAGGACGTACCAGAAGCGCTCCGCTCCGGTCATCTCGCTGCGCGTGTGGACCTGGTTCATAACGTGTCTGCCTATTCATATCGCTGCGGATCAGAAGCGACTAGGGCACCTGGGATGGACCTTTGAGTCCGGCTCATACCGCCTGGTCGAGTCCCCTTGGAGTCTGACTGAAGTTGGGGCGAGAGCACAGACCTGCCTCACCGACCCACGCAGAAAGTCCGAGGAGCCCTTACTGAGGGCGGTCCGCAGGCCCTGGCCTCGAAGAGACCGGCCTCGCTGCCGCGCGCAATCGATCCCCGATATCCAGCTGAGACGTCTACGGGCTTCTCGTTCTCTCTTTCGCCACAAGTGACCACTTGATACTTGACTTCTTGAAGGGCCGCCACTTGGACAGCGGTGCGATTCTCGCTACCGTCCCATGCCTATGGTTCTACAGCACCTTCGATGGGCAAGAAAAGGCACTCCCACCATCGCTCAATCAAGTTCAGCAGCCACCTACGAATTCTCGCACTTGCTACCGTTTATCCGCCACACAGGGAACTGCCTAACGACAGTCGCCTTATCTGGCAACCATGTTAGATTCAGATTCAAGGTCTTGGGGATGACCATCCTTTCCATAGCACTGCTGGTCTGCTCCGAAACCAGAAACACTACGATCCAGAACGTGCGGCTGTCATTTGCTTCGCCGATCCAGAATTTATTGGTGTACCAACTCGCGGTTTCTTTAGTAGCCTTGCGCAAACTCATGAGCTGAGTCGCATCGGGATGCCCACCGCTGTCATAGGCATTCCCTATCCATAGCTCCAGGCCGTCAGGAACCCTCCCAGTGCCGGAGACAACTTGGCATGATTGCAGTCGATCTTTCGGCTGCGGATAGGTCACCTCCAAGGACGCAGAATCCGGCTTGGCATTGTCCCGCGAGGTGCGTGAAGTTTTATTGACGGCTTCCGCTTGAAGGCCGGCAAGACCAGGTCTCGCGTGCACAGCGAAGCCGCCCGCGGCAAGGATGCCAACGAGCACTAGGCAGATTGCCAGGGCTCTCTTAGTCGCCACGATGTGAGCGGCGGTGGTGCGTCGCAGCACCCACGCCGCAGCTAACACAGTAGCCACAACCACCAAGCTGACCGTGAGCCACTCAGGCAGAGAAGCAATAGCCAGGTAGACGGATACAGCGGCGGTTACGAGAGAAGCTACAAGATCAACGTTCTGCTTGATCCGATCCCAGGTCGGCGATGGCATGAACTAGCAATAACTCGCATAGCCCCACCAAACCTTCCTCTTTGCTCATTCATGGCCATTCTGAGTCAGATTTGACACATACCGACCATCATTCGTAGCGAATATATTGGACTTAAGTGGTACTAGGACTCACCCTCACCGAGGTCTGCTACAGCATGAACTGTGCTGTCGAACAGATCAGATGGTGTTTGCGGCGTCCGCTAGCACTTCCAATCGTTCAGCATGCTCAGCACAGGCCGAGTTATAGCCATCCCGCTGGGTTCGTAAGAAGAACGTCAGACGGTCCCAAATCGAGCTTGGGATGGCGAGGATGTAGCCCACCGATGTGTCGTGGGCGCCTACTGACGCACGCCCACCCGTTCAGTTCATAACTAACGGGGTTCTTCCGGCACGAACAAGTTGCGCAATATGTCAGCCTTGACGCCAAGGCATGCCCACGCCGATGGCGAAGCTCACCCCTCCAGGCTATTAGACTCCTTGCAGTCCAACTGGAAAGAGGAAATTTCTATGGTTCAGCGCACCGTAACCATCTTCACCGACGATCTGACGGACACCGAGGGTGAGGACATCGCAACCCACACTTTCAGTCTCGATGGCGTCAGCTACGACATCGACCTCAACCCTGACAGTTACCAGCAGCTGTTGGATGCCTTGGGACCCTTTGTGAAGGTCGGTCGCAAGAGCGGCGGCACCTCTCGTCGGGGTGGAGGCGGCAGGAAGGCTGCTGGAGGACCGGACCCCGTCAAGGTGCGTGAGTGGGCTCAGGGGCAGGGCATCGAGGTCAGCGCCCGCGGCCGTGTGCCGCGGACTGTCATTGAGCAGTACGAAGCAGCACATTGAGCATGGGGCACTCGCTCGGCCTGGCTCGGGCGACTTTGGTGAACGCCGACGGTTTCCTCAGCGCGAAATGGGCTTTCGAGAAGCGTTGAACGGGTGGACCCCTCTGTCGGCAACGTGTCAACCAAGCGACAGAGGGTGCCCGTCACCCTTGCATCTGGGTCTGGGCCTTGGAACGCCGAGACTCCGGAACTGCTGATCGCCGCGCGAGTTTCAGTCCTCCGAGGGGATGCGTGCGGCAATCTCTCGAGCCCACCGAGCGGCATCTGGCGATTCGGGGCCGCCTTCCTGCGCGACGGCGAGCAGCAGCCGGCGCAGATCGCGCGCTTCGTTCAAGGTGAGCAACGCGAGTCGGTCCGTCATGGGCTCCATGTCGAAGTCGATCTCATCCAGGTCGAGGTGGCCGTAGTCGTCCATGCCTGGCCAACGGCATCAGACACAAGCGGGTCACGGAACCAGACCAGAGGCAGGTCACGCCCGGCTACGGAGTGCGCCACCCAATCCGGCTCTGGCTCCGGTAGGGACCTGCCGGACAGTCCCTAATGCGGTCCCGGCGGCTCCGGGGACAAGCCGGGGACCACCGTGAACGTCGCGTCCTTCCGGCCTAGGTCGCTGTCCACCTCTTCGACGAAGAGGTGGAAGTCCCTGTGCCGCAGGAACCGGTTGGGGAAATTGAAGGACCGGAACGACACCGCGTTTGGGTTCGCGAGTCCCGGGACCATGGCGAACGTGGCGTCCTTCCGCATCAGCTGCATGTCCGGGGACTCGGGCGGGGGTGCCGACCCGGGGGGAACGAGCGGGGGGTTCGGGCCTTCGTGGAGTTTGACGCGGAAGTCCTGGTGCCGCAGGAAGTGGAGAGGGAAGTTGACGGACCGGAAGGACACGAGGTTGTGGTCCGCCAGGCCGTTCACCATGTCGAAGGTGGCGTCGGCGCGGTCCAGGTCGCTCGCAATGGCCGACAGCTCGCCCAGGAAGTTCGCGTGCCGGACGAAGTGATTGTCGATGTTGAAGGACTTGAGCGAGGAACCCATGGTGTGCACTCCCTTGCGGCCGTCGGAGGGAATCGCTTATCAGGGCAACGCCCTGAGGAAAGCGTCTCTCCGTCCGGTCGGTCCCACCAACCCGGATCGTCCTTTTCCTGCGAATGGTGGCGGTGAGAGTGCCTCTCTGCGGGTGCGGGCGTAGTATGCGGTCGCCCTGGACCCGCAGAAGCGCTACACGGTGCAGAAGCAGCCAGCTGCGGGCTCCTGCCACTATCGCTACGAGAAGGGGGAGCCACTGGCGTTCGAAATATTGGCCCACATCGCCAGGAATTCAGGACGCCCATCTGCCCGGTGGGGTGCCGATATTAACCTGGGCTGAATGTGACCCGCACGGTCGAATCAGTAGCTGCGGAACGTCGATCTGCTCGTTGAGGAAGTCCGGGTTGTAGCCCTGCAGGGGCTGTACCTCTTCGGGAGACGGCTGCTGCAGCCAGACCTTCCACGTGACCTTCTATGCTCGGCGCAGACGCTGCATCAGCCGTCAGCCGCCGCCTGGGCAGCCATCGCAGGCGTACCGGTTGCCAGCGTGTTCGCCAGTGCCGGATCGGGATCCTTGGTGGCAGCGCCGACGGCTGCAGTCCTAAGAAATCGCTTGTCGACTTCACTGGTAATGATTCGGGCACCTCCGACACCGGCCAGGAGCGCACCCATTAGCGCAGTAACTGTCAACGAAGCAGTGACCTCTCCTGATGGGCGCGTGCCGATTAGTACCGCATCCTTGAGGGGTCCGTAGAGACCCCAGGTTACAAGGGCCGCGAAAGCACCGAGGACCACGTTACCAAACACGCCGGGGCGGAGAATTCCTCTCTCCATCTTCGGCACAATGAAGCCGTTATCGGTGATCAGTGCGTTGATGATGCCACCCACAGCACCGGCGCCGACGACAGCGCCGAGGATACGCCAAACTTCGGGTGAGGTATTTCCCTGTGTAGCGGCCGCAAGCAGATCCGCAGTCTGAGTGGTCATCTCGCCCCTTCCAAAGGATGGTCATGGTTTAGCATCGGCTCGACCGTGCCCAAATGATTGACGTACCGCATGACGGAAATGCATTCATGTGGCAAGAATTCGACACACTAGGCGGACGGATTCTTCGGCTGGTTGAGCTGCAAACAGAATACTCCGCGCATTGCCACCAGCTTTGGATATCTCATCATCAGCGTGCCGCTGCGTGCGACTGGTTAGGTTGGCCACAACAACAAGGCGCGGCGCGTCCTCTACCGGCCAGGACGCCGAGGTGGTTGTGAGAGACCTGGTTGTCGTCGAACCGACCCGGCTGAACGACTTCCTCGCCCAGTTCGCCGTTGGGGCCCTGGAGTACGTGCCAGTTGCTCAGTAGCGCAGGCTGCACACGGGCGTGCCTCTTTGCGCGGTACCCCGCTCGGTAGGACTGGGCGGTCATGGGGGAGCATCTGCTCAATCATCGCCTGCCCGTGAAGGATCGTCATGCGTTCTGCCCGCCGTGCCGTACCGCCCGTCCTGCTCGCCTGCCTGCTGCTGGCGGGCTGTTCGTCCGTCAAGCTCGGCACGTCGACGTCGTCCGCAAACCAAAGCCCGGCAGAAGGAGCTTCGGGATCGGCCGCGCAGGCTGGGGCAGGGAAGCCGATCGCGGTGGGGGCGGGCCCGCAGAAGCACTACACGGTCCAGCAGCAGCCGGCCGCCGGCTCGTGCCACTACCGCTATGAGCACGGCGAGCCGCTGGAGGATCCGAAGTGCACTCCGGGTGCGATCTCCCCGGCGGTGACGCAGGCGAACCTGAAGTCGACGATCTGCCGCAAGGGCGGCTACACCTCCGGCGTACGCCCCTCTGCGTACGTGACGGGCAAGGAGAAGAAGCTGAACGCCGCATCCTACGGCTACACCGGCCGCATGGGCGATGCTGAAATGGACCACTTGATCAGCCTGCAGCTGGGAGGCGACCCCAACGACGCGCGCAACCTGTGGGTAGAGCCTGCCGACCCAGGCCACAAGAAGGGCGCCGGGGTGAACAACAAGAAGGACCCGGTGGAGACCAAGTTGCACACCGCGGTCTGCGCCGGCCAGGTATCGCTCTCCGCCGCGCAGAAGGCGATCGTCGCCGACTGGACCACAGCATTGACCGTTCTTCACCTCGGCTGAAGAGGCCCCGGCGCCACCGCACCAGTTGCGTCACACAGCTGTGGCACCTGTCCGGGACGGTGATGTGGGTGCCAGGCCTCGTCGGCAGTCTAGTTGTTAGCCATGGGAACTCCAAAGGAAGGAAAGGGGGGTTGGGGTGAGAGAGAGCCGGGGACTATGAGCCCTCCCCAGCAGAGGTGAGTCATTTGCATCTACGCCAACCGGGGTGAAGACTGGACGTAGAGCGCCCGATCAAGTAGGACGCGCCGTCTCGAACCAGAAGGGAGACGGCAATGACGAACTACAATGATCCAAAGTCCATAGAAGAGATGGCCCAGAAGAATCGGGAATTGGCCGATCGCCAGCAGGAAGCACTCGACGCTAAACGTCGGCGAGGAGAAAAGCCATCCGAGGGAGAAGAAAGGGGCATCAGGCGACTTCGGGAGCAAGCGGCGAGAGATGAAGAGGTAGCGCAGAGAATGCGCTACGGCCCTTCCGCGACGCATGAAAACCAAAGTTCCTTGCATCACCAGGCCGAGAGGTATCGCTTTTGACAGGCGAGGGCCCGGCTCGGCTGAACCCTCCCGGCAGGGACAGGAAATGTTGCCGCCGTACCAGCTGAAAGAGACACGGCTGCGTGGGGATCGAGTCTCTGGACACCACCTCCGGCCGAGAGCTCGGCCTCAATGAGGTCTGCTACAGCCTGAACTGTGCTGCCGAACAGATCAGATCGCATTTGCCGCGCCCACTAGCAATTCCAATCGCTCAGCATGCTCAGCACAGGCCGAGTTATAGCCATCCCGCTGGGTTCGTAAGACAGACGTCGGACGGTCCCTGAGGAATGCAACACTCACAAGACCCGTTTCCGTTGATCGGCGGGGATCTCTGCCCGCACTGTCCACGGCGCGGCCGGCCTTGCTTTGCACCTCGCCAACGGCGGCCGTCGCAAGCGTCAAGACCGTGTGAGGCGAGTAGTCACACACGGAACAACCTATCGGTGTGATCGACGAACGTGGCGAGGCAGAGCTGCGCCGACTCAGGGCTGATCAGAGTGGCCGCCAGCAGAAGGTCCGCAGTGATACCGCAGGCCAACCCTTTACCCAAGAGGCCGGGAGTACGCTCCGGAGCGGCTGTGGCGGCGAGACGGGCCAATGTGCCGAGAGCACGGGCACGCATCTCGGTCGGTAGCTGTTGCGCCGCGCGCTCTGCGGTGGTCCACAGTCCCGCCTGCGCTGCTGTCACGAGCAAGTCGTACGTCTGTTGTTGCTCGCCTTCCCATCTCCACCAGGCCGCAGCCCCGTACCCCGAGGGATTAGGCGGTGGCGGTACGCGCTCGACCAGCACAATCGCGCTGTCCGCGTCGACCTTGGCGACGGTCTCCACCAGGTGGCGAAACACCAGGGACAGGTCGTGGACGTGGGCCCACACCGGGCCGTCCTCCAGCAGCCCCAGATCCCTGGCCGGTTGCACGTTCCCCAGTTCGGCATGTAGCTGGGCGCAGGTGATCAGACCCTCGCCCTGGAGCCGCGGATCACGCTCGCATCGCACATGCGCGTCATAGGTGTCCAGCAGCGTGCGTGCTCTGTCCGTCTTCCCCGCTTCATGGTGGGTGCGGATCACCGAAGGGAGAAGTGCGCGCCAGGTTTCGCGGTGGCCGCGCAGAGCAAGGGCTTCGGCACCCGAGATCAGCTTGTCGTAGCGGACCGAGTCGCCCAGCAACAGCGCTGTGGACGCCAGATGGCACAGGATGCGGCCGGCACCGTCGGGGTAGACGACCCAGTCGCAGATACGTTCCGCGCGGTCGATCCCGTCGATGGCACCGGAGACGATGCGTGCCTGTGCGCAGTGTCGTGCATAGACGGACCAAGCCCATACCCGGGACTCCGGCAGCATGAGGCTGTCGGCGAGCAAGCGTGCACTCTCGTCGAGACCGGCATCGACACAGCCGGCCACCGCGGCGACGATGGCAGTCTCCACATGCGAGGCGAGATCCCGCTCCTCGCCTTCGCAGTAGGCCAGGTAGGTCTGCAGAAGCTCGAAACCCGCATCCTCCATGCCGGAGCCGAAGGCTGTGTCCAGCGCGCTGGCCACCACGTGTGCGGTCGTCAGCCTGTCCGGATGGGCGCTGGCCAGGAGATTGACTCCCTCCGCCCAGAGATCGGGGTCGTCGGCCCAGATCTCGGAGATCCTTTGCTGGCAGTGAGCGGACAGGACATCGTGTTTCACCTGACCAAGGAAGTGGCGCGCCAATTCCGTCTCCTTGGCGTCTGCCGCCCCCAGGGCTGCGGCAGACCTCCTCAGTACGCTCGCCTCGTGATCGAAGCCGTCATCGTTCCCTTGTGTGATGGTATGTCTGGCCGTGCTGCCGAACTGGTTGGTGCGGATCATGAGGCTGACAAGGTCGGCGAATGCATCCATCGCCTTTTGGTCGTCGCTCCAGCAGTAGGAGGGATCGTGCTCGTGCACGCTCTCAGCGCACCGACGCTGCGCCGCCTCCAGGACGTCGGCCACCTTGGGGTGCTCCGGATGTTCATGCACGAAGACCAGAGCGATCTCCGCGAGAGCCTCACGTTGGGCCTGTCCACCGATGTTGGTGACTCCGAGAACGCTGTACAGGTTGAGTGCCTCGATCAGGCCGAGGAGTGCGTCAACGTCACCTCGCTCCGCTGCCGCTCTGGTGAGCTGCCACAACTCCATACGGGCGGTGTCCTGTCCGGGTCGGCGCCGCCGCTCCCAGGCCGGCCTGTCTGCACGCCCATGTGCCAGGAACAAGAATTGCGTATGTAGGTCTTTGGACCACGTCGCTTCTGGAGGCATGGGCGCCGGATCCATCTGCGGGATCGCGAAACTGCCGTCCTGGAGTGCACCTAGAACCGACGACGCGGCACCCGCGCTGAGGACTCGATGCGCTGTTGCCGCCAAAAGCGCACGCAGATCAGTCGTGTCCTCCTCGCGGCAGTTCTTCAGCATTTCTATTGCCGTGTCCAGGAGGCGTCGGGCATGAGCGCGTTCCGCGCGCTGGTGTGTCAGGAGGCAGAGGTAGGTCATGAGCCGTACGCGGTGATCCGGCTCTTCCAGATGAAGCGCGATGCGCTCCGCTCGGGCCAGGTGCCCGGCCTCTGCCCACGCCCGCCCCAGGTCCGCAGGTAGGCCAGTCACCGGGCGTCGTAGTTCCTCCAGGTCCAGCGCCCGACTGGTCATCCGCAGCACGGGGGGATGGGGCGAGGCGGCCAGAGCGGACAGATAACGCTCGTTGTCCTCCAACAGCCGTACATGCGAACCTGTGCGCTGGTGCAGCAGGGCTGCCCACCGCTCGGACTCCAGTAGCTTTCCCCACGTGTCGAGTTTGCCGGAGAGTTTCAGATAGTCCGGGTACAGCTCGGTGACCCAGCGGGGTGTTGCATCGGGCCAAGCATCCGCCCACGTGCGGACCGCCGTCTCTATCGCACCGTCGAGAACCGTCCGCCGCTTCTTGTCCATGTCCTTCAGGAATGCCTCGCGCAACGTGTCGTGGGCGAAGGCGAACACCGTCGCGCCGCAACGATCGCTGGCGTGCACCAGACGCCGGATCGGCGGGGACGTGAGCACTCGCGTGACTTCACGCTTCGTCAGGTCGCAGTCCATGAAACCGCTCAGCGTGTGGAGGTCATCCGTATCCAACGGTCCTAGCACGGCTATCTGTCCGAGAAGTACATGAGCGGGAGTGGTGTCGCTTTGACTCAGGATATCTGCCATGTCATGGCTAGCTTGCTGCTCGGCTGTGCGGGCGTGATCCGTGGGAGACAGGACGACTTGCGCCGCTCTCAAATGCGGCGGAGCGAAGTCCACGCCTTCGTCCCGTGGTTCGGCGAACGGGAACGACTCCAGCGGTGTCCGGCTGAAGAGCAGTACGTGTGTGCCTTTCTGATGTCCGCCGGGAAGTGACGCCAGCAACGCATCGGCGTCCTCCATTTCGTCGATCCCGTCTATGAGCAGAACGAGATGGCGTCCTTGCTCACGGGACTGATCCAGCGCTCGTGTCCACAGTGAGTGGAACCGTTCCATCGTGGGATCCAGAGCGAAAGGATCACCCACGAGGGCCGCGAGTTGGTCGTTGACCGCGGACCACAGCTCGGAGCGTGGCATACGACGGACACGGGAGCAGAAGTACGACACGACGTCCACATCGGGCGGTGGGCCGCAGGCGAACGCCGCTGCCAGAGACGTCTTGCCCGACCAGGGCGGTCCGGTCCACAGCGCGAAGCGGCTCGACGAACGTGCCCAGTCGGCCAGGTCGTGCCACTCGTGCTCCCGGTCCTCAAGCCGTCCGGTCCTGCGCGTCAACTCCTCGACCGTTGCCGCGTAGAAGGACCGCCGCCGGGCGATCGGCAGCGTGCCCGCAGAATCGTCGTCCGCGGAGGGCACGACCCCTGCACCTGCCAGCAGCTGCCACAGGGCCACACTGTTGGACCGTGGCTCTCCCAATGGCCGTCCCTGATGCGTGACGGTGGGCTGTTCATGTCCCGTCGCGAGAGCGACGGGCACAGCGATCAGTTCCTGACGCCCGCTCCGGGTCACGGCCTCCACGACCACGGCGGTGAGGAACCCGAACGCAAAGACTGGCGCTCCCGACATGCCCTGCCAGGAGCCATGCCCGCCTTCTGTGCTCTCCACGGAGAGGCGAAGCCTGCCGTCGCGTACGGACGTCGCCAGTGGTACATGCGCCTGCACTTCGAACGCGTCGACATACGGAAGGGGAGGATCACGCAGCTGTCCGCGGGCAAAACGGGGGAAGCCCAACGCCGTGCACGGCATCGCGGCTCCGCCTCCGTCCCTGTGCACCCGGGCCAGGCGGACGTCGGGGGCGTGAGGGAGTGCCTCGCGATCCGCGTCGGCCAGTCGCAGCACCGCGATGTCGGTGAAGGTTCCCTGACCGCGCCAGCACACCTGTGCTGACACGGTCGGGCTTCCCGGCGCCAGCCCGAACTGGACCTCCGCCTCCTGGGAATCGCCCATCACATGCCGAGCCGTCAGGACCAAACCGTCCGCGATCAGGCAGCCGGTCCCGCGAAAGACGAAAGGGTCCTGTCGCGAAGCGCGGCAACGCACGGCCACTACGCAGCGCGCCGGGTAGTCGTCGAACGATTTGGTCCCATCGCTCATCTACTCACCCTCCGCAGGACAGGGACCACCGGCCAGAAGGCGTCAGAGGCTCTCCTCGGCGTCGGGGTACCGCACGAGAGTCCCCTCCTGAGGCAGCAACGTCATACGAACCCGCTGGGTGCGCGCAGAACTCCTCCTGACACCCGTCCCCGCTTCCGTCACCCAGAACCGCAGCCCGGCCCTGCCGTCGACCTCACGCGTGGTGCAGACGTCAAACTCAAGGTCAATCGGCCCCAACTCGAACTTCAAGGACTCGTCCTCGGCCGCCTCCTGAGCCGCACGCAGCTCAGCACGCAGGGCCGTCAGCCAGTCCGCGAGTGGTATGTCCCCCGCGCTCTTGGCCACAGTTCCCCCTCCGCCTCTGCCAGGCCCCCAAGATGTCTTTCACTGCTCGCTACGGACATACGCCAAACCTCGCACGAACGTAAATACGCCGTGACTCAGCCGAGCCAAGCGTCCGGCGAGCCGTGCACCACAGCCTCTCAGAGCCAGTCCCGATCATCTGTCAGCGCTCCCGAACCAACCAGCCGCAACAGCTGTTGCTTCTGGGGCAAAAGGGCTGTTGGATCAGGTCCCCGGCGTGATCGACTCCGCTGGGCGAGCGCGTGGCGCCAGGCGGCCGCAACTGCCTTTGGAAACAATCATCCAGCTCAACACCCAGATGAGGTTGCCCCAGCCGAACGTCGGTCGGACTATGGCCTCATGGACTACCGTCCTCTAATCGCTCAGCACGCTGTCGAGCTCACGCACGACGTACCGCGATGGGACGAAGCCGCACGTGTCACCGGGCTCGATCCCTACGTGTGCAAGGCGTCGTACATATGTGGTGCCATGCGCGAGCTCATGCAGGCCTCCGGGCTCAACTTCGAGGCCGACTACCACCTGGGGTCGCTCTTCCTTGCCCTCGATGCCACCGAACTGCTGGGCCGGGTCGTCAGCGGTAAGCGTGGAACAGACCACGTCACGGAAGTACTCCGGACAGGCGTGAGGTACCTGGAGGGGCACGCTGAGCCGGAGACGGCGCCCCTGCCGCACTCCCAAGCTCAGTACGCGAAGCTAAGGAACTTTGCTGGGCACGGCGCGTCTCAGCTCCCGCGAAGCGTGGTCTTCGGCCCCGACTCAACCCAACTACTCCTCCGTCACTTGGCCTACGTGCTGAACACGATGTGGAAAGACCTGGCTCTGCCGGCCAAGCTGGCTGAGGCTGAGATCCATCCGGTGTTCTCGGCGATCAAAGGGAGTCGGCAGCCGGTATACGTGAACGAGATCCAAGAGCATCTCAAGACACGACAGCCCGCCGACGGTCTAGATCACGAATCCTGGCGATACGACATCGTGCGCATGGACAACTCCTCTCCTCCGGTAAGCGGTACCGGGTAGCCCGGGCATCTGCAAGGGGAGGCCACAAGAAATTTCGCTCACGATCATTTTGCGAGCTCTTCGCTAGCCCCAGATGATCGCAGTTCATCAAGTCGAATCTGTAACTCAGCCGGTAACTCAACTTTTGCGTGGATCGCTCTCCCTCTTTCAATCTGCTCCCCAACGAGGTCTGCGACAGTCTCTATTCTCGTGCACCAGGCACGAGATCACTCTCTCAAGTCCCCGAGTTCATTCCACTCGGGCAGATCAACGCTTTCAATATTGACGTCCAGGATAGTTCGAACATCGTCTACTATGGACTGGGCAGAGAAAAGACGATTGGCAAAATAGTCAACGTTTAGCTGTACAGAGCCAAAGTCTTCGGAGTTTCGGGGTTCTAACCCTAGGACTTGATTCGATCCCTAAATATGCCGTCTCATGGGGTTGGTGTCGCGTTCTCAGGTGGGTGTGGCAGTTCGTCGAGCAGAGGGTCGTACCCCGCGTTGTCCGAGTGCGCGTCGATCAGGTTGTGCGCCCGATCCACCCAGTCTTCCGGTACGGGATGTCCGGCCAGCTCCCATTGGTGCAGCACCACGGCCAGATAGCGTTTGATGAAGTCCGTCGCGTCCGGGTCGAAGCAGAGCAGCGCCGCGCGCACGGCGTCCCGGTGCACGGGCGAGAAGTGGCCGCCCGCGCTCCACAACCGGAAGAGCAGCCGGGCGCCGGATACCGCCTCTCCGTCGGGCAGTACCCCGTAGCCGGTGAGCGCCAGTTCGAGGTCGAGCTCTTCCAGACCCTGGGCCAGGTGCAGCAGTGCGTCGGTTCCTGTGTCGCACCGCAGGTGGGCGTCTCGCGTCACCGTATCGGGGCTGGCGGTCTGCCAGCCGATGTAGCGGCGCTGTTCCTCACTGCCGTGGCCGTGGGTCCAGTGTGGGTTCACCGCGTGGGGATCCTCCGGGTTCTCTCCCAGCCCGATTGTGATGGCGCGCCTCTCCCCGTCCCACACCCGCTGCAGCCGCAGCCGGTCCGCCAGGGCCCGCCACTCCTCCGCGTGCAGCTGTGACTCCAGCAGCAGCATCGTGCCCCGCCATGCGCTGACCGGGTCGGGGTCTGTGGGGAACAGCTCTCGTCCTGACACCGCCTCCTCCGCCACTATCAGCAGAAGCAGCAACAAGTTCGCGCGGTAGAAGGCGGGAGCGGCCGGAGCAGGGTGCCGGCGCGGCTGGTAGGAGGCGTAGGAAGAGACGGGGCGATCATCCAGGGAATCGTGGAACAGTCTCAGGAGCAACTGGCTCAGCTCCTCGCGGTTCCGCGTCGGCAGCGGGCGCAGCGCCTCTGTCAGGAACGCCACCACCGGCCCGCGCCCCGCGCACGCGGCGAACGACAGCAGCGCGTACAGGAACGAGTCATCGGTACGGGAGCGCCGGGCCCGCTGGGTCTCCGCCCGCTCGGCCGCCAGCAGGTCCTGAAGTTCGTGTGCGACAAGCCGGGCGACAAAGAACTCGCCGAAGGTCGCGTGCAGAAATTCGTACGAGTGCAGCCGCACGCCGTCACGAAATGCTTCCGCGCGGTGGATGAAGAAGAACCGGCCGATGGTCGTTTGTGCCCCGCTCAGCGTTGCCCGCAGCCCCGTAGGCAGGGATGTCTGCTGAGGCAGCAGCTCCTGCAAGTCGGACTCCAGCTCGTCTTCGGTGACCCACTGCTGGCGCCGGTTGAACATCCCGAAGGCGGCTACCGACAGCCGCAGCAGCTCGTACTCGATCGCCTGCGCCATGTCCTCGTCGGTCAGCCGCGCGTCGTGCTTGAGTACTTCCCGGAGTGCGAACCGGGCGAGCAGCCGCTCGTACAACTCGTACCCGGCGAGCGTGCCCGCCTCGCGCTGGTAGAGGTTGTCCTGGGCGTCGTACAGGGCCAGCATCAGCAGCAGGAGAGGCTGGCTCGCGAGGTCGGGCTGGGCAAGGGCCTGCTCGGGGGTGAGCGGGCGCAGGCCGTGGCGGCTGAAGTAGGCGGCGTTCTTGCGGTTCCACAGCTCCAGCCACTGTCCGGTCTGCGTAGCGCTGAAGGATTCGAGCCGGATAGCGATCCCGCCGGGCGTCAGCCGGGCCCGGTCCGCGACGACGGTGCGGCTGGTCACCACGATGGCGAGCGGTCGGCCGAGCGCGGCTTCGCGCTCCTGGAAGACCCCCACCCGTTCCAGGTAGTCGGACTGGTGCAGCCCGGTCGCCTGGAGCAGCTCGTCGAATCCGTCGAGGAGGACGACGGGCAGGGCATGGCCGGCCGCGCGGACGACGTCCGCCCAGTCCATGGTTCGCTCGCCAGTAGCCTGCCGGATCGCCGCCTCGATCTGGTCCTGTACGCCTGTGTCAGCGGGCACGTCCCGCAGCGGGACCCGCACGACCAGGAAGTCCTCGGTAGGAAGCCGGGCCGCGAGCACCTTGGTCAGGAGCGACTTGCCGGAGCCGGGAAGTCCCAGCAGCAGGATCGGCACCTCAACCGCCTTGGGCGCGGTCAGGAAACCCTCCAGAAACGTGTCCAGGCCACCGCGCACCTCGTGCTGCCGCCACCATGCCTCGCTGGTCAGCCGGTCCGCCTTGCCGAACCCCGCCACCCGGAAGTCCGCGCTCACGTACGCCTCGCGCAGGCTTGGGATCGCCATCCCCGCGGCGGTCTCCTCCGCGCCCAGGATCGGCCCGTCGAGCAGCAGGGCCCCGGCGCGGCGCAGTGCGGTCAGTCGGCCGGCCGGAAGATCTCCGTCCGCGAGCCGCGTGACCGTCTCCTCCAGACGGCGGACCGCGAAGCGGGTCGCCCGGTGGTCAACCCTGTCGGCCCAGATCCCCACGTCCGGGAAATCCACGGCCAGTTGGCGGAACATCTCCTCGTAGAAAGTCAGGGCGATGTCTGGGACGTGATCGTGGAGGGTCGCTCGCACCTCCTCGCACGCTTCTGTGGTCAGCCGGTCCCAAACCGCCAGCCCAGACACGTATGCCTCCATGTGCCCGGACATGGAGGCATAGAAGCCACGCAGCGCGGTCAGAGTCGTCTCGTACGGCTCGTGCGGCGAGGGCAGGGGCAGATGCGAACCCAAGAGGTGATCGGCGACAGCGGCAAGACGGCGAGACTCAGGGGCGTCACCGGTGGCGAGCCGCACTGAATCGGTCCGGGTCGTGGCCAGTTCTCGCACCTCGAAGGGCAGTTGTGCCTGCGCCATCGCGTCACCGTAGGCGGCCACCACGATCACCGCGTGGGCGGCGGCCAAGCGCTCGGTGCGCTCGAACCGGCCCAGGCCCTGAATCCGTTCGGCGGCCCTCGAAACCAACGAGCGGCTGAGAGCGGCCAGTTGGGCATCGGCCCCGAAGAGCGAGAGGATCAATTCCGGCGCGGGTCCGACGGCGGTCGTGAGGGCACCGCCCAAAACCCGGTCCAGCGCGTCAAGAGCCGGTCCGTTCCCTCCGAGCAGTTGAACAGCATCGGCGTAGCGCAATGGTCCTGGCATCCCCGCACCCCCTCGGGAGCCAGAATGCCCACACAGACGCCATGCGGAACCACAGCCCGGTCGTCTCTACCGGGGGAAGAGGACTGGCCCCGTGTGCGCGATTCGGCTGTGCTTGATGGGCTTTCAAATGCGGTGCGGTACCCACCTGGGTTAGGGGATCATCGAGGCATGGGCGCTGCCACATCATCAGGCGGCTGGATCCCGTTCGAGCCGCCCGCACCATTGACCCCCTCCATCACCGCCTACCTGTCGGTTGCAGGCTGGCAACACCGTCGCGATGGGGCGGTATATAGGCTGCGCACGCAGGAGTCCTACACCCGGCAGACGCCGGTTCTACTCGACGCGAGGCACATCCCTGCCAGAGGCACGGACGCTTTCGGGCACCTCGCTTCTCTTTCGGAGCAGCCGCCGAGCTGGGCGCCGCCCGCTGAAGCACTGCGGCGGTTGCACGAGCAGGATGATCTACCGGCGCGTGCCGCCGAGTTCCAGCTGAACTTCCTGACGACACGACCCGACGGCCTTCCCCATGCGATGCGAACGTTCTTCGCCGACCGTGCGGTGCCGGCCTTCCCGGACTCCCAACTCCTGGTCGTCGCCATGGCCCAGGAACTCGCCAGCCGGTACGCGCTCGTCAGGGGCCTGGTATCCCTGGAGAACGACCCGACGATCGCCCTGGGTAACGGGCACGAACTTCCCGCAGGCCGGGCGCTGGCCACCAGTGGCATCTTCGGGGCGCAGTCCTACCTTGGCGCCGCGCTGAACGTCCTCGCCCCCTACGTCTACGCCGTACCGGCCCCGCGGATGCGCGCCGTCGGGATCTGGGTTTTCGGCGACCTCACACCCGGTGCCACCTGGCCGAGCAACCAGCTCGTCGACGCCCTCAAAATCAGCGACGACCGCTTTACTGGGCCGTCTCTACGCGGCGGCCAGAACCGCCCGAACCTCACGAGCAGCCAACTCCACACCTTCCTCACCTGGTGGATCGCCCGGGTCAACGATGTCCTGGCGCTCGCCACCGACCCGGCGCGTTTCTTCCTGGACAAGTCCACCCCCACCTACGACCCGGGGCTGCACTGGCAGTACCTGGCCAGCATCGAACGCGTTCTCCGCGACGTTGCCGAGACTATGCTCGACTCCGAGCAGAACGAGACCGCCCGGCTCCGCGCCGCCTACGACGCGCTGGACGCCATGGAAGGCATGAAACTGGTGGGCTTCGATGCGGCCGTCACGCCAAGCAACGCGCGCAAGGCTTACGACTGGCTCAACCAACAGCTCCCCGCCGATGTTGCCGCAGTAGCCTTGCCAGCTTGTCTCCGAGGGGTCGAAGCCCTCGACCGGGTCAAGGACGGCTTCAGTCCTGGGAGATACGTCGGTACGGACGGCCTGGTCAACCTCCCGGGAAAGAACGGACCAGTCAAGCGCTCCTGGGACGGGGCGACCGCCGGGTACCTGCGCCTGGACCGCAACAGCGCGCACTCCTTCTTGAACCAGACCGCCGAGCAGAAGGCCGTCCTGTTGTCTCACAACGGTCACCTGCCGCGTGGCCTCGCCAACATCGCCCTGCTGTGGCTGATACGGCTACTCGCTGACCCGACGCAGCTTGCGGTCAAGTTGCCCGTGGTGTGAACGTGCCGTGAGGTGCACAGTGCAGGCCTGCCTGACGCTGCGTCTACCACCAGGACCGCATTGCGCAAGTCGCTGACCTGGCGTGGTGAGTTCCCTCGGGATCTCACCACGAGTCAAGGAGAACTCACCACGGTCTGGAAGGGCAATTACTACGCCGCAGAGGAGGGTAGGCGCCGGTGCGGGCCCCCTTCCTCTTTCGTCAAGGGGCTAGGCTGTTGATTTGTTATACAGCTTCGTCAGCCATGAGCCCTGCCCCAAGGTCCTTCAAAGCATTCAGTCGACTTTGCAGCTCAGGCGGCAGCTCAACTGCTATATGGACTGTCCGACCGCTCTTGACTTCTTCACCAACAAGGTCTGCGACAGTCTCCATTCTCGTGCACCAACTGCAAGGCAGTAGAAAGATGCCCAGGCCTGGCCACCACCGAATCCGGCGGGGGATACGGATCCGAGTGATGACAAGCCAAGAGGTATCAACAGATACGGACTATTGACTTTCGATTGAGAAGAGAGTTCGCATACTGTCCCTCAGCCCCAGCAGTTTCAGCAGGCGATTCCACGGCTGCACTCGACAGGATTCGCGGGTACCACGCGGGTCTCAGCGGAGCGGGTAGCGGTTCGCGTGGAGAAGTCAGGAAGCACCGTCTACGCACTTGATATCTACCCCGGTGGCCTCAGCGACGGCACGCTTGCCTTCAGCCTGGATCAGCACCGTCTGGGCGGGAGCGGTATGCACGCCTTCGCCACTCCCCTCTACGATCGCGAGGCCGGTGGTCCGAGGCTGGAGCTCACTAACTTCTCGCTCCTCGACATGAGCGGAGGCGTCAGCCGAACCATGACCAAGGAGGAGCTGTTCACTGCCATTTGGGATCGTCTGATTGAGCAGATCGAGCGGCGGTGATGAACTCGACTCTCTCCATGCCTGCTCGTCGAAAGCGCGGTCCTCAGAGAACCGGCGAGGTGGTACCTACCGCTTCACCCGGCTGCGGACCGCGAGGACTACCAGACCGAGGAGGACTGGCTCCGTCAGCCGGGAGAGCACTGTGATGTAGGCGCCGGCGGTGGTGAGGTCCTGGCCGGATGAATGGAAGACGACCGAGTTGATCACCACGCGCAGGCTCTTCTCGAACCGCCCGCTCGATATTCGCTCGTGTAGCGGGCTGGTGGGGTTGGTTGAGCCGGGGGTGTCGGTGATGAGCCGGATCTCCTGGCCGGTCACCTTCCCGGTTGAGACCGACTTCGGGTCGTCGGCGGGAAGGCCCCACAGCATCATCGCCAGCAACGTTGCGGTCATGGCCAATAGCAGCCACACCAGAGCGCGGGTGGCCCTTAACCCGTAGCCGGACAACGCCCAGTAGGCCACGAGCAGGCCACGTTCGGCGCAGGGGGTAGCGGAGTCATGGCGGCGCATCTCCATCTCGCCGTAGTAGAAGTCGGCGGCCCCCGGCTCGTTCTTGCTGTCTTCGAAGGATTTGCGCAACGCCCGGTACACCGGCGCTACTTGCCCAGGCTCGACGTGTCCGACGCCGAACACGGCCGTGTTCCATCCCCGGATCGCTGTTGGACGGCTCGCTCGCCAATGATGCTCCTCGGCCAGGGTGCGGCGCTGTGTGAACCACACTGGGCGCCCGCGTCGCCAGTGCGTACCGGGCGGAATCACTTCGAACAAGCAGATACCTTCCAACCGCAGCTGATCCAGGTGAACGGTGCCGGTGAACAGACAGCGCGACAGGTCGACGTCCGCGAGGACGAGATGTGCAGCATCCACGCCTCGAAGCGAGGCCATCCAAACCGTGGCATCGGGCTCGCTAGAGAGAACCTGTTCATCCACCAACATTCCGTCAGAGAGACGGAAGAGGCCGGGTTCCGCAGCGATCGTGAGCGGGTGTTCGAAGACCGAGTGGGCGAAGTCGACTGTGGCGTACCGCAGCTGCAACACGGCCGTTGACGACCAATGCGTCCGCCAACACTCCAGACGTCTCGCGGCGATCGTGATGGTTACAGGACTGCTGAACACTGCCCCGGACAGCGTCACCTGCCCTGCGCACACCAGCGGTCCCAGACCAGCCGACCGTTTGAAAACCGTTGACGTGAACCGGACGTTGCCCTTGAAGACTGCCGCTCGAAAGTCGGCATCGGCCTTGAAGGTCGCTGATCCGAATCGAGCGTTGCCCTCGAAGACTGCCGACCTGAACCGGGCGTTTCCCTCGAAGACCGCGGACTTGAAGGCAGCATCTTTGAAGAACACTGACCTGAACCGGGCGTCGCCCGTGAAGGTGACCGACGTGAACCGGGCGTCGCCTCTGAAGATCGCCGACCTGAAGTCTGTGTAGCCCTCGAAGGTCGCCCACTCGAACGAGGCAACGTCTTCGAAGGCCGGCGATACAAACGCGGCGTCTCCTTTGAAGATCGCCGCCGCGAACCCAGCGGCTCCCCTGAAAGTGGTCAACTCGAACCAGGCGTTGGCCTCGAAGGTTGCCGACCCGAACCAGGCGGCGCCCCCAAAGGTCGCCAAAACGAAATTAGCGGTGCCCTTGAAGGTTACCGACCGGAAGTCGGCATCGCCCTCGAAGGTCACCGACCGGAAGTCGACGGCATCCTCGAAAGTCACCCACCGGAAGTCGGCATGACCGAGGCGCACAGCTCTGGTGACAGGATCGCGCAAGGCATCTAGCAGCTGTACAAGCAAGGGCGCGTCCAGCTCAGTGCCGCGATGGTCCAGGGCGTTGCCGGGGCCAAGGCCACTAAAATAGTCTGCGCGTTCGCCATCGCTGAGATGACGCAGGCACCGCCCGTAGGGCTCGGTCCTGTGACCGCGGCAGCCGACCGGATCATCCGAGCCTCCGCCCTGAGCGCAGTGCGGCCATGACGGCTGGGCGGCGGCAGGCAGGAGCGGGGACGTCATACCAAGAAGAGACGGCGGAGAAGGCTAAAGAGTTGCGTACAAAGGTCGGGGCGAGCCAGCGAAGCGCGGGCTTCAGCTGCTACCCACCTCAGCCGCCTCGCTCGGCCATTCCAGCACGCCGCGACCCGGTGGATTCGGGATCAACCACCTTCCTCACTGGGTAACCGTAGTAGCTCACCCATTTGCCTTTCATGAGTGGCATAACTGGTCTCCGATCATCAATCTTGAGAAGCATGCCTCAGTGACTCCAAGCGATAGGTGCTGCCAATGAACGAGGAACAGGCCATTGAGGCCGCCAAGCAGATCGGCTTGAATATCGGCGAGCATGTGATTATCCAGAACGATGGACAGATCACGCATCCGCATACCAGCGACTCTAGCGACTTTCGTCATGTAGACGGCTGGAGAGTCGAGCGTACTGGCGAGGACGAGTACGAGGCAGAAAAGGTCCACGGGCCAGCCTAAGAAGGCTTACGCTGGACGCATTACAACCCGCTCTATATGATCTGATCATGAAAGGCGGGCTGTATGGCCAAACTGAATCTCGCAGATGCGCACTATAACGATGAAGCCAACTTCCTAGATGGCCTCCTCGCTTTCCATCCTGAGTTGTTCAAACATCTCAGTCCAGAATCACGCCAAGCCCTAAATGACTACTATTCGCTTGATCGAGAGCTGAAGGTTGATTTTCGTCGCTACCGCCAGGAAGCTATCACACGGGACGCCACCCTGGAAGCAACTGCCAAGCTAGCTTTCTCCGAAGTGCTTCGGTTAGCCGAGATCGACAGCTTCATATACACAACACCCGCCGAAGACTAGCTGACGCCAAAAGCAATCGGCCGACCCCTCTTCCAGACGGGGAATACTGGAAGGGATCAGCCGAGCTAGGTCCAGAGTGCGGCGTTAGCTATTGACGCCAGTCATGAACAATGTTCGAATATTGGCCCACATGGCCAGGACTTCGGCGTACTCGCATGACACCCGGTTCGTGATCATCCGAGGCCGAGGAGTGCGAGGGGGCGGCGAGGGTCGCGGGCGTTGCGGCGGAGGCCGGCTGCCGTGTTCTTCAATGCGGCCATGCGGAGGGCTCCGATAGCGAGGTTGCGCCAGGTGGCCATCGCGCGGGGCGTGTTGCCGGTCCGCAGCTGAGAGGCGTCCAGGATCGTTCGGGCGCCTTGATGCGCATGCGCGAGGCAGAGAAACCACCTGAACGGCCCACGTTCCCGGTCGGCGTGCGAGATGACCCATTCGGCCGCACGTTTAACTCCACTGCCGGTACGCGACAGGTGTGATCACGCTCCGTCCGGGAGGCATCGTGATCCTCATAGCTCTTCTTGTCCCGATGGCGCTGCTTCTGGTGATGGTCGCACTCGACGCGTTCGAAGACCATCTGTTCCCTCCACGCCAACCTCCGCCGCTGGAGAACACCATTCCCGAGCAGTCAGAACTCGACTGAGCAGTCCATCGAAGACGGGAGAAAGAACCATGAGCACTCCTTGCGGAAACCTGCTCCGCGTCGAGAAGGGTCATGCCGAGGCCGAGGAGCTGGCCGCCATCGTCGCGGTCCTGATGGCCCGTGCTGCCACCCTGCCCTCAGCCGCCCCGACCCGCCGCGGCCGCTCCAGGGCCGGCTGGTGTCGTCTTGAGCGCACCCCGGGCTTCCGCGCCCCGCACAGCTGGCAGGACTGACCAAGGCGCTCGATCACGCGCCCGGGTGAGGTCCGTCTCGGTCGGCGTCGGAGTCCGGCTCCGGTTCCGGTTCTTCGCCTGGCTCGGGCCACCGCCCGAAGGGGCCGATGGGCTGCTCAGGGTGACACCGAGCACGCCGGGTCCCTTTGTACGGTGCGGTGGCATCGGGATCACGAGTCCTCACCTTCATGTCGGGCCTGCGCCAGCAGCGCTGTCACGACGTCGTTCGCTTGGTCCGCGGTCTGCTCATCAACCGGGGTCAGGAACCTGGAACCCCCGGCGGCTCGGAGCGGGCGGCACGAGCCCGCTCCGGCCGAGAGGACAGCCCGCGTGAGCTCCGCAACTGCGGATGGCGCGGGCCGACATGCCACGCCTGGCGTAATGAGTCGCTCCGGCTGCTTGACCAGGTCACGTTGTGCGCAGGCAGTATCCGGAGAGGGGGCAGGAAGGTGGTGGCGTACCGGGCCATGGACGAGGAGAGCGTGGACCGGTCGGAGGGTTTCGGGGAGCGGCTGCTCGGTGTGCTGCTGGACAGAGCGCGGGTGTTGCCGCCGCAGCTGATCGCCCCGCTCATCGCGGAGGAGGTGGCCAGGATCGGCGGCCGTGACGTGTCCATCCTGCTCCAGGACTATGCGCAGGAGCTGCTGGTGCCGCTGCCGGGCAGGAAGCTGCACGTGGGCCAGCCCGAGCCAGTGGTCGACTCGCCCGCTGGCCGGGCCTTCCAGCGAGCGGAGGCCGTCGAGGTGCCACAGGCCGGCGGCGTGCGAATGTATCTGCCCCTGCTGGACGGAAGCGATCAGGTAGGCGTCATCGCCCTGACGCTGGACACGGTCGGCGACGATGACCGGCGCCTGCTACGCCGGTTCGCCGGACTGGTCGCCGACATGTTGGTCACCAAGAACGCCTACACCGATCAGTTCTTTCTGGCCCGGCGTCGGGAGCCGATGAGCGTGTCCGCGGAGATCCAGTGGGGCCTGCTGCCGCCGCTGACGATGACCGTGCCGCAGGTCGAGGTGGCAGGCATCCTGGAGCCCGCCTACCGCGTCGCCGGTGACAGCTTCGACTACGCCCTCAACGACAACATCCTGCACATGGCCGTGATCGATGCGATGGGCCACGACCTGGATGCCGCCGCGATGGCGACCATCGCCATCGGCGCCTACCGCCATGCCCGGCGCGTGTTCGTCAGCCTGGCCGAGAAGTACGCGTTCATGGACAGTGCCATCTCCCGGCAGTTCGGCGCCGACCACTTCGTCACAGCGCAGCTGATGCACCTGAACATCGCTACCGGTGAGATGGAGCTGGTCAACGCGGGCCACCCGGCGCCCCTGCTGATCCGCGACGGCCAGGTCGTGCGGCAGTTGGAGACCGCGACGACGCTGCCCGTCGGCTTCGGAGGTGAGACGCCCCGCGTCAGAGAGCACACGCTCCAGCGGGGCGACCGGGTGCTGTGCTACACCGACGGCATCATCGAGGAGCGCGTCGACGGCGGGGAGCCGTTCGGTGAGGATCGCCTCATCCGCTGCGTCAACCGCCTGGGGCAGGAGCCGTCAGAGGGGATGCGGGCGGACCTGCGCCGGCTCTCCCACACGCTGAAGAAACAACGGGGCGGGCGCACTAGCGACGACGCCACCCTCTTCATGATCGAGTGGCACGGAGGCGCCGCCGACCATCTCGTAGTCCTTGACTGAACACCTGGGACGTCGACCGGGACGCTTGAGTGGACGTCCAGGAGCAGACAGAACGCAAGTCGATCTCGCTTTTCGAGCGGGCCGTTCCGATCCAGTTCGATGAGCTAATTTTCGCCGTGGCCTCCGTCTGAATTGCGAGGAATGGTGGCCGGAAGGAAACTGAAAGGTGGGCAAGGCCCTGTCCGGCGGTATGGATCTGAAGCGCGAACGGATTCACAACCATGCCCTCTCCGGGGGATCCGCTCGGATGTCGCGCGCCCTCATCCGTCCGTGAGTGTCCCCGTTCTTCCCACAGGGGTGTCAGCCATGGGCGGTTTCAATGCATCGATTCTTGACGGGCTTCGCGAGGCGCTGCGGGGTCCCGTCCTCGCTCCCCAGGATCCGGGCTACGACGAGGCCCGCAGCATCTACAACGCCATGATCGACCGACGTCCCGCCGCCATCGCGCAGTGCGTCGACGCCGCGGACGTGAAGGCCACGATCGCCTTCGCCCAGGACACCGGGGCGGAACTCGCCGTGCGCGGCGGCGGCCACAGCGGGCCGGGCCTGTGCCTGGTGGACGGCGGACTCGTGCTCGACCTGTCGCCCATGCGTTGGGTGCGCGTGGACCCGGCGACGAGCAGCGCACAGGTGGGCGGCGGCAGCCAGCTGGGGGACGTGGACCACGCGACCCACGCCTTCGGCCTCGGCATGCCGGCCGGAATCATGTCGACCACCGGCGTCGGAGGTCTGACACTGGGTGGCGGCCACGGCCACCTGACCCGCAAGTACGGGCTCACCATCGACAACCTGCTGGCCGCCGACGTGGTCCTGGCCGACGGGAGGTTCATCACCACGTCGGAGAAGGACTACCCGGACCTGTTCTGGGCGCTGCGGGGCGGTGGTGGGAACTTCGGTGTGGTCACGTCCTTTACGTACCGGCTGCACCCTGTGCATACGGTCGGGGTCGCGGTGACGGTGTGGCCGATCGACCGGACGGCGGAGGTGCTGCGGTGGTACCGGGAGTTCCTGCCTGGCGCGGACGAGGACCTCAACGGCTTCTTCGCGGTGCTGGTCGTGCCGCCCGGGCCGCCGTTCCCGGAGCCGATCCACGGGCAGAAGATGTGCGCCGTGGTGTGGTGCTACACCGGCGACCTGGACGCCAACCGCCTCGAAGAGGTACTGGCCGTCGTCAACGAACCGGCTCCGCCCGCCTTCCACTTCGCCACCCCCATGCCGTACCCCGCCCTGCAGACCATGTTCGACGAACTGATCCCCAAGGGGCTGCAGTGGTACTGGCGCGGCGACTTCTTCGACGCCATCTCCGACGAGGCGATCGAGGTGTTCCAGCAGTACGGCGAGAACATCCCCACCGACCTGTCGACGATGCACCTGTACCCGGTGGACGGGGCCGCCCACCGGGTGAGTGCCGACGACACCGCCTGGGCCTACCGCGACGCCGTCTGGTCCGGCGTGATCGGCGGAATCGACCCCGACCCCGCGAACGCCGATCTGATCCGGCAGTGGTGCGTCGACTTCTGGAACGACCTCCACCCGCACTCCATGGGCGGCTCCTACATCAACTTCCTGGGCGAGCAGGAAGGCCCTGAGCGGGTGCGGACCACCTACCGCGGGCACTACGACCAACTCTCCTCGATCAAGAGCACCTACGACCCGGACAACTTCTTCCGCGCCAACCAGAACATCCCGCCATCAGCCGGGCAACGCGGCGCAGCGTCACAGACGGCCTGATGACCGACCCGCCAGCTCACGAACTGCTTCGGTGTGAGTTAGACAGCCCGTGCGGGGGACGTCGGCTGGCTCATATTTCCGATGTAGTGGCCCGCGTTCTATCTGTTGACTGTTGTAGTCAAAAGTAGTCCGAATAGATCGGACCAGTCCCAGCGTGCATCAGTCCCAGGCCAGTCATTACTGGTCAGCAGCTAGCCCACACAGACATGTTTTACGCTCAACCTTGCATTCGATTCGGAGTTGCGCAATAGTTAACACACTAAGCGGAGATTCCCATGAAAGAGTTCGATGACGCCGCCCTGCAAGAGCTGGACGAGCAACTTCCCGAATGGATAGGCGACGTGATAGCCGCCCGAGAAGCCGGAACCGGGATACAGATAGATGTCTGGGGTTTCGGTGAGCCCGATCTTCTCTATAGCGCGCTGATGCTTGCCGCCAGTGCGGGAGTCCCAGTATCGACTGCACCAAGCCAGGAATGGTTAAATAAGCGCTACGACATATCGAATTTGGAGATGCGCGACCAAATTCGCCTGGACAGGGAACTATGGTCCTCTAACTAGAAGCAGAAAACGCTCCTAGCCGTCTTTCAGGCTGCCGCGCAGTGCATCAAGTCGAGCTTGCAATTCTGTGGGCAACTCTACCTCCGCATGGACTGTCCGGCCGCTCTTGACTTCTTCTCCAATAAGGTCTTTCATAGTGTTTAGCCTCGTGCGCCACAGCATACGCTCAAGCGCCAGGCAGGTCTCTCGCATCTATTTCTAAGTGACATTGCCAAAATCGGGATGATCATCCTCTATGAGCCGAGGAATGGAGCCGCCCGAAGAAATCTCCGCCTCGATAAGGTCTGCCACAACGTTGACTGTGGTCCACCAATTTGGAATCATCAACGCCAAAGAGCCAGGTCTTTGCTCTGTAGAGCCTTTTTCAGAGGTTCTAGCCTGAAGATATATAGCTTCCTCGGGTGAGTAGCCTTCCCGGATCTTGTGGTACCACTTTTTAGCTTGCAGAACCACTTTTCTGTCATGCAGCAAGAGGTTCGAGCCAAGGGTGAGCAGCATACGCCTTTTCACGGCTGGGGTCGCACGACGGAACGTATCGTCAAGTTGAGTAAGATCTTCGAACAGCCCCATGGCGGCCTTAAGAACTTGACCTCGAACGGCAATATCCCCAGTCTCCATACGCTTCTGTAAGCTTTCCATCGAAGTCTGGTACTCATCCTTTCGAGCCATGAACTCCTCAGAGGTAATCTCCCCGTCGGCTCTCATGTCAATAAGTCGCTGTATTCTGCCTCTCATCCTCTCTAGCTCCCGCCGTTGTGAAGCCTTGACAGCTTCAACCTCGCCCACCTTCCCAACATAGCGATCCTCTAGAATTTCGAGGGCTACGTCACGAAACTCAGGTATGAGCCGGTATTTTTCGACCTCTTCCTCAAAGGAGGAAACGAGACCCGCGTTAGTGACGGCGGGTTCATGACATTCAGTAGACCTCTTCTTGTGAGTACAGTGGTAGTACAGATACAGGGCATCTCGATTCGTCCCGCTGTAGTGCTTCCACTTCTCAGTGACAACAACCGCACCGCCACAAGTAAGACAACGTAAGAGGCCCGTATAGTTGACGTAGCTGCGTTTCGTGTAACGGCGGTATTTTCCTTGGCTGTGCCTCGCCATGATGTCCAGCAAGCGCCTGTGCTCATCGAGAGTGATGACAGCAGGATACGTACCCTTGTTGTGGTAAATTCGGCCGTTCCACTTGAAATATCCTGTGTAAAAGATACTCCTGAGCATATCGCTGACCTGGTTGTAGCTCAGTGGTCGGCCCTTGCGTCCAGTGAAGCCCCAACTGTTGATGGTTCGCCGAATCTCGGCAACTGTATAGTCGCCGGTTAACGCGAGCCTCAGAGCACGCTCCACTAGAGGCAGCCGTTTCTTATCGGCATAGACGAACCTCTCTCCCTTGTTGACTGCTGGTCCTGAATTGAGGTATCCGGGAGGCGCTTGGGCCGGAAAATGCCCTAGCTCAGCTTTGTCCGCCATACCTTGTTTACAAATCTGCTGAAGTTTGCCAGATTCATACTGAGAGTGGGACATGAGGCCCTGCAGTGCCATCAGCCCCTCGATGGAGTTTTCAAAGTTGTAGGCGGTGAACTTAAGGTTTGCCAACTCTCCGGTCCGCAACATGTAACTAATGGTCGCAGCGTCGATTTCGTTTCGAGAGAGACGATTTGGGTGCCAGGCTACGATGCCATCGGCTTCACCCGCCTTAATGCGGGCAATCATGTCCTCAAAGATCGGCCGGACGTAAGGTTTGAACGCACTCTTACTCTCTGCGGGAAGAAAAGTAATGTCCAGATCGGGAAACGAATCCTGGATGCGCCTAATCTGCCCCGGAAGGGATAGGATCTGCCGCTCCTTGGACTCGGTGGACTTGCGAACATAGGCAAAATATTTTGGCACTGCATTGAATCTCCGTTTAGCTCAAAGGCGGCCGACCGCGTTCGGTTCCCAGGGTCAGCGACTGTTGAACTACACCGAGAGACGCGCCTCAGTCAAAGGTCCCCATTTTATATTACATTATAAACCCTTCACGCTTCTCTTCCGAGAAGGCTTTTCTTTCAAGGCTGAATTTTCCACGTCGATGCGATCCTGAAGTTCGGGGTGATACATCAAGCTCACCATAAAGATGAGCTCGTTTAGCTCTTCGGCGGCTTGGCCGGGCTCAACATCCTCGTTAAAATACTTCTGACACAGATCCTGATACCTCTTGATATCTTCATCGGTATAGGTCATGGGGTCCTCCTCGGGGTTTGATGGCTAAAGAAAATGGGGTGCACGGTATAGCCGTGCACCCCTGGCGGACAAGTCAGGCAGCCACCAGCTCCCGTGCCAGTTTCAGGGCGCGGGCTTTCAGCGGCTCCGGCTTGATGAGCGTCCGATTGAGTTTGGTTTCCCAGGTGCGGGAACGTCGGACGTGGTCCAGGTACTCTCCTGCGGCCTGTACGAGCCCGTAGGCAGTGTGGGCGATGGGAGCGGCAGTCGGGGAAGCCAGGATGGCGCGGACGGCCTGGCGGGCTTCCTCGACGTTGTTGGCAACTCGATCCGTGACGAGGCCGGCGGGCGGCATGGGAATGAACTCCCTGACGAACAGCTCACGTTGCCGGGTAGAGATGGGCAGCGTCAGCAGTTCGCGGGCCAGTTCCTCGTAGGCCCTCATCTCGCGGCGTGCGCCAGTGACGGCGTCGCGGGCTTCGTCGACGCGGTTGCGCCAGCCGTGCTTGTGCACGAACGAGAAGGTGGTGCCGGTGCGGTCGCCTTCCAGTTCGGCGGCGCGGAAGGTGTTGCCACAAACGATGCGCACGGCGGTCGCGCGGGCCGTGCAGCCTCCGGGTAGTCCGTGCCGGTTGGTGATGCCGAGGTACGGCAGTGTGACGGTGTCGTCGCCGGGCAGGACTATGGGCTCGTCCAGCAGGGCCAGGCACCAGACGGAGCGGCCTTCGTCGAGAACGCCCGCAGTTTCCCAGGTGACGTTCGGCTGGGCCAGAACGGCTTCGACAATCTCGCCCATCTCCCCGTGATCGATGACGGCGTAGGAGTCCCGGTTGATCCACAGGGTGGCGCTGGTGTCGGAGCGGGCTATGCGCTGCCAGCCCTTGATGGGCTCGTACAGCGGTTGGCCGGCTTCGTCGATGCCGCGGAGCTCATAGACGGCCTCGGTGATGGGGTCCCAGGTGAGGCCGGCGAGTTGCCGTGCCTCGTCCCAGGTTGTGGGGTGCTGGTCGAGGACCAGGCCCTCGCGGTGCCAGGGCATCTCCCTGACGGAGAACATCGACTCGACGTTGGCAGGCATTAGTGCCGTCCTTTCGTAGGCCGAGAAATGGGACCGGGGAGCCTGAGCACCTGGTGGTGCCCGGACTCCCCGGATGGGATGTGGAAGGTGCGGTCAGTCGGTGTCGACGTATGTCAGCTCGGTGATGTGGAAGCTGGCAGCTGGATGGAGGGCGTTGGCGTAGCCGGTGATGGGCAGGCCGGTGAAGAACCGGATCTGCTCAGCCAGCCAGCACCGGGCGAGCAGTACGTCTGACCCGTCCTCAGGCTCGAAGGTGATCTTCAACGTGAGGTCCATGGCATGGCTCCTCTCTGTGGGGATGCCAAGGGACTGGGGGAGACACCAGCGACAGGCGGGGCTTCCCGCCGCTGATGTCAGAGGGGCCGCCTCAAGAGCAGCCCAAGGCGGGCTACACCTCCGAGACCTGGATCCCTGAGACCTCGTACGTGGTGGTGTCGTCATCGACGTCGTCCAGGCCCGACAGGTCAGGCTGGAGGCACTTCAGGGCGTCTTCTTCCGCGGCGGCCTCGCTGCTGGGATCGACCTCGTAGCTGCCCGTGATCGTGTACTCCACCCGAACCCGGGTCACGTATGAGGCGAGACCGAAACTGGCCAGGAAGTCGTCCAGGCCGTCGCGGCAGATGTCTCCCTCTTCGTGCCGGTCGACGGCGTACTGCCGGATGGCGTCCATCACCAGCTCGTTGGAGCGGTGCTGCTCGGCGTGCTTCTCGATGGCCACCTTGCGGCAGATGGCCAGGGCCTCGATGGCTTCGCGCAGCGTGGCCTCACGAACGGCCGGGTCGGTGATGGGCTGGATCTGGAGCACCTGGGTGCTGTACGTGGTGATGCGGCCGGCGAAGTAGAACTCGATCAGGTCGGTATCGACGAGTCGTAGGAGGACTCCAGCCCGCTCCCCGGTGTAGACGGGGGCCGGCAGATGGGTGGCGAGATCCTGCGGCGCGAGGCTGCGCAGCATCTCAACGGTCAGCTCTGACATGGCTGACCTCCTTTGTGACAGGTACGAGCGCTGATTTCGGTAATGAGGCTCAAGCGCTCTGGGGCCCCGGGCAGACGCCCGCCCGACCAGCCAGCAGATGAATCACATGCGGCTGGTCGAGTGGACGTCCGCCCACCGAGGCTCGTTAGAGCTTTCTGTGGCAGAGGCCGCAGCGTTCGCTGTCGAGTTGTTCCTCCGGGCCGATGGGCTTGGGGAACTGGTAGGCGCTGAAGCTGTTCTCGTCGTAGCGGTTGATGCCTCGCTCGCGAGCTACGAAGTCGAGGACCTGCTCGACGGTCGGATCGTCATCGATCAGGTCGAAGGGTAGGAACAGGTCGCGGATGCAATCGGTGCAGTAGGCCTGCTCGCCGAACATGTAGCCCGTGATGTCGCTGGTGGAGACTGAGGGTCGTTCGCGGGTGGAGGTGTGGGAAGAGATGGCAGTCTCCTTTCGTGGTTGCTGCTTGATGGGTGCGGACTGGGACGCGATCAGCTGATGGTGGTTCCCAGGACGGTCGGGGCATCGGCATCGGTGGCGACCATGAACAGTCCTTGGGCTTCGGCCGGCTGGTGCTCGATGACGCGCTGGATGACGCGAGCTCGGGCGCTGGTGGGGACGACGAAGAGAACCCCAGGGAAGACGCCATGCCGCCGCTGCTCGACGTCAGCCAGCTCGTAGGCGGTGTAGGCCCGGCACTTGGCGGTAATGTGCGACGGCCCTTCCGTGCCGCGATCGATCTCGACGAACCAGGACAGTTCCTGGCCGCCCGAGATCAGTCGCACGAGGGCATCCGCCTTGATCACGAGGGACTCGCCGGCGTAGCCGGTGTAGTGCCGCCAGCTGTCGGGTTCCGACCTGAACTCCCGCACGGTAGGGCCGCCTGCACGAGCCTGCTCGACCAGCCGGACGTACAGCTCGGAGATGGCGAGCCGATGAGCGAGGTAGGCGTCGTTGGGCTGCCAGCTGCCGCGCTGGCGTCGGCGCGGCGTGCCGTCCACGCCGCTGAGCGACAGACCAGCGTCGGTGAGCTTCAGGATGAACCCGGGCGGTCCGACCTTGCGGTCACGGGATCGGTTGACGAAGCGGTGCATGAGTCCGAAGCGCACCAGGCGTTGCGTATGGCGTTGTCCGAGTCGTCTGGCTGAGGCGGGCTTGTATTCGCCGAAGACCAGCCGACTGAGTTGCCCGGTGGTGGCGAGGTGGAGTGTGGCCAGTTCGCGGAGCATCTGGTGTTCCCGCGCGGTGAGGTCGACGGCCAGCTGGGCCAGGCGACCGCCGGTGAAAGGGCGTTGGACAGCAGGCATGACATGGGGCTCCTTTTGGATGAGTCAGGAAAGCAATGAGTAATGAGAGGGACATACATTCGTACACACGAATGGCCCAAATAGCAGGGTTGACCAGGTGTGACGTGCAGCGGGGCCGCGCCACGTTGCGACAGGGTCGATGACAGGCGTCATTGGGCGGCTCGGGACTGCCGAGGGCCGGAGCGAGGGTGGCCGGCTGGTCGCCGGGCGGCAATCTCTTGCTCGACTTCGGTCCGGTCTCGGCCGTAGGTCAGTCGGGATGCTGCTCGGGCCAGTCCGCCCCAGCCGGTCGGTATGGGTGGTGGGCTGGTGGTGATCGTGACGGGCGGCGTGACCCGTCCACCGACCACCACGGTGGCCACGGCGGTGCGGGGCTCCAGGGTCAGCAGGTCTTCCGGGTTGACCGTGGGTCCGAGGGCCCGAGCCAGGGTGGTCGCATCGTCGGCGCCGGGCTGGAGCACGATCTTGGTACGGGCCTCGCTGAGCAAGGCCGCTCGCAGATGCGGTGGTACCTGGGTGATGTGCTGGAGGGCCGCGATGATGCCGAGGAAGTGGCCGCGGGCGCGGGCCAGCATGTCGGTCAGATCGGCCCCGCTGCGCAAGAAACGAGCGGCTTCGTCGATGTAGAGGAACGTGGGCCGGCGCTGTTGACGCTCAACGGCGGCGCGGCGCATGACCGTGTTCCAGACCATGCTGACCAGCAATCCGCCGAGCAGGTCGACGGCGTACGAGCCGGCCAGACCGGAGGGCAGCGCTACCAGGAGGATCTTGTTCTGGTTAATGACCTCCTGCATGGTCCAGGCGGGCTTGGCCTGGCCGAGCATGGCGCGCAGCTGGCGCCGGTCCGTCAGGGGCGACACCTTGTTGATGACGGCCGAGACGGCCTGGCCGCGTTCGCCTTCGCTCCAGCTGTTGAAGCGTGAGAAGAAAGCTCCCACAGTCGGGGCGAAGGCAGGGTTGAGCCGGTTCAGGAGCGAGGCGCGGAAGCTCTCGTCAATCAGGACGGCCGGGAGTTCCACCAGCGTCATGCCGGGCGTGGCCGCCAGCAGAACGAGGCTGGCCTTGAGGACTTCCTCCAAGCGAGGGCCCCAGTTGTCGGCGCTGGCGCGGATGAGTTCCAGAACCTGGTCGGCTACCAGCTCGGCGTCTTCTACGGCGCAGGCCAGTGGGTTGACGCCCACTGGGCGCTCGTCGGCGGCGTCGAGGTAGATCAGGTCACCGATGCGGTCTTCCGGAATGCGGTCGGCCACGTCGCGGGCCAGGTCGCCGCCGGGGTCGAGCAGGATGACACCGCGGCCGGCCTCGATGTCCTGCGTCAGCTCATTGAGCAGCAGCGTCGACTTCCCAGAGCCCGTAGGTCCTGTGACTAGTTGGTGCATCAGCGCATCGACGGGCGTGATGGCGACCGGTCGACCGAGGCCTTCGTACGCAGCCTGGCCGAGAATGCGCCCACGAGTGGGCAGCTCAGCGACTGGTGGAAAGGTCCGGCCGCCTTTGAGGATCAGCCCGGGCAGGGTCGGGCCGCTCAGGGGCCAGGCCACCAGCGTGGCAGCCTCCCGGGCATTGACGTGCACGGGTGGTACCGATGAGCCAGTGGCGGCACGAGCCAGCCAATCGGCGGCCCGGCTCGGCAGCCAGCGAGGAACGAGGGCAGCCCCGTTCTGATCCAGCTGGTGCAGGGTGGCCATGAGCCGACCCACTAGGAAGTGGGCCCGCCGATGGTCAGCCGCGTGAGCGCCGACGGTGCCGACGACGCCGAACCAGGGCTCGGCAATCTTGGCCTTGAAGTCGGCTGCAGCCTGCTTGTCCAGCGTGGCTGGGGGCGCGGTAGTCAAGAGCCGGCCCAGCTGGCGGGCCCACGCTGGTAGGGCTCCGTCGAGGAGGCCGGAGCGCTGCGGTCGTGGCAGCTCAGGCGTCCGGACGGGATAGACCACCAGTTGGTAGAGCAGCAGCTCCTCCCGGCCGACTGGCTGGAGCGTGCTGAGCAGACCCGTAGCGAATGTTTCCGGAGCATCCGTCCGCAAAGGGCGGGCGGTGGTCGTCAGACGGATACGCCGGAGCCACTGTGCCTTGGGCAGTGCTGGGCTCTCAATGGGGGTGGTGCGCAGATTGGGCACGATGCCGCGTAGCTGCCGGAGCAGTACGTCGGCCTGGTGCTCCGGAAGGCGCAATCGATACTCGATCCGGCCAGGTCGACCAACCCACTCGAACACCACGCTGTCGCGACCGTAGAGCCAGCCTCGCGACGGCCGCAGCCGGGTGAGGGCGTGCATAAAGGCCGTCACCTGTTGGATGGTCAGGTCACGTGGGAAGTCGAGCCGGTAGGTTACGCGGCTGCTATCTCGGACAAACTGGTCGCGGGAACGAAGATAAAGAATGAGTCCCATGGTCGCGCTAAAGAGCGCGGTGCTCGCGACGAGCAGGGTGCTGTCTGTCATGGACGTCCTCCGGCAAACGGAGAACCCGGACGAGAGACAGTTACCGAGACGGTTCGAAGATTGTGTGGAGCTTCATCGAGCATCCACCCCCCTTGGCCACGCCAATCTATGACTACAGATTGGGTGACAATTACACTGTGCACAGTTTCTTCCACTGCAACTCAGCCCACTAAGTTTAGCATGGCAGAGCCAAAAAGTCAAGATCTTTAAGGCCTGCTATCTGTTGGCTGGCGAGATTTTCAAGCCTTCCGGAGCGGATTATGTGGGATTAGCGAATGCGCCCCGGACTTGCGCCCCACACCGCTTAGCGGCGACCACCGAAGACTCGGATGGCTAGCAGGTACACGATGACGAGGCCGACGAAGTAGCCGTAGACGCCGCGCAAAAACTGCCCGGCCAGGATGACGGCGTAGCCCGCTGCGAGGATGCGTATAGCGGTCTTTTCGTGCGGTGACATAGTCGTTCACCCCTCGCTGTCGAAGTCAGCCAGTGTCTCTGCCAGATCTTCGAGGAGGCCGAGGATGATCGTGACTTCGTCGAACGCCGCCTCCAGCAATTCGCTCGGCTCCGCACTGATGAGCTGCTTGGTCATGATGACGGCCCGCAGTCGGCAGCCGGCCATCGTGAGGGCGGCAGTGCCAAACTGCATGTTGCCGCGCAGCTCTTCGTACCGGGCGATGGTCGCCTTCAGCTCAGCCACGTGATGGTCGTGGTTAGCGAAGGCGGGATGTTCTTCCATGACGTGCATTCCTCTAACAGACGGCCCAAGGCGCACGGGTAGTGCGGACAGGGACCAGGATGGGAATCGAGAAGGATGGCGGCGGAGGTACACCGGCCACCTCTCCTACCGAGAATTCGGCAGGACCAGGATGACCAAATCTGCTAGCGGAAACCAGTAGGTAAATCCATCAATTCGCCTCCGGACCGGCACGGCTGTGCCCGTCACACGGCGAACGGGCAAGATCTTGCCGAGTCAGTCCGGCAGCCTCACGATGAAGCTGTGTCAGACGAGCTTCGTGTCCTGGTCGCTTCCGCGCTGGGCAAACTTCTCGGCCAAGTCCTGAAGGAAGCGCTCCCCCACGCCACCATCGTCGTGGCCACCGACCCCTCAGCTGTCCACCACGCCGTCGTAGGCCGGGTCCGCTTCGACGCCGTCGCAGCCGACCTGATCTGGATGGACCCCACCTACGAATACGACTTCGACGGCCTGGACGTTCTCAAGCTCCTGCGGGACAGCAACCGCAGCGCACCCATGGTCGTGGCTCTACACGGCCACGGCATCGAGCGGGACCATCTGGAGGAAGCCGTCACCCAACCCGAAGTCGTCGGCGTCGTCCAGAAAGCGGCAGGCTTCGAACCACCGGTCGAGGCCGTCCAGATCGCGGCGGCCGGCCGCACCCTGCCGAAGACGAAGTTCCCGATCGGCCAGCGCTTGATCTCCCCGTCACTCGACAGCTACTTCCGCAGTAGACGACGCGGCCACACCGCGGCCCTCCTGGCTGGAGCCATCGCCGCCGGACGAGCCACCGATTACCAGTCCCTCGCTGCTGCCACCGGTATGCCGCTCAACACGGTCAACAAGCTCGTGAGCTACCTCGGGCCTCTCATCGAGGCGCGCGGCGAACATGATCCTGGACTGCCGATGAACTCGCAGGCTGTGTACCGCTGGTGCGGCGAGCATTCGCGCTATGTCTCTAGCTGGTGTCGCCGGGCAGGGGTGGAAATCGCGCGAGGACCATGTGGGACTCGACGAGTGAGGGACAAGTCGCGTAGCTCACGTTGAACGGGGCAACCAACTCATCCTGTGCGAGGATGCACCACTGATTCCCCAATACCAGATGTGATCTTGTTTTTCAAGATCACATGACATATCATCAAAACATAGGTCTAGACCACCTTGCACCTTGCGCGAGCCCCCCGTGCCGAGTTGCGCCAGCCCTGAAGCTGTGGCGCACTTGCAATAAAGGGCAGTCAGACCAACCTCAAGCGCACTAAGCGCGATAGACAGGACAATCCGAAAGGTCGACATGTCCGAGATTGCCAACTGCCTTACAGACGAGATCATCGAGCGGCAGCATTTCGGCCAAGCCGTAGAAGCGCTTCGCAATATCATCCGAGAAGAATCAGCTCCGTGGCTGTTCTCTGACCTCCAGGAAGAGATTATGAGGCGGACCGGTTTGGAAAAATGGCCTGCTCGTCAAGCCATTTGGAATCTCGTGAGCCGCGGCGAACTTTCGTCCACCCAACAGCACGGTTACCTCGTGCCACGATAAATAGCCCCCGAAACCCCTCGAATTTAATCAAGGGGTTTTCTATAGGGCACCTTTCCCTTCTATAGGGCACCTTTCCCTAGGAGTGTGAGATGTCTGCTCCGAACGAAAACAAGGAATACTTTGAGTCGTCTCAGCACCGACGCCGTCACGATACTCAGGGAAAGAGCGAGGGTGGATATGCTTGTAGGTATGACGAAGACCGAGATCGAATATTCTACTCGTCTGCTTTCCGCAGGCTCGCCGGTGTAACCCAGGTTGCCCCGGCAACTGAGAGTCGGCTGCTCCATAATAGGCTCACTCATAGCGTCAAGGTCGCGCAGGTTGGGCGACGATTGGCGGACCTTCTCATAAACGACCCAACGCTTGGCAAGAAAAGCCACAAAGACATCATCATTCCCTCAATCATTGAGACAGCTGGACTCGCACACGATCTCGGCCATCCGCCGTTCGGTCATGTGGCCGAGACAGTGCTGGATGATCTTATGTCCGCCGTTGAAGGGCTCGAAGGATTTGAGGGAAACGCTCAAACATTCCGTATCGTCACAAAACTGTCGGTCCGGAATGACGAAGAGGGTGGGTTGGACCTGACTCGGGGAAGTCTCGACGCCATCCTCAAGTACCCGCGCCTCAAGGAAAATACTTCCGACGAGGAAGCAGGTAGCGGTAGGGAGTGGTCTAACCGCGAGTACGGCACCAAGTGGGGCTGCTATGAAAGCGAGGCTGATTACCTCGACTGGGTACGAGGCGAGAACACGGACGACAGCCGCTGCGCCGCTGCCATGCTGGTTGACTGGGCAGACGACATCACCTACGCGATTCATGACGTAGAAGACTACTACCGCGCAGGTTTGATCCCTCTTCACAAGATCGAAGATGACCTCGGAAAAATCGCAACTCACGGCGCCGCACGCCTCACAAAGGCAGGCCATAAGGGTTTTAATGACCAGAAATTCCATAAATCACTTGAGAGCCTGCTTCAAGACCTCCCATTCAAGCGCCCCTTTACTGGAACTCGATATGACCGTCAACGCCTATACGACTTCATGGACTCAAAAATGCGCCATTTTGTCTGTGGAGCCGTCGCCATCAAGCAAGCACCCTATGTGAAAATTCGCGAGACTTTCCAATACGAAGTAGAGGCCTTGAAGGAGCTAACCTGGTACTACGTGATCCACCATCCCTCTCTCGCTCTGGCGCAAGAAGGACAAAAGAAGGTAATCCGTGAGCTCTTTAACACTCTGGCGGACTGGCTCACGTCGGACGTAGAAAGTCCCCGGATTCCACGAGATCTAGCTGATCTCTATTCGGCCATCGGAGACGATCACGAGGTTGGCGCAAAGATCTCGAAAAGCAAGGATGCGAAGATCGCGCGGGCCGTGTGTGATTATATCTGCACCCTAACCGATCAACAAACATTCGACATGTATGAACGGTTGCTCGGAATTTCACGAGCTTCAATATTCGGCTCCATGATCAACTAGAGCTTGGGCCCTTTACACCGCCATGAGTAGGCGTCATTCGAATCTCCCGCCGCCACCCTCCTCCCCGGATACTGCTCCTGACATGCGGCGTCAAAGTCACGTCAGCTTGGGGCCATGTCGTCCGCAGGACCAGGTGAACGCGGCCTGCGGAGCGTGGATGCGTCGGCCGGATAGGCCGCTGGCGGAGCGCTGACCAGGGAGCCACGCCACTTTGGGCCAGCAGTACGTGTCCAGGTTCACGCTGTAAGTAGTCGGTGGATGCTGATCGTGCCCCTGACTCCATGGGGCTGCATTCAGCAGCTCGTACGCGCCAGCGAACAAGAGCGATCCCAGTAGCACCAAAACACTGAGGAGCATAAACAAGCCCAGGACCGTCAGTCGAAAGTCGCGCCAGTTGGCGAAGGTCAGTGGAGGCGCCGGCGGCTTCGTGATGAAGGCGGTCACGCCGACGGTTTCGGTGACACCGTCCAGGTGGATCTGCAGCCGCTCGGTGAACCGGCCTTGAGCGCGGGCGGGTGCAACCGGTCCACCCTTGATACAGATGATGAGGCAGGCCGTGTCACGCACGACAGGCTCGGACACCACATGCCAGAACGAGCCCGTCGTGTTGAGGACTCGCGCAATGCCAATGGGTGAGCCGTCAGCGAAGCGGGCCTCTACTACCTGCTCCTGCGCCTCGGCACCAGTCCAGACCGACCCCAGGTTGATGTACCGGTGATTCAGGACGATTGTGCGGGGCTTCGGTGGTGGCGCCGGAGGAGGGGGCTGCGGAGGCGCTGTCACCACGTTCAAACAGACCGGCACCACCGCCATGAGATCGTCAACCATGATCTTGAGCCGGTCGCTGCGGAGCCCAGGCACCTCATGCGCTGACAGCGGCCGGACTCGAAGCCGCAGCCTCACGGATGAGACGTCGCGGTATGGCTGCGGCTCGACCACCTGCCAGAAGTCTCTGCGGTCCGTCAGTGCCCACGCGTAACGGATGATCGAATTGTCGCTGAGCCTCACCGTGATGACCTGGTCGCGCAGCATTCCGCCGATGAAGACGGACCCGAAATCCACAACCTCGGGATCGACAACGATGACTCGCGGCGGAGGAGGCGGTGGTGGTTGACGGTGCTGCTCGCGCTTGGCGTTACGTGCTGAACGGCGGTCGAGGTCATAGACAGCACGTTTGCCAGGGTCACTCAGCGTCTCGTACGCCAGGTTTAGCAGAACCATCTCCTCATGGGCCGCTGCGGCCTCCGCAGGCGGACGACTGTCTGGATGGGTCTGCCGTATGCGGGCGCGGAAGGCTTTGCGGATGGCGGCCCCGTCCGCAGCCTCCGCGACCCCGAGCACGGCGTACAGATCGATGGACGCAGTGTTCACGAGCGCCCCCGTGCTAGCGCGGGGCTAACGGCGCCGCCGGACGATCCTGAACTACCTCGGATGAGGCTGGCACAGTCACACCGCTGCTGACCTGCGAGAACGAACGATTCCGGACTCATTCGGCATCATCCGGCTCGTCGTCCGGCTGACTCTTAATCAGCGGGTCCGGGGTTCGAGTCCCTGGCGGCGCACGTTGGCGATGGCGAGGCATGTTCGCGGAAAGCGCGAACCGGCCTCGCCATCGTTGTTTTTGCGCGGCTTCGCCGCGCGTTGCGGGGGCTTCGCCACCCACACCCCCCAACCCCGTCGGCCGGCGTGAGCGTCGGCCCGGGGGCTGGACTCTGGGGTGGAACGGGGCCCCTTGGCGGGGTGGGCCAAGGATCACCGGGGTGCGGGGCCGGGCCCGTCATGACCGGGGCCTCTCTCTTGCTCACCGCGGAGGCGATCCGTCACGGGCCACGGGCCAACGCTCGCCATAGACACGGATCCATCGCGCCCACGGGCTCGCACTCACCATGGACGTGGACCCGTCGTGACCGCCCACCCGCTCACACCGTGGACGCGGGCTGCCGCTTGCCGTGGATGTCGACCCACCATGACCACCCTGGCCGCCGTGGCCGCGGCGGCCCTCATCGCCGTCGTGGCCATCGCCCCCATGACCCCCGTGACCCCCGTGACCCCCGTGACCCCCGTGACCCCCGTGGCCGGCGGCCGCGGCGGCCGCCGTGGCCGCCGGCCGAAGGATGCCCTCGCCGTGGGCTACTGGCCGTCTGCGGTGATCTTGACCCTCCAGGCGCCCGTGGACGTTCGGGCCTCCGCCTGTACCCGGAGGTTCTCGCCCGGGACCGTGAAGGTCTCGCCCAGGCCGATCGGGGCGTCGGCGAGGGGTGGGTAGACGGAGTTCTCCCAGCAGGCCTCGGTGTGCGGGTGGGCGTCCAGCACCTCGATCGGGCCGTCGCCCGACTGTGCGCCGCCGCGCACCCGGTAGACGAGAATCCCCGCCCGACAGGACCCCGTGTCGTTGCCGACCGGTCCGCGCGCCTCGAAGGCGATCACGCTGTCCCGGCCGGTGCGCACCACGCCGAGCTTCACGCCCTGCCCGATCCCGAGGGCCGGCGGCCCCGCCACGCCCGTCTCCGAAACCCCCGGCCCGGCACCCAGCGGCTCCAGCGTCAACCGCGTGACGCCCGACTCCCGCACGCACACCACCTGCCGCGGCGCCAGCCACCCCAGCTTCCACTTGTGCCAGCCGAACAGATCGGGGGCCAGTCCGAACTGGCTGCCCATCAGGTCCCAGTCGCCGACGTACGTGTCCCAGTCGCCCTTGCCGTCGTCGGGCCGGTGGTACAGGTCCGGCAGGTCGAAGACGTGCCCGGTCTCGTGGGCCAGCACGAGTCGGTCCGGCGGGTGCTTCTCGAACACGGTGACGACCCGACGGAGGTCCGTGCCGTCGGCATGCAACGGGGTGTCCAGGTTGACGACCTTCGTCGCGTCCGAGTCCACGCCGGGCGCGTCCGGGTCGGCGACGAAGTACACGACGTCGTAGCGGGAGAAGTCGACCTGCGGGTCGGCGGCGGCCAGCGCGTCGTGCAGGTACGCGGCACGGCGGTCGGCGCTCCAGTCCCGCTGTATGGCGTACGCCGTCGACGCCTTCGGCATCCGGATCCAGTGCCGCAGCGGATGCGCGCGGAGGGTGAACTTGCCGTAGGAGGCCTGTTCGAAGAAGCGGCTGGTGGCCGGGAAGTGGTCGGCGGCCAGCTGGGCGGGCGTGGTCCGCGGGACCGCGTCCGGGAAGGACAGGAAGACCATCACCGCGTTCAACGAGCGGGTCGGCCGCGGGTACGCGGCGTTCCAGGTGTCGAGGCCTTCCGAGTGATGGACGCCCTTGCGTTGCAGCGCGCACGGCACCGCCGAGAACGGTTCGGCCACCGAGGGCCCGGTCACCAGCGAGGTCGCGGCGACGGCCGACAAAGTGGTGAACACGGCGGCGGTACTGCGCAGTCGGGGACCCCTGAATCCCTTGAGGGGAGACGGTTGCAGCACAGGGACCTCCGGGAGCGGTACACGGGACACCGCACCCAGCCTGTGTGCATTTGTAGTACTACGCCCTGTTTGCCTGCCCCAGACGAGTGAGGCAGCCGAAGGTCCGTCAGTGCCGACACCCCCGAAACGCTCACGGAACGTCACAAGTGATCGGCAGCCTCAAGAACCCGTCCAGCTGCGGGCAGAAACGATCTGTCAGAAGTGCCGCTCGATCCGGGACACTGGACAGTGGCTGGAAGGCCCTTGGGTCTGCCTCTATGATCGGCACACTTTCCTGCACGGACAGAGATCGAGTGCACTGCGGGAGCGAGCGGTGAGCGGAACGTCCGAAGGGCCGGCGCCCACGGCAGACCTCGACCGGGGCGCCGTAACAGAGAGTGACGCCTGTGCGTCTCCTCGTACCGAGCCGTTGACGACTCGAACAGAGCCGCCGGCGTACCACTCGGTCTTCACAGCTGCCCCCCTGGCCATGGCGGTCGTCGACCGCGAGGGCCTGGTGGTCAGCGCCAACGACGGGTTCGGGGCCCTGCTCGGCAGCCCCCCGGACACCCTGGTCGGCCGGATCGCCGCCGACCTGATGGACCTGGCGTCCGACGCCCGCACCTGGCACGCGTACCGCGAGATGCTGCGTGGCCGCGAGGCCAGACTGCGTTGCACACGCCGTCTGAAGCACCCCGACGGCCAGTCGGCCTGGGTGCAGGTGACGGTCTCGCCCCTGACGACCCACGACGAGGGGCTCCTGATGTCCGTCACGGACATCAGCGCCCATCGCGAACTCCAGGGCCGGCTGCGGCACTTGCAGATGCACGACCCGGTGACCCGGCTGCCCAACCGCACCCTCTTCTTCGAGCGCCTGACGGCCGCGCTGGAGGCGGAGTCGTACGAGGAGAACGGCACCGGCCGGATCGGCCTGTGCTATCTCGACCTGGACGGCTTCAAGGCCGTCAACGACACCCTCGGCCACCGGGTCGGCGACCGGCTGCTGGCCGCCGTGGCCGAACGCCTCACGCGCTGCGCCGACGAGGCGGGTTACGCCAGAGCCAGCGCCCCGCTGGTGGCGAGACTGGGCGGCGACGAGTTCGCCCTGCTGGTGGAGGACTCCACGGGCACGGACCAACTGGCCGATCTGGCCGAGTCGGTGCTGGAGGCGGTCCAGGCACCCTTCGACCTCGCCGGACAGCGGGTGTCGGTGTCGGCCTCCATCGGCGTCGTGGAGCGGCAGGCGGCCGGCACCTCCCCCACCGCCCTGATGCAGGCGGCCGACACCACCCTCTACTGGGCGAAGGCCGACGGAAAGGCCCGCTGGACGCTCTTCGACCCGGAGCGCAACGCCCACCGCATGACCCGTCAGGCTCTCGCCTCCACCCTCCGCCCGGCCATCGAGCGCGGCGAATTCGTCCTTGAGTACCAGCCGTTGGTGGGCATGGACAACGGGCGGCTGCGGGGTGTCGAGGCGCTGGTGCGCTGGAACCACCCGCAGTTCGGTGTCCTGACGCCGAATCGGTTCATCGGATTGGCGGAGGAGGACGGTTCGATCGTCCCACTGGGCCGCTGGGTCCTCGTCACGGCCTGCCGGCAGGCGCGCCGCTGGCAGTTGGAGCACCCGGACGAGCCGCCGCTGTTCGTGAGCGTCAACGTGGCGGTGCGTCAGGTCTGGGACTCGGATCTCGTCGCCGACGTGGCCGAGACCCTCGCTGAGACGGGCCTCGCCCCCCATCTGCTGCAGCTGGAGCTCACGGAGTCGGCGGTGATGGGGTCCTCGGGCCGCCCGCTGCAGGTCCTGCAGGCCCTCAGCGAGATGGGTGTCGGCATCGCGATCGACGACTTCGGCACGGGCTACTCGAACCTGGCGTATCTCAGCCGGCTTCCGGTGTCGGTGCTGAAACTGGACGGCTCCTTCGTGCGCGGCTTCCAGTACGAGAGCGACAAGGAAGGGGCCGTTCCGCCGAACCCGGCCGACGAGGTGGTGGTCGAGGCGATGATCCAGCTCGCCCACCGGCTCGGCCTGACCGTCACCGCGGAGTGCGTGGAGACCTCCGCCCAGGCCTCCCGGCTGCGGCGGATCGGCTGCGACACCGGCCAGGGCTGGCTGTACTCACGGCCGGTGTCGCCGGATCGCATCGCCGAGCTCCTCAGTCCCGGGACCGACAGGGCTCAGAGCCCACGCGCCGGGGATCAGGTGGTCGGCAACCCGTAGGCGTCCGCGACGAGTTCGTACGAGCGCAGTCGCACATCCGCGCTGTGGGCGTTGGCGGTGATCATCAACTCGTCGGCGCCGGTGCGCTTTTGCAGGTCGTCCAGGCCCGCGCGGACCTCGTCGGCGGTGCCGTGGATGACGTTGGAGTTCCAGGAGGCGATGAACTCCCGCTCCATCGGGCTGAATTCGTATGCCTCGGCCTCCTCGGGGGTGGGGACGAGACCGGGCCGTCCGGTGCGCAGCCGGACCATGTTGAGCGCGGCGGCCAGGACCTGGCGGCGGGCCTCCTGCTCCTCGTCGGCGGCGAGGGCGGAGACGCCGATGAGGGCGTAGGGGGCGTCCAGGACGGCGGAGGGCTGGAAGGACTCCCGGTAGAGGTCGAGCGCCGGGACCGTGTTCTGCGCCGAGAAGTGGTGCGCGAAGGCGAAGGGCAGGCCGAGCACGCCTGCCAGGCGGGCGCTGAAGCCGGAGGAACCGAGCAGCCAGACCGGCGGGCGGTGCGGGGACTGGACGCCGCCGGGGGACGTCGCCTGGATCGGGCCGGGTACCGCGTGGATACGGCGGTAGGGGTGCCCGTCGGGGAAGTCGTCGTCCAGGAAGCGGGTGAGCTCGGCGAGTTGCTCGGGGAAGTCGTCGGCGCCCTCGTTCAGCCGGTCGGTGCGGCGCAGGGCCGCCGCGGTGGCGCCGTCCGTGCCGGGGGCGCGGCCGAGGCCGAGATCGATGCGGCCGGGCGCCATGGCCTCCAGCGTGCCGAACTGCTCGGCGATGACGAGGGGCGCGTGGTTGGGGAGCATGACGCCGCCGGAGCCGAGCCGGATGCGGCCGGTGTGGGCGGCGAGGTGGGCGAGGATCACGGCGGGGGACGAGGAGGCGACCCCCGGCATGGAGTGGTGCTCGGCGACCCAGTACCGGTGGAAGCCGCGGCGCTCCGCGAGGCGGGACAGGGTGACGCTGGTGCGGAGGGCGTCGGTGGCCGTGCGGCCCGCTCCGACAGTCACCAGGTCCAGTACGGACAGGGGTACGGGGGCGGTGCCCTGTGCGGTGCCCCGGATCTCGTCTGCCGTCACGTGCTGCCTCCGTCGGTTTCGCCGTGTGCGTGGTCCGTCAGGCGCTAACAGGAGGCACTCTCCGCTTTATTCCCCGGGGCTCCGGCCCCAGGCCCCCCGTCGGCCTGAAGGAACCTCGTCCTCAAACGCCGGACGGGCTGATTTCAGCCCCTCCGGCGTTTGAGGAGCGGGGGTCCGGGGGGCGAGGAGGAATCAGACTTGGACGAGCGGCTCCCTCGTGAACAGCGACCCGAGCATCGGCGCGTTCACCCTCCGGTCCACGAGCCGCAGCGCCTCCCACACCGTGACCTGGTTGGCCGTGAGGACCGGCTTGCCCAGTTCCTTCTCCAGGGCCGGGATGTGCGCCGCCGTGTGCAGGGCCGTGTCCGGCAGGAGGAGGGCGTCCGCCTCGGGGCGGTCGGCGTCCCGTGCCAGCAGGAACACCTCCGCCTCGCCCCAGGTGCCGACCTCCGCCGCCGTGATGATCCCGGCGCCCCGGACGGAGGTCACCTCCGCGCCGCCCGCCCGCAGAAACTCCGCGAACAGCCCGGCCACGTCGTCGGGGTAGGTCGCGCCGACCGCCACCCGCCGCACGCCCAGCTCCTGCAGCGCGTGAGCGAAGGCGAAGGACGTCGAGGACGCCGGCAGCCCTGCCGTAAGGGCGAGGGAGCGCACCTGCTCGTGGGCGCCCTCCCAGCCGTAGACGAAGCTTCCGCTGGTGCAGGCCCACACCACCGACTCGGCGCCCGCCATGCGCAGTTCCGCGACTCCCGCTGCGAGCCGCTCGGCCGAGCCCATCTGCAGCAGGGCGTCCACCCGGTGCGCGTCCTCGCCGATGTCGGTGTGCACGACGTCCAGCCGGATATCGCTGCCCAGCAACTGCTCGATGCGTGGGTAGTCGTCCTCCGCGGAGTGGCCCGGGTAGAGGAATCCGAGTGCGGTCATGGCCTGCCTTCCTGCTGCTGTTCACCGTCCGGGAGTTCCGGCAGTACGGGGCCGGAGCGCGCCGCCGGATCGATCAGCGCCTGATACGGCCCCACTGCCCGGGTACCCAGCCGGGACAGCGCGGCCCACATCGTCACCTGGTTGGCCGAGATCACCGGGATGCGCAGTTCGGCCTCCAGCTGGGGGATGACGTCGTACGTCGGAAGGTTGGTGCAGCTGATGAACAGCACATCGGCGTCACCCTGTACCGCCTGGTGGGCCATGTCGACCACATCGCGATACGGCACCTTCCAGATGTGCCTGGTCAGGCCCATGTACGCGCATCCGGTGACCGTGACGCCCGCCTCGGCGACGTACTCCTCCAGTGCGCGTGTCACCGAGACGGTGTACGGGGTCACGAGAGCCACACGCCGCGCGTCGAGCGCCACCAGGGCCTCAAGGAGTGCACCCGAGGTGGTGACCGACGGGACCTCGCCGGCGCGTGTCATCGCCGCGCACATCGCCCGCTCCCCGGCGATCCCGGCGACGAAGCTGCCGGACGTGCAGGCGTACGCGACGACTTCCGGGGTGATCGCGGTCAGGGTGCGGACCGCGTTGTCGAGCGTCTCGTGCTCGCTCACCAGACGGGCGAGGTCGAGACTCACCTCGACCGGCACGAACGGCGTGCGCGTCAGATGCAGTGAGACCTCGTCCGGAACCCAGCGCCACAGCTCGCGGTCCAGGGCGAAGTCGAAAGGGGCGACGACACCGACACCGCGTTGCGGGCGGGGTCCACCCAGAAACGACACCTCCATACAGGCACCGTCCTCACAGCGAGAAAGGGGTGGGCAACGGACTGTCAGCACGCCCGTGTTGACGAAGGTAGGTTCTGGTGCGAGCGTGGTCAATCCGCGCATGTCGACGCTTGTGTCACGTCCGTGTTCCGCCCGTGTCAACGCCCGTGTCCGCCCATGTCACGGGCGGTGCGGTGCCCTCCCAGGACAGCCGGCCCCCGGAGAAAATATCCGTATGAGCGACCCCGCCCCCACCCTTCTCGTCCTGGATGCCGACCCCCCGCCCCGTCTCGGCCGGCTCACCGGCCGCGCCCTGATCGAGCACGCCGACGAGGCGAGCCTCGCCGAGCGTCTGCCGCACGCGGACGTGCTCCTGGTCTGGGACTTCACCTCCCGGGCCGTGCGTTCCGCCTGGCCGGGCGAGGGTCCGCGGCCGCGCTGGGTGCATACGGCGAGCGCGGGCGTGGACCACCTGATGTGCCCCGAACTCGCCGCGTCCGACACGGTGGTGACCAACGCGCGCGGTGTCTTCGACCAGCCCATCGCCGAGTACGTCGCCGCCCTCGTCCTGACCATGGCCAAGGACCTGCCGGGCACCTGGGAGCTGCAGCGGGAGCGGACCTGGCGGCACCGCGAGACACAGCGGGTCGCGGGCACCCGCGCGTGTGTCGTCGGATCCGGGCCCATCGGCCGGACGATCGCCCGCACGCTCAAGGCGCTCGACGTGACGACGGCACTCGTCGGACGCACTCCGCACACCGGCATCCACGGCCCCGACGACCTCGACCGTCTGATCGCCCGCGCCGACTGGGTGATCGCCGCGGCCCCGCTGACGGAGCAGACGTACGGCATGTTCGACGCGCGGCGTTTCGGCGTCATGCAGCCGTCGGCCCGCTTCATCAACATCGGGCGCGGCGGGCTGGTCGTCGAGGACGCGCTCGCCCAGGCGCTGGCCAAGCGGTGGATCGCGGGTGCCGCCCTGGACGTCTTCGAGCACGAACCCCTCACCCCGGACAGCCCGTTGTGGGAGGTGCCGGGCCTGATCGTGTCCCCGCACATGAGCGGCGACACGATCGGCTGGCGCGATCAGCTCGGCAGCCAGTTCGTGGAGTTGTACGAGCGCTGGGCAGCGGGCAGACCGCTCCTGAACGTGGTCGACAAGAAGCGTGGGTACGTACCAGGACGCTGAACCGCTCAAGCGATGGAGGGCAGATGACGGACCCCGGCCTGACCGAGCTGACCGCCGCACGACTCGTCGAGGGCTATCGCAAGGGCGAGTTCAGTCCGGAGGAGGTCACGCGGGCCGCGCTGGAGAGGTCCGAACGGATCCAGCCGAAGGTGAACGCGTTCGTGCGCCTGCCGGCCGACGAGGCCCTCGCGCAGGCCCGGGAGTCGACGGAGCGCTGGCGGCGCGGCGAGCCGAAGGGGCTCGTGGACGGGGTCCCGACGACGGTCAAGGACATCCTGCTGCTGCGCGGCGCACCCACACTCAAGGGCTCCAGGACGATCCCGGAGAGCGGTCGCTGGGACGAGGACGCCCCCTCGGTCGCCCGGCTGCGTGAGCACGGCGCCGTGTTCCTCGGCAAGACCACGACACCGGAGTTCGGCTGGAAGGGCGTGACGGACTCACCGCAGTCCGGTGTGACCCGCAACCCGCACGACCTCACCCGCACTTCGGGCGGCTCCAGCGGCGGGGCGGCGGCGGCCGTGGCGCTCGGCGCGGGCCCGCTCGCCCTGGGCACGGACGGCGGCGGCAGCGTCCGCATCCCGGCGGCCTTCTGCGGGATCTTCGCGCTGAAGCCGACGTACGGGCGCGTGCCGCTCTATCCGGCGAGCGCGTTCGGCACGCTGGCGCATGTGGGCCCGATGACCCGGGACGCGGCGGACGCGGCGCTGCTCCTCGATGTGATCGGGGCGCCGGACGAGCGCGACTGGTCGGCGCTGCCGGCCGCGCCCGGGTCGTTCGTCGCCGGGCTGACGGGCGGGGTGCGGGGCCTGCGGGTCGCCTACTCGCCGTCCCTCGGCGGACAGGTGGCGGTGCAGCCCGCGGTCGCCGCCGCGGTGCGCCAGGCGGTGGAGCGGCTTGCCGAACTCGGCGCGTACGTCAGCGAGACCGACCCCGACTTCACCGACCCGGTGGACGCCTTCCACGCCCTGTGGTTCTCCGGGGCGGCCCGGGTGACCCAGCAACTCGGGCCGGAACAGCGGAAGTTGCTCGATCCCGGGCTGCGGGAGATCTGCGCGGCCGGCGCGCGCCTGAGCGCCCTCGACTACCTCGCCGCGGTCGACGTCCGTATGGAACTCGGCCGCCGCATGGGCCGCTTCCACGAGTCCTACGACCTCCTCGTCACGCCGACGCTGCCGATCACGGCGTTCGAGGCGGGCGCGGAGGTGCCGAAGGGCTCCGGGCACCGGCGCTGGACGGGGTGGACCCCGTTCACGTACCCGTTCAACATGACCCAGCAGCCGGCGGCGACCGTCCCGGTCGGACGCGACGGGGACGGTCTGCCCATCGGCCTGCAGCTCGTGGCCGCCCGGCACCGGGACGACCTGGTGCTGCGGGCGGCGCACGCGCTCTACGAGGCGGGGATCGCCTCCCCCGTCACTTCCGGCGGAAGCTGAGCGTCTCCCCTGCCGCCCCCGACCGCCACAGGTCGTTGCATCCCTCGGCCATCTCCTCCAGTCCTTCGACGATCTGGCCCCAGACGATGCCGGGTACCCAGCCCACGTCGGCGTTCAGAAGGAGGTTGTTGCGCTCGTAGAAGAGGGCGAGGTCGACGAGCGTCGTGCCGGCGCGGACCTCGCGGTCGTAGCCGTACGCCTTGGTGCCGAGTTCCGATCCCGCGAAGGAGAAATAGCAGAGATCTCCGGGAATCGGGGTGACTGTCGGATTTTCCAGGGGTGGCTCTGATGTCGCGAAAGGAGAGAAGAGGGCATAGATCTCGTTTCGGGCGTATTTCGCGTGATAGACGTCGCTGCCCAGTGGAAGAGCGTCCCACACGGCCGCGCAGGTGAGCGGAGCGCGGTCGTCCAGCAGTTTTGCCGTGCAGGTGATTCCACGCTTGACCAGCGAGACTTCGATGTAGCGGTCAGCCATGCATCCCATGGTGCATACATCGCATGCTCTCGGGTAGCCGCGCCGCCATGGCTCCACCTTTTGGGAACGACAGACACACACCCGGGTCACCCGGACCCAGCCGCCGATCGCTGCTCGCGGGGGTGGCGGCGCTCGGTGCGCTGGGCGCCGCGGGATGCAGTCGGGTGGCCACCGCGTCGACGACGAAAGGCGGTGATCTCCTCGACCGGCTCAGGGCGTCAGGCGTCGTACGGCTGGGCATCGCGGGTGAGATCCCGTTCGGCTACATCGACAAGAACGGCGATCTGACCGGCGAGGCACCGGAATTGGCCAAGGTCGTCTTCAAACGGCTCGGCGTGGACCGGGTGCAGCCCGTGCCCACGGAGTTCGGCTCGCTGATACCGGGCCTGAACTCGCAGCAGTTCGACGTCGTGGCGGCCGGGATGTACGTCAATCCCGAGCGGTGCGCGCAGGTCATCTTCGCCGACCCGGACTACCAGATGCTCGATTCCTTCATCGTGCGCAAGGGCAATCCGAAGGGTCTGCACAACTACAAGGACATCGTCGCGAAGAAGGCCAAGTTCGCGACGGGGACCGGCTATGCGGAGCTCCAGTACGCCGTCGAGGCGGGGTACAAGGAGAGCGACATCCTGGTCGTGCCGGACCAGGTCGCCGGACTGAACGCCGTCGAGGCCGGACGCGTCGACGTCTTCGCCGGTACGGCGCTCACCACCCGGGAAGTCGTCAAGAAGTCCTCCAAGGCCGAGGCGACCGCGGCGTTCGCGCCGCTCGTCAAGGGCAAGCCCCATGTCGACGGGGGCGCCTTCGCCTTCCGGCCGACCGAGACGAAGCTGCGCGACGCCTTCAACGTCGAGCTGCGCAAGCTCAAGAAGAGCGGCGAACTGTTCCGCGTCCTGCGGCCGTTCGGCTTCACCAAGGCCGAGATGACCGATCTGACCGCGAAGGAGCTCTGCGGCGGATGACCTCAGGACTCTGGGAACTCGTACTCAAAGGGATCTGGATCACCATCCAACTCCTGGTCCTCAGCGGACTGGTGGCCGCGGCGGTCGCCTTCGGAGTCGGCATGGCCCGCACCCACCGGTTGTGGATCGTCCGCTTCCTCGCGGGCTTCTACACCGAGGTCTTCCGCGGGACCTCCGCCCTGATCATGATCTTCTGGGTGTTCTTCGTGCTGCCGATCGCGTTCGGCTGGCAGCTGGTGCCCTTGTGGGCGGGCACGCTCGCGCTCGGACTGACCTACGGTGCGTACGGCGCCGAGATCGTGCGCGGCGCGCTGAACTCGGTCGACCCGGCGCAGCGCGAGGGCGGCGTCGCCCTCAGCTTCACACCCTGGCAGCGGATGCGGCTGATCCTGCTGCCGCAGGCGGTGCCGGAGATGATCCCGCCGTTCTCCAACCTGCTGATCGAGCTGCTCAAGGGCACCGCGCTGGTGTCCGTGATGGGCATGGGCGACCTGGCCTTCAGCGCCAACCTGGTGCGCCTCGCGCTGCAGCAGAGCGCGGAGATCTACACGTACGTCCTGCTGATCTACTTCGTCATCGCCTTCCTGCTCACGCGGGGAATGCGCGGACTGGAGCGCAAGCTCAAGGCGGGCCTGGGCAAGTCGGTCGGGCGCACGCCCGAGCAGGAGCTGCGTCGTCCTGAGACGACCGGCGTGGGCGCGGGAGGTGCTCTCGGATGAAATGGGACTGGAGCGCTGTCGCCGACTTCATGCCGAAGTTCTGGGACGGTCTGCTGGTCACCCTGCAGATCCTCGCCATCGGCTCGCTGATCTCGTTCGTGCTCGGGCTGGTGTGGGCGCTGCTGATGCGCACGCCGTCGCGCTGGGTACGCTGGCCGGTCGGTGTGGTCACGGAGTTCATCCGCGACACCCCGCTGCTGGTGCAGCTTTTCTTCTTCTTCTACGTGCTGCCCGAGTGGGGCCTGACCTGGTCGGCACTGACCACGGGCATCTGTGCGATCGGACTGCACTATTCGACGTACACGATGCAGGTCTACCGCGCCGGCATCGAGGCGGTCCCCGCCGGCCAGTGGGAGGCGGCGACCGCGCTGAACCTGCCGGTGCGGCACACCTGGACCGCGGTGATCCTGCCGCAGGCGATCCGCCGGGTCGTCCCGGCCCTCGGCAACTACGTCATCGCGATGCTCAAGGACACCCCGATCCTGATGACGATCACCGTCATGGAGATGCTCGGCGAGGCGCGGCTGTTCTCCCAGGAGCACTTCCAGTTCACCGAGCCCCTGACGGTGATCGGTGTGGCCTTCATCGTCATCGCCTATCCGGCCTCCCTTCTCGTACGAGCCCTGGAGCGACGCCTTGTCCGCTGACACCCCATTGACGAAAGAACCCGACGCGAGCACCAACCGGCCGGTGGACGGCAGCGAGCTGATCCGGTTCGAGCAGGTCACCAAGCGGTTCGGGTCGAACACGGTCCTCGACCACCTCGACTTCTCCGTGAACTCCGGCAAGCACGTCACCCTGATCGGCCCGTCCGGCTCCGGCAAGACGACGATCCTGCGGCTGCTGATGACTCTGGCCAAGCCCGAGGAGGGCACGATCACCGTCGGCGGGCTGCAGCTCTTCCCGGCCCCCGAGAAGCAGATCCGCGAGGTCCGCAAGAACATCGGGATGGTGTTCCAGCAGTTCAACCTGTTCCCGAACATGACCGTCCTGCGGAACATCACTGAGGCCCCGGTCACCGTCCTCGGCCTGTCCAAGGACGAGGCGGAGGAGCGGGCGCGCGGGCTGCTGGACCTGGTAGGGCTCGCCGACAAGTGCGACGCCCGCCCGACCCAGCTCTCCGGCGGCCAGCAGCAGCGGGTGGCGATCGCCAGGGCGCTGGCGATGCGGCCGCAGGTGCTGCTCCTGGACGAGGTGACCTCCGCTCTCGACCCGGAGCTGGTCGCGGGCGTCCTCGACGTGCTGCGCGACATCGCCCGCACCACCGACATCACGATGCTCTGCGTGACCCACGAGATGAACTTCGCCCGGGACATCTCGGACCAGGTGCTGATGTTCGACTCCGGCCGGGTCATCGAGTCGGGACCGCCGGAGAAGATCTTCAGCGAGCCGGAGAAGGACCGGACGCGAGAATTTCTCAGCGCGGTGCTCTGACGTCAGGAGTTGAACGCGGTTCAACCTTCGAGGTCCGGGCGCCGGGTCAGTCCGCTGGCATATGCCAGCGTGCCTGCGCTCCTGTTGAGAGCGGTGGGCGGGGGTCGGAATCTCGTCAACAGCCGCTCACAACAAGCCTCTTGACCGCTATCGTGGAAGGGATTCGCTGTCCGGATTACGGCCCAGTAGTAGTGCCAGCAGCAGTGCGACCGAGCGAGCGCAGGGGGACACCGTGGCGCTGAAGCACGAGCCGACCGCGCCGTACCACTCGGCCCAGGACGCCCTGCGCGTCCTGGAGACCGTGGCGCGGCACACCACCGGAGTCACCGACACCGAGCTCGCCCGGCTCACCGGCCTCACCCCGGAGCGGCTGACCACCCTCCTGAGGATGCTGCGCCGCGAGGGCTACGTCGAGCAGATCACCGACGGGGCGTACATCACGGGCGACGCCCTCACCCGACTCGGCTCCGCCGAGGGCCGTGAGCAGGCCCTGCGCGAGAAGCTCCAGCGCACCCTCGACCGGCTGCGCGACTCGGTGGGCGCCGCCGTGTACCTCAGCCGGTACGTCGACGGCGAGGTCAGGATCTCCCAGTACGCCGACGGGCCCACCACCCCGGTCGTCAACGAGTGGGTCGACTTCCGCTTCTCGGCGCACGCGACCGCGATCGGCAAGAGCCTGCTTGGCCAGCTCGACCACAACAGCAGGCGCGACCACCTCTCCCGCCACAAGCTGGCCCGCCTCACCTCGCGCACCATCACCAGCGACAAGCTTCTGCTGTCCCGTCTGGAGACCCAGCCGCCCACCGTGCCCCATCTCGACCTCCAGGAGTACGCGGTCGGCACGGTCTGCGCGGCCGTCCCGATCAGCGCCGGCTCCGCGGTCGGCTGCCTCGCCCTCTCCCTCCCGGTCGAGCACGCCCACCGTCTCCGCCAGGCCGCGGACACACTGAACCGGAGCGCGGCGCCGGTACTGCTGTCCATGGCGATCTAGCAGATCCAGTCGATCCAGGGGCGCTCCGGACGGCACCGGCCGTTGGTCCGGAGCACCCCTGGAGACCGGGTAGTATTTTCTTCGTCGCCGCCCGCGAGACACAGATCACGCGGTCGGCGAGAGTCATGCGCCGCTAGCTCAGTTGGTTAGAGCAGCTGACTCTTAATCAGCGGGTCCGGGGTTCGAGTCCCTGGCGGCGCACGATGTCGATGGCGAGGCGTGTTCGCGGACAGCGCGAACCGGCCTCGCCATCGCTGTTTTTGCGCGGCTTCGCCGTCGTTGTGGGGACTTCCGCCACCCACACCCCCTCAGGACGAGCCTCGCGTGGGAGCCGGCGCCCCCTCGACGTCCTCCCGGGTCAGCCTCCGGTACGCGTACCCCTGCTCGCCGGGCGGGCGCCACCACACCGGATCCGCGCACCGGACCCCCTCCCGTCTGAGCAGCGCCCGGTGGATCTTGTTCGTCGCGGTCACCGGCATCCGCCGCACCACCCGCACGAACCGCGGCGCCATCTTGGTGCCCAGGTCCGGCTGGGCGGCCAGGAACGTGCCGAAGTCCTCCGGGTCGAACCTCCCCGCGACCGTCGCCATCACCTGGTCCCCGGTCACCGGATCCGGCACCGCGTACACGGCGACCGCGTCGGCACCCTCGTACCGGGCGAGGATGTTCTCGATCATCGCGGCGGCCAGGTTCTCGCTGTCGACGCGGATACGGTCGTCGGTGCGGCCGGCGAAGTAGAGATAGCCGTCGGCGTCCCGGTAGAAGAGGTCGCCGGTCCAGTAGGCGCCGTCCCTTCGCCGCTCGGCCTCCGCCTCGGGGTTGCGCCAGTACCCCTCGAAGGGGTTCGGGCCCCGGTTGACCAGCTCGCCTATCGCCTCGTCCCCGTTCAGCAGCCGCCCCGCCGCGTCGAAGCGGGCCGGCCGGCGGTCCTGACCCGTGTCCGGATCGAGTACGACGAGACCGGGCGCCGCCTTTCCCACCGCACCGCGCGGCGTCCCCGGCGACCACTGCACGGCGGCCCCGCCCTCCGAGGACCCGTACCCCTCCACCAGCCGAACCCCGAACCGCCGCTCAAAGGCCGCCGCGTCCACCACTCCCGCCTCCGTGCCGAAACCGAGCCGCAGCGGGTTGTCCCGGTCGTCGTCGCGCGCCTCGGTGGCCAGGATGTACTGCACGGCCCGCCCCACGTACGTGAAGTAGGTCGCCCCGTGTTTCCGTACGTCCGCCAGGAACCCCGACGCCGAGAAGCGCCGACGCAGCGCCACGCCCGCCCCGGCCGCCAGCGCGGGTGCCCAGTCGGCGATCACCGCGTTGCCGTGGAACATCGGCATGCAGATGTAGTGCACGTCGTCGCGGCGCACCCCGAACTGGCCGACCAGGGACGCCCCGGCGGCCGCCAGCCGGCCCTGGGTGCAGATCGCGGCCTTCGGGGCGCCGGTCGAACCGGAGGTGAAGTACAGCAGCAGACGGTCGTCGGGGGTGGCGCGGGAGGCGTCCGGCTCGGCCGTCGTATACGGCGCCAGCAGCGCGGCGTACTCCTCGGTGTCGGTGACCAGGAGGCGTACGCCGGGGAGTTCGAGGCCGGCGAGGAGGGGGAGGTGGGTGCGCTCGGTGACGACGGTCCGGCACCCGGTGTGCAGGATGTCGCGGGCCAGCTCCGCGCCCCGGCGGGTGGGGTTGATGCCGGCGACCGCCGCTCCCGCCAGCGCCGCGGCTCCCAACCACAGGGGGTATTCAGGGGTGTTGTCGAGCAGGACGCCCACATGCGGCTCGGCGCCGGGCGGCAGCAGGTCGGTCAACAGGGCCGCCCTGGCAGCGGCGCCGGCGGCCACCTCGTGATGGGTGAGGACCAGGTCCTCGCACCACAGGGCCGGACGGTGGTCGCCCCACCGCCGGGCCACGAGTTCAGCGACCGTACTCCTGTCGGACTCCATGGCGGGGCACGGTAGTTGATGGACCGTCAGATGTGGAGGGTCAGGGGGTGATCGTGACGCCGTCGACGACGACGGTGTTGGTGGTGTCGTCGGTGCCCTCGCCGAAGCCGAACTCGTCGGACATCTGGCTGAACGTGACCATGAAAGCGACGCAGAACACGACGATCACCCCGAGGAACGTCAGGATGGCGATGGTGGACGCCGCCAGCCCGGCGCGGCGCGGCGCCTTGGCCGTGGCGATCACTTCGCGGCCCTCGGCGTAGTAGACGGTGACGAAGTCCCCCTCCAGGATCGTCGCCGGGCCGTTCTCCTCCTCGAAGCGGACGAGGCGGCCGTCGCGCGCGGTGAACTCGAAGACGTGGTGCAGCGTGGTGCTCACCGACGTGTCATGGCCGCCGCCGTGCGTCGTCGTGAACATCCGCAGACAGCGCGCCTCGGCCGTCAGCCCGCTGTTCCAGGCGCTGCGGATCTGCAGCGAACGGCGCAGCACGCGGTACGCGCCGAAGAGGACCAAGGCCATGATCAAGCAGGGCACGAGGTAGAACAGCACGTCCATGGGGTCCCCCGGATCTCAGGTCACCGCCCTACCCATCGGTAGGGCGGTGACAGGAAGGTACCCGCAGGCGGCGCCCGGTTCGCTCAAGTAAGGCTCAGAGTTCGGGCGCGTGCGCCGGGACCGAGCCTCCCGGCGCACGCACCCTGTCCGGCGGGGGTCAGAACGTGACGTCCGAGCAGGCGTAGAACGCGTTGCCCGTGTCGGCGATCGTCCATACCGCGAGGATGACGTGGTGGCCGCTCAGCCCGGACGGCAGTGTGCCGCTGTGGGAGAGGGTGGCCGGGGGGCGCTGTCCGTTGTACGGCACCGTCAGGAACGGTGTCGTGTTGAGGTCGGAGCGGGCCAGGTTGTGGTTCTGGTTCCAGCCCTGCCGGGTGACGTAGTACTTGAAGTCGGTGGTGGCGTGCATGGCGGTGAACTGCCAGCGGAACGTGTAGCTCTGACCACCCGTCACCTTCGTGGTGGGCCAGGCGCCACCGGACGGCGTCCTCGCGCTGTCGAGCTGGGAGAAGCGGGAGTTGCCGCCCGAGCACAACGAGCCGTCGGCCGGTCCGGCCGCGGGGAAGCCCTTGGGGCCCTCGACGCTCTGCGGCTCCCACTGGATGTCGCCGCAGTTGGTCACGGTGCCGTTCTGGCAGAGCTTCTGCCGGCTGATGGGGAGGTCGGTGTAGCCGTGGCCGCTCGCACCGCCGGCGGAGAGCACGAAGGCTCCCGCCGTGGTGAGTCCGAGCACGGCGGCGTACCACTTGGTCTTTTTGCGCATGCTGCCGCTCCTGAAGAACGTGGGGGAAGTTCCATGAGGCGTGCAGGTCTAGACCAAGTGTCAGAATATTGCCGTTACTTGGCTGTGTCCATATCAAAAGCTGGGTCCTTAACCGGTCCATGGCCATCGGAGAGCGACAGCGATTACGGCCCCTGGTCTCCCCGCCCCGCGCAGAACGCCACCGTCAAGTCCTTCACCAGCGCATTGCGTTCGTAGTCGTCCAGCTCCACAAGCCCGCGCACGGTCAGCCGCGTCACCGTGTCCTCCACCGAGTCCACGACCGACGTGAGCACACTCGCCCGGTGCTGGGCGTCCAGCGCGGCGATCCGACGGCGGTGCATCGCGGCGGCGACCTCGGGGGCGTACTCCACCCGGACCGGCTGCACCGAGAACACCTCGATCCCGACCGGCGCCACGTCCGCCGCCGTCAACCGGGTCAGCGCCGCGGCCGTGGAATCGGCTGCCTCCACCGGTCCCCGTCCCCCGCCGGGCGTCTCCACCGCGACCCGCGCCAGGGCCGCCTCCACGCACTCACGCAGATAGGTCTCGTGGTCCTCGATGCCCAGCAGCGCCCGCGCGGTGTCCCGCACCCGCCACACCACCAGCACCACCACGCGCAGCGCGACGCCGTTGCCGTCGGCCGCGGGCATCGGCTCGCTGCGCCAGTGCCGCAGCCGTACATCGACCCGGCGGCGCAGCAGCAGGGGGTTGACCCACATCAGACCGGTGCGCCGGACGGTCCCCCGGTAGCGGCCGAACAGTCCGAGCACCCAGGCCCGTCCGGTCCGACCCCGGGCGAGCCCGCCGAACCCGAACATCCCGAGCGTGCCGGCGCCCGCGTAGGCCGCCCACTGCGCGGGACCGAGCCCGGCCCCCGCGTACGCCGGCAGCCGCAGCGCCGCCGCCGCGAGCGGGGGCAGGACTCCCGCCCACCACGAGGTGGCCACGCACCCGGCCGCCCCGCAGGCACCGGCGAGCACGCCCGCCGCCCCGGGCAGCACCCGGGCGGGCCGCTCGGCCAGGTCGGGGTCGGCCTGCGGTGCGGACCTCGGCTTCGCCGGGGTCGGCCGCCGGAAGCGCGGCTGTTCACCCGTCCCCTGCCGGCGGCCGACGACGGTGGGTCGCAGCGGCACGGACACCGGGTCCGGGTCGTCGCGGAACAGCAGATGGACGGGGATCTCGGTGGTCGCCTCGTTCTGGATGAGGCGAGCCGGTCTGCCCGGTCCCTCGGACTCGGGCGTCTGTGAAGTGGTCGTCGTACTCATGCGTGCCTCCAGCCTCCGCGCCAGATGCGTCACAACAGGTGGGTCGAGTCACAACAGATGGGTCGGGCAGACCCGCTCAGGAGAAGAGGCGCCTCCAGGTCTCCGGCCCCGGATAGCCGTCCGCCGCGCCACCGCGCCACCCCTGGGAGCGCTGGAAGGCCTCGACGCTGCGCCGGTCCGCCTCGCCCCAGTGCGGCCCCGGCCCGGTCGTGTAGTGCTTGCCGAACCCCTTCTTCACCAGCTGCCTGCCCAGCCGGGTGACGTACTCGTTGTTCGCACCGGGCCTGAACAGCGCCCGGCCCGGATAGCCCCGCACCCCGTGGGACGCGGGCGCGGGCGGACCGGCCGCCCCGTCCGCCGGGACCGACTTGCCCTTGCCGGAGACCAGCAGTTCCCAGGTCCGCGGCCCCGGCAGCCCGTCCGCGTCCTGGCCCTGCCAGCCCTGGGCCTGCTGGAAGGCCTGGGTGGCCAGCCGGTCCGCGTCCGACCACCGCGGCGCGGGGCCCGACGGGTAGAAGCGCCGGGCACCCCGCTCGATGAGCAGCTGCCCGAGCTGGGTGACGTACTTGTTGTTCGCACCGGGGCCGAAGTACGCCGCTCCCGGGTAGGGCGTCGCGGGTTTCGGATCGGCGGGCGTGCTCGGCTGGGCCGCCCCCGGCGGGTCCGCCGCGAGCCCCTTGTACCGGTAGGGGATATAGCGGTCCGAGTAGCTCCAGTAGGCGTACGGGGTGGCCTGCCGGCGGGTGTGCGGGGGCGTCTGCTCATAGGCGATGTACGAGGCGTGCGTGTAGTCCGTCCAGCCGCCGAAAATGACGACGTGCGAGCCTTTCTCCGGGTTCTCGGGATTGTGGAACAGCAGAATGTCGCCGGGCTGCAGTTCCTCCTTGGTGATCTGCTGCGCGTACTGGCCGAGGCTGCCCGTCCATTCGTTCCCGGGCAGGCCCCAGGCCATCGAGACATAGCCCGAGCAGTCCTGCCGGTAACCATCGGACCAGTACAGGCTCATGCTGTACGGCACCTCCGCGTCGACCCATTTCCTGGCCCGGTTGATGATCTCCGCGCGGGTGGTCGCGGGCGCCCTGAGCGCACCCGCGAACTTGGTCGGCCCACCCCTCCCGCCGTGCAGCGGGGCCTTGTGGCCCTGCGGGGTACCAGGCCCCTCACCTGCGGGAACACCTGGGCTGGGCGGAGCGTGCGGGGCCGCGAACGCCGGCGCCGCACAGGCCGCGCCAAGAGCCGCGGAGGTGGCCGCCGCCACGATCACGGCCATCGGGGTGCCCCCGCCCGGCCGAAGCCGGGAGTGGGTGTGGGCGGCCGGATGGCGGCCGGTGCCCGAATACGGCAGGACGCGGCGCCAGTGCGCGCACCCGGGGCAGTCGCAGTCGCCCGCCGGATCGAATTCCTCGAATACCGGAGTCGCCATGCGATTCCCCTCACACTCCAGATGAAAAAGACCGCGCCTGTCCACGTTGATCAGTTTCCCAACCGTCTTCCCGACGCGCATGTTGACGGTCCGAATGATGTACAAGGACCGCCCGGGACCGGTGCCTGGCACCGGGCACCGTGTGGTCGAAGGCACCCCTGGGCGTCCGGTAGAGTTACGACGTCAGCGCGCGCCGCTAGCTCAGTTGGTTAGAGCAGCTGACTCTTAATCAGCGGGTCCGGGGTTCGAGTCCCTGGCGGCGCACGATGGTGATGGCGAGGCGGTTCGCAGAGAGTGCGGACCACCTCGCCATCGTCGTTTCCGAAGGCGCAGCGCGACGGCGTCGGCGGGCGAGGCCTCTCGTGCAAGCGAGGCCCTTACCCCTGTTTGGCCGGATACTCTCTGGCCATGGCAGCGCGTGACCTCCAGGAGCGGATCAAGAAGCTCATCATCGACCGCAGACTGCCCTCCGGGGCCCCGCTGCCGACCGAGCCCGAGCTGATGGAGTTCCTGGGCGCGAGCCGGAACTCGGTGCGCGAGGCGCTGAAGGCGCTGCAGGCGATGGGCATCGTGGAGATCCGGCACGGCTTCGGGACGTACGTCGGCCCGATGTCGCTGGCCCCGATGATCGAGGGCCTCGCCTTCCGCACGGTCGCCGGGCACTACCGGGGAGAGGACTCCCTCCTGCAGCTGCTGGAGCTGCGCGAGGCGGTGGAGACGGGGCTCGTCTCCCGGCTCGCGGGGCGGATCCCGGATGCGGACCTCGTTGAACTCGACACGCTCGTGACCCGTATGGAACAGCAGGCCGCGCAAGGAGGCGCCGGTCTCGCGGACACCGACCGCGCCTTTCACGCCACCCTGTACCGGGGGCTGGACAACGTGCTGCTAGGCGAGGTCCTGGAGGCGTTCTGGGACGCGTTCCACCGTGTACAGACGGACCTGGGAGGCGCATCGCCGGACCACCAGGTCACCTGCCGGCAGCACCGGGACATCCTCGACGCGGTGCGGTCGGGCGACTCGGCCAGGGCGGAGGTGGCCATAAGGGAGCACTTCGACAACCTTCGCGTACGGCTGTCCACAACGCATCCACAGGACCCCCACACGCGCCACAATGAACGCGTATGACCGGTAAACACCGCGTTTCGCATCTTGCGATCATGATGAACGCCGTAGAACCCTGTTTTCCAAGATGCTGCGGATACGCGGCAGTTGGGGGTCAAGTAAGCGGTTGCCGGTTCTGTGGGGATAGGGGGCCCCGTTCACGGGACGATGCCGAGGGGGGCATCATGCAACCGGAAGGTCGCGGTTCCATGTCTATGCGTGTGCGAGCTGTGGTGACTGCGGCCCACCAGTGATACGTCTGTGAAGAGTCGAGGGGGCTCGACACGGGCGGAAGGAACCGACACAACACGCGGGTGGCCTCGCGTGTGGGGGGAATGACTCATGACGTCGACGCCGACGGGCGCCCGGCACAACTTCGACTCGTCAGAAACGACCCAACTCAGAGTGCCGTCCCACCGGAACAGCCAGACGGGCCAGTTCCGCCGGATCAAGAAGAACCTGCCGAGATACGACTACGAGCACTACAGCCGGCTGGCCGGTCCCCTCACCCAGCCCGACCCGAACAAGCCGTACAAGGTGCAGTACCGCTCGCTGCTCTCGCAGGAGCCGCACCGCCTGCGCGCCGCCCTGATGCTGGGCGCCGCTCCGCTGCTGTCGCTGGTCCTGCTCGGCTGGCTGCTGCAGCCCGAGCACTGGACCGAACGCGAGTACCCCGCCTTCGACTTCCTGCCGGCGCTGGACGTCGTGATGCTCGTCTCGATCGGTCTGATCGAGTTCTTCCGCTGCATGAACGTGCTGTCCAACGCGCACGCCACGCTGGTCGCCCGCGACCCGATCCCGGTGGTGCCCGAGACCGGCACGAGAGTCGCGTTCATCACGACGTACGTGCCCGGCAAGGAACCCCTGGAGATGGTGACGAAGACCCTGGAGGCGGCCATACGGCTGCGCCACCGGGGGCTGCTGCACATCTGGCTCCTTGACGAGGGCGACGACGCGGAGGTGAAGGCGGTCTGCGCGCGCCTGGGCGTGCACCACTTCTCCCGCAAGGGCGTCGAGAAGTGGAACCGGCCCAAGGGCCCGCACCGCGCCAAGACCAAGCACGGCAACTACAACGCCTGGCTGGACGCCCACGGCGACGACTACGACTTCTTCGCCTCCGTCGACACCGACCACGTGCCGCTGCCCAACTACCTGGAGCGGATGCTCGGCTTCTTCCGCGACCCGGACGTCGGCTTCGTCATCGGCCCGCAGGTCTACGGCAACTACGACAACCCGATCACCAAGGCCGCCGAGTCCCAGCAGTTCCTCTTCCACGCGCTCATCCAGCGTGCGGGCAACCGCTACGGCTCCCCGATGTTCGTCGGTACGTCGAACGCCGTACGGATCAGTGCGCTGAAACAGATCGGCGGCCTGTACGACTCGATCACCGAGGACATGGCCACCGGTTTCGAGATCCACCGGCACCGGAACCCGGCGACGGGGAAGAAGTGGCGCTCGGTGTACACACCGGACGTACTGGCCGTGGGTGAGGGCCCGGGCGCCTGGACGGACTTCTTCACCCAGCAGCTGCGATGGTCGCGGGGGACGTACGAGACGATCCTGAAGCAGTACTGGAAGGGCTGGTTCTCGCTGCCTCCGGGCAAGCTCTTCAACTACACGATGATGATCATCTTCTACCCGATGTCGGCCCTCAACTGGATCCTGGCGGCGCTGAGTTGTGCGCTGTTCCTGGGCCTGGGCGCCTCGGGTGTGAACATCGACCCGACGGTCTGGCTGATGCTGTACGGCAACGCCTCCGCGCTGCAGATCGGCCTGTACATCTGGAACCGCCGGCACAACGTCTCGCCGCACGAGCCGGAGGGTTCGGGCGGTGTGGCGGGCATGGTGATGTCCGCCCTGTCGGCGCCGATCTACGCGCGCTCGCTGATGGACACCGTGCTGCGCCGCAAGAGCAAGTTCGTGGTCACGCCCAAGGGCGACTCGGCCAGCCCGGACACACTGTTCGGAACCTTCCGCATCCACCTGTTCTTCATCCTGGTCTTCGCCGGCTCGATCGCCGCCGGCATCACACTCGGGCACTCGCACCCGGCGATGCTCATCTGGGCCACGTTCGCCCTGCTGATCACCGCGTCGCCGATCTTCGCCTGGCGGTACTCGCTGCGGCAGGCGAAGAAGAGGCCACCCGCGCCGGCCGCATCGGAGCCGCAGAACCCGGCGGCGCCCGGGACGGCGTACCAGCCGCAGCCGCTGCCGGCACAGGCCGCGCCGCACTCGCCGCACGGCTCGGGGCACAAGCCCAGCTGGGCCGCGGCGAGCGGGGGCACAGCCCAGAGCGGGGACCCGAGCGCAGGTAACGACCAGACGATGCAGATCGCCCTGGGTGGATTTGGGGGACGTAAGGAATGAACGACCGTGCAGGCCACCGCCGCGCCCGTCGACTCGCGATCGGTACGGCGGTGGTACTCGCGCTGGCCGGGATGAACGGGCCTTGGCTCTACCGGGTCGGGACAGAGAAATACCACGAGTACCAGATCAACAGACCCGAGTACAAAGCGGACAACGGGCACTGGGACATCGTCGAGTTCCCGAAGGAATACCGCCAGGACACCATTCACGCGGCGCTTCTGCGCACCGGCAAGGTGCTGCTGATCGCCGGTTCGGGCAACAACCAGGACAACTTCGACGCGAAGAGGTTCGACACCCGGATCTGGGACCCGGTGAAGGGCACGATCAAGAAGGTGCCGACCCCGAAGGACCTGTTCTGCACCGGCCACACGCAGCTCGCCAACGGCAATCTGCTGATCGCGGGCGGCACCAAGCGGTACGAGAAGCTGAAGGGCGACGTCACCAAGGCCGGCGGCCTGATGGTGGTCCACAACGAGAACCCGGACAAGCCGATCACTCTGCCCGCGGGGACGAAGTTCACGGGCAAGGAGAACGGCAAGACGTTCGTGTCGAAGGACCCGGTTCTCGTCCCGCGCGCGAAGAAGGTCTTCGACAAGACGACGGGGAAGTTCCTGCGCAACGACCCGGGGCTCGGCCGCATTTACGTCGAGGCGAAGAAGAGCGGCACCAAGTACGAGACGGGGACCCAGGACAACTACCGCATCCAGGGCCTGACCGGCACCGACGCGCGCAACACGTACGGCATCGCGCAGAAGCTCGCCCTCGACAAGAAGGACTTCCAGGGAATCCGGGACGCCTTCGAGTTCGACCCGGTCGCCGAGAGGTACATCAAGGTCGACCCGATGAACGAGGCCCGCTGGTATCCGACGCTCACCACCCTGAGCGACGGCAAGATCCTCAGCGTCTCCGGCCTCGACGACATCGGGCAGCTGGTGCCGGGCAAGAACGAGGTCTTCGACCCGAAGACCAAGAAGTGGACGTACACGTCGACGATCCGCCAGTTCCCGACGTACCCGGCGCTGTTCCTGATGCAGAACGGGAAGATCTTCTACTCGGGTTCGAACGCGGGTTACGGGCCGGACAACGTCGGCCGTATTCCGGGTATTTGGGACGTCGACACCAACAAGTTCAGCAAGCTGCCCGGGCTCAGCGACGCCAATGAGATGGAGACGTCGGGGACGGTGCTGCTGCCGCCCGCGCAGAACGAGAAGTTCATGGTGATCGGCGGTGGCGGGGTCGGTGAATCCGCGGCGACCAGCAACAAGACGCGGCTGATCGACCTCAAGGACAAGAACCCGAAGTTCACGGACGGGCCGACGCTGGAGAAGGGGACGCGTTATCCGCAGTCGTCGATCCTGCCGGACGACTCGGTGCTGGTGTCGGGCGGCTCCGAGGACTATCGCGGGCGCGGTGACTCCAACATCCTGCAGGCGCGGCTGTACAACCCGGACACCAACTCGTTCGAGAAGGTCGCCGATCCCGAAGTGGGGCGCAACTACCACTCGGGGTCGATCCTGCTGCCGGACGGCCGGGTGATGTTCTTCGGATCCGACTCGCTGTACGGCGACAAGGCGAACACCGAGCCGGGGAAGTTCGAGCAGCGGATCGAGATCTACACGCCGCCCTATCTGTACCGGGATTCGCGGCCGTCGCTGTCGGGCGGGCCGCAGACGATCGCGCGGGGCGGGTCGGGGACGTTCACGTCACCGCAGGCCTCCGCCATCAAGAAGATGCGGCTGATCCGGCCCAGTGCGTCGACCCACGTCACGGATGTGGATCAGCGGTCGATCGCACTGGACTTCACGACGTCCGGGAGCAAGATCACTGTGACGGTGCCGAAGAACAAGAACCTGGTGCAGTCGGGGTGGTACATGCTGTTCGCGGATGACGATCAGGGGACGCCGAGCAAGGCACAGTGGGTGAAGGTGCCTTAGCGCTGCCGCTGGGTGCGTGGTGGGGTGCGGGTGCGGGGATGTGGGCGCGGTCGGGTGCGGGTGCGGGTGCGGGTAAGTGGGCGCGGTCGGGTGCGGGTGCGTTGGGGCTGGTCGCGCCCACGCGGCGGAGCCGCATATTGACACAGTCCCGCGCCCCTCAGGATGTCGAGTGCGGGTGCGTTGGGGCTGGTCGCGCCCGGGCGGCGGAGCCGCGTGTTGACGCAGCTCCGCCGCCCCGCGCCCCTCTCAGGGCGTTGACGCCTTGGCTAGTTTCAGTGCGTAGGCCGGCCACCAGTCGCCCGCCTTGGGGCCGCCCTTGCAGGTGCCGTCCGACTCTCCCGGGCGCTTGACCCAGAGGTACGCGTCCACCAAGGGGTCGGCCGTCTTTGTCGTCGGGCTCTCCCCCAGGGCCCGGCCGGGCGGGTTGCACCAGCGTTCGCCCTCGTCGCCGCCCGTGTAGGGGCCGTTGCCGTTGCGGCTGGTGTCGATGACGAAGTGCTTGTTGCCGACCTTCGCGGACAGCTGCTTGCCGTACGCGATGGAGTCCTTGGTCGAGTAGAAGTTGGAGACGTTGACCGCGAAGCCGTCCGCCCGGTCGATGCCCGCCAGTTGGAGGGGCTGGAAGATCTGGTCGGGGTGGCCCCAGCCGGCGTTGCCCGCGTCCAGGTAGACCTTGGTGTTCTTCAGGGACTTGAGCTTGGTGACGGCGCCCTTGAGGAGGTCGTAGCGCTCCTCGTGGAACTCGTCCTGGGTGCAGCCGTCCACCAGGTGCAGGATGGCGTCCGGTTCGAGGATCACCGTGGCCGCGCGGTCCCCGATGCCCGCAGCGACGCCGTCGATCCAGGTGCGGTACGCGTCGCCGTCGGCCGCGCCACCCTGCGAGTACTGGCCGCAGTCGCGGTGCGGGATGTTGTAGAGGACGAGCAGGGCGGTGCGGCCCGCCTTGTCGGCGGCCTCGGTGAAGCCCTGCGCCTCCTGCTCGGGGTTCTCCGGGCCGATCCACTCACCGGTCGGCTGCTCGGCGATCTTGCGGATCTGCTCGGCGTCGTCGCCCTTGCCGGACTTGTCGTATCCGGCGACCTGGTGTGCCGCGTTGCCGTCCGGGTTGACCCAGAACGGGTCGCTCTCCTTGGGCTGCTGGGTGATCTTCGCGCCGGCGTCGTCGTTCTTGTCGCCGTCGCCCCCGGAGGAACATCCCGCGACGAGAAGTGCCGCCCCCAGCACCGCCGCGGAAGCCCTCATCCCGGCCCCCCTCATGCCGTACATCCAACTCCCCCTTGGGTGCACTGGTCCGAGGCTCAATCCTGACATACGCCTCGTGGCGCCCACGAGATCGCCCGAACCTTGTCGGCGAGCTGTTACAGCCCTTGGTGATCGAGCGGGGGCGGGCGGCACCGAGCTGCGCCGTCAAGCACCGGGAGGCCGGCCCCGGGAGCACCATGGCCGTCCGGAGGGCGTCGTACAGCCCTGAATCACCAGTGGGTATGACGGAGAGCCACCGGAGCGGAACCTGGCGTCATTCAGCCCCTAGGCTCTGGCGCTCATCCGTTCTAGAGTCGTCCCAGACGGCCCGAGTCCCCGGCCGCTTCTTGTCTCTGTGGCCCCCTGAACCTCCCGCGCCGGTCGCCGGGTTACTCCCGCAGCCCGTGCGCCCGCGGTTGAGGACCAGCCCGGTCGGCGGCTTCGGGGGGAGCAGGCCGCCGACCGGGCCCGGTACGGGCGGCCCGGTGGTGACGGGTTCACAGGCCGGTACCGGTGAGGTAGGCCGAGACGATCACGTTCGCCGTGTAGCTGCGGCTGACCCGGTCGAAGGTGCCGCCGCAGGTAATCAGCCGCAGTTCGGCGCGCCCCGACCGGCGTTGCCCGTAGGCCTGTCGGGCGTCGAAGCGGTCGCGGTCCTGCACCTGTACGTCGTCGACGGTGAACTCGGCGACCTTGCCGTCGTCGCGGACGACGCGGACGCTCTCGCCGGGCCGTATGGTGCTCAGTTTGTAGAAGACGGCGGGCCGGGTCTCGGTGTCGACGTGCCCCACCATCAGCGCGGCCCCGGCGGCCCCCGGTCTGGCCCCGGCCGCGTACCAGCCGACGACGCCCGCCTGGTCGTAGGGCGGCGGGTCGATCGCGCCCTGCCGGTCCAGGCCACGGGCCACCACGGGCGCCTGGACGCCCAGGTCGGGAATGTCGATGCGCTGCGGCAGCGCGTCGCCCAACGGGCGGGCCGCGGGCGGAAGTTCCGCATCCGGCGGCCGTCCGACCGAGGCCAGGTCGCCGGCGCCGGGCGCGGTGGCGGCGCCCTGCCGTATGTCGGTCACCTGCCGCCCCCACAGCCACAGCCCGAGCAGCAGCACCGCCCAGGCCGTACCCATCAGCACGCGGGCAGAGCCGGAGGAACGCTCGTGGTCGGCGTGCTCGGACATCGGCTCAATCCGTCCCGCGGCTCCGGCGCGCGCTCAGAAGCGCCACGGCGGCCGCGGCGACGCCCGCGAGGACGAGTCCGGTGACGGCCTGCCCGGTGCCGGGTCCGGCCGCACTCACGTCCACGGTGGCGAAGTGCGCGGTGCCGCCACCGCCCGCGTGAACGGGGGCGACGGGGGATGCCGGGGCGGCGGGCGAAACCGGGGCGAGGGGCGCTGCCGGGACGGCGGAAGAGTCGTCGGACAGCGACTCGGCCTCCGGCTGCGACTGCGCCTGCCCCTGGGACTCGGGCTCCGACTGCGACTGCGACTGCGATACGACGGTGATCCTGCTCTTGACCAGGAAGCTGCCGCACGTGATGTTCACGTCGTACGGGCCGGGCTCGGCCGAGGCACGGACCCGGGTGTCCCCGGCGAGGGTGCCCTCGGTGCCCGCGAGCCGGGCGTCCGCGACGAACGCCGTGGAGTGGGCGGTGGCCGTCCTTTCGGCGCAGCCGGTCACCCGGAGCGCGAGGTCGGCGCCGGGAGCGGGGGCCGACGGGGTCACCGAGAGGCCCGCTCCGCCCCCGTCCGCTCCGTCCGCCGCGTGCGCCGTCGGCGTGAGGGCGCAGGCGGCCAGGAGCCCTGTGCAGAGAGTGAGACGTAGTGAGCCCATCGTGAACCTCCAGATACCTGGAGGCTCCCCCTCGGGCCCGGGCCCCGCATCCTCAGCGGCGCCGCACTGCTCCAAACGGGTTACGAAGGGTTTCGGAACCGCCCTGACCAGGTCAGATCCGGTCGACCAGATCCGCGATCGAGTCGACGACCTGGGACGGCCGGTACGGGAAGTCCTCGACCTGCTCGGGCCGGGTCAGCCCGGTGAGCACCAGGAACGTCTGCATCCCGGCCTCCATGCCGGCCAGCACGTCGGTGTCCATGCGGTCGCCGATCATCGCGCTGGTCTCGGAGTGGGCGCCGATCGCGTTGAGCCCGGTGCGCATCATCAGCGGGTTGGGCTTGCCGGCGAAGTACGGCTGCTTGCCGGTCGCCTTGGTGATCAGCGCGGCCACCGCGCCGGTCGCGGGCAGCGCGCCCTCGGCGGAGGGGCCGGTCTCGTCCGGGTTGGTGCAGATGAAGCGGGCGCCGGCGTTGATCAGCCGTACCGCCTTGGTCATGGCCTCGAAGGAATACGTCCGCGTCTCGCCGAGGACGACGTAGTCGGGCTCCTGGTCGGTGAGGATGTACCCGATGTCGTGCAGTGCGGTGGTGAGCCCCGCCTCACCGATGACGTACGCCGACCCGCACGGCCGCTGGTCGTCCAGGAACTGGGCGGTGGCGAGCGCCGAGGTCCAGATGGACTCGACCGGCACGTCCAGGCCCATGCGCCGCAGCCGGGCGTGCAGGTCGCGCGGGGTGTAGATCGAGTTGTTGGTGAGGACCAGGAAGGGCTTGCCGGACTCGCGGAGCTTCTTCAGGAAGGCGTCGGCGCCGGGGATCGGAACGCCCTCGTGGATGAGCACACCGTCCATGTCGGTGAGCCACGACTCGATGGGCCTGCGGTCTGCCATGTGCGGGATCTCCTGCCGTACGCGGTACTGCGTGGCCCCAGCCTAACGATCAGCTGTCGGTCGCAGACTTCCATTCCTCAACGTAACTCTGACTGTTTCAGGCGATCTCGGTCCAGTGCGGTTCGAAGAGTGACACGCCGTCCATCAGCCTGGTCAGGGCGCGAGCAGTCCCGGCAACCGGCCGACGGAGTCGAGCACATGGGTCGCCCCGGCCACCCGCAGCGTGTCGGCGTCGTGCGCCCCGGTGCGGACCCCGGCGACCACACCGGCGCCCGCGCGGACACCGCTGAGCATGTCGTACGAGGTGTCGCCCACGACGGCGATCTGCCGTACGCCGTCCGCGGCCGCCGTACGCAGGAACGCGGTCAGCACCATGTCGGGGTACGGGCGTCCGCGACCCCCGGCGTCGGCGGGGCACAGCGTCAGGGGCACCAGGTCCTGCCAGCCGAGCGCGGCCAGGATCGCGTCCTGTGTGGTGCGCGCGAAGCCGGTGGTCAGCACGACCGTACGGCCCTGGGCTAGACCCGTTATGCTTTTGTGATGCGACGGGGAGGTGGTGACAGGGAGCGCGACTCAGCCTTGGAGGTGCGCGGTGAACGAGAACCGGTCCCCGCGGTACAGCGTCCGCACCCGCTCCAGCGGCTGCCCCTCGGTGTCCCGCGAGATCCGGTGGATCAGCAGCATCGGAAGGGCCGGCGGGGTCCCGACGAGCAGGGCCTCGCGGGGCGTGGCAAGCACCGTCTCGATCCGCTCGTCGGCGTCCCCGAAGGCGATGCCGCGGTCGAGGAGGTAGCCGTAGAAGGAGGAGTCGGGCGCGAAGTCGGTGTCGAGGCGCGGGACGCGGGACGCGGCGACGTAGGTGCTCTCCAGGCCGATCCGCTCGTCGTCCGCGAGCAGCACGCGCTCCAGGTGCCAGACGGGTTCGCCGCGTTCGAGGCCGGTCTCGGCGGCGAGCGCGTCCGGGCAGGGGAAGCGGTCGAGGGTGACGAGGCTGCGGCCGGGGGTGCGACCCTGCCGCCGTACGCCCTCGGTGTAGCTGGCGAGGGAGAGGGGCTGTTCGAGCTTGGGGCCCGCGACGACGGTGCCGCGTCCCTGCCGGCGCAGCTTGCCCTCCAGCACCAGCTCGCGCAGCGCCTGTCGTACGGTCTCCCGCGCGACCCCGTACTCCTCCGACAGGTCGCGCTCGGTGGGGATGGCGCCGCCCTCCCCCAGCTCACCGACGAGGCGGTCGATGCGCGCCTTCACCGCGTAGTACTTCGGGATGCGGCCGTGTTCCGGGATGCCGGAGCGGACGGGGGCGCCGGGGGCCTGGTCGTTCGGGTAGTCCACGGGAGGGATCGTCGCAGACGCCACGCCACGCCGGGTACGGCCTCGAACCCGGGCCGTCAGCGCCGCCGCCGCACCCGTGGCCTGAGGGCCAGGAGTACGGCGCCGACGGTGACGAGGAGGACGGCCGCGGCGGCGAGGAGTCCGCCCGCGGTGCCGAGGCCGGTGCTGGCCAGCTCGTCGGCGAAGGGGAGGCCCGGGACGCGGTCGGGTGAGGGGGTGGCGGAACCGGAGGTGGCGGGAGAGGCACTGGAGGTCCCGGAGATGCCGGAGGTGCTGGAGGTGCTGGAGGTGCTGGAGGTGCTGGAGGTGCTGGAGGCGGGGCTCTCGGACGGGGCCTCTGTGGGGTCGTCCTGGATGCGGAAGGGGTAGTCGTTGGACTGCCCGACCCAGTCGCCGTCGTCCTTGTGCCGCTGGATGACGGCGGCGTTGACGGTGACCTTGTTGGGCACGGCGTCCGCGGTCAGGGCGAGCCGGACCTTCACGGTGACGGTCTTTCCGGGGCCGACGGTGAGGCCGGGGGAGCCGTCGTCGAAGGCGCCGACGAGCTCCTCCTCGTCGGTGGCCTCGAAGCGGACGGGGTGCGGGTGGCCGCCGTCGTCGTAGAACTCCAGGCGGGGCTGGGCGGGCTTCAGTGCGCGCTTGTCGTCGACGAGTACGACGACCGGGTGGATGTCTCCGCAGGTCCGGCGGGTGGTGTTGGTGACATCCAGGTACCAGGTGCCATAACCGCCGCCCGCCTCGTACGCGTCCGGGCCACCGTGGATATGACTGGTGAGGGGGAAGCGGCGGTCGTCCGGAGCGGCGCAGGCGGGACCGGGGGCCGCGTGCGCCGGGGTCGCCACGGAGACAAGGGCGGCTGCTGCCAGGCAGAGGGAGACGGGCGTGCAGAGTCGCATGAACATGTGACTGTGCCGGGTGGGGACGGCCGCGATACGGCGCCGCTCCGCACGACCCCACAAGACCCCTCGATCAGCGCACCCACGCCCACGTCCGCCGCCTCAGCCGTCAGCCGTCGGCCGTCAGCCGCACAGCCATCGGCCCGCCTGCACCAATCCGCCCGCCCGCCCGCCGCCTCAGCCATCGGCCCGCCCGAACAGCGGTGCCAACACCAGCTGCGCCGCGCCCTCGGCGACCCCACCCGCGGCAACCCGCACCGACACCGCCGGCTCGCCCACCCGCCGGGCACGCTCGTCGAGGACGGTGCCCACCCCCCGTACGAAGACCTCCGGGGCGGCGGTGATGGTGCGACCGCCGAGGAGGACGAGGTCGATGTCGAGCAGGGCGACCAGGTTGCCGGCCGCGGTGCCGAGCACGCGTGCCGCCTCGTCGACCCGGCCGCTTGCCACCGCGGTCAGACACAGCGCCTCGACGCAGCCGCGATTGCCGCAACCGCACAGCGGTCCGTCCAGCTGGACGACCTGGTGCCCGAACTCACCGGCGCCGGTGCGGGCGCCCCGGTGCACGGTCCCGCCGAGGACGAGCCCGGCACCGAGTCCCGTACCGAGATACAGATAGGCGAAGGACCCTCCCTCGCCCTCGACGGCCAGCCGGAGCGCGGCCGCGTTGGTGTCCTTGTCCACGACGACCGGCACCCCGAGCCGCCGCGCGAGCGCGTCCCGCAGCGGGAAGCCGTCCCACTCGGGGAATCCCGTCACCCGGTGCAGAACACCGCGGGCGTGGTCGAGCGGACCGGGCAGGGCGACACCGGCACCGAGGAGGGACCCGGCGCCCAGGCCGCCCGGCACCGCGCCCACCAGCGCGTCCGTCTCTCCCGCGACCGCCGCCACCACGGCCTCCGGCCCCGCCCCCAGGTCCAGCGAGGTACGCCGCTCCCCCACCACGGCACCCGTGAGATCGACCAGCACCGCCCGTAGTTCGTCCCGGTCCAGATGCAGCCCGACCGCGCACCCCGCCTCGGGCACCAGCCGCAGGACCGTACGGGGCTTGCCGCCGGTCGAGGCGCGGCGGCCTGCCTCCGCAGCGAGCCCGTCGGCCCGCAGCCGGGCGGTGATCTTGCTGACGGCCTGCGGGGTCAGCCCGGTCCGCTCGGCGAGTTCGAGCCGGCTGATCCCGTCCGCACCGGCCGTGCGCAGCAGGTCGAGCACGAGCGCCATGTTGTGGCTGCGCAGCGCCGGCAGATTCGCGCCGACAGGCCAGGACGCACCGGCCACCCCGCCGGTCACCCCAGCCACCTCGGTCACTCCGGTCGCTCCGGTCACTCCCACTGAACCTGCCGCCCCACTCATCCTGTCCTCCACGCCGCCATTGTCCCCCGCGCTTGCACTTTGGCAACAGCGTTGCGAAAGTGGAGGCATGACTCGTACTCCTCTCCGTGTGGGCCTCATCGGCTACGGCCTCGCGGGCTCCGTCTTCCACGCGCCGCTGATCGCCGCCACCGAGGGTCTCGCTCTCGACACGGTGGTCACCTCGAACCCGGAGCGGCAGAAGCAGGCCCGCACCGAGTTTCCGGACGTGGGCGTGGCGGCGACCCCCGACGAGCTGCTCGACCGCGCCGCCGAGCTGGACCTGATCGTCATCGCGTCCCCGAACAGGACGCACGTCTCGCTGGCGACGGCCGCCCTGAAGGCCGGTCTCCCGGTGGTCGTGGACAAGCCCGTTGCCGGTACGGCGGCCGAGGCGCGCGAGTTGGCCGCCCTCGCCGAGGAGCGCGGCCTCCTCCTCTCCGTCTTCCAGAACCGCCGCTGGGACAACGACTTCCTGACCCTCCGCAAGCTGCTCGCCGAGGGCGAGTTGGGCGACGTATGGCGCTTCGAGTCCCGCTTCGAGCGGTGGCGCCCGCAGACCAAGGGCGGCTGGCGCGAGTCCGGCGACCCCGCAGAGATCGGAGGTCTGCTCTACGACCTCGGCAGCCATGTCGTCGACCAGGCGCTGGTCCTCTTCGGCCCGGCCGCGCAGGTGTACGCCGAGTCGGACATCCGCCGCCCGGGCGCGGAGGCCGACGACGACACGTTCATCGCGATCACGCACAAGAGCGGTGTGCGCTCCCACCTGTATGTCTCCGCGACGACCGCCCAACTCGGCCCGCGTTTCCGGGTGCTGGGCTCGCGGGCGGGTTACGTGAAGTACGGCCTCGACCCGCAGGAGGCGGCGCTGCGCGAGGGCAGGCGCCCGGGCACGGCAACCGACTGGGGCACGGAAGCGGAGTCCCTGTGGGGCCGTGTCGGTGCCGGTGAGTCCCCGCTGACCGGCGGTGGTCGCCCCGAGCCCACCCTCCCGGGCGACTACCCCGCGTACTATGCGGCCGTGACCAGGGCTCTCACCGACGGCGGTCCCAACCCGGTGACCGCTGTCGAGGCGGCCACCGCCCTCGACGTACTGGAGGCGGCCCGCCGTTCGGCCCGCGACCAAGTGGCGGTGACGCTGTGACGCGCAACCAGGAGATCACCCCGAAGTTCCACCCGGAACTCACCCCGCCCCTGGAGGAACTGGAGGCGCAGGAACGGCGCCTGGTCTTCAGCCAGTTCACCCACGACGACGCGTGGGCCCTGGGGTCGCTCCTCGTGGAGCTGGCCCGGGAACGCCAGGCGCCCGTCGCCGTCGACATCCACCGCTCGGGCCAGCAGCTCTTCCACGCCGCGCTCGCCGGCTCCACTCCCGACAACGACGCCTGGATCGCCCGCAAGCGTCGCGTGGTCGAGCGCTACGGCTCCGCCTCCTACCTGGTCGGCGCACGCTTCCGCGCCAAGGGCAGCACCTTCGAGGACTCCTCCCGCCTGGACCCGGACGTGTACGCGGCCCACGGTGGCTCCTTCCCGATCAACGTCCTCGGCGTGGGCGTGATCGGCGCGGTCACCGTGTCCGGCCTGCCGCAACTGGCGGACCACCGGCTCGTGGTGGAGGCGCTGGAGGAGTTCCTGAAGCGCTGAGCGCCGTGACGGGGACTACGGAGATTGCGGAGACTGCGGAGACTGCGGAGACCACGGGGATTATCGCGAGGCACCCTCCGGTTGGCACCGATGGACAGCGCACCGACCGGAGGGACCGAACCCGTGAGTGACACCTTGAAGGCAACCGTCGGCCGGTACGGCATCTGGAGCGTGGGTCTGCGCTCGGAGGACCCGTCCCGGCGCTCCGAACTGGCCGACGCCGCCGCGGAGTTGGAGCAACTCGGGTACGGTGCGGCCTGGCTGGGCGGCAGCAGCGCCGCCCGCCACGCCGCACCGCTCGTCGCAGCGACCTCGCAGCTCACCGTCGGCACCAGCATCCAGTCCATCTGGCAGTACGAGGCCACCGAGAGCGCGGCCGCCTTCGCCGAGCTGGAGTCGGCCCACCCCGGCCGTTTCGTCCTGGGCCTGGGTGTCAGCCATGCCAAGTTCGCGGACCAGTACCGGCGCCCGTACTCGGCCCTGGCCGCCTATCTCGACGCCCTGGACGGGGCCGGTGTCCCCGCCGACCGCCGCGTCCTCGCCGCCCTCGGCCCGAAGACCCTGGAGCTGGCCCGCGACCACGCGGCCGGCTCGATCCCGTACCTGGTCACCCCCGAACACACCGCCTACGCCCGCGAGATCCTGGGCGAGACCCCGCTCCTGGCCCCGGAGTTGAAGGTCGTCCTGGAAACGGACCCGACCCGGGCCCGCACCCTGGCCCGCGACTATCTGGCCATGTACCTGGCCCTCCCGAACTACACCAACAACTTCCTCCGCCACGGCTTCACCGAGGAGGACCTGGCGGAGGGCGGCAGCGACCGCCTGGTGGACGCGGTGTTCGCATGGGGAGACGAATCCCGGATCCGCGCCCGCATCGACACGTTCTTCGAAGCAGGCGCAGACCACGTGGCCCTCCAGGTGGTGGACGGCGCCGACCGCGATTCCCTTCCGCGCGAGGCCTGGCGCAGGCTGGCTTCCCTGCTCTCTTAGGGGCGCGGGGAACTGCGCACCTCTCAGGGGCGCGGGGAACTGCGCACCTTTTAGGGGCGCGGGGAACTGCGCACCTTTTAGGGGCGCGGGGAACTGCGCACCTTTTAGGGGCGCGGGGAACTGCGCACCTTTTAGGGGCGCGGGGAACTGCGCACCTTTTAGGGGCGCGGGGAACTGCGCACCTTTTAGGGGCGCGGGGAACTGCGCATCTTTCAGGGGCGCGGGGAACTGCGCGACAAGCCACAGACGGCCCGCAGCCGACAAACGACCGCAGTCCCCCGGCTCTCCCCAGCGGAGCGCCTACGCGTCCTTGAACTCCTGCCGCTGCCGCCCGAGCCCCTCGATCTCCAGCTCCACGACATCCCCGGCCCGCAGGAACGGCTTCGGCTCGGGCTCTCCCAGCGCGACCCCCGCCGGCGTACCGGTGTTGATGACATCGCCCGGGTACAGGGTCATGAACTGGCTGACGTACCGCACCACTTCCGCCACCGGGAAGATCTGCTCGGCCGTGGTCCCGTCCTGCTTCAGCTCCCCGTTGACCCACAGCTTCAGCGACAGGTCCTGCGGATCGGCGATCTCGTCCGCGGTCACCAGCCACGGCCCGAGCGGGTTGAACGTCTCGCAGTTCTTCCCCTTGTCCCAGGTCCCGCCCCGCTCGATCTGGAACTCGCGCTCGGACACGTCGTGCGCCACCGCGTACCCGGCGACGTGGCCGAGCGCGTCCTGCGCCGACTCCACGTACCGGGCCGTACGCCCGATGACGACCGCCAGCTCGACCTCCCAGTCGGTCTTCACCGACCCTCGCGGGACCAGCACCGTGTCGTGGGGCCCGACGACCGTGTCCGCGGCCTTGAAGAAGATCACCGGCTCGGCGGGCGGCTCGGCCCCGGTCTCGCGGGCGTGGTCGTGGTAGTTCAGCCCGATGCACACGATCTTGCCGATCCGCGCGAGAGGCGGCCCCACCCGCAGCCCAGCCGCGTCCAGCGCGGGCAGCTCGCCGGCATCGGCCGCGGACCGGATCCGCCCCAGCGCCTCGTCGTCGGCGAGCAGCGCTCCGTCGATGTCCGCGACGACACCGGAGAGGTCCCGCAGCACCCCCTCGGCGTCCAGCAGCGCAGGCTTCTCCGCTCCCGCCGTACCGACTCGCAGCAGCTTCATGATCACACTCTCCACTCGATCGCGGGCGCCCGCCCGACGGGTGCAGCCATCGGAGGACTGGTCGATCCTCCAAGGTCGCAGTCCAGTCCGCAATACCCGGTTCACGGACTGGACCGTAACCTCGCGCCCTCGCGCCCTCGCGCCCTTCGGGCGCCAAGCGATCGGGGCCTCGGCGCCTAGCGGTAGAGCACGGCCCGTTCCACCGCGCTCCACGTCGTACTGGTCACCACGTACAGCGCGGCGGCCAGTGGCACGACGGCCACCGTGAACAGCGTGAAGAAGGACATGAACGGCATCACCTTGCTCACGGCTCCGAGCCCCGGCACCTGCTGCTCGCCGTCGCCCACGGGAAGCGGGCTGTTCGTGGCCATCATCCGCTTCGTACGCAGGTAGTTGAAGGTCACGACCCCGGCGACCAGGGCGAACAGCGCGAGATAGACCAGCCCCGCCGCCCCGAAGGCCCCGCCGGCGCCCAGGGCGTCGGCCCACCGTCCGGCGAGCGGGGCGGCGAACAGCTGGTGGGCGAGCAGACCGTTGCTCCGGCCGCCGATCGTCGTGTTCGAGAACAGGTGGTAGAGGAGAAAGAAGGCGGGCAGCTGCAGCAGCCCGGGCAGGCACCCGGACACCGGCGACACCTTCTCCTCGGCGTGCAGCTCCAGCACCGCCTTCTGGAGCTTCTCGGGTTCCTTCGCGTGCTTCTTCCGCAGCTCGGTGATCCTCGGCTGCAGGGCGGTGCGGGCCTTCTGTCCGCGCGCGGACGCCCGGGACAGGGGATGGACGAGCAGTCGTACGAAGGCGGTGAACAGGACGATCGCGGCGGCGGCCGCGGTGGCGCCGAACAGCGGCTGGAGCAGGTCGGCAAGGTGCTCGACCAGATCGGCGAACACGGAGAAGACGGACATGGGTGAGCCCTCCGGGGGTCTCGTCGTGCCGGTATCGGGACATGGCGGCATGACGACCCGCGTGGGGTCACCGAGGTGTGTGTGGGTGAGCCCTACGCGACGGTCGCCGGGAGGGCGGATCCGGGGGCTCGGGGGCGGGTGCGTCCCTTGGCGTCGGGGTCGCGTTGCGGCAGGAAGGCCGTACGGCGGGCCCGGTCGCGGATGGCCGTACGCACCCGGGTGGGCGGCACGGCGGGCGCGCAGCGCGCGGTGATGACCGAGCAGAGGGCGAGCGCGGAGCCGGCGGCCGCGGTCGCGGCGAGCGCGACGGCGGCGGTGAGGCTGCCGTTGTCGACGAGCAGCACGGCCTGAAGGACCAGGAGCAGCAGTACGGCGGCGGGGCGCAGGGACGTCCGGTTACGGATCATGACTGCTGCTCCCCCTCCTCGCACACGCTGGTCCTCACACACGCTGGTCCTTACACATACTGGTCCTCGCGCATGCCGGTCCTGCTGTCGGTTATACAGGATCCGGCTGTACGACATCCGGCTGTGCGAGCTGTACGAGATCCGGCTCGGCCGTCGGCTGTTCGATGGGCTCCAGCAGTCGCTTGGGCCTGAGCAGCGCCCGGCTGACCGGATTCGTCGGGTTCGGGTCGGCTCCCGGCCCCGGCTCCACGAGGACGTCCTCGACGGGTACGACGGCACGGCAGGCGGGGCATTCGCCGTACGGCCCGAGTTCGGTGCCGCAGTCGACGTGCCGGAAGTAACGCAGCTGACTCTCGGAGAAGTGCTCCCGGCCCCATACCCCGAGCGAGCGCAGCGTCGGCCACAGGGCGATGCCGCGCTCGGTGATGACGTACTCGTCGCGCGGCGGCGACTCCTGGTACCGCCGCTTCTCAAGGATCCCCTCCGCTGTGAGCGTCTGGAGGCGGGCGGCCAGGACCGCGCGCGGGATGCCGAGATGGACCAGGAAGTCGTTGTAGCGCCGCACGCCGTAGAGCGCGTCGCGCACGACGAGCAGCGTCCAGCGCTCGCCGATGATCTCCAGCGCGCGGGCGATGGAGCACTCCTGTGTCGCGTAGTCCTTGCCCAGTGCCATGCCGCCCACTGTAACCATTTACCTGGCATCGGTTCAATGACCGAACCTACTATGTTACGGTGCCGCACATGACTAGGTTCAATGAACGAACCCTCCCCGAGGTCGACGCCGCACCCCCCGCGCCGCACGCCCGGCCGGCATCCCTCGCGCAGGCGCCCCCGCACCCACGCGCCACCCTCGCCCTGACCAGCGCGGCCACCGCCGTGACGCTCATGACGTACACCGCGCCGGTCGTCACCCTCCGCGACACCGCGCTGGCCCTGCACACCCCGCTCTCCGCGCAGGCCTGGCTCATCAACGGCACTCCGCTGGGCCTGGCCGCCGTCCTCCTGGTCGCCGGCAGCCTCGCCGACGACTTCGGCCGCCGCCGGATCTTCCTCCTCGGCACCCTCACCCTCGGCATCACCACGGCCCTGGGCGCGCTGGCCTCGTCGACCCTGCTGTTCACGCTGGCCCGTATCGCGCAGGGCGCGGCGAGCGCGGCGATCCTGGCGAGCAGCCTGGGCCTGATCGTGCACGCGTTCCCGACCCCGCGCGGCCGGCTGCACGCCACCGGCGTGTGGGGCGCCTTCGTGAGCGGCGGTATCGCGGCCGGGCCGCTGGTGGCGGGCGCGATGCCCAACTGGCGGATGTCGTACGGCGTTCTGGGCGCGGCCGCGCTGGTGGTGGCGGCCCTGTCGACGCGTGCGTTGTCGGAGTCCCGTTCGCCGAGAGGCGGACGCCCCGACATCCTGGGCGCGCTGACCTTCGGCCTGGCGCTGGTCTCCCTGGTCGCCGCACTGACCCTGGGCCGGGACGGCTGGCTGCGCGGCGAGGTGGGCCTGCTGTTCCTGGCGGCCGTGGTGCTCGTCGGCGTGTTCGTCCTGGTGGAACGCCGAACGGCGACCCCCATGATCGACCTGGGCCTGCTGCGCCGCCCCGGCTTCCTGGCCTCGTCCGCCGGCGGCCTGTTCACGGGCCTCGCGGTGATCGGCCTCTTCAGCTTCCTGCCGGTCCTGTTCCAGCAGGTGCTCGGCCTCTCGCCGATGGACACCGCCTGGCTGTTCCTGCTCTGGTCGGGCCTGTCCTTCGCGGTCGCCCTCCAGGCCAAGCGACTGGCGGGCCGCGTCCCGCCCCGCCACCAACTGGCCGTGGGCTTCGCCCTGCACGCGGCCGGCGTCCTGACGATGCTCGGCGCGATCGACTCCGGCTCCTGGCACCGCCTCCTGCCGGGCCTGATCCTGGGCGGCATCGGCAGCGGCCTCCTGAACGCCGCCCTGCCCCTGCTGTCGGTGGAGTCGGTACCCGCGGCCCGCGCGGCCATGGGCTCGGGCGCCCAGCAGACCTTCCGCTACATCGGCTCCTGCGCCGGAGTCGCCCTGACGATCGCCATCGTCACGTCCTCGGGCAGCGGTCTGGGCCACGGCGCGAACATCGCGCTGGCCGTGTCGGCGGGCCTGGCGGCGCTGGCGGCGGTGGCGGTACTGGCACTGCGGGAGCGGGCGTGACCGCCGGGGCGCGTCTCACGAGGCGCGTTTCGACGCACGCGCCTCGACGCACGCGCCTCAACGGGGCCGCATGGACACCAGCTTCCCCCACACCACCAGCCGATATCTGGACGTGTACTCAGGAGTGCAGGTCGTCAGCGTGATGTAGTAACCGGGCTCGCTGTACCCGTAGCGCGGCTTGACGACGGAGCGCGGAATCGGACGTACGACACCGGAGTCGCGAGCCGAGGTCTGCGGCAGGGTCCGGTCGACGGCGTACGTGTACGTCGCGCTCCTGGTCTCCACCTCCACGACGTCCTTCGCCCGCAGCCGGTTCAGGTACCGGAAGGGCTCGCCGTGGGTGTTCCGGTGCCCCGCGAGGGCGAAGTTGCCCGCCTGGCCGGGCTGCCCGGTGCCGCGGTAGTGGCCCACGTACCCCTTGTTGAGGACGTTCTGCTTGCTGACGCCCTCGGCGACGGGGACGCGGAGGCCGAGGCGGGGGATGCTGAGGACGGCGTAGGCCTGGGACCAGGTGGGGCGCGACTGCCGAGCGGTGACGGCCTGTTGACCGGTACGGGTGTCTCGGGTGTCAGGGGTGTCAGGGGAGCCGATGCCGTCGCGCGGCCGGGCCGGCGTCGACGGGACGGACGTAGCGGAGTCGTCGCCGTCGCCCGTCCGGTTACCCGCCCCGCCGCCGCCCCACTCCCGTTCCAGCGCCTCCACCTTCCGCTCGGCGCCGCGCCGGGCCTCGCGGTTGGTCCACCACAGCTGGTGGACGACAAGGAGCAGGAGTACGAGGCCCACGGTGACGAGGACCTCGCCCCCGGCCCACCACACCCGCCGGCGCCGGGCCAGCCGCCGCCGACTGCTGTGCTGCACGACCGGAACGCGCATCCGTACGCCTCCTTCGCTTCCGTACGCCTGCTTCGCGGGCGTACGCCCGCTCACCAGGCCGCCCGCACGATAGGGGTCGTGGCCTGAAGTAACCAGCCGTAAGCGCTGTTCGGTACTTCGTACATAGGTTTTAGAAAGCGCTGTCACAACTCTCGACAACCCCACGCGCCACACCCGATGCTTCGTCGTGGCACGAGTGGCATACACGGGACATGCAGCGAAGCGGAGTAGCCATGATCCGACGCAGAACCCTGCTGACCGCAGCGGGCGGCACCCTCCTCGGCAGCGCGCTGGCGACCGGCACCGCACGCGCGGATGCCACGATCAGCATCAACCCCCGTACGTCGTACGGCACTTGGGAGGGCTGGGGCACCTCCCTTGCCTGGTGGGCCAATGTGTTCGGCGCGCGTGACGACTTCGCCGACATCTTCTTCACCACCAAGTCGACGACGTACAACGGCACCTCGCTGCCCGGCCTGGGCCTGAACATCGCCCGCTACAACCTGGGCGCGTGCAGCTCGAACACCGTGTCCGGCGATAAAATGGTCGCCTCCCCCAACATCCCCGCCTTCAAGCAGATCGAGGGCTACTGGCAGGACTGGAACAACGAGGACCCGACGTCCTCGGCCTGGGACTGGACCGCGGACGCCACACAGCGCGCGATGCTGGTGAAGGCGGCGAACCGCGGCGCCACCACCGAGCTGTTCGCCAACTCCCCCATGTGGTGGATGTGCCAGAACCACAACCCCTCCGGTGCCTCCGGCGGCGGCAACAACCTCCAGACGTGGAACTACCGCCAGCACGCCTCCCACCTCGCCGCGGTCGCCCTCCGCGCCAAGAACAACTGGGGCGTGAACTTCGCGACGGTCGAGGCCTTCAACGAGCCCAGCTCCAACTGGTGGACGGCGACCGGCACCCAGGAGGGCTGCCACATCGACGCGACGGTCCAGTCCGCCGTACTGCCGTTCGTGCGCAGCGAGTTGGACAAGCGGGGCCTGACGGGAACCAGGATCTCGGCCTCGGACGAGACCAGCTACGACCTGGCCCGTACGACGTGGAACTCCTTCTCGTCGACGACGAAGGGGTACGTGAACCGGGTCAACGTCCATGGCTACCAAGGCTCGGGCGGCCGCCGGGACCTGCTCTACACGGACGTGGTGACGACGGCCGGCAAGGCCCTGTGGAACTCGGAGACGGGCGACAACGACGGCACGGGCCTCACGCTGGCGAGCAACCTGCTCTCCGACTTCCGCTGGCTTCACCCCACCGCCTGGGTCTACTGGCAGGTGATGGACCCGTCCTCGAACTGGGCGATGATCGCGTACGACGCCAACACCCTCCAGGCGGGCGCGGTCCAGACGAAGTACTACGTGATGGCACAGTTCAGCCGCCACATCCGCCCGGGCATGAAGATCCTCGACACGGGCGTGAGCAACGCGGCGGCGGCCTACGACGCGAGCGCCAGGCGCCTGGTGATCGTGGCCGCGAACACGTCCTCGTCGGCCCAGACCCTGACCTTCAACCTCTCCAACTTCACGACGGTGAGCGGTGGTTCGGGCGGCCTCGTACCCCGCTGGAACACGGTGACGACGGGCGGGGACACGTACAGGTCGTACTCGGACACGCACCTGAGCGGGAAGACGGTCGCCGTCCCCTTCGCGGCGAAGGCGGTGCAGACGCTGCAGATCGACGGGGTGGTGATCTAGCTGGAGCCGCGGGCCGCGACCGGCACGGGCGCCTCCCACGGCCCGGACCCCGGACACCCCTTGACCCCCGGCCGCGGCCCCGGACTCGCCCTGGGTGCGCTCGCGCTCGGCGGTTTCGGAATCGGGCTGACCGAGTTCGTGATCGCCGGGCTCCTGCCCCAGGTGGGCCGCGGTCTGCACGTGTCCGAGGCCGCGGCGGGCCGCCTGATCTCCGGGTACGCGCTGGCGGTGGCGGTCGGCGCGATCGCGCTCACCGCCGCCACGGCCGGCCTGCACCGCAAGGCCGTCCTCGTAGGCCTGGTGGCCCTGTTCGTCGCGGGCAACCTGCTGTCCGCCGTCGCTCCCGGCTACGAGGTGATGCTCCTCGGCCGCATCGTGGCCGCCCTGTGCCACGGCTCCTTCTTCGGCATCGGCTCGCTGGTGGCCCGCCGCCTGGTACCTCCTGAACGGGCCTCTCGGGCGGTCGCGACGATGTTCGCCGGCCTGACCGTGGCGAACGTACTGGGCGTTCCCTTCGGCGCCCTGGTCGGCGAACGCTGGGGCTGGCGCGCCACGTTCTGGGCGATCACGGCGATCGGGCTGGCCGCGCTGATCGCCATCGCCGTACTGGTGCCGTCCTGGGCGGGCACGACCCCGGCGGCGTCCAGAAGCGACCTCCGCGCCCAACTGCGCGCCTTCCGCTCCGCCCAGGTGTGGCTGACGCTGGCGGCGACCGCCCTCGGCTACGGCGGAATGTTCGGCGCGTTCAGCTACATCGCCTACACCCTCACCCGGGTCACGGGCTTCTCCGACACCGACGTGGCCTGGCTGCTCGTCGTCTACGGCACGGGTCTGGTCGCCGGCAACGTGGCGGGCGGACGCGGAGCCGACCGCAACCGCGACCTCACCCTGATCGTGTCGCTGACCGGCCTGACCACCACACTCACCCTCTTCGGCCTGCTCGCCGACAGCGCCGCGGCCTCCGTGATCCTGATCTTCCTCCTCGGCCTGTTCGGCTTCGCCGCCGTCCCGGGCATGATCACCCGCGTGACGGACGAGGCGGGCGGTGTCCCCCTCGCCGCAAGCGCCAACGTCTCCGCCTCCAACATCGGCAACGCGCTCGGAGCCTGGCTGGGCGGCCTCGCTATCAGCACCGGTCTCGGCTACACCTCTCCCCTCTACGTCGGCGCGGGCATCGCCCTGACGGGCCTGGCGGTAATGGCCTGCGCGGCACGCGGCCGCGCCCGACCAACGCCCAAGGACCGAGCGCCCCACAGTGAATCGTCCTGACGGTCCCGACAGTCCCGACAGTCCCGACGGTCCTGGCAGTGACGGCGCACTCGGCACGCAGCTCCGCCCGGCTGACACCCCAAGACCGGGCGACGCCACGGTGACGGGACCGCCGGACCTGCGCATATCTCACCCCTTGTCTCCGCCTCCGTAAGCCATCGGCAGTACGGTGTCGTCCATGCGCCCCGACACGCCCGCCGAGAACGTCGACCACACCGCCGAAGCGGCACGCCTGGAGCGGACCGCCGACCGGTATCCCGAGGACGCCGAAGCCCTGCTCCTGCAGGCCGCGGCCCACCTGGAACTGTCCGGCGACCGCCCCGCCGCGACCGCGCTCTACGACCACCTGCTCTCCTCCCGGACCGACCTTGAGGACCCCTACCTGGTACGAGCCCTCAAGGCCTCGAACCTGTGGGAGTACGGCCACGAGGCCGAGGCCCGCGCGATCATCGACGGCGTCCGCGCCGCGGCCCCACGGGACCCGGCTCCCTGGGTGATCGTGGCGGAGTCACTGGAGTCGCACGACGAGCTGGAGGCGGCCCAGGAGACGTTCACGGAGGGAGCCCGCGTCCTCCTGACAGACGTGGACGAGCCCCCCTACGCGACACATCCGCTGCTCTTCGGCCGCCACCGGGTGAGGCGGATGCTGGGGCTCGCCCACGACGAGTGGGACACGGTGGCGGACCTCCTGCACTCGTCCCCGGTCTCCCTGGACGAACTCCACGACCCCAAGCGCGTGTGGTCCCTGGGCTCGGACAACCCGGCGGAGCTGGCGGCGGAAATCTCGCGGCTGCGGGCGGAGTTGGGCACCTTCCGCGAGGCCCTCTCCCGCCCGTTCCCGGTGGCGGTCCTGCACTGGCCGCAGGAGGAACTGGCTGAGCTGCTCGCGGGCTACCCGACCCTGGCCGACGAGTACCCGTCCCATGCCGACCACCTGGCGACGATAGAGGGGTCACTGCGGGAACTGGCGGCCAGCGGAACGCCGAACCTGGGAATCGTGACGGGCACGGTCCCGTCATACGAGGCCTTCGCAGCTTCGGAAATGGCCTCCCCCGGGGAGACGGAACTGCTGCCGCAGTATGCGACGACGCTGGCGGCGAGGGGGCGGGCTGCGGAGTGGCCGCCGCAGCGGGGGGCTGGGTGTTGGTGTGGGTCGGGGCGGGAGTATGGGGAGTGTCACGGGGTGTAGCGGCCACGCGGGCCCATTTCTCACCAGTCGAAGTGCCCCCACTCAGCGGACGACATAGCCGACCCGGCCGGCCTCCGAGTTCTGAGGGCCACGCAGGGCGCTGACGGCTTTCGCGCCAGCTCAGGCCTGGTTTCCCAAACTTGCCTGTCCGAAAACGATCACCTTGCAGCAGAAGAGCTTCGATTGTCGGTGGCTGCTGTTAGAACAGATCCGTATCGACGTGAGAGATCAATCGCGAGGGATCAGGGAGCAGCCGTGGCGGAATCGGGGGACCGGGCGCAACCGGTGGCGGGTGTTTACGAGCAGCTGATCACGCGGACCCTGCACGACCGGATGGAGCGGCTCGAAGCCGCTGGCTGGAAGGCAATCGACGAGGAAGTCAGCGAAGAGTCCGCGCCCCACGTGCTGGCACGCCACATCGGAGAGGCCGTGGGGCGCAGGCTCAGTCAACTGCCGCAGAACAAGCAGGTGACCGTTGCCAACCAGATCCTGGAGTCTCTGGCCACGCATGCACCGGATCCGGACTCGGATGAGGTCGTAGGCGCCATCGCCGATGGCCCCCGGCAACTCCTGGCGCTCGCTGAGCAGGAGGCTCCCGGCGTCTACGCGATTCGCCCCCTCACGCCCCTCTCCGAAACCGCGCTGATCACCAACGCCCCGGACGACCCCAACCTGGGCGCCGAACTGCGGGCGGAGCTGGCCACGGCCGATCACATCGACCTGCTGTGCGCGTTCGTGAAATGGCACGGAATACGAGTACTCGAAGGCTCGCTCCGCGCGGCCAAGATGCGCGGAGTCCCCATCCGGATCATCACGACCACGTACATCGGGGCCACCGACAGACATGCCTTGGACCGCCTGGTCCGCGAGTTCGGCGCCGAGGTGAAGGTCAACTACGAGATCCGGTCGACGCGTCTGCACGCAAAGGCTTGGCTGTTCCGCCGCGAGACCGGCTTCAACACGGCCTACGTGGGCAGCTCCAACCTGTCCAAGGCCGCGCTCCTCGACGGCCTGGAGTGGAACGTACGGCTCTCATCCGTCGCCACGCCCAGAGTGCTCGAAAAGTTCGAGGCGACGTTCGAGGCGTACTGGGATGACCCAGCCTTCGAGTCGTACGACCCCGATGAGGACGGGGAGCGCCTCGCCGAGGCACTGGCCCGAGCAGGAGGCAAGGGGTCGGGCGACGACCTCAAGATCAACCTATCCGGCCTCGAAGTACAGCCCTTCCCCCACCAGCGGGACATGCTGGAACGTCTCCGCGTCGAGCGCGAGATCCGCCATCACCACGAGAACCTCCTGGTCGCCGCCACCGGAACGGGCAAGACCGTCATGGCCGCCTTGGACTACCGCACCATGCGCGACCAGCGCGGTGGAGAGCTCCCTCGGCTGCTCTTCGTCGCTCACCGCAAGGAGATCCTGAGGCAGTCTCTGCGCACCTACCAAGAGGTGCTCGCCGACGCTTCGTTCGGTGAGCTGCTCTACAACGGCCAGGAACCCCGTGACTGGACCCACGTCTTCGCCAGCGTCCAGTCCCTCAACCTCCAGCGGTTGGAGCAGCTCGATCCCGGCCACTTCGACGTCATCGTCATCGACGAGTTCCACCACGCCACGGCGAACACGTACCGCCGCGTACTCGAGCACTTCGCGCCAACCGAACTGCTCGGCCTCACCGCGACGCCGGAGAGGATGGATGGGCTCAATGTGCAGGACGAGTTCTTCAAGGGCCGGATCGCCGCCGAAATGCGGCTGTGGGAAGCCCTGGAGGCCGATCTGCTGTGCCCGTTCCACTACTTCGGTATCCCCGACGGCACGGATCTGACACGGCTCAAGTGGCGATCGGGCAACTACGACCGAGACGAACTCGCCAACGTCTACACGGCCGACGACGGACAAGCCCGCATCGTCCTCAAGCAGGTCAACAACAAGATCTCCAACCCTGCAGCCATGCGCGCCCTGGGCTTCTGCGTGAGCAAGGAGCACGCCCATTTCATGGCGCAACAGTTCAACAAGGTGGGACTCCGGGCTGCGGCCCTGGACAGCGACTCGTCTCCCGCGGAGCGAGAACAGACACTGGGCGACCTGAAGAACGGCAAGGTCCAAGTCATCTTCTCCGTCGACCTGTTCAACGAGGGCCTGGACATCCCCGACGTCGACACCCTGCTTCTCCTTCGCCCCACGAACAGCGCGACCCTCTTCCTCCAGCAGTTGGGACGCGGTCTGCGCCGTACGCCGAACAAGCCGGTACTGACGGTGCTGGACTTCATCGGCCAGCACCGGGCAGAGTTCCGCTTCGAGGAGCAGTTCCGCGCTCTGACGAACCTGTCCCGCAACCGCCTGGTCGACGGCATCGAGCGCGGTTTCCCGCAGTTGCCCTCCGGCTGCCAGATCATCCTGGAGGGCAAGTCCAAGGACCTCGTCCTCGCCAACATCCGCACCCAACTCAACGCCACCATCAACACGTTGGCGAAAGAGGTCCGGGACTACAGCACGCCCAAGCTGGAGGCGTACCTGCGCGAAAGCCGGCGGGACATCAAGGAGCTCTACAAGAGCGACAACTCCTGGACCAAGGTCCTCCGCAAGGCGGGGGTCATCAAGGAGGCCCCGCTGCCGAGTGAGGAGGACCTCCTCAAGCGCGTCCACGCCTTCCTCCACGTGGACGACCGGGACAGGGCCGACACGTACCTCCGCCTCCTCGCGGACGACGCCCCCGGCTACGGCTCCCTCTCCCCAACCGAGCAGGCGTACGCACGCATGCTCTTCTTCAACCTCTGGGACAAGGCGGGCGGCTTCTCCAGCTACCGAGAGGGTCTCGAATCCCTCCGCGCCCAACACCTCGTCCGCGACGAACTTCAACAGGTCCTGTCGTACGTCCTCGACCGCACCGACCACTACCCAGTCCCCGTGGACGGGCTACTCGGCCACCTTCCGCTGAAGATCCACAGCGCTTACAACCGCTCCGAGGTCTTGTCAGCGCTCGGGGTCGCGCGGTTGGGCGGACAGATGCCCGGGGTGTTCGCGCAGGGGGTGACCTGGGTCGAGGAGATCAAGACCGACGCGTTGCTGATCACCCTGGAGAAGAACGAACGGGACTTCTCCCCCAGCGTCCGCTACAAGGACTACGCGATCAGCCCCACCCGCTTCCACTGGGAGTCGCAGAGCACCACCCCGGAGAGCTCCAAGACCGGCCTGCGCTACCAACACCACGCCGAGCGGGGCAGCCATGTCCTCCTGTTCCTGCGCCGCTACAAGTCCAACGCCATCGGCAAGTCAGAGCCCTGGATGTTCCTTGGCCCGGCGACCTATGTGAAGCACACGGGCAGCAAGCCGATGGCGATCACGTGGGATCTTCAGCACGAGCTTCCGGCTGATGTGTGGACGTATTCCGCCATCGCGGCCGGATAGCCGATTCAGCCGAGCAGTTCTCGGGCGAGGGCGGAGGCGACTGTCCAGGCCATCCGCGCATAATCGGTCTCGACATCGTCGTACGGAGACAGAAGAGGAACAGGCACCTCACCCCGCTCGCCCGTGAACTCCTTTGACTCCTGTGCCCAAGCCTCATCGATCTCCTGCACTTCGAGAGCGAGCTCTCGAATCCGGGCCATGCGATGCGAGTCGGTCACCATGCCGCCGTGGTCGGGGCCGTCCCTCCTTTCGCTGAGCCGTTCCGGAGGGCTCCCCACCGCAGAACTTGGCATGGCGCGCCTCCGTTTCGCGAAGCCAGCACCTCGAAGCCGGTCTGAGCACTGTCCAGAACCTCGTCCTCGTCGCAGCCATGCCCGAAGACGACGGAGGAAGTTCGTGATGACATCGATCACCACCTCTTGAGCCACCGTCCTACTCAACCTGCTCAGGTCCGCTTCGCAGGAGCGCTTCGCCTCTGCGTGGAGGTTCGACAACGCTTCTGCCCGCATGACACCGGCTCCGTCCACATGGCCGTTCGGCCTGGTGAGCCCCGTCGCCAGCTCACACCAGGTCACCTTCCGATCGGGGTGAAGCAAGACGCCCCAGCGGTCGGCGACCCCGGCGACCAGAGCCATGCCTCGTCCGCCCTCGGAGTCGGAGCTCGCGTCGACGAGGGTGGGTAGGGCTCGCGTATCGGGATCGTGGACCTCGATGCGCAGGTGGGTGCCGTTCATGGAGACGACGAGCATGGCCGGGGTGCCGCGGCCGACGTGCGTGATGACATTGGCCACCAACTCGCTTACGCAGAGCTGCGCTTCGTCGGCGACGTCATCCAGTCCCCACATCCCTAGGTGCAGCCGCATGATGCGCCGCAAGGCACCCACTTCCTCGGGTTCGGCCGTGAAGGCCAGGTCCCAGGGCTTTCGAGACATACACGGTTCCTGGACCACGCAGACCCCTCTCGTTGCACGCCCACTCCACGCGATGAGCGGAGCGTTACGCACCCTCACGGTGAGTGGCGTTATGAATCAGGGTGACGCGCGCCTATCCCGTTGTGCAATGTGCAGGAAGAGATTCCCACTTCTGAGTGATTGGCAGGCAGACACCTTGGCGCGAGACTGAACACCCGCTAATCAATGGAGGGTTGAGATGGCCGGATCACCCACGGCACGCCGTCGCCGTCTCTCGATCGAGCTCAAGAAGCTCCGCGAGATGAACTCACGCACCTGCGCGCAGGTCGGCGAGGCCCTGGACTGGAGCGGCTCCAAGGTCAATCGCATGGAGACGGGCAGCGGCCGGGTCCAACCCTCGGACATCGATGCCCTCTGCCGTTTTTACGACACCACCGACGAACTCCGCGACTTCCTCAAATCACTCGCTCGGGAGGCCAAGACGCGTGGCTGGTGGCAGGTGCACGGCTCCGGTGTCCCCGAGTGGTTCAACATCTACATCGGGCTGGAGCAGGAAGCCTCCACGTTCCGCCAGTACCAGTGCGAGCTGATCCCCGGCCTCATGCAGACCGAGGCGTACACGTGTGAGCTTCACAAGACGGGGGCTCACATGTCGGCCGAGGACATCAACAGGGCAGTCCGTGTACGCATGGAACGCCAGGCCCTACTGACGCGGGCCGGAGCGCCCGACGCCTGGTTCATCGTGAACGAGGGCGCCTTGCGCAACGTCATCGGGGACCCGGCGCTGATGCGTGAACAGCTTGAACGCGCTTTGGAGACGGCCGAGTTGCCAAGTGTGACCTTGCAAGTCCTCCCCTTCGACTCAGGAACCTATCCGGCCACCGGCTCCTTCACGATGCTCGGCTTCCCCGACCAGGAAGACCCTGACCTGGTGTACCGGGACGGCATCACCGATGCCGTCTACTTGGAGGGCGAGCATCATGTTCGTGAGTACACAAGGGCGTTCGACGGCTTGCGAGCCGCTGCCCTCAGTCCTCAGCGTTCCACCCAGCTGATCAACTCCATCCTGAAGGAACACACAAGGTGAGCATTGCAGAGCCCCCGGACGACGGCCGCCTGATGTGGTTCACGTCTACGTACAGCAATGGCGCGGGGGGTGAGTGCGTCGAGTGCGCCCTGGTCGATGAGAGCGCTCTTGTACGCGACTCCAAAAGCGCGAAGGATCCTGTGGTGCCGGTGGTCACGATCCGAAGTGGTGCGTGGTCTTCCTTCGTGCAGGCCTTGAAGGACTTCAAGTTGACCTAGCCGCCAAGACGCCCCGCACTTTCGCAAACCTGACATTCGGTCGATCGTTCCTGCCCGGCACGCCGGTTCAGTCTGACGTGAGATCGGACCGCATACCGTGCGAAGGACGTTGAGTGCGCTTGTGCAGCAGCATTCGTGACACACAACCGAAGAAGCCGAACCAACAACCAACAAGGCAGTCGGATTGCCCTTTGCCCGGAGCATGGCCTCCGTAGGCTTCCGCAGGTGATTGAGACCATCGTCCTCGACATCGGCGAGACCATCACCCACGACGACCGCTACTGGCACTCGTGGGCCGACTGGCTAGATGTTCCCCGGCACACGCTCTCTGCCCTCGTCGGTGCCGTCGTCGCTCAGGGGCGTGACAACGCCGACGCTGTACGACTCGCCCGACCCGGTATCGACATCGCTACCGAGTACAGCGCTCGCGAAGCCGCGGGACAGGGTGAGTTCCTTGACGAGTCGGATCTGTACGACGACGTCCGGCCGGCGCTGTCCGCGCTCCGCAAGCTCGGCGTCCGCGTCATCGTCGCCGGAAACCAGACGTCCCGCGCGGGCGAGCTGCTGCGCGGGCTGGACTTGCCCGCCGACCTCATCGCGACCTCGGGCGACTGGGGCGTGGCGAAGCCGCAGCCGGAGTTCTTCGCACGGGTATTGGAGGTTGCTCAATCCACGCCAGAAGGGGCCGTTTACGTCGGTGATCACCCAGCCAACGATGTGTTTCCCGCGAAGGCGGCCGGACTGCGTGTGGCGCACATCCGGCGTGGGCCGTGGGGGCACCTCTGGGCCGACGCCCCGGAGCTGCCGGGCGGGGCGGACTGGCGGATCGGCAGCCTTATGGAACTCGTTTCGATCGCTGGGGGCTGACGGAACCCGACGGCAGGATCGTGGAGCACTCCGTGACGGCCGAACCGGACCCGGATCCTGGCTTCCGCTCGCGAGATCATTTATGCCAGATCGGGAATAGTTCAGAGTTCACGTGGACGAGCAACGACGTGCTCCGTAGCGTCATCCATGAAGGCCGCCCATCTGGGGCGGAACCAGAAGGGGGCTCCATGGCGCGCGAGGATCTGACTCGACTCACTGGGACTGTCAACGGGCCCAACTGCGATGACGACGATTGTCCGAACGTCTACCGCACGGCAACCGGATCTATCGTGGTCCAGGGGAACGTGACGGCGGCCTTCCGGACTCCGGAGGGTGAGGCCCTGGTGGAGATCCCTGAGTCGGTGCTCAAGGAGGCCGTACGTGCTCTTGGATGGTGACGAGTGGCGGAGGACGTTTGACGCCTACGAACGTGACGCGTGGCGATTCGAAACCCAGCCCACGTACACCATGCCCAGAGAAGCTGAGAACGTCGCCCGCTTTCTTCGCGGTGAGCCGAAGCCCGATCAGCACAATGCACGCTGGCATGAGCGGGTACGCGGATACGTGGCGTCGGGCCGCACGATTGGGCGCGTGCGGGTCGTGCGGCAGCCATTGACGGACTACCAGCGATACCAGTTCGCATGGGGAATTCCCGCAAACATAGCGGCTGGCGAGGATATCCGGATCCTGGATGTCACGCGGGAGGACTTCGAACTCCCTCTGTCGGAAACCGACTGGTGGATGTTCGACGAGATGCGCATCGTGCAACTGAACTACCGACCGGACGGCACGCAGATCAATCGAGAGATATTCACGGGTGACACTGCCCCGTACTTGGAGTGGAAACGCATTGCGATAGCTCACTCGGCGCCGTTCTCCGAGTACGTGAGAGAATTCGGTGACCTTCGAACCTGAGCAGCTGGGGCAGTCGAGAAGCGACCTAGCACAAACGCTCCGCGAGTTGCGAAAGCGAGCCGGTCTCACGGGGGACCGGCTCGCTCGGCGTTGCAACATGTCGCAGAGCCAGATCAGTAAGTTTGAGACCGGCAATAAGACTCCGAAGCTCGTGGACGTCGAACGCATCCTTCGAGCTCTCGACGCTCCCGCCGGCATAGTTGCGGAAGTTACCGCTCTCGCACGCATCGCGAATACCGAGTGGCAGGACAAACGCTCATCCTGGCGCCGCGGCAAGGAGAAGCGACAGACAGAACTTGCCTCGCTGGAGAGTGAGGCAACAGAGCTGAGATATTTTCTCCCCGCCATGATTACGGGTCTGCTGGCCACGCCTGACTATGTTCGGGCCAGCCTGATTCACACACCGGGTGACTCGTCGAAGACGGTGGCGCGCAAGCTGGAGCGCCAGGCTGTTCTTTACGACACGTCAAAGGCCTTCACCTTCGTCCTAACGGAACAGGCAGTGCGGTGGTCGATCGTGCCGACGCCAGCCATGGCCTTGCAGATCGATCGTCTGGTGTCGCTGTCCCATCTGCCAAATCTACGCATCGGCGTCATTCCAGTGGGAACGGTCATGCCACGGGGACCGATGAACACGTTCACGGTCTACGACAATCGGCTGGCTACAGTCGAGAACTTCACTGGCCGTATGGTGTTTCGGGATTCTCGTGATGTCTCGGAGTATCTTGCCGTGTTCTCTTCTTTCGAGGAGCAGGCTCGCTTCGGTGATGAGGCAAGGGCCTTGCTGCTCCAGTGGGCAAACGCCTGCCGGTGATCTTTAGTCCGTAACAGGAATATTGCTCGAACCCCGCGCTTCTCCGGTGGATCATAGATTCGCAATGAAGCCGGGGAGGATTAATGACGAGCCCGCAGAAGCCTCAGGAATACGGCCTTACGGAACTTCCTGTGGAACCAACAGCAGTGCCCGCTTGTAGCGCCTGTCTCGGCATTTGCGTCCGCCGCAGTAACGCGCGTTCCGGAGGCGACTACAGCGCTGCATCTGACGCGAATGTGGATCTGCGTCGACACCAGGCAGAGGTTCACCCGGCATGAGCAAGGGAAAGGAACCAGGCCTCTTTGCCGACCGTCCGTTGATGACCATACGCGTCTCTCGTGATGCCGGGCGGACCTGGGGATCTGAGCGGGCCATCTTCCCTACGGATGATCTGGCCCCCCTGGTCACCACGGAATGGCCTCCGTGCGAGTGCCCGCGCTGTACGTGACGCCGGGTGCCCTTCAAACACGAGGCGCTGGCTTCACCCCCATGGACTCCCGCTCTGTACGGGGCGGCGGCGGTCGGCACTGGCCGCGACAGTTGAACAGAAAGGTGCCGTAAATGCTGGACGGAAGCGATCTGTACGGGCTGGACATCAATGGGGCCTCCTTCGTGAAGGCATGCGGGGGGCCCTGCACGGAAGGGTGCGTGACCCTGGCCCGTATCGGCGACGATGCCTGGGCCTTGGGCGACAGCAAGCGGCCGGACGCGGAGCCGCTCCGGTTCACCACGGAAGAGTTGGACTCGGCCGGCATCGACCCGGCGAGGTTCGGCCTGCCTGTCTGACCAACTCTCCCCTCCCCAACCGGTCCCGCTTCCACTGAAGGAACCGGGACCGGTTTCCCCTCGATCTCCGACACCAGATGGGGACGACCGGTGCACCATCACGGATATCTATGGGCAGGCCCGAAAGAACGCTTCGACAATGAAGCACTGCGGCGCCCTCCACATCCTGAACCTCCCCCGACCGGGGGCAAGCCGGAAGCGGTCCAGCGCTATCGCGAAGTGGCGGCAGGGTTCCAGACCGTGGACCTTCCACCTCTGGAAACGGCGTACTGGCTCGTCAAACCGCGTGCTTTGGTTCGCGGCACATGGCATGAGGCCAAAGAGGCTGCGGCCTGGCTCGCCGAGACCTTGGCCGAGTACGCGTTCCGTTTCGCTTCAGAGGCGGACCGCGACGTCGCCCGTCTGGCTTCCCTCGTCAACTCCGCTGCTGCGAGGTTGAATTCAGGAGCCGACGTCGCCTTCGGTTACTACCTCGAACGACCCTCGTATCTGTCGCTCGCAGTAGTGACCTGCTCTCCAAACCGCTCGATGCCCGAACTGCCCTGCCCAGTACGGTAACTGGGGCTCCAAGGGGGCCTGCGCCCGGGTACTTCAGTGTGCGGCGTACGCCCACCGACGCACTCTGCCCAAAGGAAGGAACTCAATGACAAGCTCGATCCCGTGGCAACAGCGGCTGTCCACCGGTACGGAAGACATTCAGGACGAGGTGATCCGCTGGTACCAACAGACCCGGCACGGCAAGTCGTACGTCCCCGAAATGATCTGGGGCACGCTTCAGACCGAGGCGTACGCGGCCGTGATCCTCGGTCGAGTCGTCGCGTTTCTCGGCGTCCCGGACGACGTACCCGCGGGGGTGGCGAAGCGGATGGAGCGCCAACAGGTCCTGCACGACGGCGAGCACCACTACGACGTGATCCTCGGCGAACAAGCCTTGTACGCGAACGTCGGGGGACCCAAGGTGATGAGCGAGCAGTTGGAACGACTCCTGCGCGATATCGACCTCCCCTCTCTTCGCCTGGGAATCGTGCCCGCCACCGCCGAAATGAGCCTGGTTCCGAAACCCGGCTTCAGCCTGTACGACGGAGGCCGAGCCCACTACGAGCTCGTCTCCTCCAGCGTGGACATCACCGACCCTGCGGAACTCGCCCTTCATCACCGGGCATTCGACGCCATCAGCGACGCAGCGCACTACGGCGACGCCGCCAAGGAGCTGATCAACAAGGCCCTGGCGTTCTGGAGCAACGCGTAGGAGAAGGCGAACGCGTCCGTTCGTGCGCCGCGCGGTGCCGATACCTTCGGCGAATGGACCGAAATGCCCTTATTCAGTACGTCCGCGCCCGTCGGCTCGCCGTCCTGGCCACCCTCTCCGCCGACGGGCATCCGCAGGCCGCGGTGGTCGGGATCGCGGCCACCGATGCGGGCGATCTCGTCTTCGATACGACGCGGGGTTCCCGAAAGTTCGCCAACCTCAGTCGGCAGCCGCGCGTCGCGCTGGTCGTCGGGGTCGACTGGGGAGACGAGCAGACCGTTCAACTCGAAGGCACCGCAGCCGAGATCCCCCAGGACGACCCGGCCGTGGCCGCGTACTACGACCAGATCCCGACCGGGCCGGAACGGGCCGTGTGGCCGGACATCGTCTACGTCCGGGTACGGCCGGACTGGGGGCGCCACAGCGACTACCGCCCCGGCAGTTTCGGAGTGCAGGAGATCCCGCTGGCCTGAGAGGAGGCGTGGGGCCAGATCGCCCCATTCGCCCACGTGACCGGCCAAACTTGACACTCCTCGACTCAGGTTCGGGCCGGCCGTTGCCGGGAGGGTTAGCCTCGGGGCAGATCAGTCAAAGCGGTAGGAGGCAGACATGGCCAGGGTTCCCAGCGCGGTGGTCGCCGCGGGTGGGCTCGTCGGTGGGTACGGCGTGGCCCGCTGGACGAAGAAGCGGCAGCTGGGCGGGGTCGTGCTGGCCGTCGCGGGAGCCACGGCCGCGACGCGGTGGCGGCAGCAGGCCGGCGGGAAGGCGGCCGGGGCGCTGACGGCCGCGTATGTCGCCGCCTTCGGGGCGTCCCATCCGCTGGCCAAGAAGGTGGGCTCCTGGCCCGCCGTGTTCGGGGTGGCCGGTGCGGTGGCGCTGGCGTCCTGGGCCGTCGCCGACCGGCACGCGTAGCGCTCACGCGTGGAACGCCGGCGTAGAAACTCACTCGTAAGCCGGCACGGGGCGCACACCTCGACGTGCGGAATGGGTCCCCCCAGTTTGTGTTATCGGGGCGGGTCCCGCCCGTCTCCTGGGCATGCATGCGACACGACAGATCAGCCGCCGCACCATGCTCAAGGCCACGGGCGCCGCAGCCGGGACCGTCGGGGTCGGGGCGGGCGTCGGTGCGGCCCCCGCAGCGGCCGCCGGTACGTCCTTCGCGCACCCGGGGCTGCTGCACACCGGCGCCGACCTGGCCCGTATGGCCGCCAAGGTGAAGGCCGGCGCGTCCCCCTACACCGCCGGGTACGCGAAGCTGACCGCCAACCGGCATGCGCAGAGCGGCTGGACGGCCAATCCGCAGGCCGTCGTCTACCGCGGCGGGGCGGCTCCGCAGAACTACCCGACCCTCTACAACGACATCCACGCCGCGTACCAGAACGCCCTGCGCTACCACGTCAGCGGCGACAGCGCCCACGCCGACACCGCCGTCGCGATCCTCAACGCCTGGTCGGCCAGGCTGACGGCGGTCCAGGGGTCCGCCGACCGGTTCCTCCTGGCCGGACTCCAGGGCTACCAGGCCGCCAACGCCGCCGAACTCGTGCGCGACCACGGTGACTTCGACCTCGGCCGCTTCCAGGAGATGCAGAGCAAGGTCTTCGGCAAGGTCAGCGACAACTTCCTGGCCCAGCACAACGGCGCCTTCACCTCCAACTACTGGCCCAACTGGGACCTCGCCAACATGGCCTGCGTCCTGGCCACCGGCATCTTCTGCGACGACAAGGCCCAGGTCACCCGCGCCGTCGACTACTTCAAGCACGGAGCGGGACTCGGGGCCGTCAAGAACGCCATCCCCGTCGTGTACGACGACGGGCTCGCGGAGTGGCTGGAGGCCGGCCGGGACCAGGGGCACTCGCTGCTCGGCGTCGGGCTGATGGGCACCTTCTGCGAGATGGCCTGGAACCAGGGGATCGACCTCTACGGCTACGACGACAACCGCTTCCTCAAGGGCGCGCAGTACGTGGCCAAGTGGAGCATGGGCGGGAAGGTGTCGTACACCGCCAACACCCGCAGGAAGGGCGCGCCCGGCGTCTGGTCCGGCAGCGAGACCGCCGCCGCCGCGGCCGGGGTGGACCCGAACTTCCAGCGGCCGATCTGGGCGATGATCGCCAACCACTACACGAAGCGGCGCGGGCTGTCCGCGACCTACCTCACGCAGATCGCCGCCAAGTCCGCGCCCGAGGGCGGCGGCGGGGACTTCGGGCCCAACAGCGGTGGATACGACCAACTCGGCTTCGGGACACTGGCGTTCACGCGCGACAAGTCGTCGACCCCTACGCCCGCGCCGAAGCCCGGCGCTTCCGGCTCGGCCCCGGCATCCGGTGGCGGCTCCGGCCCGCGGCCGCAGACCGCGGCGACCGCTTCGGCCTCCGTGTCCCCGGCCGCCGGCGGCGACCTTGCCGCGACCGGCTCCGAGGACGTCCTCGGGTGGGCCGCCGCCGGAGTCACCGCCGTCGCCGGTGGGCTGCTCCTGCTGCGACGCCGTGACCGGGTCCTGCGGGACGGCGCTCAGTAGGAAGGGAGCAGGAGGGGAGCAGGAGGGGAGCTGGAGCCGAGTCGCAGGCTTGCATGTCGGCTCACTGCACGACCGCTGCTCATGCACGGCTGGCCGAGGCCGGGCCCGGCCGTCAGGCCACGTCTACGCCGTGGCCGTCCGCGACCGGTCCCGCCCCTCCTTCGCCGACCGCCCCTCCTTCGCCGACCGCGCCCGCTCGCTCACCGCCGAGGCCGCTGCCGTGAGCGGCTTCGCGATGTCCTCCAGGGAGCGGCGTTCCGCGCGTACGGCCAGGAATGCCGCCACCAGGCCGGCCGCGCACATCAGGCCCGCGCCGATCTGGAAGGCGAGGACCGTGTCGCCGACCTTGCCGGTTCCGGTGAGGTCGGCGAACAGCAGCGGGCCGCTGATGCCGCCGGCCGCGGTGCCGAGAGCGTAGAAGAAGGCGATGGACATGGCGCGCGTCTCCATCGGGAAGACCTCGGAGACCGTCAGGTAGGCGCTGGACGCGCCCGCGGACGCGAAGAACAGGACGGCGCACCAACAGGCCGTCATCGTCGTCGCGGTCAGCGAGCCGCGGTCGAACAGCCAGGCCGTACCGAACAGGAGCAGCCCCGACAGCAGGTACGTCGACGAGATCATCACCCGGCGGCCCACCGTGTCGAAGAGCTTGCCCAGCAGGAGCGGGCCACAGAAGTTGCCCACCGCGACGACCGCGAAGTAGTAGCCCGTGTTGCCCGTCGGGACATCGAAGAACTGGGTCAGGATCGCGCCGAAGCCGAAGGTGATCGCGTTGTAGAGGAAGGCCTGGCCGATGAAGAGGGAGAAGCCGAGGATCGACCGCTTGCGGTAGGTCGAGAAGACCGTGCGGGCGATCTCCAGGAAGCCGATGCTCTTGCGCTGGTGGATGGTGATCTCGGACTCGGGTTCGCCGAGCCGTTCCCCCGTCTCCGACTCGACCTTCTGCTCGATGGAGGAGACGATCCGTTCCGCCTCCTGCTCCCTGCCGTGGATCAGCAGCCAGCGTGGGCTCTCCGGGACGTGGCGTCGTACGAGAAGGATCACCAGGGCGAGCACGGCGCCGAGTGCGAACGTCAGTCGCCAGCCCACGTTCTTGGGCAGGATCGCCTCGTTGAGCGCGACGATCGACAGCAGTGAGCCGAAGACCGCGCCCACCCAGAAGCTGCCGTTGATGGCGAGGTCCACGCGGCCGCGGTACTTCGCCGGGATCAGCTCGTCGATCGCGGAGTTGATGGCCGCGTACTCGCCGCCGATGCCGAAGCCGGTCAGGAAGCGGAAGGCGAAGAACCACCAGGTCGAGAAGGAGACGGCGGTCAGCGCGGTGGCCGCCAGGTACACGACCAGCGTGATCATGAAGAGTTTCTTCCGGCCGAAGCGGTCGGTCAGGCGGCCCCAGAAGAGGGCGCCGATGCAGGCGCCGGCCACGTAGAGCGCGGCTGCGAGGCCGGTGATCTGGCCTGAGGTGATCGGCAGTCCGCTGCCGGGCTCGGACAGGCGGCCCGCGATGTTGCCGACGACGGTGACCTCCAGGCCGTCGAGGATCCACACGGTGCCGAGGCCGATCACGATGGTCCAGTGCCAGCGCGACCACGGGAGGCGGTCCAGGCGGGCGGGTATGCGGCTGGTGATCGTGGCGCTGCCGCTGGGCTGGGCGGTGGGCATGGGCTCCCTCCTCATTGAGCGAACCCGTGCCGGGTATCCCCGACCGGCGGCCCTACGCCCCGGCGTTGATGAGTCACCCAGCGTTGGTGCCGCCCTCGCTGGGGGCTACCGCCCCCGGGCCCCCGCTTCGGCCTGAACGGCCTCGTCCTCAAACGCCGGACGGGCCGGCTGATGTCGGCCGACGCCGGACGGGCCGGCTGATGTCGGCCGACGCCGAGAAGTGCGCCCCTACGCCCCCAGCACCCGCGTCACCGTATAGATCAACAACCCCGCCAGCGAACCCACCACCGTGCCGTTGATCCGGATGAACTGCAGGTCGCGGCCGATGTGGGCCTCGATCTTGCGGGTGGTGTGTTCGGCGTCCCAGCCGGCCACCGTGTCCGTGATCAGGGAGGTGATCTCCTTGCGGTAGGTGGTGACCACGTACACCGCCGCGCCCTCCACCCAGCCGTCGACCTTCGCCTGCAGCTTGGGTTCGACCGCCATCCGCGCCCCCAGCGACAGCAGCGAGGCCCGCACACGCAGTCGCAGCTCGCTGCGTTCGTCCTCCGCCGCCGAGACGATCATGGAGCGTACGGCGGTCCAGGCGGAGGCGATCAGGTCCTGGACCTCGCCGCGGCCCAGCACCTCGCCCTTGAGGCGCTCCACTCGCGCGCGGGTGTCCGTGTCGGACTGCAGGTCGGAGGCGAAGTCGGTGAGGAAGCGGTCGAGGGCGCCGCGGGCCGGATGGGAGGGCATGTCGCGCATCTCGGTGACGAAGCGCAGCAGTTCCTTGTAGACGCGCTCGCCGACCTTCTTGTCGACGAACCGCGGGGTCCAGCCGGGGGCGCCGCCCTGCACCGCGTCCATGATCTCCGCGTCGTGCCACACGAGCCAGTCGTGCGCCCGCGTGACGATGAGGTCGACGACCCGTCTGTGGCCGCCGTCCGCGACGATCTTGTCCAGCATCTTCCCGATGCCGGGCGCGATCTCCTGGGCGTCGGCCCGGCGGGTGATGGCCTCGCCGACGACCGCCTGCACGTCGGAGTCGCGCAGGACGGTGAGGGCGCCCCGCAGCGCGGCCGACAGCTCGGCGGTCACCCGGTCCGCATGCTCGGGATCCGCCAGCCACGCGCCGAGCCGGCTGCCGATGCCGACGGCGCGCAGCCGCTGTCGTACGACGTCCCCGGAGAGGAAGTTCTCGCCGACGAACTCGCCCAGTGACACCCCCAGCTGGTCCTTCTTGGTCGGGATGATCGCGGTGTGCGGGATCGGCAGGCCCATGGGACGGCGGAAGAGGGCCGTGACGGCGAACCAGTCGGCGAGCGCGCCGACCATGCCGGCCTCGGCGGCGGCGGCGACATAGGACGCCCAGGCGCCGGCACCGGAGTTGTCCGCCCACTTGGCGAGGACGTACACCAGCGCCACGAACACCAGCAGCCCGGTCGCCGTGAGCTTCATGCGGCGCACTCCGCGCTGCTTCTCCTCGTCGGCGGCGCTGAAGGTCGTCATCGTGCGTGCGGCCGCCGCGGGGGCGGTGCGGTTACCCGATCCGCCCGGCCGGGAATGCTGAACCACGTCGCCGCCACCCGCTTCATCCGGATTCGTGCGTTCCATCCACTCCACCCGTTCGTGATCCCCTGCACACATTGTCCCTTCCTGACCGACTCCTGGAACGGAACAAGAGTTCCCGGCGTCTGTCGGAAGGGGAGAGCTGAGCGTGAACTCCGGCGGCCCAAAGGGCGGCCCACAGGGGGTCCTGTTCAACCACCCATCACCCCATGACGCATCATGGGATGATCACATCGGAGCCTCGGGCTCCCATTCGTCCGAGGAGACCCGCACCGCATGACCAAGCGTCATGGTTATGCCCTGCTTTCCGCGATCATCGCCGTGATCGTCGGCCTTTCCGCTGCGATATACGTCGGCGTCGCGGCCGGCGACGGCAACGCCGGCACCAACGCCCTCGACAAGGGCCGCGCCCGGCACAACTCCGCCGCCCCCGCCTCCACCGGCATCTGGGTCGGTTCCTGGTCCGCGTCCCCGGCGGGCGCCGAGCCCGGCACCGAGACGAGCGGCATGGCGGGGCGCTCGGTGCGCAACGTCGTGCACGCGAGCGTGGGCGGTACGAGTGCCCGTATCACGCTGTCCAATCTCTACGGCCAGTCGGCGCTGACCGTCACCCACGCCTCCATCGCCGTCGCCGTCGCCTCCGACACCGCGGCGGCGAGCGCCGACACCATGCGGCGGCTGACCTTCGGCGGCAACACCGCGATCATCATCCCGGCCGGGCAGCAGGTGCTGAGCGACGCCGTCCGCATAGTCATCCCGCAGGGCAGCGACGTACTGGTCACCACGTACTCGCCCAGCCAGTCCGGCCCGGTCACCTATCACCAGCACGCCCGCCAGATCTCCTACGTCGCCGAGGGCGACCTCACCGAGGACGTGACCGGCGCCGGGTACACCGAGCAGACGCCGTACTGGCGCTACCTGACCGCGCTGGACGTGCTGAGCAACGAGTCGGACGGCACCGTCGTCGCCTTCGGTGACTCCCTCACCGACGGCATAACGTCCACCCAGAACGCCAACCACCGCTGGACGGACATCCTTTCGGAGCGGCTGCGCACCGCGATCGAGTCCGGCCAGGACCTGCCGCGCTACAGCATCGTCAACCAGGGCATAAGCGGCAACCAGATCCTCGCGGGGGGCCTCGGCCGCCCGGCCGACAACCAGAGCGGTCTGCTGCGCTTCTCCCGTGACGCCCTCGCCCGTACGAACGTCAAGGTCGTCGTCATCGACCTCGGCGTCAACGACATCCTGCGCAACCCCCGGCTCGCCGACCCGGACAAGATCCTCGACGGCCTGCGCACCATGGTCGGCCAGGCCCACTCCCGCGGTATCAAGGTCATCGGCGCGACCCTGATGCCCTTCCAGGGCCACCGCGGCTACACCCCGGCCCGCGAGGCGGTACGGGAGGAGATCAACGCGGAGATCCGCTCCGGACGGGTCTACGACGCCGTGGTCGACTTCGACCGGGCGCTCCGGGACCCGTACGACCCGCGCAGGCTGCGCTCCGACTACGACTCCGGCGACCATCTCCACCCCAGCGACAAGGGATACGCGACGATGGCGCAGATCTTCGACCTCAAGGGCCTGAAGGGCTCGGCGCCGGCCGAACTGTAGGGGCCGAACGGTGAGGGCCCAACCGCAATGGCCGCGTGGGCGGTTCGGGTCAGTAGTCGTCGCGGCGGCGCCTGTCCCGATCCTCCCGGCGCTCCCGGTGCCGCTCGCGCCGCTCGTCGTGCCGCTGCCGACGCTCCTCGTGCAGATCGCGCCGCCACTCACGGTGGCCCTCAAGCATCCGGCGGTGATCGGCGAACCCCTCCCCCAGCGCGTGCCCGGACCTGCCCTCCAGCCTCTCCTGGCGGCGCTCCTCCTTCAGACGGCGCCGCTCCTGCCGGGTCAGCTTCCGCTCGACGCCGACGCCGCCCCAGAAGGCGAAGCCGGTGATGATCACGCGCGGGGCGCCGGGCTCGGCCGGCACGCCCTCCTCGCGGTGGTCGAACCCGCCCATGATCCCGATGCCGCGCACGACGACCTCGACGCCGGGCGGCACGATCACGTTCATCCCGCCCATGATCGCCACGCAGTTGATCTCGACCTCGTGGTCCGCGAAGTTCGCCTCGCGCAGGTCGAGTTCCCCGCCGCCCATGAAGGCGAAGCAGTTGAACCGCTTGGGCACGGTCCAGCGCCCCTTGCGCTCGAAGCCGGACATCACGGCGACCGCCCACGACGAGGACCCGTCGCCGCCGACGACCCGCCCCGCCCAACTCCCGCTCTGCTCAGGCTCCTTGACCAGCGAGATGGCAGGGGGCGGGGTGATCCCGGCGACCGGCAGATCGCGGGTGATCGGCGTCAGCTCGCCGTACGTCCGTGCTTTGTAGGTGGCCTCAAGGCGCTCCTCGAACTCCTCCATGTCGAGACGGCCCTCCGCGAGGGCGTCCCGCAGGACCTCGGCGACTCGTTCACGATCGGCGTCGGATGCGCGAAGCTCCGGGACTGCGGCGTCGTCCGTCATGGACAGCAGCCTACGAGTTCCCCCGGCAAGAGGCTACGAGACGTCTACGAGACCGCTTTCTCGGCCTCGCCGGCAGCCCCGCCGGCGGCCTCGCCCGCGTACATCTTGGCGATCACCGCCTCGATGTCCGGCTCCCGCACCGAGAGGTCCGCCAGCGGGTACTCCGCCGCGATGCGCGCCACCAGCGCCGCCGCCGACTGTCCCGCCGGGAACGCCAGCCACTGCCGCGGCCCCTCCACCTTCACCACCCGGGCCGGGGCCACCTCGATCGGCGCCGTCTCCCGCTCCAGGTCCACCACCAGGGTGCGTTCGCTCTCGCCCACCTCGTGCAGACCGGCGAGCGCACCGTCGTACATGAGCCGCCCGTGGTCGATGACCATCACCCGCGAGCACAACTGCTCGATGTCCTGGAGGTCATGGGTGGTCAGCAGCACCGTCGTGCCGCGCTCGGCGTTCAACTCCCGCAGGAACTGCCGCACCTTGGCCTTCGAGATGACGTCCAGGCCGATCGTCGGCTCGTCGAGGTACAGCACCTCCGGATCGTGCAGCAGCGCCGCCGCGATGTCCCCGCGCATCCGCTGCCCGAGCGACAGCTGCCGCACCGGGACGTCCAACAGGTCGGCCAGCTCAAGGAGTTCGACACACCGGTCGAGGTTCTCGCGGTAACGGGTGTCCGGGATCCGGTACATGCGGTGCATCAGCTTGTACGAGTCGATCAGCGGCAGGTCCCACCACAGCGTCGTACGCTGCCCGAACACCACCCCGATGCGATGCGCGAGCCGCGTTCGCTCGCGCGCCGGATCGATGCCCGCCACCCGCAGCCGCCCGCCGCTCGGGGTCAGGATGCCGGTGAGCATCTTGATCGTCGTCGACTTCCCGGCGCCGTTCGGACCGATGTAGCCGACCATCTCGCCGCGCGCCACGGTGAAGGAGAGAGAGTCCACGGCCCGCACCTGCCGCCGCTCACGCCTGAGGAAGCCGGTCTTCCTGCGCACGTCGAAGACCTTCTCGACACGGTCGAGTTCGATGAAGTAGTCGCTGTCCACTGCCGCTAGCTCCCTGTACTCCGATAAGTCCGCAGCCCTGCCCGCCAGGCCAGCCCCGCCAGCGCACAACACCCCACCGCCACCAGCGGCGAGGCGAAGGCCACCCACCGCGGCAGGTCCAGCGGGAGCGGCCGGTCCAGCACATAGGCCGCGGGCAGCCAGTTGACGAAGGCGAGCGGCAGCAGGAACGTCACCCCGCGCACCAGCTCCTTGCCGAACACCGTCGGCGGGTACTGCAACATCGTCGTCCCGCCGTACGTGAACGCGTTCTGCACCTCGGACGCGTCCTGCGCCACGAACTGGAACGCCGCACCGGCCACGAACACCGCGCTGAAGATCGCCGCGCCGCTCACCACTATCACCGGCATCAACAGCACCTTCAGCGGCGTCCAGTCGATGTCGACGGTGGCCAGCGCATACCCGAGCACCAGCGACCCCTGGGTGATCCGGCCGAGCCGGCGCAGCGCGAACCGGTCGGCCGCCACCTGCGCGAGGACCGGCGCCGGACGCACCAGCAGCGTGTCCAGCGTGCCGTCGCGCACCCGCTGCCCCAGCCGCTCCATCGAGCCGATCGCCAGATCCGCGAGACCGAACGCCACGCACGACAGCCCGTACAGGAAGGCCACTTCGGGCAGCGGCCACCCGCCGAGCACGTCGATCCGCGAGAACATCAGCAGGATCGCCACGAAGTCCAGCCCGGTCACCGCGAAGTTCGCGAACGTCGTCATCGCGAAGGACGCGCGGTACGCCATCGTGGAGCGCATCCACATCGCCCCGATCAGACGGTACGCGCGCAGCCCGTCCGCCAGCCGGCTCACCTCAGCCACCCTGTACGACCACCCTCCGCGTCGCCACCGACTGCACCAGCCGCCCGGCCGCCAGCAGCGCCACGGCCCACGTCCCCTGGAAGGCGAACGTGCTCCACGGATCGGCCTCCCCCAGCAGCACGTCCGCCGGCTTCTGCAACAGCGCCGACCACGGCAGATCCCGTACGACATCGCCGAGCGTGCCCGGGAACACGTTCAGCGGCAGCACCATCCCCGAGCAGAAGAACCCCGCCAGCATGGTCATGTGCGTCACACCCGTGCCGTCCATCAGCCAGAACGTGAGCAGCGCTACCAGATACCGGATGCCGAAACTGACCGCCATCCCCAGCAGCACGGCCACCACGAACGCCGCCCATTTCGCCGCGTCCCCCGGCAGCGCCACGTCGAAAACCAGCGCGCCGAACAGGAACGGGATCACGCCCCGCCCCAGCAGCTGGAACAGCGCCCGCCCCAAGTCGGCCGCCAGCCACCACAGTTGCAGATCCGCCGGCCGGTAGAGATCGATCGCGATGTCCCCGGTCCTGATCCGCTCCATCAGCTCGACCTCGACACCGCTGCCGCCGATCGCGAGCGTCGACAGCAGCGCCTGCCCCAGCCACACATAGGTGACGGCCTGCGCCTGGTCGTAGCCCCCGAGGTGGGGTTTCTCGTCCCACAGCGCCAGATACGTGTAGACGAGGATCAGGCCGAAAACGGTGTTGGTGAACACTCCGGCGGCAGTGGCCGCCCGATACGTCGCGTACCGTCTGAAACCACCCGCCGCGACGGCCCCGTACAACCGTCCCGCGCCCACGTCAGTCAACCTCCCGAACCGCCCGACACCGAAGCGCAGGAGCCTAGTCCGCAGGCAGTGACGTACGCCACGCATTTTCCAGACGGGACGCGTGCCGTGATCCGGGAACGGAACGCATGGTGCGAGAGTCTTCAAGAGGGGGCGCAAATGGCGTACGAGGGCGTACGGGAACGTACGACGCGAAACAGGAGTCCGTGCACGAGATGAGCGACCAGCCGCAGCCGCAGCAGCCGAACCAGGGCTGGGCACCGAGAGAGCCGCAGGGTGCTGCCGAGCCGGCCGCTCCTCAGCCGGGGAGTCCTGGGCCCGGCGTTCCCGAGCCCGGGGGGAAGAAGCCGAAGCGGCCCAGGCGCACGGGCTGGCGCCGGCTGATCCCGACCTGGCGCATGGTCCTGGGCACCTTCATGATCGGCGTACTGCTGCTGATCGGCCTGTTCTACCTCGGCTACTCGATGGTCAACATCCCGCCGGCCAACGCCCTCGCCACCAAGCAGTCCAACGTCTATCTGTACGCCGACGGCTCCCAGCTCGCCCGCGACGGCGAGATCAACCGGGAGAACGTGTCACTCGCCCAGGTCTCCAAGGACGCCCAGCACGCCGTACTGGCCGCCGAGGACCGCGACTTCTACAGCGAGTCCGCGATCGACCCCAAGGCGATGCTGCGCGCCGGCTGGAACACCGCCACCGGCAAGGGCAAGCAGTCCGGCTCGACGATCACCCAGCAGTACGTGAAGAACTACTACCTCGCGCAGGAGCAGACCGTCACCCGCAAGGTGAAGGAGTTCTTCATCTCGATCAAGCTGGACCGCACGCAGTCCAAGGACCGGATCCTTGAGGGCTACCTCAACACCAGCTACTTCGGCCGCAACGCCTACGGCATCCAGGCCGCCGCCCAGGCCTACTACGGCCGGGACGCCGCCGACCTCGACCCGGCCCGCGCCGCCTACCTCGCCGCCCTCGTCAACGCCCCCAGCGAGTACGACGTCGTCGCGCACCCCGAGAACAAGGCCCCGGCGCTGGCCCGCTGGAACTACGTCCTGGACGGCATGGTCAAGAAGGGCTGGCTGACCGAGGCCGAGCGGACCGGCCTGAAGTTCCCGATGCCCAAGGAACAGACCGCCTCCACCGGCATGTCCGGGCAGCGCGGCTACATCGTCACCGCGATCAAGGACTACCTCACCAAGAACAAGATCGTCACCGCGGACGAGCTGGAGGCCGGCGGCTACCGCATCACCACCACCCTGCAGAAGAGCAAGCAGGACGCCTTCGTGAAGGCCGTGAACGACAAGGTGATGGCCAAGCTCGACAAGAAGAACAACAAGGTCGACAACTACGTCCGCGCGGGCGGCGCCTCCGTCGACCCGAAGACCGGCAAGGTCGTCGCGATGTACGGCGGCATCGACTACGTCAAGCAGTACACGAACGGCGCGACCCGCGGCGACTTCCAGGTCGGCTCCACCTTCAAGCCCTTCGTGTTCGCCTCGGCCGTCCAGAACCACTCCGAGACACAGGACCGCCAGGTCATCACCCCGAACACCTACTACGACGGCACCAACAAGCGCCCCGTACAGGGCTGGTCGGGCGGCGCCTACGCACCGGAGAACGAGGACCAGACCTCGTACGGCAACGTCACCGTGCGCACCGCCACCGACAAGTCGGTCAACGCGGTGTACGCGCAGATGGCCGTGGACGTCGGCCCCGAGAAGGTCAAGCAGACCGCGATCAGCCTCGGCATCCCGTCCAGCACCCCCGACCTGACCGCGACCCCGTCGATCGCCCTCGGCGTGAACACCGCCAGCGTCCTCGACATGGCGGAGGCCTACGCGACGCTCGCCAACCACGGCAAGCACGGCGTGTACACGATGATCGACTCGATCACCAAGGACGGCAAGGACGTCGTCGAGCTGCCGAAGGACACGAACTCCCAGGCCATCAGCCGCGAGGCCGCCGACACCACCACGTCGATCCTGCAGAGCGTCGTCGACAACGGCACCGCGACCGCCGCCCAGGGCGCCGACCGCCCCGCCGCCGGCAAGACCGGCACCGCGGAGGAGGACAAGGCCGCCTGGTTCGCCGGCTACACGCCCGACCTCGCGACCGTCGTCTCCGTCATGGGCCAGGACCCGGTGACGGCCAAGCACAAGTCGCTGTACGGCGCGATGGGCCTGCAGCGCGTCAACGGCGGCGGCCCGCCCGCCGAGATCTGGGCGCAGTACACCAAGGCCGCGCTGAAGGGGAAGCCGGCCACGGACTTCGACCTCCAGCTGCAGCCCGGCGCCGAGGTCACCCAGCCGCCGCCGGCCACCGGGACCCCGCAGCAGCCGGGCACGGGCGGCCAGGACAACGGCGGCACCACGACCACCGGCGGCCAGGGCGACCAGGGCCAGACCCAGGGCCAGGACAACGGCGGCACCACCGACGGCGGCACGAACACGACGGGCGGCACGGCGAACGGCGGCACGACGGGCGACCCGACGACGGGCGGAACCACGTCCGACGGCGGGACGACCACGGGCGGCACGACCGGAGACCCGACGGACGGCGGAGCGACGGGCGGCACCGACGCCGGAGGCACGGACGGCGGCACGACAGGCACCGACACCGGAGGAGCGACCACGGGCGGCCCGGCAGGCCCAGGGTTGACCAGGAGACAGTGACGGGCGGGGCTGCCTCTCAGTGACCGGAGGTCGCCTTCAGCCCCACCACGGCGATCAGCAGCAGACACACGAAGAAGATCCGGGCGGCGGTGGCCGGCTCACCGAGCACCACCATGCCGAGCACCGCCGCACCGGCCGCCCCGATCCCGACCCACACGCCGTAGGCGGTGCCGATGGGGAGGGTCTTGGCGGCGTGCGACAGCAGCATCATGCTGGCGACGATTCCGGCACCGGTGAGCAGACTGGGCACCAGGCGCGTGAACCCGTCGGTGCACGGGGGGTCTGGGGGTGTCCCCCAGATGAGCACAGCATCCCGATCGACCAGCCGACCTCAAGCAGACCGGCGACAAGCAGCAGAACCCAGGCCATGACGGCACCTCCGAGAACAGGCGTTACAGGGGGTGCGTCGTCTTTGCTGTTACCGCTGACTACTGCTGACTACTGCTGATGACCGATGTCCCGGTACGGCGCGTCTCGTCGGGCTCAGGCTTGGACTTGACTCCAAAACTAGCAAAGAAACGACAAAAAGGGCTGGTGACGATGGCCACCAGCCCTCTTCGACCGTTGATTCAGAGGTACAGGCCCGTCGTGTCCTCGGACCCCTCGAACCGGTCGGCGGCCACGGCGTGCAGATCACGCTCGCGCATGAGCACGTAGGCGACACCCCGCACCTCGACCTCGGCCCGGTCCTCCGGGTCGTACAGCACCCGGTCGCCCGGCTCCACGGTCCGGACGTTCTGCCCCACGGCGACGACCTCGGCCCAGGCCAGCCGCCGCCCGACCGCCGCCGTGGCGGGAATCAGGATGCCCCCGCCCGACCGCCGCTCACCCTCACCGGTCTCCTGCCGCACGAGAACTCGGTCGTGCAGCATCCGGATGGGCAGCTTGTCGTGCTGGGTGCTGTTCTTGTTGGCGCTCACGCCCCGAACCTACAGCTCTCCCTCAGCCTTTGCGCCGCCGGGTACCTAGGGCGAGCAGCCCCACGAGCCCCACGGCGACGACCGCCACGGGCACCACCCGCTCCAGCCGGGGCGCCCCCTCCTCGTCGACGAACTGCGCCTTCACATCGGTCACAACCTTGTTGATCCCGACGTAGGCCCGCCCCAGCGTGTGGTCGATGTTCGACACGACCTTGGCCTTGGCGTCCCCGACGATCGTCTTCGGATGCACCCGCACCCCGATCTCGTCGAGCGTCTCGGCCAGCACCTCGCGGCGGCGCTTGATGTCCGCCTCGATCTGCGCCGGGTTTCTGGTGTCCGACGTGTCCGCCACGGTAGGGCCTCCGAAGTGGTTGCTGCTTGTTGCGGACAGTCTGTCAGTTCTGCCCGGGCCTGCACTGTCAGGACCCCCGGTTACGCTAGCGAGATGAGCGAGCGACTCCAGCCCGGGGACGTGGCCCCCGACTTCACCCTGCCGGATGCCGACGGCAATGACGTATCCCTGTCGTCCCACAAGGGCCGCAAGGTCATCGTCTATTTCTACCCGGCGGCCCTCACGCCCGGCTGCACAAAACAGGCCTGCGACTTCACGGACAACCTGGAACTCCTGACGGGCGCCGGCTACGACGTCCTCGGCATCTCCCCCGACAAGCCGGAGAAACTGGCCAAGTTCCGCGAGAAGGAGTCCCTGAAGGTCACCCTCCTGGCCGACCCGGAGAAGACCGTCACGGAGTCCTACGGCGCATACGGCGAGAAGAAGAACTACGGCAAGACCTACATGGGCGTCATCCGCTCCACGATCGTCGTGGACGAGGAGGGCAAGGTCGAACGGGCCCTGTACAACGTCCGCGCGACAGGCCACGTGGCGAAGATCATCAAGGACCTCGGCATCTGAGGCCCACCTGCTTCCGCTGCTGAGCGGCTCGCACCGGGGTGACCCGGTGCGGGCCGCTTTACGTTTCGGGCGTGACTGTCCGATTAGCGGTTCGTTACTCCGTGCGAGATCACGAACTGTCAGTCGAGACGGGGGAACACGTGGGCGTGCGGAGCGCATCGGAACGATCGGGCACGTACAGCAGGGAACGGCTTGCGCCAGAGGTGGCCAGGGCGCACAACTGGACCGACCTGATGCGACGTCTCGGACTCAGCCCGAGTGGTGGCCAACGGCGGGTGCTGCAGCACCAGGTGACGCGTCACGGACTTGATACCAGAGTGGCGGGGACACCTCATCACTTTGCAGATCGACCATGTCGACGGAAACTGGCGGGACAACCGCCGGGAGAACCTGCGGTACCTGTGCCCCAACTGCCATGCGCTGACAGAGACGTGGTGTCGCCAGAAGGGCAGAGTCGCCTCGCCGGGTGAGCCGACTGTCCGTACACTGAGTGCTGCCGGTCGAGCGTGATGACCGTTTTTGAGCGGCCGTGATGGAATTTGGCAGTCATGCTGGGTTTAGGTCCCAGTGGGTTAACACCCGTGTGGGTTCGAGTCCCACCGGCCGCACGCGAACGGAACAGAGGGGGCCGCCCGGCCGGGCGGCCCCCTCTTCCACACCTCAGCCCAACAACTCCCGCACCACCGGCACCAACGCCCTGAACGCCTTCCCCCGATGGCTGATCGCGTTCTTCTCCTCCGGGCTCAGTTCCGCGCAGGTCCGCGAGTCGCCCTCCGGCTGGAGGATCGGGTCGTAGCCGAAGCCGTTCGTGCCCACGGGCGCGTGCCGCAGCACACCCCGCAGCCGGCCCTCGACCACCCGTTCAGTGCCGTCCGGCAAGGCGAGTGCCGCCGCGCATGCGAAGTGCGCGCCCCTGTGGGTGTCGGCGATGTCGCCGAGCTGGGCCAGGAGCAGGTCCAGGTTGGCGCGGTCGTCGCCGTGCTTGCCTGCCCAGCGGGCGGAGAAGATGCCGGGGGCGCCGTTCAGGACGTCGACGCAGAGGCCGGAGTCGTCGGCGACGGCGGGCAGGCCGGTGGCCTGGGCCAGGGCGTGGGCCTTGAGCAGGGCGTTCTCGGCGAACGTCACGCCCGTTTCCTTGACGTCGGGGATGTCGGGGTAGGCGTCCGCGCCGACCAGTTCATGGGGCAGGCCCGCGTCGGCGAGGATGGCCCTGAGTTCGGTGATCTTTCCGGCGTTGCGGGTGGCGAGGATCAAGCGCGTCATGGGGTCCAGTATTCCGGTCCCCGTCCCCGTCCCCGTCCCCGTCCCGGACCCGGTCCCGGACCCCGTTCCTGTCCCGTGGGACGGGCTGCTACGAGGTGCACACCTTGGTGAGTTCGCCGGCCGCGTCGGTGACCGGGCTGATGTCCGGGGTGTTGTCGCCGTTCTTGACGGCCGTACGGACGTTGCCGACGGCCTTGTTCAGGTCGTCGACCGCCTTGTTGACGTCGGCGTTGTCGGTCTTGTCGCCTATCTTGTCGAGGTTCTTGTCGATGGAGGCGAGGGATTCGTCGAGCTGGCCGGGGTCGTTCGAGGCGTTCTCGACTGCCTGTTGGAGGTCGGTGACGCTGTCGGCGATGGTGTCGGCGGTCTGGACGCAGTCCAGGGCCTTGTCGACGGCGTCGCAGCCGGTGGTGAGGCCCACGGTCAGCCCGATGGCTGCCAGTGCTGCGACGGTGGTGGAGATGCGGCGACTGCGGCGGCCTCGGCTCGCGGCCATGACTGTGGTCCTCCCGTGTCCAGGCCCGTAGGCCCCCCGTGCTGGTCGGGCGCACGGTGGTGTGCCGTGCGCCCGCATCCGTACAGACGCGGGGGCGGGCGTCGGGGTTGCCCCGGCTGCCGCCCCTTTCTTGGTGCGTCCTTTACTTTTCGAGGACCGTATCAAGAGCCTTGCGCTGAAGGACAGCGAGTTCTTCGCAGCCCGAAACGGCCAGGTCGAGAAGGGAGTTGAGCTCCTCGCGGGCGAAGGGCTCGGCCTCGGCGGTGCCCTGGACCTCGACGAAGCGGCCGTCGCCGGTGCAGACGACGTTCATGTCGGTGTCGGCCTTCACGTCCTCCACGTAGCAGAGGTCCAGGAGGGGGACGCCGCCGACGATGCCGACCGAGACGGCCGAGACCGTGCCGGTGAGCGGCTGGCGGCCGGCCTTGATCAGTTTCCTGCCCTGGGCCCAGGCGACGGCGTCGGCCAGGGCCACGTAGGCGCCCGTGATGGCCGCGGTGCGGGTGCCGCCGTCGGCCTGGAGGACGTCGCAGTCGAGGACGATGGTGTTCTCGCCGAGCGCCTTGTAGTCGATGACGGCGCGCAGGGAGCGGCCGATGAGGCGGCTGATCTCGTGGGTGCGGCCGCCGATCTTGCCGCGTACGGACTCGCGGTCGCCGCGGGTGTTGGTGGCGCGGGGAAGCATGGAGTACTCGGCGGTGACCCAGCCCTCGCCGCTGCCCTTGCGCCAGCGGGGGACGCCTTCGGTGACGGAGGCGGTGCAGAAGACCTTGGTGTCGCCGAAGGAGACGAGGACGGAGCCTTCGGCGTGCTTGCTCCAGCCGCGTTCGATGGTGATCGGGCGGAGTTGTTCGGGGGTGCGACCGTCGATTCGAGACATGCGCCGAGCCTAGTCGCAGTAGCGGAAAGGGCCCCTCCCGCGGTGGGAAGGGGCCCTTTCACGTGAAACGGGGGTTCACGAACCGGGGGTTCACGAACCGGGGGTTCACATCATGTCTTCGATCTCCGCTGCGATGGGGTCGGCGTCGGTGCCGATGACGACCTGGATCGCGGTGCCCATCTTGACGACGCCGTGTGCGCCGGCGGCCTTCAGGGCTGCCTCGTCGACCTTGCCGGCGTCGACGACCTCGGTGCGCAGGCGGGTGATGCAGCCCTCGACCTCTTCGATGTTGTCGATGCCGCCGAGCCCGGCAACGATCTTCTCAGCCTTGGTGGCCATTTCTGTCTCCTTACGCAACGCACGGTTGGCTCAACTTCGCGAGCGATTGCGTCGTGCGTACCGAAGGATGACGTCACAGCAGCCGTATCGCCCGTAACTGGTCTACACCACCTGACAGGCGGTCGCCAACCCATGAGCGAGTCCATGAGTGCCGGCACCGGGGTCACGCCTGCACGCAGACGCTGGAACGCCTTGTTCCAGGGGCTGCAGAAGATGGGTCGCAGCCTCCAGCTCCCCATCGCGGTGTTGCCGGCCGCGGGCATCCTGAACCGGCTCGGTCAGCCGGACGTGTTCGGGGCCGACGGGCTGGGGTGGACGAACGTCTCGAAGGTGATGGCCGGTGCGGGCGGCGCGCTGCTCGACGGTCAGCTGGGTCTGCCGTTGTTGTTCTGCGTGGGCGTGTCCATCGGCATGGCGAAGAAGGCGGACGGGTCGACGGCGCTGGCGGCGGTGGCGGGGTTTCTCGTCTACTACAACGTGCTGCTGCAGTTTCCGAAGGACTGCCCCGCCGGTTCGACGGCGGTCACCGGCATCGGCTGCCAGGCCACGGTCGACCAGTCGGTGGTGGCGTTCACTTTCCAGAACCCGGGTGTCTTCGGCGGCATCGTCATGGGTCTGCTGACGGCCTTCTTCTGGCAGCGCTATCACCGCACCAAGCTGGTGGACTGGCTCGGGTTCTTCAACGGGCGGCGGCTGGTCCCGATCATCATGGCGTTCGTGGCGATCGCGTTCGCGGCGTTGTGCCTGTGGATCTGGCCGCCGATCGGTGACGGGCTGGAGAGTTTCTCCGACTGGCTGAGTGATCTGGGCGCCTGGGGCGCGGGCGTTTTCGGTGTCGCGAACCGGGCGCTGCTGGTGATCGGCCTGCACCAGTTCCTGAACGTGCCCATCTGGTTCCAGTTCGGCAGCTACACGAAGCCGGACGGGTCGGTCGTCCACGGCGACATCAACATGTTCCTGGCGGGCGATCCGAACGCGGGCCAGTTCACCTCGGGTTTCTTCCCGATCATGATGTTCGCGCTGCCGGCGGCGGCGCTGGCGATCACGCACTGTGCGAAGCCGAACCGACGGAAGGAGATCGGCGGGCTGATGCTGTCCGTCGCCCTGACGTCGTTCGTCACGGGGATCACCGAGCCGATCGAGTACTCGTTCCTGTTCGTCGCGCCGGTGCTGTACGCGATCCATGCGGTGCTGACGGGTGCGTCGATGGCGGTGACGTGGGGGCTCGGGGTGCACGACGGCTTCAGCTTCTCGGCCGGTCTCATCGACTACATCATCAACTGGAACCTGGCGACGAAACCGTGGGCGATCATCCCGATCGGCCTGTGCTTCGCCGCCGTGTACTACGTGATCTTCCGTTTCGCGATCACGAGGTTCGATCTGAAGACTCCTGGGCGGGAGCCGGAGGATGAGCGGGAGGACGTCACGAAGGCCTGACAAGGGCCGTACACCAGAAGGAAGTTGGGCCCTCGGACCGCCGGTCCGGGGGCCTTCGTCATGCCGTGCGAGGGCTGAGGGAAGATCGTTCGAGCTGCACGGCGCGTAGCGCTCCGGTTGCAGAATTCGCGGGTTCCTTTATGCGGACTTCATCTGCTACAACAGGTCTACACCACTGAGTGGTGTAGACCACCACCCGATGGAGGAAGTCTATGAGCACCGCCACCGCGCCAACGGCGGCCCCCACGAAGAAGTGGGGATCAGGCCTGATCCAGGGCCTGCAGAAGGTAGGCCGCAGCCTGCAGCTTCCGATCGCCGTGCTGCCGGCGGCGGGTCTCCTGATGCGCCTGGGCCAGCCCGACGTCAAGGAAAAGCTGCACCTCCCGACTGACGTCGCGAAGGTCTTCGCCGGAGCCGGCGGCGTCCTGTTCGACAGCTCCTTCGGGCTTCCGCTGCTGTTCTGCATAGGTGTGGCCATCGGCTTCGCGAAGAAGGCCGACGGCTCGACGGCACTCGCGGCCGTGGTCAGCTTCCTCACCTACTACGCGGTGATCCACCAGTTCCCGATCAAGGACGGGCACGAGGGCGCCACCTACACGCCGGTCGCTCCCTTCGGCGGCTTCTGGCAGAAGGGCCACGAGGCCGCCACGGCCGCGACCTTCCAGAACCCGGGCGTGCTCGGGGGCATCATCATCGGTCTGCTGACCGCCGTTCTGTGGCAGCGCTACCACCGCAAGAAGCTCGTGGACTGGCTCGGCTTCTTCAACGGCCGCAGGCTGGTGCCGATCATCATGGCCGTCGTCGGAGCCGCCCTCGGTGTTCTGGTCGTCCTCGGCTGGCAGCCCATCGGTGACGTCCTCACCAGCTTCGGTGAGTGGATGACCGGGCTCGGTTCCTTCGGCGCGGCCCTCTTCGGTCTCATCAACCGTGCGCTGATCCCGATCGGCATGCACCAGTTCGTGAACTCGGTGGCCTGGTTCCAGATCGGCGACTACACCAACTCCGCCGGCACCGTCTTCCACGGCGACCTGCCACGCTTCTTCGCGGGCGACCCGCACGCGGGTATGTTCATGACCGGGTTCTTCCCGATCATGATGTTCGGCCTGCCGGCCGCCGCGCTGGCCATCGCGCACTCGGCTCGCCCCGAGCGCCGCAAGGCCGTGATGGGCATGATGGTGTCGCTGGCGCTGACGTCGTTCGTCACCGGTGTCACCGAGCCGATCGAGTTCTCGTTCATGTTCATCGCCCCGGTGCTGTACGCGATCCACGCGGTGCTCACCGCACTGTCGATGGCCGTGACGTGGGCGCTGGGCATGCACATGGGCTTCAGCTTCTCGGCCGGTCTGACCGACGTGCTGATCAACTGGGGCATCTCCACCAAGCCCTGGCTGCTGATCCCGGTCGGGCTCGCCTTCGGCGCGATCTACTACGTCGTCTTCCGCTTCGCGATCACCAGGTTCAACCTCCCGACCCCGGGCCGCGAGTCCGACGAGGAGTTGGCGGAACTGCAGAAGGCCGAGGCCAAGTAGTCCCGCCCCGCCCAGCACGCACGAAGGCTCCTGGAACACTTCGTTCCGGGAGCCTTTGTGATGTTCGGCCTCTAGATCTCGTACGACCGCCTCGGCGCCGCCAGGTCAACCGGTCCGGCGAACACCGAGCGGGCGTCGGCCAGGTTGGTCTGGGGGTCGGTCCACGGGGGGATGTGGGTGAGGACCAGGCGGCGGGCGCCTGCTCTGGCCGCCGTCTCTCCCGCCTCGCGGCCGTTGAGGTGGAGGTCGGGGATGTTCTCCTTGCCGTGGGTGAACGCGGCCTCACACAGGAACAGGTCCGTGTCGCGGGCGAGTTCGTCCAGGGCGGGGCTGATGCCCGTGTCGCCGGAGTACGTCAGGGACGTCCCACCGTGCTCGACGCGGATGCCGTACGCCTCGACGGGATGGGCCACGCGTTCCGTGTGCACCGTGAACGGGCCGATCTCGAACGTGGACGGCTTGACCGTGTGGAAGTCGAAGACCTCGCTCATCGAGGAGGCGGTGGGGGTGTCGGCGTAGGCCGTGGTGAGGCGGTGCTCGGTGCCTTCGGGGCCGTAGACCGGGAGGGGGTCGCAGCGGCCGCCGTCGTGGCGGTAGTAGCGCGCGACGAAGTACGCGCACATGTCGATGCAGTGATCGGCGTGCAGATGGCTGAGGAAGATCGCGTCGAGGTCGTAGAGACCGCAGTGGCGCTGCAGCTCGCCAAGGGCGCCGTTGCCCATGTCGAGGAGCAGCCGGAAGCCGTCGGCCTCTACGAGGTAGCTCGAACAGGCCGATTCCGCGGACGGGAACGACCCCGAGCAACCGACGACGGTGAGCTTCATAAAGCAGAAACCTCCGCTGGCGGGAACTTTTCCGGGAAGGAGACGGGGGTCGTGCGGTTTGTCGAGCGTAAGGCGCAAAACCCTGGGTCGCTCCTCCGGCAAGGGCTGTTGTGGGCGAACTCACCTGTGGTGTCACCGGTTCGGCTGGATGCGGGGCGGGTGAGGCGCGAGTTGGGGTGCACGGGTTTGAAAGGGGGCGCGCGTCGCTGATTGCGCGCCGGTACGGTCTCCGTATGGACACGTCATGGTGGTTGGCGCTGGCGGCGGTGGTCCTGCTCGCGCTGGTCGCCACGCTCGTCGACGGCTGGGGGCGGGGGCGGCGGCCCGCGGGGCGGCGGACGCGTCCGCCGGGGAGGCCGGAGGCGCGGAAGGCGACACGGCCGCGGCCGGCGGAGATCTGGTGGGCGAACGTGCCCTACGAGGACGGGCCCGGTGTCAAGGACCGGCCCTGTCTGGTGCTGGTGGTGCACGGGGAGCGCGCGGTCGTCGCGAAGATCACCAGCAAGTACCACGACGAGCGGCGGGGGGTGATCCCGCTGCCTCCCGGTGCCGTGGGTGACGCGCAGGGGCGCGCGAGCTTCCTGGAGACGGACGAGCTGCGCGAGGTGCCGGTGTGGGACTTCCGCCGGCGGGTGGGTGTGGTGGACCCGGTCCTGTGGGACCAGGTCCGTCACCTGGCGACATAGCTCCCGGGCACGGAATCCCCGTCAGGACATCGCGCTCAGGAAATCCCCGTCATGCCCAGAGCTGGCCCTGCAGCGTCTCGATCGCTTCCTCTGTCGTCGCCGCGGTGTAGACGCCCGTCGAGAGGTACTTCCAGCCGCCGTCGGCGACGACGAACACGATGTCCGCGCTCTCGCCCGCCTTGAGGGCCTTGTGGCCGACGCCGATCGCGGCGTGCAGTGCGGCGCCGGTGGAGACGCCCGCGAAGATGCCCTCCTGCTGGAGCAGTTCGCGGGTGCGGGTGACCGCGTCCGCCGAGCCGACGGAGAAGCGGGTGGTGAGGACGGAGGCGTCGTAGAGCTCGGGTACGAAGCCCTCGTCGAGGTTCCTGAGTCCGTACACCAGGTCGTCGTAGCGCGGTTCCGCGGCGACGATCCGGACGTCCGGCTTGTTCTCGCGCAGGTAGCGGCCGACGCCCATCAGCGTGCCCGTCGTCCCCAGACCCGCGACGAAGTGGGTGACCGAGGGGAGGTCGGCGAGGATCTCCGGGCCCGTGGTCGCGTAGTGGGCGCCCGCGTTGTCCGGGTTGCCGTACTGGTAGAGCATCACCCAGTCCGGGTGCTCGGCCGAGAGCTCCTTGGCCACCCGCACCGCCGTGTTGGAGCCGCCCGCGGCCGGGGACGAGATGATCTCCGCGCCCCACATGCCCAGCAGGTCACGCCGCTCCTGCGAGGTGTTCTCGGGCATCACGCACACCATCTGGTAGCCCTTGAGCTTCGCCGCCATGGCCAGGGAGATGCCGGTGTTGCCGGAGGTGGGCTCCAGGATCGTGCAGCCCGGGGTCAGGCGGCCGTCCTTCTCCGCCTGTTCGATCATGTGCAGGGCAGGACGGTCCTTGACCGAGCCCGTCGGGTTGCGGTCCTCGAGCTTGGCCCAGATCCGCACGTCGGAGGACGGCGAGAGCCGCGGCAGGCGCACCAGAGGGGTGTTGCCCACCGCGGCCAGCGGGGAGTCGTAACGCATCCGGGATCAGGCCATGCCGCCGGCCACGGCCGGCAGGATCGTCACGTTGTCGCCGTCGGCGAGCTTGGTGTTGATGCCTTCGAGGAAGCGGACGTCCTCGTCGTTCAGGTAGACGTTGACGAAGCGGCGCAGCTCGCCGGCGTCCACGATGCGGGCCTGGATGCCCGCGTGCCGGGTCTCGAGGTCGGCGAAGAGCTCTGCGAGGGTGTCCCCGTTGCCCTCCACCGCCTTCTGGCCGTCGGTGTAGGTGCGGAGGATGGTGGGGATGCGGACCTCGATGGCCATGGTGGCGGGCTCCTGTCGGGAAGTGTTCTGGTCGGTGGGCGCACGACGACGCGCGCCGCGGCTCACGGCCGTACGGCGGCAGGGAACGTCAACAGATGGCGCTGTTCAGCCTGCACAGGTCGACGTGCAGCCGCGCCACGAGCAGCACGCTCGGCGCCTTGTCGCTCACGTCGTCCACAACCATGGGCTCATCGTATCGATTCCCGATCCCGGTCCCGGAGTGTGATCTCGCATGCTGGATGAATTCTGACCGAATTGCGAGATCAGTACCCCTCTACGACCGTGACCTCCTCCTCCGTGACCTCGCCCTCCACGATGCGGTACGAGCGGAACTGGAAGTCGCCGAGGCCGTCGGTGTCCGCCGTCGACACCAGGACGTAGTGGGCGCCCGGCTCGTTGGCGTACGAGATGTCGGTGCGGGAGGGGTAGGCCTCGGTCGCCGTGTGCGAGTGGTAGATGACCACCGGCTCCTCGTCGCGGTCGTCCATCTCGCGGTAGAGCTTGAGCAGATCACCGGAGTCGAACTCGTAGAACGTGGGCGACATGGCCGCGTTCAGCATCGGGATGAAGCGCTCGGGGCGGTCCGAACCGGCCGGGCCCGCGACGACGCCGCACGCCTCATCGGGGTGGTCCTTGCGCGCGTGCGCGACGATCTGGTCGACGAGGGCCTGGGTGATGGTCAGCATGTTCGCCAGGATATGCAGAAGGGCCGTCCCGTACCGAGGGGTGGTACGGGACGGCCCGGATGCCGGACGTGACCTGTCAGCCGACCTTCTCCAGCGTCGGCTCGCGGCGCTGGGTGACCTCCGGGTTGCGGGCCTTGAGGATCGCCCAGCCGATGCCGAGGGCGACCGCCCAGCCCGCCATCACGTACAGGCAGACGCGGGAGTCGGCGTCGTAGGCGATCAGGCCGGTGACGAAGAGCAGGAACGCGATGGCGATGTACGAGCACACCGCGCCGCCCGGCGCCGGGAAGGACGAGGCGGGCAGGCGGCCCGCGACGACCGCGCGGCGGTAGAGGACGTGGCTGATCAGGATCATCAGCCAGGTCCAGATCCCGGCCGCGGTGGCCACCGAGGTGACGTAGCCGAAGGCCTTCTCCGGGACGACGTAGTTCAGGATCACGCCGATGCCCATGAAGAGCACGGAGACGGTGATGCCGAGCGCCGGGGTCTTGGTGGCGGACAGCTTGCTGAAGGCCTTGGGGGCCTCGCCGTTGTCGGCCAGGTTGCGCAGCATGCGGCCCGTGGAGTACATGCCCGAGTTGCAGGAGGACAGGGCCGCGGTCAGCACGACGAAGTTGACGATGCCCGCGGCGGCCGGGATGCCGATCAGCGCGAAGGCCTTCACGAAGGGGCTGACGCCCTCCGCGAACTGGGTCCACTTGACCACGCACAGGATGACGGTGAGCGCGCCGACGTAGAACAGCGCGATGCGCCAGGGCAGGGTGTTGATCGCCTTCGGGAGGGTCTTCTCCGGGTCCTCGGACTCGCCGGCCGTGACGCCGACCAGCTCGACGGCGAGGTAGGCGAACATGACGCCCTGGAGGGTCATCAGGGACGAGCCGACGCCGTGGGGGAAGAAGCCGTCGAACTGCCAGAGGTTGGCGACGGAGGCGGTGTCACCGGCGGCGCTGAAGCCGAAGGTGAGGACGCCCAGGCCGATCACGATCATGCCGATCAGGGCGGTGACCTTGACCATCGAGAACCAGAACTCCAGCTCACCGAAGAGCTTCACGGAGATCAGGTTGACCCCGAAGAGGATCACCAGGAAGACCAGGGCCGTGACCCATTGCGGGACCGACGGGAACCAGTAGTTGACGTAGATCGCGGCGGCCGTCAGTTCGGCCATGCCCGTGACGACCCACATCAGCCAGTACGTCCAGGCGGTGAAGTAGCCGAAGAACGGGCCGAGGAACTCGCGGGAGTACTCCGCGAAGGAGCCCGAGACCGGGCGGTACAGGAGCAGTTCGCCGAGCGCCCGCATGATGAAGAAGATGATCACGCCTGCGAGGGCGTACATGAAGATGAGGCTGGGGCCGGCCTTGGCGATGTTCGCCCCGGCGCCCAGGAAGAGGCCGACGCCGATGGCGCCGCCGATCGCGATCATCTGGACCTGACGGCTGCCGAGCCCGCGCTCGTACCCCTCTTCGGAACCCTGCTCCGACGTGTCGACCTGAGCGGAGGTCATATGTGGTCTGCGCCTTTCTCCATGGCCGAACCGGGCCTGTCGTCGGCCTCGGATCGGTTCTCGATCCCCCCGGATGGATGGAGCTGGGCGGGTTTTTGCGGACCCGCCCGTGCCTGGCCGGCGATCCGCCGGCTGGTGGCGCACCCGGCCGAACATGGGTGGTGTTCGGCGGGCGGTCGTGAAGATTTATCACGGCCGCAACATGCACGAACGGCGCGACATGTGGCGCAGGCCACAGGAAGAAGCAGACAAAAGGGCACCCAGGGATGCATAGAAGGCCGCGGCGGTGACGGGATCGTTATCCGGATTTGAGCGTCCTCTGAGCGAACGAAGAACCGTCGCGGATCAGGGCATAAGGGTCGAGACGAGCGTCTCCTGGAGACCGCCCAGCCACAGGTACGCCATCACCATCGGCTTGCGCGGGTCCTCGTCGGGGAGCCGGTAGAGGAGATCGGTGTCGTCCTCGTCGGTGATCTCCAGCCGGGAGCCGATCGCCAGGCGCAGGTCATTGAGGGCGCCCAGCCACTGCCGGGACTCCTCGGCCGACAGCTTGAGGACCGCCCCGCCGTCGACCGCAGGTGTCAGCGCGTCGAGGCTGCGGACCACCGCGAGCGCGCTCTCGCGCTTGCCGGCCCGCAGGTCGTTCTCGGTGAAGCGGCGGAACTCGGCGGAGTGCGCCTGCTGTTCCTCGGCCTCCGCGGGGCCGGGAGTGCCCTCCGGGTCGCTGTAGGCGTCCGGGAAGAGCCGCCTGAGGACGGGGTCCTTGGGGGGCTCGCTGGGGCCCTCGGCGAAGAGTTCGGCCAGCGGGTCGTCCGGGGCGTCCTCGCCGGGGCCGGGCCCGACGAGCTCCAGGAGCTGGACGGCCAGCGACCGGATGATGGAGATCTCGACGTCGTCGAGCGCGACGGCCGCGCCGCCGCCGGGGAGCGGTTCGAAGTGTCCGGGCATCAGGGGGTATCGCTACTTCCGGTCCTGCTGGAGGGTGGCCCACAGACCGTAGCCGTGCATCGCCTGCACGTCGCGCTCCATCTCCTCGCGAGTGCCGCTGGAGACGACCGCCCGGCCCTTGTGGTGGACATCGAGCATGAGCTTGGTGGCCTTGTCCTTGCTGTAGCCGAAGTACGCCTGGAAGACGTAGGTCACGTAGCTCATGAGGTTGACCGGGTCGTTGTGCACGATCGTGACCCAGGGGACGTCCGGCTCGGGTACGGCGAAGACCTCCTCCGCCGACTCGGTTCGTTCGATCTCAAGGGGAGCGGGTGACGTCACACAGCCATGCTGCCATGCCCCCCACAAATCGTCACACTGACGCGAAGGGGTGTAGCATCACCTGCCATGAACACAGCGGACCTTGGGCTGCCGGTGGATGTTCCGTCGACGGCGCTCTTCACTGATCAGTACGAGTTCACGATGCTGCAGGCCGCCCTCAAGGCCGGTACCGCCGAGCGGCGGAGCGTCTTCGAGGCCTTCACCCGGCGGCTGCCGGACGGGCGGCGCTACGGCGTCGTGGCGGGCACCGGGCGAGTCCTGGACGCCGTCGAGAACTTCCGTTTCGACGCGGACGTCCTGGGCTTTCTGCGGGAGCGCGGCATCGTGGACGAGGCGACCCTGCAGTGGCTCGCCTCCTACCGCTTCAGCGGTGACGTGTGGGGCTATCCCGAGGGCGAGGTGTACTTCCCGGGCTCGCCGATCATGCGGGTCGAGGGGTCGTTCGCCGAGTGCGTGCTTCTGGAGACCGTGATCCTGTCCATCCTCAACCACGACTCCGCGATCGCGGCCGCCGCCTCCCGGATGTCCTCGGCCGCGGGCACCCGCCCGCTGATCGAGATGGGCGCCCGGCGCACGCACGAGCTCGCCGCCGTCGCCGCGTCCCGGGCCGCCTACCTCGGCGGTTTCGCCTCCACCTCCGACCTCGCGGCCGGCTTCCGCTACAACATCCCCACCGTCGGCACCTCCGCCCACGCCTTCACCCTGCTCCACGACCGGGAGCGGGACGCCTTCCAGGCACAGGTGAACTCGCTGGGCCGGGGCACCACCCTGCTCGTCGACACGTACGACGTCACCGAGGCCGTCCGGATGGCCGTCGAGGTCGCCGGGCCCGAGCTGGGCGCCGTGCGCATCGACTCCGGTGACCTGCTGCTGGTCGCGCACCGGGTGCGGCACCAGCTGGACGAGCTGGGTGCCACCGAGACGAAGATCATCGTGACTTCGGACCTCGACGAGTACGCCATCGCCTCGCTGGCGGCGGCGCCCGTGGACGCGTACGGCGTCGGGACGCAGCTGGTGACCGGCTCGGGGCACCCGACCTGCTCCATGGTGTACAAACTGGTCGCCCGCGCCGAGTCCGCCGACCCGAAGGCGCCGCTGGTGCCGGTGGCGAAGAAGTCCAGCGGCGGCAAGACGTCCGTCGGGGGCCGCAAGTGGGCCGCGCGGCGGCTGGACGCGGACGGGGTCGCGGAGGCCGAGGTCGTCGGCACGGGAGCCGTGCCGGGCGAGCTGGCGGACCGGCAGCTGCTGGCCGAGCTGGTCAAGGGCGGCACCGTGGTCGCGCGCGAACCGCTGGACGTCGTACGCGAGAGGCACGCGGCCGCACGTGCCAACCTGCCGCTGTCGGCGATCCAGCTCTCGCGGGGGGAACCGGTCATTCCGACGGAGTACGTCGTGGGGCGCACGGGCAGCTGAGTCGGGTGCCCGGCCGGGCGCCCCCCGACGCCCTCTCCCGCACGGCCCCCGAAGTCTCTAGGCTCGTAAGTTCACTCTTAGTCGAAGGACACCCACCATGCGCCGCGCCTTGATCGTCGTCGACGTGCAGAACGACTTCTGTGAGGGGGGCAGTCTCGCGGTGTCCGGCGGGGCCGACGTGGCCGCCGCCATCACCGAGCTGATCGGGCAGACGGGCGGCTCCGGCTACCAGCACGTGGTGGCCACCCGCGATCACCACATCGCGCCCGGCGGCCACTTCGCCGACAACCCCGACTTCGCCCGCTCCTGGCCCGCGCACTGTGTCGCTGGCACGGAGGGCGTCGGCTTCCACCCGAACTTCGCACCCGTCGTCGCCTCCGGGGCGATCGACGCCGTCTTCGACAAGGGGGCGTACGCGGCGGCGTACAGCGGCTTCGAGGGCGCCGACGAGAACGGCGTGAAGCTGGCCGACTGGCTGCGGGCCAGGCAGGTCGGCGAGGTGGACGTCGTGGGGATCGCCACCGACCACTGCGTGCGGGCCACTGCCGTGGATGCCGCGCGGGAAGGCTTTCGGACTCAGGTGCTACTGGACCTGACGGCCGGGGTGGCGGCGGAGACCACGGAGCGGGCGCTGGAGGAGCTGCGCTCGGCAGGCGTGGAGCTGTCCGGAAAGCCCGTGGTTGCCTGAGCCTGCGCGGTCCGGTGTGCCGCGATGGGCTGTCGGGCGTGCACAGGTTCGGCGTGGCTTGTCGCGCCCGCGCGGCGGAAGCCGCGTATTCAACGCAGCCCCGCGCCCCTCTCGGGGGCGCGGCCGTGCGCGTCCGGTCATGCCGGAGCCGTGGGGCGCCTCAGCAGGGCCCTGATGGGGTGCCACAGCTCCTGCGGGAGCTCCGGGCCGGGGACGACACCGATGTCAGGTGCCGTACGCCATATGAGGCCGTCGGGATGGTGCAGGACCGCGGTGATCTCGTCCGGAGTCGGCGGGGCGCCGTTGCCGCGCAGATACACGGCCCGCATGCCGACGTTGCGCAGCCTGGTCAGGGCGCGCGCCCGGTTGCGGGCGTGGACGAGTACGCGCACGCAGCCCGTGCCGTCGGCGGTCGGGCTGGGCAGGTTCAGCGCCACCACCACGCTGCCGGTCGGCAGCTTGCAGAAACCTCCTGCGGCCATGCAGTCACACCCCCGTGCGAGTCGGTGTCAATAAGAGAAGCACAGGACGCACCTAAACACGATCGGCGGCGACCCGCCAGGGGGTCACCGCCGATACGCTTCTGACCTGCAGAAATGCCGACTACTTCGCCGCGGGGCCGACCTCGACCTTGATCGTCGAGCCGTCCTTGGCCTCCCGGACGATCTTGATCTTGGTGTTGGTGTCAGTGACGCGGACGCCTGCCAGCGGGTCCGACTCGTCGTAGTAGGTGCTCGTGTGGTCGTTGAAGACCGGCACACCCTTCGACGACTTGATCCGGGTCGCGACGTCCGCGTTGTGCAGCGTCATGCCGTCCGTGCCGTACAGGCTGAACGGCGAGTCGTACGACTGGATGCGGCCACGCATCAGCGTGCCGTCGGACCACTTCAGCGCGGCCGGGTGGGAGTCGATCGGCAGGACCAGGCCGGCACCGGGGTGCTGGCTGGTGTTGTTGTCCTGCTGCGACGTGTCCCACTTCCAGATCAACAGGCCGTTCTGGTACGGGTAGTGCTCCACCCAGCCCGGACGGGTCGTCGAGAAGCCGAAGTTGTACGGGCCGACCTTGAGGGTGTTGTCGTACGACACGTACTGGCGGTTCTCGGCGAGGTAGTACTGCTTGTAGTCCTTGGTGAAGGACGCGCCGATGCGGGAGAAGCCGGCGGCGGTCCACGCGGCGTCGGCGGCCTCGGCGTTGTCGGAGAAGAGCGCCGTGCCGTCCGCGGTCACCGTGATCTCGTCGGCCGCGAAGCCCTTCTGGGCCACACCGCTGTCGGTCTGGTAGCGGAAGCGCAGGCCGATCTTCTTGCCCGCGTAGGAGTCGAGCGAGTACGACAGCTTCTTGTAGCCGTCGACCGTGCCCGTCAGCGCGGGCTTGTCGCTGCCGTCGCGCGGGATGGCCTGGCCGTCCACCGTGCCGTCGAGCGCGGTCCAGTTGGCGCCGCCGTCGGTCGACACCTCGGCGTAGAGGTAGTCGTAGTTGGCCTCGATGTCGTAGTAGCCGTCGAGGGTCAGCGTCGCCGCCGACTTGCCGGTGAGGTCGACCGACCGGGTCAGGGTGTTCTTCAGGTCGTTGCCGCTGCCGCTCCACCACTGGGTCGCGCCCTGCGCCGGGTTGACGACCTCGGTGGTGACCGCCTTGTCGGGCAGCGAAACCACCAGGGCCTGCTTGTTCTTGGTGTTGTAGGCGGAGACGCCCAGCGTGAGCTTCGACTTCGTCCCGGCCTTCGCCGTGCCGTAGTTCAGCCAGCCCAGCTGCAGCTTGTCCCAGGCGCTGAAGCCGCCGGGCAGATCGCCGATGGCGTCCTTGCCCCGGCCGAGCCACGAGCCGGAGGACATCAGCGTCCAGAAACCGGTGGAGTTGTCGCCGCCGCCGGTCGTGTCGTAGTGGTCCGGCAGGCCCAGGTCGTGGCCGTACTCGTGGGCGAAGACGCCGAGTCCGCCGTTCTCCGGCTGGATGGTGTAGTCGCCGACCCAGATGCCGGTGTCGCCGATCTGCGCGCCGCCCAGCTTGTTGCCCGTCGGGCCGGTGGCACCCGCGTCGGTGCCGAACGCGTACCAGCGGTGCGCCCAGATCGCGTCCTTGCCCTGGGCGCCGCCGCCCGCGGACTCGTCCTCACCGGCGTGCACGATCTGGAAGTGGTCGATGTAGCCGTCGGGCTCGTTGAAGTTGCCGTCGCCGTCGTAGTCGTAGCGGTCCCACTGGTCGAACTTCGCCAGCTCCGTCTTGATGTCGGCGTCGGACCTGCCGGCCGCCTTCTGCCCGGCGACCCAGGCGGTGACGCCGTCGCTGACGACGTTCCACACGCTCGGGCAGTTGGTGGAGCCGCAGGCGTTGTTTCCGTAACGGGCCTCGTTGTAGGGGACCTTGACCCAGTCGGCGACCGCGCCGTCCACCGAGTAGCGGCCCGAGGACTGCTTCTCGTAGAACTTCTTCATCGACTCGGTGTTCTTGCCGGTGCCGAAGTAGAGGTCCTGGAAGTGCTTCTGGTTGTAGTCCGCCTGCCAGGCCGTCGAGTTGTCCTTCTTGCGGTCAGGCTTGGCTATCTGGTTGTGCGCGGGGCCGGCCGTGCCACCGTAGGCGGGGTCCGTCTTGTCGCCGAACTCGACCAGGATCGTGAAGATCTTGTCGGTCTTCTCCCGGCCCAGCTCCACGTACTTGCTGTCGCCCTTTTTGCTCTTGAGCTGGACGACCCGCGAACCGTGACGGTCCTTGACCTGGGCCTTGCCTGATATGACCTGGTTCAGGGCCTCCTGGCGCTGGGCCTCCTGGGTCTTGGAGAGCGGACCGTCGAGGTCGTGCTTCTGCGTGCTCTCGATCGCCGCCGGGTCGTGGCGGTCGATGGTGGCGGACTTGGCCGGGTCTGCGGCCTGGGCCACGGCGAACGTCGAGAACGTGGCGGTGGCCGCCGCGAGCGCGACACCGACCGCGGTCGCTCTGAACGTCCAGGGTCTAAGGGTCACTTGAGTTCCTCTTGGTCAAGGTGGCGTGTCAAGTGACGCAATTTGACTAGAGGACAGTAAGAAAAAACAGACCTTGACTTGTGCAGGTCAAGTGCACTATGCGGAAGCGGGATCCGGTTTGCGGACACTCCCCACCGGCGCGTTCACCCGTCCACGTGCTGGACGCCATGACTCCGTGCGCCCCCTGTGCACCGGCACTGTTGGTTAGGTCACGCTTACTGTTCGTTCCAGTCGGGCATGCACGCGATTAGAGTCGATTGGCGGACTGCCCCGATATCGGCGGAAAGCCAGGCCGACGCCCCCAGTGGACCCCCACTTCCGAGGACACGATTGCCATGCCTCGTCCGACGCCCGCCCAGCTCGTCTACGGTTCCTGCACCGTGATCTTCTCGACGCTCGCCATGCTGCTGCTGTCACAGACGAGTTCGGGCGTGGGGATCGCGGTCATCGCCTTCGCCGCACTCGCCCTCGGACTCCTGGTCGCCATGACGGCCCCGCAGCCCAGGCCCAGGATCGTCGCCGTGCAGCAGCCGGCGGAGCAGGAAACGCCCGTACCGGCCACGATCGCCGCGGTGGCGTCCGAGCCGGTGCATGAGCGAGCGGCTTCCTGAGCCACCTCGGTCGTTGTCGCTGACGCGCGCTCGCGTCAACTGGTGCTGACGACGACCGTCTTGGCGGCCTTGTCGTGCAGGCCCTGCTTGTAGGGCCGGTCGAAGTAGCTCCAGCCGCCCGAGATCGCGGTCCAGATGCACGCGCAGCAGAACGCGAACGGGATCCACAGCACCGCCGCGCGGGCCAGGTTGGTCTGCACGGAGGGGGTGGAGCCGTTGTCGAGATTGGCCACGCGCATGTTCAGCCACTTCTTGCCGAGCGTCTGCCCCGACTTGCTCATCATGATCGTGTCGTAGCCGATGTAGAGCACGGCGGCGACGAGCGACTGCGTGAACCCCTTCCCGTACTCGATGTGGTTGCCGTTCACGCTGTACTCGTGCACATCGAGCGGCCAGGTGATCAGCCAGACGACGATGCCCACCAGGATCATGTCGATGATCCGGGCCAGCGTGCGCCGGCCGCTCATCGCGAGCGGAGGCATGCCGGCGAGCGGATCGGTGGGGTACGAGCCGCCGCCGTGGGGAGCGCCACCGTAGGGGTCACCGCCGCCGTGAGGAGCGCCGCCGTAGGGCGGCGGCTGCTGACCGCCTCCGGGGGCGTCGTACGGTGAGCCCGACCCCTGGCCAGGCGGGGGCTGCTTCCTGAACGGGTCGTCTTCCGGCGGCCGGCCGGAACCGGGGGGCGGTTCGGTGCTCATGGCCCGAGTGGACCGCGTTCCTGGCGGCTCCGCATCCGGCGGACGGCTGTCCGGAGTACGGAATCAGCTGGTGCGTACGACGTACGCGGTCAGCCCGCTACGAACGTACCCGCGGCCTTGTCGTGCCAGCACTGGCGCCACGGGCGGTCGAACAGGCACCACGCGACCCCCACGACACCGACGACGAGCAGACCGGGCACGCTGTACACGAGCCAGCGGCGCAGGGCTCCACCGAACGACGGGGGTTCGTGCCCCTGGATGTCCCGCACCTCCAGACCCAGCAGCTTCTTGCCCAGGGTGCGGCCCCACCTGGCGGTGGGCAGCGCCTCGTAGAGCACGCCGAAGACGAGCAGGACGGCCAGGATGACGCCCAGGTACACCGCCGTCGTGCCGTCCAGCAGCCAGACGGTCACGGTCTCGCCGGAGAGCTTGGCCGCGTCGATCTTCTCGTTGACGTGGTCGAGCGCCTTGGTGCCCAGCGGTACGGCGGCCACCGCGGTGACGCCCGCGAGGACGACCGTGTCCAGCAGCCGGGCGGCCAGTCGCCTGCCGAGTCCCGCGGGGCGAGCCTCGGACTGACGCCGGGCGGCCGCCTGGAAGATGTCCTCGACGGGCGGCTTCCAGGGGACGACGGGCTGGTCCTCGTCGGCGCCCGCGAGCCGGTGCACCTGCTGCGCCCAGGAGGGCTGACCGCCGCCGGCGCCGCCGGCCATGGGGGCGGGGGCTGAGACGGGCGGCTGCCCGCCGGGAGACTGGCCTGCGGGGCTCTGGCCTACGGGGCTCTGGCCGACCGCGGCGGGCCGGGCGCCGCCGCTCTGCGGAGGGACCGTCCCGGAAGCCTGCTGGGGGCCCGAGAGCGGGGTCGGCGCGGGGCCGGCGGCGGGGGGCGGTGCCTGCGTCGCGGCGGCACGGTCGGCGGCCGCCTTGCCCGCGCCGAAGCCGGGCCTGTCCGTGTCCCCCGTGTGCGCCCCACCCTGCCCGCCCGTGCGCGGGGAGAGCGCGCGGAACGTCATGGTCCCCTCGTCACCCACGGGACCACCGGGGCCGGGGATGCCGGGAGTGCCGGTGCCGGTGCCCGCAGCTGCGGAGCCGCCCGCGCCCGCCGCGTCCGCTCCCCCGGGATTCGTCGGCCTGCGGAACACGAAGGTGCCGCCGGAGACCACGTCGTCCGCGCCCGTGTGGGTGGGCGGGATCGTCGCCGTGCCGTCCGTGCGGGACGCCTGGCCGGCCGGCTGGGACGGCGGGTCGGCGGGGAGGCGCGGGTCCGCGGCCGGCGGGGAACCCCAGGACACGCGGCGGTCCTGGTCGCCGCCGAAGCCGGACTGCTGGGAGCGATCGGCGCTCCAGGCGGACGCGGGTTCGGGGCGGCTGCCGTGCTGGGCGTCGGACGGAGAGGGCCGGGGGTCGGGGTCCTCGTCGAAGAAGTGCGGTCCCGTCTCCTCGACCGGAGCCGGACCGGAGCCGGACGGCGGGGCGAGCGGCACACCGTCCGTCGGCGCCGGGCGGCTGGTGCCCGGGACCCAGGACGCGCCGTTCCAGTACCGGACATATCCAGGAATGGACGGGTCCGGGTAATACCCTTCGCGGGGCCTGTGGTCACCGGGGGCCGGGGTTGGGGCGCTCATGTCCGTCGTCCCGTATCTGCTCGGGGGTCAATAGAGGGGTCTCCACATCTATCAGACCGGCGCAACCCCCACCGCCAGTCCCTTACTACCCACCCCTTTCCGGGCAACCTCGCGCACCGGCTTCACACCTTCGGAAAAAAAGTTCTCCCAACCCGCGTAATGGTCGGGCACCCCCCGCTCTCTCCACTCGTACGGACCCGACACAGGGCCCCGTACACCTGCCCGAGAGAGGAACCGCACGCCATGCACTACACCGTGGTGGAACGAGAACTGGAACTCAGGCTGATCCTGTCGCCGGAACGCAGCGTCCCGGTCCCGGCCCGGCTGAGCTACCGCACCGACGACCCGTACGCCGTCCACGTCACCTTCCACACCAACTCCGAGAACCCCGTGTACTGGACGTTCTCCCGCGATCTGCTGGTGGAGGGGGTGTTCCGGCCGTGCGGGACCGGGGACGTACGGGTGTGGCCGAGCAAGTCGGAGGGGCGCAGCGTCGTCCTGATGGCGCTGAGTTCACCCGACGGTGACGCCCTGCTGGAGGCACCGGCCGCCCAGGTGTCCGCCTGGCTGGAGCGGACGCTGCGGGTGGTGCCCCCGGGGACTGAGGGCGAGCAGCTGGGGATCGACGACGCGCTCCACCAGCTGCTCGCCCAGTGACCCCGGCGGGGCCGGATCAGAACAGCTTGCCCGGGTTCAGGATGCCCAGCGGGTCGAAGACCTGCTTGACGGCCCGCTGCATCTCCACCCCCACCGGGCCGATCTCGCGCGCCAGCCACTCCTTCTTCAGGACCCCGACGCCGTGCTCGCCGGTGATCGTGCCGCCGAGTTCCAGGCCGAGGGCCATGATCTCGTCGAAGGACTCTCGGGCGCGCCGGGACTCGTCGGGGTCGGCGGCGTCGAAGCAGACCGTCGGATGGGTGTTGCCGTCGCCGGCGTGTGCGACGACCCCGATGGTGAGCTGGTACTTCTCGGCGATCCGCTCGGTGCCTTCGAGCATCTCGCCGAGCCTGGAACGGGGCACGCACACGTCGTCGATCATCGTGGTGCCGCTGACGGCTTCGAGGGCGGTGAGGGACAACCGCCGCGCCTGGAGCAGGAGTTCGGACTCGGCGAAGTCGTCGGCGGGGACGACCTGGGTGGCGCCCGCCGCCTCGCACAGCGCGCCGACGGCGGCGAGGTCCGAGGCGGGGTCCGGGGTGTCGAAGGCCGCCAGGAGCAGGGCCTCCGTGGTCTCCGGGAGTCCCATGTGCGCCAGGTCGTTGACCGCCTTCACCGTGGTGCGGTCCATCAGCTCCAGGAGCGAGGGCACGTGGCCGCCCGCCATGATCCGGCACACCGCGTCGCAGGCGGCGGCGCCGGACGCGAACTCGGCCGCCAGCACGAGCTGCTGCGGCGGCTGCGGCCTCAGGGCCAGGATCGCCCGTACGACGATGCCGAGTGAGCCCTCGGAGCCGACGAACAGGCGCGTGAGGTCGTACCCGGCGACGCCCTTGGCCGTACGGCGGCCGGTGGACATGAGCCGGCCGTCGGCCAGTACCACCTCCAGTCCGAGCACGTACTCGGCGGTGACCCCGTACTTCACGCAGCACAGGCCGCCCGAGGCCGTCCCGATGTTGCCGCCGATCGTGCACATCTCCCAACTGGAGGGGTCCGGCGGGTAGTACAGGCCGTGCTCGCCGACCGCGCGGGAGAGGGTCGCGTTGATGACGCCGGGTTCGACCACGGCGATGCGGTCGACGGGGTTGATCTCAAGGATCCGGTCCATCTTCGTCAGGGACAGCGCGATGCAGCCCTCCGACGTGTTGGCGCCGCCGGACAGGCCGGTGCGGGCGCCCTGCGGGACGACCGGGACATGCAGCTCGGTGGCGACGCGCATGACGTGCTGGACTTCCTCGACCGTGCGCGGCAGCACCACCACCGCCGGGGCACCGGCCGGGCAGAAGCTCGCCATGTCGTTTGCGTACGAGGCCGTGACGTCCGGGTCGGTCAGGACGGCCTCGGCGGGCAGACCGCCCAGCAGACGGTCGACGAGGTTACTGGTCACTGCGGTGTCATCCTCGCGACGCGCTTCGATACGGCTCATGATCACAGCCTCGCACCCGGGGCCATCGGTGTGAACCCCGTCTACGGCACTGGACGTATGCCGGGATGTGCTCGTCGTATTGACGCACAGTGATCGCCATGGAGAAGCAAGCGGAGGCCGGCGGGCGGGCGCGCGGGGGCACGGGGGCAGGCCTCGGCGGACGGCGGGCGCTGGTCGCCGCCGTCGCGGGGTGTGCCGTGCTCGGCGGGGCGGTGGCGCTGTGGCCCTGGGAGCGGGCCGCGCCGCGGCCGGTGGCGCCGGCGGCGGCGCCGGGAGCGCAGGCGCTGACGGCGGTCACCTCGGGGGTGCCGGCCGCGCTGCCCGACCTGGCGATGCTGATCGACGAACGCGAGGCCCGGCTGCGGACGCACCCCAGGGACGCGCTGACGTGGGCGGTGCTCGGCACGGCCTACGTCGAGCAGGGGCGGCGTACGGCCGACGCGACGAACTATCCGCGGGCCGACAAGGCGCTGCGTACGTCCATGACGGTGCGGCCGAAGGGGAACACCGCGGCGCTGGACGGCATGGCGGCGCTGGCGAACGCCCGCCGGGACTTCCGGGCGGCGCGGACCTGGGGCGAGGCGGCGCTGAAGCTCGAACCGAAGCGGTGGACGACGTATCCGCCGCTGATCGACGCCTACACCGGGCTCGGCGACTACAAGGCGACCAAGCGGACCCTGGACCGGCTGCTGAAGTTGCGTTCCGGGGCGGCCGTGCGGGCGCGGGCCGCGGGCGTCTACCGCGACCGGGGCCGGCGCGAGGACGCGGCGGCCGCCCTGACCGACGCGGCGGCGGGCGCGGGCCTGCCTGCCGAGCAGGCGGCGTATCTGGAGCGGGCCGGGCAGCTGGCCTGGGAGCGCGGGGACCTGGAGGAGGCTCTGCGGCGCTTCCAGGCGGCGGTGCGGCTCGACCCCGACCAGCGGGCCGCGCAGGCCGGGCAGGGGCGCACGCTGGCGGCGCTGGGCCGCACGACGGAGGCCCTGAACTCCTACCGGGTGGCACTCGACAAGCAGCCGTGCCCCCAATATGCCCTGGAACTGGGCGAGTTGTACGAGTCACTGGGGCTGGGGCAGGCCGCCCGGGTGGAGTACGACCTGCTGCGGACCCGGGTGACGGACGAGACGGCGGGCGGTGTCGACGACGACCTGGTGCTCGGTGTCTTCGAGGCGGACCACGGGGATCCGCAGGCGGCCGTACGCCGGCTGCGCGTCGAGTGGCAGCGGCAGCCGGGCATCCCGGTGGCCGACGCGCTGGGCTGGGCGCTGCACCGGGCCGGGGACGACAAGGAGGCGCTGAAGTTCGCGGCGGCGGCGACGGACCAGGCGCACGGGGGCGGTGTCCGCAGTGCCCTGTACGCGTATCACCGGGGCATGATCGAGCAGGAGTCGGGGCTGGCCGGGCCCGCGCGCCGGCATCTGCAGGAGGCGATGCGGATCAACCCGTACTTCTCGCCGCTCGCGGTGCCGCTCGCGAAGCAGGCGCTCGCGGCGCTGGGTGAGCCGCCGGACGAGCCCGTGCCCACGGTGGCCCCGGTGTCCACGGACGACGAGGACAACAAGGCCGGCCAGAAGACGCGCCGGGTCACACCGCCGCGGTTCCGATCAGCGCGTTACGGGTGACGAGCGCTGCCAGCTGTTCCTCCCCCAGGCCGTCCGTGCCCTCCGGGCGGCGCGGCAGCACCATGTAGCGCGTCTCCGCGCTGGAGTCCCACACGGTGATCTCCGTCGAGTCGGGCAGTTCGAGGCCGAACTCGGCCAGCACGGCCCGGGGTTCGCGGACCACGCGGGAACGGTAGGCCTCGGACTTGTACCAGCTCGGGGACGGGCCGAGCAGGCGCAGGGGATAGCAGGAGCAGAGGGTGCAGACGATGACGTTGTGCGTCGTCCCGGTGTTCTCGACGACCCTCAGGCGCTGGAACGAGCCCTCCATGAATCCCAGTTCCCGGACCGCGCCGGTGCCGTCGGCCAGCAGCCGCGCCCTGAACTCCGCGTCGGTCCAGGCGCGGGCGACGACCCGTGCGCCGCTCGCGGGGGACGCCCCGGAGAGGGAGGCGTCGATGATCTCGTCCAGCCTGGCGCCCGAGAGCACGCCCTTGCGCTCCAGCAGGGTCTCCAGCCGCCGCACCCGCTGCGCGATCGTCGCGTCGGAGTGATCACCGCTCATCGACTGCACCCCCGTAGCACTCTTCCAAGTAGCTTTCCCACAGGTCCAGTACGACGTGGTGGTCGCCCTCGCCCCACAGGTCGCGGGCCGCGAACCGGACCGCGTACACCTGCTCGACCGGCGCGTCCCCGCGCCCCTGTGCGCTGACGTCGGCCAGTTCCGCCCGCCCCTCCGGCTCGACGACGACGCCGCGCTTGCCGCGTGCGTACCGCGGCAGGCGGGTGTGGTGCGCCGGGTCGTGGTGGAAGGTGCGCACGGTCGTGCCGGGCGGGAAGCGGTCAGCCATCGAGGCCGTCCAGCTCACCGGGCCGGATGACGCCCTTGCGTTCCAGCAGGGTGCAGATCGCCTGGAACCAGCGCTCGTAGTAGGACGTCGACAGGTACTCCGTCGGCGGCATCGACTCGATCGCGTCCCGGAACTCGTTCGTGTTGAAGATCCCTTGCGCGCGCAGGGCGCCCAGGAGCCCGACGACCCTGGCCTCCCAGTCCGCGTGGAAGGGCTCGGCGTCGTCACGGATGTCGACGGCGCCGAAGCCCTCAGTGCCGCCCACGTCGTTGATCCTGGCCATGCGGCCAGACTACGACGCGGCTCGGGCGCTGTCGTCCTTGACGAAGATCGAGAAGCGGCGTGCTCCCAGCTCCCCGGAGGCGAAGCCGAGATACACCCTCGGATGCGAGCCGCCGCGCACGGCGACGCCCTCCGGCTCGCGGTGGCCGAGTGTGAACCCGGCCTCGGTGCGCTGCTGCTGCAACAGCTTGCCGGTGGTGATGTCGAGGCTGGAGACGTAGGCGTTGCCGTGCTTCGCGGCCGGGTTGGTCTTCGCGTCGTAGGCCGTGCCCGCGAGCTGGTAGATGACGTCGTGGTGGAGGGCGTAGCCCTGGAAGGGGACCTTCGGGTCGGGGTGGGCGCCGACCTGGGCGATGTCCGCGACCGGGTCGTCGTAGTCGCGGGCCACGAAGGCGTCGAGGTCCCAGACGCGGTAGCGGGGCCTGCCGGCCGGGTCCCGGTAGCGGACGGCGACGCGCCCGGACTCCGTGCACACCGTCGGCTGGTTGTTGGAGGAGCCCGCGACGGGGCGGCGGATGGTGACCTGCGCGCCGGTGCGGACGGCTCCGTCCCTGAAGTGGAAGCGGGTGACGCCCTGCCCGTAGCCGTTCTCGGCGGCGGCCTCGGTCCAGATCCAGGTGCTGCCATCCTTGGCGTCGCGCTGGACGCCGATGCTGACGCCGTGGCCGAAGCGCCTCAAGTACATGTGGCCCAGCAGCTTGCCCTTGTAGTCCAGCTTGTTGAGGCACAGGTCGCCGGCCGCGTGGCCGGTGGCGGTGACCTGCAGGGCGTACACGTGCTTGTTCGGCTCGTCGAAGGCGAACGACTGCAGCACCGTGGGCTCTCTGAGCGTGCCCTTCCGCCAGAGCCAGCGCTCGGACGGCACGGCAAGGTCGATGCGCCTGGTCAACTCTCTCCCCCGAGTCCTGTGGGGCTCCTTCGGCACCCACAGGACATGAGAGCGTCAACTGCCGTTGAGCGGTTGCATGTTCTACGAAGTCACAGGCATCGCACAGGCCTCACAGGTCGGTGTCGGCCTCACAGGTTTCCGCGCTTCTCCTGTTCCCGCTCGATCGCCTCGAACAGGGCCTTGAAGTTGCCCTTGCCGAAGCCCATCGAGCCGTGCCGCTCGATGATCTCGAAGAAGACGGTCGGGCGGTCCTGGACCGGCTTGGTGAAGATCTGCAGGAGGTAGCCGTCCTCGTCGCGGTCGGCGAGGATCTTCAGCTCGCGCAGGGTCTCCACCGGCACGCGCGTGTCGCCGACCCACTCGCCGAGCGTGTCGTAGTACGAGTCCGGGGTGTTCAGGAACTGCACGCCGGCCGCGCGCATCGTCCGTACCGTCTCGACGATGTCGCCCGTGTTGAGCGCGATGTGCTGGACGCCCGCTCCGCCGTAGAACTCCAGGTACTCGTCGATCTGGGACTTCTTCTTGGCGATGGCGGGCTCGTTGATCGGGAACTTGACCTTGAGCGTGCCGTCGGCCACGACCTTCGACATCAGGGCGCTGTACTCGGTCGCGATGTCGTCGCCCACGAACTCCTTCATGTTCGTGAAGCCCATGACCTTGTTGTAGAAGCCGACCCACTCGTTCATCCGGCCGAGCTCGACATTGCCGACGCAGTGGTCCACGGCCTGGAAGGTGCGGTGGGCGGGCGGCTCGACGATCGGCTCGGCGGCGGCGAAGCCGGGGAGGTAGGGGCCGTCGTAGCCGGAGCGGTCGACGAGGGTGTGGCGCGTCTCGCCGTAGGTGGCGATCGCGGCGAGGACGACCGTGCCGTGCTCGTCCTTCAGCTCGTACGGCTCGGCGACCGAGCGGGCGCCGTGCTCGATCGCGTAGGCGTACGCGGCACGGGCGTCCGGGACCTCGATGGCGAGGTCGACGACGCCGTCGCCGTGCTCGGCCACGTGCCGGGCCAGGAAGTGGCCCCAGGTGGTGGCGGGCTTGATGACGGAGGTGAGGACGAAACGGGCCGAGCCGTTCTCCAGGACGTAGCTCGCGGTCTCGCGGCTGCCGTTCTCCGGTCCGGAGTAGGCGACCAACTGCATGCCGAAGGCGGTGGAGTAGTAGTGCGCCGCCTGCTTGGCGTTGCCCACGGCGAAGACGACCGCGTCCATTCCCTTGACCGGGAAGGGGTCGGCCTGCCGAGCGGTGTCGGGAGTGTGGTGTGTGGTCTGCGTCATAGCGGCCAGCCTGGTCCTGTACCGCAAGGTGCGCAATAGTTTGGGTTTTCGCTGTGCAATCTGTGCAGTCATGAGGCCGTGCATCCGGGCTTTCTGTACAGGATGACCACCCCACTGAGGAGGCTGATGTGGCGATCGACCAGCTGGACGGCCGGATCATCGTGCTGCTGGCACGGGAGCCGCGGATCGGGGTGCTGGAGATGTCCCGGCGGCTCGGGGTGGCCCGCGGGACGGTGCAGGCGCGGCTGGACCGGCTTCAGTCGAATGGCGTCATCCGCGGATTCGGCCCACAGGTGGACCCGGCCGCCCTCGGATACCCCGTCACCGCCTTCGCCACCCTCCAGATCCGGCAGGGCCAAGGACCCGACGTACGGGCGCACTTGGCGACCGTCCCCGAGGTGCTGGAGCTGCACACCACCACCGGCAGCGGAGACATGCTGTGCCGGCTGGTGGCCCGTTCCAACGCCGATCTCCAGCGGGTCATCGACCGGGTTGTCGGTTTTGATGGCATTGTCCGGGCCGCCACCGCGATCGTGATGGAGAACCCCGTTCCGCTGCGGATCATCCCGCTGGTGGAGCAGGCGGCCAGGGCCAGTCCGGCGGATCGGGCCGGAGGAGAGTGACGGTGCCTCATGAGCGTGGGTGAGCGGAGCCTGATGCGTGCGGCAGCACCGCGCGGGAGGGCGGCCGGCCCCGGGGGTGAGCGCGGGTGAACTTCTGGGACTACCTGAGCAGCCGCCACCAGCAGCTGCTCACGGACGCCTACCAGCACGCGAGCGTCGTGTTCCAGTGCATGGTCGTGGCGACCGTGGTCGGCGTACTGATCGGGGTCGCCACCTACGGCAGCGAGTGGGGCGGAAGCCTCGCGACCACGACGACCTCGACCATCCTGACCGTTCCCTCGCTCGCCATGATCGGTCTGCTCATCCCGATCGTGGGCCTGGGCGTGCCGCCCACGGTGATCGCGCTGACGCTGTACGGGCTGCTGCCGATCGTGCGGAACTCGATCGTCGGGCTGCGCGGGGTCGACCCCTCGCTGGTCGACGCTGCGACGGGCATCGGCATGTCCCGGCTGATGCGGCTGCTGCGGATCGAACTGCCGCTGGCCTGGCCGCCGATCCTGACCGGGATCCGCGTCTCGACCCAGATGCTGATGGGCATCGCCGCGATCGCCGCCTACGCCTCTGGGCCCGGCCTCGGCAATGAGATCTTCCGCGGCATCGGCTCGCTGGGCAGCAAGAACGCTCTCAACCAGGTCCTCGCGGGCACGCTGGGGATCATCGTGCTGGCGCTGCTGTTCGACGCCGCGTACGTCCTGATCGGACGGCTGACCATTCCGAGGGGGATCCGTGCCTGAGGCTTCCACCACCGGGGCGACGACCGGGGCGACCACTGCCCCGACCACCGGCGCGGCCACCGGCGCGACCATCGAGTTGGACAACCTCTCCAAGCTCTATCCCGGCAGTCCCACCCCCGCCGTCGACAACGTCAGCATGGAGATCAAGGCGGGCGAACTCGTCATCTTCGTCGGCCCGTCCGGCTGCGGGAAGTCCACGACGCTGAAGATGATCAACCGGCTGATCGAACCGACCGGCGGCCGCATCCGCATCGGCGGCGAGGACGTCACCGACATGGACCCGGTGAAGCTGCGCCGCAAGGTCGGGTACGCGATCCAGTCCGCCGGCCTCTTCCCGCACATGACGGTCGCGCAGAACATCGCCCTCGTACCGAAGATGATCGGCTGGCCGAAGGCCCGCGTCTCGGCGCGCGTCGAGGAACTGCTCGACCTCGTCGGGCTCGACCCGGGCGAGTTCCGCGACCGCTATCCGCGCCAGCTGTCCGGCGGTCAGCAGCAACGCGTGGGCGTGGCAAGGGCGTTGGCCGCCGACCCGCCGGTCCTGCTGATGGACGAGCCGTTCGGCGCGGTCGACCCGATCACCCGCGACCACCTCCAGGACGAGCTGATCAGGCTGCAGCGCGAACTGCATAAGACGATCGTGTTCGTCACGCACGACTTCGACGAGGCGATCAAGCTCGGCGACCGCATCGCCGTCCTGCGCGAACGCTCGCACATCGCGCAGTTCGACACCCCGGAGGCGATCCTCAGCAACCCGGCCGACGACTTCGTGTCCGGGTTCGTGGGCGCGGGGGCCGCCCTGAAGCGGCTGAACCTCACCCGCGTACGGGACGTCGAGATCACCGACTATCCGACCGTCAGCCTCGACGACCCGCTCCAGGAGATCTTCAACCGGCTCCGGGGCAGCGGCACGAACGAGATCCTGCTGCTCGACAAGCGCAGACGGCCCTACAAGTGGCTCAGGCGCGGCGACCTCATGCGCGCCCGCGGCTCCCTCGCCCGGGCAGGCACGCTGGTGCACGGCACGGTGACCAGGGACGCGACGCTGCGGGACGCGCTGGAGGCCGTGCTGACCGACAACGCGGGCCGGGTCGCGGTCACCGGGCGGCGCGGCGAGTACGAGGGTGTCGTCGACATGGAGATCCTCATCAACTCCGTGCACGAGCTGCTGGAGGCCGACCGGCTCGAAGCGATGGAGCACCAGCACGAACTGGAGGAGCTGCGGGCCGCCCGGACGCACGCCGAGCAGGAGGGTCCCGGAGGAGGGACGAAGGCGTGACCGCCCCCGAGCTGGAGGAACAGGAGGAGCTGGAGGAGGGCCTGGAGGAGGGCCTGGAGCCGGGCCTGGCGGAGGACACCGCCCCGCCGCCCCCGCCGGGTCCCCCGAGGCCGCGCCTGACCTGGCAGAAGCTGACGGTACTGCCCGCCGTGCTCGTCGCCGTCCTGCTCGCGACCTGGCTGTGGTTCCGGCAGGCCGACCTCGACCCGATCTCCGAGAACGCCCTCTCGAACGGACAGGTCTCCAAGGCCCTGTGGCAGCAGATCGAACTGACCGCGATCTCCACCTTCTTCGTACTGATCATCGCGATCCCACTGGGCATCCTGCTCACCCGCAAGGCGTTCCGGAAAGGCACCCCGGTGGCGATGGCCCTCGCCAACATGGGCCAGGCGACCCCGGCGATCGGCCTCCTCGCGCTGCTGGTGATCTGGCTCGGCACGGGGATGAAGGCCGCCCTGATCGGCATCACGATCTACGCCGTCCTGCCGGTGCTGTCGAACACCATCGCCGGTCTGAAGGCCAACGACCCGACGCTGCTGGAGGCGGCCCGCGGGATCGGCATGTCCCCGCTGGGAGTGCTGTCCAGGGTCGAACTCCCGCTGGCCGTCCCGCTGATCCTCGCGGGCGTCCGCACGGCGCTGGTCCTGAACGTCGGCACGGCGACCCTGGCGACCTTCGGCGGGGGTGGCGGCCTCGGTGTGCTGATCCAGACCGGCATCACCACCCAGCGGATGCCGGTGCTGATGCTGGGCTCGATCCTCACCGTCGTACTGGCCCTGCTCGTCGACTGGCTGGCCTCCCTCGCCGAACTCCTGCTCAGACCGCGCGGGTTGGAGGCGGGGACATGAGACGGCGTCCGGGTCTGCTGCTGGCCTTCGTCCTGGTGGCCGGGTCCGGCTGCGGTCTGCAGAGCGGCTCCCCCATGGTCGACGACGTGCAGCCCGGCTCTGTCGGGAAGGGCGAGCCCCTCAAGGGCGCCCATCTGACCGTCACCTCGAAGGAGTTCACCGAGCAGCTCATCCTCGGCGCGATGATGGGCATCGCCTTCCAGGCGGCCGGTGCCGACGTCCTCGACCGCACCGGCATCCAGGGCTCGATCGGCGCCCGCGAGGCGGTCAAGAGCGGCGACGCGGACGGCATGTACGAGTACACGGGCACCGCCTGGATCACCTACCTGGGCAACAGCAAGCCGATCCCCGACCCGGAGAAACAGTGGCGGGCGGTGCGCGACGCGGACCTCAAGAACGGCCTGACCTGGCTGCCGCCCTCGAAGCTCAACAACACCTACGCCCTCGCCATGAACCAGGCCAACTTCAGGAAGTACGGCACGAAGACGCTGTCCGACGTGGCCGCGCTGTCGAAGAAGGGCCCCGGCGCCGTGACCCTGTGCGTGGAGAGCGAGTTCGCCAACCGCGCGGACGGACTGCCGGGCGTGGAGAAGGCGTACGGGATGAGCGTGCCCGCGAAGAACGTCACCCAGATGGACACCGGGATCGTCTACACCCAGGTGAAGAAGGGGAGTTGCACCTACGGCGAGGTGTTCACCACCGACGGGCGCATCAGGTCGATGAACCTGGTGGCGATGAAGGACGACAAGAAGTTCTTCCCCAACTACAACGCGGCACCGGAGATCAACACCAAGGCCCTGAAGAAGTGGCCGGCGATCGCCGGGGTCCTCGCCCCGGTGACGAGGAAGCTCAACAACACGGTGGCACAGACGCTGAACGCGAAGGTCGACGTGGAGGGGGAGGATCCGCATCAGGTGGCGCTGGACTGGATGAAGCGGGAGGGGCTGGTCAAGTAGGCCCGGGGGACGGGGGGACGAGGGGGGACGGGCCAAGACTTACAAAGAAAACGTTGCAAAGGATTCTTTGCAACGATACCTTTGTACGCATGCCCGAGCCAGCACGCCAAGACCGTCACGTCCGCCACCTCGACGCCCGTTCGCTGCGCGGACTGGCCCACCCCCTGCGTATGCAGCTGCTCGACTCCCTGCGCTTCAGCGGACCCGCCACGGCGTCCCAACTCGCCGAAAGGCTGGGCGAGTCGAGCGGGGCCACCAGCTACCACCTGCGCCAGCTCGCGGCACACGGCTTCGTGGAGGACGACCCGGAGCGGGGCAAGGGGCGGGAGCGGTGGTGGCGGGCCGCCGTCCAGGCGCTCGATTTCGACGAGAGCCTCCTCACCGATACCAGCCCTGCCGTACGAGGCGCCGCCGAGACGTACCTCCACGAGGTCGCCACCACGCAGGGCCGGGAGCTGTCGACCTGGCTCGGCACCCGCCAGGACTGGTCCGAGGAGTGGAACAGCCGGTGGGACATGAGCAGTTGGACGCTCCGCCTGACGCCCGACCTCACGCGCGAACTCGTCGAGAAGATGCACGCCCTCGTCGGCAGCTACCGCGACCTGCCCGCCACCGAGAACGACCCGCAGGCGGAGACGGTCCGTGTGCAGGCCCGCACCTTCCTCCTGCCCACGGATTGAGAGGCTCCCTCCGATGCACCCCGAGACCCACCTCGCCCTGCACCACACCCGCGCCGCGGAACTCCGCGCCGAAGCCGCCGGGCACCGCCTCGCCGCCGTCGCCAAGCGCCCCCGCGACCTGCGCACCCGCCTCGGCTGGACGCTGGTGGAGGTCGGTCTGCGGCTCGCCGCCGCTCCCAGGCCGGCGATCGCCTAACAGCTCGGTACGGAACTCTTCCCCGACTCCAGCGCCACCAGCGAGTTCACCGCACCCTTCAGCGTGGTCACCGGAATCAGCCGCAGCCCCTTCGGCAGCTCGGACTTGGCGTCGGAGCACTCGGCCTTCGGCACCAGGAAGACGGTGGCGCCGTCCCGGCGCGCGGCTTGCGTCTTCAGCGCCACGCCGCCCACAGCACCCACCGTGCCGTCGTCGTCGATCGTGCCCGTACCGGCGATGGTGCGGCCGCCGGTGAGGTCCCCGCCGCTGCCGTTGCCGTCCAGCTTGTCGATGATGCCGAGGGTGAACAGCAGGCCGGCGCTGGGGCCGCCGACGTCGGCGAGCTTCAGTGTGACCTTGACCTTCTTGTCGCTGAGGTGCAGGTAGTCCAGCGCGGCCTGGGCCGCCGCGTCCTGCGACTCCTTCATCTGCGCGCTGTTGTGCTGCTCGATCTCCTTGGTGGACTCACCGCTCGGATAGACCGAGTCGCGCGGCATCACGGCCCGGTCGGTGGCGAACCAGGCACTGAGTACGTCGCCCAGTGCCACATGCGTGTCCGGGTTCGTCGCCTCGATCGTCGTCATCCGCAGCTGACCGCTCGTCTGCCGGGTCTTCGCCCCCGAGATCGTGATCACGGCGGTGCCCTGGTTGTCCCCGAGCACGTTCGCCGTCATCCCGGGCTGCGCCAGCGAGAACGGCAGCGGCGCGAAGGCCGCGGTGGCGACCAGCGCCACGACGGGCAGGGCGCATACGGCGAGGGCCTGGGGGCGTGTGAGACGAGAGAGCACGGGATCAATCTAACGTGGCGGTGACTTCCGGCCAGGTGCCGGTCAGCTCACAGTCAAGTCTCGCCGCTCCCTGGTGAACCGCCGCAGCGCGTCCGGCAGCGGTTCGATGCCGATTCCCGGGGTGGTCGGGACGGGCAGGTGGCCGTCCCGCAGGACGAAGGGCTCGGTGATGTCCTCGGCGAAGTAGCGCGAGGAGGCCGAGGTGTCTCCGGGGAGGGTGAAGCCGGGGAGGGCGGCCAGGGCGAGGTTGGGGGCGCGGCCGATTCCGGTCTCCAGCATGCCGCCGCACCACACCGGCACCCCGTGCGCGTGCGCCACGTCGTGGATGCGGCGGGCCTCCAGGTAGCCGCCCACGCGCGCGGGCTTCACATTGACGACCCGGCACGCCTCCATCGCGATGGCGGAGGCGGTGTCCCGAGCGCTGTGGAGGGATTCGTCGAGGCAGACGGGGGTGGCGATGCGCTTCTGGAGCCGTGCGTGCGCGTGCAGGTTGTTCTCCTCCAGCGGCTCCTCGATCAGCAGCAGCCCGAAGTCGTCGAGGCGGCGCAGGTGCTCGGCGTCCGCGAGGCTGTACGCCGTGTTGGCGTCGACCTGGAGGGGCAGGGCGTCCCCGAAGCTTTCGCGTACCGCCCGTACGGGCTCGATGTCCCAGCCCGGCTCGATCTTCAGCTTGATGCGGACGTAGCCCTCGGCGAGATAGCGCTCGACGTCGTCCAGGAGAGCGGGCACCGAGCCCTTGATGCCGACCGACACGCCTGCGGGGACCCGGTCGCGCACCGCCCCCAGGTAGGTGGCGAGGGACATGCCGTACGAACGCAGCTCCGCGTCCAGGACGGCCGTCTCCAGGGCCGCCTTCGCCAGTTCGTGGCCCTTGATCCTCGCCACGGCGGGGGCCACCGCGGCGGCGGTCGGCTCGGGGAGGGCGGCCACGCGTGGCAGCAGGAAGTCGCGCAGTACCAGTTCCGCGCCGGCCACGAACTCGGAGCAGTACAGCGGTTCGGGGTCGGCGGCGAACTCCGACCAGCCCTCGGCCTCGTCCGTGACGACGTGCAGGAGAAAGGTGTCCTTCGTCGTCATCGTGCCGAAGGAGGTGCGGAAGGGGGTGACCAGGGGGATCGCGACATGGACGATCTCGGCGCGTTCGAGCTTCACAGGGCTGCCTCCGGTGTGCGGGCGAGGGTGTACCAGCCGTCCCGCGTCATCCCGGTGGCCGTGAACCCCTGCGCGAAGGCCTCCGTGAACACCTCGCGGACGGCGTACCGCCAGCGCAGGGCGAGGGCGGGATCGGCGGCGCGCAGCCCCACGACGTCCTCCGGCACCCGGCACCAGACGTGCCGGTCGGCGAGATCGCGGCGGGCCAGGACATCGCCGTCGGGCCCCTTGTGCGTGGCGGGCGCGGCCTCGCGGTCGCCGGTCTCGTACGAGGGTGCCGGCGCCGTCAGGTCCCAGGTCGCCGTCAGCCGGTCACTCTCGTCGCCGCCGTTCACGCCGTCCGCCATGGGGCCGTAGAAGTCGACGAGGTACTCGGTGCCGGCGGCGCCCAGTTTGGCCAGGTTGAAGCGGGCGTTGCGACCGACCAGCGGGTCGAAGGTCCAGCGCATGATGCGGGCGCCACGCTCCACGGCCCAGGCCCGCTGCACCTGCTTCACGGCGTACCCGAGGCCCCGGTCGGCGGCGGCGACCAGGGAGTACGTGTCCTGCCCCGGCCCGCACACGGCGACCGCCGCTCCCGCGAGGCGCGTCCCGTCGTACGCGGCGTGCACGGCGCCGCCCGCGTGGACCAGGCTGTGCAGCACCTCGGCCGGGTAGGGCGGGGCGGCGCGGGGGGTCTGCCAGACGTGGCTGAAGTAGTCGGCGACAGCCGCGAGGCCGGCGACATCTTCCACGGTGCGGATGCTCACTCCGGGCGGGCGGTCGAGAGTCATGGGTGGAGTCTCGTCGGCGGACGGGTGCCCCCACATTGTGCGAGCGGACAAGACCCGCGTACGTTCGTTTCGGAATCGGCCAATAGGCCAATAGGCCGCCCGGCTTTCTCCCTTTCTTCCGTTCCTCATCTTCTTCCGTCCCGCATCTTCTTCCGTCCCGTATCGAGGAGCCCATGGACGTCTGCACCCTCGGCGACCTCCTGGACGTCGTCGGCGGCCCCTCGCTGCACCTGCGCCTGCACACCGCGCCCGCCGGGCTCGCCGCGCCGGTGACCGAGGTGTTGCTCTACGACGCCCAGGCCTCGCTGCCGCACGCGCCGGGCGCGCTGCTGCTGGCCGTCGGGGTGCGGGCGGCGGACACCGGACCGCTGGTCCGGCTGGCCGCGGAGGCCGCGATGACCGGGGTCGTGGTGCGCGGCCCGGACGGGCCGGTCGGCGAGGCCGAGGCGCGAGGCGTGGCGCTGCTGTCGGTCGACGAGGAGGCGGCCTGGCATCACGTGCACCTGCTGCTGTCCTCGGCCATCGGTGCCCGGCCCGCGCCGTCGGCCGGGGGCCTCGGCGACCTGTTCGCGCTCGCGGACGCCGTCGCGGCGGCGACCGGTGGGGCGACGGCCGTGGAGGACCCGCGCCAGCGGATCCTCGCCTACTCCACCGTCCCCGGCCAGCCGGTCGACGAGGACCGGCGGCAGGGCATCCTCGGCCTCCAGGTGCCGGTCAGTCCGGCCAACACCGAGCAGTACCGGCTGCTGTTCGCGGCGCCGGGGCCCGTACGGCTGCCCGCGCTGCGCGAGGGCGACCTGCCGCGCCTGGCCCTCGCCGTGCGGGCCGGCGGCGAGACGCTCGGCTCGGTCTGGGTGGTCGACGGCGGGGCGCTCGCGCCGGACGCCGAGGAGACCCTCGTGCAGGGCGCGTCCACGGCGGCGCTGCTCCTGCTGCGGGCCCGCGCGGCGCAGGAGCTGGCCCGCCACCAGAACAGCGATCTGCTGCGCCGTCTGCTCGACGGCACCGCCGACGCCGCGACGGCCGCTCAGCGCCTGGGCCTTGAGGGGCCGGTGCGGGTGGCCGCGTTCGTGCTCGACGCGGCGAGCCTGCCCGACGCCGAGCAGACCGGTCTGCGCCTGCTGGACGTCGTACGGCTGCAGTGCGAGGCGCGTTACGGGCGACCTGCGTGTGTGCTGCTCGACGGGGTGGTGTACGCGGTCCTGCCGGCGCCCGGGGCGCGCCACAAGCGGCTGGCCGAGGACATCGTGGCGCGGGCGGGGCAGGCGTTGCGGGTGCCGGTGCGGGCCGCGCTGGGCGAGGTGGTGGCGGGGCCGGCGGAGGTCGTGGGGTCGCGGGAGGACGCTGAGTTGGTGCTGCGGGTGCTCGGGCCGGAGCTGCCGGTGGCGACGGTGGACGAGGTGCGGCCACGGGTGACGCTGCTGCGGCTCGCGGAAGTGCTGGGTGAGCGGCGGGAGTTGAGCGCGGGGGCGTGGCGGCGGGTGCTGGCGTACGACGAGGCGCACGGCACCGACTACGCGCGCACCCTGGTCAGTTGGTTCGACGCGGGCTGCGACATGGGCGGTGCGGCAAAGCTCCTCGCCGTGCACGCGAACACCTGCCGCTACCGCCTGAAGCAGGTGCAACAGCACACCGGAATCAACCTGGCCGACCCCGACGAACGCCTGATGCTGTGGCTACAACTGAAAACCCTGGCCAACCGCACCCCATAGGAGCGCGGGGAACCGCACCCCATAGGAGCGCGGGGAACTGCGCTGCGCCCCATAGGGGCGCGGGGAACTGCGCGACCAGCCACAGCCGACCCGCAGCCGCCCAACCCCCCAGCCACACACCCGCACCGTACGCCCCGTCCCCCCAACCCAGCGGAGCGCTACCGCAGGGCCTCGGCCACCTCCCGTGCCGCGTCGACCACGCGCGGACCCACCCGCTCGGGCACCGCGTCGGCCAGCATCACGACTCCGACGCTGCCTTCGACGCCCGTGACCCCGAGAAGCGGCGCCGCGGCTCCACTCGCCCCGGCCTCCAGCTCCCCGTGGGTCAAGGTGTATCCGGGCTCCGCAACCGGCCTCGCCCGTGCGGCGAGGATCGCCCTGCCCGCGGCACCCCGGTCCAGCGGGTGCCGGAACCCGGCCCGGTACGCCACGTGATAGTCCGTCCAGGTCGGCTCGACGACGGCCACGGCCAACGCGTCCGCCCCGTCCACGAGGGTGAGATGCGCGGTCGCGCCTATGTCCTCGGCCAGCGACCGGAGCGCCGGCAACGCGGCCTCCCGCACCAGCGGATGCACCTGGCGGCCCAGTCGCAGCACTCCGAGCCCGACCCGGGCACGGCCGCCCAAGTCCCGGCGCACGAGCGCATGTTGTTCGAGTGTGGCGAGCAACCGGTACACCACGGTCCGGTTCACGCCCAGTCGGTTGGAAAGCTCGGTGACGGTCAGCCCGTGGTCCGTATCGGCCAGCAGCTTGAGGACTCGCAGTCCCCGGTCGAGCGTCTGAGAGGTCTCCGCGGTCACGACGCCCACTCCTCCAAGTGGTGAGGTCGGCGACCTCCGCGCGACAGTGCGACACCGAGTCCCGTCGGTGACGCGCAACAGAGGCCGCCGATCGGCCGGCGGCCCGGCCTGTACCGAGCCGCGTCGCTTCACGGCTGCGCTCCGCGGCGGCGCTGCCACGGGGCGTGTGCGTAGCGGGACAGTAGCGAAGCGGGTTCGCTCAGCGGAAGGCTCCGTCCAGAATCCGGGCACCTGGAGGGAGGGACTACCTCCGTTTGTCCTGATTCGCACGGCGCGCGGCGCGGCCCGTGCACCACACCCGCACCCGGCGCACACGCCCGGCGTCCGCCTGGCGGACGCCGGTACCGGGCGTCACCGCATGCGCGTGGCCCACTCCTGCACCTTGGCGATCCGCTGCCGCAGCTGTCCCGCCGTGGCCTCGGCGCTGGGCGGGCCTCCGCACACGCGCCGCAGTTCGGTGTGGATTACCCCGTGCGGCTTGCCGCTCTGGTGGGAGTACGCCCCGACCATCGTGTTGAGCTGCTTGCGGAGCTCCATCATCTCCTTGTGCGAGACGACCGGCCGCCGCTCTGCGGGAAGCTCCAGCAGGTCGGCCTCGGCATCCGGCTTCTTGCGGCTGTGCGCGATCTGCCGGGCCTGCCGCTTCTGCAGCAGCATCTGCACCTGATCCGGCTCCAGGAGGCCGGGAATCCCGAGGTAGTCCTGCTCCTCCTCGCTTCCCGGATGGGCCTGCATACCGAACTCGGCGCCGTCGTAGAGCACCCGGTCGAAGACGGCCTCGGACTCCAGGGCCTCGAAGGAGAACTGCTCCTGCTCGCCGGTGTCCTCGTCCTGCTCCTTGTTCGCCTCCTCCATCTCCTTCTCGGATTCGGCGTACGGGTCCTCCTCGCCCTCCTTCTTCGGCTTGTCGAGGGCGTGGTCGCGCTCGACCTCCATCTCGTTGGCGAAGGTGAGGAGGTCGGGGACGGTCGGCAGGAAGACGGAGGCGGTCTCACCGCGCCGCCGGGACCGCACGAAGCGGCCTACGGCCTGGGCGAAGAAGAGCGGGGTGGAGATGGTCGTGGCGTAGACACCGACGGCCAGCCGCGGGACGTCGACCCCCTCGGACACCATCCGCACCGCGACCATCCACCGGTCGTTGCTGCCGCTGAACTCGTCGATCCGGTTCGAGGCGCCGGCGTCGTCGGAGAGGACGAGGGTCGCCTTGCTGCCGGTGATCTCGCGGATGAGCTTGGCGTACGCGCGGGCGGAGTCCTGGTCGGAGGCGATGACGAGGGCGCCGGCGTCCGGGATGGCCTTCCTGACCTCGGTCAGCCGCTGGTCGGCGGCGCGCAGCACGCTGGGCATCCACTCGCCGCGCGCGTCGAGGGCGGTGCGCCAGGCCTGGCTGATCGCGTCCTTGGTCATGGGCTCGCCGAGCCGCGCGGCGATCTCGTCGCCCGCCTTGGTCCGCCAGCGCATGTTGCCGCTGTAGGAGAGGAAGATGACGGGCCGGACGACGCCGTCCGACAGCGCGCTGCCGTACCCGTAGGTGTAGTCGGCGGAGGACCGCCGGATCCCGTCGTTCCCCTCCTCGTACGTCACGAAGGGAATGGGGTTGGTGTCGGACCGGAAGGGCGTACCGGTGAGCGCGAGCCGGCGCGTGGCGGGCTCGAAGGCTTCGAGGCAGGCCTCGCCCCACGACTTGCTGTCACCGGCGTGGTGGATCTCGTCGAGGATCACGAGGGTCTTGCGCTGCTCGACGCGGTTGCGGTGCAGCATGGGCCGCACGCCGACACCCGCGTACGTCACCGCGACGCCCTGGTAGTCACGGCCGAGCGGACCGGCGCTGTACTCGGGGTCCAGCTTGATCCCGATCCGGGCGGCCGCCTCGGCCCACTGCTTCTTCAGGTGCTCGGTCGGGGCGACGACGGTCACCTGCTGCACGACATGGTGGTGCAGCAGCCAGGAGGCGAGGGTGAGCGCGAAGGTCGTCTTGCCGGCGCCCGGGGTGGCCACGGCGAGGAAGTCGCGCGGCTGCTCCTGGACATATCTCTCCATCGCCCCCTGCTGCCAGGCACGCAGCTTGCCGGCGGTGCCCCAGGGGGCCCGGCCGGGGAAGGCGGGAGAGAGGTGGTGGGAGGAGGCGGCGGTGGTAGTCACGATCTCCGTGGGGTGGTCGGGCGGCCTGGGTATGACAACCGGGCCACCCTACCGGCGGCTCGCAGCTGTCAACGCGCGGACAAGGCCGGCTCACCCCGGGGTGCGACTCACCTCACATCACTTCACGTCACTTCGCATCACCTCACCGCACCTCGCCGCACCGAAGCAGGGACGCCGGGCGGCGACGCGAGGCCGGCCCTGCCTGCCCTTACATGAACGGCGTATGGCAGTCCCGTTGCAGCCCCCCTGGCTCCCTTGAGCCCCTCCCCGCCCCGCCGTACGGTCGTCTCACCGAGTTCGGAACGGCGCCCAGCACTCCGACCCGACCCGGCCGTGTGCCCGAGTGGCTTAGGGACTCGCCTGCAAAGCGAGTTACGTGGGTTCGATTCCCGCCACGGCCTCAACCTGCCGTACCAGGCAAGACGAACGAGAGGGCGGCACCCCCGAGGGGGTGCCGCCCTCTCGTTCGTCCCCCTCGGCCCTTTTCCTTGTGATCCTTCGTAACCCTTCTGGACCCTTCTGATCCTTCTGGATCCTTCTGAAGTGCCGCCATCGGGCCAGCTGTTGGATGCCGCGGATTCCGGAGGCGTCACCCGGTTGGCCGCGCAGGAGATGAAACCCGCCGTGGGGGCAGGCAGATTGATCCACGTGACCGCAACTCACGAAACTCGAACGGAGATATCCATGTCACGAATATGCGCGATCAGTGCCGCCCTCGGTCTCGCTCTCGCAGCCGGACTGGCCACGGCCTCCAGCGCGGTGGCCGCTCCCGAAGCCCTTCACACCGCCACGACGGTCCAGTCCATCCCCGTCGCCTCCGACCACGGAGGCTGGGACGGCTGGGACGACGGCTGGGGCGGCGACTGCAACGGCAACGGCAACATCAACATCTGTGCGTGACAGCTGAGAGCTGAGCCAGGGCAGGCAGAGGAGGAGCGCCAGGCGCCTGTGCGGTTCCTCCTCCGTCTCCCCCGCGACTTTCCCGCGTGCCATTTCCGCGCCCGGACGCGCCGACTACAGCACCCCGCCCGCCTCGTCCCGGAACGCCTCCGTCCAGTAGTGCCAGTCCGCGTGCGTCGTGATGGCTGTGGGGTCGACGGAGGAGAGGACCTGGAGCATGGTCGCGGCCAGTTGGTCGTAGGCCCGGGTGGTGAGTTCGTGGGACAGGGCCTCGTCGATCGTCCGCTCCCGGTGGTGCAGCCAGAGGGTGAAGGCGAGCGTGGAGACGTCCGTGTTCAGGGGATACAGCTTCGCCTCGGGCTCGCTCCAGTTCAGGACCTCGCCCGTCGCGCCGTCCACCACCAGGCTGTTGTCCTCGACCAGGTGGCCCAGACGTATCAAGTGATCGGCCCTGGCCGGGAGTTCGAAGAACGAATCCGTACCGGAGCGGTCGTCCGCGGCGTACTCCGCCTGCGTCTGCAACGGTACCTCCGTGTCGAGCTGGAACAGGACCGTGTCCTCCGGCAGGCCCGTCTCACGCAGGAAGCGGCGGGTCGGCTCGTGCGTGAGCGCGGCCGGGAAGTCGACGTCCTCGAAGCGGACCACGCGCCCGAGTCCGAACTCCTCGTCCAGGAGGCGGGCCGGGACGTCCAGAGTGAGGCCACCCGACGTGCCGGGACCGGTGGCGAGGGACAGGGGGCGGATCAGGGCGGCAGCCTTCCAGTACGGCGGGACCTCGCCGTCCGTGCCCTCCTCGAACAGTGCCAGGAGCTGCCGTGACGCCTCGGCGGCCGCCTTGCTGCCGTGTCGGCCCGCGAAGGACGCGAACTGCCCCCGCAGGTCGGCCAGTTCCTCGGTGACCGCGGCGAACCGCACCAGCGCCTCCAGGGAGGGCGCCAGAGGGCGGTCGCCCAGCAGCTCGAACAGGTACGCGGTGCTGATCTCACCGGTGCCGCCGTCCAGGAGGATCGACTCCACCGGCATGCCCGCCGGGGCCGACAGCTCCCCTATCACCAGCCGGTCCCGCAGCCCCTCCGCCAGGCCGGCGCCGCCGTCCGTGGCCTGCGCCTGCGTGTGCAGCCCGCCCGTGCGCGGTGCGGCGAACGTCAACAGGGCGCTGTCGCCCGGCAGTCCGGGTCCGGTCAGCCGGCGCCGCGTCGGCATGTGCGTCACAAAAGGATCGAGTTGGTCCTCGGTGAAGGTGATCGCCAACGTGGCGACATCGGTCGTGCTCATTGCTTCCCCCGAATGTTCCCGCTCACAGTCCCCGCGCGGGGACTGCCGGCCGCGTGGCGCGACCCCGTGGCACGATCGTCCGCCGCATGGTCCCGCGGGCCGTTCCCCACTGCCCAGAACACTACGCCCCGCCACCGACAATGCCCCGGATCGCGCCGCACCGCAGCTCCGCGCCGCAGCTCCGCACCACAGGAACGTTCAGCGCGCCCTCGCCCGTTCCCGCCCGGCGAGGACGCCTCAACCGCTCCCCCACCCTCAGCTCCGAGCTGTCCAGCCACAGCCCGAGCCGGGAAGTGTCCGCCCGCAGCGCCCCGTCCAGGTCCTCGACCGTCCACGCGCCGTACCCCGTCTTCGCCCGCCCCGCCTCCCGTGCCGTGACGGCCTCGGGGCTCGGGGCTCGGGGCCAGGACGACGACGTACAGAGGACGGGTGCGCACCAGGTCGACGTACGCCGTCAGCTCGTTCCCGAGGAGCACGTCCTGGACCACCGCCGTGAACCCGGACTCCGCGTACGCGTCCGCCGTCGCAGCCGACAGCCGGTACCGCAGCCGGAGTTGGGCCTCGCCTCGCCGTCGGCCCCGGGGACGTGGTCCTCGCGCCCGGAGACGATCATCCGCCGGAAGAGGTCACCGCGGACGTGCGCCGCACGGGCAGCCTCCCCCGCTGCCTCAGGGGCGTGGGGGTACCCCCATCGCCGGCGCCTGCGCGACCGTCGGCTTACCGGCCGCCGTCACGCCGGTGATCAGCACCACTCCGCGCAGCACGGGTCAGGTCCTAGGTGAGGTACACGCCACCGAGGACGACCGCCAGTGCCGCCACCATGAACAGCAGCACCCACACCAGCAACTTGCCGACGCTGGGCGGCGGTTCGTAGCGCGACTCCTCGGGCTCGGGTGCGGTCATCGGTCCGTCACCACCGCGGCCTGCGGCCTTATCGGCAGCCGGTTCACCGGGCGGCCGGTGGCGGCACGTACGGCCGAGGCGACGGCCGCCGGGGAGGTGACCACCGGCGCCGCGCTGACCGCCTTCGCGCCGAAGGGTGCGACCACGTCACGCTCCTCCACGAGCTTCACGATCCGGATGTCGGGTGCGTCCAGGGCCGTCGGCAGCGCGTAACCCGTCAGATCCGGGTGGCGGATCAGCCCGCGCGCGGTGCGCAGGTTCTCCGTCAGCGCGATGCCCACGCCCTGGGTGACGCCCGCCTCGATACGGGCTGCCAGCTGGGCCGGGTTGAGCACCCGGCCGACGTCCTGGGCGAGCGCCAGCTCCACGACCCGTACCGAACCGAGTTCGATGTCGACGTCGACGACCGCACGGATCGCGCAGAAGGCCATCCCCACGAAGGCGTCGCCCTGGCCGTGCTCGCCGAGCGGCTCGGTCGGGTGCGGTCGGCACTGGGCCGTCGCCCACAGTTCCTTGCCGTCCATCGCCTCCGTGACGGTGGTCGACAGGACGCCGTCGTACGAGGTGATCTTGCCGTCGGTGATCTGGAGCAGTTCGGTCGACATGCCGAACTTGTGGGCGAGGGGCTGCAGGAGCTGGGTGCGGACCATCTTGGCCGCACGCTCCACGGCGCCACCGGACACCCAGGTGTGGCGGCCGCGGCAGCCCGCGCCGGCCGGGGGCTGGTCGGTGTCGACGGGCGCGACGTGCACCTCGTCGATGCCGAGGGTCTCCTGGACGATCTGGCGGGCCAGCGTGGTGAATCCCTGGCCCGTCTCGACGGCCGCGCACAGCACCGTCGCCACGCCGTCCTGGACCTTCACGGTCGCCGTGGAGACCTCGTCCGCGCCCTCCGCGCCGAGCATGTGCACCATGCCCAGGCCGTAACCCACGCCCCGGCGCACCGCGCCCGGTTCGCCCGCACCCTCGGGGCCGCCGGGCAGCAGCCACTCGTCCTCGGGTGTGTCCTTGGGCAGCGCGGGCAGCGGGAAGTCCCGTACCGCCTGCAGGAGTTCGGCGACCGGCGCCGGGCAGGTCACCGTCTGGCCGGTCGGGAGTACGTCGCCGGTGGCCATGGCGTTGCGCAGGCGCAGTTCCGCCGGGTCGACGCCCAGCTTCTTCGCGAGCTTGTCCATCTGGGCCTCGTAGGCGGCGCAGACCTGCATCGCGCCCTCGCCGCGCACATGGCCGGAGGGCGGGTTGTTGGTGCGTACCGCCCAGCCCTCGATGAAGGCGTTCGGGACGACGTAGGGACCGCAGGCGAACCCCACGGCGGCCGCCAGTGCCTCGGAGGAGGTCTCGGCGTACGCGCCCCCGTCGAGCAGGATCTGCGCCTCGACCTTCACCAGCCTGCCCTCGGCGTCGGCGTGGTGGCGGTAGCGCAGGAGGGTCGGGTGCCGGTGGGTGTGGCCCAGGAAGGACTCTTCGCGCGTCGCGGTGAGTTTGACCGGGCAGCCCGTCTTCAACGCCAGCAGGCCGAGCGGGAGTTGGAAGCCCTGGTCCTCGCGGTCGGCCGTGGCGCCGGGGACGCCGGTGACGACGATCTTGACGCGCTCGGGTTCGAGTCCGTAGCAGGCGGCGGCGGTGTCGCGGTCGTTGTGCGGGTCGGTGGAGGCGAGGTAGAGCTCGACGCCGCCGTCGGGCCGGGGCACGGCGAGGCCCGCCTCGGCGCCGATCGGGGCCGGGTCCTGGCGGCCGATGCGGTACTGGCCCTCGACGACGATCTCACCGACCGCGTCCGGGTCGCCGTGGCGCAGCGGGATGTGCCGGATCAGGTTGCCGTCGGGGTGCAGCGGTTCGGCCTCGAAGGCCTGCTCGGGGTCGGTGACCGGGTCGAGTACCTCGTACTCGACGCTGATGGCCGCCGCCGCCATGCGCGCGGTGTCGGGGTGGTCCGCGGCGACGGCGGCGATGGGCTCGCCGTGGTGGCGCACGATCTCGGAGGCGAACACGGGCCGGTCGGCGATGCCGCGGCCGTAGCGGGCGGCGCCCGGCACGTCCTCGTGCGTGACGACGGCCCGTACTCCGGGCATGTCGCGCGCGTGGGAGGCGTCGATGGACACGATGCGCGCGTGCGGGTGCGGGGAGCGCAGGACGGCGGCCCACAGCAGGCCCTCGGCCCACAGGTCGGCCGCGTACGGGAACGTGCCCTCGGTCTTGGCGCGGGTGTCGGCGGCCGGCAGGGAGGCGCCGATGCCGTGCGGCAGCTGCTCGGGGGCGGGTGCTGCCTCCGCGGGGGTGGTCGCGGTGGCGGCTTCGTTGCTCACGCCTGGCCTCCGTCCTGTCCGTACGCCTGGTCATGCGGCCCAGGCGTCGCGGGGAAACCGGGTGACTCGAACGCCGACGGGTTGACACCGCCGGCTCCCGGACCCGCCTGGTGAGGGATACGTGCCTCGTCGCCGTCCTGTTCGGAAGCGTCGCCTTCGGAGTGCGCCTCGCGTTCGGCGACGACCTCCTTGACGGCGTCCACGACGCCCCGGTAGCCGGAGCAGCGGCACAGGTTGCCGCACAGGGCCTGGCGGGTCTCCAGCTCGCTCGGCGCCGGATTGCCCTCCAGCAGGTCGTGCACGGTCATCGCCATGCCGGGCACGCAGAAACCGCACTGCACCGCGCCGCAGCGGGCGAGCGCGCGCTGCACGTCGGAGGGCTGCCCGTCGACGGCCAGCCCCTCGACCGTACGGACCTCGCTGCCCGCGGCGGTCACGGCCGGCACCAGGCAGGAGGCGACGAGCCGCCCGTCGACCTGTACGTTGCACGCCCCGCACTCGCCCTGCGAGCAGCCGTCCTTGGCGCCCGCGAGCCCGAGCCGCTCGCGCAGCACGTACAGCAACGACTCGCCGATCCAGGCGTCGGAGACGGGACGCTCCACGCCGTTGACGCGCAGGACGTAGGCGGCGAGGGGGTGCTCCTCACCGGGAGGCGGCGGGGTCTCGTCGGCGGCATCGTCGGTGGCGTCGGCGTCCGGGGCGGTCGAAGTGTCCGGTGCGTCGGGCGCGTTGGCGGCGAGGGGCCCGGCGACGGCATCGACCGGGGACTCCGCGAGCGGCTCAGCGAGCGGCTCCACGGGCCCCTCAGGCGCCTCCACGGCCCCCTGGGCATCCTCCGCCGCCCCGATGGCCTCATCGGGCCCGAGAGCGGGCTGTGAGGCGGCTACGGCGGATTCGGCGGGCGCTTGCGCGTACGGGTCGGTGGCGTGCCGGCCGTCGTGCGGCCGGGCGGGCCGCTCGGCGGTGTGCGCCGACGCGCTCTCGGGCTCGTGCACGGCCGGGTCCTGCCGCACGGGCGCGTGGTCGGCGGACCCGAGGTGCTCCGGCATCCGCTCGTCGGGCCGGGCACCAGGATGCGCCGGGGGCTGCTCGTAGGTGTGACCGACCGTGTGGCCCGCCGCATGGCCCGCCGTGTGATCCGCGTCCGCCGGCGACTCGGCCGCGTGGTCGTGGTCGTACTCGTGCCCGGGTTCGTCACCGGGCGCCGTCGGTTCCTCGGTCTGCGGCTGCCCCCACGGCTGTCCCGCACCCTCCGTCGCCCAGGGGGCGGGGGCGCCGCCCGGGAGCGTGGCAGGCGGTGTGCCGCCCCACTGCTGGACCAGGGACGACGTGGTGAACTCGCCCGATTCGTCCGGAAGGTCGCCCCCGGCCACGGGGATCGACCATTGCCCGGTCACGTCGTGACCCGGCGCGGGGCCGGACTCCTGGGGCGCCGTCTCCCCGAAGTTCCACTGCTGCGTGGCCGCGGGGTTGTACGTGAACCGGTCGTTGCCGGTGTCCTGGGGCACGGCGTTCGGGTCGGGCCACTGGGCGCCGTCGGCGGGCACGGCCCAGTTGCCGGTCGCCGCCGGGTCGGTCCCCGCGGTCGTGCCGGGCGTGGCCGTTATCTGCGGTGGCACATAGCCATGGCCGGGCGCGGCGAGCGGACTGTCCGCGGCGGCCAGGAGGGCGTCGATCCCCCCTTCCGGCAGCTTCACGAAGGCGGTGGCGCCGTCGTCGTAGTCGCCCTGGGGCAGCGGGTCCCAGCGGCCGCCGCTGCGGGGCGTTCCCTCTCCGTGCTGGTCGTCGGTCACGACAGCGCCCTCCCCAGTGCTCGTCGGGCCAGCGCGGCGACGGTGCGCCGCAGGTGCAGTACGGCGGGCGGAAGCTGTGGGACGGTGCCGTCCCCCTCGGGTACGGGGTCGGGGATGCAGGCCGCGGCGACGTACTCGCCGAAGGCGGTCAGCGCCTCCGGGACGATCGCCCGGCCGTTGTCCCAGTCGATGAGCCGGGCGACCCACTGCTCGGCGTCCAGGGGCCTGAGCGGCATCGGCGCTATGGCACCGACGGCGCACCGGACTCCGCGCCGGGCGGGGTCGAGGACGAGCGCGACGGACGCGACCGAGCGCCCGGGGCCGGTCCGGCCGGTCGCCTTCAGGAAGACCTGCGGCGCGTGCAGCAACGGCACGCGCACGAAGGCGATGAGTTCGCCGCCGCGCAGCATGTCCACGCCGGCCAGCAGGTGCGACACCGGGATCTCCCGGCGGGCTCCGCCCGGGCCCGCGATGATCAGTGTCGCCTCCAGGGCGGCCAGTACCGGCAGCGCGTCCCCGGTGGGGGCGGCCGTGGCGATGTTGCCGCCCAGCGTGCCCGCGTTGCGGATCTGCGGCGGGCCGGCCGCACGCGCCGCGGCGGCGAGCGCCGGGATCAGGGCGGCGAAGTCGGGACGGCCCATGCGCGCGTGCGTGAGTCCGGCGCCGAGCAGGGCGTGCCCGTCCTGGTACTGCCAGCCGCGGATCTCGCTGATCCTGCCGAGGCCGACCAGTGCGGCGGGCCTGAGCTGTCCGGAGTTGACGGCGGCCATGAGGTCGGTGCCGCCCGCCACCGGGACGGCGGCGGGCACGGCGGCGAGCGCCGCCACGGCCTCGTCCAGCGTCGTGGGCAGCGTGACGGCCTGCGCCGCCTGCGGTGCGTGCGTGGTCAAACCGGCTGCCCCTTCCCGCTGCCCCACCTGGTCCCAGCTGGTCCCGCCTGTTGCTGCCGTACGGTACGTGCTGACAGGGCGGACGTGGCAACTCTGGCACATCTTCGCAGGGGCCGAAGACGGGGGTCCGCTAGGAGGCATTCGCCCACCTCACCAGCGAGATGGTCCGTTTTCTCACGGCTTCACCGGTGCGCACCGATTGCCACTCTTCGTCGATTCTCACGACTTTTTCGCCTGTTCGAGAGTTCAGCTATCTGTTCGGGGGTGCCCCCTCGGCCGGCCGCCCGAGCACCCCGGGGCGCCGCTGCCAGGGCAACGGGCCGGCCGGCGGCCGGTAGCCCACGCCCAGGGCGTCAAGTCGCCGGTAGTGGACGGCCATCCTCCGCTCGAAGTCGGCGAAGTCCCGCTCCGCCGGGGCCGGCAGGGAACTCCAGGCCACCTCCGCGAAGGCCGAGAGCCTCGGATACGTCTGGTAGTCCACGCGCGCCTGGTCCTCCATCACCTCAGTCCACACGTTGGCCTGGGTGCCGAGGACATGGCGGGACTCGGCCTCGGTGAGCTGCGGAGGAACCGGCTCGAACCGGTAGACGTCCTCCAGGGTGCGCACGTAACCGATCGGCACCGGCTCGTCCTCGCCCGCCGCCTGACGGTGGTCCAGATACACGTACTGCTCGGGGCACATGACGACGTCGTGGCCGGCCCGGGCGGCCGCGATGCCGGCCGCGTAGCCGCGCCACGAGGAGACGGCCGCGCCCTCGGCGAGGCCGCCCTCAAGGATCTCGTCCCAGCCGACGAGCCTGCGCCCGCGCACGGAAAGCCACTTGTCGAAATGGCCGATGAACCACGACTGCAACGCGTCCTCGTCGGCGAGCCCGAGTTCCCTGATGCGCGCCTGCGCGGTCGGCGACTGCCGCCACTGGTCCTTGAGGCATTCGTCACCGCCGATGTGAACGAACTCGGAGGGGAACAGGTCCAGCAGTTCCTCGAACACTCCCTCGTAGAAGCGCAGGGTGTTGTCAGTGGGGGCGAGTACGTTGGCGGAGATCCCCCAGTTGTCCCAGACGGAGAGCGAGGTCGTGTCGATGACGTCGGTGTTTCCGAGTTCCGGGTACGCGGCGATGGCCGCCTGCGAGTGGCCGGGTACGTCGATTTCGGGGACGACGGTGATATGCCGCTCGGCGGCGTAGGCGACGATCTCCCGGATGTCGTCCTGGGTGTAGAAGCCTCCGTGCGGCTTCTCCTCCCACAGCAGTGAGGCCCGGTGGCCGAATTTCGTGCGCGCCCGCCAGGATCCGACCTCGGTCAGCCGGGGGTACCTCTTGATCTCGACGCGCCAGCCCTGGTCGTCCGTCAAGTGGAAGTGGAAGACGTTGAGTTTGTGCGCGGCCATCAGGTCGAGATGGCGCAGGACACCGTCCTTGGGCATGAAGTGCCGGGCTACGTCGAGCATGAGGCCGCGCCAGCGGAATCGGGGCGCGTCCTGGATGCTGACTGCGGGCACTTCCCAGTCCCGCTCGGGAGTGACCGGTGCGCGGCGGAAGGCGTCGGGACCGAGGAGCTGGCGGAGCGTCTGGGCGGCGTAGAACAAGCCCGCTTCACCGGCTCCCCGCAGATGGACGAGGTACCCGTCGGCCACGAGGGTGTACGCCTCCGGGTCCTCGCCGTCCCGCGGTTCGATGCGCAGCATGATGCGGTCGCCGCTGTCGGTGTGCGGTCGCAGCGGCAGCCCGGTCGCCGCGCCGACCGTGGCCCGCAGCCACTGCGCGACCCGCTCGGTCCCGGGGCCGGCGTCGATCTCCGTCCCGGCACGGAGGACGTAGCCCACTCCCCCGCCGGGCAGCGCCGCCCGCACGCTGCCCGGGGCCGGAACCAGTGCTGTCTCGGAAGCCATGCCGGCCATGTGCATCACGTCGGTCACGTCGGTCACCTCAGTCTTTTACCGCTCCGCCGAGGCCGGAGACCAGCCGTCGCTGTACGAGTACGAAGAACACCAGCACCGGAATCGTCATCACCGTGGAGGCGGCCATGATCCCGCCCCAGTCCGGATCGTCCGGCTTGTAGAAGACCAGCAACGCCATCGGCAGGGTCGACTGCGAAGTGTCGCTGATGATGAAGGACTTGGCGAAGAGGAAGTCGTTCCAGGCCGAGATGAAGGAGAACACGCTCGTGGCCACAAGGCCCGGGAACACGAGGGGGAAAAGGATCTGCCACAGGAATCGCCCGCGGCTCGCCCCGTCGATGTACGCGGCCTCCTCCAGGGCCTCCGGGACCGCCTTCACAAACCCCCGCAGCATCCAGATCGCGAACGGCAGCGAGAAGGCGATGTGCGGCAGGATCAGCGAGCCCAGTGTGTTCAGCAGACCGAAGTCCCGCATCTGGAAGAACAAGGGGATGGTGAGCGCCTCCACCGGCACGGTCTGGGCCACCAGAAACATGATCAACAAGGTGGTCCGGAAGCGGAAGCGGAATCGCGTCACGGCGGTCGCGGCGAGAAACGCGATCAGTGCCGAGACGATGACGACACTGCCCGCCACCACAAGGCTGTTGACGAAATACCGACCGAAATCCTGCTGCCCGAACACGCGCCGGAAGGAATCCAGGGAAGGCGCCGTGGTCCACGGCCGCGGCTCGGCCGACTCGATCTCACCGGCCGGTTTGAAGGCGCCCAGCACCATCCAGTAGAGGGGGAAGGCGACGACGACCGCGATCAGCAGGGCCGAGGCCTCCGCCGCCAGCCGCCACGGGCGGCGCACGCGCGCGCGGAGCACAGGATTCACAGCTCCTCCCCCTGCCGCCGCAGCAGCCGCAGGTAGCCGAGCGTCACGCCGAGCAGGATGAGCAGCATCACGATGCCGATCGCCGAGCCGAGGCCGTACTGCGAGGACGCGAACGCCTGCTGGTAGGCGTAGACGTTCAGGACCAGGTTCTGGCCCGCGATGCCGCCGCCGTTCGTCATGACGTAGATCTGCGTGAAGATCTTGAAGTCCCAGATGACCGACTGGATGGTGACGACGGTCAGGATCGGGCGCAGCATCGGCGCGAGCACGGACCGCCAGATGCGCCACTGCGAGGCTCCGTCCAGCGCGGCGGCCTCCAGCACCTCGGCCGGCACGGCGCGGATCCCCGCGTACACCGTGATCATCACGAACGGGAAGGAGCACCACACCACTTCGAGCAGTACGAGGAAGAAGGCGCTGAAGCGTCCGTACGTCCAGGAGTGGTCGCCGAGGCCGAGGATCCGGTTCACCGGCCCGAAGTCGGGGTCGAACAGGAACAGCCACACCGTCGACCCCGTCACCGCCGGCGTCGCCCAGGCCCCGAGTGCGGCCAGCATCAACGCGAGCCGCGGCACCGCGCGTACCCGCGTCAGCAGCACGGCGAGCGCGCAGCCGACGGCGAGAGTCGACACGACACAGGCCCCCGCGAACAGCACGGTCGCCAGCAGCACCTGCCAGAACTGCCCGTCGGAGAACAGCTCGGTGTAGTTGCCGAACCCTTTGAAGGTGGTCGGCTCCCCACCACTGACCTGGGCCTGCGTGTACTGGAAGAACGAGATCAGCCCGAGCTGGTAGATGGGGTAGACGAGCAGCCCGCCGAGCACGACGACGGCGGGAGCGAGGTAGAGCCAGGGGGTCCAGCGGGGATTGGTACGGAGGTTCACCGGCTCAGCCCGCGGAGCCGAACGCGTCGTTCATCTTCGTGGCCGCCTCTTTGGAGGCCGCCGCCACACTCTTCTTCCCGCTGATGATCTCCTGCAGCATCGTCGGCAGCACCAACTGCGAGTCGATCTGGGACCACGCCGGCGAGGCCGGCACGAACTTGGTGCCGGCGGAGAGGGTCCGCGCGAACGGCTTGACGTACGGCTCCTTGGCGGCGGCCCGGTCACGCACGTCCGAGAACGTCGGCAGGAACCCCATCGCGTCGAACATCCGGGCCTGCGTCTTCTTGGAGGTGAGCCGTTCCATCAGGTCGACGGCGAGCGTGCGACGGGACGTGCTCTTCAGGACGCCGATGTTGTTTCCGCCCGCGAAGGCTGGGGCGATCGACCCGGACGTCACACCCGGCAGCGGTACGACCGCGTACGCGCCCTTGACCTTGCCCGCCTCGACCGCCGTGTGGCTGAAGTCGCCGCCGATCGCCATGCCCGCCTTGCCGGCCGCGAACGCGGTGATCGTGTCGTTGCCGCCCATGCCCGCGCACTTGGCCGCCGGACAGTTGTCGTCGCCGAACAGCGAGGTGTACGCCTTGGTGCCCTGCTGGGCGGCCGCGCTGTCGATGGCGGAGGCGTACGAGCCGCCCTTGCCGGTGGCGAGTTCGCCGCCATTGGCCCAGACGAACGGCATCGCGCCGTACGTGTACGCGCCGCCGACGACGAGCCCGTACAGGTCGGGCCTGGCGGCGTGGATCCTGCGGGCCGTCGTCGCCAACTCGGCCATGGTCTTCGGGGGTTGGAGGCCCAGGTCCCTGAAGACGTCTGTGCGGTAGTACAGGGCGCGGACTCCGACGTAGAACGGAGAGCCGTACAGCTTGCCGTCGACGGTCACGGACGTCTTCGCGGTGGGGTCGGTGTCCTTGGACTCGCTCCAGTCGCCGAACTCCCTGGTGACGTCGAGGAGTCCGCCGTCCTTCACATAGCCGGCGGTGTCGGTGTTGCCGAACTCCATGACGTCCGGGGCGGACTTCGGGTCGTTGAAGGCGGCCTTGACGCGCTGGGCGCGGGTGTCGATCGGGATGTACTCGACATGCACCCTGGTCTTGTCGTGCGCCTTCTCGAAGGCCGCCACGACGGAGTCGACGACCTTCTCCTTCGGCTGGTTGCCGACCTCCTGGAAGAGCCAGACCCGCAGGGTGCCGGTCTTCTCGTCCTTCTCGGAGGAGGAGTTGGAGGACGTCTGTGGGGCGCAGGCGGTGACGGCGAGGGCGGTGAGCAGTACGGCGACTCTGGGGGCGAGCTTCATGGAGCGGTCCTCCGAGCGTGCGTTGCAACATATGCAATGGCAGTTTCACTCTGCACAACACCACGGAGGCTAAGGACTTCATTGGCATGCCCACAAGAGGTCTCAACCACTCTGTGACCGTCCGACGCACCCCGTGCAACGGCAGACAGCACAAAGGCCCCCGAGGCGCGTCAAAACGCGCCCCGGGGGCCTCGCACAGGTCAGGCCGGACCGGGCTGGGAGGCCGGTCCTACTTGTCGCCGCCCTTGCCCTTGTCGTCGCCGCCGGCGCCCATGGACTCGTAGATCTCCTTGCACATGGGACACACGGGGTACTTCTTCGGGTCGCGCCCCGGTACCCACACCTTGCCGCACAGCGCCACGACGGGGGTCCCGTCGAGGGCGCTCGCCATGATCTTGTCCTTCTGGACGTAATGGGCGAAGCGCTCGTGGTCGCCGTCGCCGTGGGACACCTGTGGCGTCGGCTCTACGAGGGTCCCCGTACCAGTCCCGCGCTCGGGCTCAAGAGTGCTCATAAAATCCAAGGGTACTGAAGCTCACACGCATCAGTTGAGCGAAGGGTCGTCCGGGTAGGTGGCCACCATCGCCAGTTCGTTGCGCTGGCGGCGCAGGACCTCGCGCCAGAGTCTCTCCGGGGACGGCGAGGAGACGTCGCCGGGCTCCGACTCGACGACGTACCAGGCGCCCTCGACCAGCTCGTCCTCCAGCTGGCCCGGGCCCCAGCCGGCGTATCCGGCGAAGATCCGCAGGCTGCCGAGGGCCGAGGCGAGCAGCTCGGGCGGTGCCTCCAGATCGACCAGACCGATCGCGCCGTGCACTCTGCGCCAGCCCAGCGGCGCCCCCTCGACGGCTCCGCCGCCGGGAATGACGGCGACCCCCAGGGCCGAGTCCAGGGACACCGGGCCGCCCTGGAAGACGACGCCCGGTTCACCCGCGAGGTCCGCCCAGCCCTCCAGGATGTCGCCGACGTCCACCGGGGTGGGGCGGTTGAGGACGACGCCGAGGGAGCCCTCCTCGTCGTGGTCGAGAAGGAGCACCACCGCACGGTCGAAGTTCGGGTCCGCCAGGGCGGGCGTTGCCACGAGCAACCGCCCTGTGAGCGAGGACACCTCGGTCATGGCAGACATGATCCCGCATCTACCCCTGGTGTGGGGAGGCAATGGGGGAAGGGGGTGAGTGCAGCTCAGGAGCGAAAGAGGCACCTCGGGGCGCACGACGGCGGCGGTGACCCCATGTGCCCGTCGGGGAACGCTTCGTGTTGTGACACAGCTATGACGTAGCTGGACCGTGCTTGGGCTTACTGAAGGGGGGTGGGCGGCGATTACCCTTTCCCTTCTGGCCCCTGCCCGACTCATCGGAACGCGAGATACATGACCGTCAACGGCAATGACGACGTACTGCTTGTCCACGGCGGAACCCCGCTGGAGGGCGAGATCCGTGTCCGCGGTGCGAAGAACCTCGTACCGAAGGCCATGGTCGCCGCCCTGCTGGGCAGTGAACCGAGTCGACTGCGCAACGTTCCGGACATCCGTGACGTGCGTGTCGTACGCGGACTCCTGCAGCTGCACGGGGTGACGGTCCGTCCGGGTGAGGAGCCGGGCGAGCTGGTGATGGACCCGTCCCACGTGGAGAGCGCGAACGTCGCGGACATCGACGCGCACGCGGGTTCGAGCCGCATCCCGATCCTGTTCTGCGGCCCTCTGCTGCACCGCCTCGGGCACGCCTTCATCCCTGGTCTCGGCGGCTGCGACATCGGAGGCCGGCCGATCGACTTCCACTTCGAGGTGCTGCGGCAGTTCGGCGCGCGCATCGAGAAGCGGGAGGACGGACAGTACCTGGAGGCTCCGCAGCGGCTGCGCGGCACGAAGATCCGGCTGCCGTACCCGTCCGTCGGCGCGACCGAGCAGGTGCTGCTGACCGCGGTCCTGGCGGAAGGCGTCACGGAACTCTCGAACGCGGCCGTGGAGCCGGAGATCGAGGACCTGATCTGCGTCCTGCAGAAGATGGGCGCCATCATCGCGATGGACACCGACCGCACCATCCGCATCACCGGTGTGGACAGCCTCGGCGGCTACAACCACCGCGCGCTCCCGGATCGCCTGGAGGCCGCCTCCTGGGCGTCCGCGGCACTCGCCACCGAGGGCAACATCTACATCCGCGGCGCCCAGCAGCGCTCGATGATGACGTTCCTGAACACCTATCGGAAGGTGGGCGGTGCCTTCGAGATCGACGACGAGGGCATCCGTTTCTGGCACCCCGGCGGCCAGTTGAAGTCCATCGCACTCGAAACGGACGTGCACCCCGGCTTCCAGACGGACTGGCAGCAGCCCCTGGTCGTCGCCCTGACCCAGGCCACGGGCCTGTCGATCATCCACGAGACGGTCTACGAGTCCCGCCTCGGCTTCACCTCCGCGCTCAACCAGATGGGTGCTCACATCCAGCTGTACCGCGAGTGCCTGGGTGGTTCCGACTGCCGCTTCGGCCAGCGCAACTTCCTCCACTCGGCCGTCGTCTCGGGCCCCACGAAGCTCCAGGGCGCCGACCTGGTCATCCCCGACCTCCGCGGCGGCTTCTCGTACCTCATCGCCGCCCTCGCGGCCCAGGGCACGTCCCGCGTCCACGGCATCGACCTCATCAACCGCGGCTACGAGAACTTCATGGAAAAGCTCGTGGAACTCGGGGCGAAGGTCGAGCTGCCCGGCAAAGCACTCGGCTGACCTCTGCCTCGTGGCCCCGGCCCCGGGGCAACGCCGCTTCCGGCTGGGGGTCCGGGGGTCAGCCCCCGGATAGACACAGCATGGAGAAGCTCGTGGAACTCGGGGCGAAGGTCGAGCTGCCCGGCAAGGCTCTCGGGTAACTCCAGCCAAATCCAGCCCGGCCGGCGTTTGAGGCCATCGGTAGGCGCGACAACGATGGGGCGGCACCTGGAAGTCCAGGTGCCGCCCCATCGCTTTGCCTACGTGGCCTGCACCGTCCCGTGAGGTGCAGACGGCAGGGTCACTTGCCCTTGGCGGCTTCCTTGAGCTTGCTGCCCGCGGAGACCTTGACGCTGTAGCCGGCCGGGATCTGGATCGGGTCGCCGGTCTGCGGGTTGCGCGCGGTGCGAGCGGCACGGTGGGTGCGCTCGAAGGTCAGGAAGCCGGGGATGGTGACCTTCTCGTCGCCCTTCGCGACGATCTCGCCGACGGTCTCGGCGAAGGCAGCCAGAACGGCGTCGGCGTCCTTGCGGGTCACCTCGGCGCGGTCGGCCAGCGCGGCCACCAGCTCACTGCGGTTCATGTCGTTACTCCCGTGTTCTTCTTGCCGTTGAGGCGTGCCACGCGGCGGAGCCGCATATCGGGCACGGTGAAGCCGATGCTGCCAGGGTCCTCGGTGAGGCCCCGGACCCGGGTCCGTGGCCAGAGCCCTCGCGCCCCGGGACGCATCCTGCCCCCACCTGCGGCGCGAAAGCCAATCCGGCACCCGCAGGAGTCGTGAGAACACCCTTGGGAGTCACACGAAAAGAGGGTCTGAGCCTGGCCGACACGATAAACGTCGACCAGGAGGGCCGGGTTCCACGACGCGCCGATGCAAGGCCTTGCCGTGGCGATCCTCACAGCCTTGGCACATGCCCCGCCCCAGCCCTACGACGCTGCCGCCGCCTTGGCCGCTTCCCGCACCGCACCGGCGACAGCGCCCGCGACCTTGTCGTTGAACACGCTCGGGATGATGTAGTTCGGGTTCAGCTCGTCCTCGGTCACCACGTCCGCGAGGGCGGTGGCGGCGGCCAGCATCATCTCGGTGTTGACCGTGCGGGACTGGGCGTCCAGCAGGCCCCGGAACACACCCGGGAACACCAGCACGTTGTTGATCTGGTTCGGGAAGTCGGAGCGGCCGGTGGCCACAACCGCCGCCGTCTGCCGGGCGATTGCCGGGTCCACCTCGGGGTCGGGGTTCGCGAGCGCGAACACGATGGCACCCTCGGCCATGGCGGCCACATCGTTGCCGTCCAGCACGTTCGGGGCGGAGACGCCGATGAAGACGTCCGCTCCGCGAACGGCTTCCTTCAGCGTGCCGGTCAGGCCCTCGGGGTTGGTGTTGTCGGCGATCCAGCGCAGCGGCGAGTCCACGGCGGCCTCGCGCAGGTCCTCGCGGCCGATGTGCACGACGCCGTGGATGTCGGCGACGACGGCGTTCTTGAGGCCCGCCGCGAGCAGCAGCTTGAGGATGGCCGTACCGGCCGCGCCGGCGCCGGACATGACGACCCGGATGTTCTCGATCGCCTTGCCGGTGACGCGCAGTGCGTTCGTCAGGGCGGCGAGGACGACGATCGCGGTGCCGTGCTGGTCGTCGTGGAAGACGGGGATGTCGAGGGCCTCGCGCAGGCGCGCCTCGATCTCGAAGCAGCGGGGCGCGGAGATGTCCTCAAGGTTGATACCGGCGAAGCCCGGGGCGATCGCCTTGACGATCGCGACGATCTCGTCGGTGTCCTGGGTGTCGAGGCACAGCGGCCAGGCGTCGATGTCGGCGAAGCGCTTGAAGAGGGCCGCCTTGCCCTCCATGACCGGCATGGCGGCCATCGGGCCGATGTTGCCGAGGCCAAGCACGGCCGAGCCGTCCGTCACGACTGCGACGGTGTTGCGCTTGATGGTGAGGCGGCGGGCGTCCTCGGGGTTCTCGGCGATCGCCATGCAGACGCGGGCCACACCCGGCGTGTAGACCATGGAGAGGTCGTCACGGTTGCGGATGGGGTGCTTGGACTGCATCTCGATCTTGCCGCCGAGGTGCATCAGGAACGTACGGTCGGAGACCTTGCCGAGGGTGACGCCCTCGATGCCGCGCAACTGCTGGACGATCTCGTCCGCGTGGGCGGTGGAGCTGGCCGCGATGGTGACGTCGATACGGAGCTTCTCGTGACCGGAGGCGGTCACGTCGAGGCCGGTCACCGAGCCTCCGTGGGACTCTACGGCCGTGGTGATCTGGGAGACCGCGGTTCCGCTCGCGGGCACCTCCAACCGGACCGTAATCGAGTAGGAGACGCTGGGCGCCGTTGCCATGTCCGACTTCCTCCGCTTTCACCGTGACGCTGGGTATGCCGTCCGATGGTCGCACCTACCGTCGGGTAAGCGTTAGTCACTCTGGATTGCGAACGTTTTGTTCACGGCAAAAAAAGTCCCGCGTCACGATGTGACGCGGGACTTGCAGGTCAAGTGGCACCGACCCGCCATGCTCGCCTCGCGGCAAGTGGTCGCTCGTAGCGACGAAGGTTGGGCCCGGGGGCTTGGATCGAGCCGGTGCCACACCCAGGCTAACAAACAGATCCCGTAAGGCCATTCCCGTACCGAGAGTTCATCCGGTTACTCGTCCCGGAGCAGGTCTGGAACTCCGTTCGGGTCCGGTTCGTCCCGGTCCGCCGAGACGATCGTCAGCTGCTGGGTGGCCCGGGTGAGGGCCACGTACAGCACGCGCAGGCCCGCCGGGGACTCGTCGGCGATCTCCGCGGGCGAGACCACGACCGTCGCGTCGTACTCCAGGCCCTTCGCCTCCAGGCTGCCGAGGGCCACCACCCTCTCGCCGAGTCCGGCGAGCCAGCGGGCCGCCTCTTCGCGGCGCTGCATGGCGACGACGACGCCGACGGTGCCGTCGACGCGGTCCAGGAGGCGGGCGGCCTCCGCGCGGACGGTCTGTGGGAGGGAGTCCCGTACGACGCTGAAGCGGGGTTCGACGCCGGTGGAGCGTACCGCCGACGGGGACTTCGAACCGGGCATCGCGAGGGCCAGCACCTTGGCCGCCAGTTCGGCGATCTCGGCCGGGTTGCGGTAGTTGACGGTGAGCTGGAAGCGGCGGCGGGGGCGGGTGCCGAGGGCCTCGTCGCGAGCCTCGGCCGCCTCGTCGGGGTCGGACCAGGAGGACTGGGCCGGGTCGCCGACGACCGTCCAGGTGGCGTGCCGGCCGCGGCGGCCGACCATGCGCCACTGCATGGGCGTGAGGTCCTGGGCCTCGTCGACGATGACGTGGGCGTACTCGGTGCGCTCCTGAGCGAGCCGTTCGGCCCGCTCGCGCTGCGACTCCTCGCGCACCGGCATCAGTTCGTCCAGGCCGGTCAGCTGGTCGAGCGGGTCCAGCTCGCGCTTCTTCTTCGGGCGGACCGGACTGCCGAGGATCGACTGGAGTTCGTCGAGCATGGCGATGTCGTGCACGGAGTGGCCGTCTCGGCGCAGCGAGCGGGCGACCCGGCGGACCTCGCCGGGGTTGAGGATGCGGCGGGCCCAGCGGCCCAGGCGCCGTTCGTCGGACATGGCGGCCAGGACGGCCCCGGGGGTCAGCTCCGGCCACCAGGCGTCGAGGAACGTGATGAAGCTGTCCTCGTCGCAGATGTCCTCGTCGAAGGAGGAGCGCAGCTCGGCGGCCAGCTCCGGGTCGGTGTGCCGGCCGGCCGCGCCGGACTGTGCCCACAGGGCGTCGAGGAGGAGCTTGCGGGCGCGGGGGCGCAGCAGGTTGACGGGCGCGGTGCCGCCGAGGACGGCTCTTCGCACGCGGTCCAGCTCCGGTGCCTGAAGCTCCAGACGCCGGCCGAAGGCGACGACACGCAGGCGGGTGGGCTGGGCGGCAGGGGTGGCGGCGTCGGTGTCGTCGCCGAGGGCGAGCTGACCGGAGGCGGGGGCGGCCGACCCGAGCTCCAGCGCCCCCCGCGCCGCCTTCCGCAGGACCTTGAGCATGCGGTACGAGCCCTTGGCGCGGGCGATGGCCGGGGAGTCGTACAGGGTCGCCTCGGCGCCGACCGCGTCCACGGCGAGTGAGCCGATCGCGCGGATGGCGACCTGGCCCTCCTCGCCGAGGGAGGGCAGGACGCCCTCGGTGTAGGCGACGAGCAGCGGGGTCGGGGAAACGATGAGGATGCCGCCCGCGTACCGGCGCCGGTCCTGGTAGAGGAGGTAGGCGGCACGGTGGAGCGCCACGGCCGTCTTGCCCGTGCCCGGGCCGCCCTCGACGTAGGTCACCGAGGCGGCGGGGGCGCGGATGACCATGTCCTGCTCGGCCTGGATGGAGGCGACGATGTCCCGCATGGTGTGGCTGCGGGCCTGGCCGAGGGCGGCCATCAGGGCGCCGTCGCCGATGACGGGCAGCTGGCGGCCGTCGAGGAATGCCTTGAGCTCGGGGCGCATCAGGTCGTCCTCGACACCGAGGACCCTGCGGCCCTTGGAGCGGATGACGCGCCGGCGCACGACCCGGCCGGGGTCGACGGGGGTGGAGCGGTAGAACGGGGCGGCCGCGGGGGCCCGCCAGTCGATGACGAGGGGGGCGTACTCGGAGTCCAGTACGCCGATGCGGCCGATGTGCAGGGTCTCGGCGATGTCGGCGGTGTTGTCGTCCCGGACCGCTCCGTCGGCGGGCTCTATGGCGGTGTAGGCGCCGTCCGGCCCCTTCTTGCCGTCCTTGCCGGGCAGCAGATCGATCCGTCCGAACAGGAAGTCCTCGAACTCGTTGTTGAGCCGGTTGAGATGGACCCCCGCCCGGAAGACCTGTGCGTCCCGCTCGGCGAGCGCGCCGGGCGTTCCGACGTGGCCTCGCTTGGCGGCGTCGTGCATGAGGAACTCCGCCTCGTGGATCTTCTCCTCGAGGCGCCGGTACACCCGGTCCAGGTGTTCCTGTTCGACGCTGATCTCCTGGTCGCGACTTGAGTCGTGATCCGGGTCGAGCGCGGTTTCCTGTTGAGCCTGTGCGGCCACCGGGCCCCCTTCTGACGTGCTCGGCAGCCGTCAACCGTACGCGAAAGGGACCCGGCAAAGCTACGTACGCTACGCGTCGATCTCCACGAGCTTCTTGCCGTCGAAGGTCATGACCTCGAAGTGGTCGATGTCATTGGGCTGCAGAGCCGCGCCGCCCTGGGCGTAGAGAGGCTCCTTGGCCTCCTCGGACTTGGCGTTCGCGATGCCGTAGCCCCACTTCGGGACCGACCAGGAGGACATCGTCTCGCGCTCGCCGTTCTTGCCGACGGCGATGAGCGAGCACTTCAACGGGCCCTTGACGTTGCTGAGCTCGACGACACCCCAGGTGCCCCACTCCTTCTCCTGCATCGCCACGGTCGCCTTGACCTTGGTGGACGGGTCCGTCGCCGTCACCTTGTCGGAGAGGGTGCTGAAGGCCGCCTTGGCGCCGGCCGCGAGCGGGGTGGCGGTCTTTCCGGAGTCGCTGCCGCCGTTGACGGCCATGACGGTCAGCGGACCGCCGATGATCAGTGCCGCCGCGGCCGCGACCAGGTAGAAGCCCTTGCGCCGCTTCTGTGCCCGGCGTTCGGAGACCTCGTCGACCAGCCGCTCCGCGAGCCGCGGGCTGGGCCGTGCCGACAGGGATTCCCCGATCGCGGGTGAACCGGTTCCGGGCAGGTCCGCGAGCGCGGCCATCATCGGTTCCATCCCGGCCAGCTCGTCGAGCTGCTGGGCGCACCATTCGCAGGTGGCGAGGTGTGCCTCGAAAGCGGTTGCCTCGGCATCGTCGAGGATCCCGAGGGCGTAGGCACCGACCGTTTCGTGCTCGCTCGGGCCCGGAGATCCCATCATGGAGCCAGACATACCCGAACCACCTGTACCGAATCCTTGGTTTCCCCCGTAAACACTCATCACGCCGTCACCCCCCGCTCCTCCAGTGCCAGCTTCATCGACCGCAGGGCGTAGAACACCCGGGACCGCACCGTGCCACTGGGAATGCCCAGCGTCTCGGCCGCCTCGTTGACGGTACGCCCCTTGAAGTACGTTTCGACGAGTACCTCCCGGTGGGCAGGGGTCAGGTCGTCGAGCGCATCGGACAGCGTCATCAGCCACAGCGCCTTGTCGATCTCGTCCTCCGCGGGGATGACCTCCAGCGGCGACGGATCGACCTCCTGCGGCCGGGCCTGCCGGCTGCGGTGGCCGTCGATGACGATGCGGCGCGCAACCGTCACCAGCCAGGGGCGTACCGATCCGGTCGCCCGATTGAGCTGACCGGCGTTCTTCCAGGCACGGATTAGCGTCTCCTGAACCACGTCCTCGGCACGCTGCCGATCTCCGGCGACCAGCCGGAGTACGTACGCAAGGAGAGGTCCGGCGTGCTCGCGATAGAGGGCACGCATCAGCTCCTCATCTGGTTCCGAGGGCTGGGACATGCGATGTCGGGCCCTCGATCCACGTTCATTGGCCACGACGGAATCCTTGCGCACGCCCACCTCCGATGTCCGGGGGTTCCCCCGTTCGGTCGCTCGTGCACAGGTACGGATGTGGTGCGCGTCATGTTCAAAGTGGGATGACAGTTTTCTTCTGCGTGACGTGACGAGGGGGACATGGGTGCACATTCCCCCCGTGCGATCTTTACATTTCCGACACACTGGCAAGATCGCAACAGCTGCCCGTGTCACGCGTGGGGTAAACGATGTGTAATCGAAATCACTTCGACGATCGATTCACATAAGGAGCATAACGGGCGTCAGGCGCGGGCGAGGGCCGCCCGCCGACGGTGCCGGGCCACCCTTTCGCGGTTCCCACAGACCTCACTGGAGCACCAGCGCCTCCTGCGCCCCCGCGATGAATCGACGTAGACGATCGGGCAGTTGTCCCCTTCGCACTGCCGCAGACCGGCCCGCGCGACGGGGTCCGTGAGCAGTTCCACGGCGTCCCGGGCGATCGCCCCCAGCAGCGCCGCGCACTGGGGCACTCCCTCCAACTCGCGGACGAGCGAGCCGTCCTCGCCCCGTACGGCCCGTGGCGCGGGCGGCGAGACGCGGGCCAGCTCGTTGACGCGGCCGAGCGCGAGGTCGTAAGACGGCCGGGGCACGGTCGGCGTCAGTCCACCGCGCACCAACTGTCCTATCTGTCCGCGCAGTTCACGGAAGGCGACCAGCCAGGACGGGTCGGCGTGGGCCAGCGAGGTCGTCGCCGGGACCAGCCCCGCCCCGGTGACCCAGGCGCACAGCACCCCCACGGAGTCGAACCGCTCCACGGGGTGGGTGGTGGCGAGGAGGTCGAGACAGATCCGACCGGCGTCGAATCGCAGCTCGTACGCGACCGTGACCGTACCCAGTGCCATGTGCCTGTCACCGCCTGGCTCGGGAAACCTGAGGGCTGAGGAACCGATCCCTCATACAGTGCCTGCCCGTTCGCGCGGCCGGAACCCCTCGTACCGGCGGCTGGTGGACGAGCGCTTATGCGGGTGCGCGTCTCGGCGATGTCCCGGCCGCCGCGCCGCCCGTTGACTTGAGGGCATGACGCAGAACAAGCAGAACAGGCAGAGCGGGCAGAGCACCGGGAGAAGGCAGAACACCAGGAGCCCGGGATACGTACTGGGTGCGGCCACGGTCGCGATGGGCCTGATCGCCGGGGTCTACTACATCTTCGCCTGCTGTGTGATGCCGGCCCTGGCCCGCAGCGACGACCGGGTCTACGTCGAGGTCATGCGCAACATCGACGACGTCATCCAGAACCCGGTGTTCTTCCTCAGCTTCGCCGGCGCACTGCTGCTGACGGGCGTCTCCTCGTGGCAGCTGCGCGGGCAGCCGTACCGCTGGTGGGTGTGGGCGGGCCTCGCGGCGTACGCCCTCGGCTTCCTGACCACGGTCGTCATCAACATCCCGCTCAACAACGACCTGGCGAGCATGACCGATCCGACGGCGGCCCGGGAGCACTTCGAGGACCCGTGGGTGGCCTGGAACGTGGTGCGCGCGGTGCTGTCGACGGTGGCCCTGGGGTGCCTGGCGCGGGCGCTGGTGCTGTACGGAGCGCTTCGGCGCGGGTCACGCGAACACAGCCCGTACGGTGTGTGAGCCCGTCCGGCGTATGAGGACGTCAGGCGTATGAGGACGTCAGGCGCGTGAGGCCGCCCGGCGTGTGAGGGCGAGGCCGTTCAGGCCGAGGCGCCCGTCCCGGAGAACGCGGCCCCGGCAACGGCAACGTCACCGCACGGCCCCGAAGCCCCGAAGCCCCGAAGCCCCGAAGCCCCGAAGCCCCGAAGCCCCGAAGCCCCGAGAACAGCCTTACGCGTCCGAGTACTTCGCGTCCGCCGCCGGATCCAGCGCCAGCCGGTACCCCCGCTTCACCACAGTCTGGATCAGCTTCGGCGCGCCGAGTGCCGTACGCAGCCGGGCCATCGCGGTCTCCACCGCATGCTCGTCGCGGCCGGCACCCGGCAGGGCCCGCAGCAGCTCCGCGCGGGCCACCACCCATCCCGGCCGCCGGGCCAGCGCACGCAGCAGCGACATCCCTGCGGGCGGTACGGGCCTCAGGTCGTCGTCGACCAGGACCGCGTGGCCGCGGATCTCCACCCGGTGCCCGGCGACGGGCAGGGTGCGCGCCCGGCTCGGCAGTTCCTGGCAGAGCAGCTGGACGAGGGGGCCGAGCCGGAAGCGCTCGGGCTGGACCGTGTCGACGCCGTGGGCCTGCAGCGGCAGCGCGGTGACCGGTCCGACGCAGACCGGCAGCACGTCGTGGTGGAGGGCGGCGAGCAGCTCGGGCAGCAGACGGCGCTTCTCCGCCCGGTCCAGCAGGGACACGGCGGCGGGCGCGCTGGTGAAGGTGACCGCGTCGAGGCCCCGGGAGACGGCCGCGTCCAGCAGCCGGTCGAGCGGCGCGATGTCCTCCGGCGGCATCCACCGGTACACCGGCACCCCGACGACCTCCCCGCCCGCGGCCCGCAGCGACTCCACGAACCCGGGCAGTGGCTCGCCGTGCAGCTGTACGGCGATACGGCGCCCGTCGACCCCCTCCTCCAGCAGCCGGTCCAGCACCTCGGCCATGGACTCGCTCGACGGCGACCAGTCCTCCGTCAGCCCGGCGGCCCGTACCGCGCCCTTGACCTTGGGTCCGCGCGCGAGCAGCTCCGCGGCCCGCAGCCGTTCGAGCAGGGGCTCCCCGAGCCCCCACCCCTCGGCGGCCTCGATCCATCCCCTGAAGCCGATGGCCGTGGTCGCGACCACGACGTCCGGCGCCTGGTCGAGCAGATCCTTCGTCGCCGCCAGCAGTTCGCTGTCGTCGGAGAGCGGCACGATGCGCAGGGCGGGTGCGTGCAGGACGGCGGCTCCCCGTCGCTGCAGCAGCGCGCCCAGTTCTTCGGCCCGGCGCGCGGCGGTGACGCCCACGGTGAATCCGGCGAGGGGCCCGTGTTGACCGGTGTCCGGTCGCTGCTGTTCGTCGTACATGGCTGGCTCTCGTCCCGAGCTCGATCGAGTCGTCGTACATGAGGTACGGCGGTACCCACATGCCGAACGAGCCTGTCAACGGTCCGTGACAGGCTCGGTTCGGCTTGATGTCGCCGGTGTTACGTCACACCTCGGCGTAGCTGAGCTGCGGCTTCGTCTCTGCGGCAGTCGTGGCCTGGGAGACGGCGGCCGGGCGGCGAAGGTATACGGCCCAGGTCACCGCGAAACAGGCGGCGTAGAAGACGAGGAAGGCGACGAAGGCGCCGGTCCCGGAGCCGTAGGAGAGGAAGGACTGCCGGAAGGCGAGGTTGATGCCCACGCCACCGAGCGCGCCGACCGCGCCGATCAGCCCCATGGAGGCACCGGAGAGACGTCGGCCGTAGGCCGCGGCCTCCTCGCCCTCCAGCCCCTTGGCCAGGGCCTTGGTCTGGAAGATGCCGGGGATCATCTTGTACGTGGACCCGTTGCCGAGGCCGGCCAGCGAGAACAGCACGACGAAGACGGTGACGAACAGGGGCAGCGACTTCTGCATGCTGGCCACGACCAGGACGGCGGTGGCTGCGGCCATGGCGACGTAGTTGTAGAGGGTGATCTTCGCGCCGCCGTACTTGTCGGCGAGCCAGCCGCCCACGGGGCGGATCAGCGAACCGAGCAGCGGGCCGATGAAGGTGAGGTACGTGGCCTGCAGCGGCGTCCGGCCGAACTGGTTCGTCAGCACCTGCCCGAAGGCGAAGCTGTAACCGATGAACGACCCGAACGTCCCGATGTAGAGGAAGGACATGATCCAGGTGTGGCCGTCCCTGGCGGCGTCCTTGGCGGCACCGGTGTCGTTCTTGACGTGTTCCAGGTTGTCCATGAACAGGGCGGCGAGGACCGCTGCGACGACGATCAGCGGGATGTAGATCCCGAGCAGCACGCGCGGACCGCCGCTCGCGCCGATGACGGCGAGGGCCACGAGCTGGATCGCGGCGACGCCGATGTTGCCGCCGCCGGCGTTGAGGCCGAGCGCCCACCCCTTCTTCCTCAGCGGGAAGAAGGCGTTGATGTTGGTCATGGAGGAGGCGAAGTTGCCGCCGCCGATGCCGGCGAGCAGCCCGATCAGCAGGAAGGTGTCGAAGGACGTGCCCGGCTTCATCACCGTGAACGCGGCGATCGTCGGGATGAGCAGCAGGCCGGCCGAGACGATCGTCCAGTTCCGCCCACCGAAGACGGCGACGGCGAAGGTGTAGGGGACGCGGACGACGGCGCCGACCAGCGTGACCATCGAGGTCAGCATGAACTTGTCGGCCGGGGTCAGCCCGTACTCCGGGCCCATGAAGAGCACAAGCACGGACCACAGGGTCCAGATCGAGAAGCCGATGTGCTCGGAGAGGACGGAGAAGAAGAGATTGCGCTTGGCGATCTTCTCTCCGGTCTCGTTCCAGAAGGTCTCGTCCTCAGGATCCCACTGCTGGATCCAGCGACCTCCCCTGCTCGATGCGGGGGCTGTGCTAGGGGCTGTCATGACGCCTCCACGGTGCTCCGGGGCTCGGTCGTGCTTGGGGCAGATGACCGGTGATGAGTCCCGAAGGTAGGGAGGCGGCGTTTCCGGTCTGTGGCGCCGGGTGACCGCGAAGGAACTTTGCTCTCACCCGGCCCGGGGGCGGGATGAGAGGTACCGCGTCGGTACGTTACGAACAGCTCTCCGGCTGCGTACGGCTCCGTGTGAGCCGACCCACCAGCGCCTGCCCGGGCGGCCCGCCGAGCACGGTGGTCAGTGACCGGGGAGCAGGGGGCAGGGGAAGTTCAGCGCTGCGGGGACTGCCAGTTGGGGTTCTGCTGGGGGTAGGGCCGCTGCGGGGGGTACGGCTGGGGCGGTTGCTGTGGGGGGTACGGCTGCTGGGGGGCGGCGTAGGGGCCGGGGGCGGGGGGCTGCTGGGGCGCGGCGTACGGGCCGGAGGCCGGGGGCTGCTGCGGGTAGCCGTAGGGCTGGGGCTGTGGCTGGTACTGGGGCTGGGCGGCATACGGCCCCGGGACGTGCTGTCCCGGCTGTCCCGGCTGTCCCGGCTGTCCGTATGGAGCGTGGGCCGGGGTGGCGGGAGCGCCCGGCGCACCCATCGGCGGCTGGCCGGCACCGTACGGTCCGCCCGCGAAGGGGTTCGCCTGGCCCGGCATCTGCAGCCCCGGCGGCAGATAGCGCACCCGCCCCGTCTCGTCCGTCATCGGCATGAATCCGGCGGCCTGCAGCCGGCGTGCGAACTTGGCGTTGCGCTTGCGGGTCACGAGCAGACCGATGCCGAAGATCGCCATGAAGATCAGCCAGACGATGCCCGCCACGACGAAGTCGAGGGCCTCACCGCCCGCCCGGTACCCGGCGATCCCACAGGCGACGGTGATGCCCAGCGCCGCGTACCCCATACGCTTCTCGGCGTTCTTGCCGGTGAGGTCGAACTGGATGCGGGCCTTGAGGAGTTCGAGGGCGTCGGGGACGAGGGGCGGCAGCGAGACCCCGTCGTGCGCGTTCGGATACTGCGCCCAGTTCTGCGCGGCCCGCGCCCTGGCCTGCGGGTTCGGGTCGGGCACGATCAGCATCTTCAGCGCGTTGTTGCGCGAGCCGGTGTGCCGCGCGTCCATGTACTCGTACCCGAACTGCTGGGCGACGAAGGCGAGTCGGGACAGCTTCTTCACAGAAGCCATCGGACTGGTGAGCTCGACGGGCTCCCCACCGGCCATCAACCGCAGCATGTTCCGAACCTGCCGCTTACTCATCGCTCCTGCTCCCCCGCGCCACTCTGTTCACTTACGCAACTGGGGCAGTGTGTCATGGGGTTGCGGGGGCAGTGGATCGAGGGCGGGGTGCTTGACCGGGGTTTGACCGTCGTGGACGCCGTCACCGACCGCGCCATCCTGGAACAGGGCGTCGACCTCGCAACGCAAGGCCATCGACGCCCTGGGCGACGCCCTCGGCCTAACCGACGACGAACCCAACGACCCACCCGGCGCCCGCTGACGTTGCCGTCACCGTTGCCGTCAAACGACCGGAGGGACCCTTCAATACGCGCACCCAATCAAGTGGGGATATCGGAATACCGTTTCCGAGTGCCGCACGCAGCCTGCCGCATTGGTCGAACAGGTCCTGCACACCTTCGAACCCCATACCAGCTCATCGCCACATCGAGCCGGACCACCCCATTCCAGGAGTCCGCGCCGTAGCCAGGCAACCACCAGGAAAGTTGCTGGTGGGGCACTCTGGAAATTCCTGACCACCCATAAGTGGCCATACTTGTTGTCTATTACTCCAGCTGTAGATCGTGATCAGGTGTCAGGTGTCAGGTGTCGAAGCGGTGGCGGGCGGCCTCGATGTGCCCGAAGTAGCGGTCCGTCCAGTCGCACATTCCGTCGACGGTTGCGCGTAGGCCCTGGCCCGGCTCGGTGAGGGTGTATTCGACACGCGGTGGGACGGTGGGGTGCACGTTTCTCTCGACCAGGCCGTTGCGCTCCAGCATGCGCAGGTTCTGGGTGAGCATCTTGTGGCTGATGCCCTCGATCTCGTTCCGCAGTTCGCTGAAGCGCAGGGTGCGTTCACCGAGAGTCTCGATGATCAGGAACGCCCACTTGTTGGCAACGTCGGAAAAGATCTCTCGCGCCAGTGAGTCCGCGCGCCTGAGGTCTGCTTCCTCGGATGGGCCCTTGATCTGTTTGGTCACCATCGGGTTCCCCAGTCACTGGAAAGTGCGTTCTTCCATGTCAGCGTCCACTCTCCTATGGTTCCTGAGTAACCACAAGAGACCGAAGGTGCCTTGGTTGGGCGGACACGAGACCACAGGCGCTCAGGACAAGGAGGCAGGCAGCATGGCCATCAACCTGGTAAACCCGAGTGGATTGCCCAAGATCGATGTCTACCGGCAGGTGTCGATCGCAACGGGGTCGAAGCTGGTCTTCATCGCCGGCCAGGTCGCCTGGGATGCCGAGGGGATCACGGTCGGCGAAGGCGACCTCGCCGCGCAGGTCGAGCAGTGCTACCTCAACATCGGCACTGCTCTGGCCGAGGCTGGCGGCTCCTTCGACGACGTGGCGAAACTGACCTTCTACGTCGTCGACTGGACCCCCGACAAGATGCCCCCGCTCCTGGAGGGCATCTCCCGGGCGTCCGCAAAGCTGGGCATCACCCCGGTCCCGCCGGCCACGCTGCTGGGTGTTGCGGCCCTGGACGTCCCCGACCATCTGGTCGAGATCGAAGCCACCGCAATCCTCGACTGAACAGATGCCCTTTCTGCGGCCCACGCGTCGGCGACGATCGCGACCTTGGCTGCCGAAGCCTGACCTGACGCTCGACGGCCGCGCCTTCCCATTCGTCTTCGGCAAGGAGCTGGACGTCAAGGTCATCCGGTCCGCCGCCTTCCAGGACGGCACTTCGGGAAGGACTCCCCGTCCGCGACTCGAAGAGCACCGACGGCCCTCACCTGGCCGTCGGTGCTCTCCGTCCGGACGGCCTTCCTCCCGTACGCGGTTCGGTGTCGGCCCCGCCCCTCCGCGTGGATCCGATCAGCCCTTCCGCCGCCCCCTCCCCCGCTTCGCCCCGTTGGGCCAAAGGCGTGGGCTCCGTTTCGCCGCCAGGTCCTCGATCCAGCCGAAGGTGAGGATCGCGAGGCCGATCAGGGGCCAGACGAGGACGAACATCCAGAGCGTGTAAGTCGAGTCCAGTGCCGCCGACGCGCGGTCGCTCTCCATGAAGGGGAGGCTGTACGCCTGGTCGATGATCGGGACCGTCGCCATGATCAGCAGGTTGTGCCAGAGGTAGATGGTGACGGCCCTGTTGTTGGCCAGGGTCACCAGCTTGTCCCACCGGGCGAGGCGGCCCGGCAGTTCCTGCCACGACGGCGAGTACTGGAGCAGGATCACCACGAAGCCGAAGGACCAGGCCGCCTGTGCCAGCGGGATGTCGTTGAGGTCCCAGCCGTCGGGGCCGAGGTGGCCCGAGGCCCACCACAGGCCGAACGCCATCAGCAACGCCGAGCAGGAGACGGCGACATAGCGCGGGACCCGCTGGAGCATGCCCTCGTGGTGCGCGAAGCCCAGGACCCAGCAGCCGCCGTAGACCGCGAAGTCGGTGATCGCGTTGCCGGTCTCGCCCGGGATGGTCACCAGGCCCGTGCCGACGATCGCCGTCAGGCCCAGCGGGGCCAGCAGCGTCGCCCACGGCAGGCGCCGGAACGCCCACAGCAGCAGCGGGGACGCGACCACGAACCACAGATACGCCCGCAGGTACCACAGCGGCCCGGCCGCCTGGTCGGCCCAGGTGGAGTCCAGCAGGCCTCCCTCGTTGCCGAGGTGCCAGGGGTAGGGCGGGGCGCCGATCGGGATGACGTAGTTGATGATTTCGACGATGCCCCAGGTGCCGCCGTTGTCCGGGTCCTTCGCCGGGTTCCAGCCGGCCACGAACATCATGACCAGCACCACCGCGCTGAACGCCCACAGCGGTGGCAGCAGACGGCGGATCCGGCCGCGGATCACGCTCATCGCCGGGCGGCTCAGCGAGCGCGCCATCAGGGAGCCCGCCAGCGCGAACATCACGCCCATGGAGGGGAAGAGGACCGACAGCCAGGCCCAGCCGAACAGGTGGTAGACCACGACGCGGACCAGGGCGATCGCGCGCAGCAGGTCCAGGTAGCGGTCGCGGCCCGGTTTCTTCGGCGCGGGCGAGGACGCGGATGCCGGTGTCGGGGTCGGGGTCGGGGTCGACACCTCAGGGCCGGCCACCGGACCTTGCCGCGGGATGCCGTACGACGGCGTCGACTCCGGGGTCCCGGCACCGGTCCCGGTCGTGTATCCGTGGGTCATGCCACGGGCCTCCGATCACTGCTGGCGGCACGGGGCCGCTGGCTGGGTACCGGCCCGCCGGGTGCCTCCACGACACCCGTGCGCCGCAGCTTCTGCCAGCGCAGGCGGCCGCCGGTGAGCGCCGTGATCCAGGACTGGAGCAGCACGACGTACATGAGTTGGCGGTAGAGGATCTGCTGCAGCGGCAGCGAGATGAGGTGGGTCATGCGTTCGCGGTCCAGGCGGAAGGCGTAGGCCGCGCAGACCACCTGCACCGCCAGGACGCCGAACCAGGCCACGATCGTCCTCTGCGTCGGGCCGAAGACGACTCCGTAGAGGAGGAAGACGTCGATCAGGGGGGCCAGCAGCGGGGCCACCACCATGAACAGGGATACCAGGGGCAGGCCGACGCGGCCGAAGCGGCCCGAGGGGCCCTTCTCCACGAGGGCGCGGCGGTGTTTCCAGATCGCCTGCATGGTGCCGTACGACCAGCGGTAGCGCTGCGACCACAGTTGTTGGACCGTCTCGGGCGCCTCCGTCCAGGCCCGCGCCTTCTCGGCGTAGACGACCCGCCAGCCGTCGCGGTGCATGGCCATGGTGATGTCGGTGTCCTCGGCGAGCGTGTCGTCGCTCATGCCGCCCACCCGCTCCAGCGCCGAGCGCCGGAAGGCCCCGACGGCCCCCGGGATCGTCGGCATGCAGCGCATGATGTCGTACATACGGCGGTCGAGGTTGAAGCCCATCACGTACTCGATGTGCTGCCAGGCGCCGATCATCGAGTCCCGGTTGCCGACCTTCGCGTTGCCGGCGACGGCTCCCACGCGCCGGTCGCCGAAAGGCTGCACCAGTTCCCGTACCGTCGCCGGTTCGAAGACGGTGTCGCCGTCCATCATCACGATGATGTCGTAACGGGAGTTCGCCAGGCCTCGGTTGAGGGCGGCCGGCTTGCCCGCGTTCAGCTGGCGGACGACGCGGACGTTCGGCAGGCCGAGCTCCTCGACGATCCGCGCCGTGCCGTCGCTCGAACCGTCGTCGATGACGATCACCTCGATGGGGTGCTCGCTCGCCATCAGTGAACGGACGGTGTTCTCGATGCACTTGGCCTCGTTGTACGCGGGCACCAGCACCGATACCGGTTCGGTGACCGGCAGGCCCCAGCTGAAGCCCCGGCGCCGCACCCTGCGCGCATGGGCCCCCGACAGCAGGAGCATGAGCACGAAACGGCCGATGACCAGGCCGCCGATGATCGCGAGGGCGACGACCATCACGCCGGTGATGTCGTCCGAGGCCTGGACGAGGAAGATCCACGCCCTGCCCTTCCACAGGCCGACGCCCGTGACCTCGGTGTGTGCGCTCGGTGCGTCGAGGGCCTCGGTGAGGTTGTCGAACGCGTAGCCCTGCTTCTGCAGCATGGGCAGGAACCTGTCCAGCGCCTGCACCGTCTGGTGCCGGTCGCCGCCCGAGTCGTGCATCAGGACGATCGCGCCCTTGCCGCCGTGCGGGGTGGCGTTGCGGATGATCCGGTCGACGCCGGGCTTCTGCCAGTCCTCGCTGTCCGTGTTGTTGACGACGGTGATGTAGCCGCGGGTGCCGATGTACTGGGTGACCGGCCAGGACTCGTCGTCCATGGCGTCGGCGAAGGAGGAGTACGGCGGCCGGAACAGGGAGGTGCGGATGCCCGCGGCCCCCGAGATCGCCAGCTGGGTCTGCGACAGCTCCCAGTCGATGCGCTTGTGGGACTGGAAGGAGAGGTCGGGGTGGTTGAAGGTGTGCACGCCGACCTCGTGGCCCTCGGCGACCATGCGCCTGACCAGGTCCGGGTAGCGCGAGGTCATGGTGCCGGTGACGAAGAAGACCGCGTGCGCGTGGTGCCTCTTGAGCACGTCCAGGACCTTGGGGGTCCAGGTCGGGTCCGGGCCGTCGTCGAAGGTGAGGACCAGGCGGTGGTCGGGCACCTTCAGGCTGGTGGTGCGGCCGCTGCGGGTGTCGATGACGGGGCCGCCGTCCAGGATCTTCTCCGGGACCTTGTCGGTGGCGGCCTCGGGCTGGATGCGATGGTCGGCGAGGATCTCGCTGTGCACGTACCCGCGCAGCATCAGCATCGCCATCATGGCGACGAGGACGAGCATGGGCAGCAGCAGGCGCATGGGCAGGCGGCGACGCGGAGAGCCGTCACGAGCTGGGAGCGAGGTCGCGGGCCCGTGACGGCGGGTGCGGGATGCCATCAGAGGGTGGGCTCCGGGGACGGTGCGGACGAGGCGGCGGGCGTGCCCGGCTCCTCGGTGACGGGCGAAGGGCTGCTGGGACCGTCGGCGACCGGGCCACTGCCGGAGCCGGTGCCGGTACCGCCCGTGCCGCCCGGGGACGGCGACGGCGCGACGGAACTCACGCTGGGGCTCGGGGCCGGTGAGCTGGACGTCGGCGGGTTCACCGAGGTCGAAGGGACCGGGTCGACCACACCGGGCCCGGGCTTCGTCGCGGACTTGGACGGTGTCGGGCCGGGGTCGGCGGACGCACCCGGACCGGCGGGGCCGGTGGACTTGCCGTGAGCCGTGCCGCTCGCGCCCGGCGACGGCGTCGTACCGTCACCGGCCGTCGGCGTCGAACCCGGCACGACGGCACCGATGCCGGTGCCGGTGCCGGAGGGCTGGGCCGAGTCCGCGGGCCGTGAGGTCGGCTCGACCTGACCGGCCGGCTTGTCGTCCTGCTGGCCCGGCACGGGCAGCCAGGGCGCGTCGGAGCTCCCGGACAGCAGCGTGACGACGATGACGACGGCGTAGACCGCGCAGGCTATGCCGACGGCTATGCCCAGGCGGCGGAAGCGCCGGCTGCGGCGGCCCGACTCGTCGACGAAGACCGGCGCGTCGGAGCTGTCGGGGCCACCGCCGGTCTCCCCCTCGGCCTTGCGCAGTCGCTGGTCCTGCTGCAGGCAGACGGAGTCGAGCTGGACGGTCACCTCGTGCGGATCGTGGGACTGGGCGATCTCGCCCGACGCCTCCCACGGATCGCGCAGGCCGGCGGCCCGGCCGTGTTCGGCAAGGCGTTTGGAGCCCCCGCTCAGTACGTCGGTCACGTCGAGGTCCGCGGAGCCCCCACGAGGGACTCCGGTTCTCGCCGTGTCCGGAAACGACTGGGTGATGCCGCTCCTTCTGGTTTCCCCCGTTGTTGGAACGACCTGGGCCTCTGATGCCGCTTCGGGCCATTCCGGTTGGGCGTCTTCCCGCCACTTTTTCACGTGCACGCACATCCCCCCACGGGACAGTTCTGGGTGCGCGTACGACACGAGCACAAGTCGGCCGAACCCGGCCCCCACCGGATTCGAGCGCCCCCCTTACCACAACGTGCTCGGGCCCCGAATGTAGCGTACGGGGAGGTTCTGTGTGCGCAGCGTGTCAGTTGTGACCCTGGATGATCTCCGAATCGATGGCTGGAATCCATCCGTTGGAGGGCACTCGAAGCCACCGCTCCTCGACAGACAGTTCGACCGCAGCCCGTCGAAGCGCACCGAATCCGGGGTGGACCAGACCCTTCCGCCACACAAGTGACACCGGCGACAAAGGAACGGGATCGATCAAGGGACGCAGCACCCTGCCAGGCATGGCCGGAAAATCCACGACGGCGAGAATCGGGTTCCGCATCTTGGCCATGAGCCTTTGGAACTCCTCGTCCCCGACGGCCAGCGGAACGGGCTGTGCGATTTCGATGCCACGGCCGTCGAACAAGCGACGTGCGAGATCGGTCCATTCCGGCGTACGCGGATTTCCGGCGCCCGCGTACACCGTCTCCCCCTTCAGCGCGGCGAGCGGCACCGCCTCCAGGGACGCCAGCCGGTGGTCCTCGGGCAGCACGACCGCCATCGGCTCATACCGCACGGGCTGGTGCTCAAGGCGGGCCCGCAGCACCGGGTCCAACCCCGCGAACCGCCCGAACGAGGCGTCCAGCCGCCCCGCGAGCAACTCACCGGCGGCGCCCGTCAGGCCGCTCTCGTAGCGGGCCATCAGCTCGTGCTCCGGGGCGAGTTCACGGGCCCGGTGCAGGACGCGGCGCGCGGTGACCTGGTCCGGGAAGTTGAGGTCGACCAGCAGGGGCCGGGCCTGCCCGAAGGCGGCAAGCAGCGCATCCTGCGCCTCCAGCACCCGGCGCGCGTACGGCAGCAGCCGCTCGCCGTCGGCCGTCAGCGTGACCTGCCGGGTCGATCGCACGAACAGGTCGACGCCGAGTTCTCGCTCCAGCCGCCGCACATCCCGGCTGAGCGCCTGCTGGGCGACGTAGAGCCTGGCGGCGGCGCGGGTGAAGTGCAGTTCCTCGGCGACGGTGAGGAAGGCACGCAGAAGGCGGGGGGCGAGATGGCCGGGCGCGGGCATCCGGCGAACCTACAACAGGACTTACAACACAGGTGCGTGAATCGGTACGGAGAAGGTGTTGGACCCCTTGATCGGGTACGGGCGACGGTGGTGCACATGCCCCAACCGACCCCCAGGAAAGCCCCGCTGCTCACCGTCACGGCCGACACCCTCGTCGCCGTCGACTTCACCCCCCGTACCTTCAACTCCCCTACCGGCAACCGCCCCCGCCCGCCCGGCCCCTACCGCCGCCTCTTCGCCACCCCCGGCTCCCGCGCCTTCACCCTCGGGAATCTGCTGGCCCGCCTCCCCATGGGCATGTTCAGCGTGAGCGCGGTCGTGATGATCGCCGGTGCGCATGGCTCGTACGCCCTCGCCGGTGCCGTCACCGCGACCGGCCTCGCGGCGACGGCGGCAGTGGCGCCGTGGACCGCGCGGCTCGTCGACCGGTACGGGCAGGCCCGGATCGCGGTACCCGCCACGGTGATCGCGGCCCTCGGCTCCCTCGCCCTGCTGCTGTGCGTGCACTTCGACGCCCCCGCCTGGACCCTCTTCGCCTCGTACGCCGCCACCGCGACGACCCCGAACACCGGCGGCATGTCCCGCGCCCGCTGGGCCCACCTGCTCAAAGGCGACGACGGCGCGCTGCACACCGCGAACTCCTTCGAGCAGGCCGCCGACGAGCTGTGCTTCATGCTGGGCCCGGTGCTCGCGGCCTTCCTGTGCGGGACGTTCTTCCCGGAGGCGGGCACGCTGGTCGGGGCGGTGCTGCTGCTGACCGGCATGCTGCTGTTCGCCGCGCAGCGCTCGACCGAACCGCCGGTGCTGGGGGGCGCCCGGGCCAAGTCCCCGCTGCGTACGCCCGGAATGCTCCCGCTGCTCGCCGTCTGCCTGGCGATGGGCGCGGTGTTCGGCGCCATGGAGGTCGTCACGATCGCGTTCGCGGACGCACAGGGACACCGTTCGGCGGCGGGCGTCGTCCTCGCGCTGCAGGCGGCAGGTTCGTGCGTGGCGGGTCTGCTCTATGGGGCGCTGCGACTCACCGGCCCCGCGTCCGCCCGCCTGCCGTGGTGCATCGCCGCCATGACGACGCTGTTGGCCCTCCCCCTCATCGCCGCCTTCCTCACCGGCTCGCTCCTGCTGATGGCCGGCGCGCTGCTGGTCGCGGGCATGGCGACCGCCCCGACCATGGTCACGACCATGACGCTGGTGCAGCAGCGCACCCCCGAGGGCCGCCTCAACGAGGGCATGACCCTCGCGGTGACCGGCCTGCTCGGCGGGATCGCCTGCGGCTCCGCGACCGGCGGCTGGATGGTGGACCATCTGTCCCCGACGGCCGGCTTCGGGGTGCCGGTGACAGCGGCGGCCGTGGCGCTGACGATCGCGCTCGCACACCAGATGCTCACGGACCCGAACAGCAGTCACCGTCCGCATTCCCGCCCGAATTCCCGTCCGATGCATTGACGCGCCCACGACCCTCACATACCTTCGCCCGTCGAAGCGCTTCGACGTCACGCATCGAATCGATTCGACGGCACAGCGTTCGCCGCGTGACGCCCCGATACCCACCCATCGGCTCTCCTGGAGGCACGGGATGTTGACGGCACGAAGGCGTGTGATGACGGCCATGGCCGCGCTCCTCGGCGGATCGCTGCTGCTCACCGCTTGCGGCGGCTCGGACGGCGGGTCCTCCGACGCCAAGACGCTCAAGCTCTGGCACTACGAGGGCCCCGACAGCGCGATGGGCGTGGCCTGGAACGAGGCGATCAAGGAGTTCGAGGCGAAACATCCGGGGATCAAGGTGAAGTTCGAGGAGAAGGGCTTCGAACAGATCCAGAAGACGGCGCCCATGATCCTCAACTCCTCGGACGCGCCCGACCTCATGGAGTACAACAAGGGCAACGCCACCGCGGGCGCGCTCGCGAAACAGGGCCTGCTGACCGATCTGACCGCCGAGGCCACCAAGCGCGGCTGGGACAAGAAACTCAGCGCGGGCGTCCGCACGACCAGCATGTACGACACGAGCGGGGTCATGGGCTCCGGCAAGTGGTTCGGCGTACCCAACTACGCCGAGTACACGATGGTCTTCTACAACAAGGCCCTCTTCAAGAAGTACGGGATCACCGAGCCGAAGACGTTCGACGAACTGACCGCCGCCATGGACGAGTTCGTCGCCAAGGGCGTCACCCCGCTCGCCAACGCGGGCGCCGAGTACATGGCCCAGCAGTACCTCTACCAGCTGGCCCTCTCCAAGGCCGACCGCTCCTGGGTCGACAAGTACGAGCTGTACAAGGGCAAGACGGACTTCCACGACGCGGCCTGGACCTACGCGGCGAACACCTTCGCCGACTGGGTGAAGAAGGGCTACATCAGCAAGAAGTCCACCAGCACCAAGGCCGAGGACGCGGGTGTCTCCTGGATCCAGGGCAAGGCACCGATCCTGTTCTCCGGCAGCTGGTGGTACGGCCGCTTCCAGACGGAGGCCAAGTTCGACTGGGACACCACCCTGTGGCCCGGCTCGACCATGTCACTGGGCTCCGGCGGCAACATCTGGGTGGTCCCCAAGAACGCCAAGAACAAGGACCTGGCCTACGACTTCATCGACATCACCATGTCGAAGAAGATCCAGAACCTGCTGGGCAACAAGGGCGGCATCCCGGTCGCGGCCGACACCTCCGCCATCACGGACCCGAAGTCCAAGCAGCTCATCACCAACTTCAACACCCTCAGCGGGCGTGACGGCCTGGCCTTCTACCCGGACTGGCCGGTGAACGGCTTCTACGACGTCCTCGTCTCCGAGACGCAGAAGCTGATGACGGGCAGCGAGAAACCGGACTCCTACCTCAGCGCACTGCAGCAGGCCTACGACAAGGGCGCACCGACGAAATGACGGTGACCGTCGAACGGGATGCGCGGGCCGTCGGCAAGCGCCGACAGACCGGCCCGCGCCGCCCCCGTACCCGCGACTCGTACGCCCTGTTCCTGCTCCCCGGCATCCTGGCCTTCACGGCGATCATCGTCGTCCCGTTCCTGATGAACACGGGCGTGAGCTTCACGGACTGGCAGGGCATCGGCAGCCCCAAGTGGACCGGCCTCGCCAACTACCGGGAGCTGATGGACGATTCGGAGTTCTGGGCGTCGTTCCGGCACAGCCTGTTCATGGTCGTCGCGATGGCGGCCGTACCGACGATGACCGGTCTCGTCCTGGCGGCGGCGCTGTTCGACTACATCGGCAAGCACTTCGGATCGAGGTGGGCCGCGATCCTCCGCGCCTGCTTCTACCTCCCGCAGGTGCTGCCGATCGCGGTCGCCGGCATCGTCTGGAGCTGGATCCTCGCCCCCGACAACGGCTCCCTCAACGAACTGCTGAAGGCGATCGGGCTGAGCTCCTGGCAGCAGGACTGGCTCGGCGACCCCGACATCGCGCTGTACAGCGTGATGGGCGTGATGGTCTGGGTCCAGATCGGCTTCCCGCTGGTCGTCTTCATGGCGGGACTGCAACGCGTCGACCCGCAGCTGTACGAGGCGGCCGAGCTGGACGGCGCCGGCTGGTGGCGCCGTTTCTGGCACATCACGCTGCCGCAGATCCGCCCGGAGATCTACGTCGTCCTGACCTGGTGCACGATCGCCGCGCTCAAGGTGTTCGGCGCGGTGTACGTGCTGACCAAGGGCGGCCCGGGCGGCGCGACCGACGTCCCCTCCTACTTCTCGTTCTCCACCTTCTTCGAGAAGACCCAGGTCGGCTACGGCGCCGCGATCTCCACGCTCCTCACGGTGATCATCCTGGCGCTCTCCGTCGTCTTCCTGAAACTCCAGACCCGCGCGGAGGAAGGGGACCGCACATGACGACCGCCCTGCGCCGCTACCCGGTGCTGATCGCCCTGTGCATCGCCGCCCTGTTCATGGTCGTCCCGTTCCTGATCGTCGCGGTCAACGCCGTCAAGTCGCCGGCCGAGTACTCCCAGAACGGCCCGCTCAGCCTCCCGAAGGGCTTCTACCTCGACGGCCTCAAGGACTTCTGGCAGCGGGTCGACTACGGCCAGAAGCTGTTCAACTCGGTGCTGATCAGCGGCTCGGTGGCGGTGCTCGCGGCGATCCTGTCCGTCCTCAACGCGTACGCGATCGGGATAGGCCGGATCAAGGGCCGCACCTGGGTCCTGGCCTTCTTCGTCCTCGCCAACATGCTGCCGCAGGAGACGCTGGTCTACCCGGTCTACTACCTGAGCAAGCAGGCCGGCCTGTACGACACCAGGCTGAGCGTGATCATCGTCTTCACGGTGATCCAGGCGGCCTTCGGCACCTACCTGCTCTCCTCCGTCCTGGGCCAGTTCCCGCGCGAGATCATCGAGGCGGCCCGTATCGACGGCGCGAACAAGTGGCAGGTGCTGTGGCGGATCGTCGTCCCGGTCAGCCGCCCGACCATCGGCGTGCTCCTGGTCTTCTTCTTCATCTGGACCTGGAACGAGTTCCTGCTCCCCCTGGTCATGCTGATCTCCAACGACAACCAGACGGTGTCGGTGGCCCTCGGCGTCCTCCAGGGCCAGCGCCTGATGGACGCCACGATGACCAACGCGGCGGCCCTGCTCGGCGTGCTCCCGGCGATCGTGTTCTTCCTCGTCTTCCAACGGACCCTCACCCGCGGCATCGCCGTGGGTGCCGTGAAGTAAGGACCCCCACGTGAAGTTCACCGATGGTTACTGGCTGCTGCGCGAGGGCGTCACCGCGGCCCACCCCGTCGAGGTCCTCGACGTCACCGCCACTGGGGGAGGCTCACTGGACATCCATGCGCCGACCCGGCCCATCCGCCACCGCGGCGACCTGCTGAAGGGACCGGTCGTGACGATCAGCGCGCACACCCCGATGCCCGACGTCATCGGCCTCACCTTCACCCACTTCGAGGGCGAGCAGCCGCGCGGCCCCGAATTCGACCTCGCCGCCGAGGAGTTCACCCCCCAGGTGGGGTACGACGACGAGCACGCGACCCTCACCTCCGGCGCCCTGTCGGTCCGGGTGGCCCGCACCGGCTCCTGGCACGTCGACTTCCTCGCGGACGGCCGCATCCTCACCTCCAGCGGCCCCAAGGGCATGGGCATCCTGCGCAACGCGGAGGGGGCGCACTACCTGCGGGAGCAGCTGGGCCTAGGGGTCGGCCACTCCGTCTACGGCCTCGGCGAGCGCTTCGGCCCGCTGGTCAAGAACGGCCAGGTCGTCGACATCTGGAACGCCGACGGCGGCACGGCCACCGAACAGGCCTACAAGAACGTCCCGTTCTATCTGACCGACGCGGGTTACGGCGTCTTCGTCGACCACCCGGGCAAGGTGTCCTTCGAGGTCGGCTCGGAGGCGGTGTCCCGGGTCCAGTTCAGCGCGGAAACACAGGAGTTGACGTACTACGTCATCTACGGCCCGAGCCCCAAGGAGATCCTCCGCAAGTACACGGCCCTCACCGGCCGCCCGGCGCTTCCCCCCGCCTGGTCCTTCGGCCTGTGGCTGTCGACGTCCTTCACGACGTCGTACGACGAGGAGACGGTGACGTCCTTCATCGAGGGCATGCGGGAACGCGAACTGCCGCTCTCCGTCTTCCACTTCGACTGCTTCTGGATGCGCGAGTTCAACTGGTGCGACTTCCGGTGGGACCCTCGGGTCTTCCCCGACCCGGAGGGCATGCTGACGCGGCTCAAGGAACGCGGACTGCACGTCTGCGTCTGGATCAACCCGTACATCGCGCAGCGCTCGCCCCTGTTCGCGGAGGGCAAGGCGCTCGGTCATCTGCTGAAGCGGCCGGACGGCAGTGTCTGGCAGTGGGACATGTGGCAGCCGGGCATGGCGCTGGTCGACTTCACCAGTCCTGGCGCCCGCGACTGGTACGCCTCGAAGCTGGAGGCGCTGCTCGCGCAGGGCGTCGACTGCTTCAAGACCGACTTCGGCGAGCGGGTGCCGGTCGACGTGGCGTGGTCCGACGGCTCCGACCCGGAGCGGATGCACAACTACTACACGTACCTCTACAACCGCACCGTCTTCGACGTGCTGCGCAAGCACCGCGGCGAGGGTGAGGCCGTGCTCTTCGCACGCTCGGCGACGACCGGGAGCCAGAAGTTCCCGGTGCACTGGGGCGGCGACTGCGAGGCGACCTACGAGTCGATGGCCGAGTCGCTGCGCGGCGGACTCTCGCTGGGCCTGTCCGGCTTCGGCTACTGGAGCCACGACATCGGCGGCTTCGAGGGAACCCCGACACCGGCGCTGTTCAAGCGCTGGCTGGCCTTCGGGCTCCTCTCCTCCCACAGCCGCCTGCACGGCAGCTCCTCCTACCGCGTCCCGTGGCTGTTCGACGAGGAATCCGTCGACGTGCTGCGGCAGTTCACCCGACTGAAACTGCAGCTGATGCCCTACCTCTACGAGGCCGCACGCACCGCCCACGCCGAGGGCGTGCCGATGATGCGGGCGATGGTGCTGGAGTTCCCGGACGATCCGGGATGCGCACATCTTGAGCGGCAGTACATGCTCGGGCCGGATCTGCTGGTCGCCCCGGTGTTCGGCGACGAAGGGGATGTGTCCTACTACGTGCCCGAGGGCACCTGGACGCACTTCCTGAGCGGGCAGACGGTGACCGGGCCGCGCTGGGTGCGCGAGCGGCACGGCTTCCTGAGCGTGCCCCTGCTGGTACGGCCGGGGACGGTGATCCCGGTGGGTTCGGTGGCCGACCGGCCGGACTACGACCATGCCGACGGGGTCACCCTGCGGGCGTACGGCCTGGAGCGGGGCGCGCAGGTGACGGTGCCGGTGGGGGACGTGACCTTCACCGTCGTACGCGAAGGGGACACGCTACGGGCCTCGTGCAGTGAGCCGGTGGCGGAGTGGGGTCTGGCGGTCGGGGAGCGGACGGCGCGGGCGCAGGCGGGTACCGGATTCCTCTCCCTGGAGCCGGACCGATGGTGAAGATCACCGATGTGGCGCGGCACGCCGGTGTCTCCCCCAGCACCGTCTCCTACGCGCTCAGCGGCAAGCGCCCGATCTCCGAGGAGACCCGGCAGCGGGTCGAGGAGGCCATCCGCGAGCTGGGCTACCGGCCGCACGCGGGCGCCCGCGCCCTGGCCAGCAGCCGGTCGAACGTCCTGGCGCTCGTGATCCCCTTACGGGCGGGCATCCACGTCCCGGTGGTGATGCAGTTCGCGATGTCGGTGGTGACGACGGCCCGCAAGCACGACCACGACGTACTGCTGCTGACGCAGGAGGAGGGCGAGGACGGGCTGCGGCGGGTGGCGGACACGGCGCTGGTGGACGCGCTGATCGTGATGGACGTGCAACTCCGGGAGCCGCGCCTGCCGTTGCTGCGCTCGCTGGAACGGCCGTCCGTGCTGATCGGTTTCCCGGCCGACTCCGAGGGCCTGACCTGCATCGACCTCGACTTCAAGGCGGCCGGTGAGGCATGCGTGGAGCATCTGGCGCGGCTCGGGCACCGGGTGGTGGCGCTGGTCGGTTCGCCGCCGGAGGTGTACGTGCGGCAGACCGCGTTCGCCCAGCGGGTGGTCCAGGGCTTCACGGCCGCCGCCGACCGCAGCAGGCTCTCCTCCTCCGTGTACCCCTGCGAGGCCTCGCCCGCGGCCGCCCGCCTGGTGGCCGAGCAACTCCTGTGCGAACACCCGGCGTTGACGGGAGTGGTCGTCCACAACGAGCCGCTCCTCGAACCGCTGATCGAGGCCTTCGAGCAGCTTGGCCTGCGCGTCCCCGGCGACCTCTCCGTCACCGCCATCTGCCCCGACGAACTCGCCGAGTCCGTCCGTGTCCCCGTCACCTCCGTCGCCGTGCCGTCCGCCGAGGTGGGCGAGCGAGCGGTGGAGCTCCTGATGAAGAAGCTGGGCGGCAGCGCCGTACCCGAGGCCACGCTGCTCCCGCCGCGGCTGACGGAGCGAGCGAGCACCGCGCCGCGCAACGCCTGAACAACTCCCGTGTGCAAGGCCCTGTTTGTGCAAGGCCCTACGTGAAGGAGCCGTCACATGAAAGGCAGCAAGATACCCCCGCTCACAAGACGCAGAACCCCCTACGTCTTGGCTCTGGCCCTGATCGCGGGCCTCGGCGCCACCGTCCCCGCCCACGCCGCCGACCCGGCCTACCCCTTCCGCAATCCGGACCTCCCCGTCTCACAACGCGTCGACGACCTGCTGAACAGGCTGACCCTCGACGAGAAGATCTCCCTCCTCCACCAGTACGAGCCCGCGATCCCCCGCCTGGGCATCCAGTCCTTCCGCACCGGCACCGAGGCCCTGCACGGCGTGGCCTGGCTCGGCAAGACGACCGTGTTTCCGCAGGCCGTCGGCCTTGCCTCCACCTGGGACCCGTCCCTGCTCCGCCAGGTCGGCTCGGCGGTCGGCGACGAGGCACGCGGCTTCCAGCAGCAGCGCCCGGCCGGCTGGGGCCTGAACCTGTGGGCCCCCGTGGTCAACCTGCTGCGCGACCCCCGCTGGGGCCGCAACGAGGAGGGCTACTCCGAGGACCCGTACCTGACCGGCGCGATCTCGACGGCGTACGGCACGGGTCTGACGGGAGGCGACCCGGACCACCTCAAGACGGCCCCGACAGTGAAGCACTTCCTCGCCAACAACAACGAGGTGCACCGCGACACCACGAGCTCCGAACTGCGCCCGCGCGTACTGAAGGAGTACGACGAGCAGGCCTTCAGGCCCGCGATCGCGGCCGACGCGGCGACGGGCGTGATGACCTCGTACAACCTGGTCAACGGCCGCCCGAACACGGTGGATCCGGCCCTCGACGACACCGTCCGCGGCTGGACCTCGAAGGACCTGCTGAACGTCACGGACGCCGCGGCGCCCGGCAACCTGGTCGGCAGCCAGGCCTACTACGGCACCCAGTCCGAGGCCGACGCGGCCGCGCTCAAGGCGGGCGTCGACAGCTTCACCGACAACGACGCGGACTCCGGCCCGACGACCACGGCGGTCAAGTCGGCGCTGTCCACCGGCCTGTTGAAGGAGTCGGACGTCGACAAGGCCGCGGGGCATGTGCTGAGCATCCGCGTCCGCCTCGGCGAGTTCGACCCCGGCGGGGGCAAGTACGGCTCCATCGACGCCTCCGTCATCGACAGCCCCGCCCACCGTGCCCTGGCCCGCAAGGCGGCCACCGAGTCGGCGGTCCTCTTGAAGAACGACGGGTCGCTGCCGCTGAAGAAGACGGGCAGTGCCGCCGTCGTCGGCCCGCTCGCCGACACCCTCTACACCGACTGGTACTCCGGCACCCTCCCCTACGCCGTCACCCCGAAGGACGGCATCGAGTCGAAGCTCGGCACCTCGGTCGCGAGCACCGAGGGCGTGGACCGGATCGCGCTGAAGGACACGGCGACCGGCAAGTACGTGACGGCGGGGACGGGCGAGGCGGGCGCGCCCCTGAAGGAGACGGCGGATTCCGGTACGGACGCCCAGTTCGACGTGTTCGACTGGGGCTCCGGCGTCGTGACCCTGCGCTCAGCGGCGAACGGCAAGTATGTCGGCTACAACTGGTCGAACTTCGTCAACGACCAGACACAGCCGAACGGCTGGTACGTACAGCAGCAGTTCAAGCTGGAGCGCCAGGACGACGGCACGTACCTGCTCCGCTACGCCGGCTACGAGACCTCCGAGTCCTGGTGGTCGAACCCGGTCTACCTGGGCCCGACCGGCACGGACGGCACCCTCGGCCTGGTCGCCAAGGACCAGGCGGCCCACTACACGAAGGACGTGGTCCGCAGCGGTGTCGACGAGGCGGTCGCCGCGGTCAAGGGCAAGGACCAGGCGGTCGTCGTGGTCGGCTCCGACCCGTCGATCAACGGCCGCGAGGCCCACGACCGCACGGACCTGGCCCTGGCACCCTCACAGGAGACCCTGGTCAAGGCGGTGCGGGCGGCCAACCCGCACACGGTCGTGATCGTCGAGAACAGCTACCCGACCACGCTGGGGTCGTTGCAGAAGGATGCCCCCGCCCTGCTGTGGACCACCCACGCGGGCCAGGAGACGGGCAACGCCCTCGCCGATCTCCTCTACGGCGACGCCAACCCGTCGGGCCGCCTCACCCAGACCTGGTACCGGTCGGACTCGGACCTCCCGCCGATCCTCGACTACGACATCATCAAGTCGGACCGCACGTACCAGTACTTCAAGGGGCAGGCGCTCTATCCCTTCGGCTACGGACTGTCGTACACCTCCTTCCGCTACGGCGAGTTGAAGCGGGTCGGAGACGGCTACGAGGTCGCGGTCACCAACACCGGCGGCCGGGCGGGCGCGGAGGTCGTCCAGCTCTACACCCACCAGCGCACCTCCCGCGACAAACAGCCGCTCAAGCAGCTCAAGTCCTTCCAGCGGGTGTCGCTGAAGCCGGGTGAGACGAGGACGGTCCGGCTGAAGGTAAGGCCGTCGGACCTCGCGCACTGGGACGTCACCCGCTCCAAGTGGGTGGTGGAAAGCGGCACTTACGACGTCCTGGTGGGCTCGTCATCCTCCGACATCCGTGCCCGGACGGCCTGGCAGGTGAAGGGCGAGACAATCCCGCCGCGGAACCTGTCGAAGGTCACCCGCGCCGAGAACTTCGACGACTACTCGGCCGTCCACCTCGTCGACGAGTCCAAGGCGAGCGGTACGGCGGTGTCGGCGGCCTCGGACGGGGCGTGGCTGAAGTTCGCGGACACCCAACTGGCAGCAGATGCAGGCGAGTTCGGTGCACGCGTCGCCGGGACGTCGTCCGGCACGGTCGAGGTGCGCCTCGGCTCACCGACCGGCACCGTCGTCGGCACCGCGCACTTCGCGGGCACGTCGTCGCCGTACGACTACGCGACGGTGACCGCGAAGCTGTCGGGCGCGGCGAAGGGCCGTACGGACGTCTACCTGGTCCTGAGCAAGGGCGTACGCCTGTCGACGTTCACCCTGCGCTGAGCCCCCAGGCGAGCCCGAGCCGGTAGGCGGCGCACAGGTTCACATCGAGGAGGTAGGCCCCGGCGGCACCGCACTGCGCGGTGCCGCTGCCGGGGTCGACAGGCTGCCCATGCCCCATGCCGGTGATGCTGTAAGTCTCCACGACGGCCTTCCCGGCGGGATCGCGGAAGACCTGGTGGGGATAGCCGGAGACGGTGTCGCTGACGTCCGCGGCCTGGTCGGCGCCGTGCACATCGGTCCACTGCTTCATCAGGTCGGTCATGTTGACGGGCTTGACCGTGTAGTCGGCCGTTCCCTGGAAGACGGTGAGCGTGGGCCAGGGGCCGCCGTACCCGGGCCGGGCGGCACGCACCCGGTCGCCCCACTGTTTCGCCGTCTGCGTGGCACCGACGTACATGCACACATACGGCGACCCGGCGGCCTGCGCGCACCCGTACGGCAGCCCGGCGACGATCCCGCCCGCGGCGAACTTCTCCGGGTAGTCCGCCATCATCACGGCGGTCATGCCACCGCCGGCGGACAGCCCGGTGACGTACACGCGCGAGGTGTCGCCGCCGACGTCGGCGAGCTGCCGGTCCACCATCTGCGCGACGCTCGCGGCCTCGCCCTGCCCCCGCTCGATGTCCCCGCTCTGGAACCAGTCGAAGCAGTTCGAGGCGTTGTTGGCGCTCTGCTGCTGCGGCAGCACGACGGAGAATCCCCACCGGTCGGCGAGCTGGAGCCAGCCGCTGCCGGTGCCGTAGCCGGACGCGTCCTGCGTGCAGCCGTGCAGGGCGACGACGACGGGGCGCCCGGCAGGCAGCCCGTCGGGGACGTAGCGGAACATGCGCAGGGCACCGGGGTTGGAGCCGAAGCCGGTGACTTCCTGGAGGGAGGCGGCCTCCGCCCGGGCCGGGGTGAGCACGGCGGCGATCAGGGCGATCAGGAGGGTCGCGAGGACTGTGCGGTGGCGTGCGGCTCTGGTCTGTGTCATGGGGAGGGACCGTAGAAGCGTGAACGACTCCCGGACATGTCGCCGGACACCACATCCCGCAGCGCGCCCGTGTGGCCCACTGGACAGAAGCCCCGCCGCTCGAAGGCGACGGGGCATTCGCTCCTAACCGGGAGGCCGCGCCAGAGGACGAGGAGGGCAATCTCCTCCGCGACAGCTTCCCCGCGCTGTCCGGCAGGATCGGCCGACTACGCCGAGAACCATGACGACTACATCCGTGCCCGTACGGAGCGGCCGGGGAGCACCAGCGAGTGATCACCACGACCCTCGACACCGGTCCGCTGATGGCGTTCTTCAACGCCAAGGACAAGTACCACGCTCCCTGCTTCTCCCAGTTTCGCGGCCGAAAGCTCCTGCCCCACGTCGTCCGCTTCGGTATCGCTTCACCACCGGAAGGCTTGACACCGCACACGGCAAAGGCCCCGCCGCTCGCAGCGACGGGGCCTTGCCCACATGGGATGAGTGGAGATGGCGGGAATCGAACCCGCGTCCAACGGTGCAGAATCAGGGCTTCTCCGTGTGCAGTTCGCTGTGATTTTCTCGGCCCCGGCGATCACGCGAACAAGTCGCCGACGGGCCCAGTCACTGTTTGATTTCCCATCGAACCCCGTGACCGGGCTCGATGGTTTAGTCCCCTAGATTATGCCAGGGTCCGGGTCGGGAACACCCCCGGGCTGACACCCGTTAGGGCCTTCACTCACTGCTTATTAGGCAGCGAGGGCGAAGGCGCGGGAATCGCTCTTGGAATTGGCGATTATTGGTTGCGACATATGGTTAACGAGATCATTGCCGCTTCCTCGACACGCTTCCCCTGCTTCAACAGCCGCTGTCGAAACCGATCATCCCCATGTTATTTTTTCAAATCCCTCCGAAGAGGGGGGTGCACCCGCTGTGAGGTGCAGTGCCATCGTACGTGAACAACGAGCGACGATGCCACCGTATTCCCGGCCGGCCGGGCTACTGGCCCCGCTGCTTCCGCTTCGCCGCCGCGATCGCCCGGTCCGACTCCCGCCGGTCCTGCTGCTCGCGCAGGGTCTGGCGCTTGTCGTACTCCTTCTTGCCTCGTGCGAGGGCGATCTCGGCCTTCGCGCGGCCGTTGCTGAAGTACAGGGCGAGGGGCACGATCGTGTGACCCGTCTCCTGGGACTTGGACTCCAGCTTGTCGATCTCCTCGCGGTGCAGGAGCAGCTTGCGCTTGCGGCGCACGGAGTGGTTGGTCCAGGTGCCCTGGTGGTACTCCGGGATGTGGGCGTTGTGCAGCCACGCCTCGCCTTGGTCGATCTGGACGAAGCCGTCGGTCAGCGAGGTCCGTCCCTCACGCAGCGACTTGACCTCGGTACCGGTGAGGACGATGCCGGCCTCGTAGGTGTCGACGATCGCGTAGTCGTGGCGGGCCTTCTTGTTCTGGGCGACGATCTTGCGCTTGCCGCCCTTCTCGCCGTCCCTGGCCTTCGCGGCCGTTCCGCCCTGCTTGGGCTGGGACTCTTTCGGTACGTACATTCCCTTGCTCATAGTGCCGTCCATTTTCGCACTAAGGAGGGGGGTCGGGGCCAGCCCTTAATCGGCGGCGGAGCGCTCAGTCCGCGTCGCCCAGGCCGCTGAGCACGGTCTCGGCCCGCTGGAGGGCGCCCGGCCCGTCGGCCTGCTCCACGTCCAGGTCCGGCGTGATGCCCCTGCCGTCGACGCTGCGGCCCGACGGGGTGCGGTAGTGCCCGACGGTCAGCTCGGCCACGGAGCCGCCCGGCAGCCGGCTCGGCATCTGCACGGAGCCCTTGCCGAAGGTGCGCGAGCCCACGACGACCGCACGGCCGCGGTCCTGCAGGGCGCCGGTGAGGAGCTCGGCCGCGCTCATCGTGCCGCCGTCGACGAGCGCGACCAGAGGTCTGGTGGTGTCGGCGCCGGGATCGGCGTGCAGGGCCTGCTGTTCGCCGTTGACGTCGTAGGTGGCGACGAGACCGCCGTCGAGGAAGGCGGAGGCCGTGGTCACGGCCTCGGTGACCAGGCCGCCGGAGTTGCCGCGCAGGTCGAGGACGATGCCGGCGCCGGCCGGGGCCTGCCGCACGGCGGTGCCCACGACATCGCCGGAGCCCTTGGTGAACGCGGCGATCTTGATGACCGTGACCCCGTCGGCGAGCCTTCGGACGGTGACCGAGTCCGTGGACAGCAGGGCCCGGCGCAGGGTCTCGGTCCACGCGCGCGTGCCGCGCTGCAGGCCGAGCCGCACCGCCGTACCGGCGGGCGCGTCGGTGGCGTCACCGCGCAGCAAGGAGACGACCTCGGTGACGGGCTGACCGTCGACCCGCTCGCCGTCGACGCTGCGCAGCCGGTCGCCCGGGTGGAGCCCGGCGGCGGCCGCGGGCGAGCCGGCGGCCACCTTGGTCACCTCGATACGGCCGTCCCGCTCGCGTCGCGCCCACAGGCCGACGCCGGTGTACTGGCCGTCGAGGGCCTCCTCGAACTCCTCGTAGTCACCCTGGGAGTAGACGGCTCCCCAGCGGTCGCCGCTGCGGCTGACCGCGCGTTCCGCGGCCTCCATGGGGGACTTGCCGTCGGCCATGGCTTCCTCGGCCGCCTTGGCCACGTCCTCGTGATGCCCCGCGGGGACGGCCGAACGGGCCGTGCCGGACGCGGATTTCCGGTCGGACTCGGAAAAGGAGCCGGTCGCCGCGCCGGCCACGAGCACGCTCGCGAAGACCAATGTCAGGGCGGCCCCGCGGCGGATACGGCGGGGCTGGCACAACAGGTCTCGGCCGGACATGACGGTGAGTCTAGGACAACGCGAAGGGCCGTACGGCTGGTTGCCCGTACGGCCCTCTTGGCATGCGTCACACCTTCAGGTACTTGCGCAACGCGAAGAACGCGGCCAGCGCGGGCATCAGCAGGCTGGTGGCGAGGATGAGCGGCAGCTTGGTCAGAACGGCGTCCCAGCCGATGAAGTTGATCAGATTCAGCTTGTGGGACAGGTCCAGGCCGTGGTCGATGATGAAGTACCGCGCGACCACCAGGAATCCACAGGCGACCGTCCCGCCGATCAGCCCGGCGACCGCCGCCTCCATGATGAACGGCGCCTGGATGTAGAACCCGGAGGCGCCGACCAGCCGCATGATCCCGGTCTCCCGGCGGCGGCTGAACGCGGACACGCGCACGGTGTTGACGATCAGCATCAGCGCGACGACGAGCATCAGCGCCATGACGGCCCGGGCGGCCCAGTTCATGCCGTTCAGCAGCCCGAAGAGGTTGTCGAGGATCCCCTTCTGGTCCTGCACGGACTGCACGCCGTCGCGCCCGTCGAAGGCGGTCGCGACGACCTGGTACTTCTCCGGGTCCTTCAGCTTGATCCGGTACGACTCCTGCATCTGGTCCGGCGTGAGGGAGCTGGCCAGCGGGGAGTCGCCGAACTGCTGCTTGTAGTGCTTGTAAGCGGCGTCCTGCGACTCGTAGGTCACCTTCTGGACGACCGACGTCATCTTGTCCAGGTCGCCGAGGATGTCCTTCTTCTGGTCCTCGGTCACCGCGCCCTTGGCGCAGTGGGGATCGGACGTGGCGTCGCTCTTGTTGCAGAGGAAGATCGAGACGTTGACCTTGTCGTACCAGTAGCCCTTCATCGTGGTGACCTGGTCGCTCATCAGGAGCGAACCACCGAACAGGGCGAGCGACAGGGCGACGGAGACGATGACCGCGAAGGTCATGGTCAGGTTGCGGCGGAGACCGACACCGATCTCGGAGAGTACGAACTGGGCGCGCATGGCGTCTTCTTCAGGCCTTTCCGTGGACGGTCGCGGTCAGTGCTGGTAGCCGTAGACGCCGCGTGCCTGGTCGCGGACGAGGCGGCCCTTCTCCAGCTCGATGACGCGCTTGCGCATCTGGTCCACGATGTTCTGGTCGTGCGTCGCCATCAGCACGGTCGTGCCCGTCCTGTTGATCCGGTCGAGCAGCTTCATGATGCCGACGGAGGTCTGCGGGTCGAGGTTGCCGGTGGGCTCGTCGGCGATGAGCAGTTTGGGCCGGTTCACGAAGGCGCGCGCGATGGCCACACGCTGCTGCTCACCACCGGAGAGCTCACCGGGCATCCGGTCCTCTTTCCCGCCCAGCCCGACGAGGTCGAGCACCTGGGGAACGGACTTGCGGATCTCGCCGCGCGACTTGCCGATGACCTCCTGCGCGAAGGCGACGTTCTCCGCCACCGTCTTGTTCGGCAGCAGCCGGAAGTCCTGGAACACCGTCCCCAACTGGCGCCGCATCTGCGGCACCTTCCAGTTGGAGAGGCGCGCGAGGTCCTTGCCCAGGACGTGCACCTGACCGTGGCTGGTCCGCTCCTCGCGGAGGACCAGCCGCAGGAAGGTGGACTTTCCGGAGCCGGAGGACCCCACGAGGAACACGAACTCGCCCTTCTCCACTTCCAGGGAGACATCCCTGAGTGCGGGGCGGGTCTGCTTGGGGTAGACCTTGGAGACGTTGTCGAATCGGATCACGGATGCACCACGGGTCGCCGGGGGTAGATGAGCGTGACCATACGCGAGTCGGGTGGGCGGGCGCAGGCGGCGGTTGGGGTTGCGTACCGGATGTGCGTTTTGTGTGTGCCCGGCCCACCTGTCCACGGCCACGTGACCACCCCCACGTACCCCTTGAGAGCGACCCCCGCGCACCCTCCGGGGGAACCTGGCACAGTAGAGAGGGGAACGTTCTCGCCCCCGAGGGCGTTCACTACGTGGAACCGGTGCAAGGAGGGCGAGCGCATGACGTACGACCGGCTGGTGTGCGCGAACTGCGCGGCGCCCGTGAGCGAGGGCCGGTGCCCCGTGTGCCGCGCGAACCGCGAGCGGCTGCAGCAGGAGAACTTCTTCGCGGGAGTCAACCCCATGACGCTGATCGCACTGCTGGCGGTGCTGATCGCGGCGGTGGCGCTACTGGCGCACCAGACCGCGTAGCGCGCGGTACAGCAGGAGCGAGGACGCCCGAGGGGCCCGGAGCGATGCACGCTCCGGGCCCCTCGTCGTACGTCGTCACACACGTTCCGTGTGCGAGCGGCCACCGTCAGGCAGCCGCACCGCCCCGGCCGCCCACGAGGCGCGGCAGAGCGCGGAAGCCGATGCCACCGGCGATCATGGTGGCGGCGCCGATGATCAGGAAGGCCGTCTGGCCCGCACCGGTCTCGGCGAGCTGGGCGCCCTTGCCCTGGGCCGAGGTGTCGGAACCGGTGTCGGTGAGGGCCGAGGAGCCCTCCTCCTGGGCGGAGGTGCCGGAACCGCCGTCGGGGTCGGTGTTGTTGTTGCCGCCGCCGTTGTGCCCGGTGCCGCTGGTGTCGCTCGGGGCCGGGGCGGTGGGCTGACCGGTCGGGTCCGTCGGGTCCTCGGTGGGCTCGGTGGGCTCCCCCGTGGGCTCGGTCGGACCGGTGGGGTCGTCGGTGGTGGGCGGGTCCGTCGGGACGGTGGGCGGGTCCGTCGGCAGGCCGGTGGGCGGATCCGTCGGGTCCGTCGGGAGGCCGGTGGGCGGGTCCGTCGGGTCGTCGCCGAGGCCGGTGTCCACGTTCACACCGACACCGCTGCCGTCGACGCTCACGCCGATGTCCAGCGCGGAAGCGGCACCGGCAGCGGTCAGCGAGGCACCCGCGGCGATCACGGCGCCGGCGGCGATCCGCGCGACACGGATGCGCGTCTTCTTGGTCATGTGGTTGCTACCCCCAGTAGCTCATCGTCAGTTGGGCGGCGCTCGGGGGCAGTGATCGACGGAGTCAGCTACGCGAAAGCCCCCGGTTCACATGCGCCCCAGAGATACGCATGCCACGCTTTACCCTTCCCATTTTTCAAAGCAACGTCAAGGCCGTTGCGTGCGCAATGTCCAACTACGGGTTCTATGCCAGGCATTGAAGCGTGTGAGTGTGATGTAAAACCCAGACATCGCGCGCGGAAGCGGGCACGAAAAAGGCAACTGCCGCCCGGCGGGCGACAGTTGCCTTGTCGACAAACTTACTTCTCCTGCTGCTTGCGCCAGCGAATTCCGGCCTCGAGGAACCCGTCGATCTCGCCGTTGAACACGGCCTCGGGGTTGCCGACCTCGAACTCGGTGCGCAGGTCCTTCACCATCTGGTACGGGTGCAGGACGTACGAACGCATCTGGTTGCCCCAGGAGTTGCCGCCGTCGCCCTTCAGGGCGTCCATCTTGGCCTGCTCCTCCTGCCGGCGCCGGTCGAGCAGCTTGGCCTGGAGGACGTTCATCGCGGACGCCTTGTTCTGGATCTGCGACCGCTCGTTCTGACAGGAGACGACGATGCCGGTGGGGAGGTGGGTCAGCCGCACCGCCGAGTCGGTGGTGTTCACGCCCTGGCCGCCGGGGCCCGAGGAGCGGTACACGTCCACGCGCAGCTCGGACTCGTCGATCTCGATGTGGTCGGTCTGCTCGACCACGGGAAGGATCTCGACGCCCGCGAAGGAGGTCTGGCGGCGTCCCTGGTTGTCGAAGGGCGAGATGCGCACGAGCCGGTGGGTGCCCTGCTCGACCGAGAGGGTGCCGTAGGCGTACGGCACCTGCACGGCGAAGGTGGTCGACTTGATGCCGGCCTCCTCGGCGTACGACGTCTCGTAGATCTCGGTCTTGTAGCCCTTCTGCTCCGCCCAGCGCAGGTACATCCGCTGCAGCTTCTCGGCGAAGTCGGCGGCGTCGACGCCGCCGGCCTCGGCGCGGATGTTGACGAGGGCCTCCCGGGAGTCGTACTCCCCGCTCAGCAGCGTCCGGACCTCCATCTCGTCCAGCGCCTTCCTGACGGACACGAGCTCGGACTCGGCCTCGGCGCGGGTGTCCGGGTCGTCCTCCTCCTCGGCCATCTCGAAGAGCACGGCGAGATCGTCGATCCGCCCCCGCAGCGCCTCGGCCTTCCTGACCTCGGCCTGCAGATGGCTCAGCTTGCTGGTGATCTTCTGCGCCTCGTCCGGGTTGTCCCACAGGGACGGCGCGGCCGCCTGCTCCTCGAGCACGGCGATGTCTGCCCTCAGCTTGTCGAGGTCCAGAACGGCCTCGATCGACTCCATGGTCGAGGAGAGGGACTTGAGCTCTTCGGATACGTCGACGACTGCCACGCCTCCAGCGTAACGGCTCCGCCAAGCGGGCAGAGCCGGGCCGCTGCCGTTCCGCTGCGCCGGGCTGTGCCGGGGTCTTGGGCGCCGCGGGCCGGGGACTGCCGCCCCCGCTGAATATCAGCCCCTCCGGCGTTTGAGGAGCGGCGGTCCGGGGGCGGAGCCCCTGGGGATGGGTTACGGAGACGCCGGGGCCGAGTTCTTCGTGTCCTGGGGGGACCCTCCCGCGTCGTCCGACGTCGCCAGCCACGTCCCCACCCCGGCCGCCGCCACCAGCGCCACCGCGGCCGCGCCGAGTGCCAGTCGCCGTCGGCGCGTGACCGCGCGGTGCCGTGCGGACCCCGGCCGCGGCGCACCCGCCGCCCGCGGTGCCCGGGCCGTCCCGCGCGCGCCGCCCGCCAGCTCGTCGGGTGCCGGCACCCTCATCGACGTGTGGGTGTCCCGGTTGGAGTCGGCCGGCTTCGCACCCGGCACCAGCGGCACCGCGCCCCGCCGTATCCGCTCACGCGTCGGCGCCGCCGTGTCCGCGGGCGCGGCCTGCGACTCCTCGGCGGGTTCCGTGTCCGGCTCGTCCACGTCCAGCGGCGGCATCCCCGCGACCAGCGGCAGCAGCTCCCGCAGCCGCGTGCCCAGCTCCGACGCCCGCAGCCGGGAGGCCGGCGCCTTGGCCAGGCACTGCACGAGCAGCTGCCACAGCTCGTCCGGGATGCCCGGCAGCGGCACCACGGTCTCCGTGACGTGCCGTCGCAGCACGGCGCCGGGGTGCCCGCCGCCGAACGGCGTGAAGCCCGCCAGCAGCTCGTACAGGACCGTCGCGAGCGCGTAGATGTCCACCGCCGCGCGCGGGGGCAGGCCCTCCACGATCTCCGGGGCCAGGTAGTCCGGTGTACCGATGATCTTCGTCGCGCGGGTGCGGCGCGGGGAGTCGATGAGCTTGGCCACACCGAAGTCGGTCAGCAGCGCCGGGTGCGAGCCGCCCGGACCGAGCGGACCCTGCATGTCCAGCAGCACGTTCTCCGGTTTCACGTCCCGGTGCACGACCCCTGCCGCGTGCGCGGCCGCGAGCCCGTCGGCGATGTCGGCCACGATCGCCACCGCCGCCGCGGGCGCGAGCCGCCGGTCGCGGTCCAGACGGGTGCGCAGGTCGGTGCCGCGGACCAGGTCCATGACCAAAGCGAGGTCGTTGCCGTCCACCACCAGGTCGCGTACGGAGACGACGTTCGGATGGTCCAGGCCGAGCAGCGCCGTGCGCTCCTGCACGAAGCGCCCGACCAGCTCCTGGTCGGAGGCGAGATCCTCACGCAGCAGCTTGATGGCGACAGGCCCCTCGGGGCCCTCGCCCAGCCACACCGTGCCGGCGCTGCCCCGCCCCAGGATCTGGTGCGCGGTGTACCGGCTGCCGATCTTCCGTGCCAAGACTGCTCCTACCGACCCGACGCGTGTTAGTCGCTAAAACTACGCGTCCGGAGAGCCAACCTTCACTGCGGAGACGGAAATCACCCGCCAGGTGTCGACAAATCACCAAGCTCGCTGCTTATTTGGCGGAGCCCAGCTTCCCGATCCACCCGCTCACGGTGTTGTACATGTGGGTCAACTGCTGCCAGTAACCCCTGGTCGTGTGGAGCCAGTCCTGCAGCGGGCTCAGTTCCCAGACCAGCCAGCCCGCGACGAACAGGATGACGATCGTGAACAGGCACCCCTTCAGACAGCCCAGCCCGGGGATCTTCATCGGGTTGGCGCTGCGCTGCCGAGGCTGCCGAGGCTCACGCGCGGGCTGCTGCGGCTGCTGCGGAGGCGCGTACCGCTGGGGCTGCTGGTGCTGCGGCGGGGCGTACTGCTGCGGCTGTTGCTGCTGCGGGTAGCCGTACCCCTGCGGCGGCCGCTGCTGGGGTCGCCGCTGCTGGGGCTGCTGTTGCGGGGGCTGCTGCGGGCGGGCGGCCTGCCGCTGGGGGCGGCGGCGCAGCGGGTCCTCGTTCGGGTCGAGGTACTGCTGGACCTGCGTCTGTTCGTTGCGGTCGCGGGCGGCGCGCAGCTGGTTCTGCCAGGGGTGCGGCTGCTCGGGCCCCGGCTGGCCCTGGGGCACCGGGGGCATGACGGCGGTCGGGTCGGCGGCCCCGGTGCTGGGGAGTACGGCGGTGGGGTCGGCGGCGCCCGCCGGGCCCGGTGAGCCGGTGTGGGGCAGGAAACTGGTCGCCGCGTTCGGGTCGTACGCACCCGCGCCGTGCTGCATCACCTGCGTGGGGTCGGCCGAGCCGGGGACGGCGGCGGGCGTCGGGTCGGGGACCAGCAGGGCCCCCACGGCCTCCGCGGCGGCGATCTGCGCGGAGTTCGCGTGCACGCCGATGCCCTCGGCGACGACCCGCAGGCCGCTCGCGAGGTTCTCGGCGCTCGGCCGCTCGTCCGGGTTCTTGCGCAGGCAGCGCTCGATGATCGTCCAGAGCGGGTCCGGGACCGTGGAGGGGCGGCGCGGTTCGGCGCTCAGGTGCTGGTGCAGCACTTCCAGGGCCGAGCCGCCGCCGAAGGGGGGTCGGCCGGTGACCAGCTCGTACATCAGAATGCCGGCGCCGTAGATGTCGACGGCGGAGGTCTGCGGGCGGCCCTCGGCGCTCTCCGGCGCGACGTACGCGGGCGTGCCGACGAACTCGTGCGTCCGTGTCAGGCCCGGGGAGTCGGCGAGGCGCGCGATGCCGAAGTCGGTCAGCATCGGGTGCATCTGCCCGCCGTTCTGCCTGAGCAGGACGTTGGCCGGCTTCAGGTCGCGGTGCACGACCCCGTCGGCATGGCTGGCGGCGAGCGCGTCGGCGATCTGGGCGGTGAGCAGGGCGGCGCCGACGGGTGAGAAGGGGCCGTTCTCGCGCAGGTAGCGGTGCAGATCCGGGCCCTCGACGAGGTCCATGACGAGCGCCAGCAGATCACCCTCGACCACCAGGTCCCGGACGCGGACGATGTTCGGGTGGGTCAGCCGCAGCAGGACGGAGCGCTCGCGCAGGAACCGCATCACGATGTCGGGATCGCTCGCGAGCTCCTCCTTGAGGACCTTGATCGCGACGGTCTCGCCGGGCTGACCGGCCACGGCGGCCTCGGCCCCCGCGGTCTCTCGCTGGCGGGCCCGCCAGACGGTGCCCGTGGCGCCGCGACCGAGCGGCTCCTCGAGCAGATACTTGCTGCCTACCGGCCGCACGTCATGTGCTCCCTGCTGCTTGCTTACCGTTCCGACCCACTGTAGTGCCGCGGTGCGCGGCACCCACCTGTCGCCGTCCCAGCGTCTTACGTACACGTCCCGGGACATGTTCGAAGGAAAGACGCTCGACTCGGTTCCCCGGTTGCCCGAAAGCGGACGTGACCGATCTCAAGCGGACGCGGGTACGTCACCTGTCAGGCACTTTTGCGGGCAGAGCCGACCAATCAAGATCACTTGTTCCGGAGCGGCGGGCGCGTTGTCAGTGGCAGATGCGAGGATGCCTGCAGTACTGGCCGATGTGCTCGGGTGGGGGTGGGGGTTGTCCGCGTCCGCGCAGAAGGGACCGCTGGCGGCGATGCAGATCCGGCTGACCGTCGTAGACCCGCTGGGCCCGCCCGACCGGGCGCGGGGCCGCACCGCGAGCTGCGACGTGCTGGTCACGGCGCCGGCCGGCACGGCCCTGGCCGCGGTGGCGTCGGCTCTGGCCTCGGCGGTCGCGGGTGACGGGGGCGCCGCTCAGACCGAGCGCGGCCGCGAGTCCGGCGGCCCGGTGGTGCTGTACGCGGGCGCGGAGCGCCTGGACGACCGCCGCTGCACCCTTGGCGAGCCCCCGCTGACCGACGGCGCCGTGCTCTCCCTGGGCGCCCCGGCCGAGCCCGAGCCCCACCCGGAGCTGGACGACGCCCCGACCCAGCTGCACGTGGTCGCGGGCCCCGACGCGGGCGGCGTCCACCTGCTGCACGGCGGCGAGATCCGCATCGGCCGCTCCGCCGACGCCGACGTCCCGCTCGACGACCCGGACGTCTCCCGCCTGCACTGTGCGGTCATGGTCGCCGCCGACGGCCAGGTCTCGGTCGCGGACCTCGCCTCGACGAACGGCACGACGCTGGACGGCACCCGCGTCGGCACCCGCCCGGTGCGCTTCGCACCGGGTGCGCTGCTGCGCATCGGTGAGTCGGCGCTGCGGGTCGCTCCGGCCGGGGGGCCGGGGGCGCGGGTGCCGACGGCTCCGGACGGGGAAGGGCATGTGCGGGTGCCGTGCGCGGGCGAGCAGGCGGCCGAGGGCGCCGGTGGGCCACGGGGCACGGTCCCGGTGGCCTCCGCAGGTGGTGACACAGCGGCGACGCCACACGCACGCGTGGCCGACGGCGGCCCGGACGCACCCTCGCGCGGCGCCGCCCTCCAGAGCCACGGCTCCGTCGAACCGGCCGTGGTGCCGGTCCAGGGCAGTGCGCCCCGGATCGAGAACAGGCCGGCGGACCGGTTCACAGGGAGCGAAGGCACTCCCCCGCCCTCGCCCGAGCGGGGGGACACCCATGCCGGACGCTTCGGCGCGGTCGCGTGGGACACATCTACTGCGGGGCCGTCCGACCACGACGCGGCGGGCGGCGGCGAACCCTTCGGCACGCGAGCGCGGGGCGACGACGGCACGGAGGCCCCCGGAGCGGGTCGGCGCAAAGGAACACCCCTGCGCGGCACGGACATACCGCCGGGCCTGCGCAGGCGCGGCGGGCTCACGGCGTGGGCACGGCGACTGGCCGGCGGACGCGGCGAGCAGCTGCCGCCCGAGGACGAGGCGTACGACGAGGAAGACCGTGCCGACACGACGGCGGGGCCCGCACCGCTCGCCGGCCCCCAGCTCCCGGAGGCCTGGCCCGACCCGGCGTCGCTGCTGCTGACGGCGCTCGGCCCGGGCCCTCGGTTGTGGGAGCGCGGTCCGGGACACCCGGAGGCGCTCACGGTGCGGCTCGGCACGGCGGACCGGGCGGCGCCCGACGGCTCGGGGCTGCTGCCCGCGGTGCCGGTGACGGCGGATCTGCGGGAGGCCGGGGCGTTGGGCCTGGCCGGTCCCCGCGCCCGGCTGTCCGGGCTGGCCCGCGCGGTGGTGGCCCAGCTCGCCGCACTGCACTCCCCCGAGTCCCTGGAGATCGTCCTGATCACCGCGGACCGCTCCCGCCCGCTTCAGGAGCGCACCGCCGAATGGTCCTGGCTCGGCTGGCTCCCCCATCTGCGCCCGGGACACGGCCAGGACTGCCGCCTGCTGCTCGCCTACGACCGCGAACAGGCCACGGCCCGCACGGACGAGCTGCTCAGACGCCTGGAGGACCAGCAGGCGGAGACACGGCACGGATCACGGCCGCCGTCGCCCACGTCCGGTGCCCGGCCCGCATCACGCGGCGCCGTCCGCAGGCCCTCCTGGGCCCGTGCGGACGAGGGCGCGGAGGAGACGGACGGCTTCGCGGGCCCGTACACCGTGGTCGTCGTGGACGGTGACCCCGGCGGCGCCGATGTGCGCGAGGCGGTGGCGCGGCTCGCGCTGGAGGGGCCGCGGGCCGGCATACACGTCGTCTGCCTCGCCGAGACGGCCTCCGCCTCGCCCGCGTCGCCGGTGACGGAGACCTACGAGGCGGCGTGCGCGGTGGCGCCGGCGTTCCGCGAGTGCGGCGCGGTCGCGCTGCTGAGCGGGGACGTGGCGACGGCACTGCGGCTGATGCGGGTGGCGCGGACCGGTTCCGGGACACCCGTCGGTCCCGGGAGCGGGTCCGCGGGCCGGGCGCCGGGAGCGGAGGAGCACGGCGGACCCGCGGACCCACCCGCACCGACCGAGACCCACACGATGCCCAGGCCCACCCCGACAGCCCGGGCGACCACCACTCCCGCACCGCCCACACCCGCCGACACTCCCGCGCCGTCCTCGCTCACCGGCCCCATAGGCCCCGGCACCGTGGCCGCCGTGGACGCCGTCTCCCTCCCCTGGGCGGAGCGGTTCGCGCGGGCACTCGCCCCGCTGCGGACCGACGGTTCCGGGACCGAGCGGCAGGCGCGCGTCTCGGTGCCGTTGCCCCAAGCGGCGCGGCTGCTGGACGAGTTGGGGCTGGCCAGGGCCACCCCGGCGTCGCTGATGGCGCGTTGGGCGGACGCGGCGGACGACACCCAGGTGCTCGGCGGCCGGGCCTGGGCCGTGCTCGGTGCCGGCCCGCGCGGCCCGGTCTGCGCGGATCTCGCGGCCGACGGCCCGCATCTGCTGGTCGAGGGCCCTGCGGGCAGCGGACGTACGGAGCTGCTGCGGGCCCTGGTCGCCTCGCTGGCCGCGGCCGAGCGCCCCGACCGGCTGGGCATCGTCCTGATGGACGGCCGGGACGGCGTGAGCGCCGGGGGTGGTGCCCCCTCCGGGGGAGGCGGCCACGGCGACGGACTGCGCGTGTGTACGGACGTCCCGCACGTGACGACCCACCTCACCGCCAACGACCCCGTCCGCATGCGGGAGTTCGCCCAGTCCCTCAGCGCCGAGCTGAAGCGGCGGGCCGAGTTGCTCGGCCGCAGCGAGTTCACCGAGTGGCACACGGGCCGGGAGCTGTCGGGCCGCATCGTGTCCCAGCGGGCGACCGGAGCGAGTGCGACCGGCGACCTGGACACCGCGTCCAGCTCGACGATGCGGCTGCGCCCGGGGGCGGCACGCCGGCAGACGGAGGCGGCACCGCCGCTGCCCCGGCTGGTCGTGGTCGTGGACGACCTGGACGCGCTGGTCTCCCCCGCGCTCGGCTCACCCGGCCGCCCGGCCGCGGGTTCCGTCATGCGGGCGCTGGAGGCGGTGGCCCGCGAGGGCGAGCGACTCGGCGTCCACCTGGTGGCCGCGACCGCCCCGGGCGGCCGTACCGCGGACACGGAACCGGCACGGAGGGCCACCCTCCGTGTGACCCTGGACGCCCCCGCCACCGGCCCTGACGAACCGGCACCGGGACGCGGCCACCTGACCTGGTCCGACGGCCGCTCGACCGCCTTCCAGGGCGGCCGCGTCACGGGCCGCATCCCGCGCACGGCGACCCTGCGCCCGACGGTCGTCCCCCTGGACTGGCAGCGCATGGGCGACCCCCCGACACGCAGACCCGTACGCGAACTGGGCAACGGCCCGACGGACTTGGCGTTGCTGGCCAGCGCTCTGGAGAGAGCGGCACGAGAGGTCTCGGCGACAGAGGTCCCGTCGCTCCTGTAGGTCCGGTGGGTCCGGTAGGTCTTGTTCGCTCAGCATCCGCAGGTCCTGTTCCCTCGGCACTCCACCGGTCCTGTCCCTTCGGCATCCGCAAGTCGTGTTCCCTCGGCACTCCGCAGGCCCCGTTCCCTCGGCACTCCGCCGGTCCTGTCCCTTCGGCATCCGCAAGTCGTGTTCCCTCGGCACTCCGCCGGCCCCGTTCCCTCGGCACTTCGCCGGCCCTGTCCCTTCGGTACTTCGCAGCTCGGTCCAGGCATTCCCAGCCCGTCCGGCGTTTGAGGACGAGGCCGTTCAGGCCGATGGGGGGTCTGGGGGCGCAGCCCCCAGGGCCGGTCGGTCACACCAACGCCGCACACCTGGTCACGAGGCGGTCACGATCCCCCGGTTGACACAGGACGCGCACTTGCCGACCCATACGGACGGGCGTAGACCAGATCGCACGGGACAGCGCTCGACGTTCGACGTAGATCGAAGAACGGGGCAGTAATGCGCAGCACGAGCAGCACGAACCGGACACACAGGGCCGCCAAGCCCGCAGCCGCCCTCCTCGCGGCAGCACTCGCGCTGGCACTCACGGGATGCGGCGGCGACGACAAGAAGAGCGACAACGGCGGAGGGGGCTCCAGCGCGAGCGGCAGCACCGTCACGCTCCCCAAGCTCAACGGCCAGACTCTCGAGGTCGCCGCCGTCTGGACCGGACCCGAGCAGGAGAACTTCCTGAAGGTCCTGGACGAGTTCAAGAAGCGCACCGGCGCGAAGGTCAACTTCGTGCCGACGGGCAACAACACCTCCACGTTCCTCGGTACCAAGATCCAGGGCGGCAAGCCGCCGGACGTCGCTTTCCTGCCCCAGGTCGGTGTGTTGCACCAGTTCGCGGACAAGGGCTGGCTCAAGCCCCTCGGCGCGGACGCCCAGGCCCAGCTGGAGAAGAACTTCAGCAAGGGCTGGGCCGACCTCGGCGCCTGGAAGGGCAAGCAGTACGGCGTCTACGCCAAGGCCGCCAACAAGTCCCTGGTCTGGTACAACACCAAGGCCTTCGACGCGGCGGGCATCTCCCAGACGCCCAAGACGTGGAAGGACTTCCTCACCACCGCGCAGACACTGTCGGACGCCGGCTCGCCGGCCGTCTCGATCGGCGGCGCGGACGGCTGGACGCTCACCGACTGGTTCGAGAACGTCTACCTGTCCCAGGCCGGGCCCGAGAAGTACGACCAGCTGGCCGCGCACAAGATCAAGTGGACGGACCCCTCCGTCAAGGAGGCCCTCACCACGCTCGCGCAGTTGTGGGGCAAGAACGACCTGATCGCGGGCGGCACCAAGGGCGCGCTGAACACGGAGTTCCCGAAGTCGGTCACCCAGACCTTCTCCGGCTCCACCCCGGCCGCGATGGTCTTCGAGGGCGACTTCGTGGCCGCGAACATCAACGCCGACACCAAGGCGAAGCTGGGCACGGACGCGAAGGTGTTCCCGTTCCCGGCGGTCGGCAGCGAGTCACCCGTGGTCAGCGGTGGTGACGTGGCCGTGGCGCTGAAGGACGGCAAGGGCGCGCAGGCGCTGCTGACCTTCCTGGCCTCGACGGACGCCGCCGAGATCTGGGCGGCGCAGGGCGGCATCCTCTCCCCCAACAAGGAGATGGACCAGTCCGCGTACAAGGACGCCATCACCCGCCAGATCGCCAAGGCGCTGATCTCGGCCGGTGACAACTTCCGGTTCGACATGTCCGACCAGGCACCGGCCGCCTTCGGCGGTACGGCGGGCGTCGGCGAGTGGAAGGACCTGCAGGACTTCCTGCGCAACCCGAAGGACGTCGCCGGCACCCAGCAGAAGCTGGAGGCCGACGCGGCCAAGGCCTACGCGGCCGGCTGACGGCGGGGCCATGACGTCCGTAGCGAACTCGACGGGGGGCGCCGGCGCACTGCCGACGCCCTCCGTCTCGCCGCGCAAGAGCGTCACGGGGACTCGGCTGTGGGTGGCGGTGCTCTTCCTGCTGCCCGCGTTCGTGCTTCTCGGGGCGCTCGTGGTCTACCCGATCGGGTACTCGGTCTGGCGCAGTCTCTACGATGCCGACGGCTCCGGTTTCGTGGGTCTGAAGAACTACGGCGACATCTTCAGCAACGAGGCCACCCTGACCGCCGTACGCAACACCGCGATCTGGGTGGCGGTGGCGCCCGCGGTGGTCACCGCCCTCGGTCTGATCTTCGCGGTGCTGACCGAACGGGTGCGCTGGGGAACGGCGTTCAAGCTGCTCGTCTTCATGCCGATGGCGATCTCGATGCTCGCCGCGGGCATCATCTTCCGCCTGGTGTACGAGCAGGATCCGGCGCTGGGCGCCGCCAACGCGGTCGCCAAGTCGGTCCATGACACGTTCGTGTCGTCCTCGGTGTATCCGGGCGCCCGGCCCGGCGGGACGGCGAGCGGCCTCAAGCCGTCCGGCGGCGGCTCGTTCACCACGACCGGCACCGTGCACGCCGGCACCCCGGCCCTGCTTCCGCTGGTCGGCATCGCGCCCAACAAGCTCCCGGGCACCCCCGAGAACGCGAAGGCGGCGGGCGGTTCCGGCGTCACCGGCACCGTCTGGCTGGACTTCAAGCTGGGCGGCGGCGGCACGAAGGGCAAGGTCGACCCGGGTGAGAAGGCGCTGAAGGGCGTGAAGGTGGAGGCCGTGAAGGGCGGCAAGGTGGTCGCCTCCGCCAAGAGTGGCGCGGACGGCACCTTCAGCCTCCCGGCGCAGGCCGACGGGTCCCAACTGCGGCTCCCCGCCTCGAACTTCTCCGCTCCCTACAACGGCATCGACTGGCTCGGCCCGACCCTCGTCACCCCGGCCATCATCGGCGCGTACGTGTGGATGTGGGCGGGCTTCGCGATGGTGCTGATCGCGGCGGGCCTGGCGGGCGTGGACCGCAACCTCCTGGAGGCGGCCCGCGTCGACGGCGCCAACGAGTGGCAGGTGTTCAGAAGGGTCACCGTGCCCCTTCTCGCGCCCGTCCTGATCGTCGTGCTCATCACGCTGATGATCAACGTGATGAAGGTCTTCGACCTGGTCTACATCATCGCCCCGCAACCAAGTCAGGACGACGCCAACGTCCTTGCCCTGCAGCTGTTCCTGTCGTCCTTCGGCGGCGGCGGCAACGAGGGCGTGGGCAGCGCGATCGGCGTCCTCCTGCTGCTGCTCGTACTGCCGGTGATGTTCGTGAACATCCGCCGGCTGAGGAAGGAGCGTCGGTGACCACCCTCGACACGACCGTGCGCGCCAAGCGCTCCTTCGCCGCCCGGGTGGCGAGCAGCGCGGGGGGCGGGGTGATGCGGGTCTTCCTGATCCTGGTCGCCGTCTTCTGGCTGGTGCCCACCTTCGGGCTGCTCGTCTCGTCGTTCCGCGACCCGACCGACATCGCCACCTCCGGCTGGTGGAAGGTGTTCACCGCGCCGAGCCAGCTGACCGCCAAGAGCTACAAGTCGCTCCTGGAACAGGACGCGATCACCCACGCGCTGTTCAACACGGTCTGGATCACGGTGCCGGCCACCCTGCTCGTGGTGCTGCTGGGCGCGATGGCCGGGTACGCCTTCGCGTGGATGGACTTCAAGGGCCGCGACTGGTGGTTCCTGGCCGTGGTCGCGCTGCTCGTCGTACCGGTCCAGGTGGCGCTGATCCCGCTGGCCGATCTCTTCGGCAAGATCGGGATCTTCGGCGACATCATCGGCGTGGTCCTCTTCCACGTCGGCTTCGGACTGCCGTTCGCCATCTTCCTGTTGCGGAACTTCTTCGCCGAGATCCCGCGCGAACTGCTGGAGGCGGCACGGCTGGACGGCGCCGGCGAGACACGCCTGTTCCTCACCGTGGTGCTGCCTCTCGGCGCACCGGCGATCGCGTCCCTCGGCATCTTCCAGTTCCTGTGGGTGTGGAACGACATGCTCGTGGCGCTGGTGTTCTCGAACGCCGAGTCGCAGCCGCTGACGGTCGCACTGCAGCAGCAGGTACGGCAGTTCGGCAACAACATCGACGTGCTCGCGCCCGGCGCGTTCATCTCGATGGTGATCCCGCTGGTCGTGTTCTTCGCGTTCCAGCGGCAGTTCGTGTCCGGCGTGATGGCGGGCGCGGTCAAGTAACCCCACAGCAAGGGAAAAGGGGGGCGCCGTTCACCCGGTGTCCCCCTTATGCCGTACGAAACCGTAACCAAGTCACTCCATCGGCCGTTCCCGGGCAAGGCCCAGTCGTCCGCGCCGACCCCATGGATGTGCCTTGCCCAGGTTCAGTGTCATCGTCCCCGCGTACAAGGTTCAGGCGTATCTGCACGAGTGCCTGGAATCGGTGCTCTCGCAGTCGTACCCCGATCTCGAACTGATCGCGGTCGACGACTGCTCGCCGGACGGATGCGGCGCGATCATCGACGAGTTCGCGGCCCGCGACCCGCGCGTACGCCCCGTGCATCTGGCGGAGAACCAAGGCCTGGGCCGCGCCCGCAACGCCGGCATCGAGCAGGCGAGCGGCGACTACCTGGTCTTCCTGGACAGCGACGACACCCTCACCCCGCACGCCCTGCGCTCGATCGCGGACCGCCTGAAGGAGACGGGCGAACCGGACGTCATCGTCTACGACTACGCGCGCACCTATTGGTCGGGCGAGTCCGTCCGCAACGTGGTCTCCGCCCAGCTCGCCGAAGACGGCCCGGCCCCCTTCCGGCTGGAGGACCGCCCGGGCCTGCTGGCCCTTCTGATGGTGGCCTGGAACAAGGCGTACCGGCGGGAGTTCGTCGAGCGCGAGGGCTTCACCTTCCCGCCCGGCTACTACGAGGACACCCCGTGGACCTTCCCGGTCCTGATGTCCGCCGAGTCGATCACGACCCTCGACCGGGTGTGCGTCCACTACCGCCAGCGCCGCCAGGGCAACATCCTCGGCACCACCAGCGTCAAGCACTTCGACCTCTTCGAGCAGTACGACCGTGTCTTCGCGTTCCTCGACGAGCGCCCCGAACTCGCCTGCTGGCGGCCGGTGTTGTTCCGCCGCATGGTCGACCATCTGACGAAGGTCTTCGCCCGCCGCGACCGTCTGCCCCGAGGCTGCCGCGCCAAGTTCCTGCGCAAGGCCCGCGCCCACTACCGCCGTTACCGCGTTCCCGGCGCCCAGGTCCCGCCGCGCTCACGCCTGCGGCACACCCTGATCCGCTGGGGCCTGCACCGCACGTACCGGGCGCTGCAGGGCGCGGCGGCCCTGCGCCGTCTGACGGGCAAGCTCGCCGTCAAACTCCTGCGCACGGCCAGGACGACGGCCCTGCGCCTGCACTACCGCATCCAGCTCCGGCTCCCGCTGCGCGCCGACCGCGCCGTCTTCGCCGCCCACGACGGCCGTGAGCACAGCTGCAATCCTGGCGCCCTGGAGGACGCCTTCCGCGCGCTCGCGCCGCACATCCGCACGGCGTGGCTCGCCCGCCCCGACACCGCAGCCCACTGGACGGCCCTGGCCCGCTCCAAGTACCTCGTGAACGACACCGACTTCGAGCCCGGGATGGTCAAGCGACGCGGCCAGATCCTGATCCAGACCCAGCGCGGCACCCCGCTGGGACACATGGGCCTCGACCTCCAGGAGCGCCCGGCCGCGGCACGTGACCTGGACTTCGAAAGGCTCCTCGACGGCGTCGACACATGGGACTACCTCCTGTCGGCCAACCGCCACTCCACCCTCGTCTGGGAGCGCGTCTTCCCGGGCGGCTACACCACGCTCGAATACGGCCACCCCCGCAACGACGTGTTCCAGAAGGCGACTTCGACGGACGTGGCCCGGTTGCGCGCGTCCCTGGGGATCCCCGACGACACCGTCGCGATCCTCTACGCCCCCGCCCACCGCGACCACCGCCGCACCCAGCGCTCCGACGTCGACCTGGAACGCCTGCTGCGCCGCCTCGGCCCCCGCTTCGTCGTCCTCGCCCGCACGCACGGCCCCGTCCAGCAGGGTGCGCGGATCATCGACGTCACCGGGCATCCGAGCGTGGAGGACCTCTGTCTCGCCTCGGACGTGCTGCTCACGGACTACTCGTCGATCATGTTCGACTACGCCAACCTGGACCGCCCGATCGTGGTCCACGCCGCCGACGACGACTGGGCGGCGTACGAGGCGGCTCGCGGCACCTACTTCGACCTGCGGTCCTTCGCACCCGGCGCGGTCGGGCGCAGCGAGGACGAGCTGATCGACATCTTCGCCACCGGCCACTGGCGCGGCTCCCGCTCCACCCAGCTGCGCACCGCCTTCCGCGAGCGTTTCTGCCCGTACGACGACGGACGCGCCGCCGAGCGGGTCGTACGCAAAGTCGTCCTGGGCGAAGAAGACGTCCCGGCGTTCGTCCCGCTCGACGAGCGCCACCCCGTCCCGTCGGTGGCCGCGACCCTCGCGCGCTCCCCGCAAGCCACCGTGCCGCAACCCACCGGGCCCCTCACCGTCACCGACAGCCTCTGAACGCCGTTCTCACTCCGGGGAGTTCGCATGCCCTCCAGCCCGTCGCGGCCCACACCGAGCCGGCCGTCCACCTGGCGTCCCACCGGGCGGCCGGGTCGGCGCCGCACGGGCTGAGACGCACCCCGGGCCCGCAGGAAAATCGACAGAAAGAGCAGAATGCCCCGCTTCAGCATCATCGTCCCGTCCCATGGGGTGACAGGCCGGCTGTCCCAGGCACTGGACTCCGTGCTCGCCCAGTCCTTCGGCGACTTCGAGCTGATCCCGGTCTGCGACGCCCCCGAGGCGCCCGCGGCGGACGTCGTCGCCGGATACGCCGAGCGGGACTCCCGGGTGGCCCCGGTGCACTCACCCCCGTCGGGCGGGCTGGCCGGGGCCCGCAACAGCGGGATGCGGGCGGCGACCGGCGCGTATCTGCTGTTCCTCGACTGCGACGACCTCCTCGTCCCCGGCGCCCTGGCGGCACTGGACGCACGCCTGGCCGAGACCGGTGACGTCGACGTCCTGTACGTCGAGCACGAGCGCGTCCCCTGGTGGGAGGGCGAGCCGAGCAACCCGGCCGCACCGCTCCTGGCCGGGACACCGACAGGCGCCTTCTCCCCCGACCAGGTGCCCGCGCTTACGGGCGTGCAGCTGCCCGCGTGGAGCGCGGCCTACCGCAGGACCTTCCTCGTCGAGCAGCAACTCACCTTCCCCGAGGGCCACTTCACCGATGTCGGCTTCGGAGGATCGGTCACGCTGAAGGCCGAGAAGGTCGCGGTTCTGCGCCAGGCCGTCGTACGGCATCTGGTGCGCAGGCAGGGCAGCCGGCTCGCGCTGCCCGGTGAACACCATCTCGAACTCCTCGCCCAGACCGACCTGGTCCTCACCCGCGCCGCCGAACAGGGCCTGTCCGCCGACCGGTTGGTCCCGCTGTTCGAGCAGCTCTTCGCGGCCGTGCTGAAGACCGCCGTCCATCCGAAGCGGCTGCCCGCCAAGCGCCGCATCTTCTTCCGGCTGGCGAGCAGGCTGTACCGCCGCCACCGTCCGGCCGGCCACCGCATGCCGGGCGGCAGTCTGGGCGTCCAGCACCGGCTGCTGGCGACCGGGGCGTACACCGCCTTCCGAGCCCTGCGGGGCGTCAACCAGTCGGCGTCGAAGGCGGCCGAGCACCTCCCGCGCCCCCGCATGGTGCGCACGCGTCTGCGGTACGCGGCCAATCTGCGCCGCCCGCTGGATCCGAACCTGGCGGTGTACTGCGCCTATTGGGGCCGCGGCTACGCCTGCAACCCGGCCGCGATCCACGCCAGGGCCCGCGAACTCGCCCCGCATCTGCGCTCGGTGTTCCTGGTCGAGCCGGACCAGGCGCACACCGTGCCGCAGGACATCGAGCACGCGGTGATCGGCAGCGCGAAGTACTGGGACGTGCTGGCCCGCGCCACGTACCTGGTCAACAACGCCAACTTCGCGGACGCCGTCGTCAAGCGCCCCGGCAGCGTGCACCTGTCGACCCAGCACGGCACCCCGCTGAAGAAGATGGGCGTGGACCAGGCGACGTATCCCGTGGTGGCGGCCGCGACCGGCAGCTTCAGCAAGCTGCTGGCCCGCATCGACCGCTGGGACTACAACCTCACCTCCAACCGTCACTCCACGCAGATGTGGGAGCGGGCCTTCCCGGCCGCGCACGAAACGCTCGAGTACGGCTATCCGCGCAACGACGTCTACTACACGGCGACGGCGGCGGACGTGGCCCGTATCCGGGCGGAGCTGGGGATCCCGGAGGGCAAGACGGCCGTCCTGTACGCGCCGACCCACCGCGACTACCACACCGGCTTCGACACCGGCCTGGCCCTGGAGGCCTTCTGCGAGGAGGCCGGCGAGGACGTCGTCGTCCTCCTGCGGGCCCACTACTTCTACGACCAGGGCACGGCACGGAACACCGGCCGGATCATCGACGTGACCGCGCACCGCTCCTCCGAGGACGTGTGCCTGGCCGCCGACGCGCTGATCACCGACTACTCGTCGATCATGTTCGACTACGCCAACCTGGACCGGCCCGTCGTCGTGTACGCGGACGACTGGGACGTCTACCGGGAGACCCGGGGCGTCTACTTCGACCTGATGGAGGTCCCGCCGGGCCCGGTGGCACGGACACCCGGCGAACTCGCCCGTGTCTTTCGCGACGGCTCCTGGGCGTCGCCCGAGTCCACGGCCGCGCGCGCCGCCTTCCGGGAGCGTTTCTGCCAGTTCGACGACGGCCGCGCCGCCGAGCGCGTCGTACGCCGGGTGCTGCTGGGAGAGCCGCCCGAGTCGATCCCGCCCGTGATCCCGCTCGCCGAGCGCACCCCGGCCCCGGTCCCCGCCCTTGTGAGGAACTGAACCCGTGCCCCGCTTCACCATCATCGTCCCCGTCTTCAAGGTGCAGGGCTTCCTGCGCGAGTGCATCGACTCGGTGCTCGGACAGTCGTACCCCGACTTCGAGGTGATCGCCGTCGACGACCGCTCGCCCGACCACTGCGGCGCGATCCTCGACGAGTACGCGGAGCGCGACGAACGGGTGCGGGTGCTGCACCTGACCGAGAACGTCGGCCTCGGCCGGGCCCGCAACGCCGGCCTGGAGCAGGCGCGCGGCGACTACGTCCTCTTCCTCGACAGCGACGACTTCTACACGCCCGGCCTGCTGGCCGCCGTAGCCGACCGGCTCAAGAGCGCCGAGGACCCGGACATCCTGGTCTTCGACCACGTACGCACCCACTGGTGGGGGCGGGGCGGCCCCAGTGACGCCTCCACCCTGCTGGCCGCCGCGGGCCAGGACGTCTTCGACCTCCGTCAGAGCCCGCAGTACGTCCACCTGTTCCTGGTCGCCTGGAACAAGGCGTACCGGCGCGACTTCTTCCAGGAGCACGGCCTCCAGTACGCGCCCGGCCTGTACGAGGACGCGCCGGTCACCTACCGGTCGATGGTGCTGGCCGAGCGCATCGCCTGTCTGAACCGGATCGGCGTCGAGTACCGGCAGCGGCGGCAGGGCGCCATCACCAAGACCCCGGGGCGCCGGCACTTCGACATCTTCACGCAGTACGAGGGCCTGTTCGCGTTCCTGGAGGAGCACGACGACCTCGCCTGGGCGCGCCCGCTGCTGTTCGAACGGGCCTTGGACCACATGCTGTTCGTGATCGCCCGCGAGGACCGGGTGACCCTGGCGGACCGTGGCAACTTCTACCGCGAGATCCGCGCCTTCCACGAGCGGCACTGCCCCGAGGGCTTCGTCCCGCCGGACGGCGACCGCGGCACGGAGATGCGGCTGCTGGCCTCTGCGCCGTACGCCTCGTACGCGGCGCTGCGCGCGTCGCGCGGTCTGCGCAGGCTCGCGGGGGCGGGCAAGCGGCGCACGCTGGGCAGGGCGTCCACGGCGGCCCAGCACGCCTGGTACCGGGCCCAGTCGAAGCTGCCGCTCGATCCGCACCTCGCCGTCTACTCGGCGACCCACCATGCGGGCGTGCACGGCGACCCGGCCGCGATCCACGCCAAGGCCCGCGAACTGGCGCCGCACATCCGCGGTGTGTGGGTGGTCCGGGAGGACGCGGTGGACTCGCTGCCGCCCGGCGTCGACCATGTGACGCCGGGCTCGCGGCGCTACCGCTCGGTCATGGCGCGGGCCACGTACTGGGTGAACAACGTCAACTGGCCCGGCGCGCTGGTCAAACGCCCCGGCCAGGTCCACCTGCACACCCATCAGGGCACGCCGCTCAAGTACATGGGCGCCGACCTGCTGACCAAGCCCGGCGCCCGGCACGGGTTCAGCGTGCCGAAGATGCTGCACCGCGCCGACCGCTGGGACCTGAGCCTGGTCGCCAACCGCCACTCCGAGCTGGTGTGGGACCGGGCGTATCCCTGTCACTTCACCTCGCTGCGGACGGGTAGCCCGCGCAATGACGTACTGGTCGACCCGGCGGCGGATCACGGCGCGGCCGTCCGCGCGCGGCTCGGCGTCCCCGCCGGGAACACGGTCGTGCTGTACGCCCCGACCCGCCGCGAGTACCGGCGCGGCGGGCATGTCGACCGGATCGACCTGGCCAGGTTCGCCGCGGACCTCGGCGCCGGCCACACCCTCGTCGTACGCCTGCACCCCAGTCTCGCCACCGGCACGACGCGCGGGCTCGGGCTCGCTGATCTGCACGCGCGCGGCGTGCTGATCGACGCCACGGACGAGCCGCACGTCGAGGACCTGATGCTCGCCTCCGACGTACTGGTCACCGACTACTCGGCCCTGATGTTCGACTACGCCAACCTGGACCGGCCGATCGTGATCCACGCCGACGACTGGGGCGCGTACGCGGCGAGCCGGGGCGCCTACTTCGACATCACCGCCGAGGCGCCGGGCCATGTGTCGCGCTCCTACCGGGAGTTGGCGTGGCTGTTCGCCTCGGAGACATGGCGGGACGAGGAGTCGGCGGGCCTGCGGGCCGGCTTCCGGGAGCGGTTCTGCGAGTTCGACGACGGGCGGGCCGCCGAGCGGGTCGTACGGACGCTGCTGCTCGGCGAGCAGATGCCGGAACCCGCGGCAACCCCCGTGCTGCCCGCCCCGGCCGCTGAGCGGGCCCACTCGATGCGGTGACGTCGGTTGCTGGGGCCGAACGGAAGCAGCGCGGACGCCGGCCACCGGCGTCCGCGCTGCTTCTCCCCGTGCGGGGCGGCCCTGACCGGCTGCGAGGCGAGTCAGGTGATCCGTGGGGGCTACTCGATGACGAGGTCGACCTCGATGTTGCCGCGGGTGGCGTTGGAGTAGGGGCACACCTGGTGGGCGGTCTCGACGAGCTTGCGGCCGGTCGCCTCGTCCACGGTGTCCGGAAGCTCGATGCGGAGGGTGACCTTGAGGGCGAAGCCCTCGCCCTGCTTGCCTATGCCGACCTCGGCGGTCACGGCGGCGTCGCTGACGTCGACCTTCGCCTGGCGGCCGACGAGGCCGAGGGCGCTGCCGAAGCAGGCGGCGTAACCGGCGGCGAACAGCTGCTCCGGGTTGGTGCCCTCGCCGTTGCCGCCCAGCTCCACCGGCGGGGCCAGCTTGAGGTCGACCTTGCCGTCGTTGGAAACGGCGCGACCGTCACGGCCGTGGGTGGCGGTGGCGACAGCGGTGTAGAGCGCGTCCATGGATGACCATCCCTCTCGAGTTCACGTTCGGCGGCTCTTGCGTGGCCGCCTCACGGCCATAAGTAGAGCACACAATTCAATTGCGCACAACTAAATGGCTCGCAAGAGCTATCCTGGAGGCATGACCACCGAGCCCGAGACCCCCGCGACCGACTGGCTCCGCCTCGACCAGCAGATCTGCTTCTCCCTGCACGCCACCTCGCGCGCCTTCGGCGGCGTCTACCGCGTCGTCCTCAAGGACCTCGGGCTCACCTATCCCCAGTACCTGGTGATGCTGCTGCTGTGGGAGCACGGCGATCTGCCGGTCAAGAAGCTGGGCGAACACCTGCGGCTCGACTCCGGCACCCTGTCCCCGCTGCTCAAGCGGCTGGAGACGGCCGGTCTGGTACGGCGTGAGCGCAGCGCCCGCGACGAGCGCTCGGTAGAGGTCCGGCTGACCGAGCAGGGCACGGCGATGCGCGAGCGCGCGGTGCAGGTACCGCGCCGCATCGCCGCGGCGACGGGCTTCGACGTCGACGAGATCCGCACCCTGCGCGCCCGCCTCGACGAGTTGACCCACGCCCTGGACGCGGCCGTGACTTCGGAGTCGGCGGGGCATCCGGAACAACAGGCATAGGTCGCGACCTGCCGGACTACGGACGGGACGGCAACCCCGGCAACCCCTCGCAGCCCGGCGGCGGACAGGGTGAGCCGCTGGTGCGCCGGACGGTCGCCGCAAGGGCCACCGCGGACGGAGAAGCCGTCGTCTGCGCCGGGCGGCGGACATAGAGGCGGAGGGTCACGCGGCCGCTGACGTATTTCTCGCGGGCGGTGAACTGCTCCTCCACGAGCGCGAGTTTGACGCGGTCGGCCGGGTTGCCCGGACGCAGCCGCGAGCGCAGCAGCCTCGAATCGGCGACGACCCAGACGCGGTCCGCGCCGAGGAGCTTGCGCCGTAGCTCGCCGGGGGCGGATTCGCGGCCGCTGAGGGTGCCCGACCGGGGCCCCGACTCCCGGAGCGCGACGTCGCGGGCCTGGCTGAACCCCTTCGGATACGTCAGTGCCGCGAGCCGCCAGGTCGACGGCAGGTACAGCACCGGATCGCCGGGGCGGATGTCGCGGGCGGCGACGGCGGCGACGGCGGCGAGGTTCTCGGGGCGGTGCGCCGGGGAGCGGTCCTGCCGGTAGAGGGGGAGGCACTGGACGAAGGCGAGGCCGACGGTCACGACACCGGTGAGGGTGACGTAGCGGCCGTAGCGCCGTCGGCTGCCGAGCGGTCGCAGGTGCCCCAGGGCCACGGCCACCCGGTCCAGGCCCGCGGCCGTCAGCAACGGCGCCCCCGCCAGCGCGTACAGCACATACCGCTCGTGATACAGCGGCCGGTACTGCGACACGGTCATCAGGATCACCGGCGGCAGCACGAGCAACGGGAACGCGACCACCGCCGGCCGCCCCGCGCCGAGCCCCACCACCATCAGCAGGACGCACACCCAGAACACCGCCCCCGTCGGACCGGTGGCGAAGTCCCGCACCAGCGCCTCCGCCTTGTCCCACCCGGGCACGACCAGCCACGCCACCTGCCCCGACTGCAGCTGCGACACCCACACCAGGGGCAGTACGACGACCCCCACCAGCCCCGCCGCCCGCACCCAGTCGAGCCACACCCTCCTCGGCACCCGCGCGAGCAGCAGGGTCACCGCATGAGCGCACAGCGCCAGCACGACCAGCTCGTGCAGCAGACAGGTCACGGCGAGGAGACCCCCGTACCGCCACCACCACCCCCGCCGCGGACGGCCCTCCACCGCCGGCACCAGCAGCAGTGTCGCCCCGGCCACGCCCGCCGCGACGATCGCGTACGACCGTCCCTCCTGCGCGTAGTGGCCGGTCAGGGGCGTGACCGCGTAGAGCAGCCCGGCCCACAGTCCGACTCTCGGCCGGGCCAGCCGGACACCGAGAGCCGCGACCAGGCCGGCCGTCGCGGCCGCCCCGCACACGGACGGGAGGCGCAGGACGACCTCGCCGGGGTGGACGGTGAGCACGAGGTGCATGAACAGGTAGTACAGGCCGTGCACCGCGTCCATCCCGTGGAGCAGCTGCCAGATCTGCGGCACCGTCCGCCGCCCGACCAGGAAGGTGACGCTCTCGTCGCCCCACATGCCGCCTCGGTCGAGACCCCACAGTCCGATCGCGAGTATGACCGCGGCGGGTACCGCCACGGCCACGATCTCCGCACGCACCCAACGACGGTTCGCCCGCCCCGCGTCCTCGATCTCCACACGGCTGATTTTGTGCGGTTGGCGAGCGCTTAACGGGGATTGACGGTGTTTTAGCTCTTACACACCATTCGCCCGGCTTACGATCCGCCGTGATGAATGCAGCGATCACCCTTGTCCGCACACACCGTCTCCTCACACTCGGCGCCGCCTGGCTCTCCACCCGTGCCCTGATGCTGTGGCTGCTCGCGCACAACGCGACGCCGCTGCTCGGCCGGGGCGGGGTCGCGCGGGAGGTGTGGCGCCTGTACCACCACTGGTACGGCGTCCTCGCGCACGGCGCCTTCCCCGCGCACGACCCGCTGTGGCAGTACCCCCCGGGCGCGGGCGCGGTACTGCTGTCGCCCGCTCTGCTGCCGGGCCTGACCTACTTTCAGGCGTTCGTGGCCCTCACCCTCGCCGCCGACGCGGCGATCACGCTGGCGCTGGCCCACGCGGGCACCCGAACCGGCCGCACCCTCCTCGGGGCCGCGATGTGGGTGGCCGGTCTCCCGCTCCTCCTGCACGTCCCGCTCGCCCGCTACGACGTGCAGGTCACGGCGTTCGCCGTCATCTCCCTGTTGACGTTGTCGCGCTCCACGCGCGCGTACGGGGTGCTGGCGGCGCTGGGCGCACTGGTGAAGGTGTGGCCGGCGCTGGTGCTGCTGGGTACCCCGAGAGGGCGCACGACGCGTTCCGCGTGGGTCTGGGCCGCCGTCACCGGGGCCGGGTCGCTCGCGCTCTTCTCGGCGCTGTTCGCCAACCCGCTGGCGTTCCTGCGGCAACAGGGCGGCCGGGGCGTGCAGATCGAGTCGCTCGGCGGCACGGCACTCGCCCTGGCCACGCATGCCGGATGGCCGGGGAAGGTCCGCTACCAGTACGGCGCGCTGGAGTTCACGGGACCGCATGTGCGGACCGTCGCGCACGTGTCCCTCGCGCTCACGGCGGTCGCCTTCGGGCTGCTGCTCCTGTGGCGGCTGCGGGCCCGGCACTGGACGCCCGCGACGCCGTACGACGCGGCGCTGAGCGCGGTGCTGCTGTTCACTGTCACCAGCCGGGTGATCAGCCCGCAGTACATGATCTGGCTGCTGGGCACAGCCGCCGTGTGTCTGACCTCGCGGCACACCGTGCAGCGCCCGGCGGCCGCCCTGATCCTGGTGGCGACCGCGCTCAGCGTCGTCGCCTATCCGACCCTGTACTCCCAGGTCAGGGCGTGCACGTGGACGGGCTGCGGCCTGATGCTCGCCCGCAACGGGCTACTCGCCGCAGCCGCCGTACTGTCCTTCACCCGCCTGTGGCGCTCCACCGCCACCCCGCCCACGATGCGGAACCAGGCACCACGCGTGTCCCCCGATGCACGGGGCGTCGCACCGGTCGTGCACGTATGACTCCCCGGGCCTGCTTCACTGATAGCGACGTCAGCGCACATCGCACACCTCAGGCCAACTGACGAGGGGACGGCCGTACATGACCTGGCTGATCACCGGCGGTGCCGGCTACATCGGGGCGCACGTCGTCCGGGCGATGTCCGAGGCGGGCGAGAGGGCCGTGGTGTACGACGACCTGTCGACGGGCATCGCCGAGCGCGTGCCGGACGGGGTGCCGCTGGTGGTGGGTTCGACGCTGGACGGCGAGCGGGTCGGGCGGGTGCTCGCGGAACACGACGTCACCGGCGTCGTGCACCTGGCCGCGAAGAAGCAGGTGGGCGAGTCGGTGGACCTGCCCCTGCACTACTACCGGGAGAACGTCGAGGGCCTGCGCGTCCTCCTGGAGGCCGTGACGGCGGCCGACGTGCCGTCCTTCGTGTTCTCGTCGTCCGCGGCCGTCTATGGCATGCCTGACGTGGACCTGGTGACGGAGGAGACGCCCTGCGTGCCGATGTCGCCGTACGGCGAGACGAAGCTGGCCGGCGAATGGCTGGTCCGCGCGACGGGCCGGGCGACCGGCCTGTCCACCGCCTCCCTGCGCTACTTCAACGTGGCGGGCGCGGCGACCCCCCGGCTCGCGGACACCGGAGTCTTCAACCTGATCCCGATGGTCTTCGAGAAGCTCACCGAGAACGCAGCCCCGCACATCTTCGGCGACGACTATCCGACCCCCGACGGGACATGCGTACGCGACTACATCCACGTGGTCGACCTGGCCGAGGCACATGTCGCGGCCGCCCGCGCGCTCCGGTCGTCCCCCGGCCGCGACCTCACCCTCAACATCGGCCGCGGCGAGGGCGTCTCCGTCCGCGAGATGATCGACCACATCAACACGATCACGGGCTACGACCGCCCCCCGACCGTCACCCCGCGCCGCCCCGGCGACCCACCCCGAGTCGTCGCCTCCGCCGACCACGCCGCCACCGAACTGACCTGGAAGGCCAAGCACGACATCCAGGACATGATCACCTCGGCCTGGGAGGGCTGGGTGCGACTGCATCCGGAGGCGGCGCGGGACTAGTGCCGCCGCCGTCGACCTCGGCAGCGACACGGACACCGATCAGGTCACTGATGGTTCAGATACGTCAGTACGGCCAGCACCCGGCAGTGGCCGCTGTCGTTCGGTGGCAGGGACAGTTTGAGGAAGACGTTGCCGATGTGTTTGTGGACCGCGCGTTCGGTGACGACGAGTGTCTTGGCGATGGTCGCGTTGTCGTGGCCCTCGGCCATCAGTGACAGCACCTCACGCTCGCGCGGGGGGAGCGGGTCGAGGGTCGTGTCCTTGCGGCGGGCGAGGAGTTCGGTGACGACCTCGGGGTCGAGTGCCGTGCCGCCGGCGGCGACCCGCTCCAGCGCGTCGAGGAACTCGCCGACCCGGCCGACCCGGTCCTTGAGCAGATAGCCGAGCCCGCTCGCGCCCCCGGCCAGCAGTTCGGCGGCGTACGTCTCCTCGACGTGCTGCGAGAGCACCAGCACCGGGAGCCCGGGGATCCGCTCGCGGGCCGCCAGCGCCGCGCGCAGGGCCCTCGTCGCGGAAGCCGGGCGGCATGCGCACATCGAGCGCGGCGGCGTCGGGGCGGTGCTCCAGCAGCGCGGGCAGGACCTCGGGCCCGGTGCCCGCGACGGCCACGACCTCATGTCCGGCGGACGTCAGCAGGAGGACGAGCCCTTCGCGCAGCAGGGCGTTGACCTAGGCGATCACGACTCTCACGGCAGTCCCGCCTCAACTCCGGCCACCGCACGCGGCGACTCGTTCCCCGGTCACGGGCGGCCGGCGAGCGCACCATACTCACAGCGCTTTGGGACGCTCACAGCGACTTGAGACGCTCACAGCGCCTTGAGCGCCTCCGCGGTGGCCCGCGCGAGCGCCCCGAGATACCCCTTCGGCAGCTTCGGGCTGCGGATCACCACCGAGCGCCAGTACAGGGGGCCCGAGATCAGGTCGAGGGCCAGCTCGTCGTCGAACCCCTCGCGGATCTCGCCGCGCCGCTCGGCCGCCACCAGGATCTTGCTGGCCACGCCCTCCTGTCCCTCCCGCAGCGTCTTCTGCATCGCCTCGGCGATCTCGGGGTTGCGGGCCGCCTCGGCCTGCAGGTCCGGGATGATCTGCGAGGCCACCGGGTGGCGCAGGGCGCGCGAGGTGACCTCGTACAGCAGGCGCAGATCGCCCTCCAGGGAACCCGTGTCCGGCGTCGGCAGGCCCATCACCGCGAGCGCCGAGACGACGTCGAGCACCAGGTGCAGCTTGGAGCGCCAGCGGCGGTAGACCGCGGTCTTGCCGACGCCCGCGCGGCGCGCGATGCCCTCGATGGACATCCGCGCATAGCCGACGGCCGCGAGCTCCTCGAAGACTGCCGCCCGGATGGCTTCCGTCACATCCTCGCGGAGTACGGCCGCCCCGGCGGGGGCACGGCGGCGCGGACGCGTCTGGGGCTCGTCGGCGTTCGTCGTCATGCGGACCAGCATAGGGCGTTACGACGAAACGGTTGCGTTCCGACGTCAACTCGGCCTACGCTCACGTTGCGACGATACGGTCCCGTCCCGACGTAAGAGAACATGAAGAGAAACGTAAGGAAACGTGGGGCAACGGGCCGGCCGGACGCCGGCATCCCCTCCCCCCGAGCGAAAGCAGCGGATGTGAGCCAGGTCATCCACACACCGCCCCCGGCGTCGGCTCCGGCCGACGACGACCTCGCGGCGCTCGCCGCACGGCACGGCCTGTCGGTCAGCGGTGCCCGCCCCTCCCTGCCTGCGTACATCCGGCAGTTGTGGGACCGGCGCCACTTCATCACGGCGTTCGCCACGGCCAAGCTCACGGCGCAGTACAGCCAGGCGAAGCTCGGCCAGGTCTGGCAGGTCATGACCCCGCTGCTGAACGCGGCGGTGTACTACTTCATCTTCGGCGTCCTGCTGCACACCAAGAAGGGCGTGCCGGACTACATCCCGTTCCTGGTCACGGGCGTGTTCATCTGGACGTTCACGCAGAGCTCGATCATGGCGGGCACCCGCGCGATCTCCGGCAACCTCGGCCTGGTCCGGGCGCTGCACTTCCCGCGGGCCGCGCTGCCGATCTCCTTCTGCCTGCAGCAGCTCCAGCAGCTGCTGTTCTCGATGGCCGCCCTGGTCGTCATCCTGCTCTGCTTCGGCGTGCCGGTCGCCTTCTCCTGGGTGCTGGCGATCCCGGCCCTGGTGCTGCAGTTCACGTTCAACGCGGGCGTCGCGATGATCATGGCGCGGATGGGTGCCAAGACGCCGGACATCGCGCAGCTGATGCCCTTCGTGCTGCGCACCTGGATGTACATCTCGGGCGTCATGTGGAACATCGACAAGCTGACCGGCAAGGGCAGCGGGCTGCCGCACTGGGTGGCTCCGGCGCTCAAGGCCAATCCGGCCGCCGTCTACATCGACCTGATGCGGTACGCCCTGATCGACAGCTTCCACTCGCGCCAGCTGCCGCCCCACGTGTGGGCGCTCTCGGTGGGCTGGGCGCTGCTCGCCGGCGTCGGCGGCTTCATCTACTTCTGGAAGGCTGAGGAGACGTACGGCCGTGGCTGAGTACACCAACGAGTTCACCGACGAGTACGCGGACGCGTACACCGACGCGCTCCCCCAGCTCACCGACGCGCTCCCCGCCGACCAGATCCCCACGGTCGTCGTCGACGGCGTCGACATCGTCTACCGGGTCAACGGCACCGGCGCCGGACGCGGCTCCGCGACCGCCGCCCTCAACCGCATGCTGCGCCGGGGGCAGGCCGAGAAGGCAGCAGGCGTGCGCAAGGTGCACGCCGTCAAGCACGTGTCGTTCGTCGCCTACAAGGGCGAGGCGATCGGCCTGATCGGCACCAACGGCTCGGGCAAGTCGACGCTGCTGAAGGCGGTCGCGGGCCTGCTGCCGGTGGAGAACGGCCACATCTACACCCACGGCCAGCCCTCTCTCCTCGGCGTCAACGCCGCCCTGATGGGCGACCTGACCGGCGAGCGCAACGTCCACCTCGGCGGCCTCGCCATGGGCATGTCCCGCGAGGAGGTCAGGGAGCGGTACCAGGACATCGTCGACTTCTCCGGCATCAACGAGAAGGGCGACTTCATCACCCTGCCGATGCGCACGTACTCCTCCGGCATGGGCGCCCGTCTGCGCTTCTCCATCGCCGCCGCCAAGGACCACGACGTGCTCCTCATCGACGAGGCGCTCGCCACCGGTGACCGGTCCTTCCAGAAGCGGTCCGAGGAACGCATCCGCGAACTGCGCAAGCACGCGGGCACGGTGTTCCTGGTCAGCCACAACAACAAGTCGATCCGCGACACCTGCGAACGCGTGCTGTGGCTGGAGCGCGGCGAACTGCGCATGGACGGACCGACCGAGGACGTCATGAAGGAGTACGAGGCCTTCACCGGCGACAAGAGCGACAAGGCCAAGCCGAAGCCCAAGGTAGCCGTCGCTTCCTGACTGCCTGGCTGCCTGGCTGCCCGACGTTCTGACGTTCTGACGCTTCAACGACGAGGGCGCCCCGAGCCGTTCGGCTCGGGGCGCCCTCGTCTTCGTAGGCCTGCCTACGTGGCCGTGGCCACAGGGCTTACGAGTGCGTCCGCAGCAGTGTCCTCATCGTCCGCATCGCCACCGACAGGTTGGCGAGGTCGAACGTCTCCGAGCCCTGGATCTCGTCCAGGGTCGAGCGTGCCCGGCCCAGGATCGCCGCGTTCTTCTCCTCCCACGCCTTGAAGCGCTGCTCGGGAGTCGAGGTGCCGTTGCCCACGGCCAGGACGTCCGAGGTCACGGCCGCGTGGGCCGCGTACAGGTCCTCGCGGATGGAGGCGCGGGCCATGGACTGCCAGCGGTCGGTGCGGGGCAGCTCGATGATGCGGTCCATGAGCTGGGTGATGTGCAGCCGGTCGGCGAGGTCGTAGTAGACCTCGGCGACGTCCATCGGCTCCTTGCCCATACGGTCGGCCACCGAGACGATGTCCAGCGCCGGGAAGGCGGAGGAGAACCCCGCCACCCGTGTGGCCAGCTCGTCCGGGACGCCGGCGCCGGTCAGCTCGTCGTAGATCTGCTGCCACCACTCGAGGTCCGCGCCACGCATCAGCTTGGTCAGCTGCTGCCAGACCTGTTCGACGCGCTCGGCGAAGAAGTCGACCGTCTCGGCCAGTTGCAGCGGCTGCGGCCGGTTGTTGAGCAGCCAGCGCGTACCGCGCTCCACGAGCCGGCGCGAGTGCAGGCGGATACGGGTCTGGACGGCGGCCTCGACCTGGTTGTCCAGTCCTTCCACCGCGTCCCACACCGGTGCGGAGCGGAAGATCGCGCGGGCCGCGGTCTGCGCCCTGACGATCTCCTCCAGCGAGGCGCCGGTCTCCTCGCGCAGCCGGTGCAGATAGGTCGTACCACCCGTGTTGACCGTGTCGTTGACCAGGACGGTCGTGGTGATCTCACGGTTCAGCGGGTGGCCGTCGATCTGGTCGGTGAACTTCTCGCGCAGCGCGGCCGGGAAGTAGGTGTGCAGCAGACCGCGCAGATACGGGTCGTCCGGCAGCGAGGTGTGCAGCAGCTCGTCGGCGACCGTGATCTTCGTGTACGCCAGCAGGACGGCCGTCTCCGGGCTGGTGAGGCCCTGGCCCGCGCTGAGGCGCTCGCGGATCTGACGGTCGGCCGGGAGGAACTCCAGCGCCCGGTCCAGATGGCCCGAGCGCACCAGGTGGCGCATGTAGCGCTGCTGGGCGTGGAGCATGTCCTTGGACTGGGCGAGCGCGTTGGCGATCGCCGTGTTCTGCGCGTAGTTGTTGCGCAGGACCAGGTGGCCGACCTCGTCGGTCATCTCGGCGAGCAGCTTGTTGCGCTGCTTGACGGTCATGTCGCCGTCCGCCACCAGGCCGTTGAGCAGGATCTTGATGTTCACCTCGTGGTCGGAGGTGTCCACGCCCGCGCTGTTGTCGATCGCGTCCGTGTTGATCTTGCCGCCGTGCCGTGCGAACTCGATCCGGCCGAGCTGGGTCAGGCCCAGGTTGCCGCCCTCGCCGACGACCTTGACGCGCAGGTCGGCGCCGTCGACGCGGATGGGGTCGTTGGCCTTGTCGCCGACGTCGGCCTGGGTCTCCGTGCTGGCCTTCACATACGTACCGATGCCGCCGTTCCACAGCAGGTCCACCGGGGCCTGGAGGATGGCCTTCATCAGGTCGGCCGGGGTCATCTTGGAGACCTTGCCCTCGATACCGAGGGCCTCACGGATGTGCGAGTTGAGCGGGATGGCCTTGGCGGTACGCGGGAACACGCCGCCACCGGCCGAGATGAGCTCGGTGTTGTAGTCGCCCCAGCTGGAGCGCGGCAGCTCGAAGACGCGGCGACGCTCGGCGTACGAGGTCTCCGCGACCGGGTTCGGGTCGATGAAGATGTGCCGGTGGTCGAAGGCGGCGACCAGGCGGATGTGCTCACTGAGCAGCATGCCGTTGCCGAACACGTCGCCGGACATGTCGCCGATGCCGACGACCGTGAAGTCCTCGCTCTGCGTGTCGACGCCCAGCTCCCGGAAGTGCCGCTTGACGGACTCCCAGGCACCGCGGGCGGTGATGCCCATGCCCTTGTGGTCGTAGCCCGCGGAGCCGCCGGAGGCGAAGGCGTCGCCCAGCCAGAAGTTGTACGTCTCCGCGACCCCGTTGGCGATGTCCGAGAAGGTCGCGGTGCCCTTGTCGGCGGCGACGACGAGATAGGTGTCGTCCTCGTCGTGGCGCACGACGTCGGCCGGGGGCACGACCTCGCCGGCCACCATGTTGTCGGTGATGTCGAGCAGGGCCGAGATGAACGTCTTGTAGCTGGCGATGCCCTCGGCCAGCCACGCGTCCCGGTCCACGCTCGGGTCCGGCAGCTGCTTGGCGACGAAGCCGCCCTTGGCGCCGACCGGCACGATGACGGTGTTCTTCACCATCTGCGCCTTGACCAGGCCGAGGATCTCGGTCCGGAAGTCCTCACGCCGGTCGGACCAGCGCAGACCTCCGCGCGCGACCTTGCCGAAGCGCAGGTGCACGCCCTCCACACGCGGCGAGTACACCCAGATCTCGAACGCCGGGCGCGGCGCCGGCAGATCGGGGATCGCCTGCGGGTCGAACTTCATGGACACGTACGCGTGCGGCTGGCCGCCCGCGGCCTCCTGGAAGAAGTTCGTACGGAGGGTCGCCTTGATGACCGTCAGGAAGGACCGCAGGATCCGGTCCTCGTCGAGGGAGGCCACCTGGTCGAGGGCCGCCTCGACCTCTTCGAGGAGGGCGTCGACGATCTCGCGGCCCGCGCGCTGGCGGTCCGGCGACATCCGCGCCTCGAACAGCGAGACCAGCAGCCGGGTGGTGTGGACGTTGTTGCGGAGGGTGTCCTCCATGTAGTCCTGCGAGAAGGTGGAGCCCGCCTGCCGCAGGTACTTCGCGTACGCCCGCAGCACCATCGCCTGACGCCAGTCCAGCCCGGCGCTGAGCACGAGGGCGTTGAAGCCGTCGTTCTCCGCCTTGCCGGTCCAGGTGGCGGCGAAGGCCTCCTGGAAGCGCTCGCGGCCGTCGTCGCCGAGGTAGTCCCCGCCGCCGTTCGCCGACTTGGGCATGCGCAGGCCGAAGTCGTAGATCCACGCGGTCGTGCGGTCCGAGCAGCGCAGCTCGTACGGCCGCTCGTCCGTCACCTCGACGCCGAGCCGACTGAGGGCCGGCAGCACCGCCGACAGGGAGACGGCCTCGCCCCTGCGGTAGATCTTGAACCGGCGCTCCTCCGGGGCGGCGCCCACGGGCTCGTACAGGCTGAGCGAGAAGTCCTTGCCGCTCGCCGCCTGCGCCTCGCTGAGCTGTTCGAGGTGGACGAGGTCGGCGACCGCGGCACGCGGCGTGTGGTCCGCCTTGTAGCCCTCGGCGAAGGCGCTGCCGAACTTGCGCAGCAGCTCTGCGGCCTTCTCCTCGCCGCACTCGGCGTTCAGTGCCTCGGCGAAGCCGTCGGCCCAGGAACGCGCGGCCTCCACCAGCCGTGCCTCGATGCGGTCCTTGTCGGCGTCGGACAGCTCCGGCAGCTCGGTGCCCTGCGGGACGCGCACCACGAAGTGCAGCCGGGAGAGGATCGACTCGGTGTTCCAGGCCGTGAAGTCGACGCTGGTGCCGCCGAGTTCCTCCTTCAGGATGTCGATGATCCTGAGGCGGACGCCGGTGGTGTAGCGGTCGCGCGGGAGGTAGACGAGGGCGGAGTAGTAGCGCCCGTACTCGTCCTGGCGCAGGTAGAGGCGAAGCCGCCTGCGCTCCTGGAGGTAGAGGACGGAGGTGGCGATGGTCTCGAGCTCGTCGGCCGGGGTCTGGAAGAGCTCGTCGCGCGGGTAGGTCTCCAGGATCTGCAGCAGGTCGCGCCCGTCGTGGCTGTTGGGCGAGAAGCCGGCGCGCTCCAGGACCTCCTCGACCTTGCGGCGGATGACCGGAACCCGGCGCACCGACTCGGTGTACGCGGCGGAGGAGAACAGACCGAGGAAGCGGCGCTCGCCGACGACATTGCCGTCCGCGTCGAACTTCTTGACGCCGATGTAGTCCAGGTACGACGGCCGGTGCACGGTCGCGCGGCTGTTCGCCTTGGTCAGGACGAGGAGCTTGTGCTCGCGGGCCTTGGCGCGGGCGTCGGCGGGCAGCCGCTCGAAGGACGGGCTGACCGGGTGGCTCTCGTCCGCGGCGTGCTGCGGGTCGGAGCGCAGGATGCCGAGGCCGGTGCCGGGCACGGCGGCCAGCGAGTCGTCCTCGCGCAGCTCGTACTCACGGTAGCCGAGGAAGGTGAAGTGGTCGGCGGACAGCCAGCGCAGCAGCTCGCGGGCCTCCTCGACGTCCTGCTCGCGCAGGTCGGGGGCGACGGGCTCGGCGGGCAGCTCGTCGGCCATGCGCAGCGCCGCGTCCCGCATCTTGTCCCAGTCCTCGACGGTCTCGCGGACGTCGGACAGGACGCGCAGCAGGTCGGCGGTGATCTGCTTGAGGTCGCCGCGGTCGGTCTCGCGGTCGATCTCGACGTGGATCCAGGACTCGGTGTGCGCGTCGTGCGGAAGGTCGCCGCCCGTCTGCGCGCTGAGCACCTCGATGAGCTTGCCGGTGACGTCCCGGCGGACGACGATCTGCGGGTGGATGACGACGTGGATGCCACGCCCCTGCCGCGTCAGCTCATTGGTGACGGAGTCGACCAGGAAGGGCATGTCGTCGGTGACGACCTCGACGACGGAGTGGCTGCACGTCCACCCGTTCTCCTCCACCGTGGGCGTGTGCACCCGCACGTTGGCCGTGCCCTGCGGGCGGTTCTCGGCCAGCCGGTAGTGCGAGAGTGCGGCTCCGAAGATGTCGACCGGGTCGCGGCCGCTGAGGTCCTCCGGGGCGGTGTGCAGGTAGTAGCGCTGGAGGAACGCGAGCACGGTGTCCCGGTCGGGTGTGCCCTCATCCGTCGTCCCAGTCGGTAGGTGCCCCCCGACCGGGCTGTTCTCAGCTACCCGGGCGGCCCTCTCGAGCAGCTCGGCCTTGGCTTCGTCCAGCTTGGTCTGCATTGTCCTCTGGCTCCTGTCGCGCGCCATTGCGTGACGTAGAAGGAAGTACGGGCTCTTCCCCTGGGACGTGACGCCGTGACGCGGGGTGTCCGGTCTGCTCCGACGCTATGCCGCAAGGGGAGATGAGCGGGGGGTTATCGGCCATTCTCAACGCGCCCACGGGGTGTGACGCTGCTCTCGGCGGCGTCTGCTTCCGGGGTGTGTGCGGCGTCCTGGGGGTCCGTGCGACCCCGTCCCGCCCGCGAGGACCAGCGACCGCCACCCGGTCACGGAGGTGTTCCGTGCTCACCGGGCGTAGGGCAGGGGCATGGATGCCCCCGCGAGCTATCGCGCTGATCACGCCATAAGGCTATCGCTCACCATGGGGGGCCCGTCATGAGCCGTATGTGTACAAAACCAGGGGTCGAACTTTGACACTCTGCACAGGGGCGTGAGCCCTGTTGTCGTGCGGGTCGGCGATTGCAGCCCTTCATCTGATCCCCCTTGCTCGAAAACGACCGGACCTCTTGGCAAGGCCACCCCCTCAGAGGCACGTTGCCCATGACAGCGCACGCCCTCCCGAGGGGAGCCGCCCGACATGACCGCGAAAATCCTCATCGTCACCGGCGACGCAGCAGAGTCACTCGAGGTCCTGTACCCGTACCAGCGCCTCCGCGAGGAGGGCTACGAAGTCCACATCGCGGCCCCCGCCCGCAAGAAGCTCCGGTTCGTCGTCCACGACTTCGAACCCGGCTTCGACACCTACACCGAGAAGCCCGGCTACACCTGGCCGGCCGACCTCGCCTTCGCCGAGGTCGATCCCGGCCAGTACGCCGCCCTCGTCATCCCGGGCGGCCGCGCCCCTGAGTACCTCCGCAACGACCCCGAACTCCGCAAGATCCTCAAGTCCTTCTTCGACGCGGACAAGCCGGTGGCCCAGATCTGCCACGGGCCCCTGCTGACCGCCGCGGTGGACGGTCTGCGCGGACGCCGGGTCACGGCGTATCCGGCGCTGGAACCCGACATGCAGGCCGCGGGCGCCAGCTTCCAGGACGCCGAGGCGGTGGTCGACGGCACCCTGGTCTCGTCCCGCGCCTGGCCGGACCACCCGGGCTGGATGCGCGAGTTCCTGACCGTGCTGCGCGCGAAGGCACCGGTGACCTGACTGACCCCACCGCCGCGCGTACGCCCGCCGGCTCAGGCCGCCAGCCGCTCCGCCTCCGCGACGGCCTCCGCCAGCGAGTCCACCACCGGCACGCCCACCTCTTCCAGACTGGCCCGCCCGTGCGAACCGCCGGTGTAGAGCACGGCCCGTGCCCCCACGTGCCGTGCGGCCACCGCGTCGTCGGCGGCGTCGCCTATCACCACCGTGCGAGCCGGGTCCACACCGGTCAGCGAGGCGAGGTGCCGCACCATGTGCTCCGCCTTGCTGCCGCCCGAGGGCCCGGTCCGCCCGTCGACGCGTATGAAGTGCGCCTCGATCCCGAACCCCCGCACCAGCGGGACGAGTTCGTCGTGCCCGTACATGCTGAGGATCGACTGACTGCGGCCCGCCGACCGCCATCCGGCGAGCAGCTCCACCGCGCCGGCGGTGAGCCCGCAGCCGACCCGGTGCTCCGTGTAGTAGCGGTGGAAGGTCACGTCCATGACCTCCCACTCGGCGTCCGTCGGCAGCCGCCCCAGCAGCCGCTCGTAGAACTTCGGCACCGGCACGCAGTACAGCGCCCGGTACTGCTCCATCGTGATCGACTCAAGGCCCAGCTCGCCGAATGCCGCGTTCGTCGCCCCGATGATCGCGTCATTGTCGTGGAACAGCGTCCCGTTCCAGTCCCAGACGATGTGCGTCCCTGTCTGCTTCCCCATGCCAAAAACGTACCCGCCACCACTGACAATCAAGAGAACTGCAGGTCAGAAAGGCGTTGAGAGGTCAGACAGGCATGGAGCCGGGCGCGGGAGGGCTCAGACCCCGAGTTCCACCAGGTTGGGGATCTCCTGCGTCGCGTACCACAGCAGCTCGTGGTCCTCGGCGCCGTCCACCACGAACTGCGCGTCGTCGTCCCCGCGGTCCGCCGCCTCCAGCGCCTCGGCCGCGGCGGCCACGTCCGCCTCCGCCTCGTCGAGGTCGACGTGCACGGCCGCCGCCTTGGCGAGCCGTACGGTCCCGGTCACCCGTACCTCGCCGAGCGCGGCCGTGTCGAGACCCCGGTCGGGGTCAGCGGCCGCCGCGCCGTCGGGCACGTCGACGGCGACCACGACGCGGCGTCGTACCGCCCGAGGGTCCGCGGCCAGCAGCCGCAGCGAGGCCAGCGCGGCGCGGTTCAGAGCCGCGTACTCCAGTTCCTCGATGTCGTCGGAGAGGTACCACTCGCGCAGGGCGGGCGTGACGGCGTAGGCGGCGAGCGGCCCCGCCCCCAGCTCTCCCGTCTTGTACGCCTCGGCGAGACCGGAGAGGGTCAGGGGGACGTAGACGCGCATGTCTGGCCGCTTTCGTGGTCGGGTACCGGGCGCGGCAGCCGCGCCGTCCGGAGGGGCTTCAGGATACGTGCGGGGGTCCCCTTTCGAGTCCCTGCCCCCAGCCCCTCAGGCGTCCACTTCCCGCCCGGGAAGTCACCCGGCGCGCCCCCGTGATCATGGGCTCCGGCAGCCCCTCCGTCACCCTGATAGGTGAAGAATCCAGCCACTCCAACCCGGGCCCTCAGGTCCTTGCCGCAGCGGTCCCGCGCCCCGTACAAGATCCCCAACGCAAAGTTACCGCCCGGTATCAATCGGGCCCTCCGAACGGGGAAGCGCATGCACAAGGTCATGACCAGGGCGCAGCACCAGCCGGGCACCCGCCCTCCCGGCCGCCGCGACTCCCGCCGCCCCGGCGGCGCTCCTCCCCGTATCCCGGGCGGAACCGCGACCAGCACCGCACCGGGCGGCGGCCGTCCACCGGGCTCCCGGGCCGGCGGCCACTCTCCGGGCACCAGGCCCGACGACAACCGCCCGCCGACCGCTCACGCCGGGCCGGCCAGCGGCGCGACCGCCGCCCGCACCAGGCCGGCCACCCCGCCGAAGACCACCGCGCCGTCAGCCACGGGCCCCTGCGCGAGCACCTCCATGGCTCCCGCCTGCCGCACCACCACCCACGCCCCGCCGGATGTCGTTCCCACCCCCGGCGAAGCCGCATCGGCCGCCCCGGTCACCGGGATCACGGCCGGCCACCCCAGGCCGGCCCCCCGGCCGCGTCCCACCGACGTCTTCGCCGATCTCCTGCTCGCCGTGCTGAGCGGCCAGCGCCCGGTCCACTCCATGCTGCGGCACACCGCGGGCCGGGCCTACGACGAACTGGCCTGGCTCGCGGAACGCGGCCCCCTGCGCACACGCGGCACCCGCCCGGTCGTCCGCGACATCGGCTACTACGAAGCCCGTCCCGGCGCTGTCGAGGCCTTCGCGCGCGTCGGCGCCGGCGACCAGCTGCGGGCCATGGCCTTCCGCCTGGAACGCGGCCAGGACCTGCGCTGGCGCTGCACGGCGGTCGAACTCGGCGGCCCGCGCCCACCGCGCCCCACCGACGACTAGGGCGGGCAGTACGCCGAAGGGCCGGGCCACCCCGAGGTGGCCCGGCCCTTCAAGCCGCTGCTACGGCGCCCAGGCGCCGCTTCCTACTTCCTGCGGCGCCGCCCGCCCCGGGACTGCTTGCGCCGCTCCGCGCGCGTGAGACCGTCGGCCTCGGAGCGCACGGGCTCGTCGTCGTCGCCGAAGTCGCCCTCGACGGTTCCGCCCTCGCCGTCCACGGTCGGCGCGGAGAAGTGCAGGTTCCGGCGTTGCGGAGCGTCCAGCCCCTTCGCACGGATCTCGGGACGCGAGCCCGCTTGCGCCGGCACCGCGTCCTGCTTGTCCATGTCGACCGGCTGGGCGTCCTCGACCGGGACCTCCTCGACCTGCTGCTCGACCTGGACCTCCAGGTTGAACAGGTAGCCGACGGACTCCTCCTTGATGCCCTCCATCATCGCCGTGAACATGTCGAAGCCCTCCCGCTGGTACTCGACCAGCGGGTCCTTCTGCGCCATCGCGCGCAGGCCGATGCCCTCCTGGAGGTAGTCCATCTCGTAGAGGTGCTCGCGCCACTTGCGGTCCAGGACCGACAGCACGACCCGGCGCTCCAGCTCACGCATGATCTCGGAGCCGAGCTGCGACTCCCTCGACGCGTACTGCTCGTGGATGTCGTCCTTGATGGACTCGGAGACGTACTCGGCGGTCAGACCCGCCCGGTCACCGGCCGCGTCCTCCAGCTCCTCGACGGTCACCTTGACCGGGTAGAGCTGCTTGAAGGCGCCCCACAGCCGGTCGAGGTCCCAGTCCTCCGCGAAGCCCTCGGCGGTCTCCGCGCCGATGTACGCGTCGATCGTGTCGTCCATGAAGTGCACGACCTGCTCCTGCAGGTCCTCGCCCTCCAGGACGCGGCGCCGCTCGCCGTAGATGACCTCACGCTGGCGGTTGAGGACCTCGTCGTACTTCAGGACGTTCTTACGGGTCTCGAAGTTCTGCTGCTCGACCTGCGACTGGGCGGAGGCGATCGCGCGCGTGACCATCTTGTTCTCGATCGGCACGTCGTCCGGGACGTTCGCCATCGACATCACGCGCTCGACCATCTGGGCCTTGAAGAGCCTCATCAGGTCGTCGCCGAGGGAGAGGTAGAAGCGGGACTCGCCGGGGTCGCCCTGACGGCCGGAACGACCGCGCAGCTGGTTGTCGATACGACGCGACTCGTGCCGCTCGGTGCCCAGGACGTAGAGCCCGCCGAGGTCCTTGACCTCCTCGAACTCCGCCTTCACGGCCTGCTCGGCACGCTCCAGGGCGGCGGGCAGGTACTGCGCCCACTCCTCGATGTGCTCCTCCGGGTCGAGGCCGCGCTGGCGCAGCTCCGCCTCGGCGAGGTCGTCCGGGTTGCCGCCGAGCTTGATGTCCGTACCACGGCCGGCCATGTTCGTGGCCACGGTCACGGCGCCCTTGCGGCCGGCCTGGGCGATGATCGGCGCCTCACGGTCGTGCTGCTTCGCGTTCAGCACCTCGTGCTGGATGCCTCGCTTGGAGAGCTGCTGCGAGAGGTACTCGGACTTCTCGACCGACGTCGTACCGACGAGGATCGGCTGGCCCTTCTCGTGCTTCTCGGCGATGTCGTCGACGACCGCCTCGAACTTGGCCACCTCGGTGCGGTAGATCAGGTCCGACTGGTCCTTGCGGACCATCGGCCTGTTGGTCGGGATCGGGACGACGCCGAGCTTGTAGATCTGGTGGAACTCGGCGGCCTCGGTCATCGCCGTACCGGTCATGCCGGAGAGCTTGCCGTAGAGGCGGAAGAAGTTCTGCAGGGTGATCGTGGCGAGGGTCTGGTTCTCGTCCTTGATGTCCACCCCTTCCTTCGCCTCGATCGCCTGGTGCATGCCCTCGTTGTAGCGGCGGCCGGCGAGGATACGGCCGGTGTGCTCGTCGACGATCATGACCTCGCCGTCGATGACGACGTAGTCCTTGTCCTTCTTGAAGAGCTCCTTGGCCTTGATGGCGTTGTTCAGGTAGCCCACCAGCGGGGTGTTCACCGACTCGTAGAGGTTGTCGATGCCCAGCCAGTCCTCGACCTTGCTGACGCCGGGCTCGTGGATGGCGACCGTGCGCTTCTTCTCGTCCACGTCGTAGTCGCCGGTCTCCTCCTCGCCCTTCAGCGGGTTGCCCGCCTCGCCCTTCTTCAGGCGCGTGACCAGCTTGGCGAAGTCGCCGTACCACTTGGTGGCCTGGTCGGCCGGGCCGGAGATGATCAGCGGCGTACGGGCCTCGTCGACCAGGATCGAGTCGACCTCGTCGACGATGGCGAAGTTGTGGCCGCGCTGCACCAGTTCGTCCTTCGACCACGCCATGTTGTCGCGCAGGTAGTCGAAGCCGAACTCGTTGTTCGTGCCGTACGTGATGTCGCACTCGTACTGCTCGCGGCGCTCGGCCGGCGTCATGTTCGCGAGGATGCAACCGACGGTCAGGCCCAGGAACTTGTGGACGCGGCCCATCATTTCGGAGTCGCGCTCGGCCAGGTAGTCGTTGACCGTGATGAGGTGGACGCCCTCACCGGAAAGCGCGTTGAGATACGCGGGCAAAGTGCCGACCAGGGTCTTGCCCTCACCGGTCTTCATCTCGGCGACGTAACCGAGATGGAGCGCGGCACCACCCATCATCTGGACGTCGTAGTGACGCTGTCCGAGGACACGCTTGGCGGCCTCGCGTACGGTGGCGAACGCCTCGGGGAGCAGGTCGTCCAGGCTCTCTCCGTCGGCGTACCGCTGCTTGTACTCATCGGTGAGGGCCCGCAGCTCGGCGTCGGAGAGGTCGACAAAGTCCTCTTCGATGGACTTGACCTGGTCCGCGATGCGGTGCAGCTTGCGCAGGATCTTGCCTTCGCCTGCACGCATGATCTTCGAGAGGACGGACACGGGGGTTGGTCTCCTTGCCGGTCGGGCCTGGGACGGTCGGTTTCCATTTGACTTACTGAGCAACGGCCATCGTATGCGAGGAGACCGCCAAGCCGGGAGGCCTGCCGGGACGACGACGGCAGGCGGCTTCTCGCACCGCTTCAAATCTTCTTCAAAAGGGTCAACGGCCGGGCCTCGCGGATGGTGCCGCGCCCCGCCGACGAATTGCGCGAATTGTGATCACCCGCTCACACACGGCTAAAAACATGGCGTGCTCCTCGGCCGTCCCAGCAGAATCGGCCGATGGAACCCGTGACGCTCACGACCCCCCGTCTCCTTCTGCGCACCGTCGGCGCCGAACACACCGACGCCGTGTACGCCGCCGCCCAGGACCCCGACATCCAGCGCTGGACCTCGATCCCCTCGCCCTATCTCCCCGAGCACGCGCGGAGCTTCACCCACGAGTTGGTCCCCGAGAGCTGGGCGAGCGGCTCGATGCTCACCTTCGGTCTCTTCCTCCCCGAAGGGGAGGAACTGGTGGGCATGCTCGGCCTCACCATGCACTCCCTGAGCGTGACCGAGATCGGCTTCTGGGGCACCAAGGAGCACCGGGGCAACGGCTATGTCACCGAAGCCGCCGTCGCCGCCTCCCGCTGGGCCTTCACCCACCTGTCGGTGGACCGGGTGGAATGGCGTGCGGAGGTCGGCAACAGAGCCTCCCGCGCGGTGGCGGAACGCGCCGGCTTCGTCATCGAGGGCGTCCTGCGCTCCGCGATCATCCACCAGGGCGTACGCCGGGACTGCTGGGTGGGTTCGCTGCTGCCCTCGGACCTGGGCCTTGCCTCGACGGCGCCGTATCTGCCGGCGCCTGCCTCGACACCGGGCGCCCCGTGACGAATGTGCAGGCCACCGCCGATTGTCAGTCCCGGCGCCTATCGTGCGGACCATGACGACCCCGCGCCCCATCACCGACCTCTCGGCAGACGACGCCCGCCGCATCGCCCTGCGCGCCCAGGGCTTCATCGGCACGCCCGACCGCAGGGCCGGCGTCCGCGGCGTCCTCCGCCACCTCGGCGCGGTCCAGCTGGACACGATCTCGGTCCTGGCGCGCTCCCACGAGCTCATCGCGTACGCCCGCCTCGGCGCCGTCGGCCGCCAGACGGTGGAGAGTGCCTACTGGAAGGCCGCGTCCGACCTCCCGCACTCCTTCGAGTACTGGTCGCACGCCGCGTGCATCCTCCCCGTCGAGGAGTGGCCCCACTTCGCCTTCCGCCGCCGCGCCTACCGGAACCGCCCGCACTGGAACCACGACCTCCCGGACGGCACCTACGACCAGGTCATCAAGCAACTCCGCGCCGAAGGCCCCCTCACGGCCACGGAGTTGGGCGGCGCCAAGCGCACCAGCGAGTGGTGGGACTGGTCCGGCGCCAAGGTCGCCGTCGAGCGCGCCCTGATGTACGGCGAGGTGGTGTGCGTGGAGCGCCGCGGCTGGAAGCGGGTCTACGACCTCGCCGAGCGCGCGATCCCGGACGCACTGCTGCACGACGAGCTGGACGACAGGGAGTGCCTGCGCCGGCTGGTCGGTCTGGCGGGCCGGTCCCTGGGCGTCGGCACGCGCGCGGACATCGCCGACTACCACCGCCTCAAGGGCGAGCAGGTCGACTCGGTCATCGCCGATTCCGGCCTGGTCCCCGTCACGGTCGAGGGCTGGGGCAAGCCGGCCTGGGCCGACCCGGCGGCCCTGGAGGCACTGCCACGCGGCCGCCACCGCACCACACTCCTGTCCCCGTTCGACTCCCTGATCTGGGAACGGGCACGCACGGAGCGGATCTTCGGCTTCACCCACCGCCTGGAGGCCTACGTCCCCAAGCCGAAGCGGGTGTACGGCTACTTCGCGATGCCGGTGCTCGCGGGCGGCCGTCTGGTCGGCCGCGTCGACCCTGCCCGTGAGGGCCGCACGCTGGTGGCCAGGCAGGTCACCCTGGACGGCCCCAAGGCGGTCCCCGCGGTGGCTCAGGCCCTGGCGGAGGCCGCGAGCTGGGTGGACTGCACGGACGTACGGGTGGAACGGACGGAGACGCCCGAACTGCGCGAGGCCCTGTCCAAGGAACTCACCCGCGCACTCGGCTGAGCGTCACCGGATCTCGAGGATCTTCTCCCGCATCGCGTACACCACCGCTTCCATCCTGGAATGCAGCTGGAGCTTCTCCAGGATGTTGCGCACATGGTTCTTCACGGTGTTCTCGGAGATGAACAACTCCTTGGCGATGTCCCGGTTGTTCATTCCCGTGGCCACGAGCTTGAGGACCTCCAGCTCGCGGTCCGTCAGCCGCGGCGCGGGGACGAGTCGACGCTCGTCGGTCCGCTGGATCATCGACTTGAACTCGGTGAGCAGCTTCGACGCCATCGAGGGGCTGATCTGCGACTGCCCGTCGGCCACCGCGCGAATGGCGGTGGCCACCTCGTCCGTGGAGATCTCCTTGAGGAGATAACCGGTCGCACCCGCCTTGATCGCGTCGTAGAGGTCGGCTTCCTCGTCGCTGATCGTCAGCATGATGATCTTGGCGCTGGGGGCCACCTCCTTGATGGAGGTGCAGGCCTCGATCCCGCCCCGCTTGGGCATCCGCACGTCCATCAGGACGATGTCGGGCAGCAGGTCGGCGGCCTTGTCGACGGCCTCCGCGCCGTCCCCGGCCTCCCCGACGACCTGGATGTCCTCCTCGGCCGCGAGCACGATCTCCAGGCCCCGGCGGAAGAGGGCGTGGTCGTCCACGACAAGCACCCGGATCGGCTCCTTGCGTGGAGCTCCCCCGTCCGGGCCCATGCCGACGACGCCGCCGCCGGCACCCTCGTCATGCATCGGTCCGAAGCTGTCCGCCATCGTTCCTCCCCCTGAAGGCTGTGGCCTGTGGTGCTGCGCCATCGCCAACCCAAGGCAACGGCCCACCGGTTGGACCGCTGCCGCCATGATTCCATGCCCGGACGACAACGCGGTGACGGAGCGGGCTCGAAGGGGTCGCACACCGGTGCCCCTGGGGGCGCACAGGCGCTCCAGGGGCACCGGCTCAGCCGTCAGCCGCGCGGGTCAGCCGCCCAGCGTGCCGCCGGGCGCGGGAGAATGCGCCTGCGCGACCATCGGGTCGGTGCTGAGGTGGATGACGCCGTAGTCATAGGCGTGCCGCCGGTAGACGACACTCGGTTCCTTCGTCTCGGAGTCGACGAAGAGGTAGAAGTCGTGTCCGACCAGTTCCATCTCGTAGAGGGCCTGGTCGAGGGTCATCGGGGAGGCGACGTGGGTCTTCTCGCGGACGATCAGGGGGCCTTCGCCCTTGACCTCCAGCGAGCCGATCTTCTTGGTGGGCACTCCGTCCGACTCTTCCTCGTGGACGGGGTGGCCGTTCCCGTTGAGAGTCGCCGCGCCCGGGACGTGGTCGGGGACCTCGGCGGCCGAGATCCTGCGCGAGCCACGGCGAGAGAACCGCTTGTCGTGCTGTTTGCGCAGCCGGGCGTCCAGCTTCTCCGCCGCCAGGTCGAGTGCCGCGTACGGATCGCTGGCCGCTGCTTCCGCCCTGATCACCGGACCGCGGGAGCGGAGCGTGATCTCCACTCGGTCGCAACGGTCGGCCTGTCGGGGGTTGGGCTCCTTGGACACCTCGACGTCGAGGCTGATCACCTTGCCGTCGAGCTTCTGGATCTTCTCCAGCTTCAGCTTCTCGGCCACGTGCTTGCGGAACCGCTCGGGCACCTCGGTCTTGCGTCCCTTGACGACGATGTCCACGCAGAACTCCGTTCCCGGATCACTCCGCTCCAACGGCGGAGCATCTCCCTTTTGCACCAGGCTCCGGCAGCTCCGGAACCTCGGACTCGGTGACTTCCACCTCCTCCCCCGCGGGCAAGATCCCCACTCCACCACTGCCGATGATTGTGGAAAACCCGCAGCCCGGCATTCGCGTATGAGAGAGATGGCCTGCGCCTTTCTCTCACAACCGAACATATCTCGCCCGGACGGATGTCGTCACCCTCTACTGCGGCGTACCTCCGTTCAGGTGAATTGACCCTCTCATTACCTGCAACGATGCAAGTTGACAGTCAGTTCCGGTTTACTTCGAAAGAATCTGGCGACGCCGCGACCACAGCTGCGCGGATCACGTCACCCGGGCCGCCTGCACCCGCCTTTCCCGGCACGGAGTGCCTCCTGTCGATCCCTTCGTCCATTGATCCAGCCGTCCGTTCCTCTGTGCTTTCCCGGGCAGCTGCCGCGTACACGGCCGTAGTTGCTTCGCCGTAGGAAATCAGCCCCGTTTCTGCCGCCCTTGCCGTGTGCACGGCACGCGCTGCTTCCCTGAGGGACGCACCTGTCGTCATCAGGTCGTCGACGAGCACGACCGAACCGCAGCGCAGCAGCCGCTCGCCGCCGGGTGCCACCGCGAGCGCACCGGCCAGATTGTCCAGCCGCTGCCGGGAGTTGAGCCCCGCCTGGTCGGCCACGGCACGCCGTTGTCGCAGCACGGCGAGCACTCTGGCCGCGGTCCCGGTCCGCCGCAGCTCGCCCGCCGCCGCGAGCGCGATCCGCCGCGCCGGATCGTGCCCCCGCGCGCGCACCGCCCCACGCGCCGACGGAACGGGAACGAGCAGCACGGGCCTGTCACCGCCCACGGCCACGGTGCCGGACATGTCCATGAGCCCCGCCCGCACAGCTCCTGCCAAAGCCGTGCCCAACGGTGCCGCGAGTGCCAGCGCGCCGCGCTCCTTGTGGGCCAGGAGCACGGCCCGGACCTCGTCGGCGTACCGGGCGGCCGCGTGCACCACGGGCAGCCCGGGCGGCTCCGGCACCGGTCGCACCCGGCTCGGTGCGGCCCCACTCAGGGCGACACGGCACTCAGGGCAGAGCACCGTGCGAGGCCTCCCGCAGCCTCCGCACTCAGCCGGCAGCACCAGGTCGGTGAGGTCCTGCCACCACCCCCGCATGCCCACCACTGTGCCAATGCCGGAGCCGACCTGCCACCCCTGTGGATAACTCCCTGTGGACAACTCGTCCCGGACGCAAACCGCCCCGGGGCAACGGTTCACCCCGGATAGACCGGCGCCACCCCGTCCGTGACCTTCTGCCACTGCGTCCCGGCCGGCAGCCGTACGATCCCGTCCTCCGAGTACGCCACCAGCGGCAGCCCGTCGGACTCCGCCGCGGTGATCTCCTTGATCCCGCTGAGGGCCGCGGGCGCGGGCCCCTCCGGCGTGGAGCCGTCGACCTGGACGTACCGCATGGTCTGCAGTCCGCCCTGTTCGCGCCCGACCACCACGAGCCGGCTGTCCCCGGACCACGACATGGCCGTGACGTCCTCCAACTCCGGTGACGCGGACCGCAGTCCGAGCACGGAAACCGTCGGCCGGTCCTCCGCGACCTCCTGCCGCCGCTCGATCCGTCCGATGAACAGCGACTTCTTGCCGTTCTTCGTCACCACGAGCGCGATCCGCACCCCGTCGGCAGCCACCCGGACGCTGTCGATGCGGCCGTCCAGCTCCGGGGTCTTCACCACGAGCGGTACACCCTTGCCCTGCTCCAGCAGGAGCAGCCGGGGTTTGTCACGGTCGCGGTCGGCCACCCAGAGGTCGCCGTTCCCGTCCCAGCTGGGCGGCGTCAGCCGGTCCTGCTCCGACTTGCCCCGGCTTGCCAGCACGGGGTCCCCGAGCGAACTGCCGGACACCAGCGACGTGACGTACAGATTCTTGCCGTCGCCACTGACGGCGGCCGCGGTGTCCTCGTCACGTGACAGGGCCACCGACCGCAGCGCCTTGCTGCCCTCGCCCAGTGCTCCGGGCACCGGATCGTCCTTGGTGCCGTTGTTGCCGACCGCTATCCGTTCGAGCCGGCTCTTGTCGTCGATGAAGTACACGTAGCCGGGACGGTCCATCGAGCCGCGCGCGGCCACGTCGTCCGCGTGGTCCTCGGCGAGCGAGCACAGGTGCGTATCACCGGACAGCAACTCGACCTGGTCCACCACCGGGGTGAGGTTCTGCAGCGTGAACAGGAGCTGGGCCGCCATCTCGCTGCACTGCTTCACACCGACGCGGGCGGCCTTCTCGTTCAGTGGCACGGTCAGCTTGTTCTGGTCGTCGGGCGTCAGCCCGCCGACGCCCTTCTGCAACGCCGTACCGGTGGGGAAACTCGTCCGCACCACATGGTCGAGCCAGGTCGTGGGCCCGTTGAGCAGCGACTGCACCATCTGTGTCATGGGGTCGACGCGCCGCCGCACGTACACGGGATCCCCGACGGCCGCCGTCTGCGTCGTCCCGGCCGCGGCATTCGAGGCGAAGTAGTACTTGTTGACGGACATGTAGTTGCGCTGGAAGTCCGACTTGCCCATGACGACGCCCTGCGGCAGCGTGTCGATGCGCCACTGCTTGGTCTTCTTGTCGCGCGTGAGATGCACCGGCGCGTTGTAGGTCCCGCTTGCGGGCGAGTACGCCTGCTGCTCGTCCACCCTGGCGACCCTCGTGCCGGTCAGCGTAAACGTGAGGTCGTCGCTGCCCTCCCGGCCGCCCAGGCGGTTGGGGTCGATACCCGGCCCGTCCGCGAGGACCGTGCTGGACAGTCCCGGCTTCCAGGTCTGCGAGGCAGTCTTGGTGAGGTACTGGCGCGCCGTCGAATAGGTGGGATCGTCGCTGGTCAACGCCTCGAGGAAACCCGAGACGATGTCCGAAGGCTGCGCGTCGTCCTGGGGCGGCATGGCGAAGACCCGCACCTGGGTGTCCTGCCGCGGTGTGGAGTCGACGCCGCGCAGGTCCCCACTGTCGGGCATCGAGGCGCACCCCGCCAGCAGTACGACGCCGCAGACGCCGTACACCACCATGCGCAGCGGTCCGCGCCCGGCGCCCCCCTCGCGGTCAGCGCCCACGAAATGCCTCCCCTTGCTTCTTCGAGTCCTCCGGCGCGGTGCCCGGGGGACCCGAGGTCTCGCTCAGAGCCCTGTCCTCGCCGGGCGTCTCGTCCTGCCGTCGCGCTCCGGAGACGGGCCGGGGCACCACGCGCGCGCCGTTGCCGGGCAGTGCCGTCGGGTCGGCGGTGGGGGCCGCACCGGCCATTCTGGAAGCTATCGGCGGTATCTGGTCGCCGGTCGGCTGCACGGGCACGGTGGCGGACTTGTCCCCGCCCCCGCGCGGCAACCCGGCGTCGTTGAGTCCGCGGTTGCGCCGCGAGTCCCTGGGCTCCAGCGGTATCGGCGATCCCCGCAGCGGCTCGTCCGCGGTCCGCGGCAGCGTCAGCCGGAACTGCGAGCCGCCACCCGGCTCGCCCCACGCCTGCAGCCAGCCGCCGTGCAGCCGCGCGTCCTCCAGGGCGATGGACAGCCCGAGGCCCGTACCGCCGGTGGTACGAGCGCGTGCCGGGTCGGCCCGCCAGAAGCGGCTGAACACGCGCGTGGCCTCACCGGGCTTGAGCCCGACGCCGTAGTCGCGCACCGCGACCGCCACCGCTCCGCCCGCCGCGGCGAGTTTGACGACCACGTCCTTGCCCTCGCCGTGCTCCACGGCGTTGACGACGAGGTTGCGCAGCACCCGCTCCACGCGCCGGGCATCCGCCTCCGCGACGACGGGCTGGAGGTCGCCCACCACACGTATGTGCGTCCCCTTGCGTTCGGCGAGCGGCTCGGCCCCGCTGACGACGCGCCGCACGACCTCCCTGAGGTCTATCGGCTCCGCCTCCAGCGCCGCGGCACCCGCGTCGAAGCGGCTGATCTCCAGCAGGTCCGCGAGCAGTGACTCGAACCGGTCCAGCTGGTCGGCCAGCAGCTCGGCCGACCGCGCGGTGATCGGATCGAAGTCCTCCCGCGCCTCGTGGATGACGTCCGCGGCCATCCGTACGGTCGTCAGCGGCGTCCGCAGCTCGTGCGACACGTCCGACACGAACCGCCGCTGCATCCGCGACAGGTCCTCCAGCTGCTGGATCTTCAGCTGCAGGTTCTGCGCCATCTTGTTGAAGGCCTCACCGAGCCGCGCGATGTCGTCCTCGCCGGTGACCTTCATACGTTCCTGCAGCCGCCCTGCGGACAGCCGCTCCGCGATACCGGCCGCCATCCGCACGGGCGTCACGACCTGCCGCACCACCAGCCAGGCGATCGCCCCGAGCAGGACGACGACGAACAGCCCCGCGGTCGCCAGCGTGCCCTTGACCAGGCTCAGCGACTTCTCCTCCTGCGTGAGCGGGAAGAGGTAGTACAGCTCGTACGGGTCGCCGTTGGGGTCGTTGACCTGCTTACCGATGACCAGCGCAGGCTGGGACTCGTTGCTGTTGCTGTAGACGATGCGGGTGTAGCTCTGGGAGGCCGCCGTGTCGTCGTTGATCCGTGAGCGCAGGTCGTCGGGAACGCTCGCAGAGGGGTCGACGTCCCCGGAGGCACGCGGCCCGCGCCCGCCGCCGCTGTTGTCGCCGGCAGGCAAGGTCACCACGTCGAAGGCGCCCTGACCGCCGCTGGACAGCGAGGACACCAGTTCACTCATCCACTGGATGACGTTCTGCGAGGGACGGCCGTCCGCCGTCGTACCGCCGTCACCGGTCCCGACCGCCGCCTCTTCGTCGGCCTTCTGCTTGGCCACCGCGAACCCGCCCGTGGCCTGGCTCTGGGAGGCTTTCACCTTGGCGTCAAGCAAGCCGTTGCGCACCTGCCCGATGACGACGAAGCCCAGCAGCAGTACGACACCGAGCGACATCAGCAGCGTCGTGGCGACGACCTTGAGCTGGATGTTGCGTCGCCACAGCCGCATGACGGGCAGCAGCGGGCGACGCACCCAGCGCATGAAAAGGCGCAGGACCGGGCTGCCCTGGACGCCGCCCTGCAGCAGTCCGCCCTCGAGCAGGCGTCCCCAGCGGGAGCCCGCCGTCTTCCGGCCGACAGGCCGCCCCGCGCGGGCCTCGCCCGGCCCGGGCGCCGAAGCGGCACTGTCACCGGTCATGTCAGCTCGGTCCTGCCTTGTAACCGACGCCGCGGACGGTCACCACGATCTCCGGCCGCTCGGGGTCCTTCTCGACCTTCGAACGCAGCCGCTGTACATGCACGTTCACCAGACGGGTGTCGGCGGCGTGGCGGTAACCCCACACCTGCTCGAGCAGCACCTCACGCGTGAACACCTGCCACGGCTTCCGGGCCAGCGCCACCAGCAGATCGAACTCCAGCGGCGTCAGCGCGATCGACTGCCCGTCCCGCTTCACGGAGTGACCCGCCACGTCGATGACCAGGTCGCCTATGGCCAATTGCTCCGGCGCCGGCTCCTCCGACCTCCGCAGCCGCGCCCGGATCCGGGCGACCAGCTCCTTCGGCTTGAACGGCTTCACGATGTAGTCGTCGGCGCCCGACTCCAGCCCGACCACCACGTCGACGGTGTCGCTCTTGGCGGTGAGCATCACGATCGGCACACCGGACTCCGCCCTGATCAGACGGCACACCTCGATGCCGTCCCGCCCCGGCAGCATCAGGTCGAGCAGCACCAGATCCGGTTTGCTCTCACGGAATGCGGCCAGCGCCTTGTCGCCGTCAGCTACGAAAGACGGCTCAAAACCTTCACCACGCAGCACGATGCCGAGCATCTCGGCCAGTGCCGTGTCGTCGTCGACGACAAGGACTCGTCCCTTCATAAACGACATCATCCCATTCTCATAACGGTGGCGAAGGTGCAGGTGAGCAGGCTCACTGGCCCGTGACGATAGTCGTACTCGGCCGTCACTGTCTGCCCCTGTCCCGCGACGTCGATGTCCGTAACGGATGTCAGCTACCCAGCGTAGGCGCACCCTGACCACATGGTCGGCCCAGCGGCTCGGGCCAGGGCGGGCTACGCGGACGCCACGACGGCGACACCGGCCTTCACGTTCGGCCTTCGGCACTCACGCGCCGGGGCGGACGGTGCCCATCGGATTTCCATCCGCGCCGGACGTGGAAGGCCGTGCACAGGTCGTTGATCTGTTCAGGTCGGCAGGAACCGCAGTGCGCAGAACGGTCCTGGATGACGTCACCATCATCCACCGCACCGACCTAGTTATAAGTTCTCCGCGCTACGGCTCCGCGCACCCTTGTGCTGATCAGCTGATCTTGACCTGGCGCGACCTGGCACACAGCTCAGCGAGCGCCTCAGCCGTCACGGGCGAAACGACGCCCTCTTCCGTGACGATCGCGGTCACCAACTCGGGCGGCGTGACGTCGAACGCCGGGTTGTACGCCTGAGTCCCCAGCGGCGCCACCGGAATCCCACCTCCTGCCCCCGCTCCCGTCACCGGCACCTGAGGAGCTGTGACCTCGGTCACCTCATGGCCGGGGCGCTGCTCGACCTCGATGGCAGCACCGTCCGGAGTGTCCGGATCCACCGTCGTCACCGGCGCCACCACGATGAACGGCACATGGTGGTACTTCGCGAGCACCGCGAGCGGATAGCTCCCCACCTTGTTCGCCACCGATCCGTCGGCCGCGATACGGTCCGCCCCGATCAGCACCGCGTCCACCTCGCCGGCCGCGAAGAGCGAGCCCGCCGCGTTGTCCGTGAGCAGGGTGTACGCCATGCCACGGCGCGCCGCCTCGTAGGCCGTCAGTCGAGCTCCTTGCAGCAGCGGACGGGTCTCGTCCACCCACAGCCGCCGCAGCCTCCCCGCCCGGTGCGCCGCGAGCGCCACCGCGAACGCCGTCCCTTCCCCGCCCGACACCAGCGCCCCGGTGTTGCAGTGGGTGAGGATCCGGTGGCCGCCGCCGGGGAGCAGCTCGTCCAGCAGCGCCAGCCCACGCTCGGCCATCCGAGCGCTGGCCTCGGCGTCCTCCTCGTGCAGCCGCCGCGCCGCGGCAAGCGCCGCCGCCGCGGCCCGCCCGGCGTCACCGCTCTTGGCGAACTCGGCCCGGTGGGCGGACTGAGCCCTGCGCACACCGACAGCGAGGTTCACCGCGGTGGGCCGGGCGCCCGCCAGCGCGGCCGCAGCATCGTCCACGTCGAAGCCACGCACGGCGGCGAGCGCGACACCGTACGCTCCCGCGATGCCGAGCAGAGGTGCCCCGCGCACGGACAGCGAACGGATCGCCTCCACCAGCGCGGGTGCGTCCGTGCAGACCAGCTCGACCTCCTCGGCCGGCAACCTCGTCTGGTCGAGAAGGACCAGTACCGGGCCTTCGGGTGGCTCCTCCCAACGGATCGCCGGTGTCTCGGTCGGCCTGCTGTCTTCACCGGATTGCGCGTACTGATCAGCCATGCCGTCAGTCTGCCCCTTATCCGGCGGACAATTGAAGGTGTGCAGCCCATACCGCGGCCGGCCCCTGGATGACCACCCCATGGCACGATGGCTGCCAACCTGCCGCCGCGACCGCGGACGGGCACCGTGAAGGAGCGACGATGAAAGACACTCCGGGCTGGGCCTCGCCCGGATCTGCCCCCTCCGATGGACAGGAGCCCGGCGCGTCCGGCCCTGCCGAGCCCACCGACCGTCCCGGCCCCGCGGAGCGCGCGGACCAGCCCGGTCCCGACCCGCAGGACAGCCCTGGCGCGCAGAGCACCGGCTCGCAGTGGTCGAAGGAACAGCCGCCGCCCGCCCAGTGGTCCGCGCCCACCGGCCCCGCGGGCCCCGCCCGGCCTGCTCCGCCACCACCGCCACCCGGCCCCGGCTGGGGCCCGCAGCCTCCCCCCGGTCCCGGTGGCCACGGCGCTCCCGGTCCCGGTGGTTACCCGCCCTACGGCACTCCCGGGTACCCCGCATGGGGAGGCGGTTGGGGCGGTCCTCCGCCCGCCGCCAAGCCGGGCGTCATCCCGCTCCGCCCTCTCGGCGTCGGCGAGATCCTCGACGGCGCGGTCTCCACCATGCGCACCTACTGGCGGACCGTCCTGGGCATCTCCCTGACCGTCGCCGTGGTTACGGAGATCCTCGTCATCCTGCTTCAGGGCCTCGTGCTGAACGACACCAGCACCGCGGCCCTCGACGACCCGAGCGCCACCGCAGGCGAACTGACCCGCGCCCTGGGCGAGGTCATGCTCAGCTCCAGCGCCGTCTTCCTGATCTCCCTGATCGCGACAGTCGCCGCGACCGCCCTGCTCACCACCGTCACCAGCCGTGCCGTCCTCGGCCGGTCCGTGAGCACCGGCGAGGCCTGGCGCGACGCCCGCCCTCAGGTCGTCAAGCTCCTCGGTTTGATCGTGCTGCTGCCTGTCATCGCCGCGGGAATCGTCCTCGCAGGCACGCTTCCCGGCATCCTCGTGGCCGTCTTCGGGAACGCCGACGGGGGTGTCGCGCTCGCCGTCCTCGGCGGCATCGGCGCCGGAATCGTCGCACTCTGGTTGATGATCCGCTTCTCCCTGGCCTCGCCGGCTCTGATGCTGGAGAAGCAGGGCGTCTTGAAGTCGATGGGCCGGTCCGCGAAGCTCGTCCGCGGCTCCTGGTGGCGTGTCTTCGGCATCCAGTTGCTCGCCGGGATCATCTCGAGCATCATCTCGGCGATCGTCGTCATCCCCTTCACCTTCCTGGCCGCGCTGTTCAGCGGCGACGGCATCGCCAGTCTCCTCAACAACAGCGGCGGCGACCTCAGCTGGACGTTCCTCGTCATCAGCGGGCTGGGCTCGGTGATCGGCTCCATGATCACGTTCCCGATCAGTGCCGGCGTCACTGTGCTCCTCTACATCGACCTGCGCATCCGCCGTGAGGCCCTCGACCTCGAACTGGCCCGCGCCGCAGGCGTCCAGGGCTACGGCGCCGAAGCCGGCGCGGGAGGCTGATGCAGTGAGCGTGACGGGGGGAGTTCTCACAGCGGTGCCGACGGCTTTGCCACGCGCCGCCGCCGAAGCGGCCATACGGACGCTGCTGCGTGTCGGCGACAATTCCGTCCTGTCGTCGATACGCACCGGAGACGAACCGCCGGTGACGATTCCGCGGGATCCCGCGCGCGAGGCGGCCCGTCGTGAGCTGTCCAAGCGCATGTACCACGAGAACGACCCCAGCTTGTTCGAGCGCGCCCTGAACGCCTTCTGGGGGTGGGTCGACAAGCTGTTCGGCTCGGCTGCGGCCGCGACACCAGGAGGCACGCTGGGCCTCGTCGTCGTCATCGTCGCCGTCCTCGCGGTGCTGGGCGCACTGTGGTGGCGCCTGGGCACGCCACGCCGCGAACCGACCTCGTCGGCCGCTCTGTTCGACGACCGCCCCCGCAGCGCCGCCGAACACCGCGCGGCAGCCGAGGCACACGCCGCCCAAGGCCACTGGAACCAGGCCGTCCAGGAACGCATGCGCGCCATCGTCCGCTCCCTCGAAGAGCGGGCGCTCCTGGACGTACGCCCCGGCCGCACCGCGGACGAGGCAGCCGCAGCAGCGGGCCGCACACTGCCCTCCCACACGGACCGGCTGCGCGCCGCCGCCCGGGACTTCGACGACGTGACGTACGGCGGCCGAAGGGCGAGCGAGCAGTCGTACCACCGCATGGCGGAACTCGACCGCGACCTCGATCGCACCAAGCCCCAGCTCGCGAACAGCAGCCCCAGCACGGCCCACAACGCCCGCCAGGGAGCCGCCGGATGACCACCGAGGCCACGCTCCCGACCACCTCGGTCTCGCCCACCGCACGCCAGGTGTGGACCCGCGCGCGAGGCATCGCCCTCTCCGTCGTCCTCCTCCTGGCAGCAGCCGTCGTGATCGCCGTGATCCGCTCCGACGCCCGGCACGGCGAACTCGACCCGCGCTCCGCCGACTCCTACGGCAGCCGCGCCGTCGCAGAACTCCTCACGGACCACGGCGTGACCACGCGCACGGTCACCACCCTGGACGAAGCTCGCGCCGCAACAGCTCCGGACACCACGCTCCTGGTCGCCGTCCCCGACCTGTTGACGCACCGTCAACAGTCGCGGCTGCACTCCGCGATCGCAGGCTCCGGCGGACGCACCGTCCTGGTCGCCCCCGGCAGCTGGTCCGTGGAAAAGCTCGCCCCCGGTGTCACCGCGGACCCCGCCACCAGCTTCGACTCGACGCTCTCCCCCGACTGCCAACTGCCCGCCGCCCGCCGCGCGGGCACGGCGGACACGGGCGGCATCCGCTACACGACCACACACCTCGGCGCCGACGAGTGCTACCCCAGCAAGCGCCTCGCCACGCTCGTGCGCATCCCGGAGACGTCCGGGGGCGGCGACACGGTCGTCCTCGGCGCACCCGACATCCTCTTCAACGACCACCTCGACAAGCAGGGCAACGCCTCGCTCGCCCTTCAACTCCTCGGCTCCCGCCCTCATCTGGTCTGGTACCTCCCCTCGCTCTCCGACAACTCGGCCGCCGGCACAGGCGACGAAAAGGGCTTCTTCGACCTGCTCCCCTCCGGCTGGCTCTGGGGCACGCTGCAACTCTTCGTCGCGGCAGCCCTCGCCGCCCTCTGGCGGGCACGCCGACTGGGCCCCCTCGTACCCGAAAGACTCCCCGTGGCGATCCGCGCCTCCGAAACCGTCGAAGGCCGCGCCCGTCTCTACCGCAAAGCGAACGCCCGCGATCGCGCAGCCGCCGCTCTTCGTTCCTCCACCCGCATCCGCCTCGCCCCCCTCGTCGGCGTCTCCGTCGTTCAGGCGCACGCGCCCGAGGCCCTGCTCCCCGCTCTGTCCGCCCATCTCCACGGCTCCGGGCAGGCCCTGGACTCTCTCCTCTTCGGCCCGCCGCCCAGCGACGACGCGGCCCTTATCTCCCTCGCCGACCAACTCGACGCCCTCGAAAGAGAGGTACGCCGTCCATGATGGACCCGACCACTGACAACGCCGGGTACACCGGGGACCCGGGCAGGGCCCGGGCCTCCCTTGAAGCCCTGCGCGCCGAGATCGCCAAAGCCGTGGTCGGCCAGGACCCCGCCGTGACCGGCCTCGTCGTCGCCCTCCTCTGTCGTGGACACGTACTACTAGAAGGAGTCCCCGGGGTCGCCAAAACGTTGCTCGTCCGCGCCCTCGCGTCCGCACTCGAACTCGACACGAAGCGCGTGCAGTTCACCCCGGACCTGATGCCGAGTGACATCACGGGCTCCCTGATCTACGACACCCGTACCGCCGAGTTCTCGTTCCAGCCCGGCCCGGTCTTCACCAACCTCCTCCTGGCCGACGAGATCAACCGCACACCCCCGAAGACCCAGTCGTCCCTCCTGGAGGCCATGGAGGAACGCCAGGTCACGGTCGACGGCACCCCGCGCCCGCTGCCCGACCCGTTCCTGGTGGCCGCGACGCAGAACCCGGTCGAGTACGAGGGCACGTACCCCCTCCCCGAAGCCCAACTGGACCGTTTCCTCCTCAAACTGACGATCCCTCTGCCCTCCCGCCAGGACGAGATCGACGTCCTCACCCGCCACGCCGAGGGATTCAACCCGCGCGACCTGCGCGCCGCCGGCGTACGCCCGGTGGCCGGTCCCGCCGATCTTGAGGCCGCCCGCGCAGCCATCGCCAAAACGACGATCTCCCCGGAGATCACCGCCTACGTGGTGGACATCTGCCGAGCCACCCGCGAGTCCCCGTCACTCACTCTGGGCGTCTCCCCACGCGGCGCCACGGCCCTCCTGGCCACCTCGCGCGCGTGGGCCTGGCTCACGGGCCGCGACTACGTCATCCCCGACGACGTCAAAGCCCTGGCCCTCCCCACCCTCCGCCACCGCGTACAACTCCGCCCCGAGGCAGAGATGGAAGGGGTCACGGCCGACTCCGTAATCAACGCGATCCTCGCCCACGTCCCCGTCCCCCGCTGATGGCCCTCACCGGACGCGCCGCGCTCCTCGCGGCCCTCGGCTCCCTCCCCGTCGGAATCTGGGACCCCAGTTTGACGGGCATCCTCGCGGTGAACGCCCCCCTGGCCGTGGCCTGCGCCTGCGACTTCGCCCTCGCAGCACCTGTACGACGCCTCGGCCTGACCCGCTCCGGCGACACGTCCGTACGCCTGGGCGAGGCCGCAGACGTGACCCTCACCGTCACCAATCCGTCCAGCCGCCCGCTTCGGGCGCGCCTGCGCGATGCCTGGCCCCCCAGCAGCTGGCAGCCCGGAACCGAGGTGGCAGCCTCCCGCCACAGCCTCACGGTTCCCGCCGGCGAACGCCGACGCGTCACCACCCGCCTACGCCCCACCCGCCGCGGCGACCGCCAGGCCGACCGCATCACCATCCGCTCGTACGGCCCCCTCGGCCTGCTCTCCCGCCAAGGCACCCACAAGGCCCCCTGGACGGTACGCGTTCTGCCACCCTTCACCAGCCGAAAGCACCTGCCTTCGAAACTCGCCCGTCTGCGCGAGCTCGACGGCCGCACCAGCGTTCTCACCCGCGGCGAAGGAACAGAATTCGACAGCCTGCGCGAGTACGTCCCCGGCGACGACACCCGGTCCATCGACTGGCGCGCAACGGCCCGCCAGTCCTCTGTCGCCGTACGCACATGGCGCCCCGAGCGCGATCGTCACATCCTGCTCGTCCTGGACACCGGCCGCACCTCTGCGGGCCGCGTGGGCGACGCCCCACGCCTCGACGCCTCCATGGACGCGGCCCTCCTCCTGGCAGCACTCGCGTCCCGCGCAGGCGACCGGGTGGACCTGATGGCATACGACCGCCGGGTACGCGCACTCGTCCAGGGGCGTACGGCCCGCGATGTCCTCCCGTCCCTGGTCAACGCGATGGCAACCCTCGAACCCGAACTGGTCGAACTGGACGCCCGAGGCCTGACGGCAAGCGCACTCCGCACGGCTCCCCGCCGCTCCCTCATCGTGCTGCTGACGAGCCTCGACACCGCACCAGTGGAGGAAGGCCTGCTCCCCGTCCTCTCCCAACTCACCCAGCGCCACACCGTTCTGGTGGCATCGGTGGCAGACCCCTATATCGCCCGCATGACGACGGCCCGTGGAAATACCGAGGCCGTTTTCGAAGCTGCCGCTGCCGCCCAAGCGCAGAGCGAGCGTCACCGCACCGCGGAACAACTCCGCCGTCACGGCGTCACGGTGGTCGACAAGACCCCTGAGGAACTGGCGCCGGCGCTGGCAGATGCATATCTGGCACTGAAGACAGCAGGACGTCTGTAAACGAAGGGGCTCTCTTCTAAAGAGCCCCGAAGCATAAGCCCTGAAACGCAGAAAACCCCCGGACCGGTATCCCCGGCCGGGGGTTTTCTCAAAGATTGTTCGGCGGCGTCCTACTCTCCCACAGGGTCCCCCCTGCAGTACCATCGGCGCTGTAAGGCTTAGCTTCCGGGTTCGGAATGTAACCGGGCGTTTCCCTCACGCTATAACCACCGAAACACTATGAAACTGTTCAGCCGCACCGTTGTCGTGGCCCGACAACGGGGCTGTTCGTGGTTTCAGAACCAACACAGTGGACGCGAGCAACTGAGGACAAGCCCTCGGCCTATTAGTACCGGTCACCTCCACCCATTACTGGGCTTCCAGATCCGGCCTATCAACCCAGTCGTCTACTGGGAGCCTTACCCCATCAAGTGGGTGGGAATACTCATCTCGAAGCAGGCTTCCCGCTTAGATGCTTTCAGCGGTTATCCCTCCCGAACGTAGCCAACCAGCCATGCCCTTGGCAGAACAACTGGCACACCAGAGGTTCGTCCGTCCCGGTCCTCTCGTACTAGGGACAGCCCTTCTCAATATTCCTGCGCGCGCAGCGGATAGGGACCGAACTGTCTCACGACGTTCTAAACCCAGCTCGCGTACCGCTTTAATGGGCGAACAGCCCAACCCTTGGGACCGACTCCAGCCCCAGGATGCGACGAGCCGACATCGAGGTGCCAAACCATCCCGTCGATATGGACTCTTGGGGAAGATCAGCCTGTTATCCCCGGGGTACCTTTTATCCGTTGAGCGACGGCGCTTCCACAAGCCACCGCCGGATCACTAGTCCCGACTTTCGTCCCTGCTCGACCCGTCGGTCTCACAGTCAAGCTCCCTTGTGCACTTACACTCAACACCTGATTGCCAACCAGGCTGAGGGAACCTTTGGGCGCCTCCGTTACTCTTTAGGAGGCAACCGCCCCAGTTAAACTACCCATCAGACACTGTCCCTGATCCGGATCACGGACCCAGGTTAGACATCCAGCACGACCAGACTGGTATTTCAACGACGACTCCCCCTGAACTGGCGTCCAGAGTTCACAGTCTCCCAGCTATCCTACACAAGCCGAACCGAACACCAATATCAAACTGTAGTAAAGGTCCCGGGGTCTTTCCGTCCTGCTGCGCGAAACGAGCATCTTTACTCGTAGTGCAATTTCACCGGGCCTATGGTTGAGACAGTCGAGAAGTCGTTACGCCATTCGTGCAGGTCGGAACTTACCCGACAAGGAATTTCGCTACCTTAGGATGGTTATAGTTACCACCGCCGTTTACTGGCGCTTAAGTTCTCAGCTTCGCACGCCCGAAAGCGCACTAACCGGTCCCCTTAACGTTCCAGCACCGGGCAGGCGTCAGTCCGTATACATCGCCTTACGGCTTCGCACGGACCTGTGTTTTTAGTAAACAGTCGCTTCTCGCTGGTCTCTGCGGCCACCCCCAGCTCATGGAGAAAATCCAATCACCGGTGATGGCCCCCCTTCTCCCGAAGTTACGGGGGCATTTTGCCGAGTTCCTTAACCATAGTTCACCCGAACGCCTCGGTATTCTCTACCTGACCACCTGAGTCGGTTTAGGGTACGGGCCGCCATGAAACTCGCTAGAGGCTTTTCTCGACAGCATAGGATCATCCACTTCACCACAATCGGCTCGGCATCAGGTCTCACCCACATGCCATCCGGATTTACCTGGATGACGGGCTACACCCTTACCCCGGGACAACCACCGCCCGGGCTGGACTACCTTCCTGCGTCACCCCATCACTCACCTACTACAAGTCTGGTCCGTCGGCTCCACCACTTTCCATTCCCCGAAGGGTCCGGAACGGCTTCACGGACTTAGCATCGCCTGATTCAATGTTTGACGCTTCACAGCGGGTACCGGAATATCAACCGGTTATCCATCGACTACGCCTGTCGGCCTCGCCTTAGGTCCCGACTTACCCTGGGCAGATCAGCTTGACCCAGGAACCCTTAGTCAATCGGCGCACACGTTTCTCACGTGTGTATCGCTACTCATGCCTGCATTCTCACTCGTGAACCGTCCACCACTGCCTTCCGGCGCGGCTTCACCCGGCACACGACGCTCCCCTACCCATCACAGCCTCCGTTGGGAGTATTGCTGCAATGACACGACTTCGGCGGTACGCTTGAGCCCCGCTACATTGTCGGCGCGGAATCACTAGACCAGTGAGCTATTACGCACTCTTTCAAGGGTGGCTGCTTCTAAGCCAACCTCCTGGTTGTCTGTGCGACTCCACATCCTTTCCCACTTAGCGTACGCTTAGGGGCCTTAGTCGATGCTCTGGGCTGTTTCCCTCTCGACCATGGAGCTTATCCCCCACAGTCTCACTGCCGCGCTCTCACTTACCGGCATTCGGAGTTTGGCTAAGGTCAGTAACCCGGTAGGGCCCATCGCCTATCCAGTGCTCTACCTCCGGCAAGAAACACACGACGCTGCACCTAAATGCATTTCGGGGAGAACCAGCTATCACGGAGTTTGATTGGCCTTTCACCCCTAACCACAGGTCATCCCCCAGGTTTTCAACCCTGGTGGGTTCGGTCCTCCACGAAGTCTTACCTCCGCTTCAACCTGCCCATGGCTAGATCACTCCGCTTCGGGTCTTGAGCGCGCTACTATACCGCCCTATTCGGACTCGCTTTCGCTACGGCTTCCCCACTCGGGTTAACCTCGCAACACACCGCAAACTCGCAGGCTCATTCTTCAAAAGGCACGCAGTCACGAGAATGTGCAAGCACATTCCGACGCTCCCACGGCTTGTAGGCACACGGTTTCAGGTACTATTTCACTCCGCTCCCGCGGTACTTTTCACCATTCCCTCACGGTACTATCCGCTATCGGTCACCAGGGAATATTTAGGCTTAGCGGGTGGTCCCGCCAGATTCACACGGGATTTCTCGGGCCCCGTGCTACTTGGGTGTCTCTCAAACGAGCCGCTGATGTTTCGACTACGGGGGTCTTACCCTCTACGCCGGACCTTTCGCATGTCCTTCGCCTACATCAACGGTTTCTGACTCGTCTCACGGCCGGCAGACCGTAAAAGAGAGATCCCACAACCCCGTATACGCAACCCCTGCCGGGTCTCACACGCATACGGTTTGGCCTCATCCGGTTTCGCTCGCCACTACTCCCGGAATCACGGTTGTTTTCTCTTCCTGCGGGTACTGAGATGTTTCACTTCCCCGCGTTCCCTCCACTTGCCCTATGTGTTCAGGCAAGGGTGACAGCCCATGACGACTGCCGGGTTTCCCCATTCGGACACCCCCGGATCAAAGCCTGGTTGACGACTCCCCGGGGCCTATCGTGGCCTCCCACGTCCTTCATCGGTTCCTGGTGCCAAGGCATCCACCGTGCGCCCTTAAAAACTTGGCCACAGATGCTCGCGTCCACTGTGCAGTTCTCAAACAACGACCAGCCACCCATCACCCCGCCACACTCGGCGAGTTCACTGGGGCCGGCACTGAAGGCAGCCAACACTCGGCCGTACCTTCAGACACCCAACAGCGTGCCCGACCCGACTCCCGCCCGGAGATCATGCTTTCCACACTCCGAAGAGCAGTACTGGCAGCCTCCGACCCGTGAACCGGACCGAATAATCAACGTTCCACCCATGAGCAACCAGCATCGGACGTTCGCCGATGAACTGGCCTCTGACCTCACCCCGGAGGGATCGGTAAGAAGTGCTCCTTAGAAAGGAGGTGATCCAGCCGCACCTTCCGGTACGGCTACCTTGTTACGACTTCGTCCCAATCGCCAGTCCCACCTTCGACAGCTCCCTCCCACAAGGGGTTGGGCCACCGGCTTCGGGTGTTACCGACTTTCGTGACGTGACGGGCGGTGTGTACAAGGCCCGGGAACGTATTCACCGCAGCAATGCTGATCTGCGATTACTAGCAACTCCGACTTCATGGGGTCGAGTTGCAGACCCCAATCCGAACTGAGACCGGCTTTTTGAGATTCGCTCCACCTCACGGTATCGCAGCTCATTGTACCGGCCATTGTAGCACGTGTGCAGCCCAAGACATAAGGGGCATGATGACTTGACGTCGTCCCCACCTTCCTCCGAGTTGACCCCGGCGGTCTCCTGTGAGTCCCCATCACCCCGAAGGGCATGCTGGCAACACAGGACAAGGGTTGCGCTCGTTGCGGGACTTAACCCAACATCTCACGACACGAGCTGACGACAGCCATGCACCACCTGTACACCGACCACAAGGGGGGCACCATCTCTGATGCTTTCCGGCGTATGTCAAGCCTTGGTAAGGTTCTTCGCGTTGCGTCGAATTAAGCCACATGCTCCGCTGCTTGTGCGGGCCCCCGTCAATTCCTTTGAGTTTTAGCCTTGCGGCCGTACTCCCCAGGCGGGGAACTTAATGCGTTAGCTGCGGCACCGACGACGTGGAATGTCGCCAACACCTAGTTCCCACCGTTTACGGCGTGGACTACCAGGGTATCTAATCCTGTTCGCTCCCCACGCTTTCGCTCCTCAGCGTCAGTAATGGCCCAGAGATCCGCCTTCGCCACCGGTGTTCCTCCTGATATCTGCGCATTTCACCGCTACACCAGGAATTCCGATCTCCCCTACCACACTCTAGCTAGCCCGTATCGAATGCAGACCCGGGGTTAAGCCCCGGGCTTTCACACCCGACGTGACAAGCCGCCTACGAGCTCTTTACGCCCAATAATTCCGGACAACGCTTGCGCCCTACGTATTACCGCGGCTGCTGGCACGTAGTTAGCCGGCGCTTCTTCTGCAGGTACCGTCACTTTCGCTTCTTCCCTGCTGAAAGAGGTTTACAACCCGAAGGCCGTCATCCCTCACGCGGCGTCGCTGCATCAGGCTTGCGCCCATTGTGCAATATTCCCCACTGCTGCCTCCCGTAGGAGTCTGGGCCGTGTCTCAGTCCCAGTGTGGCCGGTCGCCCTCTCAGGCCGGCTACCCGTCGTCGCCTTGGTGAGCCATTACCTCACCAACAAGCTGATAGGCCGCGGGCTCATCCTTCACCGCCGGAGCTTTCAACCACCACCCATGCGAGTGGCAGTGATATCCGGTATTAGACCCCGTTTCCAGGGCTTGTCCCAGAGTGAAGGGCAGATTGCCCACGTGTTACTCACCCGTTCGCCACTAATCCACCCCGAAGGGCTTCATCGTTCGACTTGCATGTGTTAAGCACGCCGCCAGCGTTCGTCCTGAGCCAGGATCAAACTCTCCGTGAATGTTGTCCCGTAATCGGGATGACACCACGAGAGCGGAACAGCCGGGCGGAATAAGCCCAGCCGTTCACAGCGTCCTCGCTGTGTTTTACTTCAAAGGAACCTCGACCACCGGATGATTCCGGCAGACGGGGTATCAACATATCTGGCGTTGATTTTTGGCACGCTGTTGAGTTCTCAAGGAACGGACACTTCCTTTGTACTCACCCTCTCGGGCTTTCCTCCGGGCGCTTCCCTTCGGTCTTGCGTTTCCGACTCTATCAGACCGTTTCCCGATCCGATTTCCTCGGTGCTTTCCAGGTTTCCGCTTTCGCGTTTCCCTTTCCGGCGGTTCCGACTTTATCAGAAGTTTCGAACCGGACTGACCGGCCGCTCATTTCCGATTTGATCGGGAGTGGCTTCTTCGAAATCGATGTTTTCGAGAAGCAAGCAGACTCTCACTGCTGCCGACCGGACTAGATCCAGTTCCAGGCAACTGTTCGAATCTACCTCCCCGCTTGGTCCGTGTCAACGGCTCCTGTGGGGCGAAGGAGAGACTAACAGCTCAGCAGGTGTGTCCGCACATCAGGCGGCCATCGGCACCGTGGCGCTGCGTTCCGCTGCTTCGACGTCGCCCGTCTCCCCGGCCCGGGCCGCTCGGCCGCCCAGGACGAAGACGTACGCCAGGAAGGCGAGTTCCACGGCGGCGCCAATGCCTATTCGGGCCCAGGTGGGCAGGCTTGAGGGGGTGACGAAGCCTTCGATGGCGCCGGAGACGAAGAGGACGAGCGCGAGACCGATCGCCATGCCCACGGCGGCTCGCCCCTCCTCGGCGAGAGCCGTGCGCCGGGAGCGGGGGCCCGGGTCGATGAGGGTCCAGCCGAGGCGGAGTCCCGTGCCGGCGGCTACGAAGACGGCGGTCAGCTCGAGCAAGCCGTGCGGGAGGACCAGCCCCAGGAAGGTGTCGAGACGGCCGGCCGAGGACATGAGGCCGAAGCCGACTCCCAGGTTGAGCATGTTCTGGAAGAGGATCCACAGGACGGGCAGGCCGAGAAAGACGCCCAGGATCAGGCACTGGGCGGCGGCCCAGGCGTTGTTCGTCCAGACCTGGGCGGCGAAGGACGCCGCTGGGTGGCTCGAGTAGTACGTCTCGTACTGGCCGCCGGGACGAGTGAGCTCGCGCAGTTCGCTGGGGGCCGCGATGGTGGACTGCACCTCGGGGTGAGTACCTATCCACCATCCCAGGAGGACGGCGACGGCGATGGACAGGAGCGCGGTGGGGACCCACCAGCGGCGCGATCTGTAGACCGCGGCAGGAAACCCGTGGGCCAGGAAGCGTGTGACGTCTCGCCAGGAGGCACGTCGGGTGCCGGCCACCGCACTGCGCGCGCGTGCCACGAGTTGGCTGAGCCGTCCGGTCAGCTGGGGATCGGGAGCGCTGGACTGGATCAGGGAGAGGTGGGTGGCCGTGCGCTGGTAGAGCGCGACGAGTTCGTCGGCCTCGGCACCGGTGAGGCGGCGTTGCCGTTTGAGGAGGGCGTCGAGGCGGTCCCATTCCGCTCTGTGAGCGGTGACGAAGACGTCGAGGTCCATCGGTTTGGCTGCTCCTCGGCTGTTCGTCGGCGGCTCTTCGTGGTTCAGCTTGTCGTACTGGGGCGCGATGCGCCCTCAGCTTGGCAGACTGGCCGTTCAACGGGCAGGCCAGGGGAAGGACGACGGGCGTGAGCGAGCTGGTGACGGGCGAGGCGGTGGCATTGGAGTTGCGCCCCGCGAGGCTGCCCAGCAGGGGGCTCGCGGTGTTGCTCGACCTGGCTGTGGCGGTGGTCGTGTACGTCGTGCTGACCATTGCGCTGGTCGCTGCCACGGCTTCGCTGGACGAGGCGGCGCAGACGGCGGTGTCGATCGCGAGCTTCGTGCTGGTGCTGGTGGGCGGGCCGATCGCGGTCGAGACGCTCAGTCATGGGCGCTCTCTTGGAAAGATGGCGTGCGGGTTGCGGGTGGTGAGGGACGACGGCGGGCCGATCCGGTTCCGGCATGCGCTGGTTCGGGGCGGGATCGGGTTCGTGGAGATCGTGATGACGTTCGGGGTCATCGCCTGCATTGCGTCCCTTGTGTCGGCTCGTGGCCGGCGGCTCGGCGATGTGTTCGCCGGGACTCTCGTCGTGCGGGAAAGGATGCCCGTCGTTTCGACGGGCTTCGTGCCTCCGCCACCGCTCTGGTTGGCCGGGAGGTTCTCGGAGGTTGATCTGTCAGCCGTTCCCGACGGCTTGTGGCTCGCGGTCCGTCAGTACCTGACGCGGATGCAGCAGCTGGATCCGCAGGTCGGCTCGGCCATGGCGGAGCGGCTCGCCTCGGATCTCGCGGCTCGTACGGGGACGCCGGTTCCGCAGGGTGTTCCTTCGGCGGCGTATCTGGCGGCCGTGGTGCAGGAGCGGCAGGCCCGGGAGGTACGACGGGCAGTCGCGAACGGCACATCACCCGGGGGCCAGGCTGTCCTGCCGGGCTCCTCCGGGCGTCCTGCGGGATTTTCTCCGGTGACGGAACCGTCTCCTGCGACTCAGGTCGCGCGGGCGGCCGCCGCGCCGACCGGTTCGCAGGTGGAGCCGCCTGCCGATCGTCCGTCCAGCGGGGCGAGCGGGAGAGCCGAGTCCAGCGGGTTCGTGCCGCCCGCGTAACCCCGTCGAAGGTGCGGCTGCGTCGCGTCGGGTTTGCCCACGTCTCTCAGGCGGTGACCGTCTCGCTCAGCTGAAGGTGGACGGCGGTGATTCGAGGTCTTCCAGCTCGATTCCGGGCGCCCCGAGCACTACGTCGCCGGCGATGTGTACGGCGTGCTGTTCGCCCGTGTCCAGGGCTGTGACCTGGTATTCGTCCACGGTCAGGGGGGCGTTGTCAGTGGCGTGTGTTTCTCTGTTCACCAAGGTCCAGGACTGGTCCACGGTGCGCGGGGCGAGGACGGGGTCCGTGAAGGCGACGAGGCGTACGCGGGTTGCTGAGGCGGAGGGGGTGAGGCGCAGGAGACGGGTGGTGGCGACGAGGAACGCGGGGGATGTACCGGTGAACGCGTGAGCGGGGACGTTGCCCTCACTGGCATCAGCCCCGGTGGGGTCCGTGCGGACCCAGGTGACGCCGTCGAGAGCGGCGCCCCGGACCTGCCAGCCGGCGGCGTGGAGTTCGAGGCGGATGGGGCGGCCGAGTTCGTCGAGGGTGAGGTCGACGGAGCCGTGGTGATCGCCCGAGGGGGTGGTCAGTTTCGACACGTAGCGCCAGCCGGAGGGGCCGGGGGCGCAGTGGAAGTGCTCTTCTGCGAGGGGGGTGTGATCGTGCGGATCGTGGAGCGAATAACGGCCGCGGGGCATGGGGGTCCTGGGTCTTGACGGGCTGGTCCGGTTGACGGCCGGGTCCGGCCGACCGGCCGCAGAGCCAAAGGGGCAGGCCCCCGGCACGGGGGTGCGGGGGCCTGCCTCGGAGGGACTGCTGCTGGTGGGCGCGTCAGCGCACCGACGCGCCCACCATGTGCTGCGCCGGGCCGCTCAGTAGCGGTAGTGGTCCGACTTGTACGGGCCCTCGACGTCGACACCGATGTACGAGGCCTGCTCGGGGCGGAGCGTGGTCAGCTTCACGCCGAGCGAGTCCAGGTGGAGACGGGCGACCTTCTCGTCGAGGTGCTTGGGCAGCACGTAGACGTCGGTCGGGTACTCGTCGGGCTTGGTGAACAGCTCGATCTGGGCCAGGGTCTGGTCCGCGAACGAGTTGGACATCACGAACGACGGGTGGCCGGTGGCGTTGCCCAGGTTGAGCAGGCGGCCCTCGGACAGGACGATCAGCACCCTGCCGTCGGGGAACGTCCAGGTGTGGACCTGCGGCTTGACCTCGTCCTTGACGATGCCCGGGATCTGCGCCAGGCCGGCCATGTCGATCTCGTTGTCGAAGTGACCGATGTTGCCGACGATGGCCTGGTGCTTCATCTTGGCCATGTCCGAGGCCATGATGATGTCCTTGTTGCCCGTCGTGGTGACGAAGATGTCGGCCTTGTCGACGACCTCGTCGAGGGTCGTGACCTGGTAACCGTCCATCGCCGCCTGCAGGGCGCAGATCGGGTCGATCTCGGTGATGATCACGCGGGCGCCCTGGCCGCGCAGGGACTCGGCACAGCCCTTGCCCACGTCGCCGTAGCCGCAGACGACCGCGGTCTTGCCGCCGATGAGGACGTCGGTGGCGCGGTTGATGCCGTCGATCAGGGAGTGGCGGCAGCCGTACTTGTTGTCGAACTTCGACTTGGTGACGGCGTCGTTGACGTTGATCGCCGGGAACAGGAGGGTGCCGTCGCGGTGCATCTCGTACAGACGGTGGACGCCGGTGGTGGTTTCCTCGGTCACGCCGCGGATCTCCGAGGCGAGTTGGGTCCACCTCTGCGAGCCGTCGGAGATGGTGCTGTGCAGGAGCTCGAGGACGACGCGGTGCTCGTCGGACTCGGCCGTGTCGACGGACGGGACCTTGCCGTCCTTCTCGTACTCGACGCCCTTGTGGACGAGGAGGGTGGCGTCACCACCGTCGTCCAGGATCATGTTCGGGCCGCCGGTGGGGGTGTTGGGCCAGGTCAGCGCCTGCTCCGTGCACCACCAGTACTCCTCCAGGGTCTCGCCCTTCCAGGCGAAGACCGGGATGCCCTGCGGGTTGTCGGGCGTGCCGTTCGGGCCGACGGCGATGGCGGCGGCCGCGTGGTCCTGGGTGGAGAAGATGTTGCAGGACGCCCAGCGGACCTCGGCGCCCAGGGCGACCAGGGTCTCGATGAGGACGGCGGTCTGCACGGTCATGTGCAGGGAGCCGGTGACGCGGGCGCCGGCCAGCGGCTGCGCCTCGGCGTACTCCTTGCGGATCGACATCAGGCCGGGCATCTCGTGCTCGGCGAGGGTGATCTCCTTGCGGCCGAAGGCGGCCAGGGAGAGGTCGGCGACCTTGAAGTCCTGTCGGTTGTCGACAGTCGTCATTGCGAGCTGCTCCTCGGGGTTGGGGCGAGGTGGGTACGGCTGGTCTGCGCGGCGGCGGACACAGGGGTGCCCGAAGAGGACACAGGCATGCCCGGTGCGCGCAGCGCAGTCCGTCGGAGGCCCTCTCTCCCTCGGTCGGTCCCTTGTGGGACCGCCCGACCGCCATCAGCAGCGACGTCTGGCTCCGTCCCAAGCTACACCGGTCCGCCCGGCCGTCCCCAGTCCACATCCGAACACATCACGTCGATCACGGCGAGCGGCGGGTGGGGAGGGCGAGGGGCGGGCAGCGCGATAACAGGACACGTACGAACGGGAGAACAGGAGTCAACAGAACGGCGCAGACAGGAACTTTTGCCTCTTTGAGGTGGGCGTGAGGTGGTGCAGGATGCCTGGAGATCGGAACTCTCTGATCGATCTGGCGGGGCGTCCGGGACGGCGCTTCGCGCGACAAAGGCGTTAGGAGATCGACGTGACCATTCCGGCCGGCCCTCCCCCCACGGGCGGCGGCGAAGGCGAGAGCAGGAGCGTGAAGCTGCTCGCCGTGACCGCGTGCCCGACCGGCATCGCACACACGTACATGGCCGCGGAGAAGCTCGCGCAGGCCGCCGCGAGCCGCGGCATCGACATGAAAGTGGAGACCCAGGGATCCATCGGGGCTGAAAACGTCCTCGATGACAACGATGTCAGCACCGCGGACGGGATCATCGTCGCCGCGGACAAGGATGTGGACCTGAGCCGTTTCGTGGGCAAGCGGGTGCTCAAGGTCGGGGTGGCGGAGGGTATTCACCATCCCGAGCGGCTGATCGAGCAGGTGCGGTCGGCACCCGTGCACCGGCCGGGGGGCGCGGCTGCGTCGCCCTCGACCAGTGGTGGCAGGGAGCGGAGCGTCGGGTACAAGGCGCTGATGAACGGGGTCAGCTACATGATCCCGTTCGTGGTGGTCGGCGGGCTGCTGATCGCGATCTCGCTGTCGCTCGGCGGGCACGCGGACCCCTCGGGCGGTCTGGTCATCCCGAAGGACTCCTTCTGGATGGACGTGAACAACATCGGCGTGATCGGCTTCACGCTGATGGTGCCGATTCTGTCCGGGTACATCGCGTATGCCATCGGTGACCGGCCGGCGCTCGTGCCGGGCATGATCGGTGGCTGGATCGCGAACACGGGGTCGCTGTACGACTCCAAGGCGGGCGCGGGCTTCATCGGGGCGATCGTGACCGGATTCCTCGCCGGGTATCTGGTGTTGTGGATCAAGAAGGTCAAGGTCCCGAAGTTCGTGCAGCCGATCATGCCGATCATCGTGATCCCGATCCTGGCGACGACGGCGCTCGGGATGTTCTTCATCTACGTCATCGGGAAGCCGATCTCGTGGGTGTTCGAGCATCTGACCAGCTGGCTCAGTGGGATGACGGGCACGAGTGCGATCCTGCTCGGCGCGATTCTGGGGCTCATGATCGCGTTCGACATGGGCGGGCCGGTCAACAAGACGGCGTTCCTGTTCGGCGCGGGGCTCATCGCGACCGGCAACCAGACGGTCATGGGCATGTGTGCCGCCGCGATCCCGGTCATGCCGCTGGGACAGGGCCTGGCGACGTTGATGCGCAAGCGGCTCTACACCGAGCAGGAGCGGGAGACGGGTCTCGCGTCCCTTTTCATGGGGTGTTTCGGGATCTCCGAAGGCGCGATTCCGTTCGCGGCGGCGCGGCCCGCGCTGGTCATTCCGGCCAACATGCTGGGCGGCGCGGTGGCCGGTGCGGTCGCCGGGATCGCGGGTGTGAAGGACGCGGTGCCGCACGGCGGACCGATCGTGGCTGTGCTGGGTGCGGTCAGCGGCGTCCCGATGTTCTTCGTGGCGGTGGTGGTCGGCACGGTGGCCACGGCGCTGACGACGGTGGCCCTGGTCGACATCAGCGAACGCAAGCGGCGCGCGGAGCCGGTGGTCGGTGCGGGTGTGGCCGGTGTCGAGCCGGCGTCACCGTTGGTCCCGGCCGGCGTGGGTGCCTCGTCGGGTTCGGGCGCGCGTGCTGTCGTTGCGCCGCAAGCCGTGCGTGGATCCGCGTCGGCCGGTGCGGGCTCGGGTGGGGGGAACTCCGCTCCTGAGGGGGAGCCGACTGGTTCCGCCGATGCCGACGCCGACGCAGGTACCGGTGCCGAAGGTGCCGAACGTGCCGATGTTCTCTCCGGCTATCTCACCGAGCGGACCGTCAAGATCCGGCTCGACGCGCAGGAGAAGGAGGCTGCCATCCGGGAGATGGCAGTGCTGTTGGCGCGCGGCGGCAAGGTGACGGACGAGGACGAACTCGTGCGGACCGCGCTGCGCCGCGAGGAGCAGGGCAGCACCGGGCTCGGCGAGGAGATCGCGATTCCGCATGCCAGGACGGACGCGGTGACCGCGCCGGTCGTCGGGTTCGCCCGGTCCGAGGAGGGCGTCGAGTGGGGCTCGATGGACGGTACGAAGGCGCGGCTGGTGTTCATGATCGCCGTACCCGAGGCGGCGGCGGGCGATGAGCACCTGCGGATTCTGGCGTTGCTGTCGCGGAAGTTGACGGACGCCGGGTTCCGGGGGCGGCTGACCGCCGCGGCGGACGAGCGGGCCGTGCTCGATGTGCTGGGTGAGATCGGGTGAGCTGAAAGAAGCTGGTGCGGGTCCGTGCGCCGAGCGCCGTACGGGCCCGCACCGGGTGTTCACAGAGGCCGGTTGTTCTCCGCGCCGCGGATGGGCCGCATGGGGAGGAAGTGACATGGCGCGCAGAGGGCGGGGACTGGGGATCGCGGCGCTCGTGGTGGGGTTGCTGGGGTTGATGCCGGCGATCGGCACCTTCGTCTACGGGCGCAGTGCGTACGGCGTGGGCACGCAGCCCAGTGGGAGCATGGCGCCGACGTACAAGGCGGGCGAGCGCATCGTGTGGGAACAGGTGGACGGCAGCGAGGTGCGGCGCGGAGACGTCGTGCTGTTCTCCGCGCCTGACCGCTACGGCGCGGAGGGCGTCCACATGCAACGGGTGATCGGGGTGGGCGGCGACCGCGTCGCCTGCTGCACGCTCGTGGGCTCCCAGGAGCGTGTCACCGTGAACGGTAAGCCGATCAAGGAGCCCTACGTCAGTGGGGGCGACGCCGACGGTGGGCACGGGCAGTACGACGTGAAGGTGGCACAGGGGCGGCTGTTCCTGCTGGGCGACCACCGCGCCGACGCGATGGACTCCCGTTTCTTCGCCAAGGACCACGGCGGAACCGTGCCCGTGGACGCCGTGCGGGGCCGGATGACGGACAACCGTACGATCCTGGTTCTGCTGGGCTCGGCCCTGCTGCTCGGCGCGGTGCTGTTCCTCACCGGGATCGGGCTGGGCATCGGCTTCCTGGTGGTGCGGCGGCGCAAGGCGCCGCCGGTGCCGCCGGCGCCCTGGCCCACCCAGCCGGTTCAGGTCTGAGTCGGCCCACGCAGCCCGTTCAGGTCTGAGCGCTCAGTGTTCCGCCGGGTGCTGCGCCGGTCCCCCCGGCGTCGCCTCGCGGTCCGGGCCCTTGGCGGCCTCCGACTCGCTGTAGATGTCCGGTTCGAGGTAGATGACGCGGGCGATGGGGACGGCGGCGCGGATACGCGTCTCGGCGGCGTTGATGGCGGAGGCGACCTCGGCGGCCGTGTCGTCGTGCTGGACGGCGATCTTGGCCGCGACCAGCAGTTCCTCGGGGCCGAGGTGGAGCGTGCGCATGTGGATGATCCCGGTGACCGTGGCACCGTCGACCACCGCGTCCTCGATCTTCTTGACGTCTTCGGTGCCGGCGGCCTCGCCGAGCAGCAGGGACTTGGTCTCCGCGGCGAGGACGAGCGCGATCAGGACGAGCAGGACACCGATGCAGACGGTGCCGATGCCGTCCCAGACTCCGTCACCGGTGAGCAGGGCGAGCCCGACGCCACCGAGCGCGAGGACCAGACCGATCAGCGCGCCGAAGTCCTCCAGGAGGACGACCGGCAGCTCGGGCGCCTTGGCGCGGCGGATGAACTGTGACCAGGACAGCGTGCCCCGCAGTTCGTTCGACTCCTTGATGGCCGTGCGGAAGGAGAAGCCCTCGGCGATTATCGCGAAGACGAGGACGCCCACCGGCCAGTACCAGTGCTCCACCTGGTGCGGGTGGCGGATCTTCTCGTAGCCCTCGTAGATGGCGAACATGCCGCCGACCGAGAAGAGGACGATCGAGACGAGGAAGGCGTAGATGTACCGCTCGCGGCCGTAGCCGAAGGGGTGTTGCGGGGTCGCCTCGCGCTGGGCCTTCTTGCCGCCGATCAGGAGCAGGGCCTGGTTGCCGGAGTCGGCGAGCGAGTGGACGCCCTCGGCGAGCATCGACGACGAGCCGCTGAACGCGAACGCCACGAACTTCGATGCCGCGATCGCGAGGTTGGCGCCCAGTGCCGCCACGATCGCCCTGGTGCCGCCTGACGCGCTCATGTGTTCGCGTTGTCCCTTCGCCTTGGTACGTACGCCGTCCGGGGCCCCGCCTCGTCGCGGCTTTGCCCGTCCTTTGCCGGTGGGCCATTCTTGCAGCCCTGTCCGGCGACGGCGCGTGAGGTATCCACAACCCCGGTCATACGATCACAGTGGCCCGGAAGATCGTGCCCGCTCCGGACACTTCCGCCTTCTCGCCCGCCGGGACGAAGACCGACTGTCCGGGGCCGAGTTCGTGTCCGTCCGCCCGCACGCCACCGGCCGTGCAGAGCAGGATCTGCGGGGTGGCCCGGGTGAGGTCGCGAGGGGCGCCGCCTTCGGGGAGGACGTACCTCGACAGCCGGAACTCGTCGATGGGCGTCTCGTAGACCTCCTCGTCATCCGTTGACGCCTCGGGACGCAGCACGCCCGGGTCGCCGGCCTCGAAGCGGACGATGCGCAGGAGTTCGGGGACGTCGACGTGCTTGGGGGTGAGGCCGCAGCGCAGGACGTTGTCGGAGTTGGCCATGATCTCGACGCCCAGGCCGCTCAGGTACGCGTGCGGGATGCCGGCGCCGAGGAACAGGGCCTCGCCCGGCTGGAGGCGGACGTGGTTGAGGAGCATCGCGGCGATGACGCCAGGGTCGCCCGGGTAGTGGTGGGCGATGTCCGCGTAGGGCGCGTATCGGCCACCGAGGCGGGTGCAGGCGGCCGCGGCCGCGGCGACCGTGTGGCGCATCTCCTCGGGGTCGGCGGTGAGGACCGCCGTGAGGACCTCGCGCAGGGCGGCGTCCTCGGGGTGGGCGTGCAGCAGGTCGACATAGGGCTTGAGGGAGTCGACACCCAGGCCGGCGAGCAGATCCGCGGCCTGCAGCGGGTCCCGGAAGCCGCACAGGCCGTCGAACTCGGTGAGCGCGCAGATCAGTTCGGGCTTGTGGTTGGCGTCCTTGTAGTTGCGGTGCGGGGCGTCGACGGGGATGCCGCGGCGCTCCTCGTCCTCGTAACCCTCCTTCGCCTGGGCGAGGTTGGGGTGCACCTGGAGGGAGAGCGGGCCGCCGGCGGCGAGGATCTTGAGGAGGAAGGGCAGCCGGGGCCCGAACTTGGCGACGGCTGCCGGGCCGAGTTCCTTCTCCGGGTCCGCGTCGACGATCTCGACGAGCGTGCCGCGTTCCGTGCGCGAGGGTGCGCCCGGGTGGGCGCCCATCCACATCTCCGCCTGCGGCTCACCGCTCGGCTCGACGCCGAGGAGGGTGGGGATGGCGGCGGTGGAACCCCAGGCGTAGGGGCGGATGGTGTTGTCCAGGCGGTCCATGCGGTTGCGGTTCTTTCTGCCGGTTCGTGTGCGTACGACTGCTCGTCCTCGCGTGCGTACGGACGTGTCTTCGCGTCCGTACGACGGTCAAAGCGTCGGCGTCAAGATCAGGCTCCCGAAGCGAGCGCCAGGTAAACGGCGGCGAAATCCGTGATGGCGATCAGTTCGGCGAGGGTCTCCAGTTCGCCGCCGGGCTCCGGCTCCAGCTCACTGATCGGCGTGTCGTGGCTGAGGGCCAGTTCACGGGCGGCGGGGGCGGCGGTGAGGCCGCCGAGCGGGCGGTCGCGGAGCAGCACCACGCGTGCGTGCAGTGCGGGTGCCTCCTCGACGCGGTCGCGGAAGAAGTCGTCCGGGTCGGCGCTGGCGGCGAGCGGCCCGGCCAGCAGGGCACTGTGCGCGGCGAGCGCCTCGGGGAGTTCGGCCACCACGGCCGGGCGACCGGAGAGTTCGGCGAGGGCGGCGGCGAAACGGCGGCCGGCGGGGCCCGCCGAGACTCCCTCGGTCCATACGACGGGCAGCGAGTCGGCGAGTTCGGCGGCGAGCGTCTTGGCGGGGTTGCTGTAGGTCACGATGGCGGGCCCGCAGCGCTCGGCGATGTGGTCGAGACGGTCGGCGATCTTCTCGACGGCGTCCGGCGGGGCGGTGACCAGGCCGGTGCGGTCGAGGAGAGCAAGAAGGGGCGTGAGCAGCGCCCACAGGACTCCGGGGGCGGAGGCGGCGAACTGCCGTTCGTCCTGTTCGTACGGGGCTGTCGCCATCGGTACGAACAGGCCGTGGGCGCTTTCCACCGCCTCGGTGAGCGGGGTGTGGGCGGGGGCGACCGCGACGACCGTGCAGCCTCGGCGGTAGGCCGAGTCCGCCAGCAGCGACAGGCCTGGTTCGGAGCCGTCGGGGGTGGTGATCAGCAGCAGGTCGACCGAGCCGGCCCAGCCGGGAAGCTCCCAGCGCAGGGCGCCCGCCGCGGGGGCGACGCCGGTGGGGGCGAGGCGGATGACGGGGCTGCCGGGGCCCGCGAGCGTGCCGAGGAGGTCGGCGACGCAGGTGGCGGCGGCGCCGGGGCCCGCGATGAGGACGGCGCGCGGGCGGCCGTCGGGCTTGAGGTCGGCGACGCCTGCCTCGGCTGCGTGCCGTGCGGCCGTGCGGACGCGGGCGCCTGCCTCGGCGGCTCCGCGGAGCAGGCTGCGGCGGTCGGCCTCCGAGAGGGCCTCGGGGGTGTCGAGCAGCGATTCGTCGAGCATGGGCGGCAGCCTCCGATCGCCGGGGGTCATGGGGTGCGCCCCGGGGGTTCGTGCGCGGGTGGCGGGGCTCGGCGTTACGAGGGTCGGCGGGCCTCGTCGACGAGCAGCACCGGGATGCCGTCGCGAACGGGGTAGGCCAGGCCGCAGTCCTCGCCCGTGCAGATCAGCTCGGCTTCCTGCTCCTTGAGCGGGGCGTGGCAGGCCGGGCAGGCGAGGATCTCCAGGAGGCCGGCTTCGAGCGGCATGGGTGTGTCCCTTCGAGGGCGGGGGCGCGTGCGCTTGCTTGCACATGTGCTTGTGCGGATGTGCCTGGTCAGGGTACCGCCGTGGGGGGCGGGGTGCCGGGGGTTGGGCGGGAGCGGGTGGGGGTGGCCGTGGGAGGGGTGGCCCCCCGCCGCCCCTACCCGTCCCGTCGCCAGGGGCGCTGCCCCTTCGACCCCGCCAGGGGGCTCCGCCCCCTGGACCCCCGATCGGCCTCAACGGCCTCGTCCTCAAAGGCCGGACGGGCTGAAGTTGCGGAACCCTCAGGCTCGGATGATCGCCAAGGCCTCGTCCCGGACCTTTGCCATCGTCTCCACGTCCCTCGCCTCCGCGTTCAGGCGCAGCAGCGGCTCCGTGTTGGAGGGGCGGACGTTGAACCACCAGTCGGTGGAGGTGACCGTCAGGCCGTCGAGTTCGTCGAGGGTGACGTCCTCGCGGGCGCCGTACGCCGACCTGATGGCTGCCAGGCGGTCGGTCTGGTCGGCGACCGTGGAGTTGATCTCTCCGGAGCCCACGTAGCGGTCGTACTCGGCGGTGAGGGCGGAGAGAGGGCCGGCCTGGCCGCCGAGGGCCGCGAGGACGTGCAGGGCGGCCAGCATGCCCGTATCCGCGTTCCAGAAGTCCTTGAAGTAGTAGTGGGCGGAGTGCTCGCCGCCGAAGATCGCGCCCTCCTCGGCCATTTCGGCCTTGATGAAGGAGTGGCCGACGCGGGTGCGGACCGGGGTGCCGCCGTGCTCCTTCACCACCTCCGGGACCGACCAGGACGTGATCAGGTTGTGGATGATCACGCCCTTGCCGCCGTTCCTCGCGAGCTCGCGTGCGGCCACCAGCGCCGTGATCGCGGACGGGGACACCGGGTCGCCGTGCTCGTCGACCACGAAGCAGCGGTCCGCGTCGCCGTCGAAGGCGATGCCGAGGTCGGCGCCCTCCTCGCGGACGCGCTGCTGCAGGTCGACGATGTTCGCCGGGTCCAGCGGGTTGGCCTCGTGGTTCGGGAAGGTGCCGTCGAGTTCGAAGTACATGGGGACGACGGTCAGGGGCAGGCCCGCGAAGACCGTGGGGACCGTGTGGCCGCCCATGCCGTTGCCCGCGTCGACCACGACCTTCAGGGGGCGGATGGAGGCCAGGTCGACGAGGGAGCGGAGGTGGGCCGCGTAGTCCGACAACGTGTCACGCTGCGTGATCGTTCCCGACTCGGCGGCCGGCTGCGGAGCGCCCGACTCCGTCCACTGCTCGGCCAGTTCGCGGATCTCGGCCAGGCCCGTGTCCTGACCGACCGGCGCCGCGCCGGCGCGGCACATCTTGATGCCGTTGTACTGGGCCGGGTTGTGCGAGGCCGTGAACATCGCGCCCGGGAGGCCGAAGGCACCCGAGGCGTAGTACAGCTGGTCCGTCGAGCACAGGCCGATCTCGGTCACGTCGGCGCCCTGTGCGGCCGCCCCGCGCGCGAAGGCACGCGACAGGCCGGGCGACGAGGGCCGCATGTCGTGGCCGGTCACGATCGCGTCCGCCCCGGTCACCCGGACGAAGGCCGCCCCGAAGAGTTCGGCCAGCGGCTCGTCCCACTGGTCCGGGACCACCCCGCGTACGTCGTACGCCTTCACGATCTGCGACAGATCAGCAGCCACGGCCAACCCTCCTGAAGTCCTATCGGTCGCCCCAAACTACCCGTACCGGATGGCCGTGCGGCGTGCGGACGCCTAGTGGACTCCCAGCCGTAACCTCAGGTCAGAGACGGGTGGGAGATCGGGAAGAGTCAGGGCAGCATCCAGCCGAGGACCGGCGAGCTCTGGGCCACCACGATCAGGCACATCACCAGCAGCAGGCCGAGGCTCCAGGGCAGCACCTTGCGCAGCAGATCGCCCTCGCGGCCCGCGAGACCCACGGCCGCGCACGCGATCGTGAGGTTCTGCGGCGAGATCATCTTGCCGAGGACGCCGCCCGAACTGTTGGCGGCGGCCAGGAGTTCGGGCGACAGGCCGGACTCGCGGGCGGCGGTCACCTGCAGCGCCCCGAACAGCGCGTTGGCCGACGTGTCCGAACCGGACACCGCGACTCCGAACCAGCCCAGCACCGGTGACAGAAAGGCGAGTCCGGCCCCCGCCGCCGCCACGAAGTGGCCGATCGTGCCCGCCTGTCCGGAGAGGTTCATGACGTACGCCAGCGCCAGTACGGACGTCACGGTCAGGACCGCGAACCTCAACTCGTGGACGGTCGCGGCCCATTCCCTGACCGCCACGCGCGCGTGCACGCCGAGGACGACCGCCGTGCACACCCCGGCGAGCAGTACGAGCGTGCCGCCCGTCGACACGACGGGCCACGTGAAGACATTGCCGCCGACCGGCTTCCCGTCCGGCCCGGCGACGTCCAGGAACGGCCAGTCGTACGTCTGCGTCGTCCCGGCCAGCCAGTCCTTGACCGCCGGGATCTGCGCGACGGAGAAGATCACGACGATCAGCGCGTACGGGGCGTACGCGCGCAGGACCTCGCGCCGCGGGTCCTGTTCGTCCAACTCCTCGCTGCGCGCGCCGGTCAGCACGGACGCGCGTACGGACTCGGTGGCGGGCACGCGTGCGTGCGGTACGGCGACCAGGGCGCCCGCGCCCGCCAAGGACGCTCCGATGTCGGCGAGTTGCGCGGAGACGTAGTTGGAGGCGGCGAACTGGACCACGGCGAAGGCGACTCCGCACACCAGGGCGGGCACCCAGGTCTCGCGCAGACCGCGCCGTCCGTCCAGCAGCCAGACCAGGACGAGCGGAACCACCAGTGCCAGCAACGGAGTTTGACGTCCCACCACGGAGGCCACAGAATCCAGCGGCAGTCCCGTCACCTGCGCGAGCGTCACGACCGGCGTGCCCATCGCACCGAACGCGACCGGCGCGGTGTTGGCGACGAGCGCCACGACCGCGGCACGCACCGGGTCGAAGCCCAGGGCGACGAGCATGACCGAGCAGATCGCGACCGGCGCACCGAATCCGGCGAGGGCTTCCAGAAGCGCGCCGAAGCAGAACGCGACGACGAGCGCCTGGATGCGCGGGTCGTCGGAGAGGCGCCCGAAGGAGCGGCGCAGGATGTCGAAGTGCCGGGTACGGACGGTCATCCGGTACACCCACAGGGCGTTGACGACGATCCACAGGATGGGGAAGAGGCCGAAGACGGCTCCTTGGACGGCGCTGGAGAGCGTCTGGTCGAGCGGCATGTCATAGGCGAGCCAGGCGACCAGAACGGCCGCCGCAAGCCCCGTCAGGCCCGCCAGGTGCGCCGTCATGCGCACCCCGCCGAGCAGGATCAGGACGATCAGCAGGGGCAGGGCCGCGACGAGGGCGGACAGGCCGAGCGAGCCGGCGACGGGTTCCAGTTCCTGGACGTACACGGGCGCCTCCCCGGATTCCGGCATGCGGAAAGCGATTTCCCGCCGGTTACGGAATGGTCGTGTCCGCGACAAGGGCGCGTCAATGGGTGTGCGTCACCGCGTGAACGGCAGGGAACGGCAGGGAAGGATGCCGACTGTCCTCAGTTGTCCGGAGACCGCAGTACCCGCAGGTGGCCGCGCCGCGCGACCTCCATGGGGTCCGCCCTGCGCGCCCCGCCTCCGGCACCGGCCGCCCGCTCCTGGGGACGGGCCGCCTCGCGCACCGCATTGGCAAGCGCTTCCAGATCGTCGCCGCTGGGGCGGGCCGGAGCGGAGCCGTCGAGGAGCCGTACGACCTCCCAGCCACGAGGGGCGGTGAGGCGCTCGGAGTGCTCGGCGCACAGGTCGTAGCAGTGGGGTTCGGCATAGGTGGCGAGCGGGCCGAGGACCGCGGTCGAGTCGGCGTAGACGTACGTCAGCGTCGCGACGGCGGGACGGCCGCAAGCGGTGCGCGAACAGCGACGTACAGGGCTCACGACGTTGGACGGTACCGCACTCTTGAGCGGGCCGCGACGACTCCCCCTCAGGTCACTCCACCGTGTCGTGCTGTGAAACAGACCACAGCCTTTCTCCTGCACACCTCGGTGACCTGCAAGGACGCACGTTCACACGATGTCGGACGATCGCACACCCGATCAACACTCCGTACAAACAGCGTCAATTGCCGCGAGATCGCCGGTCTCGGAGAGATACGGAACGAGCCCAACCTTGGCTGGAATGGTCATCGTGCGACATGCCGTCCGGGGGGCTCCGAGGCCGTCCGGCAAGCCGCGTGGGGCACGGCGTGCGGTCCCGGCGGGGACTACGCTTCACCAGTGATGGACAACCCCGTACCGCCCCGTGCCGCCGCCCCCGGGCCTCGCCGTCGTGATCGCCACGGTCGCGGCATGCGCGGCCCGATCGCGCCGCCCCAGGTACCGCTCGCCGCGAGCCGTGCCGAGGCATTCGCGGATCTGGTGCAGGACTCAGTGGAGCGGCTGGAGCGGCGCTGGCCGCAGCTCGCCGACATCGATTTCCTCGTCATCGAGGTGCCGCGTCTGGACGGCCCCGGTCAGGCCTGGAACGACGAGTCGGTGCCGCTGGGCGGCACGATTCCCTCCCGGGAGGGACGGCCGGCGCGCGTGGTCGTGTACCGGCGGCCGGTCGAGATCCGCACGAAGGGGCGCGACGAGCGGGCAGCGCTGGTGCACGAGGTCGTCGTCGAGCAGGTGGCCGAGCTGCTGGGGCTGACTCCTGAGACGGTGGATCCGCGCTACGGCGAGGACTCGGAGGGCTGAGCGGACCGGGGGCGCTCAGCGGGCGAGGACGGGACGGCCTCCTCCCTCGCCCGGCAGCAGCTATTTCTGCAGGACCGACAGATCCTGGTCCGCCTCCGGCACCGCCACCGTCCCCCGGTCGTCCGGCAGCGTCTGCACCGTGAAGCCCGGGACTCCGTCCTCCGTCGCCGCCAGTGTTCGGGCCGCGTAGACCGGGCCGCCGGACACTCGCTCGACCGTGAGCGCGTACGTGCCCTTCAGGCCGCTCGGGACCGGGGCTTCGACGTCCTGGGAGGTGCCCGCCTTGATCGTGTACGTCTTGGACACCGCCGTGCCGCCCTCGCTGCCCGCGGACGCGGTGACCTTCACCTGCGCGGTGCGGGTGGGCGCCGTCAGGGACAGCGTGGTGCCCTTGCCGCTGTTGTCGGCCGACGTCGCGCGCGTGCCCACCGGCCTCGTGGCCGGGATGAACGCCGTCTCCTGCTTGTCGCCCTTGCCCCGCACGACCCGCAGCGCCGCGACGACGGGCACCGACTCGTCGGTGGGCGTGAGGACCAGGGAACCCGCCTCGCCGCGCGTGACGTCACCGAGGTCGACGGCGGTGGTCATGCCCGCCTTCACGTGCAGCGTCTCGTTCCCGGCGGGCGTGATCAGCCCGGACGGGGAGGCGAGCCGCAGCTTCAGATCGGCGTCCGCGTCGCCGGGAGTGAAGGCGACCAGGCGCACGGAGGTGGCGTCCTTCGGGATGCCGGGCAGGACGAGACTGCCCGCCGGGTCCGTGGACGCGGCCAGCCAGTCACCGCCGAGCTTGTCGTCGAGGGCCTGTACGGCGGCGCCCACGCGTCCGCTGCGGACGTTCACGTGGACGGTGAGGTTGGGCTGCTTCTCGTCGGTCAGGGTGGAGAGCAGGACCGGGTCGCTGGAGTGCGGCCCGACCGTGATGCCCTCCCCCACCGTGGACTTGAGGGCGCCGTCCTTGCCGTAGAGCTCGACGTCGACGACGGCCGCCGAGTCGTCGGGGTTGGTCAGGTGGACGTAGTCGGTGCGGGAGGCGTCCGTGCTGGCGCCCGGGAACCAGAACTCGGTGTCCGGCGCGGTGCAGTTGACGCCCTGGAGGCCTCGGCCGGTGCCTGCGGCGACCTCGGTGGTCTCCTGCACCGTCCAGCCCGGCGCGAACCTGCCCTCGGCGGTACCGACGAGCGCAGGAGTGTCGGAGCCGGAGGTGTCGCCGGTGACGGGCTTGCCGGGCTCCTTCGGGGTGAGGACCGGCTTGCCGGCCGTGCCGGTCTTCTTCTTACCGCTCGTCTTGGTCTTGCCGTCCGTCTTGCCCTTGCCGTCCGTCTTGCCGACGTTGCCCGTTCCGTCGGCCGACTGCTCCGTCGCGGGCCGGAGTTCGCCCTTGCCCTCGCTTCCGGTGCCCTTGGTGAGAGGCGTGAACGAGGTGTACGACGTGTCGGCGAGGTCGGAGGCGCTGGGTGCCGGGCACAGCAGGCTCGTGCGCTCCACGGGCAGTTCGGCGGCCGCCTTGGCCGTGTGCGCACCGGAGGCGCCCGGCACGGTGAGCGAGGCGAATCCGGTGATGGCGGCGAGCGCGGCCGTGCCCGCGATCAGGGAGATGGTCGTGCGGTTCACTGCTGACTCCCGTCGGGGCGCTCAGGGGCGTGCGGCGGCGGCTGCTGATGCTGCGCCGGGTCGTACGTGGGGTCGTAACCCTGCTGGTACGACGGGTCGTACGCGGTCTGGTCGTACGTCCCCTGGTGCGCACCGCCGTACGCGTACGGGTCGTACTGGCCGCCCTGGTACGGGTCCGCCTGGTACGTCTGGTCGTACGTGCCCGCCTGGTACTGCTGGGCGCCCTGGTACTGCTCGTTGCCGTAACTGCCGTACTCGGCGCCCTGGTAGGCGGCCGCGTCGTAGTCGCCGTAGGGCTGCTGGTGCGGGACGGCGACGGGTGTCTCCTCCGGGGGAGGGGACGGGAACTCCTCGCTCCGGCCGGGCTCTTCGGCCTCCGCCTGGGCGCGCAGGCGGCGGGCGCGGCGGCCCTCGCCGGCCACGGCCTGCGCGGGGACGGCCGGCTCCTCGGGGAGGTCGTCGTCGATGTCGCGGCGCCGGCCGGGCAGGGCCAGGACGACGAGGACGACGGCGAGGAAGCCCTGCGCCCACAGCCACACGGTGTGGGTGACCGGGTCGTCGTAGGTGACGTCCAGCCTGCCGCCGGACGCGGGGAGCCGGAAGCCCTGGGCCCAGCCGTCGACCGTGGTGCGGGTGAGCGGCTTGCCGTCCAGGGTGGCCGTCCAGCCCTCGGCAGCGGTGTCGGCGAGGCGCAGGACGCGGCCGTCCGAACCGGCGGGGACCGTGGTGTGGATCTCGACGGGGCCCGCGGCGACGGGCTGCGCCGGGCCGGAGGCGGCGGCGATGGTGGCGCGCGCGACCTCCTGGTCGACCCGCCACAGGGCGCTGCCGTCCTGCTGGCTCAGGCGCGAGAGGCCGGGCGTGGCGTCCAGGACGCGGGTGACCTCGCGGGGCGCGCCCTTGTGGACGAGGACATAGCGGACGGCGAACTTGCCGAGCTGGTCGGCCTGGTCGGCGCCGGAGCCCGCGACGAGGTTGGCGACGACCTTGTCGAGCCGGCTGTTCTCGCCGTCGGCCGCCGCGGACTCGGCGTCGCCGAGGCGGGCGCCGGAGCCGCGGACCAGCGTGTAGCCGACGCGGGCCGTGGAGTCGCTGTCGAGCACGAGCGTGCGTGCCTGGTCGCGGGTTCCGCTCTCCTCGGCGACGAACGCGGGCACCTGCACGGGGTCCTGTCGCTCGACCGGTCCGTCGGCGCCGCCGATCATCCAGCCGGCGGCGATGACCAGCGGACCCGCGAACGAGGCGAACGCGATCAGCGCGGCCACCGGCTGGCGCCAGCCGAAGCTCTGCTCGGCCACACGCGCGCGTGCGCCGTCGGCGCCGAGGACGGCGGCCGTCAGGAGGGCGAGGCCGTAGACGAGGGTCGCCGGGCCGGCCCAGGCCGACCCGTTGGACAGGACCGCGAAGACCAGGCCCACCAGGGCGACCGCCCAGGCCGTCCAGATGCCGAACTGGCGCTCCGAGCGCAGCAGGGCGGCCAGCGCGGCCAGGACGACACCGATGAGCATCAGCCCGCTGACCGTGCCCGGGCCGCCGGGGCTCGCGCCGAGCAGGTCGAGGGCGGAGGCGGCCGAGGAGCCGTACTCCAGCCCGGCCTCCTGGAAGAAGCCGAACGGGAGCAGCGACAGCGACCACGGAGCGAGGACCAGCAGGGGCGTGCCGAGCTGGGCCAGGAAGCGCAGGCCGTGGGCGGTGATGTCGCCGCGGCGCACGGCGAGCAGGGCGATGCCGAGGATCAGCGCGATCGGCCACACGATCGGCGTGAACGCGGTGGTGATCGTCAGCAGCAGCGCGTACGCCCAGGTGGCGCGCCAACTGCCGCGCGCGCCCGAGGTGTTCGTGAGGCCGCCGGCCGCGGCGCCCGCGCGTGCGATGAGCGGCAGCAGGACCGCCAGCACGGCGGTGCCGATGCGGCCGCCCGCGAGCGCGCCCGTGGCGGCGGGCAGGAAGGCGTAGACGACTGCCGCCCACGCGCGCAGGAGGCGCGACTCGACGAGCGGACGGGAGGCGAAGTAGGCGGTGACGCCGGCCAGCGGCACGGAGCCGACCAGCAGCACCGTGACCGCGAGGCCCGTCGAGCCGAACAGCGTGGAGGCGAGCATCGCCACGATCGCGAGGTACGGCGGTGCGGACGGGGAGCCGCCCGCACCCACGGCGTGCCAGGAGTCGAGGTAGCGCGACCACAGCTCACCGGAGTCGGCCGGGGCGGGCAGCAGGGCGCCGCCCGCGAGCGCGCCGCCGCCGAGCAGTGCGCGGCAGGCGACCAGGGAGACCAGCAGCAGCACCAGGAACAGCATCGGGCCCGGCTTGCGGCCGATGCGCTTGAGGCGGGCGAACTGCTCGATCTCCAGGAAGTCGGCGTCGTCGCCGCCGGGCCCGGACTCGACGGCGCCGCCGTGCCGTCCGGCTCCGGAGGTCACCTCGGGGTCGGAGCTGTCGACGAAGTTGCCCGCGACCTGCTCGACGGTGGCCCGCACGGTCGCACCGGGCGGTGGGAACAGTGCGCGCAACTCGCCCTTGTCGATCTGCGGATTCCCGCGCCTGCGCCGTCCGGCGATGATCCGCTCGGGGCGCAGCAGCGTGCCCAGCAGACCGCGGATCTCGTCGAGCGCCTGTCCGGGGACCTTGCCGACGAGGTAGGCGACGGTGCGCAGGAGGGTGCCGACCACGAGGCGCACCAGCACCCAGGGCAGCATGGCCGTGCGCGTGTTGACCAGGAGGGTGTAGGCGGCGCCCGCCTTGTCGACCTTGTGCGGGGAGGCGACGGTGCGGCCCCCGCAGTCGACGGTGCGGCGCTCGCGGGAGGCGGCCTCGGCGTGTCGTACGACCGCTTCCGGGGCGACGAGGACGCGGTGGCCGGCGGCATGCGCGCGCCAGCACAGGTCGACGTCGTCACGCATCAGGGGCAGACGGCGGTCGAATCCGCCGAGCTGTTCGAAGACGTCGCGCCGGATGAGCATGCCGGCGGTGGAGACGGACAGGACGGTCCGGACGTGGTCGTGCTGTCCCTGGTCCTGTTCACGCCGGTCCAGGCCGGTCCAGCGGCGGCCGGAGTGGGCGATGCTGACGCCGACTTCCAGGAGCTGGCGGCGGTCGTACCAGCCGCGGAGCTTGGGGCCCACGACGGCCACGTCGTCGCGGCCGAGTTCGAGTTCGTTGTCCACGACGCGCAGCAGCTGGGCCAGGGCGTCGGGTTCGGGTGCGCTGTCGTCGTGCAGCAGCCACAGCCACTGGAGCGGCTCCCCGTAAGGGAGTTCCGGCATGTCGTACGCGTCGTCGCGCCAGGAGCGCGTGACCGGGTCCCAGCCGCTCGGCCGCTTCAGATAGGGCAGCTCTTCAGGAGTCAGGACGGGGGCGGTCCGTGCCGCCTCCTCGACGGCCTGGCCGAAGCCGGTGCGCCGGGCGAGGTGCAGCACCCGGTCGGCGCCGATGGCGTCGGTGAGCAGCTGGGCGGAGGCGTCCGCGCTGCCGGTGTCGGCGGCCATGGCGAACTGGACGGGACGCTCCTGGCCGAGCAGCCCGGCGAGCGCGTCGGGCAGCCAGCGGGCGCCGTCGTGGGAGACGACGACCGCCGTCACCACGTGACGCGGAAACTCTGGAGCGGCAGCGTCGTGTTGGGCTGCCGTGTGGCTGTGCACGGACATCGAGGTACGGGCCCCGGTTCGATGGACTGCGGTGGACGTCTGTGCCCCCTGTGGGCGGCGAGGCGTCTCGGACGAGCGACCACACTATCGGGAGAACCAAAAGGGGCGGCGCGAAGCGCCTCGATGAGGGGCGGTGGTCGGGCGACGGGTGGGCATGACAGCGGCCCGCCGCCTGTGGAAAACCCACCTGCGACGGGCCGTTCGGTTGCTGTGAGGGTGTGGGGCCGTCCGGTCAGACGGCGGCCTTCTTCAGGCGACGTCGCTCCCGCTCGGACAGGCCGCCCCAGATGCCGAAACGCTCGTCGTTGGCAAGGGCGTACTCAAGGCACTCGGAGCGGACTTCACAGGCGAGGCAGACCTTCTTGGCCTCACGGGTGGAGCCGCCCTTCTCGGGGAAGAAGGACTCGGGGTCGGTCTGGGCGCACAGCGCGCGCTCCTGCCAGCCGAGTTCCTCGTCCGCGTCGTCGACCAGCAGTTGCTGCACCAGCTCGGTCATGTGCGCCCCTCGTCTGTCTTTCGCGTCCCCGTGATGTAGCCGTTACCGATCCCGGCTGAACGACACGAGTGAAATTACAAGTGTGCTGCTCCGGGCGAGTCAAGCCGAGATCTGCTATTGGGTCCCTTATTCACTCTGCGGAACCAAGGCCATGCGGAAAGTGTTCAAATCGGCATAAACCTTGACATGGCGACGAGGCCCGGAAGGGCCTCCGCCCCCGTGCAGAGCCTGCATGGGGAAGGACGCCCGGAGATCCGATCTCGTTCCATGCGCACCTCGGAGCGAACCGGATCACAGTCGGATCACGGGATCGCAACGAGGTTTACGCGCCCGGTTGTGCGCCATGTGTCCCGGTTGGCGGCTGCACAAACCTTTCGCCTGGGACATGGACCTGATGAGGTGAACCATGTCCCACATACCGGGCGTCGAGTTGACAGTGAAGGTGTGAGCCGCTGTCCTTGTGGGCATGCTCGCGAACTTGGCAGTCACCTCGACCCGCACCGCCGGGTCCCTCGGTGCTGCCCGTGCTCGCTGTAGCTGTTGTTGCTGTTCCAGCTGTTGAGCCCCACCTGCTCCAGCTGTAGGTCCGGTCTTCCGCGACTGGGCTCCCGTTCCCTCTGACCTTCTTTCACTGAGGAACCACCGCACCCCATGAACAGCGACAACGACCTCCAGATCGCCGGCGACATCCTCGAAGTCGCGCACCTGCTGCAGCCGCCGCGCGAGCACCCGGCCACCGTGGCCGAGTTCGTCGGGCTGGCGCGCTCCGTCGCCGCCGACCGCGCGCAGTGGGAGCACCTCGTCGAGTACGACGCCACGACGCGCTGGTACCACCGGCTGCGCACCGGGCCGGGCTACGAGGTGTGGCTGCTGTCCTGGGTGCCCGGTCAGGGCAGCGGGCTGCACGACCACGGCCGCTCCTCCGGGGTGCTGACCGTCCTGGAGGGCACGCTGACCGAGCGGACCGAGCGGGGCACGCGCGCGCTGGGCGCGGGTGCGCAGCGGGTGTTCGCGCCGGGATACGTGCACGAGGTGAGCAATGACGCGCTGGAGCCGGCGGTCAGCCTGCACGTCTACTACCCGGGTCTGACCGAGATGCCGATGCACACGTCCCCGCACTGCGAGGCGCGCACCGAGCCGCGTCCGGTGACTGCCTGACACGTTGTCGTACCCGCCTGCAAGACTTGGCCCATGCGCATTGTGGTTCTGGCAGGCGGCATCGGTGGTGCCCGATTCCTGCGCGGTCTGAAGCGGGCCGTGCCGGACGCGGACATCACCGTCATCGGCAACACCGGGGACGACATCCACCTCTTCGGGCTGAAGGTCTGCCCGGACCTCGACACGGTGATGTACACGCTCGGCGACGGCATCAACGAGGAGCAGGGCTGGGGACGGGCGGACGAGACGTTCCACCTCAAGGAGGAGCTCGCGGCGTACGGCGTGGGGCCGGAGTGGTTCGGGCTCGGCGACCGGGACTTCGCCACGCACATCGTGCGGACGCAGATGATCGGCGCGGGATATCCGCTGAGCGCGGTGACGCAGGCGCTGTGCGACCGGTGGAAGCCGGGCGTGCGGCTCATCCCCATGACCGACGACCGGGTCGAGACGCATGTGGCCGTCGTGGTCGACGGCGAGCGCAGGGCGGTGCACTTCCAGGAGTACTGGGTGCGGCTGCGGGCCTCGGTGCCGGCCGAGGCGGTCGTGCCCGTCGGGGCCGAGCAGTCCAAGCCGGCACCGGGTGTGCTGGAGTCGATCGCGGAGGCGGACGTGGTGCTGTTCCCGCCGTCGAACCCGGTCGTGTCCATCGGCACGATCCTCGCGGTGCCCGGTGTCCGTGAGGCGATCGCCGAGGCCGGGGTGCCGGTCGTCGGCCTCTCCCCCATCGTCGGGGACGCGCCCGTGCGCGGGATGGCCGACAAGGTGCTGGCGGCGGTCGGCGTGGAGTCGACGGCCGCGGCGGTCGCCGAGCACTACGGCTCGGGGCTGCTCGACGGCTGGCTCGTCGACACCGTGGACGCGCACGTGGTGGAGCGGGTCGAGTCCGCCGGGATCCGGTGCCGGGCCGTGCCCCTGATGATGAGCGACATCGAGGCGACCGCCCGGATGGCACGCGAGGCACTGGCATTGGCGGAGGAGGTACGGGCGCCGTGAGCAGCGGGAATTCCGGGGGTGCCGGGGCCTTGGCGGGCGGCGAGGTGTCCGGTTTCCGGGTCTGGGCCGTGCCCGGGCTGCCCGAGGTCGCACCGGGTGACGACGTCGCGAAGCTGATCGCCGCCGCCGAGCCGGGGCTGGTCGACGGGGACGTCCTGCTCGTCACCTCGAAGATCGTGTCCAAGGCGGAGGGGCGGGTCGTCGAGGCGGACGACCGGGAGGCCGCCATCGACGCCGAGACCGTGCGGGTCGTGGCGCGGCGCGGTGCGTTGCGGATCGTCGAGAACCGTCAGGGGCTCGTGATGGCCGCGGCCGGGGTCGACGCCTCCAACACCCCTTCGGGCACGGTGCTGTTGCTGCCTGAGGACCCGGACGCGTCCGCCCGTGCGATCCGGGACGGCGTGCGGGACGCTCTCGGCGTCGAGGTCGGCGTCGTCGTCACCGACACCTTCGGGCGACCGTGGCGCTCGGGTCTCACGGATGTCGCCATCGGCGCCGCCGGTGTGCGCGTACTGGACGATCTGCGCGGGGGCACGGACGCGTACGGCAATCCGCTCAGCGCGACGGTCGTGGCGACGGCGGACGAGTTGGCCGCGGCCGGCGACCTGGTCAAGGGCAAGGCCGCCGGGCTGCCCGTCGCCGTGGTGCGCGGGCTGGGGCACGTGGTGGCAGGGGACGACGGGGAGGGGGCGCGGGCCATGGTGCGGGGCGGACGTGACGACATGTTCCGGCTGGGGACGTCCGAGGCGATCCGTACGGCGGTGACCCAGCGCCGTACGGTGCGGGCCTTCACCGACGAACCGGTGGACCCCGGTGCCGTACGGCGGGCGGTCGCGGCGGCCGTGACCGCTCCGGCGCCGCATCACACGACGCCGTGGCGGTTCGTGCTGCTGGAGTCGGAGGCCGCGCGGACCGGGTTGCTGGATGCCATGCGCGACGCCTGGATCGCCGATCTGCGGCGGGACGGGAAGAGCGAGGACTCCGTCGCCAAGCGGGTCCGGCGCGGCGACGTGCTGCGGAACGCGCCGTATCTGGTGGTGCCGTGTCTCGTCATGGACGGGTCGCACACCTACGGGGATGCGCGGCGGGACGGGGCCGAGCGGGAGATGTTCGTGGTCGCCACGGGCGCCGGCGTGCAGAACTTCCTGGTCGCGCTGGCCGGGGAGCGGCTGGGGTCCGCGTGGGTGTCTTCGACCATGTTCTGCCGGGATGTGGTGCGGGAGGCGCTCGGACTGCCGGAGGACTGGGATCCGATGGGAGCGGTGGCGGTCGGGCATCCGGCGGAGGAGCCTCGGCCCAGGCCGGAGCGGGATGTGGGGAGCTTCATCGAGGTACGGTGACGGTCCGCTGGGGGCGTTGGGAGCCTACGGTTCGTGAGGGTCTCGGTCCTGTGTGCGGCTGCGGGCCCGTGGGGGCTTGTCGCGCAGTTCCCCGCGCCCTTCAGGGCGCTGTGCGCACCCGGGGGACGCATGTGCGGCCTGGTCCCCGCGCCCCCTTCAGGGCGCCGTGCGCACCCGGGGGACACATGTACGGCCTGGTCCCCGCACCCCTTCAGGGCGTTGTGCGCACCCCGGGGGACACATGTACGGCCGAGCCCCCGGGCCCCCTTCAGGGCGTCGTGCGCACCCGGAGGACACATGTACAGCCTGGTCCCCGCATGCGTTGAAGGCGTTGTGCGTACCGGCGGTCTTGTGTACCGCCTAGTCTCGTAGGGCATTCCCGACACCCCCAGGAACCCATCCGTGGCAGGACGATTTGCTCCCCGGTCCACCCGTACGACCGTGCGTGGTGGGCATGTTGCCGTGCCCGCGCGCGGTGGTGTGCCGCGCCAGGCCGTGGCGCCTGGGCGGGTGCGGACCGTGGTGCCGGACGGGCCGCTCGACCTTGGGCTCGTGCTGGGGCCGCTGCGGCGCGGGCCGGGGGATCCGACGTTTCGCGCGATGCCCGACGGCTCCGTGTGGCGGGCCAGCCTCACGCCTGCCGGGCCCGGCACGCTCCGGGTTTCCGTGCGCGGGAGTGAGGTGTGCGGGGAGGCGTGGGGGCCGGGAGCCGAGTGGCTGCTGGAGAAGCTGCCGGAGCTGCTCGGCGCCGCGGACGATCCGGACGCGTTCGCGCCGCGGCACCGGTTGGTGGCGCTCGCCCGGCATCGGCGGCCGGGGCTGCGGCTCACACGGACCGGTCTGGTGCTGGAGTCGCTGATCCCGTCGGTCCTGGAGCAGAAGGTCACCACCGACGAGGCCTACCGGGCCTGGCGGCTGCTGGTGCGCAAGTTCGGCGAGCCGGCACCGGGGCCCGCGGCGGGCGGGCGGCTGTGGGTGATGCCGGGGCCGCGGACCTGGGCCTTGATTCCGTCCTGGGAGTGGCACCGGGCCGGGGTCGACAACAAGCGGGCGTCGACCATCCTGCGGGCCGTGCGGGTCGCCGCGCGGCTGGAGGAGGCGGTCGGGATGGAACCGGCGGCCGCCCGGACGCGGCTGGAGGTCGTGCCCGGGATCGGTCCGTGGACGTCGGCGGAGACCGTGCAGCGCAGCCATGGGGCGCCGGACGCCGTGACCGTCGGGGATCTGCATCTGCCGGGCATCGTGGGCTGGGCGCTCGCCGGGGACCGGGACGCGGACGACGCCGTGATGCTCAAGCTGCTGGAGCCCTATGCGGGGCAGCGGCACCGGGCGGCCCGGTTGATCCTGCTCAGCGGCAGGACGCCGCCGAGGCGGGCGCCGAAGATGCCGAAGACCGACATCGGGCTGCTCTGACCGTTCCCTCGCGGACGACCGGGGCGACCGAGACCACGGGGACCACGGGCCAGCCGGGGGCTAACCCGCGTCCAACGGCCGTTCGAAGAACGTCTCCAGGACCACCGTCGCCTGCGTTCCGCTGACCCCCTCGATCGCGTACAGGCGCCGCAGCACGTCCTGGAGCTGTCCGGTGGTCGCGGTGCGCACCTTGACCAGGACGGCCGCGCTGCCCGCGATGACGTGTGCCTCCTGGATCTCCGGTACGGCGGCGAAGGCCTCGCTCCGCTCGCCCATCCACGCGTTCGAGTCGACCAGCACGAAGGCGAGGACGCCGCGGTCGAGGGCGGCCGGGTCGACGTCGACCGTCGTGGCCCGGATGACCCCCTGTTCGCGCAGCTTGCGCACGCGCTCGTGCGCCGCGCCCGCCGACAGGCCGACGTCCTTGCCCAGCAGGGCGTAGGACCGGGTGGCGTCCCGCTGGAGCAGTGCGATCAGCCGGCGGTCGATGTCGTCCACTCGCTTCATGCGAAAACCATATCTGATTCAGCAGAGTGCGTGTTACGTTGAATTCTGTCCTGATCAATATCTCTGAGGGGAAACCATGTCCGGCCACATCGTCGACGACCTGTACGAGATCCTGGACGACCGCTTCCGCACCGGACGCTGTACGAACGGCGACAGCAGGCTGGAGGTGCTGTACGACGACTGCCGGTGGGCGGAGGGTCCGCTGTACCTGCCGGCCTGGCGGCAGCTGGTGTGGAGCGACATTCCGAACGACCGGCTGCTGCGCTGGGACGAGGCCAGTGGCAGGGTCGCCGTGTTCCGCAGCCCGGCGGGTCACGTCAACGGCAACACCCTCGACCGGCAGGGCCGGCTGGTCAGCTGCGAGCAGGGCAACCGCCGGGTCACCCGCACCGAGCCCGACGGCACGGTCACGGTCCTCGCCGACCGCTACGCAGGCAAGCGCCTCAACAGCCCGAACGACTCAGTCGTACGCTCCGACGGCACGATCTGGTTCTCCGACCCGGACTTCGGCATCACCAGCGACTACGAGGGCCACCGCGCGGAGTCCGAGATCGGCGCGTGCCACGTGTACCGGATCGATCCGGTGAGCGGGGAGGTGCACCTCGCCGCCGACGGGTTCGAGGGCCCCAACGGCGTCATCCTCTCCCCCGACGAGCGGCGGCTGTACGTCTCCGACTCGCGGGCCGCCCGGATCCGCGTCTTCGACGTCGGCGCCGACGGCACGCTCTCGGCCGGAAGGGTCTTCGCCGAGGCCGGGAAGGGCGTCCACTACGACAACATCCGCTTCGACGACGAGGGGCGCCTGTGGGCCGCCGCCCTTGAGGACGGAGTGCACTGCTACGACCCCGACGGCACCCTCATCGGCCGCCTCCGGGTGCCCGAGACCGTCTCCAACATCACCTTCGGCGGTCCGAAGAACAACCGCCTGTTCATCACCGCCACCACCTCGCTGTACTCACTGGTGATGTCGGTGACGGGGGCGCCGCGCGTCTGAGGCCGGGCCCGGCACCCCCGCGTACGTCGCTACTGGTGGCTACTGGTCGGAGGAGAACCGCACCGAGCCCGCCGGGATACGCGCGTCGCACCACACCCGCACACCGTCCCTCAGTTCGTTGTCGGCGCCGATGACGGCGCCGTCGCCGATGACCGTGCCGGTCAGGACGGAGCGTTCGCCCACGCGCGCGCGGGTGCCGATGAGGGAGTCGGTGATGACGGCGCCGGGTTCGATGACGGCGCCCGGCAGGATCGTGGAGCCGAAGACCCTGGCGCCCTCCGCCACGAACGCGCCCTCGCCCACCACCGTGCCGCCCGTGAGCTTGGCGTCGGGGGCGACCCTCGCCGTCGGCAGGATCAGGCGGTCGCCGCAGCGGCCGGGGACCGCGGGGGACGGAGCACGGCCCAGGACGAGGTCGGCGGAGCCGCGGACGAAGGCCGCCGGCGTACCCAGGTCCAACCAGTACGTCGAGTCGACCATGCCCTGCAGATGAGCTCCGGCGGCGAGCAGCCCCGGGAACGTCTCCCGCTCGACCGAGACGGGTCGGCCCACGGGGATCGTGTCGATGACCGAGCGGCGGAAGACGTACGCCCCCGCGTTGATCTGGTCGGTGACGATCTCCTCGGGGGTCTGCGGCTTCTCCAGGAAGGCGAGGACGCGGCCCGTCTCGTCCGTGGGGACCAGTCCGTAGGCGCGCGGGTCGGTGACCTTGGTGAGGTGGAGGGAGACGTCGGCGCCCGTCTCCTCGTGGGTGTCGACCAGCGCCCTGATGTTCAGGCCGGTCAGGATGTCGCCGTTGAAGATCAGGACCGGGTCGTCGGGGCCGGAGTGCAGCCGGGAGGCGACGTTGCGGATGGCGCCGCCCGTGCCCAGGGGCTCCTCCTCCGTCACGTATTCGAGGTGGAGGCCGAGCGACGAGCCGTCGCCGAAGTGCGGCTCGAAGACCTCGGCCAGGTAGGACGTGGCCAGGACGATGTGGTCCACGCCCGCCGCTCTCGCTCTCGCCAGTTGGTGCGTGAGGAACGGGACGCCCGCCGCCCGGACCATGGGCTTCGGTGTGTGGACCGTGAGCGGGCGCAGCCGGGTTCCCTTGCCGCCGACCAGGAGGATCGCTTCTGTCACCTGTCGTCTCTGCTTCCTGCCGGGACCGGCCGAACTGTCTTTCGGCCGGCCAGTGTATGCAGAACGTTGTGTGGCGCCTTCGACGGCCGTGCGGTGTTCCGTGGTTCCACCCGTGCAGCCCCCTGGCGTGAATGCGTCCCGGGCCCGGCTCCCTCGCGGGGCCTAACGGCCCTGGTAGCGCGCCGCGGTGGAGCGGGCCGTGCCGAGCTTGCGGTAGAGCTGCGTGCCCGGGCAGTCCGTGGCGAAGCCGTCACGGTGGCCGGAGATCACATTCAGTCGTACGTTCTTTCCCTTTCGGTAGAGATTGCCACCGCCCGACTTCAGATATGTCTTTCCGCGCGGATTGGCCCCGTAGAGACCGAGTTTCCAGGCCGTGAGCCGGGCGATGGCCTTCAGCGCGGCCGCGGGCGGCTTGCGCGCGCCGAAGCTGCCGAGGACGGCGATCCCCATGCTGTTGGTGTTGAAACCGAGGGTGTGGGCGCCCATGACCGCCTTGGCCACTCCCCCGGCGCGCCCCTCGTAGACGGTTCCGCACTTGTCGACGAGGAAGTTGTAGCCGATGTCGCGCCAGCCCATGCTCTTGACGTGGTAGCGGTAGATACCGCGGATGACGGAGGCGGCCTGCGAGCAGCGGTATCCGTTGCCGGACGCCGTGTGGTGCACGAACGCCGCCTTGACCTTCTTCGTGTAGCCGAACCCCTTCTCGCGCAGCTTCTCGTTCGCGCCCCAGCCACGGCGGGTGACGATGCGGGGACGGGCGCCGATGTAGGGCTTCGCGCGCTGACTTGCCGTCAGTTCGCTGCCGCGCAGGGCCCGTAGCTCCCGTACGGTCGAGGCCTGGCTCAGCTCGGGGATCTCGGTGGCGCCGAGCGGGGCGACGTCGGCGTTGGCGGCGGAGACGGCGAGGGCCTCGCTGGACTCGGCGGCGAGGGCGCCCGCGCGCGGGACTTCAGCCGGCATGCCGTGCGGCGCGAGGGCCGGCGCGTCGTCCGCCCCGGTCTCCTCGCCGGGGTCCACGAGTTCCAGACGCAGGCCCGAGGGAAGGGCAGAGGCGGCCGTCACGGCTCGGGGGCCCCGGGCGGTCTCTTCGGTACGCGGGGCACCCTCGGCGCGGACCCGGACCTCCACGCCGTCCGAGTCGCCCACCCACAGCGGTGCGGTGGAGCCGCGGACGCGGCCCGAGGTGCGCTCGGCGGTGCCGGGGTCGGCCGCGTCGTCGTTGTGCGTCTCCAGGCTCTGCCAGGTGGACCAGGTGCCGTCGCCGGCCGCGCGGGTGCGGACCTGGACGCCACCGTGCAGTTCGGTGTCCGGGTTGTCCCAGATGACGCCGACCATCGAGAAGTGCCGTACGTCTGGGCGGATCAGGCCCTGCTCGGCGGCCGCGCCACTGATCGAACGGGTGCGGGAGGCGAGGGGCGCGAGGGGCAGCGACTGGGTGCTGCCGGCGAGATCGGGCTGGACGGCCGCCGACGCGGATCGCGCCGCACCGCCCATGGGTCTCGCCGTCGCCGCGGTCGCGGGCGGCGTCAGCTGCACGGCGAGGGCGGCCGCGCAGGCGACGCCGATCGAGGAGGCGATCGAAGAAGCAAGGAATCCACGCATGCCATCGATCTTGGACATAGTCATACATATATGTCCATCCGGGATCTGACGGACCGTCGGCTCCCGTTCCTCCGAACCGGTGGCCCCACCACGCCGTGCGCGACCGGCCGCCCGCGTACCCTTGCGCGGGTGAACGCCACCGACCGCACCCCCGCCGACCTGCTGCGTTCCGCGCTCGCCGCGGACCCCGGACGCCCCCTGGTGACCTTCTACGACGATGCCACGGGCGAGCGCGTCGAACTGTCCGTGGCCACCTTCGCCAATTGGGTGGCCAAGACCGCCAACCTCCTCCAGGGCGACCTCGCCGCGGGACCCGGCGACCGGGTCGCGCTGCTGCTGCCCGCGCACTGGCAGACGGCCGTGTGGCTGCTCGCGTGCGCCTCGGTGGGCGCGGTCGCGGACGTCGACGGTGACCCGTCCGCGGCCGACGTGGTGGTGAGCGGGCCGGACACGCTGGACGCGGCGCGGGCGTGCCGGGGTGAGCGGGTCGCCCTTGCGCTGCGGCCGCTGGGCGGCCGGTTTCCGCAGCCCCCGGACGGCTTTGCCGACTACGCCGTCGAAGTGCCGGGTCAGGGAGACCGGTTCGCGCCGTTCGCGCCCGTGGACCCCGAGGAGCCGGCGCTGATCGTGGCAGGACGGGAGTTCACCGCCGCCGAGGTGGTCGAGCGGGCCCTGGACGAGGCGACGTCGCTCGGGCTGACGGGACCGGGCTCCCGGATTCTGTCCGGGCTGTCGTACGACACCTGGGAAGGGCTGCATGCCGGGTTGTACGGCCCGCTCGCGGTGGGGGCGTCGGTGGTGCTGTGCCGGAACGCGGACCGGCTGGACGAGGCGGCACTGGCCAAGCGGATCGAGAGTGAGCGGGTGAGCGTGGTGCGCCGCTGAGAGAGGGGCGCGTCCGCACCGCGACGCCCCATGGGGCGTCGCGGTTGCCGCCACCCGTTCGGATCAGCAATGGCCGCCCTCGTCGGCCCCTGAGGGGCATGGTCGTAGGAACAGCACGTTCGTACGCCATGAGGGGTGGAGCGGCACGTGAGAGGGCTGGGTCGACGGCGGCGGTGGGTGCGGTACGGGGGGCTTGCGGTCGCCGCGCTGGTCGTCGGGGCGGCCGGGGGCGGGCTGGTGCTGTACATGAAGCTCGACGGCAACATCAAGCCCGACGAGGCGGCCGCCAGGGAACTCGCCCGGTACGAGAAGGAACGGCCCACGTCGCTGGTCAAGGGCGCACAGAACATTCTGCTGATCGGGTCGGACTCGCGCTCCGGGGACGGCAACGCGCAGTACGGACGGGACTCGGGGACCGAGCGCTCCGACACGACGATCCTGCTGCACCTCGGCGCGGGCAGGCGCACCGCCACCGCGATGTCGCTGCCGCGTGACCTGATGGTGGACGTGCCCTCCTGCCTGCGCCCCGACGGGACCCGCTCGCAGCCGACCTTCGCGATGTTCAACTACGCGTTCCAGGTGGGCGGTTCGGCCTGCACCATCCGGACCGTCGAGAAGCTCACGGACATCCGCGTCGACCATCACGTCGTCATCGACTTCCACGGATTCAAGGAGATGGTCGACGCGGTCGACGGCGTCCAGGTCTGCCTGAGGGAACCGATCGACGACAAGGCCGCCAGACTGAAGCTGCCCGCGGGGCGGGTCACGCTCGACGGCGAGCAGGCCCTCGGCTATGTCCGCGCCCGCAAGTCCCTGGGCAACGGCAGCGACACCGACCGGATGGACCGCCAGCAGAGGTTTCTCGGGGCGCTCGTCAACAAGGTGCAGAGCAACGACGTACTGCTGAATCCGGTGAAGCTCTATCCCGTGCTGGATGCCGCCACGTCGTCCCTCACCACGGATCCGGATCTGGCGAGTCTGCGCGGCCTGTACGAACTCGTGCGCGGGCTGCGTCACATCCCCACGAAACAGGTGCAATTCCTCACGGTTCCGCGGGAGTCGTACGTCTACAACGCCAATCGCGACCAGCTCGTGGAACCCGAGGCGGAGAAGCTGTTCGAACGTCTGCGCAGAGACGCGCCATTGACGGTCACGAAGGAAGTTCCACCGGATTCCGACTCGAAGAGTAGCAATCCGGATTCACGTGGGGTTTCGTTCGGGCAGCCGTACGACTACGGCGAGTACGGCGACGGCAACGGAAAGTCCGGAGAAAAGCGGTCCGATGAGCCCGTGACGTCCGTTTCGCCCGCGCCCACGTTCCGCGGGAACACCGCCGCCGAAGACGGTTGCGAGTAAAGCGAACATCAAGGCGACGAACAGCCGCGTCAAGAAAGTCCAAGGAAATGGGCGTATTGCCCAGTTGTAGGGCGTGGACTTTGTCACTGACGTCGCTTGACGCTGAACTGGGCGGATAGTGTGAGCGATCCGGTGCATCCGGCCGCGAGGTCCTTCCTGCGGGTCGCACACCGGGTGACCGTGACCCGAGCGCCTTTGAGGGGGAAGGCGCCGCGTGGCCCAAACGGAGGATTCGGACAACCGTGGACGCGCAAAGCCGAGGGCGGGCGGACAACGTCGATCCCGCAGACCAGTGGGTGCTCAATCCGAACACCGGCGAATACGAACTGCGACTGACTCCTTCCGCTCCGCAATCGACGGTTCCCGGGCCTCGCAGATCCGCCCCTCGTGGCGCGGGCGGCGGGGCGCGCAGCCGTACAGCGAAGCCGCAGACCCCGGGCCGCGAGGTACCGCCGCAACGGCGGCGCCGCGCGACGCCCGAGGAGCCACTGCCGGGGCGGCGCGGGCGCCGGCCGGTGCAGAAGAAGTCGAAGGCCAAGAAGGCCCTGATGTGGACCGGCGGTTCGATGGCGCTGGTGCTGGTCGCCGTCGGCACGGCCGGCTACCTCTACCTCAGGCACCTGGAAGGCAACGTCTCCACGACGGACGTCGGCAGTGCGGGCAAGAGCGGCTTCAGCAAGGACGAGGCCTTCAACATCCTGATCATCGGCACCGACAAGCGCACCGGTAAGGGCAACGAGGGCTACGGCGACTCGGGCAGCGTCGGTCACGCCGACACCAACATCCTGCTGCACGTCTCGAAGGACCGTACGAACGCGACCGCACTGAGCATTCCGCGTGACCTGATCGTGGATGTCCCGGACTGTCAGACGAAGCAGTCCGACGGCAGCGAGAAGGTCATCGCGGGCTCGGAGGACGTCCGCTTCAACACCAGTCTGGGCCAGGACGGCCGGGACCCCGGTTGCACCATGCGCACGGTGAAGGCGGTCACCGGCATCGAGCCCGACCACTTCATGATGGTCGACTTCAACGCGGTGAAGACGCTGACGACCGCGGTCGACGGCGTGCCGGTGTGTCTCGCCCACGCGGTGAGCGACAAGGAGTCGCACCTGAAGCTGCCCGCCGGCCCGTCCAAGGTGGAGGGCGAGCAGGCACTGGCGTTCGTCCGCACCCGGCACAGCTGGGGCAACGCCGGTGACCTGGACCGCATCAAGGTGCAGCAGCAGTTCATGGCCTCGCTGATGCGGAAGATGTCCTCCAGCGACACGCTGACCAGCCCGACCAAGCTGTACAAGCTGGCCGAGGCCGCCACCAAGGCGCTCACGGTGGACACCGGCATCGGCAAGGTCAGCACGCTGAAGGACATCGCCCTGGAGATGAAGAAGGTCCCGACGAAGAACATCAGCTTCATGACGGTGCCGGTGCGGGACAACCCTGCGGACGGCGTCGTCCACAAGACCGTGATCGTCGACCCGAACGCGGCGCCCGAGGTCTTCGACGCGATCAAGAACGACGTCTCCTTCACCGCGGTCAAGGCGAAGGAGAAGAAGGAGAAGGCCGCCGTCGCCGCCCGTCTCAAGGGCAGCAAGTCGGCCGCCTCCGAGGTCCGGGTACGGATCCTCAACGGCGGCGCCGCGCCCGGCTCGGCCCAGGAGACCCTGGCCTGGCTGCAGAACGACGAGGGCGTGTCCAAGTCCGAGAACGCGGGCAACGCGGATGCGGCACTGTCGAAGACGACCCTGGAGTATGCGCCCGACCAGGCGGCCCAGGCCCGCAAACTGGCCGCCATCATGGGTTTGTCCGGATCCGCGTTGAAGCCGGGCAAGAGCGTGACCAACTCCCAGGGCCTGCCCGCTATGACCCTGACGCTGGGCAAGGACTTCCAGGAGGCCGGCGAGCCGCTCAACGCCTCGTCGAAGGCGCCGCCCGTCGCCAGGTCCACGGCGGACAAGGTCAACTGCGCGAGCTGAACGAAAATGTGCGCCAATTGAACATCTGAGGTGACCACACAGGCCTGCCGTGCGTCTAACAGGACGCACGGCAGGCCTGTTCATGGCATGGGTGGGGAGGACGGGAGATGACGGAGAGCAGTGTGCGGGGGGAGGGGACGCTTCCCGGTGTTCGACGCGGAGAGGGAAAGAGCCGGAAGGGCAGCCTGTTCGACGCGGGTGAGCCGTCCGCCGAGGGGAGCGGCAGCCGGCACGGCAGACGTCGGCCGAAACGCAAGCACCGCGTGCTCAGATGGTCGGCGACGACGCTGGCGGTGCTGATACTCGGCACGGCCGGCGCCGGATATCTCTACTACCAGCACCTGAACGGCAACATCCAGAAGGGGCAGCGCAGCAGCGGCGACTCCAAGGCGACGAGGACCGGTCCGAACGCGGCCGGCCAGACGCCTCTGAACATCCTGCTGATCGGCTCCGACAGCCGTAACTCGGCGGAGAACCTGAAGCTCGGCGGACACCGGGAGAGTGTCGGCGCGCCTCCGCTGGCCGATGTGCAGATGCTCATCCACCTGTCCGCGGACCGCAAGAGCGCCGCCATGGTGAGCATCCCCCGGGACACCCGTGTCCACATCCCGACGTGCAAGGACCCGGACACCGGCAAGGTCTACCCGGCGACCGACGACATCATCAACACCACCCTGGCCCGGGGCGGGGCCGGTTGCACGCTGAACACCTGGCAGGACCTCACCGGCGTCTACATCGACCACTGGATGATGGTCGACTTCGCGGGTGTGGTGCGGATGGCGCACGCCGTCGGCGGCGTGGACGTCTGTGTGAAGCAGAACGTCTGGGACCGCTCGACGGCGGCCCAACGCGGCGGCTCCGGGCTGAAGTTGAAGGCCGGGACGCACAAGGTCGACGATGTGCAGGCCCTGCAGTGGCTGCGCACACGGCACGCCTGGGGCAGTGACCTGATGCGGGCTCGCGCCCAGCACATGTATCTGAACTCGATGATCCGCACGCTGAAGGGCCAGAACGTCTTCACCGACTCCGGCCGGCTGATGGACCTGGCGGAGGCGGCCACCAAGTCCCTGAAGGTCTCCGAGGAGATCGGCTCGGTCAAGAAGCTGTACGACCTGGCCATGGAGATGAAGTCGGTGCCCACGAACCGCCTCACGTCGATGACCATGCCCAACGTCGAGGACCCGCAGAACGGCGAGCACGTGGTGCCGGCGGCCGGCGCCGACCGGATCTGGCAGATGCTCCGTGACGACGTGCCGCTCGACAAGAACGGCAAGCGGTCCGACGCACGGCAGGTCGGCAGCCAGGCCGCGGCGACCAAGTCGCCCTCCACGGACCCGAGTCGGCTGGGCGTGCTGGTGCGCAACGCCACCCGGACCTCCACGGAGACCGCGGTCGACGGGCGGGCCGGGACGATCAGCCAGGCGCTCGTGCAGGCAGGGTTCAGCAGGGCGGCGCTCGACACCTCCGGATCGGGGTCGGAGGAGAGCACGGTCGTGCGGTACCCGAGCGCGGACCTGCAGGGCGACGCGCAGGCCGTGGCGAAGGCGCTCGGCATTCCGATGAGCGCGGTGAAGAGGTCGACCGACGTCTCGGGGGTGACCGTCGTCGTCGGCTCCGACTGGCGCACGGGCACTCACTACCCGAAGGCGTCCAAGCCGAAGGCCGGCGACCTGCCCAGCGGTTCCGACGCCATCAACGGGTCGGACTCCACGCCGTGCATGGACGTGTACAAGCCCTACCAGTGGTGACCGGCCGACGGCCGGCACCTGACAGCACGTCCTGGGGCCCGTACCGGAGGGACGCAGCCGGCGGATGAGGTCCTGCGGTGTCGCCTCGTCGATCTGCTGATCGGCGGGGCGACGCGCAGTTCATCGGGAGGCGCCCCCACCGAGGACGGCCTTCGCCTCGGTGACCTGGGCTCGGTGGATCCGCTGCAGTTCCGACAGCGCCGCCGCCTGCTTGCCGATCATCGCCGTCTGGATCCGCGATTCGGCGCCGAACCAGACGGGCAGAAGCCTCGTCTTCCGCTTGCACTCCACATCCGCCACCGCGGTGGGCACCTCGCGGGCTCCTGGGTGACCCTTGGTGAACTCCGGAACATCGAGCGGGTCCATGGGGGACGCATAGCGAAGGCCGCTTGCCGCCATGCAGCTCGACCAGCGACGGAAGACGGCCAGGACGGCGGGTTGCCGCATCGACTGCGCATAGCTGCCGTTGGCGATCGCGCCGGCCGCGGCCGAGATGTTCGGCCGGGCGTATTCGCCCTCGACGCGCTCGACCGCCTCGGCCCGGCACCCGCCCCTCGGGACGGCCTTGCCGTGGTAGGTCACCTCGCTGCCGGTGTTCTTGCCGCGCTCGCCCATGAGAACCGTCAGCATCCCCGGCGGTATCGGCGGCGCCGAGACGGCGGGGCTCGGCGGGAGGTGATAGCCGTACGCCGAGGCCTCCTTGGGACTCGACAGCCCGTACCGCCGGTCCGCGGTGCGCGTCTGCGGCTGCCGGGTGAAGGGGTAGGAGATGCCGTAGCGCGCCAGACACTTCTGTTCGAGCTTCTGCTCCGCGGACTGGATGAGTTCGCTCTGGTCGGGGGTCAGGCTGTAGGCGGCGATGGGCAGTTGCCCGCTGTAGTCGCCGGACAGCACGGGCACATCGCCTGCCGAGGGGCGCGGCGAGGTGGCGGGCGCCGAGGCGGCGTGACCGGCGGGCGGGGACGAGGAGCCGCCGCAGGCCGTCAGCGCCGCTGCGGCCAGGACCGCGACGGCAGCGCCGCGCAACGGCGCCGGAAGAGAGTTGATCACCGGGAGCCTCCACGGTGACGTGCGGCGCGGTGGTGGTCACCGCACCGCACGTCCGGTGTTGTCAGAACTGGTAGCAGCGGGTGTCGTGGGTGAACTTGAAGGAGGCGTCGTTGTTGTACGTGTTGTGCAGACGGAAGACCAGCTTCGACGGCGGCACCGAGTCGCAGGAGCCGCCGTAGCCACTGTTGAAGTAGATGCTGACGTACGAGTTGGGCGACACGTTGTCCAGCGAGGCGGCGTTGTTCTTCACCGGCTGGCCGTAGCCTGCGTCCCCGGAGTACTCGTCGAAGGTGTAGCCGGCCAGGTTCGAGACGTTGTCGCGCTCGAAGTGGGCCGACGCCCCCTCAAGGTCACTGTTGAAGTCGAAGACGACGCACAGCGAGCTGTCCAGGCAGTTGTCCGAGGCGTACGCCGAAGCCGGCGCGGTCGTGGCGATGAGGGAGCCCAGCACGACCGGAAGCGTCACGGCTGCGGCGACGATGTTCCTGCGGAGGTTCATGACGTTGTCCTTGTCCGGAAGGGAATGAGGTCTGGGGCCGGGCCGGCTCAGTAGGCCGCGGTGCGGGTGTCGGCCTCGCCGGCGGCCGTGTCGACGGTGCCCTCCGCGAAGGAGGTCAGGCCCTTGTCGTAGACCATGGGCGTGTAGCACTGCGTCTGGCCCTGGCCGATGGTGCAGCTGTAGGTACGGCCGTCGTTGTTGCGCACGACGTAGGCGTGGGCGCAGTCGTAGCCGGCGGACGCGTTGCCGCACGCCGACTGGGTGTAGTTGAGGGTGAATCTCGCCCAGGCGGTGTGACACGCGGTGCTGTAGCGCATCTCGATGGTGCCGAAGGTGGTGTGCGAGTTCTTCACGACGGCGGACTGCACCGTGGTGGCACCGCTGGCGCACCCCGAGGAGGACGGGTCGGACCCGTCGTAGGTGTAGGCCTGGGCGCCACCGGTGGCGGCGATCAGCGACAGGCCGAGAGCGCCGACGACCACACCCGCACGCGCGGAGTTCCTCAGGTTGAAACGCATAGTGCAATTCCTTTCATGGGCATGACAGATGAACCCGGGGCCCCGTCCCGTCGTGGACGGGGCGCCGGGCGGGTGATGCGTGGTGCGTGGGTCCGCGTCAGCGCCAGCGGAAGGACGCGTTGTTGTTGTACGTGTTGACGAGGTTGCCCAGGTCACGCGGCGGGGCCACGTCCGAGGCACCGCCGTAGTTGGAGTTGAAGTACGACACACCGGTCTTGTCGGTGCGGCTGTTGGCGTAGGACGCGGCGTTGTTCTTCACCGGGGTGTTCACGCCGGACGTGCCCTGGCCGCCGTCGGAGAAGTTCCAGTTGACCCAGTTGGGGATGTTCTCGTAGGTGGCCGTCCAGCCGCCCTTCTGGTTCGAGTTGTACCAGAGGCAGTAGTCGACATCGATGACACCGCCGCACAGGTTGTCCGGGATGGTGTCGGCCTGGGCGGGCGCGGCGGTGACCAGCATGCCGAAGGTGCCGGCGGCGGCCATCGCGGCGGCGACGGCGGAGCTACGAAGACGCATGAGGTGGGATTCCCTTCTGATGGGTGAACGGGGGGTGTGACGCAGCGGTGCGGTCACCGGAACTCACCGGGACTCACCGATCTCGGCGGCGGCACGCTTGAGCTGGTCCTCCTTGTGCCGCTTGATCCGGGCGAGCGACTCGGCGTTCTTGTCGATCTCCGACTGCTGCATCGCGGACTCCACGTCGAACCAGGTGCGGACGAGTCCGGTCTTCTTCTTGCATTCGACGTCCGCGCGGGCCGTCGAAATCTCTGTGGATTCGGTCGTGGGCTTGCCGAACCTCGGGTCGTCGATCGCGTCCATGGGCGAGCCGTAGCGGTAGCCCCTGGCCGCCATGCACGAGGACCAGCCGCGGAAGGCGGCCAGCACCCGTGGGTCCTTCTCGCTGCGGACGTAGCTGTCCATGTTGATCCGGCGCGCAATCTCGTCCGGGCCGAACGTGCCCTTGTCCCCGGCCAGCCGTCGCTTGGCCTCGCCGACGCACCCGCCGTCGGGGTCCAGCCGCCCGTCGGCACGGGGCTTGCCGCTCAGCGCGATACGGCCGGCCTCGCCCAGCGCCTGGACGTTGGCCCGGCCGGTCCTGGGCGTCGGGAAGTGGTAGCCGTAGGTGGCCGCCGTGTAGGAGTTGGCGATGCCGTATCTGCGGTCCACGACGCCGATGTCGGGGGTGTCGGTCTCGTCAGGGCGGTAGTCGAAGCCCTTGGCCTTCATGCAGTCGCGGGCCAGGTCGTTCATCGCGTGGGTGAGCAGGCCCATGTCGGACTCCGAGAACACGTAGCTCTCGACCGGCAGCGCCAGATCCGCCGTCAGGCTGGAGGACTTGGGGGCGATGGAACTGTCCGGGGCGGCGGACGCCCGCGCCCCGTCGTCGTCACCCGCGCCGGAGCACCCCGTCAGCAGCACCGCGGCGGCGAACAGAACAGCGGTCGTCTTCTTTCGCATTGCTCTTCCCCTTGAGCCCACAACGTCTTCGGAATGGCGCGGGCGGCCCCCGGCCCGGCCGGTCACCGGCGGAGCGCTTCCGCCGGCTGGACGCGGCTCGCGCGCCAAGCGGGATACAGGCCGGCGACGAGTCCGGTCGTCAGGCCTATGACGGGCGCGGCGACCACCGTCAGCGGGGCCATCACAGGGGTCCAGTCGCGCACGACGGCCATGACGACCACCGTCACCGTGCCGAGGCTGGTGCCCACCAGGCCGCCCAGCGCGCCCAGCGCGCCCGACTCGGCCAGGAACTGCGCCATGATGTGCCGGCCGCGGGCGCCCAGGGCACGGCGTAGCCCGATCTCACCGGTGCGTTCCAGGACCGCGACCAGCGTGGTGTTGGCGATCCCGACGGCGCCGATCACCAGGCAGATGCCGGCCAGCAGCATGAAGAGCTGGTCGAGGTCGGAGGTGACATCGCCGCGCAGTGCCCTCGGGTCGGGAGGTGGCACGGCCCGGAACAGGCCGGGGTGCGCGGGATCGAGCGCGAGGGGCACCTCGTCGGCGATCTGCCGTGCGGCACCCAGGTCGGTCGAGATGAGCATCCCGGCCCGCCGGCCGCTGTCCGGGCCACCCCAGATCCGCTCGGCCGTGGTGCGGGGGACGACGACGGACAGCAGCAGGTCCGCCTTGCGCCGCACGTCGTCGACGATGCCGATGACGGTGAAGGGACGGCCGCCGACGAACACGGCAGGCTGGGTCTCAAGGGTGGTGATCCCGAGGCGCGCGGCAAGCCCGGAGCCGATCACGGCGACGCTCTCGCCGCGCCGTTCGTGGAAGGCGTCGAAGACCCGCCCCTGCGCCAGATGCGGGTCCGCCGCCGCGAGGACTCCCGGGGAGGCGGCGATCACCTGGGTCCGCTCACCTGCAGCCGGTTCCGCGGCCGAACCGGGAGGAACGGCCGCGACGAGTTCGTCGGCCCGCAGCCGGACGGGCCAGTACACCCCCGCGTGCCGAACACCGTGCAGTGCCTCGACGCGTCGGTCGGCGTCGGCGGGGAAGGCGTTGGGCAGCAGGTCGGGCTGGTCGCCGCCGGTGTCCTCGACGGTGACCTCCGTCGCGGACAACGCGTTGAAGCGCGAGTCGATCTGCGACGAGGCGGTGGCCGTGAGACCCAGGACGGCGACGAAGGTGCCGACGCCGAGCACGGTCCCCAGCGCGGTCAGCACGGAACGCGCCGGCCGCTGCAGGATTCCCGCCATGGCCTCGCCGAGCACGTCCCGGGCACTGAGCCGGGACCTCTCGACGGGCGGTACGACCGCGGGCCGACGCCACCGCAGCAGGCGCCGGGCCGCACCCCGCCGGGACCGAGCGGGCTCCGCGCCGGGTACGGCCGTGTCCGCGACGGCGCTCCCCGGCTCCGCGGCGGACCGCCCCGAGCCCTTCGGACGGGGGCGAACGGTCGGGGTTCTCATGCCACCGCCCGTTCGGTGAGCACGCCGTCCCTGATCGTCACGGTGCGCTGACCGCGCGCGGCGACACCGGGATCGTGCGTGATCACGACGAGGGTCATGCCGTCGTGGTGCAGATCGTCCAGCAGCCCGAGGACCGACTCGGCGGTGGCCGTGTCGAGGTTGCCGGTCGGCTCGTCGCACAGCAGCAGCGAGGGGCGGGTGACCAGGGCGCGGGCGATGGCGACGCGCTGTCTCTCGCCGCCGGAGAGCCTCGTCGGCAGCGCGTCGGCGCGATGTGCCAGGCCCACCCGGGCGAGCGCCTCGCGGGCCCGCGTACGGCGATCCGTGCGCGGACCGGTGTTGTAGACCATGGCCAGCATCACGTTCTCGGTGGCCGACCGGTGCGGCAGCAGATGAAAGCTCTGGAAGACGAAGCCGATACGCCGGCCGCGCAGTGCGGTGCGGTCCGCGTCGCTGAGCGCCCCGGTGTTCACGCCGTCGAGGAAGTACCGTCCGCTGGTCGGCGCGTCCAGCAGCCCGGCGATGTTGAGGAAGGTCGACTTGCCGGAGCCGGAGGGGCCGACGACGGTGACGTACTCGCCCTGGCGGATCGTCACGTCACTGGGTCTCAGGGCCGGTACGGGCGGCGGTCCGGGGTAGGTGAGACCGACTCCGCGAAAGTCCACGACTGGGTCTGCGGAGGTGGTCACCGGGCGGCCCCGGAGCCCTGCGCCACACCGATCACGACTTTGTCACCGGACGACAGACGGGCGCCGCCGGCCGGGGTCACGGCCGTGTAGCCGTCGCCGGAGGTACCGGTGCGCACCTCGACACGGCGGCGGGCGCCCGAGCGGTCGAGGACGGTGACGGTGGTGCGGGAGTCGGCGCCGGCCGAGATCGCCGAGACGGGGACGACGAGGACCTGGTGACCGGAGGAGGCGGCCTCGACGGTCAGCCGTACGTCCTGTCCGGCCAGCCGGGTCGGCAGCGGCGAGCCGGGCGTGACCGTGACCGGGTAGCCCGCGGCGCCCTGACCATCGTCCTGTCCGTCGGCGTCGGAGGTGGTGGGCGCGTCCGCGACCCTGGCCACCGTGCCGGTGAGTTCGTCACCGGTGACCTCGGAGTAGACGCGGACCCTCTGACCGGGGTGGACCAGGCCCTTGTCCTGCAGGCTGAGCGAGCCCTTGACCACCAGTTCGCCGGCGGAGACGGTGGCGAGCTTCTCGCCCGCCTCGGCACCGACCTTGGCCCCCAGGCTCTCGACGCGGGCCGGGAAGCCCGAGAGGAAGACGACCTCGGAAGCGGGCACCATCGGCCCGGAGACCGATTCGGCCTTCGCCAGTGCGGACCTGGCATCGGCCAGGTCGGAGCGGGCGAAGCGGATGTCCTCGGCGCCCGCGCCCTTGCCGGTCAGACGGTCGAGTTCGCGCCGGGCCCGCTTGACGTCGGCCCGGGCGGCGTCGGCCGCCGTGCCGTCCGTGGTGACGGGTTCGTAGCCGATCGCCTCGTAGAGCGCGGTGACCGCGTGCTTGGTGCCGGGTCCGAAGGTGCCGGGCCGGTCGGATCCCGTGGGGTGGCCCAACTCGCGTAGAGCGCGCTGGAGTTGCCGGATGTCGTCTCCGTGCGCGCCGGGCTTGAGGTCACGGTAGACGGGCAGGCTGCCGCGCAGTGCGAAGAGGGGGCGGCCGGAGACCTCGACGAGGACGCGTCCGGCCGGGAAGGTCTGCCCGGAGTGCACCATCACCTTGGTGACCACGGGCTTGAGGCCCCCCTCGGCGGCGGTGCCGGAGGCAGCGATGTCCACGGTCTGCGACGCGGAGACGGTGCCACGGGTGACGACCGTGTCGGAGAGCACGCGCCGCTCGACCGGGGCGGTGAGCACGTCGGCAGCGGGCGGTCGCGCGTCGGCAGCGGCCTGGGCGGGCGACTTCACATACGCCGAGGTCCACAGCGCGGTGGCGGCGAGCAGTACGGATCCACCGGCCAGGCCACCCAGCAACCGCTTGCGCCGCAACAGCGCAGAGCTCTCCCCCGTACCGGACAACGGTCCCCCAAATCCCCCATTCCTGTGGGCAATTGACCAATAAGCCCACAGGTACTTCATAGTCGGGGACAGTTGATCACTACTGATCCAAAAGTGTCAAGTTCTTTCACGAGGTGTGCGGTGACACCGGTAACACCCGGCAGAACGTAATGAGTTGCGCGCCCGCCGCCTCCACGTAATGATCACGCTCGGTTCTGCAACCGACCTGATGGGATCTCAGCCATGTTCAGAAGCAAACGACTTGGTTCAGCGGTGGCCGTCCTCGGCCTGACCGCCGCCGCGACTGTCGCCGCCACCGGCACCGCGTCGGCCGCCTCCTACAACGGCGGCTGCGGGTCCGGCTACAGCGTGATCGGCTCCAAGGATGTCGGCGACGGCAAGGCCTACATCACCTACAACGGCTCGACCGGCTACAACTGCGTCGTCACCGTCAGTGACACCCCGGGCACGGCGATGTATCTGGACGCCCGACTGCGGATCCACCGGACCGACGTCGTGTGGAAGTCCACCGAGATGGACGCGGGCCACTTCCAGTACTACGCGGGCCCCGTCTACGTGTACGCCAAGGGTTCGTGCATCGACTACGGCGGTTCCGCGGGCAACTCGAGCTACATCCAGATCGACTACAACGTCCACTGCGGCTGATCCCTGCCGCCGCGGGTCCTCCCCCACCCAAGGGGCCCGGGACACCCACAGCCAACTCCCATCCGGCTGCACAATGATGAGGCGCGCTCACGTCCGAGGGGCTGGGGACCCGAGGGCGGCGCGCCCTCTCGCTCGCCCCGTCCGGGGGGACGGGTGACCGAGAGGTTCGACAGCCGGCGGCGGACGAGGGTCCGTGGCCGACGAAGGCGGTGCACCGGCAGGTAACCCTCTGGGGGCGTCGTGCGTCTGACCGGACGCGCGACAAATCCGTCGCCGGGCGCAGGGGTGGGAGGCAGGCAGTTGGCGCGAAGCAGTGTGCGCAAAGAGGTTCCCGCGGTCGAGGACACGATGTCCCTCACACCGCAGGACCAGGACGCGACGACCGAGCACGACGGACACGACGGGCACAGCGGACACGACGGGCACGGCGACGGGCGGCGCAGGAAGGGCCCGGACGCTGACCGCAGGCGCCGCAGACGGCGCGTTCTGCGCTGGTCGGCGATCGTTCTGGCGGTGGTGATACTCGGCACGGCGGGGGCCGGATATCTCTACTACCAGCACCTCAACGGCAACATCAGGAAGGACGACCTCAACCTCGGCGACGCCAAGGACAGGGCGGCCGAATCGAAGGCCAACGCGGCCGGGCAGAAGCCGCTGAACATCCTGCTGATCGGCTCCGACGCACGGGACTCCGAGCAGAACCAGAAGCTCGGCGGCGCCAAGAGCACCTTCAACACCGCCCCGCGCGCCGACGTCCAGATGCTGCTGCACCTCTCGGCGGACCGCACCAACATGTCGGTCGTGAGCATGCCCCGGGACACCCTGGTCGACATCCCCAGGTGCACGGACCCCGACACGGGCAAGGTCTACGGGGCACTGACCTCGACGATCACCAACGACTCCCTGGGCCGCGGCGGCCCCGGCTGCACGGTCGCGACGTGGGAGAAGCTGACCGACATCCACATCGATCACTTCATGATGATCGACTTCTCGGGCGTGGTGTCCATGGCGGGCGCCATCGGCGGCGTACCGGTCTGCGTCGATGCCAACATCTACTCCAAGTCCTCCGACGGCCACGGCTCGGGCCTGAAGCTGGAGAAGGGCACCACGTACGTGAAGGGCGTCAAAGCCCTGCAGTGGCTGCGCACACGCTACGGCTTCGAGGACAACACCGACATAGCCCGCGCCAAGGCCCAGCACCAGTACATGAACGCCATGGTGCGCCAGCTGCGCGAGAACACCACCCTCGGCAACCCGGGCAAGCTCCGCAAGCTCGCCGAGACGGCCACCAACGCGCTGACCGTCGACGACGGCCTCGGCACCGTGGCGAAGCTGTACGACCTGAGCAAGGAGCTCAAGAAGGTCCCCACGCAGCGCATCACCATGACGACGATGCCCTGGCAGTACTCCTCGACGAGCAGCGGCCGGGTCGTGCCCAGGCCGGGCGACGCGGACAAGCTGTTCCGGCTGGTCCGCGAGGACATCTCGCTGGACGGCAAGGGCAAGAAGAAGTCCACCGCGGCGACGACGTCCCCGGACCCGGCCGCCGCGGACGACAGGATCGCCGTACGCGTACTGAACGGCACCAGATCCGGCACCCGGCTCGCGGCTTCCGGGCGGGCGAGCGGCGTCGCCCAGCTGCTCGTCGGCAAGGGCTTCACCGAGGCGGTGCCGGACTCCTCAACGGTTCTCAGCGAGGAGAAGACGGTGATCCGCTATCCGAGCGCCGACCTGGAGGGCGACGCCCAGCGGGTGGCGAAGTCGCTCGGCATCCCGACGTCCTCGGTCAAGAAGTCGACGGACGTCTCCGGGGTGACGCTGGTCGTCGGCGCCGACTGGCGCTCGGGGACGACGTACACGACGACGGAGGACGACGACCGGACACCGTCCTCCGCACAGGTCATCAACGGCTCGGACGAGAAGCAGTGCATGCACGTCAACCCGAACTACACCTGGTAGTCCGGGTCGACAGGCGTCAACAGGCGTCCCCCGGTGCTCAGTTGGAGGCGAGCACCGCGGGCCGCCGGGACGCGATGACCTTCTTCGCCAGCGCCCTGGGGCTGGTCAGGAAGCCCCAGCCCCACGTCATGTGCATGGTGGCGAGGGCCACGGGGATCTGCAGCCGTGCCTTCAGCGGCAGCCCCTTGCCCGCGGGGACGGAGCCGAGAGCTATCGCGGCGAGGTAGCCGCCGGGGATCACGAACCCCCAGGGCGTCAGGGCCGCGCCGGTCACGAGGCCCGCCGCGATCGCCAGGACGGCCGTCGGCGGCGCGAGGTAGCGCAGGTTGATGGAGCCCTCGTGGTAGCGGGCGACGACGTGCCGCCAGCGGCCGTAGTCCTTGTACTGCTTGGCGAGCGCCTTCACGCTCGGCCGCGGGCGGTACGACACCTTCAGCTCCGGCGAGAACCAGATCAGCCCGCCGGCCTCCCGGATCCGGAAGTTCAGCTCCCAGTCCTGGGCCCGGATGAACTCCTCGTTGTACCCGCCCTGTTGCTCCAGTGCCTCGCGCCGGAAGACCCCGAGGTAGACGGTCTCGGCCTCGCACGCGCCGCCGCCCGTGTGGAAGACGGCGTTGCCGACCCCGATCTTCGAGGTCATGGCGGCGGCGACCGCGTGCTCCCAGTCGTTCTCGCCCTCGGCGTGCATGATGCCGCCGACGTTCTGCGCGCCGGTCTCCTCCAGGAGCCGTACGGCGGTGGTGATGTAGTTCGGCGAGAGCATGCCGTGCCCGTCGACGCGGACGACGATCGGGTGGCGCGAGGCCTTGATCGCGGCGTTCAGGGCGGCCGGCGTACGACCGGTCGGGTTCGGGACGGTGTGGACGCGCGCATCGTCGCGGACGAGCTCGGCGGCGATCTCGTCCGTGCGGTCCGTGGAGGGACCGAGGGCGATCACGACCTCCATCTCGCCGGCGTACTCCTGCGCGAGGATCGCTTGGACTGCTCCGCGCAGATGCCGCTCCTCGTTGAGGACGGGCATGATCACAGAAACGGCGGGGAGCTGCACGTCGGGGTTGGCGTTCATCGCCCGTTACGTTACCGCGAACGGGGGACACCTCTGCGCCCCGCCGGGGCGGTGGCCCGGGCCACAGATCGTATGGGCCTACGGTGCTCACGATCCCACGTACGGCCGTCGCCCGGAGGTGTCCCCCTTGCCCACGCAGCCTCGGTCCGCCGCGCCCGCCCGTCCGCAGCGCCGCCCCCAGCCCGCCCACACCCCGGATCCGCCCGGGCCCCGGCCCCCCTCGCGACGGAAGAAGCCGCGCTGGGCCATGCGCGCGGCGACGACCCTGTCCGTCGTCGTCCTCGCCTCCGCCGGGATCGGGCACGCGGTGGTCACCAGCCTCGACGCGGGCATCGCCCGCGTCGACCCCTTCAAGGACATGAAGAACCGCCCGGCGGCCGGTCACGGGATGAACGTCCTGCTGGTCGGCACGGACGGCCGCGACCGGATCAGCGCGCAGGAACGGAGCCGCTACCACCTGGGCGGCGCCCCCTGCCACTGCACCGACACGATGATGATCGTGCACATCTCGGCGGACCGGGAGCGGGCGAGCGTGGTGAGCCTGCCGCGCGACTCGTACGCCATGACGCCCGAACGCGTCGACGACAGGACCGGGAAGCGGATCGCGGGCCACCCCGTCAAGCTCAACGCGGCCTACGCGGAGGGCGGCCCGAACCTCACCGTCCGGACCGTCGAGGACATGACCCATGTGAAGATCGACCACTATCTGGAGGTCGACTTCACCAGCTTCATGCGGACCGTGGACGTGCTCGGGGGCGTGCAGATCTGCACGGCCACCCCTCTGAAGGACACGTACACCGGCCTCGACCTCCCCGCCGGGACGCACACCCTCACCGGCGGACAGGCCCTGCAGTACGTCCGTGCCCGGCATGTCGACGGGGCCTCCGACCTCAACCGCATGAAGCGCCAGCAGCGCTTCCTGGCCGCGCTCGTCGAGCGGACCACGTCGTCCGGGATCCTGCTCAACCCGATGAAGTTCAGGGACGTGACACGGGCCGTGCTGGGGTCGGTGCGCGCGGACAAGGGCTTCGGCACGGACGAGCTGCTCGACCTCGGCCGGGCCATGCGCAACTTCTCCCCCTCGTCGTCCGAGTTCACGACCGTGCCCATCGGAAAGATGGGATACGTCGTGAAGGGCCTCGGCGAGACGCTGAAATGGGACACCGCCAAGTCCGGCAGCCTCTTCCGCTCCCTGCGCGACGACAAGCCCCTGGCCGTGCACGCGTCGCGGCCCGCGGCGGTGCTGGTCGACGTGTCTCCGCAGCAGATCCGCGTGCAGGTCGAGAACGGCACGCCCGCCGACGGACTCGGGGGGCGCGTGGACACGGCGCTGGCGGGGGCCGGCTTCCGGACGACCCGGGCCCCGGCGATGGCGGCCGACCGCACGCTGAAGCGGACGGTCGTCGCCTACGACCCCGGGTGGGACCGGTCCGCGAAGTCACTGGCCGCCGCGCTGCCGGGCAGCGAGCTGCGGCCGGTGAAGGGGCTCGGGCCGACGTTGAAGGTGATCGTGGGCGCCGACTTCAGGCAGGTGCGCAAGGTGCGGGCGGAGGACGCGTATCTGGGCGAGGCCGGAGTGGTGACCGGCGACCAGGTGGTGTGTTCGTAACAGCCCGGTCTGTCACCGTCCCGGACTGTCACGGTCCCGGTCAGTCATCGAGGCCCTCGGCGGCCCGTTTCTCCCGCAGCTCCATGATCGCCCGCCGCCGGGCCAGCCGGTGGGTGCGGCGGATCTGGGCCTCCTGGCAGCGGCGCCGGTCCTTCTCCGTCTCCGGCAGCACCGGCGGCACTCGGCGCGGCTTGCCGTCGGCGTCCACGGCCGCGAAGACCAGGTACGCGGAGCCGACCTGGGTGGGCGGCGCGGACTCGTTCCAGCGCTCGGCAAGGACCCGGACGCCGACCTCCATGGAGGTACGCCCGGTCCAGTTGACCTGGGCCTTCACATGGACGAGGTCGCCCACACGGACCGGCTCCAAGAACGCCATCTCGTCCATGGAGGCCGTCACGGCGGGGCCGCCGCTGTGCCGGCCGGCGACCGCACCGGCCGCGTCGTCCACCAGCTTCATGATCACGCCGCCGTGCACCGTGCCCAGAAGATTCGTGTCGTTGTGGGTCATGATGTGGCTGAGCGTGGTCCGGGAGGCCGAGGTGGGCTTGCCCGGGATATCCGCAGTATCCGGTTCCGCGGCGGGGGCCTGGTCTGTCATGGCCTCCACCTTATGCGGAGGCGACATCTGCGGACTTTGTGTTGGGTTCGCAACAGCCGTGACCTGATTTTCCGACGACCCTTGTAAACGACCTGGCCGCTCCCTGCACACTGGGGCCCATGAACGATTGGCCCGAGGCATGGTCCGACGACAACCGCAACCGGTACGGACGCGGCAGCGCGAACGCACGCCCTGAGGGCGCCCGCGCGATGCGGCAGGTCCGCCGGCCCTCCTCGGGCGGGTACGGGGACCCCGGCCCCTCCGCGCCGCCGTACGGCGGGGTGCCCCAGCAGCCGTCGTACGTCAACGGCCAGGGGCACGGCGGCTACGGCGACGACACCCCGGCCGACGGTTACGGCGACGGCTACAACACCGGTCAGGTCTACGGCTCGCCGGGCGGCCAGGGTCCGGGCGGTCCCGGTGGGCCGGGCGGGGCACGGCCGCGGCCGAACTGGCGGCGCCGCATCAAGTGGACGGCGATCACGCTGGTGACGGCGCTGGTCGTGACGTCGGTCGCCACCTACTTCTGGGCCGACGGCAAGCTGCACCGCGACGTCGACCTGTCCACGGTCCTGGACCGGCCCGAGGCGGGCGACGGCACGAACTACCTGATCGTCGGCTCCGACAGCCGTGCCGGGCTGTCCTCCGACCAGAAGAAGCAGCTGCACACCGGTTCCGCGGAGGGCAAGCGGACCGACTCGATGATGATCCTGCACGTCGGCGACAGCGGCGACACCCTGATCTCACTGCCCCGCGACTCGAACGTGACGATCCCCACGTACAAGGGATCCACGTCCGGCAAGACCTACCAGGGCACGGGCCGGCAGACGAAGCTGAACGCGGCCTACGCGGAGGACGGGCCGACGCTGCTGGTGCGGTCGGTCGAGTACAACATGGGCCTGCACATCGACCACTACGTGGAGATCGGGTTCGCCGGCTTCGCGAACATCGTGGACGCGGTCGGCGGTGTCGACATCGACATCGACAAGGGCTTCAAGGACAAGTACTCGGGCGCCGACTTCAAGTCGGGCAAGCAGACGCTGAACGGCGAGCAGGCCCTCGCCTTCGTCCGTACCCGGCACGCCTTCGCGGCGAGCGACCTGCAGCGCACCAAGAACCAGCAGAAGTTCCTCTCCGCGCTGGCCCACCAGGTGGCGACCCCCTCGACGGTGCTGAACCCCTTCAAGCTGTACCCGACGATGAGCGCGGGCCTGGACTCCCTGACCGTCGACAAGGACATGAGCCTGTGGGACCTTGCGTCCATGTTCTGGGCGATGAAGGGCGTCAGCGGCGGCGACGGCACCTCCATGAACATGCCGATCTCCGGGTCCACCGGCGGCAACCTCGTCTGGGACAAGGCGAAGGTCAAGACGCTGGTGAACGAACTGAACAACGACCAGAAGGTCACGGTCTCGGGTGACTGACAGCAGCAACGGCAGACCGCCCTTCGGGGCGGTTCTGTGTGACGTCGACAATGTGATCCGGTCCTTCGACTCCTCCCGTCTGGAGGCGCTGGAGCGCGCCGCGGGGATCGCCGAGGGCACCACCAAGAAGGTGGCGTTCGCGCCGGACGCGGTCTCGCCGCTGGTGCTGGGCGAGATCACCTCGCAGGAGTGGGCACAGGCGATCGCCCAGGGCCTCGCCGGGCTGGTGGCCGAGCCGCAGACGGCGTACGAACTGGCTCTGGCGCTCCTCGAATCGCCCTTCCACGCGGACGACGAGGTCGTGGGGCTGCTGCGCCGCGCGCGCGTCCGGGTGCCGCTGGTCCTCGTCTCGAACGCGGCGATGGAGCTGGAGTCCGACCTGCACTCACTGGGCCTGAGCGATCTCGCCGACCACGTCGTCAACAGCGCCCGCGTGGGCCTCGCCAAGCCGGACCCGCGCATCTACCACCTGGCGGCGGAGCTGGCGGGCATCAGCCCCGAGCGCTGTCTGTTCGTCGACGACAGCGAGGAGAACCTCCGGGCGGCAGCGGAACTGGGCATGCACGGCGTGCTCTTCCGTGAACCGGCGGACCTGGAACGGGCCCTGAAGCCGCTGTTCGCGTGACCGCCGGTTCGCGGCCGTGCGGTCAGGCGGTGGTCACATCGTGGCGCCCGCCATCGTGCGGCACATCTCGGCGCAGCGGCGACACGCCTCCGCGCAGCGCATCATCTGGGGGTCGTCCGGCATGGACATACACGCCTCGGCGCACATGTCGCATGCTTTGGCGCACATCGCGCACATCTCGGCCGACATGGGCGAGCGGCGCATCATCATGTCCGCGCACATGCGGGTGGTCTCGGAGCAGTCCATGAGCGCACGCATGATCTGCATCTGGGCCTGACCGCCCATCTGCATGCAGGAGCTCATGGTCTCCTCGCACACGCTGTGGCAGGCCATGCACGCCTCGACGCAGTCCTGCATCTCCTTGGTCATGGCAGTCATTCCGGGCTGGGTCATGGCTCCTCCTGGGAGACGGCGGGGCCCTGGGCAGGCCCCGTGCCCTTCCGTCCTACGCCTGCCCGACGCCGGGCGCCATCGGGCGGACGCGAACAATCCGCAACGTATCCGGCGGATTCGGCCGAGAGCGGCCTGGGGCGGCTCGGCCGTCGTCACCGTGCGCAGGCCTGACGGGCGTTGATCGCCGCCGGCGCGATCCGGTCGGCCGGACGTCAACTGCCCCGGAGGAGAACCCGGTCCCCGCCCGTGCCCGGACAACCCGTCGGCGCCGCAGCCGTGTTGGTCCCGGCCGCAGCCGGCCGGGCCCTGGGAGCCGACCGGGTGAACGAGTGCGGCCCGCACCCCCGGCCGGGAGTGCGGGCCACAGCCACGTACGCGTGCGTCCTACGAAAGCCCTACGAAAGCCCTACGGAAGCCCTACGGAAGGTTCCTCGCCATCACGATCCGCTGGACCTGGTTCGTGCCCTCGTAGATCTGCGTGATCTTCGCGTCGCGCATCATGCGCTCCACCGGGTAGTCACGGGTGTAGCCGTAGCCGCCGAGCAGCTGGACCGCGTCCGTGGTGACCTCCATCGCCACGTCCGAGGCGAAGCACTTGGCCGCCGCGCCCTGGAAGGTGAGGTCCTTGTCGCCGCGCTGCGACTTCGCCGCCGCGGCGTACGTCAGCTGGCGGGCGGCCTCGATCTTCATGGCCATGTCGGCGAGCATGAACTGGATGCCCTGGAAGTCGGCGATCGGCTTGCCGAACTGCTTGCGCTCCTGGACATAGCCCTTGGCGTAGTCGAGCGCGCCCTGGGCGATACCGAGGGCCTGGGCCGCGATGGTGATGCGGGTGTGGTCCAGGGTCTTCATCGCCGTGGCGAAGCCCGTGCCCTCCTCGCCGATCATCCGGTCGGCCGGGATGCGGACGTTGTCGAGGTAGACCTCGCGGGTCGGGGAGCCCTTGATGCCGAGCTTCTTCTCCGGGGCGCCGAAGGAGACACCCTCGTCCGACTTCTCGACGACGAACGCCGAGATGCCCTTCGAGCGCTTGGTGGGGTCGGTCACGGCCATCACCGTGTAGAACTCGGACTCGCCGGCGTTGGTGATCCAGCGCTTCACGCCGTTCAGGACGTAGGTGTCGCCTTCGCGGACCGCCTTCGTCTTCATGCCGGCCGCGTCCGAGCCGGCATCCGGCTCGGAGAGGCAGTACGAGAACATGCCCTCGCCCTTGGCGAGCGGGGTCATGTACTTCTTCTTCAGCTCCTCGGAGCCGGAGAGGATCACCGGCAGCGAGCCCAGCTTGTTCACGGCCGGGATGAGGGAGGAGCTGGCACACACGCGTGCCACCTCCTCGATCACGATCACGGTCGCCAGCGCGTCCGCGCCCGCGCCGCCGTACTCCTCGGGCACGTGCACCGCGTGCAGGTCGTTCGCGACCAGGGCCTGAAGGGCCTCCTGCGGGAAGCGGGCCTCCTCGTCCACCGCGGCCGCGTACGGCGCGATCTTCGCCTCGGCCAGCGAACGGATCGCGTCGCGGAGCATGTCGTGCTCCTCGGACGGGCGGTACAGGTCGAAGTCAGCCGATCCGGCCAAGGTCTCTCACGCTCCAAGGACGCTTCTGACGCACCGTGGTGACGCCGCTAATTACCGTTAAGTAACTCAAATTTTAGGGGGCGGCCCACGGGAGTGATACGTGAGCTTGGCGACAGCGGGAAAACTGCCCGGCGCAGGCCCGTTTCACGCCACGACTATGCTCGTCCCGCGCACCCCCACGATGTACCCCAGGAGCACGCATGAGCCTCAAGATCACCGTGATCGGCACCGGCTACCTCGGCGCCACGCACGCCGCGGCCATGGCCGAGCTCGGGTTCGAGGTGCTGGGGCTCGACGTCGTTCCGGAGAAGATCGAGACGCTCCAGCGGGGCGAGGTCCCGATGTACGAGCCCGGCCTTGAGGAGCTGCTCAAGAAGCACGTGGCCGGGATCGAGGGGTCGAGCGGACGGCTGCGGTTCACCATGGACTTCGCCGAGGTCGCGGCCTTCGGTGACGTGCACTTCGTGTGCGTGAACACGCCGCAGCGGCACGGGGAGTACGCGGCCGACATGTCGTACGTCGACGCCGCCATAGCCTCCCTCGCCCCGCACCTCACCGGCCCCGCCCTGGTCGTCGGCAAGTCCACCGTGCCGGTCGGTTCCGCCGACCGTCTCGCCGCCTACCTCGCCGAGCACGCGCCGGCCGGGGCGGACGCGGAGCTGGCCTGGAACCCGGAGTTCCTGCGCGAGGGCTTCGCCGTCCAGGACACGCTGCACCCGGACCGGCTGGTGGCGGGTGTGCGCAGCGAGCGCGCGGAGAAGCTGCTGCGCGAGGTGTACGCGACGCCGATCTCCGAGGGCACGCCGTTCGTCGTCACCGACTTCCCCACCGCCGAGCTGGTGAAGACGGCCGCCAACTCCTTCCTCGCCACCAAGATCTCCTTCATCAACGCGATGGCCGAGGTGTGCGAGGCCGCGAACGGCGACGTGGCCAAGCTGGCCGAGGCGATCGGGTACGACGACCGGATCGGGAAGAAGTTCCTGCGCGCGGGGATCGGCTTCGGCGGCGGGTGTCTGCCCAAGGACATCCGGGCGTTCATGGCGCGCGCCGGTGAGCTGGGGGCCGACCAGGCGCTGACCTTCCTGCGCGAGATCGACTCGATCAACATGCGCCAGCGCGGGCAGATGGTGGAGCTGGCGCGGCAGGTGCTCGGCGGCGGGTCCTTCCTGGGCAAGCGTGTCGCGGTGCTCGGCGCAACCTTCAAGCCCGACTCGGACGACGTACGGGACTCCCCCGCACTGAACGTCGCCGGGCAGATCCACCTCCAGGGCGGCCAGGTGACCGTCTACGACCCCAAGGGCATGGACAACGCCCGCAGGCTCTTCCCGACGCTCGGTTACGCGGACACCGCGACGAAGGCGGTCCGGGGCGCCGACGTCGTACTGCATCTGACGGAGTGGCGGGAGTTCCGCGAGCTGGACCCGGCGGAGCTCGGCGCGGTCGCGGCGGACCGGGTGATCCTGGACGGGCGCAACGCCCTCGACCCTCAGGTGTGGCGCAACGCCGGGTGGACGTACCGGGCGATGGGTCGCCCGACCGCCTAGAGGCAGGCAGGGCTTTCGACGTACACGACGCCGGTTCGGCCGAGGCTCAGTCGGCCGAACCGGCGTCTGGTTGCATTCTGCACCACCGGCCCCGGCGCTGCGGGTGAACTACTTCGCCCGGTACCGGCGCATTTTCGCGCGCGCCCCGCACACCTGCATCGAGCACCAGCGCCCGCGGCCGGCCGGGCTGCGGTCGTAGTACGCCCAGTGGCAGGTGACGGCCTCGCAGGCCTTCAGGCGCAGCCAGGTGCCGGCGACGAGTGCCTCGGCGACGGCGGCGGCGACACGGGAGTTCAGGGGGCGTACGTCGGCGGCGGTCAGTGCCGCCGAACCGTCGACGGCGTCGACGGTCAGGCGCAGGGGCGCCGTCGCCAGCAGGTCGTCCAGGGGCGTGACCCTGGCGTGGGGCGGGTGGCCCGCGTGGGCGAGCAGCACAGCGCGCAGGGATTCGCGCAGCTCGCGTGCGGCGGGGACCTCGTCCTCGGTGAGCCCGAACGGCGCGCGGCCGTCCGCCGTTTCGAGGGCGTCGGCCCCCGACTCGATGTCCAGCGTGTTCACCAGGGACTCGACCAGGACCAGGCCGCCCGGCGCGGCCGATCTCTCACTCATGCTTGCCACGTTACCTCCAATGCGGGAGCATGCAGTAACCGTTACTGGTTGCAGGGCCCTATGGGTAACAGTCCCTTCATGGGCAGCACCGACTCCGAGGAGGAAGTCATGGCTCTCGCCAAGCTGGGTGTCGTCGTCCTGGACTGTCCCGACCCGAGCGCACTGGCCGGTTTCTACGCCGGTGTGCTGGGCGGCACCGTCGAGGGCGAGGGCGACTGGGTGGATCTGAAGGTGCCCGGCGGACAGTCGCTGGCCTTCCAGTCCGCCTCCGGGTTCGTGGCGCCCGAGTGGCCCGCGCCCGACCACTCGCAGCAGTTCCACCTGGACCTGACCGTCGACGACCTGGACGCGGCCGAGGCGGGCGTGCTGGCGCTGGGCGCCAAGCCGCTGGACTCCGACGACCGCTCGCGCACCTGGCGGGTTTACGCGGATCCGGCAGGGCACCCGTTCTGTCTCTGCGCCTGCTGACCCGTCCTACCGCGTCCGTGCGCCTGAACCTGTCCCCGCGCCTGTTCTAGGCACCCGTCTGCGCACCCGTCGCACCCGTCTTCGCATCTGTCTTCGCATCTGTCTTCGCATCTGTCCGCGCGTCCGCGCGTCCGCTGAACCAGGAGGACACCATGTCCGTGGTCCGCTTCCGCTCCGTCGTCCTCGACTGCCCCGACCCGCGCGCACTCGCCCGCTTCTACGCGGGCGTCGTGGGCGGTACGCCCGAGGAGGCGGACGCCGACTGGGTCGTGCTCCACGTCCCCGGCGGGCCCCGGCTCGCCTTCCAGCGGGCGGAAGGCCTCACCCCGCCCGAGTGGCCGCGCGCGGACCGCAACTCGCAGCAGTTCCACCTCGACTTCGACGGCGGGTCGACCTGGGAGGAGATGGACGCGGCGCACGAGAAGGTGCTGGCGCTGGGCGCGCGGCCGCTGGATCTGGAGGACCGGGAGAAGAAGGACTTCCAGGTGTACGCCGATCCGGCCGGACATCCCTTCTGCCTGTGCCGGATCGAGAACCCGTAAGCGGCCTCCTCCGGTCACCCGTCCAGTTCCGCGATCTTCGCCGTCGACGGCTCCCGGCGCTGCTGGGCCGCACGGGCGGTGAAGTCGCCGCTGCGCAGAACCCGCTGGACGTTGCCCCAGGTCAGCAGGGCGATGTCGGGCTCGGACCAGCCGCGGTGCAGCAGCTCTGCGATGAGGTGCGGATAGCAGGAGGCGTCGCCGAGTTCCTGGGGGTGCGCGGTGCCGGCGTCGTAGGTGCCGGACAGGCCGACGCAGGCCGGGCCCGCCACCTCGCGCACATGGTCGAGGTGGTCGGCGACGTCCCGGACGGACGGACCCGTCTGTTCCGGTGTGAGCGGCACCATGCACAGGCCCTTGGCGGCGCCCAGCTCGGCGAGCAGGTCGTCGGGGAGGTTGGCAGGGTGGGGGCGCAGGGAGCGGGCGGCGGAGCGGGTGAACAGGGCCGGCGCCCTGGAGACCGCGAGGACCCGGCGGACGGTGTCCGCGGAGGCGCCGGAGAGGTCGGGGAGCACGCCGACCCGGTTCATCTCGCGCACGACCTCCTCGCCGAACCGGGTGAGCCCCGCCTCGCTCGCCCAGGACACCCCGGACAGGGTGAGGACGCGCAGGCCGAGGGCGTACAGGGCGCGCAGGATGCCGAGGGAGTCGCCGAGGGCGGCGGCTCCGGCGGGGCCGAGCAGGACGGCGATGCGGCCGCAGTTGTGGGCGTCGGTGGCCTGCCCGGCGGTGCACACCAGGCGCAGGCCCTCGGGGTGGGTCCGTACGACGGTGTTCACCAGGTCCAGCTGCTCCAGGGTCGCGCCGACGGCCCGGTCCCCGACGATGCCCTTCGGCAGGTGCAGCGACCAGAACAGCACGCCGACGTGGCCCTCGCGCAGCCGTGGCACGTCCGTGTCGACGGAGGCCTCGCCGAGCTCCAGGTCGTACCAGGGCAGGTGCCTGAGCGCCCACGGCAGTCCGCTGTAGCCGTCGGCGACGGGATGGACGGCAAGGATGGCGCGGGCGCGCTCCAGCGGGGCGTCGGCCGGGTCGGAGACCTGCGCGTAGGACTCGGCCTCGAAGGGATCCGGCAGGCCGTCGAGCTCGCTGGTGCTGTGCAGTTCGTCCTGGAGGTCTGCCATGGCGGGCTCCGTACGTCGTGAATCGTCCCCAAGGGGTACGGTCACCGTCGCACGGGGGCGCGGGGGGCTTCCTGGTGAGTGGGGCGTTCGGGGGACCGGACCGGCTCAGTGCTCCTGGGCCGCCTCGATGACCTCGTCCAGGGTGTCCCGGGAGCGGACCAGGTCGGCGATCATGCGGTCGATGCGCTCGCGCTCCGACGCGAGGCCCGCGACCAGCCGCGCGGTGGCGACCGCCGAAGGCCCGCCGTCCTGGTCGCGCACACAGGGCAGCAGCTGCCGGATCCTCTCGCTGTGCGGACCGGCCGCGTACAGCTCCTGGATCCGCACGACTCGGTCCACCGGTCCACCGGTCCGCGGCCGGTACCCGATGTATGTGGGCGGGGCCGACGGCTGCACCGACCACCCCGCCCTCGACGCCCGGCTGCCTCAGCCCTCGGAGCCGTCCAGCGACTCGATCGTGGCGTTGGACGGCGACCGGGTCGCCTGAAGGTCCCGCGCCACGTCCTCCGCCGCACCCAGCACCCGTACCGAGTTCTGCCAGGTCAGCTTGGCCAGGTCGGGCTTCGACCAGCCGCGGTCCAGCAGTTCTGCGATCAGGTTCGGGTAGCCGGAGACATCGCTCAGACCGTCGGGTGTGAAGGCCGTGCCGTCGTAGTCGCCACCGATGCCGAGATGGTCGATACCCGCGACCTCGCGCATGTGGTCCAGGTGGTCGGCGACCGTTGACACCGTGGCGACGGGGCGGGGCGTGCGCTCCTCGAAGGCGCGGTGCAGCTTCATCGCCTCCTCGCTGGTGTCCAGGTGGTGGAAGCCGTGGGCGCGCAGGTTGTCGTCGGCCGCGGCCGTCCAGTCCACGGCCGCCTGCAGCACGAACTTCGGCACGAACGTGACCATGGCCACGCCGCCGTTGCCCGGCAGGCGTTCCAGGACGTCGTCCGGGATGTTGCGCGGGTGGTCGCAGACGGCGCGGGAGGAGGAGTGGGAGAAGATCACCGGCGCGCTCGTCGCGTCGAGCGCGTCCCGCATCGTCGTCGCCGCGACGTGCGAGAGGTCGACGAGCATGCCGAGGCGGTTCATCTCCCGGACGACCTCACGGCCGAAGGCGGACAGACCGCCGACGTTCGGCTCGTCGGTCGCCGAGTCGGCCCACGGGTTGTTGTCGTTGTGGGTGAGCGTCATGTAGCGCACGCCCAGCCCGTACAGCCCCCGCAGCGTGCCCAGCGAGCAGGCGATGGAGTGGCCGCCCTCCGCCCCCATGAGCGAGGCGATACGGCCCTCCCGGCGTGCCGCCTCCATGTCCGCGGCCGTCACCGCGGGTGCCAGATCCGCCGGATGCCGCGCCAGCAACTGCCGTACGCAGTCGATCTGTTCGAGCGTCGCGGGCACCGCGTCCGGCAGGTCCGAGCGCACGTACACCGACCAGTACTGCGCGCCCACACCGCCCTCGCGCAGACGCGGGATGTCGGTGTGCAGATGGGCGTTCTGGGGCTGCGTGATGTCGCGGACGTCGAGGTCGTAGCCGACCTTGCGCAGCGCCCAGGGCAGGTCGTTGTGCCCGTCGACGACCGGGAACTCGACGAGCAGGGCGCGGGCTTCCTCCAGGGAGGTCATCTGCGTCACTTCCCGAAGCCGAAACCGCCGCCGGCGTTGCCCTCGACCTTGGCGCGCAGGCGCTTGCCCTTCTCCGTTGCCTGGTCGTTCAGCTCCTGCTGGAACTCCCGCATGCGGACGAGGAGTTCCTCGTCGTGTGCGGCGAGGATGCGGGCCGCGAGGAGGCCGGCGTTGCGGGCGCCGGCGACGGAGACGGTGGCGACGGGCACGCCGGCCGGCATCTGCACGATCGACAGCAGGGAGTCCATGCCGTCCAGGTACTTCAGGGGCACGGGCACGCCGATCACCGGCAGCGGGGTCACGGAGGCGAGCATGCCCGGCAGGTGGGCCGCGCCCCCGGCGCCCGCGACGATCACTTTCAGGCCCCGCTCGGCGGCCTGCTCGCCGTATGTGATCATCTCGCGCGGCATGCGGTGCGCGGAGACGACGTCGACCTCGTACTCGATCTCGAACTCGTCGAGGGCCTGGGCGGCGGCCTCCATGACGGGCCAGTCGGAGTCCGACCCCATGACGATGCCGACCAATGGGACAGGGCGCGCGTCAGCGCTCGTTGAGGGGTGGCGGTCGGGCGACGGGTGGGCAGGGCTCATTCGGTGATCGTGCCTCTCAGGTAGCCGGCAGCGTGACGTGCGCGTTCGAGAACGTCGTCCAGGTCGTCGCCGTAGGTGTTGACGTGGCCCACCTTGCGGCCCGGCTTCACGTCCTTGCCGTACATGTGGATCTTCAGCTTGGGGTCGCGGGCCATGCAGTGCAGATACGCGGAGTACATGTCCGGGTAGTCGCCGCCCAGGACGTTCACCATGACCGTCCACTTCGCGCGCGGGCGCGGGTCGCCGAGCGGGAGGTCGAGGACCGCGCGGACGTGGTTGGCGAACTGGGACGTGATCGCGCCGTCCTGGGTCCAGTGGCCCGAGTTGTGCGGGCGCATCGCGAGTTCGTTGACGAGGATGCGGCCGTCGCGGGTCTGGAACAGCTCGACGGCGAGGTGGCCGACGACGTCCAGTTCCTTGGCGATGTTCAGGGCCAGCTGCTCGGCCTGCAGGGCGAGCGTCTCGTCGAGACCGGGGGCCGGGGCGATCACCGTGTCGCAGACGCCGGCCACCTGCTGGGACTCGACCACCGGGTAGGCGACCGCCTGGCCGTGCGGGGAGCGGACGACGTTCGCCGCGAGCTCGCGGACGTAGTCGACCTTCTCCTCGGCGAGGACGGGGACGCCCGCGCGGAAGGGGTCCTCGGCCTGGGCCACGTCGTCGACGACCCACACGCCCTTGCCGTCGTAGCCGCCGCGGACCGTCTTGAGGACGACCGGGAAGCCGTCGCCCTCGGCCGCGAAGGCGGCCACGTCCGCCGGGTCGGCGACGATGCGGTGCCGTGGGCACGGCACGCCGATCGCGTCGAGCTTCGCGCGCATCACGCCCTTGTCCTGGGCGTGCACGAGCGCGTCGGGGCCGGGGCGCACGGGGATGCCGTCCGCCTCCAGGGCCCGTAGATGCTCGGTGGGTACGTGTTCGTGATCGAAGGTGATCACATCGCAGCCCCTTGCGAACGCGCGCAGCGTGTCGAGGTCGCGATAGTCGCCGATGACGACATCGCTGACGACCTGCGCCGCGGAATCCTGAGGGGTGTCACTGAGGAGCTTGAACCTGATGCCGAGCGGGATGCCTGACTCGTGTGTCATACGAGCGAGCTGGCCTCCGCCGACCATGCCGACTACCGGGAACGTCACGCCCCCAGAGTATCGGCCGCGTCGGCCAGACCGGTTTCCGGCCGTTTTCCGGGGCTCTTACCTGCCTCTTCCCGGACGTTTCCCCCTCTCCCCCCGTTCTTTCCAACCTGTTTCCGACCTGTGAGCTCATCCACAGCAGTTTATGAAGGGGGGTGGTTAGCATGGTTTGAGTTGACGAATACGACGACTACGACGCCGCAGCCGATGCAGCCGACCCGGATGGGGGCCTTCAGGACCATGGACCAGGGTTCCTCCGGGCTGCGAAGGCTCACACGCGAGATCGCCAAGTTCGGTGCGGTGGGTGCTCTCGGCACCGTCGTGAACTTCGGCGTCTCCAACCTGCTGTGGCATCTGACCAGCCTGCAGGCGGTGCGCGCCAACGTGATCGCCACCGTCGTCGCCATCGGCGTCAACTACCTGGGCTTCCGCTACTTCACCTATCGGGACCGCGACAAGAGCGCGCGGACCAGGGAACTGACGCTGTTCCTGGCCTTCAGCCTGGTCGGCCTGGTGATCGAGAACGGCGTCCTGTACGCCGCGATCTACGGCTTCGGCTGGGACAGCTCGCTGCAGCGCAACATCTTCAAGGTCGTCGGCATCGGCCTGGGCACGCTGTTCCGGTTCTGGTCCTACCGCAGCTGGGTGTTCAAGGCCCTGCCGGCCCGGGAGGCGCTCGCCGACGCGGAATCGTTCCTGGAGAAGGCCGGGGCCGAGCGGCCCAAGGCCGAACAGCGCGTCAGCTGAGCCGCGTCCCCCGCACCCCACTCGACTATCGGACCGTCGGTTCCTCGTCCTCGGCCGGCATGCGCTTCAGTGGCGGCGTGCGGGACAGGAACAGCCCGAACACCGGCGGCATCGTCTGCAGCATCTCCAGGCGTCCGCCGTCCGCCTCCGCCAGATCCCGGGCCACCGCCAGCCCGATGCCCGTCGAGTTCCGCCCGCTGATGGTGCGCTCGAAGATCCGCGCGCCGAGGTCCGCGGGCACGCCGGGTCCCTCGTCGGTCACCTCGACGACGGCCTGGTTGCCGGTCACGCGCGTACGCAGTGCCACCGTGCCGCCGCCGTGCATCAGCGAGTTCTCGATCAGTGCCGCCAGCACCTGCGCGACCGCGCCCGGTGTGCCGACCGCCTGCAGATGCCGCTTGCCGGAGCTCACGATCGCCCGCCCCGAGCTGCGGTATGCGGGCCGCCACTCGGCGAGCTGCTGCTGGATGACCTCGTCGAGGTCGAAGGAGACGGCGTTGCCGGTGCGGGGGTCGCGGGAGTTGGTGAGGAGCCGTTCCACCACGTCCGTGAGGCGCTCGACCTGGGTGAGGGCGACGTTGGCCTCCTCCTTCACCGTGTCCGGGTCGTCGGTGAGGGTGATCTCCTCCAGCCGCATCGACAGCGCGGTCAGCGGTGTGCGCAGCTGATGGGAGGCGTCGGCGGCCAGGCGCCGTTCGGCGGTGAGCATGCGGCCGATGCGCTCGGCGGAGGAGTCCAGCACGTCGGCGACCCGGTCCAGCTCCGGGACGCCGTAGCGCTTGTGGCGGGGGCGCGGGTCGCCCGAGCCCAGCCGCTCGGCGGTCTCGGCGAGGTCGGTGAGCGGGGAGGCGAGCCGGTTGGCCTGGCGGATCGCCAGCAGGACGGCGGCCACCACGGCGAGCATCGCGACAAGCCCGATGATCAGCAGCGTCCGGCCGACCTCGCGGCTCACGGTGGAGCGCGGCTCCTCGACGACGACCTGCTCGCCCTCCTCGCCGGTGGCCCGTCCGCGGATGGCGTCGCCCTCGGGCTTGGTGCCGACCTCGATGGCTGCCTGCCCCGGGATCCGGATGACGGCGTACCGCTCCCCCGTGACCTGCTTCTTGAGGAGGTCGGCGGTGACGGCGCCCGCCCCGATGAGCCGGCTGTCCACGATGCTGGCCAGTCGCTGCGCCTCGGAACTGACCCGTTCCTGGGCGCTGTTGCTGATGGTCCGCGTCTCGACGATGACGAGGGACACGCCGAAGACGGCGATCACGACGAGCACCACGGCGAGCGTGGACTGGATCAGTCGACGGCGCATGTCCTCTGTACCTGGGTCGGGCTACGGGTCGGGCTACGGATGGGGGTTCAGCTCTTCTCGAAGCGGAAACCCACGCCTCGTACCGTGGCGATGTACCGGGGGTTCGCCGCGTCGTCGCCCAGCTTCTTGCGCAGCCACGAGATGTGCATGTCGAGGGTCTTGGTCGACGACCACCAGGTGGTGTCCCAGACCTCGCGCATCAGCTGGTCGCGGGTGACGACGCGTCCGGCGTCCCGCACGAGGACCCGCAGCAGGTCGAACTCCTTGGCGGTCAGCTGGAGTTCCTCGTCGCCCATCCACGCACGGTGCGACTCCACGTCGATCCGCACGCCGTGCGTCGCGGGCGGCTGCACCGGCTCCGCGGCGCCGCGCCGCAGCAGGGCGCGGACACGGGCGAGCAGTTCGGCGAGCCGGAAGGGCTTGGTGACGTAGTCGTCGGCGCCCGCGTCGAGTCCGACGACGGTGTCCACCTCGTCGGCCCGCGCGGTGAGGATGAGGACCGGCACGGTGTGCCCTTCGGCACGCAGTCGGCGGGCCACCTCAAGGCCGTCCATGCCGGGCAGACCGAGGTCCAGCACCACCAGGTCGATGCCGCCCTGTATTCCGGCGTCGAGTGCGGTGGGGCCGTCCTCGCGCACCTCGACCTCGTAGCCTTCCCGGCGCAGGGCGCGGGCCAGCGGCTCCGAGATGGACGCGTCGTCCTCGGCGAGCAGTACACGGGTCATGAGGTGATGGTAGTCCGCTCCTGACATGTGCTGGGGTGTGATCGGCACGGGTGATTCTTACCTTTGGGCGGATCGGGGCGAACCTGTGTCTGTGTGGTGCGATCGTGGTGGGGGCCTTGGAAAGGGCGTGTACGGTTCCACGATCACCTGTGATCCGTGTCTCAAGTCCTTCCATATCCGGCAGTGTCCTGCCGTATGGTGAAACAACGCCTGTAGCACTTCGAGGACCTTTGGCGACCACTTGACGCTGAAGGTCTCATTTGTGTGCGGTAAACCCCCACCAGCAAGGAACGACCATGGCGTCCAGCTTGACGAAGGACTCGGTTCACCCGGGCACCCCCCCTTCCGGGAAGACCTTCTTCGGCCACCCTCGCGGTCTGGCCACCCTCTTCATGACCGAGATGTGGGAGCGTTTCTCCTACTACGGCATGAAGGCCCTGCTCCCGCTCTACCTGGTGGCCCCCGGCGGGCTGCACCTGAGCGCGGGCGCCGCGACCGCGATCTACTCGGTGTACGTGTCGCTCGTGTACCTGCTCACCCTGCCGGGCGGCTGGTTCGCGGACCGTGTGCTCGGCCCCCGCAAGACCGTCGCCATCGCCGGCGTGGTCATCATGCTGGGCCACCTCACCCTGGCCCTGCCGAGCGCCGGCACCTTCTACGCGGGTCTCGGTCTGGTCGCCATCGGTTCCGGTCTGCTGAAGGCCAACATCTCCACGATGGTCGGCCACCTCTACGACGGCCCCGAGGACCCGCGCCGCGACGGTGGCTTCACGCTCTTCTACATCGGCATCAACCTGGGCGCCTTCGCCGCACCGCTGATCATCGGCACCGTCGGCGAGAGCGTCAGCTGGCACCTGGGCTTCGCGCTGGCCGCGCTCGGCATGGCGCTGGGTCTGGCCCAGTTCCTGCTCGGCACCCGCCACCTGGACGCGCGCTCGGACATCGTGCCGACGCCGCTGTCGGACGCCGAGAAGAAGGCCACGCTGACCAAGGCCGCCCTGTGGGCGGGCGTCGCGGCCGTCTTCTACGTGATCGTCGGCGTCTCCGGCGTCTACACGCTGAACTGGGTGCTGGTCCCGATCACGGTCGCGGGTCTGCTCATCCCGGTCGTCGTGATCGCCCGCATCAAGCGGGACAAGGAACTGGACCGCGCCGATCAGTCGAAGATGAGCGCGTACATCTGGTTCTTCGTCGCCGCGGCCGTGTTCTGGATGATCTACGACCAGGGCGGTTCGACCGTGTCGCTGTTCGCCGAGGCCTCGGCGAAGAACACGGTCTTCGGCTGGGAGTTCCCGGTCTCCTGGTACCAGTCGGTCAACCCGGTCATGATCATGGCGTTCGCGCCGGTCTTCGCCTGGGCGTGGCTGGCGCTGGCGCGGCGCGGCAAGGAGCCGAGCACCGCGGTGAAGTTCACCGGCGGTCTGGTCCTGATCGGTGCGTCCTTCTTCCTCTTCCTCGCGCCGCTCTCGATCGCCGACGGTGGTCACAAGGCCGCGGCGATGTGGCTGGTCGGCATCTACTTCGTGCAGACCGTCGGTGAGCTGATGCTCTCCCCGGTCGGCCTGTCGGTCACCACCAAGATGGCGCCCGCCAAGTACGCCTCCCAGATGATGGGTGTCTGGTTCCTGGCCGTCACCGCCGGTGACGCCACGACCGGTCTGCTGTCCATCGCCGGGGTCGACCTGAACAAGACGGGCATCGTGACCCTCCAGGCGGTGCTCGCGGTGATCGCCGGTGCCGCGGTGTGGATGTACCGCAAGCGGGTCAAGGAACTCATGGGCGACGTGCACTGACGTACACCCACGGCTTGACGGAGGGCCGCCGCATCCACTGGGGTGCGGCGGCCCTCCGAGTTTCTTTGTGGTCAGCGGTACCGCCGGTCACACGCCGGTCAACTCGTCGCGTCGTACGGCGGCGACGAAGGCCCCCCAGGCGGTCGCCGAGAGGACGAGGGCGGGGCCGTGGGGGTTCTTGGAGTCGCGGACGGGGACGAGGGCGCAAGGGGCGGAGAGGTTGTCGGCGACTTCGAGGCAGGCGCCGCCGTCGGAGTTGCTGTAGCTGCTCTTGCGCCAGGCTGCGGCAGCGAGGAAGTCGTCGGAAACCTCGACGCACTCGCCGCCGTCCGAGTTGCTGTAGCTGCTCTTACGCCACGTCACAGCCGTCAGGTCGATGGATCGCACGGTACTTCCTCCAACATCTGCCCGATGAACTTCCGCGACTCGGCGGGGGACAAAGCCAGGTCACGCATCGAATCGTATGCGAGTTGCAGTCGCTCAACTGAGCTTGGTTCTTCGATCAGTTCACCCCGGTGAGCGTTCTCTGTGTAGGCCACGGTGCGCCCGCCCAGCAGTCCCAGGAACGTCACCTCAGTACTGTCCAGGCCGAACGGCCCAGCACTGAACGGCAGCACCTGAACCGTAACGTTCGGTTGGTCACCGACCGCGATCAGGTCCTCCAACTGCTCTCGCCACGCCTGGCGGTCACGCAGTTCCATGCGAAGTACTGCCTCGTACAGGATGGTGCGGAAACGGGGCGGCCCATCTCCCATCAGCAACGCCGCGCGCCCGAGTCGGGCCTCGACTTGGCGGTCCAATTCCTCGCCTTGGTGGCCACCAGCCGCGATCAGCTCCCGCGCGTACCCCCTGGCCTGAAGCATGCCGTGCACACTGCTCACCCCGAAGTGCCACAAACTCACCGCCTCGGCCTCCAGCAGCATGTACCTCCGATACTGCTCCTTGAACTGCGTCGGATCCGCAACCGCCAGCTCCCACAACGCCAGCAACAGCCCCGGCGTCCCGTAGTGCTGGTCCAACGCCTGGGCAACCTCGGGGCTCCCCAGCGTCTGCCCCCGCTCCAGCTTCCCCAACGTCGACCAGTCCCAGCCCAGTTGATCCGCCAGCTGCCGCAGGCTCACCCCGCTCTTCTCCCGTAAGGACTTCACCTCCTCGGCGAACCGCTGGCGCGGCTCCTGGCTGCGGCTCGTGACCGTACGTCGCTGCGGCACCTCGCCTCCCCCTTTCCCGGCTGTGGAATTTGTGGAATTTGGAACGCCCGGCGTGGAACTTGCCCACGTCAGCGGCGTTTTCGCGGTCCGGGCGCGGCATGCTCGTACCACCTGAACACGCACCGTAATCCCTCCGGTGCCCTCTGCACAGGCAAACCGGTCACGCTCAGCGAACAAGGAGTACGCCCATGACGGCCACGGCCCTCACCACCCGACCCCGACTCCCCCGCCGCACCCGCCCGCACGGCACCCCCGCCAACTGGGCGCCGCCCGGCGGCTGGACGCGGCCGAGCACGGCGGTCCTGCGGGCGATGGAGACGGCGCTCGCGCGGTGGTCGGCGTGACGGCGCCCGCGCCCACGGACGTCTGTGACGTGTGCGGGGCGCTGCTGGCCCAGCGGGAGGCCGCGAAGGACGCGGGCCGCAGCGGCGAAGCCGGCGACTGCGAACGGGAGTTGCGGGACGCGCTGGATGAACGGACCGGCGTGCACACCGCCTCCGTGCCCCCGCGCCCGTACGACGTGAGCCGTTCGCCCGTCCCCGTGCCCGGCTGCGAGCCCTGCGCGGAACTCGCCGCCCGTCGGGCCGCGGCGCGGTCGGCGTTCGACTACAGCGCGGTGGGCGACGCGAACGTACTGATGCGAACGCACCAGCGGCTGGAGCACGGCACGTGAGGAGAACGTGAGAAGAAGGCGACGGACCCCGCCCGACGAGGCGCTGTGGAGCGGGGTCCTCACCCTGTTCTGCGTGGCCGTACTGCTCGTCGTGGTCTTCGTCCGGACGACCGCCTGACCGCGGGGACACCGCGCGTCGGGCGGTGGGTGGCGGATTCCGGGACGCCGGGTGGCCCGGAATCCGCCCCTCGCCTCCGCCGTGAACCTCCTACCGCAGCCGTCGGCGCCCCGGCAGGAACGTGAACACCGCCGCGCCAAGGAGCACCGCCGTGCCTGCCACCAGGCCCAGGGCCTTCAGCGCGCCGTGGTCACTCGCGCCCGTCTCCGCCAGGCCGCCGCCCGACGACGAGGACGAGGACGACGTACCGCCGGAGGTCGACGACGAGCCGCCCGACGCGCCGCTCGCCTGCTGCGTCGTGTCCAGGGTCAGGGAGACCTCGGACCTGTCGGGCTTGCAGGTGGTCGTCGTGCCGAGGGCGTTGATCGTGAGGACGCCCGGCGAGAGGGTCGACTTGCCGTCGGCGCCCGGTTTGTAGGTGCCGGTGAGGTCGGGGATCTCGATCGGGTCGCCGGACTTGATGGCCTCGGAGTTGGTCGGCCCCTCCACATGCACGGTGCCCTTGTCGGCGCCGCCCAGGGCCACCTCCATCGACGGTTTGACCGAACCCTTCGGGATGTCGGCCGGACTGTCCATCACCGACTTCTTGAACTGCACGGTGAGGGCGAAACTCCCGCCGTCCTTCTTGGCGTTGATCTGGATGGGCGAGGTCGCCTTCTTCTCTCCGATGGGCGACTGGCAGGTGTAGGGAGTGTCGACTTCCTTGCCGGTGAAGTCCGACTGGTCGCTGCCCGTGCCGTCACTGGCGGAAGCCGACGCGCTCGCCGTGTCGGAGGCCGACGCGGACGGCGATGCCGACTGCGAGGCCGAGCCCGTCGGGTCCGGCGTCGTGCTCGGCGAGCTTGTGCCCCCGGCGGCCACCTCGATGGTCGCCGCCTTCTGCACCGTCTGCGTGGGCGTGCACTTGGTGTCCGTCGACATGGCGTTGACGGTGTAGGCGTCCGGTGTCAGCGTCACCTCGCCCGGCGCCGTCAGTTTCAGGGTGCCCTTCATGTCGGACAGCACCATGGCGCCGCCCTTGGGGATGGCCGGGTTCTCCCGCGTCCCCTGCATCGCGACGGCGGCGGTCTGGGCGCCGGCCGCCTTGAGGGTGCCGGAGGGCTGGACCGAGTTCGCGGGCAGGTCGATGATGTCCGGGTTCTTGGAGGCGGCCTGGACGAACTTCCATACGACGTTCACCGTGTCGCCCACCTTCGCCGTGGCGGGCGCGGTGACCTCGACCTTCGTGGTGCCGTCGACGGGAGGGATGCCCGCGGGCGGCACGCAGTGCGTCGCGAACGACACCTCCGCGGCCTGCGCGGGCCCGGCGGCCAGCCCCAGCATGGCTCCCGCGCCGCCGAGCACCAGCGCGGCGGCCGCCGCGACCGGCCTCCCCGTGCCGGCCGGTGTGACTCTCCTTCGCTTTCTCACGTGGGTCCCTTCCTGGTGGGAGTCGTTGGACTCGTCGGGCTGTCGTCGTGCGGTGCGGAGAGCCGGCCGGCCGTCCCCGGATCGGAGTCCGGGGTGAACCACGGCAGGGTCGTAGGGGAGGCGGGCGCCTGTTCCGCCCGCGTGGTGAACTTCGGCAGGTGCAGGGCGAGTTCGGGCAGGCGCAGCCCCCGGTGCCGGATCCCGCCGGCGCGCCGTGGCCGTACCCGGTCCACGACGGCCATCCCGGTGCGGAACACCGCGGCGGGCACGACCAGGCAGACCAGGATCCAGAACAGGGTCACGCCCCAGGGCCGGCCCACGCCCCAGGGCTGTTCGGCGAGGACCTTGCCGCCGTACTTGAGCGAGACGGTGTAGTCGCCGTGCGCGCCCGCCGTGAGTTCGACGGGGAGCTTCATCTGTGCCTTGCGGCCGGGCTCGATGGTGCCGCGCCACTGCTGGTCGTCCCACTGCGGGGCGAACACGCCGTGGGACGTGCCGACCTGGAAGACGGGGTTCTTGACCGGGGTCGTGCCGGCGTTGCCGACGGTGAAGACGAGGGTGCGCGAGGCCGGAGCGCCGAACCAGGTGAGCAGTCCGCCGGCGCCGTCGAGCCGGGTGTCCGTGAGGACCGACAGCCGACCTCCGGACGCCACGGCGGGCAGCGGTTCGACCGCGTGCCCGGCCACCTGGAGGACCGCGTCGGCCTGCGCCTTCGCGCCCTCGACGGTCGCCACGTGCACCACGCACGGGCAGGGCACGGGCGGTTCGGTGACGGGCAGCTTCTTGCTGAAGGCTCCCCTGGCATCGGTGGTGACGGCTCTTCCGTCCGCGTTGGCACAGGAGTTGGTGCCGCCGATCACGCCCCGGGACGGCACGGACCGTCCGCAGACCAGCATCATCAGCAGGGCCTGCGACCGCCAGCCGCTGCCGCTGACGGTGACCGAACCACCGGTCCCGGCCTGGGACTTGGAGAGCCTCACGCTCGGCCCGTCCGCCGCGGCCGTGCCCGCCAGGGGCAGCAGGAGCAGCGCGAGCACCGCCAGCAGCGCCGGTATCCGCAGCTTGCCGTTCACATCACCGCTCCCGTCAACTCGACTTCCGTACGCGGGGATTCGAGGGCCTCGCCGTCGGCCTTGCGGCGCCTGCGACGTCGTACGAGAAGCAGCGCGGCGCCCGCCGTCACCGTCCCGGCGGCCCCCGCCACCGCGCCCCACGGCACGAAGCCTGCCGACGCTCCGGCCGAGTCGTGTGCGCCGCCCGCCGCGGTCACGGTCAGCCGGACGTCGACCGAGTCCAGGGCGGGGCGGTCGGGCCAGGGCTCGGTGAGCCGCAGCCGCCGGCCGGGCGGGAGGCGGACGGGCAGGGTGCGCGGGGCGCGGTCGAGGACCTGGCCGAAGAACCCGTCGGCGTGCACGGCGATCCTCGGCACGAGGGCCGTGGTGCCACGGTTGACCAGGTCGTAGGTGATGCGGTCGCCGCGCACGGCCACGTGCTCGACGGTGAGCGCGGACAGCGCCGGTCCGCCCACCCTCAGACGGACCGGGACCGTGGCCGTGCGGCCGTCCCGGTCACGGGCGACGATCGTGCCCGTGCGGTCGTCGCGCCCGCTCACCGTGAAGGGGACGTCCGCCCGGGTGCGGGCGGGCACCCGTACCCGTCCGTCGGCGAAGACGACCGGGACGCCGGTGCCGCTCAGCCGTACCGTGACCGCCCGCCCGCTCCGGTTGATCACCGACACCGTGTCCTGCAGGACCGCCCCGGGGGCGCCCTCGGCGTAGAAGGACGGGCGGGAGCCGCCGGAGGGCGACAGCGACCAGCCGTCGGCGGCCGAGGCCGACGGGGCGACGGTCAGCACCAGCAGCAGGGACACGAGCAGAACACGGGCGGCGGACGACATCCGGCGGCTCCAGCGGTGGTGGCAGCGGTTCAGCGGCGGGCCGGCTGGTTCCTCCGCGTGATCCACAGCGCCCCCGCCGCTCCGGCGAGGAGCACCGTGCCGCCGAGCGTGCCGAGGGCGATGGCGGAGTCGTCGGGGCCGGTCTGCGGGAGGGAGGAGCCTCCCGAGGACGAGCCGCTGTCAGCCGCCGCGCCGCCGCTCTGTCCCGTCCCGCCGGAGGAGCCGCCGCCCGCCGCCGTCACGTCCAGCGTGAGGGCCGGGCCGGGGTTGTTGGACGGCGTGCAGGTGGTCGTGGTGCCGAGCGCCTTGATGGTGAGGATGCCCGGGGTGAAGGTGACCTTGCCGGTCTTCTTCGGCGTGTACGTGCCCGTCAAGTCGTTGATCTTTATGGGGGTGTTGGCCGGGATGGCGGCCTGGTTGGCGGGCCCGGACACGGACACGGTGCCGCTGTCGGCGCCGCCCAGCCTGATGGTGGCGCTCGGGCTCATCGCACCCTTGCCCAGCTCGACCGGGCTGGAGGAGACGCCCTTCTGCCACGACATGGTGAGCTTGTAGCCGCTGCCGCTCCTGACGCCCTTGATGTCGATGGGCGAGACGGCGCTCTTGTTCCCGATCGGCGTCTTGCACTGGTAGTTGACGTCGACGACCGAGGCCTCGGCTGCGGGGGCGGCGAGCAGCACCGCCGAGCCGGCCAGGGCCGCGGCGGACGCGAGCGCGGCGGTTCGTTTCCGGTACGACACGGTTTCCGCTCCCTCTTCGAGTTCCTGACGGGACATCAGATTGGGCCGTCAAGGTACGCCCGGGGTCTTGAGGAAGGAAGAGACGGTGCGGGCCGGAGTTGTGGGGATCCGGCGCGCACGAAAGGGGGTTCGGGTGGAGGAGGCGGCCCGCGGGTGACCCTCGGTAACACCAGCCGGCCCGGTCCGAGCCGGCTCGACCGGAAGATGCCGGCCACGCCCCGGCGGCCGGCCGACGGCGCATGTCCTTCCCCGCGCCCGGGAGGGGACTCGCTCCGGAGCGCGAGGCGGCGTTCACAGCGGGTGGCGGCTCGCCGGGCTCGCGTGGGTCTGGGCTACGTGTCTCGTCGGGGCGAGGGCTGCTCCTTGTCCCCATCGGCGCAAGGACTCCTCGCCCGCGTCGGCGCGCGCAGACGAAGGCGGGCAGCCGCCGAGCGCCCGGCAGAGCGGATCACGCGGGTGCACCCGGCACACAGCGGACTACGCGGGTGCGCCCAGCTCCGCCCACACGCTCTTGCCCGTTGCCCCGGGCGTCCGTACGACGCCCCAGTCCAGGCACAGGCGCTGCACGATGAACATGCCGTGCCCGCCGGGGCGGCCCGCGCGGTGCGGGGTGCGGGGTGCGGGCTGGCCCGAGCCCTTGTCCGAGACCTCGATGCGGATCACCTTCTTGTCGCAGGAGATCCACAGCTCGTCCGGGCCGTCGGCATGGAGACAGGCGTTGGTGACCAGCTCGGAGACGACCAGCAGGACATCCTCCGCGGCGGCCCGCTGGTCGGCGGTGGCGGCGGGCAGCCACCCCCACGCGTACAACGCCTGGCGGGTGAAATCGCGGGCGAGCGGCACGACGCCGCTCTCTCCGTCGAAGTTCAGCCTGCGGACCTGGCCGCTCCCGGACGACACGGGTGCAGCCGACGATTCGGCCGCATCACCCTCGGACCCCCCGGAAGCGCCGCTGGGCTCCGGGCCGCGGTCGCCCGGCGAGTATGGCCGGGTGGTGCTCATCAGCGCTTCACCTCACCGATTCACCAGTTCACGATTCAAGAGTCAGTACGTAGATCGACGGTGGATCCGTCGCCGTGCTGCCGACATGTTCAGGATGTCTCCTGCCCGACCGAACCGGCAGAACACCCCCTTATTCGGCGCGGAGGGCCGGACGCCCGGAAATTGCGGTCCCGCAGGGGGACCGCGCAGGGGGTCTGGGGGCATGACACGGCCTCGGGCCCGCCGCCGCACTCAGCCGGCTTCGTCGGCCAGGGCCGCTTCGAGGGTGTCGTGGACGGTGAAGACCGCTTCCGCCCCGGTGATCTCGAAAACGCGCGCCACCACGGGCTGCATCCCCGCGAGGTGCACCCCGCCTCCGGCGGCCTCCGCCTTGAGGCGGGCGCCGAGCAGCACATTGAGTCCGGTGGAGTCACAGAACTCGAGCCGTGAGCAGTCCACGACCAGCCGGCTGAAGCCCTTGGCAAGACATGCCTCGAGTGGCTCACGCAACAGATCGGCGGTGTGGTGGTCCAACTCACCCGCCGGTGTCACGACGGCACTGAGGCCTTCTTCCCTGACCTCCACCAGTAGCCGGCCAGACTGTGCGCTGCCGACCGTCCCACGGTCCATGCCGTCTATCTCCCGACGTCGGGGCTGCTGACTCACGCCCTCGAACACTACGCCTTCCTCACACTCTCCGACACCCGAACAATCGCCCACAAACGGACATATCCCCAGGTAACGCACTTGCGGTGGGTGTGGGAAAACGGGTAGGGCTAGTAGAGATACGTAACCGACACGGCCGGCTTTGGAGGCGCCGCACACCGCAGTGCACAAACTGGCTTCGGCAGCCATATGCCGAGAACGATGGAGGACATCATGTCACCCCGGCTCGACGCATCGCACGCCCAGGAGGCGACGTCGACGTCCCCTCCGGAACATCTGGATCCCATCGAGAGCATCGAGAGCGACGACCCAGACGCGCTTGCCGGGCTTGCCGGGCTTCCGGAGATCCCCCCGTACGACGAAGTGGGACCGGTGGACGCCCGAGCGCTGTCCAAGACCCTCTTCGAGCGGCTGGAGTCCCTGGAGGAAGGCACGTACGAGTACTCGTACGTGCGGAACACGCTCGTCGAACTGAACCTCGCCCTGGTCAAGTTCGCCGCCTCCCGCTTCCGCTCGCGCAGCGAGCCGATGGAGGACATCGTCCAGGTCGGCACGATCGGCCTGATCAAGGCGATCGACCGGTTCGAGCTCGCACGCGGGGTGGAGTTCCCCACGTTCGCGATGCCAACCATCGTCGGTGAGATCAAGCGCTTCTTCCGTGACACCTCGTGGTCCGTGCGCGTGCCGCGCCGACTGCAGGAGCTCCGGCTCGACCTGGCCAAGGCCGGCGACGAGCTGGCCCAGAAGCTCGACCGGGCACCGACCGTGGCGGAGCTCGCGGAGCGCCTCGACCTCTCCAAGGACGAGGTCGTCGAGGGCATGGCGGCGTCGAACGCGTACACCGCCTCCTCGCTGGACGCCCAGCCCGAGGAGGACGACGCCGAGGGCGCGCTCGCGGACCGGATCGGGTACGAGGACCACGGGCTCGAAGGCATCGAGTACGTGGAGTCACTCAAGCCGCTGATCGCCGAGCTGCCGCCGCGGGACCGGAAGATCCTCTCGCTGCGCTTCGTCGCGGGCATGACCCAGTCGGAGATAGGCGACGAGCTCGGCATCTCGCAGATGCATGTGTCGCGACTGCTGTCGCGGACGCTGGTGCGATTGCGCAAGGGGCTGACCATCGAGGAGTGACGCCTCCCTGGTGGGACATCTCCCTCGTGGGACGCCTTCTGAGCGCGGTGCCGCCCGGACTGCCGGGCACGCCGCGCTCAGCCGTGTACCGGGTTACCCACAGAAACCCTTTCCCCAGAGGTTTCCATCCCTCACTATGGGCCCCCATACCCACCGGTAGGTCAGGACTCCGGCGGGCGCGGGGCGCAAGGAGGCGGGTGGATGGCTCGGGCCGACGGGACCGACAAAGGTGTCGAGACCGGGGGCGGGGTTCATGCGGACGCGCCCGACGCGCGGCTGACCGAACTGCTGCGCACCAGCTCCGCCACCGTCTATCCGGCCCTGCAGGAGCTTCGCACCCGGCATCAGCCGGGCGTTCTCGCCTATGCCCGGCTGTGCACGGCGAGCGAGTCCGCCGCACGGCAACTGGCCGCGCAGGCTTTCACCCTGGCCGCCCGGCAAACCGCGCGCGGCGCCGAGCCCCTCGTGCCGCTGCGGCTTCAACTCCTGCTGCTGACCGGGCGGCTGGCCGCTTCGTGGGCGGGCGAGGAGCGGGCCGGTGGCCTCGACCCCGGTCTGCTGCTGGTCCTGAGCACGGCGGGCGCCGAGGGCCCCGTACCGCCCATGCTCACCGCCTTCCAGTCGCTGCCCTCCCGCGTCCAGGGCCTGGTCTGGTACGGCGTCGTGGAGCGGGAGACGGACGACAGGACGGCCGGCTTCCTGGGCCTGACCCGCGAGGACGTGAGCCACGAGACCGCGTCCGCACTGCAGGCCATGGGCCAGGCCTGTCTGCGCGCCCGCCTCGCCGCCTCGGACGACCCGCGCTGCGGCAACTTCGGCCGGCTCATCGAGGAGTCGGTACGCCCGGACAGTCCGCGCGAGAGCGCCGACCTGCACGCCCACATGGCCCGGTGCCCGCACTGCACCACGGCCTACGAGGAGCTGTCGGCCCTGCGGGACTCCCCGCGCACCGCGCTGGCCGAGGGGCTGTTGCCCTGGGCGGGCACGGCGTACGTCACACGTGAGGCTCCGCGCCCGAGGGCCCTCGCGGACGTGTCGGCCTGGCCGCCCTCGCGCCGCTTCCTGCTGGCCTCGGTGGCCCTTGGCGTCGCCCTGACCCCCCTGCTCCTGTTCCTGCTGTCGCAGGGCGGTTCGTCGTCCTCCCCGTCCCCGCAGGCGGCGGGCGCCGTCAGCACACCGCCGAGCCGGCCACAGGTCACGGTCACGGCGACGGTCTCGCCCACGCCGTCCCCCTCGGCGACCGCCAAGTCGCCCTCCCCGACGAAGAGTTCCTCCCCCTCCGCCAAGCCCTCGACATCGCCGCGCCCCTCGCCCACCCCGGCCCACGCCCCGAACGGTGCCTACGCCCAGGTCGTGAACGTCGCCACCGGCTTCTGCCTGGACATCCGCGACGGCGACCTGGAGAACGGCACGGACGTGGTGACGGCACCCTGCTCCTCGTCCCGCACACAGCGCTGGCGCGTCGACTCCGCACGCGGCGTCGTGCAGTCCTCCGCCGATCCCGGCTTCTGCCTGGACAGCCGCGGCGACGTGGACAAGGGCGCGGGCATCTGGGACTGCGGCTCGGTCGACGGCGACCACGGCCGGAACCTGAGCTTCACCGTCGACCCCGACGGAGTGATCCGCCCCGCGATCGCCATCGAGACCGCCCTGACCCCGTACGACGGCGACGGGGTGGCCTTGCGTCCGCTGAGCGGGGGCGGCCGGCAGCGGTGGCGGGCGGGGGCGGCCTGATCGCCCCGATTGCCGTCTGATCATGGTCCGATCGCGGGTCTGATTGCCGCCTGATCAGGTCTGTTGTACGCCTCGGCGCCACACGGCGGCGACCAGGGGCACTCCCGGCCGGTAGGCGAGGTGTACGTGGCTCGGGGCGTCGAGGGTGATGAGGTCCGCGTAGGCGCCGGGCGTCAGCCGGCCGATGTCGTCGCGGCGCAGGGCCCGCGCTCCGCCCGCGGTGGCCGACCAGAGCGCCTCGTCGGGGGTCATCCCCATGTCGCGTACCGCGAGGGCGATGCAGAAGGGGACCGAGGAGGTGAAGGAGGAGCCCGGGTTGCAGTCGGTGGAGAGGGCGACGGTGACGCCGGCGTTGAGGAGGCGGCGGGCGTCCGGCCACTCGGCGCGGGTGGAGAACTCGGCGCCGGGGAGGAGGGTGGCGACCGTGTCGCCGTTCGCGAGGGCGTCGATGTCCGCGTCGGTGAGGTGGGTGCAGTGGTCGGCGCTGGCCGCGTCGAGTTCGACGGCCAGTTGCACGCCGGGGCCGTAGGAGAGCTGGTTGGCGTGGACCCGCGGGTGCAGGCCCTTGGCCTTGCCGGCGGTGAGGATCGTGCGGGCCTGGTCGCCGTCGAAGGCGCCCTTCTCGCAGAACACGTCGATCCAACGGGCGTACGGCGCGCAGGCGTCGAGCATCTCGCCGGTGACGAGGGCGACGTAGGCGGCGGGGTCGTCGGCGTAGTCCGGGGAGACGATGTGGGCGCCGAGGTAGGTGACCTCGTCGGTGTGCGCGGCGGCGATGCGCAGGGCGCGGGACTCGTCGGCGACGGTGAGGCCGTAGCCGGACTTGGTCTCGAAGGTGGTGGTGCCCTGGCGGAGGGCCTCGGCGAGGTAGCGGGTGAGGTTGGCCTCCAGCGCCTCGTCGCTCGCGGCCCGGGTGGCGGCGACCGTGGTGCGGATGCCGCCCGCGGTGTACGACCGCCCGGACATACGGGCGTTGAACTCCTGCGTCCGGTCGCCCGCGAAGACCAGGTGCGAGTGGGAGTCGACGAAGCCCGGGACGACCGCCCGGCCACCGGCGTCGACCCGGTTGTCAGTGGCGGGTGCTTTGCTTGATTCACCGGTCCACGCGACGCGGTCGCCGTCGATGACGAGCGCCGCGTCCTGGATCAGTCCGAGAGGACCGTCACCGAGGGAGGGGTCGTTGGTGACCAGCGTGGCGATGTTGGTGATGACGGTGCTGCTCATGGCGTCCTCAGGGATGACGGTGGGTTTCAGGCTCGCAGCGCTTCGACGGCGTCCGCGAGCGCTGTCGGCACATCGGGTACGAGTGTGTGGGCGCCGTCCCGCACGACGTGTCGGCCACCCACGACCGTATGGCGTACGTCCGCCGCTGAGGCCGCGAATACCGCCGTCTCCGCGCCGAGTCGCGGCAGGGGCCCGGCAGTCCTGACCGAGTCGAGCGCGATCGTCGTGAAGTCGGCGAGCGCGCCCGGTTCCAGGACGCCCGCACCTTCCCAGCCCAGGGCCGCATGGCCGTCCGCCGAAGCCGCGCGCAGCAGTGCCGCGGCGGTCCAGTGACCGCGGGTGCGGGTGCGCAGACGCTCGTTGAGCTCCATCGCGCGTGCCTCTTCGAGCAGGTCGATGACGGCGTGGCTGTCGGAGCCGAGGGAGAGCGGAGAGCCTGCCTTCTGCAGGGCGACGGCCGGGCCGATGCCGTCCGCGAGGTCCCGCTCGGTCGTCGGGCACATGCAGGTGCCGGTGCCGGAGCCGCCGATGAGCGCGATGTCCTCGTCCGTGAGGTGCGTGTTGTGGACACCGGTGGTGCGGGGCCCGAGCACGCCGTGCTCGGAGAGGAGCTGCGTGGGCGTGCACCCGTGGGCGGCCCGGCAGGCGTCGTTCTCGGCGGTCTGCTCGGACAGGTGCACATGCAGCGGGGCCCGCCGCTCCTCGGCCCAGCGCGCCACGGTCGCCAACTGGCCGGCGGGCACGGCCCGTACGGAGTGGATGGCCGCCCCGATCCGCGCGTGATCCCGTTCCTTGAGAACTGAACAGCGTTCGGCCCAGGCCTCCGCGCTGCCGTCGGAGAAGCGCAGCTGGTGGGTGTTGGGCGCCTCACCGCTGTGCTCGTTCACGATTCCGGCCGCGAGATAGGCGGTGTCGAGGAGGGTGATGCGGATGCCGGCGTCGGCGGCGGCCGCGATGAGCGCTTCGCCCATCGCGTTGGGGTCGGCGTAGGGGGTGCCGCCGGGGGCGTGGTGGACGTAGTGGAACTCGCCGACGCTCGTCACGCCCGCCAGCGCCATCTCGGCGTACACGGCGACGGCGAGTGCGTGGTAGGTCTCCGGGGTCAGCTTGTCGGCGACCGCGTACATGACCTCGCGCCAGGTCCAGAAGGTGCCGGAACCGACCTGGACGGTGGAGCGCAAAGCGCGGTGGAAGGCGTGCGAGTGGGCGTTCGCCAGCCCCGGGAGGGTCAGGCCGCGCAGGATCTCGGCGCCGGGGGGCGGGGTGGGCACGTCCGTGCGGACGGCGGTGATGCGGCCGTCCGCCACCTCCAGCGCCACGCCGGGCTCGACGTGGGTGTCGAGCCAGGCGTGCTCCAGCCAATACGTCCGCGTGGTCACCTGCAGGCCAGCCCTTCCAGTACGTCGGCGAGTGCGAGCACCCCGGCCACGCAGTCGTCCTCGGCGGCGAACTCGGCCGGGGAGTGCGAGACGCCCGTGGGGTTGCGCACGAACAGCATCGCGGTCGGGATGCTCCCGGAGAGGATTCCGGCGTCGTGTCCCGCACCGGTACCCAGGACGGGGACCGTGAGCTCGGTGTCCTTGCCCAGGATGCGGGCCAGTTCGTCCCGCAGGGCATGGTCGAACTCGACGACCGGCGTGAAGGACTCACGGACGACGTCGAGGTCGACACCGTGTGCGGCGGCGTACTCGCGGGCGGCCCGCTCGACACCGCCGACCACCTGGTCGAGGCTCTCCTGGTCGGCGGCGCGGGAGTCGAGCCAGCCGCGGACCAGCGAGGGGATGGCGTTGACGCCGTTCGGCTCGACGGCGATCTTGCCGAAGGTGGCGACGGCACCGGCGAGTTCGCCCTCGCGACGGGCGGCGAGGACGGTCTCGGCGTACGACAGCATGGGGTCGCGCCGGTCCACGAGCCGGGTCGTGCCGGCGTGGTTGGCCTCGCCCCGGAAGTCGAACCGCCAACGCCCGTGCGGCCAGATGGCGCTGGCGATGCCGACCCGGTCACCGGACAGGTCCAGCGCCCGCCCCTGCTCGACGTGCAGCTCGACGAAGGCGCCGATGCGTCCGAGGCGCTCCGGGTCCGCCCCGATGGCGTCGGGGTCGTAACCGGCGGCCTCCATCGCCCTGGGCAGCGTGATGCCGTCACCGTCGGTCAGCCGGTGCGCCTGCTCGACGGTCAGCTGCCCGGAGGTGAGCCGCGACCCGACACAGGCCAGTCCGAACCGGGCGCCCTCCTCGTCACCGAAGTTGACGATGGCGAGGGGCTTGTCGAACTGCGCGTTCCTGCCGCGCAGTTCATCGAGCGCGGCGAAGGAGGAGACGACGCCGAGGGGCCCGTCGAAGGCGCCGCCGTCGGGCACGGAGTCGAGATGCGACCCCGTGACGACTGCGTCCCCGGCGCCGGGGTCCCCGAGCCAGGCCCACTGGTTCCCGTTCCGGTCGACCTCGTGGCTCAGCCCGCGTGCCTCGGCCTGTTCCTTGAACCAGGCCCGGCACTCGGCATCGGCCCCGGTCCAGGCGAAGCGGCGGTAACCGCGGGAGTCGGGGTGCCGCCCGATGGGCCGCAGCTCACGCCACATGGAGTGGAACGAGCCGACACCGGCGGCCGGCCCAGGCTGTGGGCAGTCGTTCCGCAGGGCGATGGGGGTCCCCCCGCTCGAACGTAGTTGAGAGTGGGGGAGGGCGGGCACAGCCGAACCCGCACCCGCACCCGCACCCGCACCCGCACCCGCCGACGAGACCGCGGCCCCCACCGGACGGTTGCCGCCCCGCTCATCTCCCGGAAGGGTCACGCGTCGTCACCCTCGCGCATGGGAATCCGCACGCCCCGCTCGTCGGCGACCGACTCCGCGATGTCGTACCCGGCGTCGACGTGCCGGATGACACCCATGCCGGGGTCGTTCGTGAGCACGCGGTGGATCTTCTCGCCGGCGAGCTTGGTTCCGTCGGCGACGGAGACCTGCCCGGCGTGGATGGACCGCCCCATGCCGACGCCGCCGCCATGGTGGATGGAGACCCAGGACGCACCGGACGCCACGTTGACCATGGCGTTCAGCAGCGGCCAGTCGGCGATCGCGTCGGAGCCGTCGAGCATGGCCTCGGTCTCGCGGTAGGGGGACGCCACGGAACCGCAGTCGAGGTGGTCCCGCCCGATGGCCAGCGGAGCCGCCAGTTCACCGCTCGCGACCATGTCGTTGAAGCGCTCGCCGGCCTTGTCCCGCTCGCCGTAGCCGAGCCAGCAGATACGGGCGGGCAGGCCCTGGAAGTGGACGCGCTCCCCCGCCATCTTGATCCAGCGGTGCAGGGACTCGTTCTCCGGGAAGAGGTCGAGGAGGGCCTTGTCGGTCTTGGCGATGTCGGAGGCCTCGCCGGACAGGGCCGCCCAGCGGAAGGGGCCCTTGCCCTCGCAGAACAGCGGCCGGATGTAGGCGGGGACGAAGCCGGGGAAGGCGAACGCCCGCTCGTACCCGGCGAGTTGGGCCTCGCCGCGGATCGAGTTGCCGTAGTCGAAGACCTCCGCGCCGGCGTCCATGAAGCCGACCATCGCCTCGACGTGCCTGGCCATGGACTCACGGGCACGGGTGGTGAAGCCGGCCGGGTCCTTGGCCGCTGCGTCCGCCATGTCGTCGAAGTCGACGCCCACGGGCAGGTAGGACAGCGGGTCGTGGGCCGAGGTCTGGTCGGTGACGATGTCGATGGGGGCGCTCTCGGCGAGCATGCGCGGCAGCAGCTCGGCGGCGTTGCCCAGCAGGCCGATGGAGAGCGGGCGGCGGGCGTCACGGGCCTCGACGGCGAGCTGGAGGGCGTGCTCCAGGCTGTCGGCCTTCACGTCCAGGTAGCGGTGCTCGATGCGGCGCTCGATGGCGCGCGGGTCGACGTCGATACAGATCGCGACGCCGTCGTTCATGGTGACGGCGAGGGGCTGGGCGCCGCCCATGCCGCCGAGGCCGGCGGTGAGGGTGATCGTGCCGGCGAGGGTGCCCCTGAACTTCTTGGCGGCGACGGCGGCGAAGGTCTCGTAGGTGCCCTGGAGGATGCCCTGGGTGCCGATGTAGATCCAGGAGCCGGCGGTCATCTGCCCGTACATGGTCAGGCCGAGGGCCTCCAGGCGACGGAACTCCTCCCAGTTGGCCCAGTCGCCGACGAGGTTGGAGTTGGCGATCAGGACGCGCGGAGCCCACTCGTGGGTCTGCATCACGCCGACCGGGCGGCCGGACTGGACGAGCATGGTCTCGTCCTGCTTCAGCCCCTTCAGCGTCCGCACCATCGCGTCGAAGGAGCGCCAGTCGCGGGCCGCCTTGCCCGTGCCGCCGTAGACGACGAGCTTGTCGGGGTGCTCGGCGACCTCCGGGTCGAGGTTGTTCTGCAGCATCCGGAGGGCGGCTTCCTGCTGCCATCCCAGGGCGCTCAGTTCCGTACCGCGCGACGCTCGTACGGGGCGGGGTCCTGACATGGTCTGCCTCCTAGCGGATTGTTGCCATCGTTATTCACATCTTGGCTCCCTGAATAGAGCTAGTCAATACATGCGTGAGCCAGCGGTGGCGGGCCGCGGGTGTTTGGGTGGATGTACTGGATGTTCCGGCCGGACGCATCGGGGCCGGCGGCGAGATCACGGGGGACGCGATGAACAGCGGCAAGGACGGTCGGGTGAGCGGTGTCGACAGGGTGGTCCGGCGCGACGAGGCGGTGCGGGCCGCCGTGGAACAGGGGCTGCTGGGGCCCGGCACGCCCCTCGTGGGGCTGCTGGACGTCGTCGGCATCCGGGAGTCGGCCACGGAACTGCGCACGGCGTTCGACGCGGTCACGGCGCCCGGTACACCGGTGCTGCACGCCTTCGCGGTGAAGGCGAGCCCGCTGGTGCCGGTGTTGCGGCTGCTGTACGAGGAGGGCATCGGCGCCGAGGTGGCGAGCCCGGGCGAGCTGGCGCTGACGCGGGCGGCGGGGGTGCCGCCGAACCGCACCGTGCTGGACTCGCCCGCGAAGACACCGGCCGAGTTGCGCGAGGCGCTGGCACTGGGCATCGCCGTCAACGCGGACAACCCGCAGGAGCTGGAGCGCATCGACGGCCTGATGCGGTCGGCCACAAGCCGCTCCCCGCTCGGGATCCGGGTGAATCCGCAGGTCGGCGGGGGTTCCATCGCGGCGACCTCGACCGCCACCCCGACCTCGAAGTTCGGGGTGGCGCTGCGGGACGAGGGGGCGCGGGAGTGGGTCGTACGGGCGTACGCGGACCGCCCGTGGCTCACACGGCTGCACGCGCACACCGGGTCCCAGGGCATGCCGCTCTCCCTGATGGCGCAGGGCGTGGCCGAGACGTACGCGCTCGCCGAGGAGATCAACCGGCGGATCGGACGGCCGCAGATCGACACGCTCGACATCGGCGGCGGGCTGCCGGTGAACTTCGGCTCGGACGAGACGACCCCGACGTACGCGCAGTACGCGCGGCTGCTGAGCGAGGCGGTGCCGGGGCTGTTCGGCGGCCGGTACGGACTGGTCACCGAGTTCGGGCGGTCGCTGCTGGCCAAGCACGGGACCGTGGTGGCCCGGGTGGAGTACGCCAAGAGCGCGGGCGGGCGGCCGGTCGCGGTCACGCACGCGGGCGTGCAGGTGGCGACGCGGACGGTGTACGCGCCGGGGTCCTGGCCGCTCAGGATCGCCGCGTACGACGGCAAGGGGCGGCCCAAGGAGGGGCCCCGGGTGGTGCAGGACGTCGCCGGGCCGGCCTGCTTCGCGGGCGACCTGCTGGCCGAGGGGCGGGCGCTGCCGCTGCTGGAGCAGGGGGACTACGCGGCGGCGCTGGACACGGGGGCGTACTACTTCGCGCACCACTACGCGTACAACTCCCTTGCCCGGCCCGGGATCCACGGCTTCGCGCCGGACGGTGCCGGGGGCGTGGCCTTCGCGACCGTACGGGAGCCGCAGAGCCTCGACGAGATCGTGGCCGAGTCGGGAGGGGAGCACGCGGGCTCGCTCACCACCCTCCGCGCCCCTGACCACCGTTGACGCACCTCGGCCTGATGTGGTGGTCAACTACTTCGAAATCAAGGCAAGTTGACCCACCTTAGTCCCCTGGCGCATGTTCCACCGGAAAATGCCAGATCCCTCACCCGTCGCGCACACGTTGCGTAGTTTCGGCGTCACTCAGCCGAACCGCAGGCGGGAGGGGAGCCGGTGCCTGGAATCGACGAGTGTCTGCTGGAAGCCATGCGACTGCCCGGTGCCAGGGGCGCCGCACTGATCGACTGGACCAGCGGACTGGCCCTGGGCACCGTCGGGGAGTCCCCCGGCGGCGACCAGGAGACGGCCGCGGTGGAGGCCGCCGAGATCGCCCGGCTGGCCGCCGAGCAGCACGCGTTCGCGCCCGACGACGCCGTCGAAGGCGGCGCGGCCGCCGACGCGGATCCGCCGGTCGAGGACCTGATCGTCAGCAACCGGGACAGCTATCACGTGCTGCGGTTCGTGGGGGCGTCCTTCGACGGCAGCCTGTTCCTGCATCTGTGGCTGGCCCGCGCCGAGGGCAACCTCGCGCTGGCCCGCATCCGCCTGGGCGAGATGGCCGAACGGCTGGTGCTGGCATGACCGCCGTCCGGACCGCCGAGCACCCTCGCCTGCCCGTACGGGACAAGGAGGCGGCCCGCGAGCGGGCGTGGAGCGGCGTCTCACCGATGCTGACCCGGCTCGCCGCCGAGCGTGCCACCGGCGTCCTGGTCCGCGAACGCGGCACGCTCCATCTCGCCGAGGGCCTGGTCGTGCACGCCGAGAGCCCGTACGCACCCGGCCTGGACGTCCTCCTCACGGCCCACGGCGCGCTGACTCCCGAGGCCTGGCAGCGGGCGCTCGGGGAGGCGGACGACGGCCGCGGGGTGGGCCGCCGCCTGATCGACGACGGCCGGCTGCCGCCCGGCGCGCTGGAGCTGTGCCACCTGACGGCCCTGTACGACGCCGCGTACTTCGCCCTCGCTCCCAGCAGCACCCCGGGCCGCTTCCGCTACGGCACCGCCCACCGGCTCGGCCCCATCCACCCCGTCCCGGTGGCCGCCCTGGAGCACGAGACAGTGCGCCGCCGCGACCTCCTGCACCGCATCTGGCCGGACCCGGGCACGGACGAAGTCCCCCTGATCCGCGCGGACCCCGTCGCGGCCCCCGCCCTCACCCGCCGCCAGCGGACGGTGCTGGCCGCGGTGAACGGCAGCCGTACGGCGGCGGACATCGCCCGCGAACTGGGCCGCCTGGCGTTCCACACGCTGGTGGACGTGCGCCGGCTGACGGCGGCCGGCGTCGTCTCGGCCCGCGGCGAGCCACCCCCGCCGACCGGTTTCGACCACCTGCCGCCCGATCCCCACATCACCTTGCTGAAAAGGCTCAGAGATGCGCTGGAGGCCCTTTGAGAGGAGACACCGGATGGCCGCCGACCCCCAGGTCCTCGACGAGCTTCGCCGTCTGAGAGCCCGCGTCCCCCAGCTCACGGGCGCCCTCGCGACCGGAGTCGACGGGCGCGTCCTGGCACAGGACACCCCCGGTGTCGACCCGGACGGGATGGCCGCGCTCATCGAGAGCGCGCACGGGGCGGCCGTGAAGCTGGCGGACGCCACGGGCCAGGGCGAGCTGCGCGAACTGCTCGTGCGGGGCGTGTACGGCTACGTGGCGACGTACGCGGCGGGCGACGCGGCCGTACTGACCCTGCTCGCCCAGGACCGCGTCAGCCTCGGCCGTCTCCTCCTGGAGGGCCGCAGGGCGGCCGCCCGCATCGGCGAGTTCGGCGACGCCCGCAGGACACCCGCACACCACGCCCGGCCGGCCAGAGAGGCGAAGGAGGCCAAGGCGCCCAAGGACGCCAAGGACCCGAACGCGGCCGAGCCGCAGGCGACCGAGCCGGAGGCCGGACCGGCCGCCAAGACGGCCGCCGCACGGACCAGAACACCGCGCGCACCCCGCACCACCACCGCCAACGCGCGCACCACCACGGAAAGTTGAGAGGACCGAGGAGCACCGTCATGGCCAATACCGAGACCACACTGAAAGAGGCGCTCGCCTCCATCGAGGGCGCCACCGGCGTCGCACTCGTCGACTACACCAGCGGCATGGCGCTGGGCACGATGGGCGGCAGCAAGAGCTTCGACCTCAATGTCGCCGCCGCCGGCAACACCGATGTCGTCCGCGCCAAGATGCGCACCATGGAACACCTCGGGCTCAAGGGCCAGATCGAGGACATCCTGATCACGCTGAGCGACCAGTACCACCTGATCCGCCTGATCAGCGGCCGCGGCGGCAACGGCCTGTTCCTGTACCTGGTGCTCGACGCCAAGCGCTCCAACCTGGCGATGGCCCGCCACCAGCTGAAAGCGATCGAGGCCGATCTGGAGATCTGAGCTCACACGAGCGCCGCGGTGCGGCGTCGCGCCCCGCCCGGGGCCGCGTCGCCCGCGGCGATACCCGTGCTGCGGTACGCCCTGACCGCCTTGCCGACCGGGCGGCCGCCGCCGGCGGCGAGCCATCGCTCCAACCTGACGATGGCCCGCCACCAGCCGAAAACGATCGAGGCCGATCTGGAGATCTGAGCTCACACGAGCGCCGCGGTGCGGCGTCGCGCCCCGCCCGGGGCCGCGTCGCCCGCGGCGATACCCGTGCTGCGGTACGCCCTGACCGCCTTGCCGACCGGGCGGCCGCCGCCGGCGGCGAGCCAGTCGACCCGCACCCACAGCAGCGCACCCTGGGCCCGCTCGCGCTGTCCGAGCCAGGCGGCCTTGAGTCGCAGCCCGGTGCCGCATCCGGCGAGCAGCATTCCCCCGGCGGCCGGCACCGCGAACGAGCCGGCCAGCGCGGCCACGAACGCCAGCAGCAGCCACCAGCGGTGCCCGCGGCGCCAGTTGCGCACGGTGATCGCGCGGTCCTGGAGCACGTCGTGCCTGCCCGCGCGGGCGGCCGACCGGGCGAGGCCGGCGTACCGCCCGCGGCGGGCGCAGGCGACGACGGCCGCCGCGACGACGAACAACGCCGCTCCCGCCATGACCCCGATCCGCCGGCCCGTGATCCCCGGCGCCAGCACCCCGACGCCCGCCGCGAACACCCCGGCCCACCACAGGGGCGCGGCCCCGGCCCGTACGACGACGGCCACCCGGACCAGTCCCTGGGCTCTGCGATCTCCACGTGCCACGTTCCGCCTCCTCGCCGTACGGCACATGCCTTCGGCGGCGCAGGCTAGTGAGCCAACGTGAGACGAGCCTTAAAGCGGCCTCAGTCCTGTCCTCACTCCACGAACAGGCCGCGTGCGGCCGCCCGTGCGTCGAACTCCTCCAGGCGGGCCTGTGCGTCCGGCAGGTCGTCGCACATCGCCTCCAGCAGGACGCGGCCCAGCAGCATCGGCGCGCAGGCGGTGTCGAAGGCGAGGCCGGTGCCGACGGCGGCGGGCAGGAGGAGATCGGAGACCTTGGCGACCGGTGCGAACGCGGAGTCGGCGACGGTGACCACGGTCAGTCCGGCTTCCTTGGCGAAGGCCAGGGTGTCCACCACCTCGCGCGGATGCCGGGGCAGCGCGAAGCAGAGCAGGGCGCTCGCACCGGCCCGTACGGCTGCCTCGATGCGGTCGTGGATCATCGTGCCGCCCTCGTTCAGCAGCCGTACGTCCGGATGGACCTTGGCGGCGAAGTAGCCGAAGCCGTAGGCCTGGGAGGCGGCGGCGCGCAGGCCGAGGACGGGCAACGGGCGGGAGGCGGCGAGAATGCGTCCGGCCTTCTGCACCGGCCGCGGGTCGGCCAGCAGTTCCGCGAGGTGCCTGAGGTTCTCGATCTCCGCTTCCACGGCCTGCTGGTACTCGTTGTACGAGCCCGCGTCCGCCGCCTGTTCCGCCGGGGCGACCTCGCGCAGGTGCTTGCGCAGGGCGGGGTAGCCGTCGAAGCCGAGGGCGACGGCGAAGCGGGTCACGGACGGCTGGCTGACCCCGGCGAGTTCGGCCAGCTCGACGCTGGACAGGAACGGGACCTCGGCGGCACTGCGCACCATGCTGTGTGCGATGCGCCGCTGGGTCGGCGTCAGCCGGTGCCCCTCGAAGAGCGCCTGCAGCCGCCCCGCAGGACTGTCCACCACGCTGATGTCCCCCTCCGTGCTCATGACTCGTTCCCCCTCCAGATGTCCGTGAACCGGTCCAGCAGTGCGGCCGCCGCCGTCACGTCGTCCGTGAGCGGCCGGTCGGCCTGGTCCCCGGCCAGCACCGACTCGGCGAGCTCCAGCGCGCGGCACACCGGAAGGTCCGGTTCGGGCCGCAGGCCGCGCTGGTGCAGCGCCCGTACGGCGGCGACCAGTTCGCAGCCGACGACGAGTCGGAACGCGCGACAGGCGCGCAGCGTCTGACGTGCGGCGAGCGAGGCGAAGCTGGCCTGTTCCTCGACGCCTCGGGAGAGTACAGCGTGGCCGAGCGACGCGGGAGCGGAGAAGGCCCGCAGGTCGCCGAGGGCGGCCCCGGCGGCGTACTCCAGGATCATCACGCCCGAGGAGGCGGGCACGTCGTCGGCGAGGAAGGGGCGCAGACGGGTGAAGCCGGGCTCGTTCAGCGAGGACAGCCGGGAGGTCGACAGGCGGGCCACCTGGGTGACGGCCAGCCTGAAGTGGTCCAGGGCGAGGGCGAGCTGGGCCTGGTAGAAGCCGCCGTGGTGGTAGGCCGCCATGTCCTGGGCGGAGATCAGCGGGTTCTCGGCGGCCGCGTTGATCTCGATCGCCACGACCTCCTCCAGGGCGTCCGCCGCGTCCAGCGCGGGGCCGTGGATCTGGGGCAGGCAGCGGAAGCCGTACGGGTCCTGGATCCGGCCGAGGGGCGGGGTGGGCCGGTCCGCCGCGCCGATCAACTCCCGCATGCGGCGGGCGACTTCACTGGAACCCCGGTGCGGGCGGGCAGCGTGCACGGGGGCCGCGTACGCCTCGTGCGAGCCGTCGACGGCCAGCAGGGAGAGGGCGCCGACGACCTGGGTGGCCTGCACGAGTCCGCGCAGTTCGTGCAGGGCGAGGGCGGACTGGCCGAGGGTGAGGGCGTTGCTGCTGATGAAGGCCAGCGCGTCGTTGTTGTCGAGCTGCTGCGGCTTGGGCGCGCCCGGCCCCCGCCAGGGGTGTTCGCCGGCGAGTGCCAGTCCCGCCTGGGCGAGGGCGGCGATGTCGCCGGTGCCGACCGAGCCGAACTCGTTGACGGCGGGGTGGGCGCCGCTCTCCAGCGCCTCGCACAGCGCCGTGACGACGGTGGGCCGCAGGCCCGCACCGCCCGCGAGGAGCTGGTTGGCCCGGACGGCGATCATGGCCCGCACCTCCCGCGCGGGCAGCTCGTCCCCGATGGCGCCGGCATGGCTGCGCAGCAGTCTGAGGCCGTGCTCGGCGGCCGCCTCGGTGGGCACGTCCTCGTTCCGGTTGGCGCCGACGCCGGTGGAGCGGCCGTAGACGCGTCCGGTCGCGGCGATCCTGCGGGCGGCGTCCCAGGAGTCCTCCACGCGCCGCATCGCCTCGCTCCCGGGGACGGGTCGCGCGGTCCCTTCGGCCAGCCGCACGACGTCCAGGACGCCGAGACCGACCCCGTCGAGGACGATGAGACCGGTGCCCCCGGACAACGACATTCGCGACGTGTCCACGATCTGAGACGACATAAGACCCCAATCTCCCCTCAATCCGGACACTCGATCTTGCTCTCCGAGCATCTGTTACCTCGGATTAACGCGGAACCGTTGACAAGCTATTCAGATACAAAGAACTCTGCATGACGTTATACAGCCGGGCAAGGGACAACTCATGATCCAGTTCGATGCGGTCCACAAGCGCTTCCCCAACGGCACGACAGCTGTCCACGACCTCACCCTGGAAATGCCGGAAGGGGGCGTGACCGTCCTCGTCGGATCTTCCGGTTGCGGCAAGACGACCACCCTGCGGATGGTCAACCGGATGATAGAGCCGACCTCCGGGACCATCCGGGTCGGCGGCAAGGACGTCACCAGCCAGGACGCCGCCGAACTGCGCCGCTCCATCGGGTACGTCATCCAGCAGTCGGGCCTGTTCCCGCACCGCACGGTGCTGGACAACATCGCCACCGTGCCGCTGCTGCTGGGCCACGGCCGCCGCAGGGCCCGCGCGCGGGCGGCCGAACTCCTGGAGACCGTCGGCCTCGCCGCCGACGCGGGCAAGCGCTACCCCCACCAGCTCTCCGGCGGCCAGCAGCAGCGCGTGGGCGTGGCCCGTGCACTGGCCGCCGACCCGCCCGTCCTGCTGATGGACGAGCCCTTCGGCGCGGTGGACCCGGTGGTGCGCACCCAGCTCCAGGACGAGCTGCTGCGCCTGCAGAAGGAGCTGAACAAGACCATCGTCTTCGTCACGCACGACGTCGACGAGGCCGTGCGCCTGGGCGACCAGATCGCGATCTTCCGAACCGGCGGCCACCTCGTCCAGTGCGCCTCCCCCACCGAGCTTCTCGCCCGGCCCGCCGACGACTTCGTGGCCGACTTCCTCGGCGCCGAACGCGGCCTCAAGCTGCTGTCGCTGACGACCCTCGCGGCGCTCCCTCAGGGCCCGGCTCCCGAGGGCGGCGCCTGGACCCTCGTCCTCGACGAGGCGCGCAGGCCGCTGCACTGGGCGGACAAGGACACCGAGGTCCCCGTACGGCCGCTCAGGGACACCGACTCCCTGCTGTCGGCCCTCAACGAGTCCGTCGCCTCCCCCACCGGCCTGGTCGCCCGCGTCGACACGGACGGCGTCCTCACCGGCGTCACCTCCCGCGACGACATCCACCAGCACGCGGGCCAGGCGCACACGGAAGCCCGGGTGGCCGCATGACCATCGACTGGTCGTGGATAGGCGACCACACCGACGACCTCACCAGCCTCACGATCTCCCACCTCCAGGCCGCGATGACCGCCGTCTTCTTCGGCGTCCTGATCTCGCTCCCGCTCGCGGTGGTCGCCCACCGGGTGCGCCCCCTGCGCGGCTTCCTGCTCGGCTTCTCGAACATCCTGTTCACGATCCCGTCGATCGCGATCTTCGTGCTCCTGCTGCCGATCAGCGGTCTGACCCGGACCACGACCGTCATCGGCCTGACCGTCTACACCCTGGTCGTGCTGCTGCGGAACACGGTCGAGGGCCTGGACTCGGTCCCCGCGAAAACCAAGGAGGCGGCGAAGGCGATGGGCACGCGCCCCCTGCGCACGCTCCTCACCGTCGAGTTCCCGCTCGCGCTCCCCGTGATCATGGCGGGCGTCCGGATCGCGACGGTCATGTCGATCTCCCTGGTCTCGGTCGCCACCTACATCGGCGACGGCGGCCTCGGCCAGCTCTTCACCGACGGCTTCCAGCGCAACTTCCCGACCCCGGTGATCGTGGGCGTGGTCCTCACGATCCTCCTCGCGGTCGTCGCGGACGCCCTGCTGGTGGCCCTCCAGTACGCCCTCACCCCGTGGAAGAGGCGGCGAGCCTGAGATGTACGAACTCTTCAAGAACCTCGGCAGCTGGCTGACCAGCGGCGCCCAGTGGACCGGCCCCGACGGCATCGCCCACCGCCTCGCCGAGCACCTCCAGTACTCGCTCCTCGCGACCCTCATCGCGGCCGCGATCGGCCTGCCCCTGGGCCTGCTGATCGGCCACACCGGCAAGGGGGCGTTCCTCGCGATCAACCTCTCGTCCTTCGGCCGGGCGCTGCCCACCGTCGGCCTGGTCGTCCTGGTCTTCCTGGCCGGCGGCCTGTCGATGCTGCCGGTGTACGTGGCCCTCGTCGCCCTCGCGGTCCCGGCGATCGTCACCAACACCTACGCAGGCATGACCGCCGTCGACCCGGACGTGAAGGACGCGGCGCGCGGCCAGGGCATGCGCGGCCACCAGGTCCTGTTCCAGGTCGAGCTGCCCCTCGCGCTCCCCCTGATCATGACCGGTCTGCGCCTCGCCCTCATCCAGGTCGTCGCCACCGCCACGATCGCCGCGTACGTCTCCTTCGGGGGCCTGGGCCGCTACGTCTTCGACGGCCTCGCCCAGCGCGACCTCGTCCAGGTGCTGGGCGGCGCGGTGCTGGTCGCCGCGGTCGCCGTACTCCTCGACCTGCTCCTGAGCACCCTCCAGCGCTTCCTCTTCCGCCACCGCACCGCATAGGACCCTCGATGAACCGACGCACTCTCCTCGGCGGCCTCTTCGCAGCGGCCTCCGTCCCCGCCCTCTCCGCCTGCGCCGGCGGCGTCACCTCCCTCGACGGTCAGGGAGGCTCGGCCGGCGGCGGCGGCTCCAGCAAGGGCGGAGTCACCATCGGCACCGCCAACTTCACCGAGAACCAGGTCCTGGGCTACCTCTACGCCGCCGTTCTCCAGCAGGCCGGCGTGAAGGTGAAGGTCCGTCCCAACCTCGGCACCCGCGAGATCGTGATCCCCGCCCTCAGGAGCGGCGACATCGACCTCCTGCCCGAGTACCAGGGCGCCCTCCTGAACTACCTCGACCCGAAGGCCACGGCCGCGGAGGAGGGCGCCATGCAGAACGCCCTCGCCCTCGCGCTGCCGAAGGGCCTCCAGATCCTGCCGTACGGCATGGCCGAGGACTCCGACGCCTTCGTCGTCACCCGCCAGACGGCGAAGAAGTACGGCCTGACCTCCCTCGCCGACCTGAAGAAGCAGAACGGCAAGCTGGTCATAGGCGCGGCCCCCGAGGTGAAGAAGCGCCAGGTGGGCGCGGTCGGCCTGAAGGAGGTGTACGGCGTCGAGTTCAAGGAGTTCAAGTCGCTCGACTCCGACGGCCCGCTGGTCAAGGGCGCCCTGAAGAAGGGCGATGTGGACGTGGCGAACCTCTTCACCACCGACACCGACATCGAGGCCAACGACTGGGTGGTGCTGACCGACCCCCTGAACCTGATCCCCAGCCAGCACATCGTGCCCCTCATCGCCGACCGCAAGTCCGACGACACGGTCCGCAAGGCCCTCGCCAAGCTCGGCAACGTCCTGACCACCGCCCAGCTCACCGAGCTCAACCGCCAGGTGGACAAGGACAAGAAGGACCCGGAGGACGTGGCGAACGCGTACGCCAAGCAGCACGGCCTCGCGAAGTGACCTGAGCCGAGCCGATCAAGAGGCCCCACCGGCCCGCGCATCGGCCCACCGGCCCGTCGGCCCGCCGGCCCGCTCACGGCGAACCCGACTCCGGACAGGGGGGCTATCCCCAGTGCGGCGAGCGCCCCGGTTCCTTACCGTGGATTCCCATGACGGGAATGGAGACGGGGATGGACGCGCGGGACGCCGAGGTCAAGAAGGAACTCAACGCCACCCTGCAGGCACGCAGGGAACTGGGTGAGGAGTACGAGTCCGCGCTGGTCGATTCGTTCCTGGAGAAGGTCGACCAGCGCATCGACGGAGCGGTCGAGCGCCGGGTGCGCAGGCAGCTCGCCGAGCAGCAGATGGTGGTGGCCCGGGGCTCCCGGGCACCGAAGCCGACGGACTCCTGGAGCGAGCGCTTCGGCTTCGGCATCGTCACGCTGGTCCTGGCGATCCCGCTGTCCGCGATCGGCGGCGGCATCGCCCATCTGCCCGGCCTGCTCGTCACCTGGGTGGGCATCGTCGGCGTCAACGCCTTCCAGGCCGTCCGCGCCAACCCCGGCCTGTTCGGCGCCCGCGGCAAGTCCTCGAAGGACGGCGACCGCTGGGAGGAGTAGCACTCATGCCGCGCACGGCACCCGTACCGCCCATGGCACTCAAGGCGCTCATGCCACTCAAGGCCTCGTAGCACTCAAGAAAGAAGTATGCGCGGGGACCGCCGCACCCCCGTTACCGGGGGGCGGGACGACGGCGGTCCCCGCGAGGGACGTCGACCAGGTCAGGCCAGGTCTTACGTCCGGGCGTCCATGGAGGTCCGGGAGCCGCTCCGGAGGTCCTTGGACGTTCGGTGCCGGCCTGGGCGGGGAGCCGCTCCCGCCCTGCCGACATCCACTAATGTGCCGGACCCGTGTTAAGCGTGTGCTGCGTGCACGTGACGCCCTCGTACCACTTCCAGGAAGTCACGAACTTTCTTGATCACCGAAAGTTCGCCGTGGACACGGGCCGTTCACCGCAGGTTCGCCGCTACTTCTCGCCCTTTGCGAGGAAGGCCAGCAGGTCCTGTCGGCTGATCACGCCCGTCGGCTTGCCCTCGACCAGGACGATCGCCGCGTCCGCCTTGCCCAGTACGGCCATCAGGTCGCCGACCGGCTCGCCGGAACCGACCTGCGGCAGCGGGGCGGACATGTGCTTCTCCAGCGGGTCCTCCAGGGAGGCGCGCTTGGTGAACAGGGCGTCGAGCAGCTCCCGTTCGACCACGGAGCCCACGACCTCGGCGGCCATGACGTCCGGGTGGCCGGCGCCCGGCTTCACGATCGGCATCTGCGAGACGCCGTACTCGCGCAGCACCTCGATGGCCTCGCCGACGGTCTCGTCCGGGTGCATGTGGACGAGGGACGGGATGGCGCCGTGCACCTTGTCGTTGAGCACGTCGGCGACGCGGGCGCTGGGGCCCTCGTCCTCCAGGAAGCCGTAGTCGGCCATCCACTCGTCGTTGAAGATCTTCGAAAGGTAGCCGCGTCCGCTGTCCGGCAGCAGCACGACCACGACGCCGTTCTCGTCGAGGCGCTCGGCGACCCGCAGGGCCGCCACGACCGCCATGCCGCAGGAGCCGCCGACGAGCAGCCCCTCCTCCTTGGCCAGGCGCCGGGTCATCTGGAAGGAGTCCTTGTCGGACACCGCGACGATCTCGTCGGCGACGGTCCGGTCATAGGCGGTCGGCCAGAAGTCCTCACCGACGCCCTCGACCAGATACGGCCGCCCGGAGCCGCCGGAGTACACGGAGCCCTCGGGGTCGGCGCCGACGACCTGCACCGCGCCGTCACTGGCGTCCTTCAGGTACCGCCCGGTCCCGGAGATGGTGCCGCCGGTGCCCACGCCCGCCACGAAGTGGGTGATCTTCCCCTCCGTCTGCTCCCACAGCTCGGGGCCGGTGGAGTGGTAGTGGGAGAGGGGGTTGTTGGGGTTGGAGTACTGGTCGGGCTTCCACGCGCCGGGCGTCTCACGCACCAGCCGGTCGGAGACGTTGTAGTAGGAGTCGGGGTGCTCGGGATCCACGGCCGTCGGGCACACCACGACCTCCGCCCCGTACGCCCGCAGCACGTTGATCTTGTCGGTGCTCACCTTGTCGGGGCACACGAAGATGCAGTGGTACCCCTTCTGCTGCGCCACGATGGCCAGCCCGACCCCGGTGTTCCCGCTGGTCGGCTCCACGATCGTCCCGCCGGGCTTGAGCGCACCGCTCTCCTCCGCCGCCTCGATCATGCGCAGGGCGATGCGGTCCTTCACGGAACCGCCCGGGTTGAAGTACTCGACCTTGGCCAGGACGGTCGCCCGAATGCCCTTGGTCACGCTGTTGAGCCTCACCAGCGGGGTGTTGCCGACGAGGCTGATCATCGAGTCGTGGAATTGCACCGTTGTCTCCGGATGCTTGCAAAAGAAGTGGTCGTGATTGTTCCGTCAGCCTACGGCTCAACAGAGCCGTTCACGCGCCGTTGAGATTGGCGGGAGGTCGGTACGGGGCAAGGAGTGGATGTACGGCTACGAGGAGGTGGCGGCGACGTATGACGAGCATGTCGAGGGCGCGGGTGGCCCGGCGGATCGCGGCCGGAGCGGCGTACGGCGGTGGCGGGATCGGCCTGGCCGGCGCGGCCGCCGTGGGTCTGCTGCTGGCGGAGGTCCGGATGGCCAGGCGGACCGTGGGCAACGGCTCCAGCGGTCGGGTCCCGGTGGCCGACGGTCTCTACGGAAACTCGTACGCCATCCCCGACGAACCGCCCCTGCGCCTGACGATGCTCGGTGACTCCACGGCCGCGGGCCAGGGTGTCCACCGGGCGGGCCAGACCCCGGGCGCGCTGCTGGCCTCGGGCCTCGCGGCGGTGGCTGAGTGCCAGGTGGAGCTGCACAACGTGGCCCTCCCGGGGGCCACGTCCGACGATCTGGACCGCCAGGTGGCCCTGGTCCTGGCGAACCCCGCCCATGTGCCGGACGTCTGCGTGATCATGATCGGCGCGAACGACGTCACCCACCGCATGCCGGCCACCCGCTCGGTGCGCCATCTGTCGTCGACGGTGCGCAGGCTGCGTACGGCCGGCGCGGAGGTCGTCGTCGCCACCTGTCCCGACCTGGGCACGGTGGAGCGGGTGCAGCAGCCGTTGCGCTGGCTGGCCCGCCGGGCCTCCCGCCAGCTGGCGGCGGCCCAGACGATCGGCGCCGTGGAGCAGGGCGGCCGCACGGTGTCGCTGGGCGACCTGTTGGGCCCCGAGTTCGAGGCGAACCCCCGCGAACTGTTCGGCCCCGACAACTACCACCCCTCGGCCGAGGGCTACGCGACCGCCGCGATGGCCGTCCTCCCCACCGTCTGCGCGGCCCTGAACCTGTGGCCGGCGGAGGAGGAGCGCCCGGACGTCTCCCGCCGCGAGGGCTTCCTCCCGGTGGCCCGCGCGGCAGCGGAGGCCGCCTCGGAGGCAGGCACGGAGGTCACGGCAGCGATGCCGACGGGCCCACGCGGCCCATGGGCCCTGCTCAAACGAAGGCGCCGCCGCCGGGTACCGGAGCCGGAACGCTCCCCGGCCCAGCAACCGTCACCGTGACCTCACCTGCTGAGTTCAGCCCCCTCCGGACCTGCTGAACTCAGCCCTCCGGACCTGCTGAACTCAGCCCCTCCGGCGTTTGAGGAGCGGGGGTCCGGGGGCGGGCCCCCGGGTCGGGACGGGAAAGGGCGGCGGGGGCGAAAAAAGCAAGCGCTTAGAAAATTGCGGCCAGGGTCACACCCCGACACCGGTGACCGAGCTGATACGTACGGGTAACTTCCAAGAGCAGCCCGACACCCCGTACTCCCGCCCGTCACCCGCCCACCGCCCCTCAACGAGGCGCTACGCGCCGCCCCTTCTTGTCTGGAGCCGTAATGCCCGAAGCCGTGATCGTCTCGACCGCCCGCTCCCCCATCGGCCGCGCCTTCAAGGGCTCCCTCAAGGACCTGCGCCCCGATGACCTCACCGCCACGATCATCCAGGCGGCCCTGGCGAAGGTCCCGGAGCTGGACCCGAGGGACATCGAGGACCTGATGCTCGGCTGCGGCCTCCCCGGCGGCGAGCAGGGCAGCAACCTCGGCCGCATCGTCGCCGTGCAGATGGGAATGGACCACCTCCCCGGCTGCACGATCACCCGTTACTGTTCCTCGTCGCTGCAGACCTCCCGTATGGCACTGCACGCCATCAAGGCCGGCGAGGGCGACGTCTTCATCTCGGCCGGCGTCGAGATGGTCTCCCGCTACACGAAGGGGAACTCCGACAGCCTCCCCGACACGCACAACCCCCTCTTCGCCGAGGCCGAGGCCCGCACCGAGGCCGTCGCCCAGCAGGAGGGCACCACCTGGCACGACCCGCGCGAGGACGGCCTGGTGCCCGACCCGTACATCGCGATGGGCCAGACCGCCGAGAACCTCGCCCGCACCAAGGGCGTCACCCGCCAGGACATGGACGAGTTCGGCGTCCGCTCGCAGAACCTCGCCGAGGAAGCCATCAAGAACGGCTTCTGGGAGCGCGAGATCACCCCGGTGACGCTTCCGGACGGCACGGTCGTCTCCAAGGACGACGGCCCGCGCGCCGGCGTCACCCTGGAAGGCGTGGCGGGCCTCAAGCCGGTCTTCCGCCCGGACGGGCTCGTCACGGCCGCCAACTGCTGCCCCCTGAACGACGGTGCGGCCGCGGTCGTCATCATGAGCGACACGAAGGCCCGCGAGCTCGGCCTCACCCCGCTCGCCCGCATCGTGTCGACCGGCGTCTCGGGCCTGTCCCCCGAGATCATGGGCCTCGGCCCGGTCGAGGCCTCGCAGCAGGCGCTGCGCCGGGCCGGCCTGACCATCGACGACATCGATCTGGTCGAGATCAACGAGGCGTTCGCCGCCCAGGTGATCCCCTCCTACCGCGACCTCGGCATCGACCTCGACAAGCTGAACGTCAACGGCGGTGCCATCGCCGTCGGCCACCCCTTCGGCATGACCGGCGCCCGCATCACCGGCACGCTCATCAACTCCCTCCAGTTCCACGACAAGCAGTTCGGCCTGGAGACGATGTGCGTCGGCGGCGGCCAGGGCATGGCGATGGTCATCGAGCGCCTGAGCTGAACCTCTCGGTAGCCAACACGGCACCCACCGTGAGCCGATGGCCCGGAGTCCGGGAAACCCCGGGCCTCCGGGCCGTTTTGTGATCCAATCTCCCCCAGGATGTGACCTATCTCCCTTAGCAGGGGGATTTACGCAGGTCAGCCTGTTACGGCGCTAAACCCCGGGCCCAAACTCCTGCCCGTTTCGTGACGTTACGCACTGACAGCTGGTTAGTCCGCCCTTCAAGCTGATGTAGGAAGTCGGGGGTCGACTTTGAACCGGGAGTACGTCAGTGAGCGCCATGCCGATCGCCTTGTTGGTCATCACGGCCGCCACGGGCGCCGTGGGCGTCGCCGTCCTGCGCACGCTCATGGTGCTGCGCCGTGAGGTCGCGGTACTGCACACCCAGCTCGCCGAGAACCGCCCCGCGCGCGGTCTCGTGCCGGCCGCCCGTCTCTCCTCGGAGGCCGACGAGATACGCGCCGCCGTGGCCGAGGCCCTTGCCGAGGAGCGCGAGCGTGAACTCGCCGAGGCGCGTGCCTTCTGGGCCGCCCAGGAGGCCCGTGACGCCTCTGACACGCCCTCGCTGCTGGGCCTGGCGGACAGCGAGCTGTTCCTGCCGCGACAGAGCGATTTCCTCGGCCTGGAGCCGCTGGAGCCGGTGAGCGAGCCGACCGGGGACACCGAGGAGTTCGCCGGGGACTCCCCCGAACTGGCCGCCGCCCGCCGCCGCCACCCCTCCCACCCGGACTTCGTGCCGGTCCAGTCACCGGTCGTGAACGACCATGAGCGCACGGTGGCCACACTGGAGGAACTCGCCGCGTCCCGCGTGGAACTGGCCGACGTCCGCCCGGGCCCGCTGGGCACCCTCGACGTCTACGTCTTCGCCGACGGCACCACCCTGTGCATGACCCCGGGCCACCGCGAGACGGCGGAACGTCTCGCCGCCGCTCTCCGCGCCGGCGAAACCCCGGTTCTGCTGGGCGGTTCGGGTATCTCCGGCGCCTACACGCTGACGTTCGAGTGCGGCGAGGAGAACGTCTACATCCTGGCGGACCGGGTCATAGCGTCCCTGTAGGGATCACACCCCGGCCCGCTTCTGCGCCTGAGCCACGAGTCCCACCGCTTCCTCGACCGAGCCCTCGTCCGTCAGTACGAGGGCCAAGTCATGTGCGGCCACGGTGATCTGGTCGGCGGCGGCGAACATCCCGGCGTCCGGCATCTCGCGCGGCTCCACGCCCGGCTGCTCCAGAGCCTGCGCCCGCCGGGCCAACTCCCTGGCCAGCGCCAGGGCCTCGGAGGCACCCCCGCGTTGCAGCCGGCTCTGCGGCGCGGCCCTCAAACGGTCGGCAAAGTGATCCACAGCTCGCGTCAGGGGTGTCGTATCAACCACGGCAGGAGCCTACGCGGCGCCGCAGGACTGTTGCCAACAGGCGAACGCTCAGGCACGGTGACCTGAAGGACCGGCTTACATCCCCTTTGCGTTCGGAGGCGCCGATGTCCCACGTCCTCTCTGAGGAGACCCACCGCAACATGCTCGCCCGCATCCCCCACTGCACCGGTCGTGAAGTGTCCGACTGGCTGCGCACCGTCGAAGAAGGCCCCGCTCTCTTCCGCTTCGAGGAAAAGGTCAGCTGGCTCCGCCACGAGCACAACCTCGCGTACGGCCACGCGAAGGCGATCATTCACGAGTACGACCTGAGGAGGGCGGCGCGCAAACTGCTCTAGCGCGCACCACGACATGGCGAAGGGCCCCGGTGGAGAAAACACCCGGGGCCCTTCGCGACAGCCGCTGAGCGGACTGCCGGCGGACTAGTCGTTGCTGTTGAGGATAGCGATGATCCGCAGGAACTCCATGTAGATCCACACCAGCGTCAGCGTCAGGCCGAAGGCCGCCAGCCACGCCTCCTCGCGGGGCGCGCCGTACGCGATGCCGTCCTCGACCTGCTTGAAGTCCAGGGCGAGGAAGCACGCGCCGAGCAGGATGCCGACGACGCCGAAGAAGACGCCGAGCGGGCCGCTGCGGAAGCCGAGGCCGTCACCGCCGCCGAAGACGGCGAACAGCAGGTTCACCATCATCAGCAGCACGAAGCCGATCGCGGCCGCCATCACGAAGCCGTAGAACCGGCGGTTGACGCGGATCCAGCCCGCCTTGTAGGCGACCAGAACACCGGCGAACACCGCCATCGTGCCGATCACGGCCTGCATGGCCGCGCCGCTCGCGATGCGCTGGTCGACGATGCTGGAGACCACGCCGAGGAAGACACCCTCGAACGCGGCGTACGACAGGATCAGCGCAGGCGAGGCCTTGCGCTTGAAGGACTGGACGAAGGCCAGGACCATGCCGACCAGCGCGGCGCCGATGCCGATGCCGTAGGACCGGCTGATGTTGGCGTCGTCGACCGGCAGCAGCGCCCAGGCGAGCGCGGCCGTCACGATCAGGGTGCCGAGCGTGGACGCCGTGCGCAGCACGACGTCGTCCATCGTCATCCGGCCGGTGGTGGCCGGGGCCTGCGGCGGGGCACCCTGCTGCAGGCCCTGCTGGGCGTACGGGTTCTGCGCGTAGGGGTTCTGCGCGTAGGGGTTGCCGGCCGGCTGGGCGTACGGGTTGCCCTGCGTGCCGACGGCGGGTCCCCCGGCCTGCGGCGCGGCGTTGAAGCCCGCGTAGCCGTTGTCGCGGCTGAACCCCCGTCGCGAGAAGACCGGGTTTCTGCTCCTCATTGCACTCCTCCGTGGCCGCACTGCGCGGGCCTTGGCATCAGGGTAATGGGTAGGCAAAGGATTGACCCTAGTGCTTGGGGAGGATCTTTCCCTCGTCGTGCTGCGCAACACGCTACGCGGGTCCGTGATTCCCCTCACCGCAGGGGCCCATTCATGACCGATCCGCGACATGGCCGGAACCGGCCGGAGATCACCCCCTTATGCCACCCGTACCTCGCCCGGTCCCTCACTCCAGCGGGAAGCCCGTGTAACCCTCGGCGAGGTCGGTCTCGGCGGCGCGGGAGGTCGCGATGCGGTCGAGACGGGCGAGCTGGAGCCGGGCGTCGAAGGGGGTGGCGTCGGGGGCCGGATGGAGCATGGTCGTCATGTCGTACGAGAACCGCTCGGCCTGCCAGACGCGGCGCAGACAGGTCGCCGAGTAGGCGTCCAGGAGGTCGTCCGAGCCGGTCTCCTTCCGGTGCGTCAGCGCCCGCGCGAAGGTGACGACGTCCCCCACGGCGAGGTTCAGCCCCTTGGCGCCCGTCGGCGGCACGATGTGTGCCGCGTCGCCGGCGAGGAAGAGGCGGCCGTGGCGCATGGGCTCGTGGACGTAGGACCGCATGGGTGTCACCGACTTCTGGGTGATCGTCCCGCGCTCCAGCCGCCAGCCGTCCGCCGTCTCGAAGCGGCGCTCCAGCTCCGCCCAGATCTCGTCGTCGCTCCACGCCTCGGCGTCCGTGCCCTCGGGCACCTGGAGGTAGAGGCGGGAGACGGACGGGGAGCGCATGGACAGCAGGGCGAAACCGCGGTCGTGGCGGGCGTAGACGAGCTCGTCGTGCGAGGGCGGCACGTCGGCGAGGATGCCGAGCCAGCCGAAGGGGTACGTCCGCTCGAAGACCCGGGTGAGCTCGGCGGGGATCGCCTTCCTCGCGACGCCCCAGAAACCGTCGCAGCCGACGACGTAGTCGCACTCCAGAACGTCCTCGCGGCCCTCGTGGCGGAACCGCACCCGCGGGCTGTCGCTGTCCGCGCCCTCGACGGCCAGTGCCTCGGCCTCGAACAGCAGCGGTCCGCCCTCCTTGAGCTGCAGGGCGATGAGGTCCTTGCACACCTCGGTCTGGGCGTAGACGGTCACGGATCGCCCGCCGGTGAGGGCGGGGAAGTCCACGCGATGACGCCGCCTCTCGTACCGCAGCTCGATGCCGTCGTGCCGCAGCCCCTCACGGTCCATGCGCTCACCGGCGCCGGCCGCGCGCAGCACGTCCACCGTGCCCTGTTCGAGGATCCCGGCGCGCTGGCGCTGCTCGACGTAGGCGCGGTCGCGGCTTTCGAGCACGACCGAGTCGATTCCGGCGTTGTGGAGCAACCGGGCCAGGAGAAGTCCGGCGGGGCCGGCTCCGACGATGCCTACGGTGGTGCGCATCCCGCATCCTTTGTTCGTCCAGTGAAAATTACTTCACCAACCTTCGAAGGGAGTTTCCGTCCGCCCCGGCCCTCTGTCAACGGGTCGCGCGGTGAAGTCTTCAATGCAGGATGCAGCGAGCGAACGACGTGGTGGTGCCCGGAGCCGGACTTGAACCGGCACGCCCGCGAAGGGGCAGCGAGGTTTAAGCTCGCCGTGTCTGCATTCCACCATCCGGGCAGGCCATGGGCTCCGCATCGAGGTTCCGAGCCTATCGGGATACGTCCCCCGAACAGTGGAACGTCGGACCGATGTTGTCTTATTTTATTGACTTCTGAGGGTGCATCAGCCCGTGGACTGGGCCATCCGCACTTGCCAATAGCCTTGCGTGCGGCGGTCGCCCGCGCATGCGGAATGACGGAATTTCACCGCCCGAACGAGGGTGCTCCACCGGTTCTTGACGTAAGCGCTTGCCCATCGCGGCTGTCAGGGGTGCCCGTCATCCCCAGGTATGACACGAGGGCCGGGGGTCCGACCCGAGTCTGCCTTCGGAACCGGAACAGCGGCTGACTACACGGCAAGGATCAGCCACCACGATGGAACACGTCCCTTCCACACGTCGTCCCGCGAGGAGTTCCTTCCCGTGACCACCACACCCGTCGCCGGCCGGGCCACCAGCACCGTGGCCGCACGCGCCACGGATCTCTCGAAGATCTACGGACAGGGCGAGACCCAGGTGGTCGCCCTCGACCGGGTCTCCGCCGACTTCCACCAGGCAGAGTTCACCGCGATCATGGGCCCCTCCGGGTCGGGCAAGTCCACGCTGATGCACTGTGTGGCCGGACTCGACACCTTCTCCTCCGGCTCCGTGCGCATCGGCGAGACCGAGCTCGGATCGCTGAAGGACAAGCACCTCACCAAGCTGCGCCGGGACAAGATCGGGTTCATCTTCCAGGCGTTCAACCTGCTGCCGACGCTGACCGCCCTGGAGAACATCACCCTCCCGATGGACATCGCGGGCCGCAAGCCCGACAAGCAGTGGCTGGACACCGTGATCGGGATGGTGGGCCTGAGGGACCGGCTCGGGCACCGGCCCGCCGAACTCTCCGGCGGCCAGCAGCAGCGCGTCGCCGTGGCCCGCGCCCTCGCCTCCAAGCCGGACATCATCTTCGGCGACGAGCCGACCGGAAACCTCGACTCCCGCGCCGGCGCCGAGGTACTGGGCTTCCTGCGCAACTCCGTAAGGGAGTTGGGGCAGACCGTCGTCATGGTGACCCACGACCCGGTGGCGGCGGCCTACGCGGACCGGGTCGTCTTCCTGGCCGACGGCAGGGTCGTCGACGAGATGATCCAGCCGACGGCCGAGAAGGTCCTCGACTTCATGCGGCAGTTCCCTTCGGGCGGTCAGACCAGCGGCTCCGCCGCGCGGCCCCAGACCCCCGGATTCGACGCGAAGGGCCGTACGAGCTGATGTTCCGCACCGCCCTGCGCAACGTACTCGCGCACAAGGCCCGGCTCCTGATGACCGTGCTCGCCGTGATGCTCGGCGTGGCCTTCGTCTCGGGGACGCTGGTCTTCACCAACACCATCTCGGACGCGTACCAGAACAGTTCGGCCAAGGGCTTCGGCCAGGTCGACGTCGCCGTGCAGGCCAAGTCCCAGGAGGACAAGGGCAACACGATCAGCAAGAGGCCCGAGCTCACCCAGGCCGTGCTCGACCGGAGCGCGAAGGTGCCGGGGGCCGCGTCCGCGATCGGCGTGGTGGGCGGCTTCACTGCCATCGCCGACAAGGACGGCAAGCTCATCGGCGGTGGCTTCCAGTCGCAGGGCGGCAACTACTGGGGCGCCAAGGACCCGCGCTACCCACTGACGTCCGGCAGCGCGCCGCACGGCGGGAACCAGGTCGCCATCGACTCGGAGACCGCACACCGCGCCGGGTACAAGGTCGGTGACACGGTCCGGCTCTCCGTCGACGGCCCGGTCCTCACGCCGACGATCACCGGCATCTTCACCACGGACGACGGCAACGTCGCCGCCGGCGGCAGCCTCGCCCTCTACGACACTCCCACCGCGCAGAAGCTGTTCGGCAAGGCGGGCACGTACGACGAGATCGACGTGAAGGCCGCCACCGGCACCTCCCAGACCGCGCTGAAGGCCGGACTGGACAAGGCACTGGGCACGAAGCTGGTGGAGACCACCACCGCCCGGCAGCTCGCCGACGACCAGGCCGAGCAGATCTCGTCGTCGATGAGCGGGCTGAAGCAGGGCCTGCTGGTCTTCGCGGGTATCGCGCTCTTCGTCGGCACGTTCATCATCGCCAACACCTTCACCATGCTGGTCGCCCAGCGCACCAGGGAGCTGGCGCTGCTGCGGGCGGTCGGCGCCTCCCGCCGCCAGGTCACCCGCTCCGTGCTCATCGAGGCCTTCGTGGTCGGTGCGGTCGCCGGCGTGACCGGACTGGTCGCGGGCATCGGCATCGGCGCCGGCCTGCGCTCCCTCATGAACACCCTGGGTGCCACGGTCCCGGACGGGCCGCTGGTCATCTCGCCCGGCACGATCGCCAGCGCCCTCGTGGTCGGCATCGTCATCACCATGCTCGCCGCCTGGCTGCCCGGCCGCCGCGCCGCGAAGATCCCGCCGGTGGCCGCGATGAGCAGCGTGCACGCGAAGGCGACGACCAAGTCCCTGGTGCTGCGCAACACGCTCGGCGCCCTGTTCAGCGCCGCCGGCATCGCGGTGGTCCTGGCGGCCACGACGATGGACGGCTCGGACGGGCAGGCCCCCATGGGCCTCGGCGCGGTGCTGCTCATCATCGGCGTCTTCATCCTGACGCCGCTGCTGTCCCGCCCGCTGATCGCGGCCGCGTCACCGCTTCTGAGGGCCTTCGGTGTCTCGGGCAAGCTGGCCCGCCAGAACTCGGTGCGCAACCCGCGCCGTACGGCCGCCACCGCCTCCGCGCTGATGATCGGGCTGACCCTCATCACCGGCATGACGGTGATGGCGGGCAGCCTGCAGAAGTCGATCGACAAGATGGCGTCGTCCGCCATCAGGGCCGACTACGTGGTCTCCATGGCGAACGGCAACGAGCTCTCGCCGGACGTCGACAAGAAGCTGAACGCCACCGCCGAGGTGACCGCCACCAGCCCGCTGCGCAACGTCTATGCGCGCATCGACGGCACGGGCGAGTCCCTGACCGGGGTGAACGGCTCGGCGATCGCCGACCTGACCGATCTGAAGGTGGACAGCGGCGCCTTCAAGGTGGGCGCCACGCAGGCTGTCGTGGACGAGGACACGGCCAAGTCCCGTGGCTGGAAGGAGGGTTCGAGCTTCACCGCGCACTACGAGGACGGGAAGTCGTCCCGGCTGACGGTCTCCGGCGTCTACGAGGGCAACGAGTTCATCCAGGGCATCCTGGTCGACAGCGGGACCGTCACCCCGCACATGACCGATCCCGGCGACATGCGGGTGCTGGTGAAGACGGCCGACGGCGCCTCCGGCACGACCAAGGACAAGCTGGAGAAGGCCCTCGGCACCAACCCGGCCATCAAGGTGCAGAGCAAGCAGGACCTGTCCGACGACGTCGCGAAGATGTTCACGCTGATGCTGAACATGCTCTACGGCCTGCTCGCCATGGCGGTGATCGTCGCGGTCCTCGGCGTCATCAACACCCTGGCCATGTCGGTCTTCGAACGCTCGCAGGAGATCGGCATGCTCCGCGCGATCGGCCTGGACCGCAAGGGCATCAAGCGCATGGTCCGCCTGGAGTCCCTGGTGATCTCCCTGTTCGGCGGTGTGCTCGGCATCGGTCTCGGCGTGTTCTTCGGCTGGGCGGCCGGCGAACTCATCGGCACGAAGATGGCGACGTACGAACTGGTCCTGCCCTGGACGAGGATGGCGGTCTTCCTCCTCCTGGCCGCGACGGTCGGCATCCTCGCCGCCCTGTGGCCGGCCCGGCGTGCGGCCCGCCTGAACATGCTGACGGCCATCAAGTCGGAGTAGCCGTAAGGCAGTCGGGGCCCCGTCCGGTCTCACCGGACGGGGCCCCGACTGCCGTGCTCGTACGGCGTCACGCACCCCAGGTGCGGGAGCGCAGCGGCATCCCCGACGCGCCGTCCTCCGGCGCCCTGACCGCCAGCACCTGGTTCACGCCGATGCGGTTGCGCTCGAAGGCGAGGGCGCAGGCGGCCATGTACAGCAGCCAGACACGGGCGCGCCCCGGACTGGTCAGCCGTACCGAACGCGTCCAGTCCGCCTGCAGGTTGGCCACCCAGCGGCGCAGGGTGAGCGCGTAGTGCTCGCGGATCGACTCGACGTCGCGCACCTCGAACCCGGCGCGTTCGAGCTGGGTGACCGTCGTGCCGACCGGGGCGAGCTCACCGCCGGGAAAGACATACGCGCCGATGAACTCATCGAGGTTGTACGTCGATTCGTCGCGCTGCGGCCGGCGGGCGATCTGGTGGTTGAGCAGCCGGCCGCCGGGCCGCAGCAGCCGGTACAGGTCCTCGGCGTACTCCAGGTACCGCTCGGCGCCGACGTGTTCGGCCATCCCGATGGACGAGATGACGTCGAACGGGCCGTCGACGACGTCCCGGTAGTCCTGCACCCGGATCTCGACCCGGTCGGTCAGCCCCTCGCCGGCGACGCGCTTGCGGGCGTACGCGGCCTGTTCGTGGGAGAGCGTGATGCCGACGACACGTACGCCGTGCTCGCGTGCGGCGTGGATGGCCATCGAGCCCCAGCCGCAGCCCACGTCGAGCAGACGCTGACCGGGCGTCAGGTCGAGCTTGCGGCAGACGAGTTCCAGCTTGTCGCGCTGCGCCTGTTCGAGGGTGGCGTCCGGGGAGGGCCAGTAGGCGCACGAGTACACCATGGACGGGCCGAGGACGATCTCGTAGAAGTCGTTGCCCACGTCGTAGTGATGGCTGATGGCGCGTTTGTCGGTGCGCTTGGTGTGCAGATGGGTGCGGGCTCTTCGGACCTCCTCGCGGGGCGGTGCGGGCGGCAGCGGCAGTCTCGCGACCTTCACCAGTCCGCGGGCGGCGGCCCGCACCTGCGGGTCCCTGAGCGCCTCCAGGAGGCTCCTGGCGTCCTCGCCGCGCTCCCACACCAGCGTCGAGATCAGGTCGAGGGCCGTGTAGAGGTCGCCCTCGATGTCGAGGTCCCCGGCGACCCAGGCGCGGGCGAGACCCAGCTCCCCCGGTTTGAACAGCAGCCGCCGCACGGCCCGGCGGTTGCGCACGACCAGCGCGGGCGCGCCCGGCGGCCCGGCCTCCGAACCGTCCCAGGCGCGGATGCGCAGGGACAGCGGCACACCCAGCAACTGTTCGACGAGGCTCTTCAGCCGCAGCGCGGCGTCGGCCATGGCGCACACCTCCGTGAGGAGCGATCCCGGAATGTCCAACACCACGTAAACAAAAAAGGGGTGGCTGCGCAGTCCCCCAGCAGCGTTACAGCTGGGCAAAATAGGTGCAGCGGCCATGTATCAGCCCGTCCGGCGTTTGAGGACGAGGCCGTCCAGGCCGAAGGGGGGCCGGGGGCTCAGCCCCCCGGGAACGCCGAAGGGCCTCCCGCACCACGGATGGCGGGAGGCCCTTCGGTTCGTTCAGTGACCGGAGGCGGTCAGGAGGCCTTGGCCTCGGTCTTCTCCGGCTTGGCCGCCGCGGGCGCAGGCACCGGCTTGGCCGCCTCGTAGAACTCCTCGCGCGGGTGCTCCATCGCGCCGAGGGAGACGACCTCGCGCTTGAGGAACATGCCGAGGGTCCAGTCGGCGAAGACGCGGACCTTGCGGTTCCAGGTCGGCATGGCCAGACCGTGGTAGCCGCGGTGCATGTACCAGGCGAGACGGCCCTTGAGCTTGATCTTCATCTTGCCCATGACGATCATTGCGACGCCCTTGTGCAGGCCCAGACCCGCGACGGCGCCCTTGTTGCCGTGGCTGTAGTCCTTCTGCGGGAAGCCCCGCATGCCGGAGATCACGTTGTCGCCGAGGACCTTGGCCTGACGCAGCGCGTGCTGGGCGTTCGGCGGGCACCAGGCGTTCTCGTTGCCCGCCTTGCGGCCGACGAGGTCCGGGACCTGGGCGTTGTCGCCGGCGGCCCAGATGTAGTCGGTGCCCTGGACCTGGAGGGTCGGGGCGCAGTCGACGTGACCGCGGGGGCCCAGCGGCAGGCCGTAGCGGGACAGCACCGGGTTCGGCTTGACGCCCGCCGTCCACACGATGGTGTTGGAGTCGACCTCGAGGCCGTTCTTCAGGACGACGTGGCCGTCGACGCAGGAGTCCATCGAGGTGGAGAGGTAGATCTCCACGCCGCGGCTCTCCAGGTGCTCCTTGCCGTAGGCGCCCAGCTTCGGGCCGACCTCGGGAAGGATCTTGTCGGCGGCGTCGACGAGGATGAAGCGCATGTCCTCGCGGGACACGTTCTTGTAGTACTTGGCCGCGTCGCGGGCCAGGTCCTCGACCTCGCCGATCGTCTCGGCGCCCGCGAAGCCGCCGCCGATGAAGACGAAGGTGAGCGCCTTGCGGCGGATCTCCTCGTCCTTCGTGGAGTCGGCCTTGTCGAGCTGCTCAAGGACGTGGTTGCGCAGGCCGATGGCCTCCTCGACGCCCTTCATGCCGATGCCCTGCTCGGCGAGGCCGGGGATCGGGAAGGTGCGGGAGACCGCGCCGAGCGCGATCACCAGGTAGTCGAAGGGCAGCTCGTACGCCTCGCCGACCAGCGGGGCGATCGAGGCGACCTTGCGGTCCTGGTCGATGGTGGTGACCCGACCGGTGAGAACCTCCGCCTTCGGCAGCACGCGTCGCAACGGGACGACGACGTGGCGCGGGGAGATGTTGCCGGCGGCGGCTTCGGGGAGGAAGGGCTGGTAGGTCATGTACGACCGGGGGTCGACGACCGTGACGGTCGCCTCGCCGTAGCGCATCTTCTTCTGGATACGCCGAGCTGCGTACAGGCCTACGTACCCACCGCCTACTACGAGGATCCTGGGACGCTCCGTGGTGCTCATGCCATCGAGTATCCACCCGCCTCAGGGGGGTCGCTCGTGCGCCCCTTCACAAGCTCTTGCAGGGGGTGTGTTATCCTCCGCGACTCACATGCCACAGGCCTCGGCAGGGCGGGTGGCTCCGGGAGCGGTACGTCCCGTTGTCAATGCCGCGTGAGCTGCCTCTCCGGGTCCAGAAGGTGGCCGTGAGACCCTCCGGAACACCCCCGCGGAAGGCCCTCTCGCGACCCTCTCACCTGCCCCTATTGAACGCGTTCAAGGGCCTGTTGACCCCCGGAAGGTCCAACGGGGCGCTCTTTCGTGCTTCCACCGGGCGGAATTCCTTGTGAAGAACTTCACGAACTTTCCCGGCGGCGTGTCGCCGAAGGGCCCCGAAAGGCCCCACGGCCGCGCTCATACGCTATCCGACCTGCTCGTCCGAGAGCTACTGATCGGTAACGAAGGAGACCTAAGCCACCGACCACGCGATGCCGTCGAGGATGTCGTGCTCGCTCACCACGACCTCCTCCGCCCCGGTCCGCTCCATGATCGAGAGCAGTACGAGGGCCCCCGCCGCGATGACGTCGACGCGCCCCGGGTGCATGGAGGGGACGGCTGCCCGCTCGGCGTGGGTGGAGTGAAGCAGCCACTCGGTGATCTCGCGGACCTTGTCGTGCGGGACACGGGAGTGGTGGATGCGCCGCGAGTCGTACTCGGGCAGTTCCTGCGCGATCGCCGAGATCGTCGTGACCGACCCGGCGAGCCCGACCAGCGTGCGCGCCTCGCTGAGCGGAACCGTCTCCTCGGCGACATCGAGGGCCCGCTCGATGTCGGCCCGCATCGCCGCGATCTGCTCGTCGGTCGGCGGGTCGGTGACGGCGCCCTCCCGCACCAGGTGCCGCTCGGTCATCCGCACACAGCCGACGTCGACCGAGCGCGCCGCGCGCACGTGCTCCTCGCCCACGACGAACTCGGTCGAGCCGCCGCCGATATCCACGACGAGATACGGCTTGGCGAGGTGGTCGCTGCCCGTCAGTTCCCTGGTCGCGCCGGTGAAGGAGAACTCGGCCTCCTGGTCGCCGGAGATGACCTCGGGTTCGACGCCGAGGATGTCGAGCACGCCGCGCACGAACTCGTCGCGGTTGTCGGCATCCCGGGAGGCCGAGGTGGCCACGAAGCGCAGTCGCTCGGCGCCGTGCTCCTTGATGATCGCGGCGTACTCACGGCAGGCGGCGAACGTCCGCTCCAGCGCCTCGGGGGCGAGCCGCCCGGTCCGGTCGACGCCCTGTCCGAGCCGCACGATGGTCATGCGCCGGTCCAGATCGACCAGTTCACCGGTGTCCGGGTCCGCGTCGGCGACGAGGAGACGGATGGAGTTGGTACCGCAGTCGATGGCAGCGACCCGGGTCATGGTGTGAGCCCTTCTGCGTGAGCTTTTGAACGCCGGCCAGGTGTCTTCAGACCGACCGGCACTTGAGAACACCGGTCAGGCATCGTCAGCCCGTCCGGCGTTTGAGGACGAGGCCGTTCAGGCCGAATCGGGGGTCCGGGGGCGCAGCCCCGGGGGGTCGCTGCCCCGGGGACGCGATGGCACCACCGGTCACTCCTCGGCTGCACCCGGCGGCACAACACACGGCCCCTTGAGCCACCACTCCGGCAGCATCGCCAGTGCCTCGTCGCCGAGGGGGTTCACGCCAGGCCCCGCGGCCAGAGAGTGCCCCACCAGCACGTGCAGACACTTCACCCGGTCCGGCATGCCACCGGCGCTCGGGAACCCCTCCAGCACCTCGATCTCGTCCCGGCGCCGGATGTAGTCCTCATGCGCGGAGCGATACGCGGCGGCAAGTTCCGGATCGGACTGCAGCCGCTCCGTCATCTCCTTCATGACGCCGTTCGCCTCCAGCGTGCCGATCGCCGAGGCGGCGCGCGGGCACGTCAGGTAGTACGTCGTCGGGAAGGGCGTGCCGTCGGGCAGGCGCGGCGCCGTCTCGACGACGTCCGGCTGACCGCAGGGGCAGCGGTGCGCGATGGCGCGCAGCCCGCGCGGCGGCCGCCCTAGCTGCTGCTTGAAGGCCTCGACGTCCGCGTCGGTGGGCTCGGTGCGCGGGGTGGGCGGCGGGGGCGTTTCCATGCCTGTACTGAATTCCTCTGTCGGTTACTGGTCGGAGGCGTCTGACTTGTCGACCCCGTCCCAGACGTTCGTGTACCAGGGGCGGTCGGCGGCGCCGAGTTCGGCCCGCGACTGCTTGGCGGCGTTCGGGTCGATGACGACGTAACCCGTCTCGCCCGGCATCACATAGTGCAGCCGCAGCCGGATCTGCTGCTCGGCGTACGCGTCGTCCTGCCAGCGTGCCTTCAGGTCGCGCAACTGCTCGACCCGCTCCTTGGCCTGTGCCTTCTGCCGCCGGAGGTCGGCGATGTCGGAGCGCTGGGAGACGTACTGCCTTATGGGATACGCGAGGGCGACGACCAGCGAGCACAGGACCAGGGCGAGCAGCGCCGCCCGGCCGGTGAGGCGCGAGCGGCGGGCCTGGCGCTTGGTCTGGGAGCGGTAGACACGGGCCGCCGTCTGCTCGCCGAGCAGCTTGATCCTGGTCGCGGTGGAGAACCGGTCCCGGTCCTTCACGGCCATGTTCCCCGCCTCCCGTTCACACGCGCGTACGTCCCCGCACACGGTACGGGACCGGTACGGGGACGTACGTACGACTGGCTAAGGATTGACCCCGGAGGGTCAGCCCGGAAGGTCAGACCTTGAAGCGCGGGAAGGCCGAGCGGCCCGCGTACTCCGCGGCGTCGTCGAGGATCTCCTCGATGCGCAGCAGCTGGTTGTACTTGGCGACGCGGTCCGAGCGGGCCGGGGCGCCGGTCTTGATCTGGCCGCAGTTCACCGCGACCGCGAGGTCGGCGATGGTGACGTCCTCGGTCTCGCCGGAGCGGTGGGACATCATGCACTTGAAGCCGTTGCGCTGGGCCATCTCGACGGCGTCCAGGGTCTCGGTCAGCGAGCCGATCTGGTTCACCTTGACGAGCAGGGCGTTGGCGGTGCCCTCCTCGATGCCGCGGGCCAGGCGCTCCGGGTTGGTGACGAACAGGTCGTCGCCGACGATCTGGACCTTCTCGCCGATCCGGTCGGTGATGACCTTCCAGCCGGCCCAGTCGTCCTCGTACAGCGGGTCCTCGATGGAGACGAGCGGGTACGCGGAGACGAGCTCCTCGTAGTACTCGGTCATCTCGGCGGCCGAGCGGGACTTGCCCTCGAACTCGTACTTGCCGTCCTTGTAGAACTCGGACGCGGCGACGTCGAGCGCGAGCGCGATCTGCTCGCCGGGGATGTAACCGGCCTGCTTGATGGCCTCGATGATGAGATCGAGCGCGGCGCGGTTGGACTCCAGGTTCGGGGCGAAGCCGCCCTCGTCGCCGAGGCCGGTGGACAGGCCCTTGGTCTTCAGCACCTTCTTGAGGGTGTGGTAGACCTCGGCGCCCCAGCGCAGGGCCTCGGAGAAGGACTCCGCGCCGATCGGGGCGATCATGAACTCCTGGATGTCCACGTTCGAGTCGGCGTGCGAGCCGCCGTTCAGGATGTTCATCATCGGAACGGGCAGCAGGTGCGCGTTCGGGCCGCCCAGGTAGCGGAAGAGCGGGAGGTCGCTGGCCTCGGAGGCGGCGTGGGCGACGGCCAGGGAGACGCCGAGGATGGCGTTGGCGCCGAGGGAGCCCTTGTTGTCGGTGGCGTCCAGGTCGAACATGGCCTGGTCGATCAGGCGCTGCTCGGTGGCGTCGTAGCCGACGAGCTCCGGGCCGATCTGCTCGATGACGGCGAGGACGGCCTTCTCGACACCCTTGCCGAGGTAGCGGTTGGGGTCACCGTCGCGCAGCTCGATGGCCTCGAAGGCGCCCGTGGAGGCGCCGGAGGGGACGGCGGCACGACCCGTGCTGCCGTCGTCGAGGCCTACCTCGACCTCGACCGTGGGGTTGCCTCGGGAGTCCAGGATTTCCCGGGCTACGACGACGTCGATGGACGGCACGAGCATCTCCTTCATGAATGTGACGCGGCTACCGCAGTAGCGCAGTGGCTCTGCGAGACGAGCCTAACCGCCTCCGGCCGATCGGCCACGCTGCCGACCATCCCTTGAGCAGAACCGAGAGTAAATTGTTTCCGAACGGAACAAAGCGTGGACGCAAAAAGAACCCCGCCCCGGTGCGTACGGGGGAACACGCACCGGAGCGGGGAGCCCGTGGGGACGGGGGCCTCACGTGTCCTCCATGGTGGAGGACACGGATGGGCGGGCGCTGTGGTTCAGCTACCGGCGGGCCGTCACTTCAGGTGCAGCTGCTGGCCCGGGTAGATGAGGTTGGCGTCGGAGACGATGTCCTTGTTCAGCTTGAACAGCTTCTGCCAGCCGCCCTTGACGCCGTGCTTCTCGGCGATCGAGCTGAGGGTGTCGCCCTTGACGACCTTGTACTCGCCGTCGCCCTTCTTGACCTTCTTGCCGGTCGGGGTGGTGACGGTCTTCTGGCTCTTCTCGGTCTTCGCGGCCGGGCGCTCGGAGGAGCGGGAGGCGGCCTGCGAGTCGGCCGAGCGGTTGGCGGTGCTGTTGCTGCTGGAGGCACCGGCGCCGTTGTAGGCGGCGCTGGACAGGCCCGTGCCGCAGACCGGCCAGGCGCCCTTGCCCTGAGCGGCGAGAACCTTCTCGGCGACGGCTATCTGCGCCGACTTGGAGGCCTGGTTGGCCTGCGCGGCGTAGGCGGTGCCGCCGTACGCGGCCCAGGTGGACGCGGAGAACTGCAGGCCGCCGTAGTAGCCGTTGCCGGTGTTGATGGACCAGTTGCCGCCCGACTCGCACTGGGCGACGGCGTCCCACTCGGAGGCGGTGGCGGCGGAGGCGCTGCCGGCCGCCATCAGCGGGGCGGCGATGGCGACACCGGTGACGCCGGCGATCGCGGCGGCGCGGGTGGCCTTGGACGGACGACGGTGCTTGCCCTTGCCGGAAAACAGCATGGTGGATCCCCTCACCGACGCCTGCGAGGTGAGCTGTCGGGTTCGGGCCGGTTGAGTTGCCCGGCCACGCACCTCCCGGTGCGCGGCTTAACCCCAAGCCGGTTCCGGCGTCGGAGGCCGTGAGGCCTCAACTGCCGGACCCGGCGCCTACCTTGGGTCCCCCGCTCCTGCCTACGGCGCTTTACGCGACGACTGTTCCCGTACGGCCGCTGGCAGGATTCGGCGTTGCGGCAGCCGGGGCTCGTGTTGACGAGCGGTGACGACCGTAGACACGCGATCCGGGGAATTTCAAAGACGATCAGGGCTTCTGAGACTCATCCCACACTTTCACCAAACCGGACATTCCACAGCGAAAGGTGACGCGAACTCCCGTTGTTTTTCGCCCTATTCGGCAGGGAGTCGCAGGGTCTGACCGGCGACGATACGGTTCGGGTCGCTACCGAGAGCCTTCTCGTTCTCGGCATAGAGCGCGTGCCACCCGCCGTCCAGGTCAAGGGAGTCGGCGATGGAGGCGAGGGTGTCGCCGGCGTGGACCGTATACGTGTCGTCCGTGCGACTGTCCGTCTTGACCCCTTCGGCCCCCTCGGCGCTGGCGCCGCGATGGCGGCCGGTGCCGATCGAGCCGGTGTCGACGAGGCTCCAAGAACCCACTTCCTCCTGGATATTGCCCGAGTCGTCACCCTTTGCCCGATCTGCGGACGAACCGTCGCGACGCTGTGCGTCACGCGAGGCCGTCTCGGACGGGGAGGTGGAGGGTGAGGCCGATGTGCCGGATTCGGTGGAGTTGTCCTTCGCGTCCCCGGAGGCGGAAGGGGAAGTGCTGGACGACGCACCGGAGGATGAATCCGACGAAGAGGAATCACTGGACCCACTGGATCCATTACCGGAGGAGTTGGACAAACCGGTGGAGTCGGAGGAGTCAGAGGAATCGGACGAACCCGAACCGTCGTCCAGAATGCCCGTGTCGACGTCGGCCGAGTCCGAGTCCTTGTTCAGGCCCGAGGTCAGTCCGCAGAGGTGGAAGGCGCCGACGCCCTGGTCGTCCAGGAGCTTCTCGGCGACGGCTATCTGCTGGCTGCGGCTGGCCAGGTCGGCGCTGGGGGCGTAGTCGAGGCCGCCGTACTTCTCCCAGTTCTTCTGGGTCAGCTTGAGTCCGCCGTAGAACCCGTTGCCGCTGTTCTCGCTCCAGGCGCCGCCGGTCTCGCACTTCGCCACCTTGTCCCAGGTGGTGCCGTCGGCCGCGTGCGCGGAGGCTGCCCCGAGGAGGGGGATGGCGATGGCGGAGCCGGTCACCCCGGCCGCGACGAGGAGTGCCGGAGCCTGACGGGGGCGACGGTGTCGACCGTTCCCGGAGAGCATGCGGGGGCCTTTCGCGAGACAGCAGTGATCGGCGCGGCGCATGGTGCTCGGCACCGCGCTGGTGGGTGAACGTATCGGCAGTCGATCACTTGTCACAAGTTAATGCCGCGTAGATCACGTGAAGATCACGGAGTTGAACGCGTGTCATCTTTGACCGGTCCGCCGCGGCGGGACGTTCACCAGCGGCTCCCGATACGGTCGTCCTGTGAACGTCCCCAACACCGCCCCCGAACTCTTCACCTGGGAATTCGCCGGTGACCCCTACCCGGCCTACGCATGGCTGCGCGAGCACTCCCCCGTCCACTGGACGAAGCTTCCCAGCGGGGTCGAGGCGTGGCTGGTGACCCGCTATGCCGACGCGCGTCAGGCGCTCGCGGACGGGCGGCTGTCGAAGAACCCCGCCCATCATGCCGAGGACGCGCAGGGCAAGAGCAAAACCGGCATCCCGGGCGAGCGCAGCGCCAATCTGATGACGCATCTGCTCAACATCGACCCGCCGGACCACACCCGGCTGCGGCGCCTCGTCTCCACGGCGTTCACTCCGCGCCGGGTGGCCGAATTCGCGCCGCGCGTGCAGGAGTTGACGGACGATCTGATCGACCGGTTCGCGCCGAACGGCGAGGCCGACCTGATCCACGACTTCGCCTTCCCCCTCCCCATCCACGCGATCTGCGACCTGCTCGGCGTCCCCCGCGAGGACCAGGACGACTTCCGCGACTGGGCGGGGATGATGATCCGGCACGGCGGCGGCCCGCGCGGTGGCGTCGCCCGCTCCGTGAAGAAGATCCGCGGCTATCTCGCCGAGCTCATCCACCGCAAGCGCGGCGACCTCGGCGACGACCTGATCTCGGGCCTCATCCGCGCCTCCGACCACGGTGAGCACCTCACCGAGAACGAGGCCGCGGCCATGTGCTTCGTGCTGCTGTTCGCCGGCTTCGAAACCACCATCAACCTGATCGGCAACGGGACGTACGCGCTGTTGCGCAACCCCGAGCAGCGGGGGCGGCTCCAGGAGTCGATCGACCGCGGTGAGACCGGGCTGCTCGACACCGGTATAGAGGAGCTGCTCCGCTACGACGGCCCTGTCGAACTGGCCACCTGGCGCTTCGCCACCGAGCCCCTCACTGTCGGCGGGCAGCGCATCGCCACCGGCGATCCCGTCCTGGTCGTCCTCGCCGCGGCCGACCGCGACCCCGCACGCTTCTCGGAGCCCGACACCCTCGACCTCACCCGCCGGGACAACCAGCACCTCGGATACGGCCACGGCATCCACTACTGCCTCGGCGCCCCCCTGGCCCGCCTCGAAGGCCGCACCGCCCTCGAAACCCTGCTGCGCCGCCTGCCCGACCTCGAACTCGCCGCCGACCCCGCCGACCTCCGCTGGCGGGGCGGCCTCATCATGCGCGGACTACGAGAGCTGCCCGTGCGGTTCGCCGCCGCCTGAGCGGGCCCGGTCCTCGGTCTGTCTGATCGCGTCCCGGTAGGCCCGGGCCGCCGCCCGCAGGGCCGCCTCCGGGTCCACGCCCTCCGCCTCGGCGCGCACGGCCAGTGCCAGCAACTCGTAGCCGATGCCCTCGGCTCGGGGCAGCGGGACCTCGAAGCCCGCGGTCCGCACCCGCGACGCCAGCTTCGACGCGAGGGCCAGTCCCGGCTGGCCGAGGGGGACGCCCTCCGTCACGGAGGTGCGCTGCTTCTCGACCGCCTTGGTGCGCAGCCAGTGCTCCTTGACCTCCTCGGGCGTGGACGCCGTCTCGTCACCGAAGACGTGCGGGTGGCGGTGGATGAGCTTGGTGACGATGCCGGCGGCCACGTCGTCGATGGAGAAGGGGCTCTCCAGGTCCTCCTCGGCTATACGGGAGTGGAAGACCACCTGGAGCAGGACGTCGCCCAGTTCCTCGCGCAGTTCGTCGCGGTCGCCCTCCTCGATCGCCTCGACGAGTTCGTACGCCTCCTCGATGCCGTACTTCGCCAGGCCCTTGTGGGTCTGCTGGGACGACCACGGGCACTCGGCGCGGATCTGGTCCATGACCTGGACGAGGTCCAGGAGACGGGCGCCGGGGAGGTCGTAGGAGGCGGGGAGCAGCTCCAGCTCCGGCATGTGCACGCGTCCGGAGCCGGCGAGACGGGCCAGTCCGTCGGTCAGGGCCGACTCGCCCTCGCCCGTCGCGACCACGACGACCGTCCGCCCGCCCGCACACGCGTCGACCAGTTCCTCGGCGGCGGGGGCGGCCTCGTCGACCGCTGTGCCCGCCTCCCGCAGATACGGCAGCTGCGGGTGGGCGGCGTCCGCGCACAGCACGCGGTCGGCGGCGTGCAGTGCCTGCCAGGCCGGCCAGGACAGCAGGCCGGGCGCGACACGGTGGCTGGTGGTGAGCAGGACGATGCGGCCGGGGTCGGACTCTGCGGAGCTGGTTGCGTTCACGATCCGAACGTAACGCACCGCGCCGACGGCCCCCGAAGTTATCCACAGGGGCCGGCCCTGCCGGACCGTTACGCCGTCTGCTGCGTCCCCGTCGCCGTGACCTCACGCACCCAAGGGGTCTTCGCGTCCACGCGGCTGCTCTTCTGGACGTCCCAGACGCCGTAGCGCGGGTTGAGGTCGACGTGGAGTTCCCTGGACGCCTTGGACAGGGCGTTCCAGAAGGCCGGCTTGCTGGTGTCGGTGCCGAGCGTCCGGGCCAGCTTCTGAGCCTCCAGCTGGAGGCGGAGGTTGTCGTCGAGGCGCTTCGGAGCGACGCCGTACTGCTGGAGCCAGGCCGTCTCCAGGGCCTTGGAACCGCCGACCTGCTGCTCCAGGCCGGAGCGCATCCGCTGGACCTCCATGGCGGTGACACTCACGCCCGAGTCCCGGGCGGCGCGATGCAGCACCCGGTCCAGAACCATCCCGTGCAGGGTGTCGCGGGTGATGCCACCGGTCTGCTCGACGGCCTGCTTGTACTGCGCCTGGTCCTTCACGGCCGCCCGCTGCGCCGTGCGCACCTCGTTCACCCGGGTCTCCAGTTGCGCCACGGTGATCCGTTGGCCGCCGACGACGGCTGCCGCGCCGGGATGCGCGTCGTTTCCGCAGGCGGTGAGGGCGGGGGCCGCGGCGGCGATCGCGGCGGTGAGGAGGAGCGCGGTGCGACGGCGGCGGTGCAAGGAAGCCTCCCGAGGAGATTGTGCGACGGTGCACAAGGTCTTGCGGTGATCGATGGTAGGCAGTGGCCAAGCTCTGGCCAACCCATTCGACCAACGATTCACCGCGACTTCGGGCACCGCCGCGTCCCTCGGGCGTCGGAGGTCAGCCCGTGATGGCCACCGGAGCGTCCCAGGCGTCGCGGTCCACGGTGATCGTGTAGCCGTTCCGCGTCTCCTTGCTGTTGACCATGTACTGGTGACCGCGGCTGTGGCCGGTGAACTGGGTCGAGCCGAACGGCCAGTCCGCGGTCGTGGTGTTCTGCTTGTCCCACAGCGCGTACCAGAGGTTGCCCGGCAGGTCGGTCTTGTCCTTGGCGTTGGCGATCGCCTTCGCGCTGGAGCTGGTGAAGCCGTAGTAGCCCGCGCGGTAGATCTTGGCGTGCAGGGCCTTGTCGAAGGCGCGCACATAGGTGAGCACGGCGTCGTTGCACGACGTGTTCGTGATGTCGTACGACTCCATGTCGAGGTAGATCGGGCTGCCCGCCTTCATGCCGAGCGCCGATGCCTTGGAGACGGCGTCCGCCCCGTCCTTCGCGCCGAGGGAGGCGGCGGTCGCGGCGGTGAGCTTCTCGGGGTTGGAGCCGGACTGGCAGGGCGGCTGGGCGCCCACGTAGAGCGGGATGAGCTTCCAGCCGACCGCGCTGACCGACTTCACCCAGGAGGCGGTGAGGTTGGGCTGGGAGCAGCCGCGGTTGCTGCCGCCGACGTAGACGGCGGCGGCTCCGTAGAGGCCGCCGTGCCAGGCCTTCATCGCGGAGAGGGAGGGCGCGGCGCAGGTGTCGAAGGCACGTCCGGTGTACGTCTTCTGCGCGGGCCAGGTGGTGGCGGCCATGGAGGTCTGCGCGGCGATGCCGGCTCCGGCGACGACGGCGGCACCCGCGACACCCCAGGTGACGTATCTGCGCTTCTTGGACTGCCGATGGCCTGCCATGTGTCCCACCCCTGGTTGTGCGTTGCATGCGACGTGCGCCGCATGCGGTGTGCGTTGCCCTGCGGATGCCGTGTGGCGCCTCGCGGTTGACGTGCGTCGCCTGGCGAAAAACGCACCGCAACCTATCCGGGTCCGTGCATCAGTTCGGGCAACCGAACCCCCGGAAGATCACAAGAATCTCCCAGGGCTCGGCAAAATCTAGCCGCGCACCTGGCCCAGCCACTGCAGCGTCCGCCGTATCTCCGCCGCGAGCGGGTGTCCGGGGCCGCGCAGCCGGTCCACGTCCATCAGCAGGCGCGCCAGGGTCTCGTGGGCGGCGGCCCGGTCGCCGAGGGCGAGCAGGAGGAGGCCGATGCGGCGGCGGACGTCGTGGGCGAGCTCGGGGTCGCCGGCCACGTACTGGTTCTCGTAGTACGGCAGCAGCGCGCGGTACTCGGCGAGCGCGGCCGCCGGTTCGCCGAGCGACTCCAGGCACTGGGCGGCCTCGTAGCGGAAGCGGAGCGACTGCGGGTCGGCCTGGCCGGCCTCGGTGGCGCGTTCGTCGGCGAGGCGGCGCAGTTCGGGCAGCGCGCGCCGGTACTGGCCGTCGTCCATGAGGGTGGCCGCGTACTGCTTGCGCAGGGTGCGGACGACCGGGGAGTGCTCACCGTGCTGTTCGGCCGCGGCGGGCAGGATCGCGCCGAGGATGTCGACGGCCTGGGTGATACGGCCCTCGCCGAGGAGGCGCTTGACCTCGTCGACGGCGCGGGCGACGTCGGGTTTCTCCGGCGCCGGCGCCATCGGGGCAGGCTGCGGCGCGGGGGTTCGCGCACGGTCCGGCCAGGGGGCGTGCGGGCGCAGGAAGGGACGCGTGGGGTCGAGCGGCGCTCCCGTGGGCATGCCGCGCGCGGGCAGGAGCAGCGCCAGGTGCTCGTACACCTCCTGCGCGGAGGCCGGGCGGTGCTGTGGGTCCTTGGCGAGCAGGCGCAGCACGAGCGCCTCCAGCGCCTCGGGCACCTCGGGGCGCAGACGGCGCACGGGCAGCGGCGGCTCGTACAGGTGCCGGTGCAGCACGCCGAGGGCCGTCGAGCCCGCGAACGGGACGTCTCCGCTGAGGAGTTCGTGCAGCAGCACCCCGAGCGCGTACAGGTCGGTGTAGGGGCCGACCGCGCCGCCCATCGCCTGCTCGGGCGCCATGTAGGCGGGCGAGCCGATGGGCGTGCCGGTGTGGGTGAGGCGGGTGGTGTCGGCGTCCATGACGGAGGCGACACCGAGGTCGAGGACGGTGACCGTGCCGTCCTGCTTCACCATCACGTTGCGCGGCTTGAGGTCGCGGTGGACGATCGGCACGGCGTGTACGGCGCTGAGCACGGCGCACAGTTGGGCCGCGACCGCGACCGCCCACTGCCAGGGGTACGGGTCGTGCTCGGCGAGGTGGTCGGAGAGGTCGGCGCCGTCGACGTACTGCATGACGAGGAACAGCTCCTCGCCCTCGCTGCCCGCGTCGTGCACGGTGACCAGCCCGGGGTGGTCGACCTGCGCGGTCACCCGGCACTCACGCACGAAGCGGCGGCGCAGCTCGTCCGCCTCCTGGCCGGCCACCTTGTCGGGGCGCAGCAGCTTCACCGCCACGCGCCGGTCGAGCCGCTGATCGTAGGCCGTCCACACCTGGCCCATGCCGCCCTGCCCGATGAGGGTGGACAGTTCATAGCGGCCGGCGACGACACGTCCTGCCGCCACGGTCACCTTCCGCCCTCGGGGTGGCCGTCGGAGTGGCCGGGGTGCTGGCGCAAGTAGTCGCTCAGCTCGTCGAGTTCGGCGCGCACCTGGTCGATACGGGCGGGCGCGGGGCGCTGCGGCGGGTGCGGCGGTACGGGGCCGGCGGGCGGCGGGGTGGTGGGCACGGGGCCGGGTACGGGTGCCGCCGGCGTCTGCGGCTGGGTGGCCGCGTACGGCGACGGGGGCTGCGGGTAGCCGTAGCCCATGCCCTGGACCGGGGGCGCCGGATAGTCGGTGGGGTACGGCCGGTGGTGGTGTATGTCCGCGTACAGGTAGTAGCCGGCGCAGGCCGCGGCGTTGAGCAGCAGGATGATCATGCCCGCGTTGCCGCTCGGCGTGCTGAAGTCGTCGGTGTGGTCGGCGGCCAGGAAGGAGAAACTGATGCCGAGGACCGCCAGCGAGCCGCCGAAGATCCACCAGTCGCTCCGTTTGCGGGTCACGATCGCCGCCCGCAGCGGCGCCACCCACGCCAGGAATCCGATGCTGAGGATCGGCACCGCCACGAAGATCACGCGCAGCACGACGAGCACCCCGGTCGAGGGTCGACGCGGCGGGGACGGGGCGTAGCCGTGGCCCTGCATGGCTGCTCCTGGAGGCCTGATGGGGACGAACGTGGGTACCGGGTCCGAGCGTATAGGCCGACAAGGACAACCGGTCCCGGGTTGTACCGAACCGTTGTCGCACTGATCACTTCACCGGTCGGCCGGGGCGACCGTCCCGTCCGTCAGCCCGTCGTACATCCCGCGTACGAGCTGCTCTCCGAGCCGGCCCGCCTGCCTGAGCGCCCGCTCGAAGTCGTCCAGCGCGCGGAAGTGCGCGCCGTAGCGCCGCTGTTCGTCCAGGGCGAGCCGGGGCAGTTGGAGACGGCGCACATCGAGGCGGGTGGCCGTGGACGCGTAGCTGCTGGCCTGGCGGTTGTTGGCGGTGCCCCGCAGGAAGCCGGCGAGGAACCAGGGGTCGAGCGCGGCAGGATCGGGGCGCAGGAGCACGAGGTTGCGCCCCAGGGCGGCGCCCCCGGTGGCGTCGTCGATCACCCGCGCCACCGAGCCCCCGCCGAGCACTGGCACGACGACGTCGCCCGGTTCGGTCAGCACGGCTTCCTCGTCGCTCTCGGGGAGCGCGCCTGAGGGTGCCGTCCCGGCGAGGACGTCGTGGTCGGTGAGGACGGGCACGCGCGCGTGGCCGCCGTTTCCGCCGGTGCGCATCACCAGGGCTCCCCCGCGCGCGAGTTCACCGACCGTGGTGAGCGGCCAGCGCGCCGGCCGCGCGGGATCCGCGGGGGGCGGGGTGAGGTCGGCGGTCAGGCGCAGGGTCTCGCCGAGGCGTTCACGTAGGGAGGTGAGTGAGTCGCCGCCGTCGGCCGCGGTCGGGGGCGGGAGGTGGCGGGCCGGGGCGAGGTCGACGTCGTCGTCGAGGAGGTCGATGACGGGGAGGGAGCGGGCCAGGCCGGGGCGCTCCTCGAACGTGCCGGCGCGGTCGAAGGCCCGCCAGGCGTCGAGGACGGCCTCACGCACGGCCCGCCAGTCCGGCCCACCGCGCCCTTCAGTGGCGTACTGCCCGGTGTCGGCGAGCAGCACCTCGGGCTGCGCGGGCGCCTTGTCGGGCCGGCGCAGCACCCACAGGTGAAGCGGGATGTTGTACGGGGGTGCCGCGCCGATCGGCAGGGTGATCACGGCGCGCAGCGCGCCGCGACGCAGCAGGTCCGCGCGGATACGGCGGCCGGAGCGGCGGGAGGCGGCGGCGGGCGGCATGAGGAGGACGGCGGTGCCGCGGTCCCTGAGGCGGGCGAGCGCGTGCTGCACCCAGGCCAGCTCCGACTCGTTGCGGGCCGGGAAGCCGTACTCCCAGCGGGGGTCGTAGGCGAGGTCGTCGTGGCCCCAGTTGCGTTCGTTGAACGGCGGGTGGCACAGGACGGCGTCGGCGCGCAGCTCGGGAAAGGCGTCGGCGCGCAGGGTGTCGCCCGCGGCGCCGCGCACGGTGGACCGGGCGTGCAGGGCGAGGCGGAGTGCGGTGAGCGCGGCGAGGTCGGGGGCGCTGTCCTGGGCGTACAGCTCCTGGTCGGGGCGGGGGGCGACGGCGCGGAGCAGGGCGCCGGTGCCGCAGGCGGGGTCGAGGAAGGTGCGGGCGGGGCCGGCGAGGTCGGCCATGAGGCCGGCGAGTTCGGCGGGGGTGAGCGTGTACTGGCGCGGGTTGGCGTCGAGGTGCCTGCCGAGCAGGAACTCGAAGGCCTGGCGGGCGCCCATCTCGGCGGCGAGTTCGGCGGCGCCGCGCAGGAGGGGGGCGGAGGGGAGGAGTTGGGGGCCGGCGGGGGCGTGAACGGCGGGCGGGGTGTTGGCGGGGTCCGGGGTGTTCACGGAGTCCCGGGCGTTCACGGGCTGCGGGCTGTTCACAGCGGGGGGCGCGTGAACCGGTGAGGCCGTGTGCGTGGCAGGTGGGGTGTTCACAGCTGTCTCTGCGCCTCCACCGGGCGGTGGCGTGTTCACAGCTGCTCCCGCCCCTCCACGGGGCGGTTCGGTGTGAACAGTCGGCTCCGGGCTTCCGGTCGACTGCGCGTGAACACCCGACGCCGCGCCACCGGCCGCGGCGCCGTGAACACCGCGGTGACTGTGAACACCGCGAGCGCCATGCGCACCGCGCCCCTTGGGCACCGCACCGAACCGCGGCACCAGCACCTCTTCCAGCGCTCCCTGCAACATCGCGGCCAGCCGTACGTCCGACCCGGCACTCACCTTGAGCCACACGGTCGGCCGGTCATGGATGAGCAGCAGGACGCAGCCGGCGTGCGTCAGCGCCGTGACCGGGCCCTCGGGGTGTCCGGCGAGTTGCTGCCAGACGCGTTCCCGCAGCGGGACCTCGGCGAGTTTGCCCTGCTTGCGCAGCCACGCCTCGACCTCGGTGAGCGCGAAGGACGGGCTCGTCTCGGTGCCGCCGACCGGCTTGGGGAAGTCGGCGTGCCGGCGGCGCCAGTTGCTGACGGCGGCGCGGCCCACGCCGGCGAGCCGGGCGATCCCGGCCGCGGTCACCTCTGTCGCGTTGTCCTGCACCCGCCGGCTCCCCTCGCCGCCCCGATCGTCGTGTGTGACGCCGAGCATACCGACGTGCGCAAGATCTAGGCATTCACGGCCGTGTACACGAACGTAGCCGTGAACCGTGTTGACTCGGTTCACATGCCCTGCTCTTATTGACCCAGCGAACAGCGGCCGCCGAGCAGCGGCGGTCGGCAGGTCCTAGGGGGGACATCGTCATGGGCATGAAGGGCAAGGTTGCGCTGGGCGCCGTCGTGGGGGTCGTGGTCATCGGGGTCGTGTCAGCGAATGCCGGCGACAACGCAAACAGCTCCGCCGACAACGGCAAGGGCAAGGACAAGGGTTCCTCGACGTCCGCCCAGCACCCCTTCGGCAACGGCTCCGGCTCCGGCTCCGGCAGCACGGGAGCTGCGAAGGGCACGAAGGCCGCCGAGAAGACGGAGGCCGCGTTCGCCGGGGACGGCGACTTCCAGGTCGGTTCAGACGTCAAGCCCGGCACCTACCGCACCACCGGCAACGGCGACGGCATGTGCTACTGGGAGCGCGCCAAGGACGCCAAGGGCGAGATGGACTCGATCCTGGCCAACGACAATGTGAGCGGCACCAGTTACGTGACCATCAAGGCCACCGACAAACTGTTCAAGTCCAGCGGCTGCAAGGACTGGACCGCCGTCGACCCGAAGGCGAAGGGCACCGCGGTCTCGAAGATGGCCGGCGACGGCGGCATGTTCAGGGTCGGCACCGACATCGCCCCCGGCACCTACCGGTCCACCGGCAACACCGACGACTCCTGCTACTGGGAGCGGGCCAAGGACGCGGACCACGGGCTGAAGTCGATCCTCGCGAACAACAACGTGACCGGCACGGCCGTCGTCACGATCAGCGCCTCGGACGGCTACTTCAAGACGACCGGCTGCAAGGACTGGAAGAAGGCGGGCTGAGGCCCGTACGACTCGATCCACCGCCCGTCACCGGAAGAGGGCGCCGCCGCACCAGGGCCGCCCCACCTCACCTCACCGCATCTTCGACAAGGAATTCTCATGCGTCGCACCGCACTTGCCGCCATCTGCCTCGTCGCCGCGGCCACCACGGGACTCACCGCCTGCCAGTCCGGCACGGACAAGGCCGACGGCAGGACCGGCGACACGGCTGCCACGTCCAACAAGCCCAAGGAACCCTTCGCCGGCCTCACCGCCGAAGAGATCGCCGACCGGGCGATGACGGCCACCACCGGCGCCTCCTCGCTCCGTATGAAGGGCGACATCAAGGACGACGAGAGCGACGGCACGATCCACATCGACATGGCGCTGGACAAGAAGAACGAGTGCGCCGGGACGATGGGCATGGGCGGCCAGGGCAAGGCCGACCTGATCAAGACCGGCCACACGGTCTACATGAAGTACGACGAGGCGTTCCTGCGCGAGCAGAGCAAGGGCGAGGCCAAGGCGGACGTGGACGCGGCCGTCGACATGCTGGCCGGGAAGTGGACCAGGATGTCCGCCAAGGGCTCGGACGCCAAGGACATAGCGAGCTTCTGCGACCTGGACACGGTGCTCGGCGGCGCGGAGGACATCGACTCGGACGACAGCTCGTCCGGGGGCGTCGCACCTTCGGTGACCCGTGCCGGGACAGCGAAGGTCGACGGCGCCACGACCGTCGTACTGAAGGCGAAGGACGGCAAGGAGAGTTACACGCTGTACGTCGCCACTGAGGGCAAGCCGTATCTGCTGCGGCTGGACAGCACGACCCCCTCGGACCCGGGCTCGATCACGTTCAGCGACTTCGAGAAGCCGGTCCCCGCGCGGAAGCCCGTGGGCCACATCGTCGACCTGGACGCGCTGGACGGCTGACTCAAAGAGCGTGCCGCATCCAGACGTTGGGCTCGACGTAGACGGCGTATCCCCGTTCCGGTTCGCACCGCACCGGAACCAGGGCGCCGGGTACCTCGATGTCGCCCCGGGTGTCGAAGGGCAGTCCCGTCCACGCGCGCCACTGTTCGAGCGAGCCGGAGACGGTCATGGAGGCCGGTGCCATGCGTTCGACGGTCGCCCCCGCGCGGGCGTGCACGCGCAGCCACGGGTCGTGGGGCAGTCCGTCGGGGCGCGTCCGGTGGGCGTACTCCTCGATCGGGGTGTGCGGTTCGAGGTGCTTGGCGCTCGGGCGGACGGGGGCGACGACCTCGGTGAAGCCGTGGGTGCGGGCGTTGTCGCGCATCGCGGACAGCATGCGGGCGGACAGGCCGCGGCCCTGGGCCTGCGGGGTGACGACGATCGCGATGGCGCTGACGGCGTCCGGGCGGATCCCGTGGCGGAGGTCCTCGAAGGCCCACACGAGCACCTCGTCCCAGCCGCGGGCGGGCAGCTCGCCGCGGCCCTCGGCGGCGAGGGCGAAGGGAACGCTGTAGGCGTGGGCGACGACCTCGCCCCGCTCGTCCTCGGCGAACAGGACGTACGCGGGGAGTTCGGTGGCGATCCGTCCGTAGTGGGCGCCGCCCACGAGGTCGTGGGTCACGAACTCCGGCCAACTGTTCGCCATGCCGACGACGGGCCCGGTCATCTCGGGGCGCTCGGCGAGGCTCGACACCTTGAGTTCCATGCGGTCACCGTAGGCGGCGGGGCGACCGCCGGAAACCGGTTTTGCGGGCGCCGGCTCAGCCCGCGTGGAAGCGGGCGGGTGCCTTCGTCGGGTTGCCACCGGAGGGCAGTTTCTGCCCCGGGCACGCCTTGAGCACCTTCTCCATCGCGGCCTTCTCCGCCGCGGTCACCCACAGCCCGTACTTCTTCTTCACGGCGACCTGTGCGGCGACGTACGTGCACCGGAACGTCTTGTTCGGCGGCACCCACGTGGCCGTGTCGCCATCGCCCTTGGAGCGGTTGGTGCTCGCGTCGACGGCGAGGAGGTTCAGCGGGTCGTTGGCCAGGGCTATGCGCTTGCTGGCGTCCCAGTACTTGGCGCCCTTCTGCCAGGCGTCGGAGAGGGCGACCATGTGGTCTATGTCGACCAGGCTGCGGCCTCGCCGGTAGGTCACCTCCTTGCCCGAGTACGGGTCCGACTCCAGTACGCCGTACGACACCTTGCAGGTGCCGCCGGTGAACTTCACGTCGTCCAGGTCCCGTTTGAGGATGTCGTCGCGGGTGTCGCAGCTGTTGGAGTCGGTGTCGGCCCAGGCGGCGCCGAACCTGTCCCGGGCGTAACCCGTCTTCGGTGCCCGCCCCTTCACGGTCAGTGACTCGGCGGCGGTGAGGGCGGCGCCCCCGCCTGCTCCCCCGCCCCCGGTCGGCTCCGGCCCACTGGATCCGGTCTTGGTATCGGCCTTGCAGCCGGCCACGGCGAACACCAGCACGACGGCCGTCGCAGCCCCACCCCTCAGACGCCTCACGGCGCGCCTCCCCTTGCCACCGGTTCGCCCCCGCATGGGGCGTCTTCCCTTGCACGGCTTCGCGCACACCGTAGCGGCAGGGCGCACGGGGTCGTTCACGAGGTCCAGACCGCTACCCGTCCAAGGGTGCGCTTGGGGCATATCGGTCGTATCGTCGTTGCTGGGCTACCCCGGAAGGAGCTCCGTATGGGCATCTTCGACAGGTTCAAGAGCAACCGCCAGATGCAGGACAAGGCCAAGGACATGTCCGACGCGGCGGAGCGGAAGGCCAACGAAAAGACCGGCAACAAGTACGAGAGCCAGGTCGACGACGCGCAGCAGAAGATCGAGGGCCAGATGGGCATGGACCGGGACAGGCCCGATCAGCCGTAGGGCCGCCGAACGGCACGAGCGGGCCCGAACGGGCCTGGGAACAGAGGCCGTCCGCGGAGCAGCGCTCCGGCGGACGGCCTGTCGGGCCCCGGTCATCTTCCGGACCCCGGACCCCGGTCAACGGCACACTTCCGCGAGCCCTACGAGCCCAGGATCGATGCCAGGAACTCGCCCACCCAGCCCAGCAGTTCACGCCCGACGAGCGGCTTGCCGCCCACCTTGGCGGTCTTCGGGCGGGGTACCAGCAGCTGGTGCACGGCCGGCTTGATGACCGTGCCCGGGTACAGGCGGTTGACCCTCAGCTCCTGGGATTCCCGCAACTCCACCGGTGCGAAGCGGATGTTGTTGCCCTGGAGGACGATCTCGCCGACCCCGCAGGCGCGGGCGAGCATGCGCAGGCCGGCCACCAGCAGCAGGTTCTCCACCGGCTCGGGCAACTTGCCGTAGCGGTCGACGAGTTCCTCGCGTACGGCCTTGATGTCCTCCTCCGTGTTGGCGGAGGCGATGGCCCGGTAGGCCTGGAGGCGGAGGCGCTCGCCGGGGGCGTAGTCGTGCGGGACGTGCGCGTCGACCGGGACCTCGATCTTGACCTCCAGGGGCGGCTCCTCCTCCACTCCGCCCTCCAGCGACGCCCGGTAGTCCGCGACCGCCTCGCCGACCATGCGGACGTACAGGTCGAAGCCGACGCCCGCGATGTGCCCGGACTGCTCGCCGCCGAGCAGGTTTCCGGCGCCGCGGATCTCCAGGTCCTTCATCGCCACGTACATGCCCGCGCCCATCTCCGTGTGCTGGGCGATGGTCGCGAGGCGCTCGTGGGCGGTCTCCGTCAGCGGCTTCTCCGGCGGGTACAGGAAGTAGGCGTAGCCGCGCTCGCGGCCTCGGCCCACCCGGCCACGCAACTGGTGCAGTTGAGAGAGGCCGAAGTTGTCGCCGCGCTCCACGATCAGTGTGTTGGCGTTCGAGATGTCGATGCCGGACTCGACGATCGTGGTCGAGACGAGGACGTCGTACTTGTTCTCCCAGAAGTCGACGACGACCTGTTCGAGGGTCGTCTCGGACATCTGGCCGTGGGCCGTCGCGATGCGCGCCTCGGGGACGATCTCGCGCAGGCGGGAGGCGGCCCGGTCGATCGACTCGACCCGGTTGTGGATGTAGAAGACCTGGCCCTCGCGCAGCAGTTCACGGCGGATCGCGGCGCCGATCTGCTTCTCCTCGTACGGGCCGACGAAGGTGAGCACCGGGTGGCGCTCCTCGGGCGGGGTCGTGATCGTGGACATCTCGCGGATGCCCGTGACCGCCATCTCCAGGGTGCGCGGGATGGGGGTGGCGGACATGGTCAGCACGTCCACGTTGGCGCGCAGCTTCTTCAGCTGCTCCTTGTGCTCGACGCCGAAGCGCTGCTCCTCGTCGACGATGACCAGGCCCAGGTCCTTGAACTTGGTCTCGGAGGAGAACAGGCGGTGGGTGCCGATGACGAGGTCCACCGAGCCCTCCCGCAGCCCCTCAAGGACCGCCTTCGCCTCGGTGTCGGTCTGGAAGCGGCTCAACGCCCGTACGTTGACGGGGAATTGGGAGTAGCGCTCGGAGAACGTCCCGAAGTGCTGCTGGACGAGGAGAGTGGTGGGTACGAGGACGGCGACCTGCTTGCCGTCCTGGACCGCCTTGAACGCGGCGCGGACCGCGATCTCCGTCTTGCCGTAGCCGACGTCGCCGCAGATCAGGCGGTCCATCGGGACCGACTTCTCCATGTCCTCCTTGACCTCGGCGATGGTGGTGAGCTGGTCGGGGGTCTCCGCGTACGGGAAGGCGTCCTCCAGCTCGCGCTGCCACGGGGTGTCCGGGCCGAAGGTGTGTCCGGGCGCCGCCATCCGAGCGCTGTACAGCCTGATGAGGTCGGCCGCGATCTCCTTGACGGCCTTCTTGGCGCGCGCCTTGGTCTTGGTCCAGTCGGCGCCGCCCAGACGGTGCAGGGTCGGGGCCTCGCCGCCGACGTACTTGGTGATCTGCTCCAGCTGGTCGGTGGGGATGTACAGACGGTCGCCGGGCTGGCCGCGCTTGGCGGGGGCGTACTCCACGACCAGGTACTCGCGGGTCGCGCCCTGCACCGTGCGCTGCACCATCTCGATGTAGCGCCCCACGCCGTGCTGCTCGTGGACGATGTAGTCGCCCGCCTCCAGGGTGAGCGGGTCGATGGTCTTGCGGCGGCGGGCCGGCATCCGGGCGCCGTCCTTGCCGGCCGCCTTCTGGCCGGAGAGGTCGGTCTCGGTCAGGACGGCCAGCTTCAGCGCCGGGTCCACGAAGCCGTAGTCGATCGAGCCGCACGCCACGTGCACGACGGACGGGGAGATCTCGCCGAGTTCGATGTCGAGGCGGGCCGCGATGCCCTCGCCGCCCAGTACCTCGACCGTGCGGGCCGCGGGGCCGTGCGCCTCGGTGACGAACACCGTGCGCCAGCTGTCGGCGAGCCAGCCCTTGGTGTCGGCGAGGGCCTTGGCGGTGTCGCCGCGATAGGTGTCGGGGGCGTGCATGCCGAGCTTGAGGGTGTCCGCGTCCCGCGCCGCGTCGGCGGCAAGGGTGAACGTCTCGTCGGCGGCGAACGGCGACACCGACCACCACATCATGTCCAGCTCGCGCGCCCGGTCCCGGACGTCCGCGATGGACCGGAGCGAGGCCGCGCCGACGTCGATCGGGGCGTCGCCGCCGCCCGCGGTGGCCGCCCAGGATGCCTGGAGGAACTCCTGGCTGGTGGCGACCAGGTCCGAGGCACGCGTGCGGACCCGCTCGGGATCGCACACGACGGCCATGGAGCCCTTGGGCAGGACGTCGAGCAGCAGCTCCATGTCGTCGACGAGGACGGGGGCCAGGGACTCCATGCCCTCCACGGCGATCCCCTCGGCGATCTTGCCGAGCAGCTCGCCCAGTTCGGGGTGCTGCTCGGCGAGGGCACGCGCACGCGTGCGTACGTCGTCGGTCAGCAGAAGTTCACGGCAGGGCGGCGCCCACAGGCCGTGCTCGGCGACCTCCAGGGAGCGCTGGTCGGCGACCTTGAAGTAGCGGATCTCCTCGACGTCGTCGCCCCAGAACTCCACGCGCAGGGGGTGTTCCTCGGTCGGCGGGAACACGTCGAGGATTCCGCCGCGTACGGCGAACTCGCCGCGCTTCTCGACGAGCTCCACGCGCGCGTACGCGGCCGCGGCGAGGGCGGCCACGATCTCGTTGAGGTCGGCGCTCTCCCCGGTCCTGAGCGCGACCGGTTCCAGGTCCCCGAGCCCCTTGACCTGCGGCTGGAGCACGGACCGTACGGGCGCGACGACTACGGAGACCGGGCCGGTCTCGGGGTCGTCGGGCCGTGGGTGGGCGAGGCGGCGCAGTACTGCGAGCCTGCGTCCCACGGTGTCGCTGCGCGGGCTCAGCCGCTCGTGCGGAAGCGTCTCCCAGGACGGGTAGTCCACGACGCCCTCCGGTGGCAGCAGCGAGCGAAGGGCGGCCGCCAGGTCCTCCGCCTCGCGGCCCGTCGCCGTCACCGCCAGCACGGGGCGGCCGGTCTCGCGGGCCAGTGCGGCCACCGCGAAGGGGCGGGCCGCCGGCGGGCCGACCAGGTCGACGTGCATGCGGTTGCCGTCTGCGGCCGCTTTGATCGCTTCCGCGAGGGCGGTGTCCTTGACGACGGCGTCGAGCAGACCGTGCAGGCTCATTCGGGGCGGCTTTCGTCCGGGGGCGGGCAACGCGAATCGCCCGACGCGCGCTGCGGGCCGGGGGTCCCTCCAGCGTACGTCGCGCCCCGCGGCGGCGCTGTCGCTGTGGACAACGCGCGATCACTGGTGGGCCGGGGTTGCGGTGACCGCCTGAGGGGGCTGCCGCCCCCAGGCCCCCGCTTTCGGCCTGAACGCCTCGTCCTCAAACGCCGGACGGGCTGATTGATGCGGACCGGCGTTGAAAGAACGAGCCGCGCCGCACAGGCCGTACATGCACAGGCCGGAGATGCACAGGCCGGAGATGAACGAGCCGCACCCGCACAAACAGGCCCGGCGCCGAGGAGTCCCCCAAGACTCCTCGGCGCCGGGCCTTCCCCCGCAACCCCCGTGTGCGGTGGCTGTTCCCCCGTTTCCCCTGTCCCCTACTCGGTGGCGATGGCGTTCAGTACGTTCATCCGGCCCGCCCGGAACGCCGGGATCAGTGCCGCGAACAGGCCCACGAAGGCCGAGCCGAGGAAGACCGCGATCAGGGTCGGCCACGGGATCTCAAGGACCTTCAGGCCCTCCAGGGCGAGCAGCTTCTGGGCCGTCGCGCCCCAGCCCATGCCAAGGCCCAGGCCCAGCAGGGCGCCGAAGAGGGCGATGACCACAGACTCCATGCGGATCATCCGGCGCAGCTGCCGTCGTGACAGACCGATCGCCCGCATGAGGCCGATCTCCCTCGTCCGCTCGACCACCGAGAGGGCCAGGGTGTTCACGACGCCCAGGATCGCGACGACGATCGCCAGTGCCAGCAGGCCGTAGATCATGTTCAGCAGCTGGCCGATCTGGTCCTTCAGCGCCTGCTTGTAGTCCGTCTGGTCGCGCACCTCGTACTGCGGGTAGGCGTGCAGCGCGGACTTCAGCGACTTGTAGGCCGCATCCTGCTGCCCGTCCTTGGCGGTGGCGAAGACCAGCTGGTCGAGCGGCATCTTGTCGGCCGGCACGTACTTGGCGAGCGTGGCGATCGACGTGTACTTGGAGCCCGCGTCGATGAGACCGTCGTTGCTGGTGATGGCCCGGACCGTGAGGTTCGCGGCGGCGCCGTCCTTGAACGCGATCCTGATCTTCGAGCCCAGGTGGACACCGTGGGCCTTGGCGAACTTCTCGTGGACGGACATCGAGTCGGGCAGGTAGGCGTCCTTGAGCTTTCCTGCGACGGTCTTGACACGCAGGTCGGTCGCGTACGTCGGGTCCGCCGCCGTGATGTCGGTGTCCTTGAGCGTCTTGCCGTCGGGCGTGGTGTAGTCGGCCTTCGCCGTCCGGTACTCGGTGACCCGGGACAGCCCCGGCGTCGACTTCACGGCCTTGACGGCCTGCGGGGTGACCAGCTGTCCCTTGTCGGACTGGATGATGAAGTCCGTGCCGACGGTCTTGTCGAGCTGGTCCGTGGCGGAGGCGACCATGGAGGAGCCGACCACCGAGAGGCAGGCGACCAGCGCGAGCCCGATCATCAGGGCGGCGCCCGTGGCACCCGTACGGCGCGGGTTGCGCAGCGCGTTGCGTTCGGCCATCCGCCCGACCGGTCCGAAGGCCCGCAGGAGTACGGCGCCCAGGACGCGCACCACGGCGCTCGCGAGCAGCGGGCCGATGACGACGAACCCGATCAGTGAGAGCACCACGCCCAGGCCGAGCCACAGCGAACCGTCGGTCGCCTTGTCGACGTTCGAGGCCACGTAGAGGCTGTAGCCGCCGGCGCCGGTCAGCGCCACGCCCACCAGGGCCCGGATCCGGCCGGCCCGTGCGTCGGCCGGGGCTCCGGCGTCGCGCAGCGCGGCCATCGGGGAGACCTTGCCGGCCCGGCGGGCGGGCAGGTAGGCGGCGAGGACGGTGACGACCACGCCGAGCAGGAGACCGACCACCGGGGTCGTCCAGGCGACCGTCAGGTCGGCGGTCGACAGATGCATGCCCATGGAGCCCATGAGCTTCATCAGCCCGACCGCGAGGCCGACGCCCGCGCCGACCCCCAGCACCGAGCCGAACAGGCCGAGCAGCAGTGCCTCCACCAGCACGGACCGGTTGACCTGCTTGCGGCTGGAGCCGATGGCCCGCATCAGGCCTATCTCGCGGGTGCGCTGGGCGACCAGCATCGAGAAGGTGTTGATGATCAGGAAGATGCCGACGAGGAAGGCGATTCCGGCGAAGCCGAGCATCGCGTACTTCATGACGTTCATGAAGCTCGCGACGTTCTTCTGGTTGGCGTCGGCGGTCTCCTTGGCCGTCTGCACCTTGTAGCCGGTGCCGAGCGCCGACTGCACGTTCTTCTTCAGCTGGGGGTCGGTCGTCCCGGAGGCGGCCGTGACGTTGACGTTGGTGAAGACGCCGGTCCTGCCGACGAGCGTCTGCTGCGCGGTCTTCGTGTCCAGGTAGAAGATCGCCGCGCCGGGATTGGTGACCTGGAAGTCGGCGATGCCGGAGATCTTCGCGGTGTGGGTGCCGACCGCGCTGATCACGGACAGCTCGTCACCCATCTTGAGGTGGTGCTTGTCGGCGGTGTCGGCGTCGACCATGACCTGGTCGGAGGTCTTCGGCGCGGCACCCTGGGTGATCTTCATGGTGCGGGCGTCGTTGCCGTTCCAGCTGCCGACGATGGTCGGGGCGCCGCTGGACGGCGACAGGCTGTCCTTCTTGGCGTCGACGACGGTGACCGACGTGGAGAAGACGGTCCCCTCCGCCGACTTCACGCCCTGTGCGCCCTGCACCTTGCCGACGACGGCGGCCGGGATGACCGGCGGCCTGCCGTTGTCCGAGGTCGTCTCGCCGCTGTCGGAGGCGCCCTTGGCGCTGACGGTCACATCGGAGGAGGTGGCCGCGAACAGCTTGTCGAAGGTGGTGTTCATGGTGTCGGTGAACACCAGCGTGCCGCAGACGAAGGCGACCGACAGCAGTACCGCGACCGCCGACAACGCCATGCGCCCCTTGTGCGCGAAGAAGTTGCGCATCGATGTCTTCAGGACGGTCATGACGTACGCCCCCGGGCGTCGAAGTCCTTCATGCGGTCCAGGACGGCGTCCGCAGTCGGCTTGTACATCTCGTCGACGATCCGGCCGTCGGCGAGATACAGCACCCGGTCCGCGTACGAGGCGGCGACGGGGTCGTGCGTGACCATGACGATGGTCTGCCCGAGCTCGTCGACGGACCGCCGCAGGAAGCCCAGCACCTCGGCACCCGCACGGGAGTCGAGGTTTCCGGTGGGCTCGTCACCGAAGATGATCTCGGGCCGCGCGGCGAGGGCGCGGGCCACGGCGACGCGCTGCTGCTGGCCGCCGGAGAGCTGGGTGGGCCGGTGCTTGAGCCGGTCGCTGAGCCCCACGGTGTCGACGACGCGCGCCAGCCACTGCTTGTCGGGCTTCCGCCCCGCGATGTCCATGGGCAGGGTGATGTTCTCGAGCGCGTTCAGCGTCGGCAGCAGGTTGAACGCCTGGAAGATGAAGCCGATCCGGTCCCGGCGCAGCTGCGTGAGCTTCTTGTCCTTGAGCCCGGTGATCTCGGTGTCGTCCAGGTAGATCTGCCCGCCGGTCACGGTGTCGAGGCCGGCGAGGCAGTGCATGAGGGTGGACTTGCCGGAGCCCGAGGGCCCCATGATCGCGGTGAACTGGCCCCGGGCGATGTCCACGTCGACATGGTCGAGGGCGACGACGCGGGTCTCCCCGGACCCGTACGCCTTGACGACCTGCCGCGCCCGGGCGGCAACGGCCGTACGCCCTCCAGTGCCCCCGTGCCTGGGAATGGTAACGGCCGATGTCATGGTAATTCTCCTATGTCGGGCGGCAGTTGGACCTGCCGGCCTGCGGATGAGCTGGTCGCGGTGATTCGTCGAGAAGCGAGAAGCGGTACGTCGATGAGCCTGGTGCCGGAGGGGGGTGCCGCGCGCTGGTGCTCGGCACCCTCTTCAAGGGGGGAAAACCCCACCCCCGCTGGTTCGGTCAGCCGCCCCCCAGCGGCATAAAGCCAGGTTAAGTAGGCTCCCGCCCGGTCTCCTCCTCCAGTGGGACGAACCCGCCCCGGGCCGTAGTGCGGAGGAACCCCTAGGGGCAGTCCACCGACAGGTGGAGGCGATCTCGGGGTTCGGTCCACCCACCGGCCCACTGAGCTTCCACCCTGCCGCGACGTCAGGGTCAAGTGGGAGAGTGGTCGGCGGCAGATAGATGCACGGGGAAGGAATCGCGTGGACCAGGGGGACGTGGACCAGGGGCACACCGAGATACGGGCGTCGGGGACGGGCGGGCGCCCACGGAGCACCCACAGAAGGGGAGCCGTCGTCGCCGCGCTGATGCTCGCGATGGCGCTGGCCGCCCTCGACGCCACCATCGTCTCCACGGCCGTCCCGCAGATCGTCGGCGACCTCGGCGGCTTCTCGGTCTTCTCCTGGCTCTTCTCCGGCTACCTGCTCGCCGTGACGGTGACGCTCCCGGTGTACGGCAAGCTGTCGGACACCTTCGGCCGCAAGCCGGTGCTGATAGCGGGCGCGGCGGTCTTCCTGCTGGGCTCGCTGCTGTGCGCCGCCGCCTGGAACATGGCCGCGCTGATCGCCTTCCGCATCGTGCAGGGCCTGGGCGGTGGCGCGCTGCAGGGCACGGTGCAGACACTGGCGGCCGACCTCTACCCCCTGAAGGAACGCCCGAAGATCCAGTCCAAGCTGTCCACGGTGTGGGCGGTGTCGGCCGTGGCCGGCCCGGGGGTCGGCGGCGTCCTTGCGGCGTACGCCGACTGGCGCTGGATCTTCCTGGTCAACCTGCCCATCGGCGCGCTGGCGCTGTGGCTGATCGTCCGGCATCTGCACGAGCCGGAACGGAAGCCGGCCGCCCGCCCCCGTATCGACTGGGCGGGCGCGCTGGCGGTGTTCGCGTGCGGAGGCGTCCTGCTGACGGCGCTGGTGCAGGGCGGGGTGGCCTGGCCGTGGCTGTCGGCGCCGTCAATGGCCTTGTTCGGTACGGGACTTGCGCTGGCCGGGGTGGTGGTCCTGGTGGAACGCCGGGCGGCCGAACCGATCATCCCCGGCTGGGTGTGGCGCCGCCGCACGATCGCCGCGGTCAATCTCGCGCTCGGTGCGCTGGGGCTCCTGATGGTGGCCCCGTCCGTCTTCCTGCCGACGTACGCGCAGTCGGTGCTGGGTCTGGCCCCGGTGGCGGCCGGTTTCGTCCTGTCGGTCTGGACGCTGAGCTGGCCGGTGTCGGCGGCGCTGAGCCAGCACGTCTACGGGAAGATCGGCTTCCGCAACACCGCGATGCTCGGCATCGGGACGGCGGCACTGATCCTCTTCGCGTTCCCGTTCCTGCCCTACCCGGGCTCAGCCTGGCAGCCGGCGCTGCTGATGCTGCTTCTGGGCGGGGCGCTGGGTCTGTTCCAGCTCCCGCTGATCGTGGGCGTGCAGTCCACGGTGGGCTGGGCGGAACGGGGCACGACCACGGCGTCGGTGCTCTTCTGCCGTCAGACGGGCCAGACGATCGGCGCATCGGTCTTCGGCGCGGTGGCCAACGGTGTGCTGGCCTCCCGCCTGGGCGGCGCGGGCGACCTGGACTCGGTGACCCGGGATCTGGGCGCGGGTGCGGTTCCGGAGGCGACCCGGCGGGCCATCGCGGACGCGGTGCACGCGGTGTACTTCGGCGCTGCCTGTGCCGCGGCACTGGCCTTCCTGGTCCTCCTGCTCCTGGCCCCGCGCCGCTTCCCCGTGCTCACCGACTGACCGGTCGGACACCAAAAAGTCTGAGTTAACGCGGGTAACATTGCAGGTCAGCGTAGTAAGCGCATACCGACCAATCAGTTTGGTGAAAAGCTCGCGCTTCCCGGGTACCGGCGAGTAGCGTGCGTGGCTCCGCCCCCCACCTCCCTGCGGTCCTCCGCACAGGACCCGAGCCACGCAAGGAGTACCGGGATGTCCTACGACCAGTCCCCGTCGTACCCGTACCGCCATCCACCGCACAACCCGCCCCCGTCCTACGACGCCGCCTACCCGTGGCTACCGCCCACCGAACCACCCGAAGCGGCCGGGCGACGCCGGCCCCCGGAGCCCGCGCTCGGGCACCACAGCGATCTGCGGATCCTGCGCAACGCGCACCGCTGGCAGCGGCGCACCGCCACCCTCACCGCGCTCGGCTACTTCACGCTGTTCCTGATCCTGTCGGCGTTCGCCCCGTCGTTCATGACGAGCACCGTCACCGACGGCCTGCCGACCGGCCTGCTGCTGGCGCTGCTGCAGATCCCCGTCACCTGGCTGGCGATCGCTCTGTACGAGCACACCGCCCGCCGCTACGTCGACCCGATCGCGGACCGTATCCGCAAGCAGTCGGAGCTGGACGCCAAGCGGGAGGCGGCACGGTGACGAACGGTTTCAGCGGAAACGCACAGGCCATGTCCCTGGTCGCCTTCTCCACCGTCGCCGCGATCACGCTGCTGCTGTGCGTGATGACGGGCCCGGACGGCGACGACCTCGACGAGTTCTACACGGGCTACGGCTCCCTCTCCCCCATGCGCAACGGCCTCGCGATCGCCGGCGACTACATCTCCGCGGCGAGCGTGCTGGGCACGGGCGGCGTGATCGCCCTGTGCGGCTACGACGGGATCGCGCTGGCCCTGAGCACCGCCCTGTCGTTGATGCTGCTGATGTTCCTGCTGGCCGAACCCCTGCGCAACGCGGGCCGGTTCACCATGGGCGACGCGCTGACCCGCCGTCTGCCCGGACGCGGCGTCCGTATCACCGCATGCGTGGTGACCATCGCCGCGCTGCTGCCGCTGATGCTGGTGCAGCTGGCGGGCACGGGGCAGCTGCTGGCGTTCATCCTGGGCTTCTCCGGCGACTCGCTGCAGACCGGCTGCATCATCGGCATCGGCGCGCTGATGATCAGCTACGCGGCGATCGGCGGCATGAAGGGCACCGCCCTCATCCAGATCATGAAGATCGTGATGCTGCTCGGTTCGGGCGCCGTGGTCGCCGTACTGATACTCCAGCGCTTCGACTGGGACCCGGGCGCCCTGTTCAACGCGGCCGCCGCACAGAGCGGCGCCGGTACCTCCTTCCTGCACTCGGGGCTGGAGTTCGCGGGCAGCCCCAACCCCCGCCTGGACATGATCACTTCGGAACTCACCATCGTGGTCGGCGGCGCCTGTCTGCCGCACGTCACCATGCGCATGTACACCGCGCGCAGCGCCCGTCAGGTGCGGCGCTCGATGTCCTGGGCGGTGTCGTCGGTGGTGCTGTTCGTGCTGATCATGACGGTCGTCGGCTTCGGAGCCACGGCGCTGATCGGCCGGGCGGTGATCGCACAGGCCGACCCGCAGGGCAACACGGCCTATCTGCTGGGCTCCCGCGCGGCCTTCGGCACGAGCGTCTCGGCCGCCGAGACCTTCCTCTTCACCGCGGTCACCACGGCGATCTTCCTGACCCTGCTGGCCTCCGTCGCCGGCATGATCCTCGCCTGTGCCAACTCCCTGGCCCACGACGTGTTCGCCACGCGGGTGCAGGAGATGTCGGGGCGCCGCGAGATGCTGCTGGCCCGGGTCTCCGCGCTCGCGGTGGGCGTCCCCGCGATCCTGCTGGCCACCCAGGTCCAGCACCGCAACCTGCAACCCCTGGTGACGCTCTCCTTCTGCATCGGCGCCTCGGCCATCGCCCCCGCGCTGGTCTACAGCCTCTTCTGGCGCCGCTACACCCGTACGGGCCTGCTGTGCACCCTCATCGGCGGTACGGCCGCGGTCCTGCTCCTGATGCCGGGCACCAACCTGGTCTCCGGCTCCCCCGCCGCCGCCTTCCCCGACGCCGACTTCAACTGGTTCCCGTTCACCACGACCGGCCTGGTGACGATCCCCCTGGGCTTCGCCCTCGGCTGGCTGGGCACGGTGGCCTCCGGCCGGCAGGCGTCGGAGGAACAGCGACGGCAGTACGAGGCGGTGGAGGGCTGGATTCTCGCCGGGGCGGTGCGGCGGAACGGGTGAGGTGGGGCGGGTGAGGTGGGGCGGGGCGGAGCCCGGGTGAGGCCGGGCGGAGTCCCGCGCCCCCCGCCCTCACTCCCCGGACGTCGAACCCGTCAACGCCGTAAGACTGTTGCGTACGTTGTCCATCTGCGCCTGCACCTCGTCCGACCGCTCCCCGTGCTCCCGCAGCACCTGCTCCGTCTCCCGGACGATCTGCTCCTCCCGCAGCCGCGCTCCCGCGAGGATCTCGGCCGCACGCGCGCGTGCCTCGTCCATGGACCGGTGGGCGAACTCCTGCGCCTGGCCGAACGCCCGCTTCGCCTCGGCCAGTTCCTCCTTCGCCCGCGTCAGCCGCTCCGTGCCCCGCACCTCGCGGGCGGCCACGCGCTCGGTCTCGATCTGCTCCAGCTCGGCCAACCGCTCGGCGAACTCCCTGGCCTGCTCGGCGCGCATCACGGAGGCGCGCTGCCGTTCCTCCCGCAGCGCCGCCAGCGCCTCGCCGCGGCCCGCCTTCACCGCACGCCGGGCGCCGATGCGGATGTTGTCGGCCTCGGTCTGCGCCGCGAGGAGCCGCTGCCGGGCGCGTTCGTCGGCCTCACCGCATACGGCGTCGGCGTGCGCCTGTGCGGCGTCGCTCACGCCGGTCGCGTACTCCTGCGCCTCGTCCAACAGGCGCTGCGCCTCCTGCCGAGCGCGCTCCCGTACCGCCGCGGCCTCCTCCTCCACGCACTGGAAGAGCTGCCGCGCACCCTCCCCGAGCGTCTCGTACGTCTGCGGGGCCAGCTGCGCCACCGTCTCCTGCAGCAGCGCGGCCTCCGCGTCCATGTCCTTGGCGAGCACGGTGAGACGGGCCGCCCTCTCCCACGCGGCGTCCCGGTCCCGGGAGAGGGCGTCGGCGAAGGCGTCGACCTGGTCGGGACAGTAACCACGCCCCCGTACGACCCAGAAGCCGTGGGGCGAGACCGATGCGCTGCTCATCCTGGAACCCCTCTCTGCCGGACCCTCCGCCGAACGGGCGCGGAAATCATGAGTGCGCGCACATCTTGATATATCGGACTCAAGTGTTCATAACGCGACACTCCGGGCGCGGCGGGCGCAGAAAGGGGCCGGGCCGGTCGAAACGACCGGCCCGGCCCCTCGGGATCGGATCAGGTGGTTCAGCGCCGACGCATCACAGCAGCCCGTCCCACATCTGCTCCAGCAGCACCGACCACCAGCTCTCCGGTGAACCGAGCGCCGCCGGGTCCAGGGAGGCCAGCTGGGCCTGGAAGTCGACGGTCCAGCGGCCCGCCTGCTCCTGGTTCAGCCCGAACCTGAGGCGCCACATCCGGCCCAGCAGGGCCAGGCACCGCTGGAATTCCGGCAGCCCCGTGTTCACGAACTGCGGCGGCACGGGTGCCCCACCGGGACCCGCCTCCACCGGCACGGCCACGATGTTCGCCGTGCCGTACTGCACACAGATCGCCCGGCCGAAGTCGCTGCCCATGACGAGGTACGAGCCCGCGTCCGCGGCCGGCTGCACACCACGCTCCTGCGCCAGTTCGGCGAGCGTCGGCACGGGCCGCCCCGGCTGGGCCTGCGCCCAGAAGAACGGGCCCATGTCCATCGGCAGCCCCGCCACCACCAGCGCCTGCGCCACGATCGGCGGCACGCCCTGCCGGGACACCGCCGCCTGCTCGAACCGGAACACACCCGGCCCGAACGCCCCCGCCATCTCCTGCGCGATCCCCTCCGGCGGAATCGGCGGCACCGCCTGCACCGGCGGCAACGGCGCGCGCACCGGCGCCGGGCGCGCCGGCCCGTCCGCGACCTGGTGCAACTCGCCCTGGTGCGCGATCAGTTGCTGCATGCCCTGCTGCCGGCTCGCGTGATCCATGCCGTACGGCGCGATGCTCGCGATCCGCGCCTGCGGCCACTGCTCACGGATCATCCGCGCGCAGTACGCACCCGGCAGCTCGCACGACTCCAGCTCCGTGTGCAGTTCCAGGACCTGGTCCGGCGGCACGTTCATGCCCCGCAGCTCGTGGAAGATCTGCCACTCCGGGTGCGGGGTGCCGGGCGCCGACCGCCGGATCAGCTGCTGCTCGGAACCGTCCTGCGCGCGGTAGCGCAGGACGGCCTGGTAGCCGGGGCCCACCGTCGGCTGCGCCTGCTGCGGGTAGCCGTACGCCGGCTGCTGACCGGGCACGGGCTGACCGGGCGGCATGGGCGGCTGGGACATCGACGGTTGCGGCATGGGCGGCTGCGGCATGGGCGGCGCCGCCATACCGGGAGCGGCCGGAGCGCCGGGGATGCCGGGGGCCTGCGGCGGCGGGGGCGCGCCGGGCCCGCCCACAGGCGGCGCGGCCAGCATCGTCTCCGCATGATGAACGGCGCCTCCGCGCCCACCCGCGGACCCGCCCGGCACTCCGGGCGCACTGGGAGGCTGCGGAGCGCCGGGGCCACCAGGCGCACCCGGGCCGCCCGGCGGGTTCGGTGCGCCGGGGGCGCCCGGGGCTCCGGGGAAGGCCGGCGCACCCGGAGGCTGCGGGGCGCCTCCACCGGGGCCCATCCGACCGGGGTCGGCAAGCATCGTGGCGGCATGGTGGACACCGCCGGGAGGGGTGCCGCCGGGCGCGTTCGGCGCACCGGGCGGATGGGGGGCACCCGGCGGATGCGGCGCACCAGCGGGTGCGCCAGGTGCCCCGGGAGTTCCAGGCGCCCCAGGAGCGCCAGGAGCCTGCGGAGCCCCCGGCCCGCCCGGACCCTCGGGTCCGTCGGGACCGAGCGCGGACACGAGCTGCGTCGGAACGTAACCGCCGGCGCCCGGACCGGGCGGAGGCATGCTCTCCGGCCGCACACCCGGAGCTCCGGGGGCACTCGGCGGGTGCGGCGTCGTCGAACTCCGGCGCGGCGGGGGCGCCGCCTTGCTGGTCGCGGCGTCGGCGATGTCCCCGGCGTTCGGCGCGAGCGGCCGCCCCGGACCAGCCGGCGGCTGAGGCGCACCGGGCGCCCCGCCGGGCGCCTGCGGGTAGCCGTAGGAAGGCGCGGGCGGCACAGGAGGCGGCGGCGTGATGTCGGGCCCGGCGCCGGCCCCCGGCCCCTGCGGATAGCCGTACGTCGAAGGCGCGGGCGGCGGCGTGCCACCCGGCACAGGAGCAGCCGGCGGCGGCGTGCCCGGCACGGCGGCACCGCTCGGACCCTGGGGGTACCCGTACGGCGTCCCACTCTGCCCGGGCGGCGGCGGAGACACCGGCGCACCGCCCGGTGCACCCGGCGCGTTCGACGCCCCGCGCGCTCCCGGCACACCCGATGCACCCGATGCACCCGGCTCGTCGACCGCCGGTGCCAACGTCGTGCGCGGCAGCTGGCTGCCGCCCGACATCAGCGCCGTCTTGGCCTCGGGCGGCGTGTCCTCGCCGGACTCGCTCAACGGCGGCGCGAAAACGGTCGCGGGCAGCGGAACGGAACGGTCGTCGCCGACCTCCGCGTTGGTGTCGGTCCCGGCCCACGGAGTCGCCCCGGCGGGCACGCCGGCAGCCCCGGCGTCCGCCGGCACGGCACCGCTCGCACCGGCCTCCGGCCACCCCGCACCGCCACCGGGCGCAACCGGTGACGACCCGGCCGGCACCCCCGCCTGCGTCTCGGGCAGCGCTCCGCCCCCGGACGCACCGTCACCCGACGAACCGGCCGCGGCACCAGCGGCACCCGCGCCGCTCCGCCGATCCGGGATGCCCAACTTGTCCGCCGCCTCCTGCAACCACTCCGGCGGACTCAGCAGGAACGACGTCTGATTCAGATCCACCCGTGCCGGAGCCGCCTGCGCCGGGGCGGGCTCACCGGTCTCGTCCGGGCGGCCGTACTCCTCCTCGTACCGGCGGACGACCTCGCCCACCGGAAGCGACGGCCACAGCGTCGCCTCGCCGCTGTCGCGGGCGATCACCAGCCGCTGACCGCCCCCGTCCGAACGCGGCCCGTCCGCCCGGTCCTCGGCCCACAGCACGAACCCGAGCCCGAACTCCCGTACCCGCACCTCACGATGCTGGTACGAGGGCAGGTCGCCGTTGATCCACTCCTCGGCGCGCTCCTGCGCCTGTGCGAAGGTCACCATCGCAACGCTCACTCCCCCACGGAAGAGACGGAAGAGACGGAAACGGGACGCGCGAACCCGCCGTCAACCATCAGATTCGCCACCGTCTCCAGCTCCGGCGGATTGCCCGCGAGCCGCGACAAAAACGCGTCGAAGTCCTCACCGCACGGCAGCAGCAACCGCTCCACACGGTCCGCCGGCACCCATGACGGATCGACGTCCCGGGCATCGTCGTACGCGCAGAACCACACCGAACCGATCCGCTCGCCCTTCACCTTCACCGCGAGCAGACCGCCCTGGACGAAGCCAACACCCAGGTAGTCCTTGGTCAGATGGTCGCGCAGGCACTTGTTGACGTAGACGAGGTCGTTCACCGCCGCCTCGTCCCGCACCGTGAAGAACGGCTGGTCGATCAGCAGCCCCAGCTCGGCGTCCAGCGCCGCACCCACCGGCGCGCAGCCGCCCGCCGCCTTCAGAAACGAACGGTACGCACCCGGCAACCGGTAGCCGAGGTCCTCCTCGACCCCCTGCACCTGCGCCTCCGTCACCGCGACACCCGACTTCGGCAGCCCGAAGTGCGCCGGCCGCGTCTCCTGCAGCGGCCGCGTACCCCGCTTGTCCTGGTCGACGTTCGACGTCGCGATCCCGCCGTGATGCCGCAGCAACGCCTTCACCTCGACCGGCACCAGTTCGAGGCGCCGCGAGCCCAGCACGTGATGCCACGTCCAGCCGTGCGGCGTCGCCACCGCGGGCACCGTGTCCCACAACTCGTGCCCGGAAGCCGCCAGCGCCGCGTTCGCCGACACGTAGTCCGTCAGCCTGAGCTCGTCGACACCGAAACCCTCCGGCGGCTCCGCGATCTCCGCAGCGGCACGCGCGTAGGCCGAGAAATCGGGGTAACCGCGCTCGTCAATGCGTACCCCTCTCGGGTGACGTGCCGCCCGGACCGGATCCGGGAAATGCACGACCTGCCCGGCGTAGGCCGCGTTCGGCGGCGCGGCTTGTTGCCCGAGCCGACCTGTCGTCATGGCGGTTGCCCCCTGCGGCACTCTGGTACGACCCGCAACGACCGGCCCAAGCCGCCCGCCACGCCCCGTATCGACTGTCTCGTCCGTCGCAAACGTCCGTCTTGTCGACTTCTGTCTCGACCGTCACCGCGCGTGTCACCACGCACTACCGCTGTGTCACCACGCGCCGCCACGTGTGACACCACGCAGCGACCGCATGGATCGCGGTGCCGACAGCCTATGCGGTACGACCGTACGGGTCACCGGGCACCGGTCAGCCGCCCTCCGCTTCCGTGACCAGCCGTCACCCTGCCGTGACAGCCCGCCCAAACCCGGGCGTGTCGCGCCGCCCCAGCTTCCGCACCAGCCACGGCATTTGGCACTCTGTGACGTCCGGGGGATGCTCGGGAGGGGATGACGATCATGAACGTGACGCAGACGGGACCGCACACGGCACCGCACACCGGTACCTCCGGCGACCCGCGCATCGGCTGGAGCGCCGACGAGACCCCGCATGCGCCCACCCTCCGCCACCGCCGCGACGGCATACTCCCCACCGTCGCCGCCGCCCTCTCCGTCCGTGGCGCCACCCTCACCGGCACCGCCGCCCGCGGCGAGGAGCCCCCGCCCCTGCACCCCCTCGTCCAGGACTTCCTGGACACCCTCACCAGCGCACAGCGCGACCGGTTCACCGGCCGCTGCGCCGAGACCATCCTCATCTCCCGCCACATAGCCACGGCCGACGCCGCCCGCAGCAAGCGCGCCGCCCGCAAACCCATGACCAACGGCGAGGCCCGCAGGGCCCTCAAGCAGGCCAAACTCACCGCCCGCCGCATCCGCGAGGACGGCGACCCCCTGCACGGCGGCTTCGCCGCCCCCTGCCGCGCCTGCACCGCCCTCAGCGCGCACTTCGGCGTCCGCGTCGTCGACCCCGCGGCGGCAAACGGCTAGCCGCAGACGGACAACCCCCACCCGGCACCACAGGACGGCCCCCGGCCGGGCACGACCTCGGCGAACTCGACGATCGAAGGGCAGATGCACCCCGACCGCACCTCCACCACGCGCTTCCCCGTACCCGTCGACGCCGCCCTGCGCGCCGCCGGCTGGCTCCCCGGACGCTGGGACATAAAGCAGGCCGAGTTCTGGGCCGACGCCCTGCGCGAGCACGCCTCACCCGCGGGCCACCGCCATGCCGTCTTCCCGGCCGCCGTCGAGGCCTGGGCCGAATTCGGCGGCCTCCACATCACACCCACGGGCCCCGGCCGCCAGGTCGCCCCCGCCGCCCTCCACCTCGACCCCCTGCACGGCCTCCACATGGCCCGCACCCTCTGCGACCTCGGCCGCGCCCTCGACACCGAAGTCAGCCCCCTCGGCACCGAGATCGACACCCAGTCCCTGCTCGCCGTCGACACCGCAGGCCGCGTGTACGCCCTCGATCACACGGGCGACTGGTACCTCGGCCCCGACATCGACCAGGCCCTCGCCGGCCTCGTCGCGGGCGTCGAACCGGTACGCCTCACAGCGGGCTGAACCGCCGAGTACACCGAGCACACCGAGAACACCGAGCACACCGAGCACTACGCGGCCGGAATCACCGCCGACACCCGAAAACCCCCGGCGTCCGTCGGCCCCGACACGAACACGCCCCCCAGCGCGCTGACCCGCTCCTTCATCCCCACCAACCCGTTGCCCCCCGAGGGCAACCGCGCCGACGACGCCGAGGACACCTCCGGCGGCGGCTCGTTCTCCACCTGCATCGCGATCTCCGACACCCGATGCGCGAGCCGCACATGCGTCTTCGCCCCCGCCGCATGCTTGTGGACGTTCGTCAACGCCTCCTGGACGACGCGGTACGCGGTCTGCTCGATCTCCGCCGCATACGACCGTGTGTCCCCCTCCACGGACAGATCGACGACCATCCCCGCCGCCGCCGACTGCCCGATCAACTCGTCCAACTCCGACAGACAAGGCCCCTCACCCTCGTCCACGGCCTTCGAAGCCGCCACCGCCGCGGCCACCCCCACCGCCACCAACGGCACCGCCTGCTCACGCCGTCGCGCCCCGTCCGCATTCCTGAGCACCCCGAGCATCTCCCGCAACTCGGTCAACGCCTGCCGCCCCATGTCCCCCACCAGCGCGGCATTCCTCACCGCCTTCTCGGGATCCTTCCGGGCCACGGCCTGCAACGCGGCAGCATGCACCACCATCAGACTCACCCGATGCGCGACGACGTCATGCATCTCCCGCGCGATCCGGGTCCGCTCCTCGTTCCGCGCCCACTCGGCCCGCTCCTCGGCCCGCTCGGCCAGCAGCTGCAACTCCCGCTCAAGACTGTCCGCCCGCTCCCGCAGACTCTCCATCAGCCGGCGCCGCGCCCCCACGTACAAACCCAGCAGCAGAGGCGGCGCCGTCATCCCGATCGCGGTGGTGATCGCAGCGAACGGAACAAACCAGTCCCCGAGATCCCAAGTCCCCCGCGCCATGTCCTGCCGCACCCGCACGAACATCACGATCAGCATGCCGACGAGCGACATCCCCGCCAGCGACGCGATGATCCGCCGGGGCAACTCCGAGGCGGCCAGCGTGTACAGGCCGACGATGCCCATCAAGTAGCCCATCTGGGCCGGAGTGATGGCGATCGAGACAAGCACGACGGCGATCGGCCACTGCCGCCGGACGACCAGCGCGGAGCCGGCCACCACCCCGAACACGACCCCCGCGGCCACCGGGATCCCCGCGTCCCGCGCGAACCGGATCCCCTCGAACGCACACTCCACCGCGGACGCCACCGCCAGGCCGACGTCCAACACGGCACTGCGCCACCTGACCCACCACCACGGCCCTCCCCGGGCCGCGGCGTGGTCTTCCCCCGTCGTGGTCATGCCTCCAGCCTACGGGCGCCCCCGCCCCGTTTTCCGGTGAGTTTCCGTGACTGGCCTACACCACAGTCCGTAACCGAACGCGCACGAAACCAACCACTTTCCCTCGAACTGCCGAATCGCACACCACTCGACCCCGGAAGCTCGGATTCCGCCCGGACGGTGCGCCTGTGGCACATTCACTCGGCAAGTACGCCGACGCCGAGAGCCGCCGGAGCGGCCGGTCGCGCTACGGCGGGCAGGGATCAGCCGCCGCCAGATCCGGGACCGCCTGCACGTCGACAACTACAACGTCGAGGAGAACCACCACGACCGCCTCCGCATCGACGTCAGGGACGGAGCCGATCTGTACCGTCGCATCGAGGGCTGGTGGTACGGCATAGTAGGAGCCGCCACTCGGCGACCCGACTAGATGTCCGGTTTAGTCGAGATTGTTCCCCCGTGGTGTAATTGGCAGCACTGTGGCTTTTGGTGCCATCTGTCCGGGTTCGAGTCCTGGCGGGGGAGCTAAACCAAGTTCGGGTCCTGACCGGTGACATCACCGTCAGGGCCCGCTCTCATGTCCCCCAAGAAACGCCCCGGTATCCTGCGGATGTCCCCACCCACTCCACAGCCGAAGGGCAACCCCGTGAGCGCCATTCGCCCGGCAGCCGTCGTCGTTCTCGCAGCGGGTGAGGGCACCCGTATGAAGTCGGCCACACCCAAGGTCCTGCACGAGATCTGCGGACGCAGCCTCGTGGGTCATGTGCTCGCCGCCGCAGGTGAGTTGGAGCCCGAGAACCTCGTCGTGGTCGTCGGTCACGCGCGGGAGAAGGTCGTCGCCCGTCTCGCCGAGATCGACCCCGCCGTACGCACCGCCGTGCAGGCCGAGCAGAACGGCACCGGACACGCCGTACGGATCGCCCTGGAGGAGCTCGGCGGCAGTGTCGACGGGACCGTGGTCGTCGTGTGCGGCGACACCCCTCTCCTCACCGGTGAGACGCTGCGGCGGCTCGCCGCCACCCACGCCTCCGACGGCAACGCCGTCACCGTGCTGACCGCCGAGGTCCCGGACGCCACCGGTTACGGCCGGATCGTGCGCGACGAGGCGACGGGTGCCGTCACCGGGATCGTCGAGCACAAGGACGCGAGCGAGGAGCAGCGTGCGATCCGTGAGATCAACTCCGGAGTGTTCGCGTTCGACGGTCAACTCCTCTCCGACGCCCTGAAGAAGGTCCGTACGGACAATAGTCAGGGCGAGGAGTACCTGACCGACGTGCTCGGGATCCTGCGGGAGGCCGGTCACCGTGTCGGGGCCTCCGTGGCCGGCGATCACCACGAGATCGCCGGGATCAACAACCGGGTGCAGCTGAGCGAGGCGCGCCGGATTCTCAACGACCGGCTGCTGACCGGGGCGATGCTGGCCGGCGTGACGGTCGTCGATCCGGCGACGACGTGGGTGGATGTGACGGTCACGTTCGAGCAGGACGCGGTGGTGCATCCCGGCACGCAGCTGCAGGGTTCCACGCATGTCGGTGAGGGTGCGGAGGTCGGGCCCAACAGCCGTCTGAAGGACACGCGGGTGGAGGCCGGTGCGCGGGTCGACAACACGGTGGCGGACGGTGCTCATGTCGGGCCGCAGGCGACGGTGGGGCCGTATGCCTATCTGCGGCCGGGTACGCGACTGGGGCTGAAGGCCAAGGTCGGTACGTATGTGGAGACGAAGAACGCGTCGATCGGGGAGGGGACGAAGGTCCCGCATCTGTCCTATGTCGGTGACGCGACGATCGGTGAGTACACCAACATCGGTGCTGCCAGTGTGTTCGTGAACTACGACGGGCAGGAGAAGCATCACACGACGGTGGGGTCGCACTGCCGGACGGGGTCGGACAATATGTTTGTGGCTCCCGTCACGGTCGGGGACGGTTCGTACACCGCTGCCGGGTCCGTGATCACGAAGGACGTACCCGCCGGTTCGCTGGCCGTGGCCCGTGGCCAGCAGCGGAATATCGAGGGTTGGGTGGCCCGTAAGCGTCCGGGGAGTGCTGCCGCGAAGGCGGCCGAGGCTGCGTCCCGGCAGGGTGAGAGCGAAGACTGACCGGAAACGGGTGCGTCAAACTCGGCGTACCGTGATATCTGCACATACTCGTATCGCCACCAGCTGAGACACCTCTGAGGAGACTGTGCTGTGACCGGGTTCAAGACGACCGGCGAGAAGAAGATGATGTTCTTCTCCGGCCGCGCCCACCCCGAGCTTGCCGAGGAGGTCGCCCAGCAGCTGGGTGTCGGGGTTGTTCCGACGAAGGCCTTCGACTTCGCCAACGGCGAGATCTACGTCCGTTATCAGGAGTCGGCACGTGGTGCGGACTGCTTCCTGATTCAGAGCCACACGGCTCCGATCAACAAGTGGATCATGGAGCAGCTGATCATGATCGACGCGTTGAAGCGCGCGTCGGCTCGCTCCATCACGGTCATCGTGCCGTTCTACGGTTACGCGCGGCAGGACAAGAAGCACCGTGGCCGTGAACCGATTTCGGCCCGTCTGGTCGCGGATCTGATGAAGACGGCCGGTGCGGATCGCATCCTCACGGTCGATCTGCACACCGACCAGATCCAGGGCTTCTTCGACGGTCCGGTGGATCATCTCTTCGCCCTTCCCCTTCTGGCGGACTATGTGGGTGCGAAGGTCGACCGGGACAAGCTGACGGTGGTTTCGCCGGACGCCGGTCGGGTGCGGGTGGCGGACCGCTGGTGCGACCGGCTGGGTGCGCCGCTGGCGATCGTGCACAAGCGTCGTGACAAGGACGTCGCCAATCAGGTCACCGTGCATGAGGTGGTCGGTGAGGTGAAGGGTCGCGTGTGCGTCCTGGTGGACGACATGATCGACACGGGCGGCACGATCTGTGCGGCCGCGGACGCGCTGTTCGCGCATGGTGCGGAGGACGTCATCGTGACGGCGACGCACGGTGTGCTGTCGGGTCCGGCCGCGGATCGTCTGAAGAACTCCAAGGTGAGCGAGTTCGTCTTCACGAACACGCTGCCCACGCCGGGTGAGCTGGAGCTGGACAAGATCACGGTGCTGTCCATCGCGCCGACGATCGCGAGCGCGGTGCGTGAGGTGTTCGAGGACGGTTCGGTGACGAGCCTCTTCGACGAGCAGTAGCAGTCAGCCGGTTGGTGAGCCAGCCGGTCAGTCAGTGCAGTAAGGGTTCTTCAGCGAAGATCCTTTTGGGTACGGCCTTCCTCTCCGAGTAGACTGCTCCAGTTGCTCGGCGAGGGAGGCCGTCCTCTGTGTGAGGTTCGGCTGTCCGTTATCGACGCGCTCTTCGTAGCAGGCCGTTCGTGGCCGGGTGACCACGTCCGTTCCTGATTTCCACGAGGAGTGATCATGTCCGAGGTCAAGATCTCCGCCGAGACCCGCAGCGAGTTCGGCAAGGGCGCCGCCCGCCGTATCCGCCGTGACAGCAAGGTTCCCGGTGTTCTGTACGGTCACGGTTCCGACCCGCTGCACCTGACCCTCCCGGGCCACGAGCTGCTGCTCGCCCTGCGTACGCCGAACGTCCTGATCTCCCTGGACATCGACGGCAAGACGAACGAGCTGGCGATCCCGAAGTCCGTGCAGCGTGACCCGATCAAGGGCTTCCTGGAGCACGTCGACCTGCAGCTGGTCAAGCGCGGTGAGAAGGTCACCGTCGAGATCTACGTCCACACCGAGGGCGAGCTGGCGCCAGGCGGCAACCTGCTGGAGCACGTCCTGAACGCGCTGCCGGTCGAGGCCGAGGCCACGCACATCCCCGAGTCCGTCACGGTGTCCGTCGAGGGCCTGGAGGCCGGTGCCTCCATCCTCGCCAAGGACATCACCCTGCCGTCCGGCACCAAGCTGGCCGTCGAGGACGACACGGTCGTCCTGCAGGTCCTGGCCGCGCAGGCGGAGGAGGCCACGGAGGGCGAGGAGTCCGAGGGCGCCGAGGCCGTCGCCGAGGCCTGATCCGCACCGTAGTCGTTTCGTCAGCCGCTGTTCCCACCGGGGGCAGCGGCTGGCGCGTATCCAAGGAGACATGGACGTGACCACCCCCGCCAATGGTCCCTGGCTCGTTGTGGGCCTGGGCAATCCGGGACCCGAGTACGCGAGGAACCGGCACAACGTCGGGTTCATGGTGGCCGATCTGCTGGCCGAGCGGATCGGGGGGAAGTTCAAGCGGGCCGGGAAGGCCCAGGCGCAGGTTCTGGAGGGGCGGATCGGGCCACCTGGGCCGGCGAACCGGCGGGTGATCCTCGCCAAGCCGATGTCGTACATGAACCTGTCGGGTGGGCCGGTGAGCGCGCTGCGGGACTTCTACAAGGTTCCGGTGGCGAACATCGTGGCCGTGCACGACGAGCTGGACATCGACTACGGCGTGCTGCGGCTGAAGCTGGGCGGCGGGGACAACGGGCACAACGGCCTGAAGTCGATGACGAAGGCGATGGGGGCTGACTATCACCGGGTGCGGTTCGGGATCGGGCGGCCTCCGGGGCGGCAGCAGGTGGCGGACTTCGTGCTGAAGGATTTCTCCTCCGCCGAGCGCAAGGAGTTGGACTACTTCGTGGACCGGGCGACGGATGCGGTGGAGTGTCTGGTGATCGAGGGGCTGGAGCGGGCGCAAAGCACGTACAACTCCTGACTTGTCCCCCGCGGGAGTTGACCGGGCGCACAAGCATGGCCAATGATCCCGGCCATGCCTGCCACAGCCGCCCCGTCCCGTCAGGCCTCCCGTCACGCCTCCCCTCATGCCTCGCGTCAGGCCTCGGCCATCGCTCTGCGGTTCGGGCGGCTCGCGGTGATGGGTACGGTCGCGGCGCTGATCCTGATCGCCGGGGTGTGGGGGTCGTGGAAGACGGCGCCGTACGTGATGCTGACGAAGGGGCGGGAGCGCGGCACGATCGAGGTGACACGTTGCGGGGAGGACACCTGCACGGGTCCTTTCACGCCGCTCTCGCAGGGTGTGCCGGATCGCGGCCGGGCCGTCATCGAGAGGACGGTCGCGGTGGCGAAGGGGCAGACGTACACGGTCGTGGTGAAGCCGGGCGGCGACGAGGTCCTGCGGTCGGGGCCGGCGGGGATCCTGTACGCGTGGGTGCCGTTCGGTGGGGCGTTGCTGCTGGCCTCGGTCGTGGTGGCCGGGGGGCTGGGGCGGACGCGCGCTGCGTGGGTGATGGCGGGTTCGGGGGTCGCGCTGCTCACGGCGGCGTTCGTGACGATCTGACACCTTTCGCCGTTCTCCATGCCTGTGCAGAACCTGAGTGTTGTCTGTTCGTGATTGACCTTGAGTCAGGCGGAGCTGGAAGCTGAGCCGCCCCCTCCACATCTTCCCGTCCGTAACTCGAAGATGGACTGCCCATGCGTACCCTCACCCGCGCCGGCGCCCTGTGCGCCGTCGCCGCGGCAGCGCTGCTCGCCGCTCCGACCGCCGCCCACGCCACCGCTCCTGGCGACAACGGGACCGTGAAGATCCACGACGCCACCACAGGCGAGGAGCTGCGGCGCAACGAGCCGCACGTCTGCACCTTCTACCTGGACGCCTTCGGCTTCGACGCCGTCCAGCAGGTCGACTGGCACATCGAGGCCTGGGCTCCCACGGCCGCCACCAAGGGCGAGACCGTGAAGACGGGCGCCATCACGCTGGCCTCCGACGGTCACGGCCGTACGGAGGACCTGTCACTGCCCGACGGGCACTACAAGCTGTTCTGGAACTTCGACGGCGAGAAGGGCGCCGCGAAGCACAAGGTGTTCTGGACGGACTGCAAGGACTCGGGGGAGGGCGGCCCTGCGACGCCGGTTCCGTCCACGTCCGCTTCTCCGTCCGCTTCCGCGTCCGCCTCCTCGTCCCCGTCCTCCGAGGCCGGGGCCTCCGCGTCCCCGAGTTCGTCGGCCGGTGAGGCCGCGGCCTCCGCATCCCCCCAGGGCGGTTCGGGCGACCTGGCCGAGACGGGCAACGGTGCCCCCGTGGGTCTGCTCTCCGGTGCCGCGGCCGCGTTGGTCGCCGCGGGCGGTTACCTGATGGTCCGGCGGCGCCGGGCCTGACGTACGAGATGAGACGAGGGTGGCCCCGGGCTTCGTGCGAAGCCCGGGGCCACCCTCGTGTCCGTCGGACGGTCAGCCGGTGTTGCGCAGGCCCGCCGCCACGCCGTTGACCGTGAGCAGCAGGGCGCGTGCGAGGAGCGGGTCGGGCTGTTCGCCCGCGGCCGCGGCGTCGCGCTGGCGCTTGAGGAGGGTCACCTGGAGGTAGGAGATCGGGTCCAGGTAGGCGTCGCGGACGGTGAACGTCTGCTTCAGCACCGGGGCGGCGTCGAGGAGTTCCCGCTCGCCGGTCACCTTCAGCACCTCGCGCACGGTCAGTTCGTGCTCGGCCCTGATGGTCTCGAAGACGTGCTTGAGGTCGTCGGGGACGAGGGTGTCGACGTAGTGCGCGGCGATGCGCAGGTCGGTCTTGGCGAGGGTCATCTCGACGTTGGAGATGAAGTTGCGGAAGAAGTGCCACTGTTCGTGCATCTCGTCGAGCACGGTGTCCGCACCCGTCTCGCGCAACGCCTTCAGCCCTGATCCCACGCCGAACCAGCCAGGGACGATCTGCCGGGACTGGGTCCAGCCGAAGACCCACGGGATGGCGCGCAGGCCGTCGAGCGAGACACCCGAGCCGGGGCGGCGGGAGGGCCGCGACCCCAGGTGCAGATCGGCGAGCTGGTCCACCGGCGTCGAGGCGAGGAAGTACGTCGGCAGGTCCGGGTCCTCCACCAACGTGCGGTACGCGGCGTGCGCGGCGTCGGAGACGACGTCCATCGCCGCGTCCCAGCGGGCCAGCGCCTCGTCCGACTGGCGGGGCGCGGTGTGCAGGGCGGACGCCTGGAGCGTGGCCGCGACCGTGAGCTCCAGGTTCTCCCTGGCCAGGGACGGCACGAGGTACTTGTCGGAGATGACCTCGCCCTGCTCGGTGACCTTGATCTCGCCTTCGAGGGTGCCCCAGGGCTGGGCGAGGATCGCGTCGTGGGAGGGGCCGCCGCCGCGGCCGACGGTGCCGCCGCGGCCGTGGAAGAGGCGCAGGCGTACGCCGTAGCGGTGGGCGACGTCGCGCAGTCGGCGCTGGGCGCGGTGGATCTCCCACTGCGAGGTGGTGATGCCCCCGAACTTGGAGGAGTCGGAGTAGCCGAGCATGACCTCCTGGACGTCGCCCCTGAGCGCGACGAGGCGCCGGTAGGACGGGTCGGAGAGCATGTCCTCCAGGATCGTGTCGGCGGCCTTGAGCTCGTCGGTGGTCTCCAGCAGGGGCACGATGCCGATCTTCGCCCAGCCGGCGTGCAGGTCGATCAGCCCGGCCTCGCGGGCGAGCACGGCCGCCGCGAACACGTCGTCGGCGCCCTGGCACATCGAGATGATGTACGACTCCACGACCTCGGGTCCGAAGACCTCCAGGGCGCGCTTGACGGTCTGGAAGACGCCGAGGGTCTTTTCGCCGGGCGCGTCGACGGGTGCCGGCGTCGGGGCCAGCGGCCTCCTCGACCTGAGTTCCTTGGCGAGGAGCTTGGACCGGTAGTCGCGGGGCATGTCGGCGTAGCGCCAGGACTCCTCGCCGAGGCGGTCGAAGAGCTGCCCGAGGGCGTGGTGGTGAGCGTCCGCGTGCTCGCGTACGTCCATGGTGGCGAGCTGGAGGCCGAAGGCGGCCAGTGTGCGGATGGTGCGGTTCATGCGGCCGTCGGCGAAGAGCGCGCCCCGGTGCTCCCTGAGGGAGGTCTGGATCAGGATGAGGTCCTGCAGCAGCTCGGCGGTGCCCAGGTAGTCGCGGCCGGTCCGGTGCGGGGTGCCCTTGGCGAGGCGCTGCTTGGTGTTCTCCAGCTTCTGCCGGATGCAGGTGGCCTTGAGGCGGTAGGGCTCCTCGGCGTTGAGGCGCTTGTAGCGGGGGCTGATCTCGGGGAGGCGGTCGAGGTCGGCCTGGAGGGAGTCCAGGAGTTCCTGGGTGGCGCCGGTGTAGCGGATCGAGTTCGACAGGAAGCCGCGGAGTTCGTCGATCAGGTCGAGGGCGTCGTTGATGCCGTGCTCGTGCTGGAGGATCAGGACGTCCCAGGTGACCTGCGGGGTGACGTTCGGGTTGCCGTCGCGGTCGCCGCCGATCCAGGTGCCGAAGGTGAGGGGGCGGGTGTCGTCGGGCAGCTTCACGCCCACCCGCTCCAGCTCGGCGGTGAGGTCCTCCAGGACGTCTCCGACGGCGTTCGCGTGCAGCTCGTCGAGGTAGTAGATGGCGTTGCGGGCCTCGTCGGCGGGTTCCGGGCGTACGACGCGCAGCTCGTCGGTCTGCCAGACGAGGTCGATGTTCTCGGCGAGCCGGGTGTCGTGGCGACGGCGGTCGGCCTCGATGACCGGGGTCTCCAGGAGTGCGGCGATGCGCCGGAGCTTGTTGAGGACCGAGCGGCGCGCGGCTTCGGTGGGGTGCGCCGTGAACACGGGCCGGACGTTGAGGTGGCGGACCGTCTGGCGCAGGTGCTCGGGGTCGGCGTCCTTCAGCCGGTCGGCCGTACGGGCCAGCAGTCCGCCCTCGGCGGCACGCCGCGCGCGCAGTTCGCGGCCGCGGTGGACCTGCTCGGTGACGTTGGCCAGGTGGAAGTAGGTGGAGAAGGCGCGGACCAGCTTGGCCGCGGTCTGGAGTTCGGTGCCGCGCAGCAGTTCGGCGGCGGCCTCGCCGTCCTCGCGGGTGAGGCGGCGGACCTTCTCGACGAGTTCCAGCAGCTCGGGGCCCTCCTGCCGGACGAGGGTCTCGCCGAGGAGGTCTCCCAGCCGTCGGATGTCGGCTCGCAGCTCACTGTTGGTCGAGGTGGTGCTCGTGGTCAGGTCGTCGGCACTGCTCACAGGTGCGGCTCCTTGCAGTGTTGAAGCTCGTCCGGGAGGGGAACCCGGGGCAGGGGCCGCGCGGCGGGCGCCGCATACGGCTCTGGCATCCGGGAATGAATCAGAGCGGACCGCGCTGTCCGACCGACTCCAAGGATAGGTGTCCATGCGGACGCGCAGAATGTCGGGCTCTTGCCGCCGGGCGCCGCGCTGCCATACTTACGATGCCGTAGGTTACGCACCCGTAGGGACCGTTGTAACGGAACCCGGGCACGGTTCCAGCAGCCGCTTCCCGACATCCTTCTCCCACCTCGACCCCACAGGGGACGCCCCATGAGCACAAGCTCCGATGTGATCGAAGACGCCCCGAAGGCGAACGACGACACCTCACTGACCTCGGCAACCCTGGGTGGAGACAAGAAGGGGTCGGTCGAGCAGATCGCGCTCCTCCTCTTCATCGTCGTCCCCTTCCTGGCGCTTCTCGCCGCGGTCCCGCTGGCCTGGGGCTGGGGCGTGAGCTGGCTCGACCTCGGCCTGATGGTCTTCTTCTACTACCTCGGCTGCCACGGCGTGACCATCGGTTACCACCGCTACTTCACGCACGGCTCCTTCAAGGCGAAGCGCCCGCTGCGCATCGCGCTCGCCATCGCCGGCTCGATGGCGGTGGAGGGCCCGGTGGTCCGCTGGGTCGCCGACCACCGCAAGCACCACAAGTTCTCCGACGCGGAGGGCGACCCGCACTCTCCCTGGCGCTTCGGCGAGACCCTTCCGGCGCTGATGAAGGGCCTGTGGTGGGCGCACATCGCGTGGATGTTCGACGAGGAGCGGACGCCGCAGGACAAGTACGCGCCGGATCTGATCAAGGACCCGGCGATCCGGGCGGTCTCACGCCAGTTCCTCTACTGGACGGTGCTCTCCCTGGCTCTGCCCCCGCTGATCGGCGGTCTGGCCACGATGTCCTGGTGGGGCGCGTTCACCGGCTTCTTCTGGGGCTCGCTCGTACGGGTGGCTCTGCTGCACCACGTGACCTGGTCGATCAACTCGATCTGCCACGCGGTCGGCAAGCGTCCCTTCAAGTCTCGGGACCGCTCGGGCAACGTGTGGTGGCTGGCCGTCCTGTCCTGCGGCGAGTCCTGGCACAACCTGCACCACGCCGACCCGACCTCCGCGCGGCACGGTGTGGAGCGCGGCCAGCTGGACTCCTCGGCGCGCCTCATCCGCTGGTTCGAGGCGTTCGGCTGGGCGTACGACGTGCGCTGGCCGTCACGCTCACGTATCGATTCACGCCGTAACACCGGCCAGGACGACTCATCGCCCCGGAAGGAGTCGGCGAAGGCGGCATGATTGACGCCGTGGCGACCGACTCCAGCAGTACCCCGAGCAATGAGAAGCCGCGGCGAGCGCGGCGCACCCGGATGACGGGAGCCGAGCGCCGCCAGCAGCTGCTCGAGATCGGTCGCACCCTGTTCGCCGCCAAGGGGTTCGAGGGCACGTCGGTGGAGGAGATCGCGGCGAAGGCCGGGGTGTCCAAGCCGATGGTGTACGAGCACTTCGGTGGCAAGGAGGGCCTGTACGCGGTGGTGGTGGACCGCGAGATGCGCCGCCTGCTGGACATGGTGACCGGTTCCCTGACGGCAGGCCATCCGCGTGAGCTGTGTGAACAGGCGGCGTTCGCGCTCCTGGACTACATCGAGGAGAACACGGACGGCTTCCGCATCCTGGTCCGTGACTCCCCCATCCCCCAGTCGACGGGTTCCTTCGCGTCGCTGATCTCGGACATCGCCACCCAGGTGGAGGACATCCTGGGCCGCGAGTTCAAGAGCCGCGGATTCGACCCCAAGCTCGCCCCGCTGTACGCCCAGGCCCTCGTCGGCATGGTCGCGCTGACCGGCCAGTGGTGGCTGGACGTGCGTCGCCCGAAGAAGGCGGAGGTCGCCGCTCATCTGGTGAACCTGGCCTGGCACGGGCTGGACGGGCTGGAGGCGAAGCCGCACCTGATAGGGCGCCGCAAGAGCTGAGTCCCGTACCGGCGGGAGACGCTCGGTACGGGACTCGGGTGCTTTTCGGGGCGGTGCCGTACGGGGCTCAGTGCTTGAAGACGTCCTTCGTCTTCTCCTTGGCCTGGCGTGCGTCACCCTTCGCCTGATCGGCCTTGCCCTCGGCCGTCATGCGCTCGTTGCCGACCGCGCGGCCCACGACTTCCTTCGCCTTCCCCTTGGCCTGTTCGGTCTTGCCCTTGGCCTTCTGGTCCTTCGCCACCGTCGATCACTCCCGGTCAGGTCTGGGCTTCGGTGTCAGCACGTCGAGTAGCCGTCACGGCGCCTCGCAAACCCGCCTCAGTGCCCCCCTCCCGGCTCCAGGAATTCCAGCCGGTTGCCGACGGGGTCCCCGGAGTAGAAGCGCCGGTGTCCGGGGAGGTTGTCGTCCCAGGTCACCGCGGCGCCATGCGCCCCGAGCCGGGCGGCGTACGCCTCGATGCCCGTGACCCTCAGCCCGGGGTGGGACTTCTTCGCCGGCCTGAAGTCCTCCTCGACGCCCAGGTGCAGCTGCACCGCCCCCGCCCGGAACCAGCACCCGCCCCGCGCCGCGAGCGCGGGCGGCTTGGGGATCTCGGTCATGCCGAGGACGTCGACGTAGTAGGCCCGCAGCCTCTCCTCGGAGCCGGGTGGCGCGGCGAGCTGGACATGGTCGACGGCGGTGATCACCCTCAGGCCTCCTTGCGGGCCACGGCGAAGATCCGCCGGAACGGGAACGGAGTGCCGTACGCCGTGGCCGGATAGGCCTCCCGCAGGGCCGCCCGGTACTCGCCGACGAACTCCTCTTGGGCCGCCGGGTCGTCGGCGAGGGCGGTGAGGACCGGCCGCAGCCCGGTCCCCTTGACCCAGTCGAGCACCGGGTCCTCGCCGGTCAGGAGATGGACGTACGTCGTCTCCCATACGTCCGCCGCGCAGCCGAGGGAGGTCAGCCGCTCCAGGTAGGTCTCCGGTGCGAGGACGGCGTCGTCGTGGCGGAGGGTGTCGGCGAGGCGGTCCTTCCAGCGGACGGAGTGGGCGAGTTCGCGCATGAGCCGGTGGCTGGGGGCGCCGAAGTTGCCGGGTACCTGGAAGGCGAACGTGCCGCCGGGCTTCAGGCCCGCGATCCACTCCCCGAACCGCTCCACGTGCCCGGGGACCCACTGCAGGGTGGCGTTGCTGAGGATCAGGTCGCACGGCCGCGGAGGCACCCAGCTGCGGGCGTCGGCGTACGAGAAGTCGAGGCGTCCCCCGCCGGATGTGGGGCCCTCGTGCTCCACGAGCGCCTTGTCGAGCATCTCCGGTGAGTTGTCGTACCCGGTGATGTGCGCGGTGGGCCAGCGGCCGGCGAGCAGGACGGTGACGTTGCCGGGGCCGCAGCCGAGGTCGGCGATGTGGGGCGGGTCGCCGGGCAGGTCCGGGACGCGGGCCAGGAGGTCGGCGAAGGGGCGGGCGCGATGGCCGGCGTGACGCAGGTACTGGGCGGGGTCCCAGGTGGGGGCGGCGGCGGGCATGGAGGGCCTCCTCGGCGTACTGGACTGGTACCCAGCCTCCCTCCCGGTTTACCTTGACGTCAAGAGACTTGACATCAAGAGACTTCACATCGACACAACCACTACACTGATCGCCATGGAGGACGAGGTCGATCGGCTGGTCGCAGCATGGCGCCGGGAGCGCCCTGACCTCGACGTGGAACCGCTGGAGGTGCTCAGCCGGGTCAGCAGACTCGCCCGGCACCTGGACCGGGCGCGCCGGCTGGCCTTCGCCGAGCACAGCCTGGAGCCCTGGGAGTTCGACGTGCTGACCGCGCTCAGGCGTGCGGGCGCGCCGTACCAGCTCTCGCCGGGGCAGCTGCTGACGCAGACCCTGGTCACCTCGGGCACGATGACCAACCGCATCGACCGCCTGGCGAAGAAGGGCCTGGTGGAGCGGCTGCCCGACCCGAGCGACCGCCGCGGTGTGCTGGTGCGGCTGACCGAGGAGGGGCAGGACCGCGCGGACCAGGCCCTGGCCGGTCTGCTCGACCAGGAGCGCGCGATCCTCGCCGAGCTGTCACGTGCCCAGCGCGGCGAACTCGCGGGGCTGCTACGCCAGCTGACCGCCCCGTTCGACAACATCCCCGGCTAGGTCGACGGGGCCGACCCCGGCCCGGCGGGCGAGCGCGACGGCGGCCAGGGTCGAGTGGACGCCCAGCTTGCCGAGCACGTTCTGCATGTGGGTGCGCACGGTGTGGGGCGAGAGGAACAGCCGCTCGGCGACGGCCTTCCTGCCCAGCCCCGCGACCATGCAGCGCAGCACTTCCCGCTCCCTCGGAGTCAGGGACTCCACCAGGCGCTCGCTCTCGGTGCGGTGCTTGCGCGCGGCGGTCAACTCCCTGAGCACGCCGGTGAGCAGGGCGGGCGGCAGATGCGTCTCGTCGCGCAGCACGCCCCGGATGACGTTGAGCAGCCGGGACAGCGAGCAGTCCTTGGCCACCCAGCCGGAGGCCCCGGCCTGGAGGGCGAGCGCGGCACGCCGCGGGTCGTCCTTCTCGGCGAGCACGATGATGCGTACGCCCGGCTGCCCGGAGCGCACACCGGCGACCAGCGAGATCCCGTCGACGAGACCTTCCTCGTTGGCCTCCTGAACGGGCACGGCCGGCCGGACTCCCGGCACGTTCCCGCCCAGATCGGAGTCGACGAGCAGCACGTCGAAGCGGCGTCCCTCGGCTGCCGCACGCTCCAGGCTGCGCAGCGCGGCGGGACCGCTGCCTGCCGCGGAGACGTCGACGTCGGGCTCGGCCGCAAGAGCTGCGGCGAGCGATTCGGCGAAGATGCGATGGTCGTCGACGACCAGGACTCGGATGCGAACCACGAAACCCCCTTCCCCAAGCTCTCCAAGAGCAGGGGATACCTCATCGTCGGGAGACGGCACGGGCGCAGGTACGGCGCCCGAAGCACCCCAGGTCGTCCTTGACCACCTGGGACTGGAACGGCACACCGCACGGCCGCCGCCGTGCGGACACTGCTACCCCCACTTCGGGCGTCGTACCCGACTGTCTCGCCCCCTGATCGGCA